>NZ_BMCM01000001.1 GCF_014635185.1 Microbacterium murale
CAGCGTTCATCCTGAGCCAGGATCAAACTCTCCGTAAAAGAAAAAAACCACAACCACCGGAAAAAGGTGAATCGCAGCGAGTTTGAACTGACCAAAGAAATGAATCAAACTGACTTCATTAAAATGCCAACCCCCGGAAGGGCTGGTCTTTGATCCAAAGGAATTCTCACCAGTCCGAAGACCGACGAGGATAATTTGGCATTTGACAAGTGCACGCTGTTGAGTTCTCAAGGATCGGACGCTCCCCCGACCCAGTCATCACAACCAGGCCCGAAGGGCAACTTCTCAATCTTACCCGCTTCGCGGTGCCTGTCAAATCGGCGCTCCCGGATCTGAGATCCGGTGCGCAGCCGATGACTGCGATCCACGAGGTGGGACTCTCCATCCTAGACGCAAGCGTCCGCACTCTCAAGTGAGAGAAGGATTTCGGGGAGTTGTTCTTTCCGCTTGAGGGGGGTGAGGCCTTCCGGCCTTTCCGCTTCCCTGTGGGGCGAACAAGTAATAACTTACGCGGGATCCGGGTATGCGGCAAATCCTGCCCGTCCCCCGGGCGTGTCCCGGCCACCTGCGACGGGCGACGGCCCGCCGGCGAGCCAGAACGGTACGACGAAGGGCCCCTGTCGCGACGACAGAGGCCCTTCGTTTGTCATGCTCAGATGGCGTTGACGTCCAGCGGGATGCCAGGACCGAACGTCGTCGACACTGCACCCTTCTGGATGTAGCGACCCTTCGCGCTCGACGGCTTCAGGCGGACGATCTCCTCGAGGGCAGCGCCGATGTTCTCATCGAGCTGCTCAGCCGTGAACGACGCTTTGCCGACGACGAAATGCACGTTGGCGTGCTTGTCGACGCGGAACTCGATCTTTCCGCCCTTGATCTCCTCGACGGCCTTGGCCGTGTTCGGGGTCACGGTGCCGGTCTTCGGGTTCGGCATCAGGCCACGGGGGCCGAGCACCTTGCCCAGTCGACCGACCTGTCCCATGAGCTCAGGCGTCGAGACGGCCGAGTCGAAGTCGGTCCAGCCTGCGGCGACCTTCTCGATGAGCTCGGCGCCGCCGACCTCATCTGCACCTGCGGCGATCGCAGCCTCGGCCGCGGGGCCGGTGGCGAACACGATGACGCGGGCGGTCTTGCCGGTGCCGTGCGGGAGGATGACGGTGCCGCGCACCATCTGGTCCGCCTTGCGCGGGTCGACGGCGAGCTTCAGCGCGACCTCGACGGTGGAGTCGAACTTCGCCGAGCCGGTCTCCTTTGCGAGAGCGACAGCCTCGGTGGGGGTGTAGAAACGGTCTGCCTCGATCTTCGCGACGGCAGCGTTGTAAGCCTTGGACTTAGTCATGATTGTTCTCCTCAGCCCTCGACCGTGATGCCCATGGAACGGGCAGTGCCCGCGATGATCTTCGAGGCGGCCTCGATGTCATTCGCGTTCAGGTCGGCCTGCTTGGTCTCGGCGATCTGGCGGACCTGGTCCTTGGTGATCTTGCCGACCTTGACGGTGTGCGGCGTAGCCGATGCCTTCTGCACTCCGGCGGCCTTCTTGATCAGCTCTGCGGCCGGCGGGGTCTTCAGGACGAACGTGAAGCTGCGGTCCTCGTAGACGGTGATCTCCACCGGGATGACGTTGCCGCGCTGCGACTCGGTCGCGGCGTTGTACGCCTTGCAGAACTCCATGATGTTCACGCCGTGCTGACCCAGCGCGGGTCCGATCGGCGGAGCCGGGTTGGCGGCGCCGGCGTTGATCTGGAGCTTGATCAGGCCGGTCACCTTCTTCTTCGGTGCCATTTCAATTCCTCTCATCGAACGGATGCCGGAGCATCCGATCTCCCACGAACCCGGCATCTCCGGGCTGTGGTGTGTTCGCGTGCGCGCCGAAGTGCACACACAAACCACGTCAGTCTACCTGATCACGGCGGATGCGGCCATCAGTCGTCATCCGCGGCATACCGCTCGACGATCTGCTCCCCCAGCGCATGCAGGGCGGCGCGCACTTCGACGGGCCCGATCACCTCGCTGACGCTCGACCATCCGGCGAGCTGTTCGGCCAGTGCATCCACGCGGTGAGCGTGCACCTCGACGAGCGGGCTGCCGTCGTCGGCGCGGGAGTCCAGCGCATGCGCATGCGCGCCGAACTGATCGCACAGGGCCTTCATCGCCCACGGGCGTACGCTCACCACGGCACGCACCGTGCCTCGCAGGTCCTCAACCCGCGCGACCATCGCTGTCCAGACCGCGGACGTATCGAACCCTTCGGGTGGCTCGCCCTGAGCATCCAGGGTCTCCAGTTCACGGATCCGATCCACTCGGTATGTCCGCATCCGACCTCCATCCGCGACCGGCGCGTCCTCGCGCGGCGGCGCGGCGAGCAGGTACCAGCGCACGCCCCGACTTCCTACGACCAGCGGGACGAGCTCAACGGAACCTCGGCGAGATCCCTCGTACGACAGGCGCACGCGCCGACGCCGTGCGATGGCACGCTGCAGGTGCTCGACCGTGGCTGCGGCTCGGGCATCCTCTTCCTGTCCCCACGGCACGTCATGCACTGTCGCTGCCGCCACGCGCTCCGCTCCCTCGCGGAACGGCGCCGGCATCGCGCGGACGAGTTTGCGCACCGCCGCGATGCGCTCCGGATCACCGGCGCCGCCCTGCGCGAGACCGATGAGCACCGAGGTCACCTCACCTTCGGTGAGCCCGGTCAGGTCGGTGCGCGCGCCGCCGATCAGGCGCCAGCCGCCACCGCGCCCGCGCGTCGGATAGATCGGCACGCCCGCCATCGCCAGCGCCTCGAGGTCGCGGCGAGCAGTCGGCACAGATATCTCAAGCTCGCCGGCGAGCTGCTCGGCTGTGATCTGCGGTCGCCCCTGGAGCAGAAGGAGCGCCTGGATGAGGCGATCGGCGCGCATCTGCACCTCATTCGAAGAATCTTTTTAAAGTGATCAGAAGATGATCACTTCATTGTCGAGCATAGAAGAAACAACCGCAATGAAGGAGAAAGATCATGTTCCGTGGACTGGCCAACATCAACGTCGTCGCCGAAGACATGCCGGCCGCGATCAAGTGGTACCGCAAGGTGTTCGACGCTGCGCCGTACTTCGTCCGCCCCGAAGAAGGACCCGCGCAATACGCCGAATGGCGCTTCGGCGACGACGAGGACGAGTTCGCGTTGATGGATGCGCGCTTCCGACCCGCGCTCGTTCAGCCCGGCGGCGCATTGGTGAGCATGCATGTCGACGACATCCGGGCGGCTTTCGACCGGCTGATCGCGCTCGGAGCGACCGAGTTCGACCCGGTCGTCCAACGCGGAGACGGCTGGTGGTCGGCATCGGTCAGCGATCCGTTCCGCAACCTCATCGGACTCATCCAGAGCCCGCACTGGGCATCGCAGCACGAATCCTGAGCCCCGAACACGAAGACGGCCGCCCCGCGAGGGACGGCCGTCTTCGTGGAAGCGGGTCAGTTCATCTTGGTGACCTGGTCGAACGACAGCTCGACCGGGGTCTCGCGCTCGAAGAGGGAGACGAGCACCGTGAGCTTGCCGCTCTCGGGCTTGATCTCGCTGATCGAGCCAGGAAGGCCGGCGAACGAGCCTTCCTTGATCGTGATGGTCTCGCCCACCTCGAAGTCGACCTCAGCGGGGATCGAGCGGGCGACAGCCATGCCGCCCTTCGACTGGACGTTCTTCGCGGTCGGGAGATCCTTGACCTCGACGAGCGCCTTCAGCATGTTGAAGGCCTCTTCGAAACGCAGCGGCGTCGGGTTGTGGGCGTTGCCCACGAAGCCTGTGACGCCGGGTGTGTGGCGGACGACCGACCAGGTGTCTTCGTTGAGCTCCATGCGCACGAGCACGTAACCGGGGATCCGGACGCGCGTGACCATCTTGCGCTGGCCGTTCTTGATCTCGACGACGTCCTCCATCGGGACCTCGATCTGGTAGATGTCGTCCTCGACCTCGAGCGTCGACTTGCGCTGCTCGATGTTGGCCTTCACCTTGCGCTCGAAGCCGGCGTAGGAGTGGATCACGTACCACTTGCCCGGCATCATGCGCAGATCCATGCGGAAGGCCTCGTAGGGGTCTTCTTCCGCGTCCTCGTCTGCGTCGTCAGCAGCCTCGTCGGTCACGGCATCCTCATCGCCGTTCACGTCGGGGCCGTCGTATGGGGTGACCTCGTCAGCGGAAGCCGCCTCGAGGTCTGCGGCCTCTTCGGCCGCTCCGTCGTTGAGGACCTCAGCGGCAGCTTCGGATTCTGCCGCTTCGTCCAGGTTGAGAGCGTCGTTCACGATCGCGTCCGCCTCCGGGTCGTCGATGTCGATGTCTTCCGTGCCTTCTTCGTTCGAGTCATCCGCGTCGGCTTCGATGTGCACAGCGACATGCTCGGCAGCCGAAGCCGACTTCTCTTCAGCGGAGAGCACGTTGCCCTCCTGCGCCTCGTCGTCCTCACTGGACTGCTCCGCAGCTGTCGCCCAGTCGGCGTCGTCGGAATATCGTTCAGACACGTTGTTTCTTTCCAATCATTGCGGCACTGGCCGCGGGGATGACGCTTACTGCGGCACCCCGAAGACCTGGGCCGTCAGCCACGAGAAGGCGGTGTCCAGGCCGTAGACCAGAGCCATCATGATCGCCACGAAGACCAGCACGACGCCGGTGAACTTGAACAGTTCCTTGCGCGTGGGTGTGACGACCTTGCGAAGCTCGCCGATGACCTGACGGAAGAACAGCGCGATCCGTCCGAAAAAGCCGAGCTTCTTCACACTGGCGGCGCCGCCTGCCGCGACGACATCGCCGCGCGGTTCGTCCTGATCCATCCTGAATGTACCTTTCGTGTGCCAGCGTGGCGCTGACGCGCAGGGCGGACAGGAATCGAACCTGCAACCTGCGGTTTTGGAGACCGCTGCTCTGCCAATTGAGCTACCGCCCTAGAGACCATGAGGCCCCTGGATCCGCATCCCATCCGCACCCGCGGGCATGGAAAAAGAATGCAGACAACTGCCTCTCCAGTGTAGGGCATGCTGTCCGCCCCGGCGAACAGCGGCCCTTCGACAGGCTCAGGGGCCGCACCTCGTCAGAACAGCTGCCGCCAGTTCGCCCTGGCGAGATCGAGCAGTTCATCGCCACGGCCGGACATGACAGTGCGGATCGCGTAGAGGGCGAAGCCCTTGACCTGCTCGGCGGTGATCGCCGGCGGCATGGACAGCTCCTGTCGCTCGGTGACGACGTCGAGCAGCGCCGGCCCATCATGAGCGAGAACCTCGCGCACGGCATCCGGAAGATCCTCACTGCGCTCCACGCGCCGCGCGAAGATGCCGAGAGCCTCGGCGACGGC
The DNA here is from genome assembly GCF_014635185.1 of Microbacterium murale. Classification (GTDB taxonomy): domain Bacteria; phylum Actinomycetota; class Actinomycetes; order Actinomycetales; family Microbacteriaceae; genus Microbacterium; species Microbacterium murale. The sequence goes on from NZ_BMCM01000001.1 coordinate 5,319, forward strand.
CGCGAAGTTCGGATTCTCGAGGTCGGTCGCGTATGTGACGAAGCCTGCCGCCTTCATCTCGAGTTCCACGAAGTTGAGCGACGAGTTGTTCACCACGATCGTCTTCACCGGCAGGCGGTTCTGCGTGAGCGTGATGAGTTCGCCCAGCATCATCGCGAGTCCCCCGTCCCCCGCCAGCGCGACCACCTGCCGCTCCGGCTGCGCGGTCTGCGCGCCGATGCCGTGCATGAGCGCGTTCGCCATCGAGCCGTGGGTGAACGAGCCGATCAGGCGGCGCCGTCCGTTCATCGTGAGGTAGCGCGCCGCCCACACCGTCGGCGAGCCGACGTCGGCGGTGAAGATCGCGTCATCGCTTGCCGCCTCGTCGAGGAGTCGGGCGAGGTACTGCGGGTGGATCGGCTTCTCACCCTTCGTGGGCACGGCCAGTTCGTCGAGCTTCGCCCGCGTCTTGCGGTAGTGCGCGACGGCGTCGTCGAGGTGGGAACGATCCGACTTCTCGGCGATCCGCGGGAGGAGTGCATCGGCGGTCGCCTTGACGTCGCCGACGAGGCCGAGATCGAGCGGATGCCGTTTGCCGAGCTGCGAGCCCCGGATGTCGACCTGGATAGTGGTGGCGTCTTCGGGATAGAACTGCGGGTAAGGGAAGTCGGAACCCAACACCAGCAGCGTGTCAGCCGACTCCATGGCTCGGAAGCCAGAGGCGAACCCGAGCAGGCCCGTCATGCCGACGTCGAACGGGTTGTCGTACTCGATGTACTCCTTGCCGCGGAGGGCATGCACGATGGGTGCGCCGAGGCGGTCAGCGAGAGCGACGACCTCATCATGGGCTCCCTCGACGCCCGCACCGGCGAGAATCGTCACCTTCTTGGCCGCGTTCAGCAGCTGCGCCGCCCTCTCGAGCTCGGTCGGGTTCGGAACGACGATCGGATGCGCGCGCTCGATGACGACGGCGCGATCGTCGGGGACATCTGCGAGCGCGACCTCGCCGGGTATCACGATCACGGCGACGCCGCGCTTCTCGATGGCCTCGCGCATCGCGATCTCCAGGATGCGGGGCATCTGCACTGGGTCGGCGACGTACTCGACGTAGACGCTGCACTCGCGGAACAGCTCCTGCGGATGTGTCTCCTGGAAGTACCCGGTCCCGATCTCGCTGGTCGGGATGTGCGCCGCGATCGCCAGCACGGGCACGCGGGACCGGTTGGCGTCGAACAGTCCGTTGATCAGGTGCAGGTTGCCTGGGCCACAGGAGCCGGCGACGACGGCGAGGTCGCCGGTGATCGCTGCGTCGGCAGCAGCCGCGAAGGCCGCGGACTCCTCATGGCGCACATGCAGCCAGCGGATCGTGCCGTCTTTACGCAGCGCATCGGTGAATCCGTTGAGCGAATCACCCGGGATGCCGTAGACCCGCTCGATTCCGTTGGCTCGAAGCGTGCGGACCATGTTCTCAGCGACAGTGACCATGACTCAACGCTACGCCTGACTGCTCGTATGCAGGGCGAGGCCCTCGGCATCCGTCTCCGGATGCCGAGGGCCTCATCGCTCGATGATCGTCAGCTGATCGGGATCGCGGCGTACAGGATCCAGGTGAGAAGGAACCCGGCCACGCCGAGCACGGTCGTCAACGGCGTCCACGTGCGAAGGCCGTCCTTCACCGAGAGTCCGAGGTAGCGGGTGACGACCCAGAAGCCGGAGTCGTTGACGTGGCTGAGCCCCAGAGCGCCGTATCCGATCGCGACCGCGACGAGGGCGATGTGGATGGTGTCGAGGCCGAGCACTGCGACCGAAGGCAGCAGCAGGCCCGCCGTCGTCGTGATGGCGACGGTGGCCGAGCCCTGCGCGGCGCGCATGATGAGCGAGATGAGGAACGCGGCGAGCAGGAGCGGCATGCCCGATCCGGCGAGCACCTCGGCAACCGCACCGCCGATGCCGGTCTCGGTCAGGATCTTTCCGAACGCGCCACCGGCACCGGTCACGAGGATGATGACGGCGGCTGCGGGCAGCGCGGACTCCATGACCTCACCGAGCTTCGCAGCCGACCATCCACGGCGCACGCCGAGGAAGAACATCGCCGCGGCGATCGCGACCATGAGAGCGAAGATCGGCTGGCCGATCATCGACAGGAAGGTGTTCCAGAAGCTGCCGGCCTCGAATGCGGGGGCGACAGCCGTGCCGAGCATGATGAGCACGAGCGGCAGCAGGATCAGGCCGAGCACGGTGAAGGCACTGGGCGCCTTCTCTCCGTCACGCAGTCCCGCATTCGCCGAGGGCTGGTCGTTGCCGAAGCTGTCGAACATCTGCTTGGTCGCCTCGATCATGGCGAACTCGCGGCGGTTGATCAGCTTGCCGACCCAGAACGACAGTGCGGCAAGCGGGATCGAGACCAGCAGCGCGAAGATCGTGACCCAGCCGATGTCGGCGCCGAGGATCGTCGCGCCGCCGACGATGCCGGGGTGCGGCGGGACAGCGACGTGCACGGCGAGCATGATGCCGGCGACGGGGAGACCGAACTTGATGGGGTTGAGCCCTGCGACCTTCGAGAAGGCGAAGATGATCGGCACGAGGATGATGAAGCCCGCGTCGAAGAACACCGGGATGGCGAGGATCGCGGCGGCGATCACCAGAGCGACGCCGACCCGCTTCGGACCGAGCCACTTCGTGAACTTGCCGGCGAGAGACTCTGCGCCCCCGGAGAGCTCGATGATCTTGCCGAGCATCGAGCCGAGGGCGACGAGTACGGCGACGGAGCCGAGGGTTCCGCCGACACCGGCGATGATCGCCTGGATGATGCCGAGCTGTTCGACGGTGCCGTCGTCCGCCGTGATGTTCGTCATCGGAAGACCGGCGGCGAGGCCGACGACGATCGAGACGAGGATCAGGGCGTAGAAGGCCTGCATCTTGAAGCGGATGATCAGCAGGAGCAGCAGGGCGAGGCCGGCGATTCCGATCGCGATCAGCGCGGGAAGAGGGAGCGTCACTGGATCTCTTCTTTCAGTTCTCGGGCGCGCGTGAGCGCGCCGAGGTAGAGGGTCGGGCGGTCTGGGATGGGGTCAGGAAAGGCGCTCGGGCGCGATCACACGGATCACGGCGGAGTCGTCGCGTGCACCGAGGCCCTGTGCCTCGCCGAGCAGGAACAGCTGCTCGGCGGCGTTCGCGACCGGAGTCGAGAGGTGCGCGGCACGTGCCGCGTTTCCCACGATGCCCATGTCCTTGACGAAGATGTCGAGGCGGCTGAGCACCTCGGCGCCGTCCTCGTCGTACGCCTGCAGCGCACGCGGACCGCGGTTGCCCAGCATGAACGAGTTCGCGGCACCCGCCGTGAGCGCCTCGAGGGTCTTCTCACGGTCGAGGCCGAGGGCGTCGGCAAGTGCCAGCGCCTCGGCAGCGGCGGCGATGTGCACGCCGCACAGCAGCTGGTTGACGGTCTTCAGCGCCTGGCCGTCGCCGGGCTTGTCGCCGACGATCGAAAGTGTGGAGGCGAGCTGCTCCAGCACGGGGCGGGCGATCTCCAGCGCGGCCGCGGTCGCTCCGACGACGATCAGCAGATCGCCCTCGCCTGCGCGCACCGGTCCCCCGGACAGCGGAGCGTCCACGAGCTCGGCGCTGTGCTCGGCAAGTCGTTCGGCGATGTCGGCGATGCCGTCGGTGCCGACGGTGCTGGTGAGGATGACGACTGCGCCGTCGGCCAGGTGCGAGGCGAGGCCCGTCTTGCCGAACAGCAGCCCGTTCAGCTGCTCCCCGGTGCGAACGGCCACGAGAACGGCCTGGGCATCGGCGACAGCATCTGCGGCGGAATCCGCCGGCGTGACGCCCTTCTCAGCGGCCAGTGCCATGCGCTCGGCCGCGATGTCGAAGCCGCGCACATCGAAGCGCTCGGCGAGGCGGGTGGCCATCGGGAGGCCCATGGCTCCCAGCCCGATGACGGCGACGGTGGAGGTCATCTTCTTCCTTTCAGTTGGCGTCGGCGAGCGTCGAGACGACGCGGGCCAGCGAATCCGTGTCGCCGACGTTGCCGGCGAAGACGATGTAGGGGATGCCGACCGCTGGGCCGGTCTCGGGCTGCCACAGCGACACGATGCCGGGCAGCATCGGCCCGAGCACGGTGGCACGGCGGATCTCGAGAGCTTCGCTCGCGACATCGCTCGATGTGATGCCGCCCTTCGCGATCACGAATCGTGGCGGTGCGATCGCGAGCACTCGGCGCACCAGCTCGACGACTCCGCTGGAGACCTTGCGGGCGATGTCGAGGCTCTCGTCGCCGTCGGCGCCCGTGACCAGCTCCCGCGTGGTGTGCACGATGACCGAACCGGTCGCGAGAGCCGCGGCCACGGCATCCGCCTGGGCATCGAGATGCGCTTCACGGCGCTCATCGATCAGCTGACGCACGTCGAGCTCGATCGTGACGGTGTCCGGCCGCTGCCTTCGCAGTTCGGCGAGTTGTTGCGTCGTGAGCGGCACGTGGCTGCCGACCACGACGAGTCCGCCCCGGTCATAGGCGAAGGGGATGTCTGCGGCCGCGACGGGCTGGGCGATGTCCTGTCCGATGTGCGCACGCACGTACGGCGGGCCGACACGCAGCAGCACCTCGCGATCGCGCATGCGGTGCAGAGCGAGTGCGACGACGCGCATGTCGGTCTCATCGACGACGTCGACCACGACGACCGACCCTGCCGGTACGTCGCGGAGGAAGGACACGACACGATCGACGCCCGATCGGACGATGTCGATCGTGAGGGCTGCCACCTGATCGGCAGCGATGCGGCCCTCGGTCTTCTCGGCGACCCACTCGCGCAGATCGGACGAGGCGAATCCGAACGTGGCGTCGGCGGCGAACGGAGTCTCGCCGACCGGTGTCGCCTCGCCGTCGGTGACCCAGTAGTGGACCGAGTCGACGGTGATGCGACCGGCATCCGGGAAGGCGGGGATGATCAGGACGAGTTCGGGAGCGGCGGCGCCATGCGCGACGATCTCCTGCGAGAGCACATCCGTCTCGAGCGGGAAGTGGCCGCGGAGCGTCGAATCGCTCCGCGAGACGAACGTCACTCGACGATCGGCCTCGGATGCCGCGGCCAGAGTCACCGCGACGACCTCGCGGTTTCGCGCCGCGGCGGTGTGCTCGTCGAGCGATCGGGTGTTCGTCAGCACGTAGATGGCCGGAGCTCCGGTGGCGAACGCGCCGGCGAGATCCTCGAAATCCCAGCGGGTGAGCACCGGAAGACCCGAGACCGACTGCGTTCCGGTCGGGTCGTCGTCCAGGACGACCAGCACTTCCCGAGGATCGAGAGCCGCGCGCACCTCGGCGGCGTCGATCTCGACGGGGGCCGGCAGAGGGGCGAGAAGCGCATCGACGTGCATGGGAACTCCTTCGTTCAGAGGGTCTGCTGCGGGTTCGTAAGAGAGGATCGGTGATGCTATCCGATATCAGATAACGAGGTTACGCGCAGTTCGCCGGTCTGCAAAATCGCTGTTGCTACTCGCCCAGCACGTAGTGCAGCAGGTCGTCGCGGGTCTGACGCATGTGACTCGCCATCGCCTCGCGCGCGGCATCCGCAGAACGCGTGCGCATCGCCTCGAGCACGGCAGCATGCTCGGCGATCGCGTGCTCGCGGATGTCGCGGACCGAGCTCGTCTCGGTGCGCGAGTCCTGCAGCATCGTGGTGAGCGGACGAACGGATGCGACGAGGATGCGGTTGTCCGCAGCGGCGAAGATCACGTCGTGGAATGCGAGGTCGGCGTCCACGAATCCCGGGACGTCGCCGTTGTCGTGCGCCGCGCGCATCAGCGCGAGCATCGACTCGAGCTGCGCGATGTGGTCGTCGGTGCAGCGCGGAGCGGCGAGCTCGGCCGCGCCGGTCTCGAACATGACGCGCATGTCGATCAGGTCGAGCGATGAGCGCCGCCGCGCTCCCCCGCTGCGAGCCAATCGCACGACCGCTTCGAGCCCGGTCCATTCCTCGACCGGCGCGATCCGGTGCCGGCTGCCCGGTACCGGGACGATGACGCCCTGCGCCTGCAGCAGCCGCACTCCCTCGCGCAGCGTGAGCCGCGAGACGCCGAGCAGCATGGCGAGATCGGCCTCTGCGGGGAGGGTCTCGCCGGCGACGAGCCGCCCGGCGATGATCTCATCGAGCAGCCCGTCCACCACGGATTGCGTGCGGGAGACTCGTTCGACCTTCATGCGTCCACGGTAGCGCGCACGGATGCCTCCGCAGATTCCACTCCTATGCGGTGCGGATGAGCTTCCTGTTGACGAATTCATCGGCTGCGAGATGACCGAGCTCACGCGAGGTACCGCTGCGCTTGACGCCGCCGAACGGCAACTCCGGACTGTCGGCGAGCACGAGGTTCACGTAGACCATGCCCGCCTCGATCCGATCCGCGACCCGCTCCGCCTGCTCCGCATCTGTGGTGAAGAGATACGACCCGAGTCCGAAGGTGGTGTCGTTGGCCAGTTCCACAGCCGCATCCTCGTCCGCCACCCGATACACGACGGCGGCGGGGCCGAACAGCTCCTCGCGGTAGACGTTCATCTCGGGTGTGACATCGGCGAGCACTGTTGGTGCGAAGAACGCGCCGTCGCGGGTGCCGCCGGTGAGCAGAGTCGCGCCCTGCCCGACAGCGCCGTCGACTTGCTTCTGCAGCTGCTCCGCCGCCGCGAGCGACGCGAGCGGGCCGAGCACGGTGTCATCCTGCATCGGATCGGTCGCGGGCACGATCGACATGCGCGCGACGAACTTCTCCACGAACTCGTCGTACAGCCCGTCCACGATGATGAAGCGCTTAGCGCCGTTGCAGGCCTGGCCGTTGTTGTCCAGGCGTGCGTCGACGCCGGCCTGCACCGTGGCATCCATGTCGTCGGTGGAGAGCACGATGAAGGGGTCTGAGCCGCCGAGCTCCAGCGCGACCTTCTTGAGATTGCGTCCTGCGACCTCGGCGACGGCAGCGCCCGCGCGTTCGGACCCGGTGAGCGAGACGCCCTGCACGCGCGGGTCGGCGATGATGCCGGCGATCTGCTCGTTCGTGGCGAGCACGTTCTGGTAGGCGCCGTCGGGGAACCCCGCCGCACGGTAGATGTCGGCGATCGCGTTCGACGACTCGGGGCACTGCGGTGCGGGCTTGAGGAGGATCGTGTTGCCGACGATGAGGTTGGGGGCGGCGAAGCGGACGATCTGATACGCAGGGAAGTTCCACGGCATGATGCCCAGCAGCGGCCCCAGCGAGTCGCGCCGGATGATCGCCGACCCCTCCCCCAGGATCGCGATCGGCTGGTCGGCCATGATCGACTCCGCCTGGTCGGCGTAGTACTCGGCGATGTCGGCGGCGAAATCGACCTCGCCGAGCGCTGCCTCGCGGGGCTTGCCCATCTCACGCACGAAGATGTCGGCGAGCTCCTCGCGCCGCTCGCGGTGGAGCTCCGCCGCACGCCGCACCAGCGCCGCGCGCTCGGCGACCGTCGATGAACGCGACCAGTCGCGGTGCGCTGCATCCGCGGCGGCGAGCGTCTCCTCGATCTGCGCATCGGTGAACGTGTCGTACGTGGTGAGCGTCTCGCCCGTGGCCGGGTTGACGACGGCGTAGTCGGTCATGATCGGTCCTCTCAGTCGTCTTCGCAGTGTTCAGTTCGGGATCAGCGTGTACTTCGTGGACAGGTACTCGTGGATGCCCTCGAGGCCGCCCTCGCGGCCGATGCCCGACTGCTTCACGCCGCCGAACGGGGCTGCGGCGTTGGAGACGACGCCCACGTTGAGACCCATCATGCCGGTCTCGAGCGCGTCGATCATCCGGTGGCCGCGTGCGAGGTCTTCCGTGAAGACGTACGACACGAGCCCGTACTCGGTGTCGTTCGCGAGGCGCACACCCTCGGCCTCGTCGGTGAAGGTGGCGATCGCGAGGACGGGTCCGAAGATCTCCTCGCGGAGGATGTCGCTGCCCTTTGCGACGTCGGTGATGACGGTCGGCTCGAAGAAGGTGCCATCGCCGTCGATCGCATGGCCTCCGGCGAGCAGGCTCGCTCCCCGCCCGACGGCGTCCTCGACGAGTTCGGATGCTTTCGACACGGCATCCGCATCGATGAGGGGCCCGATCGTGACGCCGTCCTCGGTGCCGCGTCCGATCTTCATCGCCTGGACGCGCTCCGTGACCCGGCGCGCGAACTCCTCGGCCACATCCGCGTGCACGATGAACCGGTTCGCCGCCGTGCATGCCTGGCCGATGTTGCGGAATTTGGCGAGCATGGCGCCGTCGACCGCCTTGTCGAGGTCTGCATCATCGAACACCACGAACGGGGCGTTGCCGCCGAGCTCCATCGACACGCGAAGAACACCCTCTGCGGCCTGGGCGATGAGCTTGCGTCCCACCTCGGTCGATCCCGTGAAGGACAACTTGCGCAGCCGGGGGTCGGCGATGATCGGAGCCGACAGCTTGGACGACGACGACGTCTGCACGACGTTGACAACCCCGGCGGGAAGACCCGCCTCCTCCAGCAGCGTGACGAAGAACATCGTCGTCAGCGGCGTGAGTGCCGGGGGCTTGATCACCACGGTGCATCCTGCGGCGAGCGCCGGCGCGATCTTGCGCGTCGCCATCGCGAACGGGAAGTTCCACGGCGTGATGAAGAACGAGGGCCCGACCGGACGCTGCGAGACGACCATGCGCCCTGTGCCCTCGGGGTTGGATCCGTACCGGCCGGAGATGCGCACGGCCTCTTCGCTGAACCACCGCAGGAACTCCCCGCCGTAGACGACCTCGCCGCGCGACTCCGCGAGCGGCTTGCCCATCTCGAGGGTCATCAGCAGTGCCAGATCCTCCTTGTGCTCCTGCACGAGGTCGAAGGTCCGGCGCAGGATGTCGCTGCGGGTGCGTGCGGGCGTCGCGGCCCAGGATTCCTGCGCCTCGACGGCGGCATCGAGGGCACGGATGCCGTCGTCCGGCGTCGCATCGGCGATGGAGTGGATCACGGCGTTGGTCGCGGGGTCTCGCACGTCGAACGTGCGCCCGCCGGAGGCATCCACCCACTGGCCGCCGATGAAGAGTCCCGAGGGGACGCGGTCCAGGAGGGCTTTCTCGTCAGGTGCGGTTGTCATCGTGCTCTCTTTCTGTGTGAGGGAGTTGTCAGCGGCGACGCAGGCTGGGCGGAGCGTCGATGGAGAGGGTCTCGCCGCGGAAGAAGGCGGGGCGTTTGATCGCCTGCCAGATCATGATGACGATGCCGACCACGATCACGGTGACGCCGAGGATGAACACCAGGCCGACGCCGGCGATGTTCGATCCGCTGCCGTAGTCGGGGTTCATGCTGTCGACGAGAGTCATCACGAACAGGGCGGCGAGGATGATGCCGCCGACCAGGGGGAACAGCAGCGTGAAGAAGAACGTGCGCGCGGAGTCGAACCACTGCTTGCGGAAGTACCAGACGCAGGCGAACGCGGTGATGCCGTAGTAGAAGCAGATCATCATGCCGAGCGCCGTGATGGTGTCCCACAGCACGTCCTCGCTGATGAAGCGCATGACGGCGTAGAAGGCGGATGCCACGACCGCGGCGATGATCGTCGCGTACCCGGGCGTGAAGAACCGCGGGCTGACCTTGGCGAACTGCGAGGGCAGAGCGCCGTAGTGCCCCATCGCGAGCAGGGTGCGCGCCGGGGAGACGAACGTCGACTGCAACGACGAGGCCGAGCTCGTGAGCACGGCGAGCGAGACGAGGAAGGCGAGCGGGCCGAGGATGGGTCCTGAAAGGTAGAAGAAGACGTTGCTCTGGATGTCTTCGTTGCCGAGCCCCAGCGCACCGGTGCCGATGCCTGCGAACGACAGCAGAGCGATCGAGAGCAGCAGGTAGAGGACGACGATCGTGATGACGGTGAGGGTCGCCGCTCGACCCGGCGTCTTCTCGGGGTTCTTCGTCTCCTCGTTCATCGTGAGGGTGACGTCCCACCCCCAGAAGATGAAGATCGACAGCGAGAGCCCGGCGACGATCGCCCCGACTGAACCGACGGCGAACGGGTTGAACCAGCTCAGTTCGATAGGACTCGCGTCGAACGCATTGCCCTGTGCGACCTGCACGAACGCGGTGATCGAGAAGACCAGCAGCACGAGCAGCTGGAAGCCGACGAGGTAGTACTGCAGCTTCTGCGTGGTCTGCATGTCGCGATAGGACACGAGCGTCGCTCCGAGCATGAACAGCAGGCAGACCGCGACGTTGATGAACGGGTTGAAGGCGAGCTCGGCGATCGTCCCCGGGCTGCCCGCGATCTGGTCGATCAGCAGGAACAGGAACTCCACGGCGATGCCGGCGAGATTCGACAGCACCAGGATGGTCGCGGCGATCAGGCCCCAGCCGGCCATCCATCCCACCCACGGGCCGAATGCACGTGCGGCCCAGGTGAACGAGGTGCCGGAGTCGGGCATCGAGCGGTTGAGCTCGCGGTACCCGAAGGCCACCAGGAGCATCGGGATGAAGCCGATCAGGATGATGGCCGGCACCTGGAAGCCGACTTCGGACACCGTCGGGCCGAGCGCTGCGGTGAGTGTGTACGCCGGCGCGATGCAGGAGATGCCGATGACGACGGCGCCGATGAGGCCGACGGTTCCGGCGCTCAGCCCCTTCTGCGAGAGGCCTCCGGTGACGGGGGCGGGCTCGGGTGCTGTGACGGGAGGTGTGGTGCTCATGCGAGGTCTCCTTCGACCTGGTCACCTGTGCGGGTGCGTGGCACGACGATCATGGGAACGGGAAGCACGCGCAGCATCTTCGCCGCCGTGGACCCGAGGAACAGCCTGCGCGGCTGCGCGAGGCGGCTGGAGCCGACGAGGATGACCTCGCCGGACAACCACGACAAGTGGGTGACGGCATCCTCGACGCTGTCTCCCGGTGCCTGCTCGGCCGATACCTCGACGTCCTGCGGCAGAGCCTCCTTGGCCGCGGCCAACACCTCATCGGCGTGGCCGCCGGCGACGACTCGGATCGCGCCGGTGTCGAGTCCGGGTGGGACATCGAACGGCACCAGCGACACGAGGCGCAGCGGAGTGCTGCTGTCGGTCGCCATCGCCACGGCCTCGTCGAGCAGGACATCGGCCCCGGCGCGCGTGCCGAGCGCCGCCGTGATGCGCGGGACGACGTCGACCGTCTCCTGCGCGGTCCCGGCCGGCGCGAGCGCCACCGGAATCGGCGAGGAGTGCACGAGAGCGGATGCCACACCACCGAGGCGGTGCCGGCCGAAGCCCGCGCCCTCGGCGGCGCCGACGACGATCAGTCGGGCGCCGAACTCCTCACCCGCGGCGATCAGACCTTCGGCGAAGGATTCTCCGAGGCGGACGTGTCCGCTGCGGGTGAGCTCCTGCGGCAGGTGGGTCATCGCATCCGCGAGCCATCTCTTGCCCTGCGCGCGGATCACGTCCTCATAGGCGCGCTCCGGCGGAACGGCCGCGCTGCGCGTGCCCTCAGAGGGCAGCACGATGACCAGATGCAGCCGGGCGCCGAGGCTTCGCGCCAGGCGTGCGCCCAGAGCAGCGGCGTCGGCTCCGGCATCCGTCGCGGTGTACCCGACGACGATCGCGCCGCTCATTGCGCGCTCCCGGCCGCTGCGCTGGTGTGCGCGCTCCCTGCCGCTGCGCTGGTGGACCGGCTCGCTTCCACGATGTCGGAGGCGACCAGGTGCCCCATGCGGATCGCTCCGTCGACGTGCTGGTATCCGGCGCCGGCGAGATCGCTGCATGCGAAGTGGATCGGGCCGACGGGGGTGCGCAGGTCTTTGCCGTAGCGGTGCAGGCCGCCGAGGTCGAAGCTCGCGGCGTACGCGCCGCGCGTCCACTCCTCGCTCCCCCAGTCGCTCTCGTAGTACACGACCGGGTTCTTCGCCTCCGGGCCGTAGTAGTGCGAGAGGGATTCGAGGATGCGCTCCTTGCGCTCTTCCGCGCTGAGCTCGAACACCCCGTCTGCGTGCTTGTCGGAGACGAAGCCGACGAGCGTTCCGCGCTCATCGCCGTGATTGGTGTTGTCGTACGCCTCGTGCGAGAGCTCGTACGGACTGAACGCGGTGCCGCTGAGACCCTGTTCGCGCCAGAACGGACGGTCGTAGACGGCGTGCACCTTGATGACGAAACCCATCGAGAGGTGCTGGTGCAGCTGGTGCTGCCTGCGCGGCATCGGCGGCACGAACGATATGCGGTTGTAGAGCACGGGCGCGTGGGCGAGGATCGCGAAGCGCGCCCTGACCGTCAGATCATCCGTGGTGGCAGTCACGCCTGCATCGCCCCATTCCAGCGACCGCACCGGCTGGTTCAGCAGCACATCGTCGCCGAGGCGCTCCGCGAGCAGCAGCGGCACCTGCTGCAGGCCGCCGACGACGCGCTCATCGAGGATGAAGTCGGCGTCGACGAGATTCGAGAAACTGCCGGCGGATGCCGCCATCAGCAGCGCCTGCAGAGTGGAGAATGCGTGGGCGGGCTTGGTGAGCATGGCGCCGGCGATGAAGAGGGCGATGTTGTCGCGCGCCTCCTGATCGTCGGTCTGCACCGCGAGCCACTGTTCGAACGAGACCTCGTCGAGCGCCTCGGCATCGGGATGAGCCCATGGCCGGTCGGGATCGATCTCGGCGACCATGGCGTCGAGCCTCTCGATCAGATCGACCATGATCTTCTCGGTCGCGGGAGCGACGGGGAAGATGTCGCCCGTGAAGCGAGTGAGCTCTCCCGAGGGCCCGATGTAGACGCTCTCGCCCTCGCGATAGCGGCTGTAGGTGGACAGGCCGAGCTCTTCGAGCGCGTCCTTCAGCGCATCCTGATCCGGCGAGACCCATTGGCCGCCGATCTCGAGCATCGCGCCGTCGATGACGTCGGTCCACAGCCGCCCGCCGACGCGGTCACGCGCCTCCAGCACGGCGACGGAGAGGCCTGCCTTGCGCAGGTCGTTGGCGGCGGTGAGCCCGGCCGCTCCGGCACCCACGATGAGCACGTCCCGTGTGATCTCAGCCATCAGCAACTCCTTCGTCGTTTCAGCGGTGTGTGTGACAGGCGCCGGTCGCGATCCGAAATCCCCCGATACGGATCGCGACCGGACGTTCTATGCGGCGGCGAGCGCCTCCGCGACGACGTCGAGCCCTTCGACCAGCAGGTCGTCGCCGATGGACAGGGGTGGCAGGAAGCGGATGACGTTGCCGTACGTTCCGCAGGTGAGCACGATCACGCCCTGCGCGATGGCCGCCTTGGCGACCGCGGCGGTGAGTGCGGCATCCGGGGCATTCGTCTCGGGGTCCACGAACTCGGCCGCGATCATCGCACCGTGCCCACGGACATCGCCGATGCGCGGATCCTGCGACTGCATGGCGCTGAGCCGCTCGGTGAGGATCGACCCGATCTGCTCGGCGCGCTCGATCACGCCGTCGTTCTCGAAGACGTCGATCGCGGCGAGCGCTGCGGCGCACGCGATCGGGTTGCCTCCGTACGTGCCCCCGAGTCCTCCGGCGTGCGAGGCGTCCATGATCTCGGCGCGGCCGGTGACGGCGGCGAGCGGCAGGCCGCCTGCGATGCCCTTCGCCGTCGTGATGAGGTCGGGCACGATGCCGAAGATCTCGCTGGCGAACATGTGACCGGTGCGGGCGAACCCGGTCTGCACCTCGTCCGCGATGAAGACCACGCCGTTCGCGCGACACCAGTCGGCGAGCGCGGGCAGGAATCCGTCCGCGGGGACGATGAAGCCGCCCTCGCCCTGGATCGGCTCGATGACGATTGCGGCGAGGTTGTTCGCCCCGACCTGCTTCTCCATCTGCGAGATCGCGCGGGCGGCGGCATCCGGCCCGGTGAGTCCGTCGCGGAACGGGTACGACATCGGCGCGCGGTACACCTCAGGGGCGAACGGGCCGAAGCCGCTCTTGTACGGCATCGACTTGGCGGTAAGCGCCATCGTGAGGTTGGTGCGACCGTGATAGCCGTGGTCGAAGGCGACGACGGCGGAGCGGCCGGTGTGCTTGCGGGCGATCTTGATCGCGTTCTCGACGGCCTCGGCTCCCGAGTTGAACAGCGCGGTCTTCTTGGCGAATTCGCCAGGAGTGAGTCGGTTGAGCGCTTCCGCGACCTCGATGTACGACTCGTACGGCGAGATCATGAAGCAGGTGTGCGTGAACTGCGCCGCCTGCGCCGCGACGGCGGCGACGATCTTCGGATGCGCGTTGCCCACCGTGGTCACGGCGATGCCGCTGCCGAGATCGATGAGCGAGTTGCCGTCGGCATCCACCACGACTCCCCCGCCGGCTGCCACGGCGGCGACCGGCACCGTGTGTCCGACGCCGGCCGGAACCGCATCGGCCTTGCGGGCGAGGATCGCGGCCGAGCGCGGTCCGGGGAGATCGGTGACGAGTCGCCGCTGCTGCGGGAGCTCGGGGCCGCCCTGAATCCGGTGTTCGGTCTCTGCATCGAGAAGTGCCATGTTCGTGAGCGTATGCCGCCTCGGCACCTCGTCGCACTCGCCCGTCTGTACAATCTTGAACAATTGTTCACCCACTTGTACAACGGAGTAGCTCATGGACCAGCCGACGCTGCGCGCGCTGCTGCGACGTCGCGATCTCGGGCTGCGTCTCGTCTCCGCCGAGAGCGCGCTGCGCGCACGCGCACTCGATCGGCCGATGCGCTGGGTGCACTCCTCGGATCTCGCCGACCCCACGCCGTTCCTCGCCGACGACCTCGCGCTTCTGACGACCGGGGCGCAGCTCGAGGGGCAGGACGACGCCGGCATCGGCGCGTACGTCGATCGCCTCGCCGCTCGCGGCGTCGTCGGGCTGGGGTTCGGCACCGGGATCGGCTTCGGCACGAGCGGAACGCGCTCCGCGATACCCGAGCAATTGGTGGACGCGTGCGAGGCCACTGGCATCCCGCTGTTCGAGGTGCCGTACGACACGCCCTTCATCGCCGTCGCCCGAGCGCATTCCGAGGCGATCGCCGCGCAGGCGTATGCCAGGCGCACGTGGGCACTGGAGACGCAGCGGGCACTCGCACGCGCGGCGCTGCGGCCTCGGGGGCTGGAATCCACGCTGTCCGAGCTGGCGCGCCGGCTAGAGCGATGGGTGGGGATGTTCGATGCGACCGGCGCGCTGGTGCACGAGCATCCGCACGACAGGCTGCCCGCCCACGACGTGGCCGACCTCTCGCTGCGCGCCACCGAGTTGATCACCAGGGGTGGGCAGGCCGGACAGTCGCTGACGCTCGGATCGGAGTCGTTCACGCTCTTCACCCTGGGCCGCAGCGGTCACCTGCGTGGTGTGATCGCCGTCGGGACGGCCTCGCTCGATCCCGAAGCGCGTGCGGTCGTGACATCGGTGATCGCGATGGCCGGGCTCGCTCTCGAGCAGAACGACCAGCTCGAGCGCGGCCGGCGGCGGTTGCGCTCTCAGGTGCTCGCCTCGCTGCTTCTCGACGATCCGACCCTCGCGCGTCGCGTGCTCGGCTCGCTTCCGGTCTCCCCCGTGGTCATTGCCGTGGCGGATGCCGATGCCCCTGCGGATGCGATCGCCGAGTGGTGGGATCGCTGGCAGACCGAGCACGGCACTGCAGTGTTCGCCGCCTCGTCGGACGAGGGGCTGACGATCTGCGTCTCCGCCGGCGATGAGGGCCTGTTCGACGAGGTCGCGACGCGTTTCGGCATCCGCCTCGGAGTCTCGGAGCCGGAGGGGTACGGGGCCTTCTCCAAGGCGCACGCCCAGGCCGTCGTGGCGCTCAGACACAACGATCAGGGGGCGGTGCGCTACGTGGACACCGTGGCATCCAGCATCCTCACCGCCTTCGCCACGGATGAGGCTCGACTGGTCGCGGACTCACGGCTCGCGCCGATCCGTGCGCACTCCGAGCTGGAGCACTCGCTGCGGATCTGGCTCGAGCACGATGCGCGCTACGAATCGGCGGCCGTGGCTCTCGGCATCCACCGTCACACGCTCAGGTCACGGATCACCCAGGCGGCCGGGCTTCTGAACCTCGATCTGAGTTCGTTCCCCGCCCGCGCCGAGCTGTGGGCGGCGCTGCAGACCGCCCGCGACTGAGCGGGGATGCCGCGAAGACATCGCTCGTTGCGTGAGACACCAGCTGCGATATGTGGTCTCACGCAGTACGAGGTGTGGACCGCTCCGTGCCCGGCCAGATCAGCGCGGCGCGTGCGCCTCCAGGAATTCGTACACGTCCGTCGTG
Organism: Microbacterium murale; assembly: GCF_014635185.1. GTDB lineage: Bacteria > Actinomycetota > Actinomycetes > Actinomycetales > Microbacteriaceae > Microbacterium > Microbacterium murale. The sequence continues at coordinate 21,480 of NZ_BMCM01000001.1, forward strand.
TCGACCCCCGGGAACGCCCCGGTCGGCAACGTCGCGAGCAGCGTGCGCGGGGTCTTGACGTTCGGCCAGGACTGTTCACGCCAGCGCTCCTCAAGGTCGGCCGGCGCCCGGCGACAGCACACCTCCACCGAGTGCTTCGATACGCCGCGGTTCGTGGTGTCCCGCCCGACGAACCACTTGGTGTCGTCGAATCGCACGCCGACGCTCACCGAGTGCAGGCCCTCGCTGGACGATTCGACCCGCGCCGTGCACCAGTAGGTGCCGTTGCCCGTGTCGGTGTACTGGTAGTACGGGTTGAATCGGTCGTCCTCGTCGAAGACCACGCGGCTGGTCCACTTGCGGCAGCACATCTGCCCCTCGATCGCACCGAGCCGATCGGTCGGGAAGTTCACGTCGTCGTTCTCGTACGCCTTCGTGATCGTGCCCGACTCATGCACCTTCAGGAAGTGCACCGGGATGTCGAGGTGCCTCGTGGCCAGGTTCGTGAAGCGGTGCGCCGCGGTCTCGTATGACACCGAGTACGCATCGCGCAGATCTTCGATCGAGATCGCCCGACGCTCCTTCGCCGCCTTCAATGCCGGCACGACATGCGCCTCAGGAATCATCAGAGCGCCGGTGAGGTAGTTCGTCTCTACCCGCTGACGCAGGAACTCGGCATAGCTGCGCGGCTCCGAATGCCCCAGCATCCGGCTCGACAGCGCCTGCAGCACCGCGGTGCGCGCGTCGCCCTTGGCCGGCACGCTGCTCGACAGATACAGCCGACCGTTCGCCAGATCGGCGACGCTGCGTGTGGTCTGCGGCAGGTCGGGGGCGTAGTGCAGAGTGAAGCCGAGATAGGCGGCGATCTCGGATGCTGTGCGCTGAGTCAGCGGACCGCCGGGGTGCCCGACGGCTTCGAGGATCTCGGATGCCTTCGTCTCGAGTTCTGCGAAGTGGTTGTCCTGCCGACGCATCAGGTGGCGCAGCTCGACGTTGGCACGGCGGGCCTCCTCCGGCGTCGCAGCGCGCTCATCCTTCAGCCGATCGATCTCGCTGTGCAGCGCGAGCATCGCCTTCAGAGCATCAGTCGGCACACTCTTGGCGATGCGGAACGGATCGATCCCGAGCGCCTGGAACGTCTGCCCCTTCATCGCCCGCTCGAGCGCGATCTCCACGGCGCTGCGCTCGTCGAGCGGCTCGCCCTCGAGCAGCGAATCGATGCCGGTGCCGAGCGCGCGGGCGATCGCCTGCAGCAGGGTGAGCTTCGGCTCGCGCTTGCCCGTCTCGATCATCGAGAGCTGACTGGGCGCCCGCTCGACCGCGCTGGCGAGATCTTCGAGCGTCATCCCGCGGGCCGTGCGGAGCTGCCGGATGCGGCGGCCGATGGTGAGGGCGTCGGTGTCTTCTGCGGCGTCAACGGTGCTCATGGCGCCAATTCTGTCACGTTTGCAGAAATTCGATCAATCTTCACACCGCGAATGTTCAGTCCGAGGGTGGAACTTCACTCAGAGTGGTGTCAAGCCACCCGGTTTCGCTACCGGGGATCATCCAACGAAGGAGACGCCATGACGAACATCGCACCTCGCCCCGCCGGCCTGCGAGCCGGAGACCAGACGCAGACCGCGGCGGAGCTCCAGGAGATCTGGGACACCGACCCCCGCTGGGACGGCGTCGAGCGCACGTACACGGCTGAGGACGTCATCCGCATCCGCGGCTCTGTTCGCGAGGAGTCCACACTCGCCCACCGGGGCGCGGAGAACCTCTGGAACCTGCTGCACACCGAGGACTACGTCCGTGCACTCGGCGCGTACACCGGTGGCCAGGCCGTGCAGCAGGTGCGCGCAGGCTTGAAGGCGATCTACCTCTCGGGCTGGCAGGTCGCCGCGGACGGCAACCTCGCCGGTCAGACCTACCCCGACCAGTCGCTGTACCCGGCGAACTCGGTGCCCGCCGTGGTCCGCCGCATCAACAACGCCCTGATCCGTCAGGACCAGCTTGAGCACGCGGAGGGCAACACCACGCAGGACTGGCTCGCTCCGATCGTCGCGGATGCCGAGGCCGGCTTCGGCGGTCCGCTGAACGCCTACGAGCTGGCGTCGTCCCTCATCCAGTCGGGTGCCGCCGGCATCCACTGGGAGGACCAACTGGCCAGTGAGAAGAAGTGCGGCCACCTCGGCGGCAAGGTGCTGGTGCCCACCCAGCAGCACATCCGCACGCTGAACGCGGCACGGCTCGCGGCCGACGTCGCAGGAGTCCCGACGGTGATCATCGCTCGCACGGATGCTCTCGCCGCCGACCTGCTCACGAGCGACGTCGATGAGCGCGACCAGGCGTTCACGACCGGCGAGCGCACCAGCGAGGGGTTCTACCGGATCCGCCCCGGCATCGACTCGGTGATCAGCCGCGGACTCGCGTTCGCGCCGCACGCCGACCTGATCTGGGTCGAGACCGGCGAGCCGGACATCGAGCTCGCCCGCGAGTTCGCGAAGGCCGTGCACGCCGAGTTCCCCGGCAAGCTGCTCGCGTACAACTGCTCGCCGAGCTTCAACTGGAAGAGCAAGCTGTCGGATGCCGAGATCGCGACGTTCCAGCAGGAGCTGGCCGACCTGGGCTACAAATTCCAGTTCATCACGCTGGCCGGCTTCCACGCCCTGAACTACTCGATGTTCGACCTCGCCCGCGGCTACGCCGATCGCGCCATGAGCGCATACGTCGAGCTGCAGGAGGCCGAGTTCGCCGCAGAGGCAGACGGCTACACCGCCACCAAGCACCAGCGCGAGGCGGGCACCGGCTACTTCGACGTCATCTCCACGGCGCTCAACCCCGAAAGCGCCACGCTCGCCCTCGCCGGCTCCACCGAAGCCGCACAATTCCATTGATCCACGCCCCTTCCTAAGGATTCAGATCATGACAACTCCCACCGCCCCACCGACCACCGCTCCGACGCAGACCATCCAGCAGGGTCCTGCCCTGCATGTCACCGGACCGCAGCGCGACCGCTTCGACGAGATCCTCACACCAGAGGCGATCGCCTTCCTCAGCGAACTGCACCACCGCTTCGCCGGACGCCGGCATGATCGGCTCGCCGACCGCATGCGCCGCCGCTTCGAGATCGGCAACGGCCACGATCCCCGTTTCCGCGATGACACCCGCCACATCCGCGACGATGCCGACTGGCAGGTCGCCGGTGCGGGCCCAGGGCTCGAGGATCGCCGCGTGGAGATCACGGGGCCGACTGATCCGAAGATGACGATCAACGCGCTGAACTCCGGTGCGAAGGTCTGGCTCGCCGACCAGGAGGATGCCACGAGCCCCACCTGGGCGAACGTGATCGGCGGCCAGCTTTCGCTGCGCGACGCCATCCGCGGCGAGCTGAGCTTCACGTCTCCCGAAGGCAAGACCTATGAGGTCACTGCCGAGCAGACGCCCACGATCGTGATGCGACCGCGCGGCTGGCACCTCACCGAGAAGCACCTGACGTTCGTCGACCGCACGGGGCGCAGCATGGCGGCATCCGCATCGCTCGTCGACTTCGGACTCTACTTCCTGCACAACGCGAAGGCACTGATCGAGTCCGGCCGCGGGCCGTACTTCTACATCGCCAAGCTGGAGTCCAGCGAAGAGGCCAAGCTGTGGGATGACGTGTTCACCTTCAGCGAGGACTACATCGGCATCGAGCACGGCACGATCCGCGCCACAGTGCTGATCGAGACCCTGCCGGCAGCATTCGAGATGGACGAGATCCTGTTCGAACTGCGCGATCACTGCGCGGGCCTGAACGCCGGACGCTGGGACTACATCTTCTCCATCATCAAGAACTACCGCGGTCGCGGCGCACGCTTCGTGCTGCCGGACCGCAGTGAGGTCACGATGACCGTGCCGTTCATGCGCGCATACACCGAGCTGCTCGTGAAGACGTGCCACAAGCGCGGAGCCTTCGCGATCGGCGGCATGAGTGCATCGATTCCGAACCGCCGCGACCCCGAGGCGACGGCCACGGCCCTCGAGAAGGTCGCCGCTGACAAGAAGCGCGAGGCCGCAGACGGCTTCGACGGCACGTGGGTCGCGCACCCCGATCTGATCCCGACCGCGCAGGCAGAGTTCGATGCGGTGCTCGACGGCCGCCCCAACCAGCTCGACCGCCAGCGCGACGATGTGAGCGTGCGTGCGGAGGACCTGCTGGATCTGCGCATCGGTCGCCCGATCACGAGCAAGGGAGTGCGCGAGAACGTCTCGGTGGCGATCCGCTACATCGAGGCATGGTTGCGCGGGCTCGGCGCCGTCGCGATCGACAACCTGATGGAGGATGCCGCGACCGCGGAGATCTCGCGCTCACAGGTCTGGCAGTGGATCCACCAGGATCGCTCCACCGAGGACGGCACCCGCATCACGCCGGAGTACATCGAAGGACTGATCACCGACGTGCTGGCGCAGGCCACTCGCTCTGCGGGCGACCGGTTCGACGACGCCGCCGATCTCTTCCATGAGGTGTCGCTGGGCGCGGAGTTCCCCGCGTTCCTCACCACCTCGGCATATTCGAAGTTCCTGGTCGAGACGGACTGACCGCGAACACACGAAGGGCCGGATGCTGCGGCATCCGGCCCTTCGCGTGATCAGCGAATCTCGCCGGCAGCGACGGTCTCCGCCAGCGCGAGCACGCGCGGCAGGTGGTGGGCGGCGTAGAAGCCGGCATCCGTCAGGCGCGCGGCATCCGCCTCGGTCGGCGTCTCATGCGCCGAGACCGCGACCGCGGCGAGCGCGTGCATCCAGCCGCCGGCGAGGGTGCCGAGCAGCATGAGGTAGGGAACGCCGACGGCGTACGCATCGCGCGGAGACTCGGCGAATCCGAGCACCGCGTCGGTAGCGCGGCGAGCGGCGTCGAGCGCGCGAGTCAACCGATCCGCGAGCGGCGCACCCTGCAGTGCTTCCACCGTCCGCTCGATCTCGGAGAACAACTCGGCGACGGTCGCCCCCCGATCGCGCAGCACCTTGCGTCCGATGAGGTCGTTCGCCTGGATCGCCGTCGTCCCCTCGTAGATCGGCACGATGCGGGCATCCCGATAGTGCTGCGCGGCCCCGGTCTCCTCTATGAATCCCATGCCTCCGTAGACCTGGATGCCGTCGGACGTCACCCGGAGCGCCTCCTCGCTCGTCCACCCCTTGAGGATGGGGACGAACAGCTCGGCCATGCGGAGCACGTCTTCGCCGCTGTCGGCACGATCGAACAGGTCCCCGACGAACACCGACAGCGCACGCATGGCGAACACCTGGCTCGACATGGAACCGAGGATGCGGCGCACATCCGGATGCTCGGCGATCGTCGCGCCGGCCGGTCGTTCGAGCACACGCCCCTGCAGCCGTCCTGCGGCGTACGAGGCGGCACCCTGGTAGGCACGGTCGGAGATACCGGTGGCCTGGTGGCCCATGCCCACGCGGGCGGAGTTCATCATCACGAACATGCCGGCGAGCCCGCCATGCAGCTCCCCCACGAGGTAGCCGGTGGCGTCCTCGTACGCGAGCACGCAGGTGGGGCTGGCGTGGATGCCGAGCTTGTGCTCGATCGCGACGGTCTCGATCCGGTTGCGCTCCCCCAGCGATCCATCGGCGTTCACCAGGAGACGCGGGGCGACGAACAGGGAGAGCCCCTTGGCACCGTCCGGTGCGCCGGGAGTGCGGGCGAGCACGAGGTGCACGATGTTCTCCGCGGCGTCATGGTCGCCCCAGGTGATGAATATCTTCTGCCCGCTGATCGACCACGATCCGTCATCCCTCGGCGTTGCGATCGTGCGGATCGCGCCGAGATCGGTGCCGGCATCCGGCTCGGTGAGGTTCATCGTGCCGGTCCACTCGCCGCTGACGAGCTTGGTCAGGTACGTCTCGCGAAGCTCTTCGGATGCCGCGGCGTCGAGGGCATGGATCGCACCGGAGCTCAGCATCCAGCACAGGGCGAATGCGGCATTCGAGGCGTTCCAGATCTCACCGAGTCCTGCGCCGACCGATGCCGGCAGGCCGTCGCCGCCGGCGGACTCGGGGGCAGTCGCGGTGACCCAGCCCGCCGCGACGAGTGCCTGGTACGCCTCGGCGAAGCCATCGGGAAGGTGCACGTCGCCGTCCCGGAGTTGAGCGCCTGCCTTGTCACCGCCGGCATCGAGCGGAGCGAGGACCTCCGCGGCGAACTCACCCGCGCCGGCGATGATCTCCACGGCGTCCTCGGCCGTGAGTGCGCCGTCCGACGCGGTGGCGACGATGTCGCGGCCGAACGCCTCCCCGTAGAGGAAGGCGTAGTCGGCGACGGGCGGGACGTAGGGGATGTTGGCGGTCATCGATGACTCCTGACGGTGAGAGACTCCGATCCATCTTAGCTGAGACTGAGTCTCATCACTAGACGTTCGCGCTTCGAGCCCTGTGGATAACGTGCGCGGTGCGGGAGGGATGCCGATTACGCTCGCCGTCATGTCGACCCTCGCTCCACGGCGCCGAATCGAGGCACGTATACGGCGCATCGTCTCACTCGTGCTCAGCACAGTCTGCGGTGTGATCCTCGTCGCGAACGTCGTGCTGTTCTTGGAGCGCCCGTCGACGTTCTTCACAGATGGAGCGTTCGGGCTGGCACCGATTCCCACTCTGCTCGTGCACGCGCTGTGGTGGACGCCCGTCGCCGCGACCGCGGCAGTGCTCGTCATCGGCACGATGCCCGAGGCTGCCAAAGGTTCGCCAACTGTCGATCAGCTCCCGAGACGGCTCCCCATGATGGCCGCAGTGGTCGCGCTCTGCGTCGCCGTCGCGTTCATCGCGGTGCCCAGCGTGATATTCATCGCGTCGATCATGACCGTCGTGTTCGCTGCTGTGCTCTGACACGGGCTGACGCATCCGAGTAGCATCTGAGGTGTGACCGAACGCGCTCCTCTCTCCCGCAAACTGTCCGCCATCGCCGAGTCCGCGACCCTCAAGGTGGATGCCAAGGCCAAGGCTCTGAAGGCCGAGGGCAAGCCCGTCATCTCGTACGCGGCGGGCGAGCCCGACTTCGCCACGCCGCAGTTCATCGTGGATGCTGCCGCTGAGGCGCTCGCCGACCCGGCGAACTATCGCTACACCCCTGCGGCAGGTCTTCCCGCACTGCGCGAGGCGATCGCCGCCAAGACCCTCCGCGATTCCGGCCTCGAGGTCGCGCCCAGCCAGGTGATCGTCACCAATGGCGGCAAGCAGTCCGTCTACCAGGCCTTCCAGACCGTTCTCAACCCGGGCGATGAGGTGCTACTGCCCGCCCCTTACTGGACGACCTACCCGGAGGCGATCGCCCTGGCCGACGGCATCCCGGTCGAGGTCTTCGCCGGCGCCGATCAGGATTACAAGGTCACCACCCTGCAGCTCGAGGCGGCGCGCACAGAGCGCACCACCGCGCTCGTGTTCGTCTCGCCCTCGAACCCCACCGGTGCGGTCTACACGGCCGAGGAGACGAAGGCGATCGGCGAGTGGGCCGTCGAGCACGGCATCTGGATCATCTCCGACGAGATCTACCAGAACCTCACCTACGAAGGCGTCAAGGCGACCTCGATCGTGGAGGCTGTTCCGGATGCGGCAGCGCAGACGATCCTCGTGAACGGCGTCGCCAAGACCTATGCGATGACCGGATGGCGCGTGGGCTGGATGGTCGGGCCTGCTGACGCGATCAAGATCGCCGGCAATCTGCAGTCACATCTGAGCAGCAACGTGAACAACGTCGCTCAGCGCGGCGCGATCGCCGCCCTGAACGGCCCGCAGGACGAGTCGGAGCGCTTCCGCGAGGCGTTCGATCGCCGCCGACGCCTGATCGTCGCCGAACTCTCGAAGATCAATGGCGTGCGTGTGCCGAACCCGCTCGGCGCGTTCTACGTGTATCCGGACGTGCAGGGCCTGCTGGGCCGCACGTGGGGCGGCGTGACCCCGACGACGTCACTCGAACTCGCGGATCTGATCCTGGATCAGGCCGAGGTCGCGGTCGTGCCGGGCGAGGCCTTCGGCCCGTCCGGTTACCTGCGCCTGTCGTACGCGCTCGGAGACGACCAGCTGTTGGAGGGCGTGCAGCGCCTGCAGCGCCTGTTCGCCTAGTGCAACGCGCTCACTCCTCCTGATATCCGATGAGCCAGCGGATGCCGTAGCGATCGGTCACCTGACCGTCGAAGTCGCCCCAGGCGCGCTTCTGCAGTGGGTCGACGTTCGTTCCGCCCTCTGACAACTGCGCGAACCATCGCTGCAGCACGGCAGCCTCGGCAGTGCCGAGCAGCGAGAAGGTCGCGCCGACGATGTGCACGGCATCCTGATCGGGGCCGGCGTCCGAGCCGAACAGCTCGACGGCGCCGGACACCGCGCCGTGCGCGATCGCATCGCCGGGTCCGTCGGTGCGGCTGAACTGCTCGTACGTGAACAGCGACAGCTCACCGCCGAACACCTCGTGGTAGAAGGTCAGCGCATCGCGGGCGTTGCCGGGGAAGAACAGGTACGGGACGAGTCCACTCATGCGGGCGAGTGTAGCGCGGACCTCGTACAGCCGAGACTCTTACAGATCGACGTCGATCAGCACAGGTTCGGGCTGCAGCAGCAGTCCGAACTCCGACTGCACTCGCGACTGGATGAATCGGGCGAGCTCGGCCAGTTCGGCGGCGGTCGCCCCTCCCCTGTTGGTCAGCGCCAAAGCGTGCTTGGTCGACACTCCGGCGCGAGAGCGCGGCAGGCGGAACCCCTTCGAGATGCCGGCGTTCTCGATCAGCCACGCTGCGCTCACCTTGACTTCGCTGCGTGCGGACGGCGTCGGCGCGATGAAGCCGTCGTATGCGCCGAGCGGGATGACGGTCACAGCATCCAGATCGGGCGTGACCGGCCATCTCGGGCATTCGGGTGGCAGCTGGAGGGCGACCGATTCCGCCACGATCGCGTTCTGGAAGAACGATCCGGCACTAGCGGTGTCCGGATCGGCGGGGTTCAGCAGCATCCCCTTCTGCGCGCGGATCCAGAGGATCTGCTCCCTCACCCACTCGAGAGGCACCGGCTGCTCGGCGGCGTCGCCCGACAACCCGAGCGCACGTCGCAGCTGCTCACCACGCACGACGCGCCCGGCGGGGCCGACGTCCGCGAGGTCCAGCGTCACGGACAGGATCACAGCACGTCGAAGCGGCACGCCGCCATGGTGGTGCTTGAGCACGGAGGTGCGGAACCCGAGCCCGAGTTCGGATGCCGGCACGGTCGAGACGTCGCCGGTCGACTCGTCGATCATCTCGACCTCGACCAGTGTCGACTGGATCTCCTGCCCGTACGCTCCGACGTTCTGCACCGGCGCTGCCCCGACTGTGCCCGGGATGCCGCTCATCGCCTCGATACCGGCGAGCCCGTGCTCGACCGTGTACGCGACCAGGGCATCCCAGTCGTGCCCGGCCTGAGCGCGCACGCGCACCCGACCTTCGTGCGGGGACGGAAGTCGTTCGACGCCAGAGGTCAGCACACGGATGACCGTGCCGTAGAAGGGCTCATCGCCGGCGAAGAGGTTGGATCCGCCGCCCAGCACGAACCACTCATCCCCTCGTGCCCACGTGTCGCGCAGCGCGTCGATGAGGTCGGGGGTGCTCGTGGCATCCAGCATCCGCTCGGGGGCGGCGCCGGTGCGCAGCGTCGTCAGCTGCGCGAGCGGGATGGGGGTGATCTCGGTCATGTCGGGCGGCTCAGAGCACGACGCGCAGCTGTGCTTTGACGAGGACCGTCGTGTCGGCGTGCTTCACCGTGAGGTCGATGCGCACGCTCTGCTCATCAACCGCTCCGACCTTGGCGAGCACCGAGACGTCGGCGCCGTTGTCGGGATCGACAACGACCGGGCGAGTGAAACGCACCCCGTAGTCGGTGATCTTCGATGAATCGCCGAGCGCCGCCACGACCACAGACGACGCGAGACCCATGGTCAGCATGCCGTGCGCGAGCACGCCGGGCAGACCGACGGATGCCGCGATTTCGTCACGGTAGTGGATCGGGTTGAAGTCGCCGGAGGCTCCGGCGTAGCGGACCAGCGACTCGCGCGTGAGATGAATGGTGCGCTCGGCGATGACGTCTCCGACGGTGTAGCTCATGCCTTCCCCTCCCCGTCGTTGTCCTCGGAGCCGACGAGCAGCACGCTCGTCGCCGTGACGACGTGCTCGCCGGCCGCATCGGTGATCTCCGCTTCACTCGTGATCATCGCGTTGCCCGCCATCATGCGGATGCCGGTGACCTTGAGGCGCCCCGACAGCTCGTCGCCCGCGACGATCGGGCGCGTGTACGCGAAGCGCTGCTCGGCGTGGATGGTGCGCGCCAGCTCGATCCCGGAGTCGGGTTCGCTCAGCAGCTGCTGCAGCGTCTGGTCCTGGATGACCATCGCGAACGTCGGCGGAGCCACCACGTCTGCGTATCCGAGCGCACGCGCCGCGTCGACGTCGACGTGCAGCGGAGCGTCGGCGAAGACGGCGCGCGCGAACTCGCGCACCTTCTCGCGGCCGACCAGATAGGGCGGGGTCGGCGGGAATTCCCTGCCGATCAGTTCGGAGTTCACAGGCACTGTCCGAGTCTACCGACCGGAGCCCGCGGCCCGGCACAGCTGCGGTCAGCGCCGGCGCATGCGGAGGGCCTTGACCGCCATCTGCACAGCGATCACCACGAGGTATGCCGCGAACAGCATGTTGCCGAGGAACGGGTCGATCAGCGTCGCGAGCCACGCGCCGAGCGCGGTCGTCGTGCACGCCGAGACGCCGATGAGGCCGGCCGCGAGCAGGTCGACGTTGCGGTGGCGGAGATTGCCGATCGTGCCGGAGATCGCCGTGGGGATCATCATCAGCAGCGAGGTGCCCTTCGCCTCGAGGTCGCTCGTGCCGAACACGAGCATCAGCACGGGGACGACGATCACGCCGCCGCCGACGCCGATGAGGCCCGCGATGATCCCCGTGAGCACGCCGACGAGGGCGAGCCCAGCGCCGTTCAGCCAGCCGAGTTCGAACTCGGCCGCGCGTGACGGGATCACGAGGAACAGGCTGATGATCACCAGTACGAGGAAACCGACGAATCCCCAGCGCAGTGCGCTCTGCGAGATACGAGGCAGCAGGCGGGTGCCGACCTGGGCGCCGATCACGGCGCCTGCGGCGAGGATGAGGGCGGGAATCCACGCCACGGATCCGGATGCCGCGTACGAGATCACGCCGACGCTCGCGGTGGGAACGATCGCCGCGAGCGAGGTGCCGGCGGCGAGCCGCTGGTCGAAGCTCAGGAACAGCACGAGCAGCGGAACGATGACCGTCCCGCCCCCGACCCCGAAGAGCCCGGACAGGAGGCCGGCGACGAGTCCGATGAGGACGAAGGTCACATAGGCGCGGGGGCCTCGGATCCGTGGAGCGAGTTCGTCAGAGGTTCCGGGCACCACGTCAGACTATCGCGGGTGCCGCCGGCATCCGGCATCCGGCCGAAGCGTCGGCGCAACGCAAGAAGGCCCGCCTTCCCTGAACGGGATGGCGGGCCTTCTCGGCGGAAGAACTCCGGGGCGGCGTGTTACTTGCCGGCCTCGACGAACCCTGCGGCCTCAGCGGCCTCGGCGGTGCGGAACCAGACCTCGGCGACCGTCGCGTCGTACCACTGACCGTCGGGGCGGTGGAACTTCATCGAGTCCTTGTTGCCCTTGATGTCGAAGCCCTCGGGCGCCGAGCCGTCCTCGTTCGCAGCGGCGGAGTCGGCACCGAAGCCACCGTCGACGAGTGCAGCGGCGGCGGTAGTCTCAGCGGCTGCGCCCTCCTCCTGCGACTCGGCACCGGCGTCGGCGGCCTCATCGGCCTTCGGAGCCTCTGCGGCCTTCGGAGCCTTCTCAGCCTTCGGCTCAGCCTTGGCGGTGGCCTTCTTCTTCGGCGTGACGGGCTCGAGGACGAGCTCGATCACTGCCATCGGGGCGTTGTCGCCCTTGCGGTTTCCGACCTTCGTGATGCGGGTGTAGCCACCCTCACGGTCGGCGACCAGCGGTGCGATCTCGGTGAAGAGAGTGTGAACGACCTGCTTGTCACCGATGATCGACAGCACCCGGCGACGGGCGTGCAGGTCGCCGCGCTTGGCGAACGTGATCAGGCGCTCAGCGAGCGGACGAAGGCGCTTGGCCTTGGTCTCGGTCGTCTTGATCGACTTGTGGGTGTACAGAGCCGCGGCAAGGTTGGCAAGCAGCAGACGCTCGTGGGCGGGGCCGCCTCCGAGGCGGGGACCCTTGGTGGGCTTAGGCATATTGATCTAACTCCTGGTCAGAATTTCGGGAAGGTCAGAAGGACTCGTCTTCGCCTGCGCCGTAGAAGTGGGCGCCGTCGAAACCGGGCACCGAATCCTTGAGCGACAGACCGAGCGAGATGAGCTTGTCGCGCACCTCGTCGACCGACTTCTGGCCGAAGTTGCGGATGTTCATGAGCTGCGTCTCGGACAGTGCCACGAGCTCGGACACCGTGTTGATGCCCTCGCGCTTGAGGCAGTTGTACGAACGGACCGACAGGTCGAGGTCTTCGATCGGCATCGACAGTTCGCTGGAGAGCACGGGCTCAACGGGTGCCGGACCGATCTCGATGCCCTCGGCCTCGACGTTCAGCTCGCGGGCCAGACCGAACAGCTCGGTCAGGGTCTTCGCGGCCGACGCGATGGCGTCACGCGGGAGCATGCTGTTCTTCGTCTCGACGTCGAGGATCAGCTTGTCGAAGTCGGTGCGCTCACCGGCGCGAGTCGCCTCGACGCGGTAGCTGACCTTGAGGACCGGCGAGTAGATCGAGTCCACGGGGATCTGCCCGGCCTCGGCGTACTCGTTGCGGTTCTGGGTCGCCGACACGTAGCCGCGGCCACGCTCGATCGTGAGCTCGAGCTCGAACTTCGCGGTGTCGTTGAGCGTCGCGATGACGAGCTCGGGGTTGTGGACCTCGACACCGGCCGGAGCCGAGATGTCAGCGGCGGTCACTTCACCGGCACCGGTCTTGCGCAGGTACGCCGTGATGGGCTCGTCACGCTCGGACGAGACGACGAGCTGCTTGATGTTGAGGATGATCTCGGTGACATCCTCCTTCACGCCGGGGATGGTGCTGAACTCGTGCAGCACGCCGTCGAGACGGATGCTGGTGACAGCAGCGCCGGGGATCGACGAGAGCAGGCTGCGACGCAGCGCGTTACCGATGGTGTAGCCGAAGCCGGGCTCGAGCGGCTCGATGATGAACCGGCTGCGGTCCTCGGCGATCTTTTCCTCGGTCAGTGTGGGACGCTGTGCAATGAGCACTCTGTGTTCCTTTCGATCACATGCCCGCTATATGACATGTGGTGGGGTGAGGTCTTGAGTTGTGAAAGTCTGAGCCCCGTCCGCGAACTCGTCGCGGGAGGGCGGTGAGTCGCCCGCCCTCAGGCGAGCGACTCGACAGCCAGGGTCAGACGCGACGGCGCTTCGGCGGACGGCATCCGTTGTGCGCCTGCGGGGTGACGTCCTGGATCGAACCGACCTCGAGGCCTGCGGCCGTCAGCGAGCGGATCGCGGTCTCGCGGCCCGAGCCCGGACCCTTCACGAAGACGTCGACCTTCTTGACGCCGTGCTCCTGAGCCTGGCGGGCGGCCGACTCGGCAGCCATGCCTGCGGCGTACGGGGTCGACTTGCGCGAGCCCTTGAAGCCCACTCCACCGGACGATGCCCAGCTGATGACAGCGCCGGACGGGTCGGTGATCGAGACGATCGTGTTGTTGAACGTCGACTTGATGTGGGCCTGGCCCAGCGCGATGTTCTTCTTTTCCTTGCGGCGCGGCTTGCGCGCGGCGGCCTTGGGTGCAGCCATGAAAGTGTTCTCCTATTCCCTGGCCGCTGCTTAGCGGGCCTTCTTCTTGCCGGCGACGGTGCGCTTCGGGCCCTTGCGGGTACGGGCGTTGGTCTTGGTGCGCTGACCGCGGACGGGCAGGCCACGACGGTGGCGGATGCCCTCGTACGAGCCGATCTCGACCTTGCGGCGGATGTCGGCGGTGACCTCGCGGCGCAGGTCACCCTCCACCTTGTAGTTGCCTTCGATGTGGTCACGAAGAGTGATCAGCTGCTCATCGCTGAGGTCCTTGACGCGGATCGACTCGTCGATCTCGGTCGCCTTGAGGATCTCGACGGAGCGGGTACGGCCGATGCCGTAGATGTAGGTAAGGGCGATCACCACGCGCTTGTCGCGCGGGATGTCAACGCCGGCAAGACGTGCCATGCGGTTCTCCTGGGATGTGTAGAGGTGTGGAGCAGGATGTGGACCCGGGCCTCTGTCCCGAGGTGTCCCTCACTTGCGTGAGTTCTTGATCCTGCCTTTATGTGTTCAGTTGTGAGTCGGATCCGGAGATCAGCCCTGGCGCTGTTTGTGGCGCGGGTTGCTCTTGCAGATGACCATGACGCGGCCGTGACGGCGGATCACCTTGCAGTGATCGCACATGGGCTTGACGCTGGGCTTGACCTTCATTGTGTTTCCTGTTCGCTGTCTTCGTGCACGCCCAATGGCGTGCCGTTACTTCTCGACCGATCAGCGGTAGCGGTAGACGATACGGCCGCGGGTCAGGTCGTAGGGGCTGAGCTCCACGACCACGCGGTCTTCGGGGATGATGCGGATGTAGTTCTGCCGCATCTTTCCGGAGATCGTCGCAAGGACCTTGTGTCCGTTGCTGAGCTCAACGCGGAACATCGCGTTGGGCAGAGCCTCGGAGATCACGCCCTCGATCTCGATGACACCGTCTTTCTTAGCCATAGCCTCGCTGACGCTTCTGCAGACCGGTCGATCTGCGGTGGATGAGTGATGTGGTGCCGCACCGGACGGACATGCCGGAACACGGCGCAAGGCACCAACGGTCTATCTTATCGATCCGGATGCGATCCGGCAACTTGAGATGCGCCGGAGCGCCTCGGATCAGCCGAGCAGCTTCTCCATCTCGGTGATCTCGCCGGCCTGCAGGTCGAGTCGCTTGCCGTTGACCTCGACGGTCGGAGTGCCCGCGATGTCGTGGGCCTTGGTCTGAGAGTCGACGAAGTCCATGTACGTGCCGTCTGCGATGCAGTCTGCCGCGGCGCCTGCGCCGGCCTGCTCCGCAAGAGTGGCCAGGTCCTCGTCCGAGATGCCGGCCGAGTTCTCTTCGGGCTGGTTGGCGAACAGTGCGTTGAAGAAGTCCAAAGCCGCATCGGGCGCCTCGGCCGCGACGCAGTACATTGCACTGCCCGCACGGGTGGAGAACTCGGTGTTCTGAGAGGCGCGATTCAGGATCGACACCGGGTGGATGTTCAGCGTGATGTCGCCGTTCGCCGCGGCGGTCTGCAGCTGCTCGCCATAGGATTTTTCGAAGTCGCCGCAGATCGGGCACATGAAGTCGACGTAGGTGTCGACGGTGTCTTCACCGTCGCCGAACACGATCGCGCCGGTCTCATCGTTGATGATCGCACTCTGCGGCGCGGTGCCGGGGTCATTGGCCTGGTTGTTGAGGAAGACCACGAGCCCGCCGAGCGCCACAAGAACGACGACGACCGCGATCGAGATGCCGATCGCGAACCAATTGGTGTTGCTCTTTGCTGCTGCCATGGCTGTTCGTTCTCCTGGTGCTGGACGCCTCGGGGGCGCGGAAAATGCTGTGGGGGACGCTTCTATCGTCCCTGCAAAGTCTATGCACCCGTTGTGAGCGCCCCTCGCCCCCGAGGCCACGTCTCCGCCATGCCCGCGCACGCCGACCCCGGGCGTGACATCACCCGCTGCGTGAGACACCACGTCCGAGTCGGTGTCTCACGCACAAGCCGTTGCCTCACGGGTTCGTCGGTCGGTGACATCAGTTCCCGCGCGAGACACCATGGCAGGCGCGGTGTCTCACGCAGAAACTGTTGCCTCAGTTCCACCGTCACTCGCGCTGCACATGTCCTGCCGTGTCGTGGTTATCCACCGCACGGGCCTTTCACGCACCGATGCCATCTCCGCTGCGACCAGAATGCACGGATGCCGCACCTGCTCTCAGATCGGGCTGTCACCTCATCGCCCGTCTCACTCATCACGACATCCGAAGCGCGAATGCTCGGCGTGCCCCTCGTCCCGAGCACGATGCGCCGCATCCGCCGAGGCATCTATGTGCGGCGCGCGGAGTTCGATCACCTTCCGCCGTGGACCAAGTACGCCGTCCGCGTGCACGCGTTCGCTCGGCTGCACCCGGACGCGATCCTCTGCCTGGAGTCAGCCGCCGTCCCCCACGGCCTCCCTGGCTTCGGCGAGACGGCTGACATCCACGTGTTCGATCCTGAGCGGCTGCGCTCGCGACGCTTCGGCGATGTTTTCGTCCACGCCAGTCACGAGCCACGCGAGGTGCTGCGGATCGACGGAGTGCTGGTGACCGGCATCCGCGAGACCGTGATCGACCTCAGTCGTGTGCTGCCTCCGGCTCGAGCACTCGCTGTCGCGGACAGCGCGATCTCCCCTGCGCAGGGTGGCCTGCTGTCATTGGACGAACTGCGCACGAACGCTGAGACGCAGACGAATCGCCGCGGGCGCAATCGCTCCCGTTGGGTCTGGGACCGTGCAGAGGGCCAGTCCGAGTCACCCGGTGAGAGCATCAGCCGCGCCGTCATCGCATGGTGCGGATTCGAGGCGCCCGAACTGCAGCATGTGTTCCGATATGAAGGATGCGAAGACCGCGTCGACTTCTACTTTCGGGGTAACCGCGCCATCGGTGAATCCGACGGGTGGGGCAAGTACGCGCTGGAGGACCCTGCTGAAGGCGCACGGATTCTCCGGGAGGAGAAACTACGAGAAGAACGGCTTCGCCGCAATCAGCATCCGTTCGCGCGATGGGATCTCGCCGGTGCGCAGAAGGTGAATCCGTTGGTCAGAGCGTTGGAGTCCGCGGGCGTACAGCGCGTCCGTGCCGCCCAGCCCGAGATGCTGGCGACACTGAGGGATCACACCCGCGAGAAGCCGCGGGCGCAGCGGATGAACGCTGCGCCGTCTCGATCGCAGACAACACGCTCCGCGTGAGACACCACGCCCGCAGTGGGGTCTCACGCAGCAAACGATGTGCGTCTCTCTGGCGCCGGCGCGACACCACGATCCGCTTGAGACACCATGCCCGCAGTGGGGTCTCACGCAGCAACCCATGTCTCACCCGGGTAGTGGCACCAGCCCGCGAGGCGCGCGAGGCGGGCGCCCGGGGCTAGGCCAGGGGCGTGGGAGCCACGCCGAAGGGGGCGAGGCCGGCGGCGCCGCCGTCGGGGGCCGTCAGGACCCAGATGCCGTCCGCGTGACGGGCCACGCTGTGCTCCCAGTGCGAACCGTCCGTGCCGTCGACCGTGGAGACGGTCCAGTCGTCGTCCTCGATGTACGTCTCTTCGCCACCGGCGGTGACCATTGGCTCGATCGCCAGCACCAGACCGGGCTTGACGTCAGGGCCGGGGTCGGGCGTGCGGTAGTTGAACACGCTCGGCGCCTCGTGCATCTTGCGGCCGATGCCGTGGCCGACGTATTCGCGGAGGATGCCGTAGGTCTCCCCCGACACCTCCGAGACGCCCTGCGCCTCGATGTACTCCTGGATGGCCGCGCCGATCTCGCCGATGTTCCCGGCGGATGCCATCGCGGCGATGCCCGCCCACATCGAGCCCTCTGTCACACGCGACAGTTCCTCGCGCGTCGAGACCAGAGCAGAGCGTGTCGGATCCGGAACCACCACAGTGATGGCGCTGTCGCCGTTCCAGCCCTGGAACTGCGCCCCGCAGTCGACGGAGACGATGTCGCCGGGCTGCAGCACCCGCTCGCCGGGGATACCGTGCACCACCTCGTGGTTCACGGAGACGCAGATCGTGTGGTGATAGCCGCGCACGAGCTGGAAGTTCGACTCCGCACCGCGCGCGCGGATCGTGCGGTTCGCGATCGTGTCGAGCTCGAGGGTCGTGACACCGGCGCGGATCAGCGGCCGCACGGCATCCAATGCCGCGGCCGTGATGAGCCCCGGCTCGACCATCGCCTGCAGCTGGGCAGGCGTCTTGTAGATGGAGCGGCGGAACATGTCAGAGGTGGCGATCAGACGGTGACGGCGAGCCCGCGAGCCGCCAGCGCTGCGAAGATGCGCTCGGTGATCTCGTCGAGCGAGCCGACGCCGTCGATACGGTCGACGATGCCGCGTTCCCCGTACACGTCGAGGATCGGCGCCGTCTCCTTCTCGTAGATGTCCAGACGATGCGCGATGCCCTCGACGGTGTCATCCGCCCGGCCCTGCTCATGCGCGCGCAACTGCAGGCGGCCGATGCTCTCTTCGCGTGGGACGTCCAGCAGGATGACGGCATCCAGAGCTTCTCCGCGCCCGCCGAGGAAATCGTCGAGGTGACCGACCTGCACCGCGTTGCGCGGGTATCCGTCGAGGACGAAGCCGTTCGCAGCATCCTCATCCGACAGACGATCGCGCACGATCTCACTCGTCAGCTCATCCGGCACGAGATCGCCGCGAGCGGTGATCTCGCTGACCTGCGCACCGAGTTCGGTGCCGCCGTTGATGTTCGCACGGAAGATGTCACCGGTGGAGACCACCGGGACGCCGAACGCCTCCGAGATGCGCACGCCCTGCGTGCCCTTGCCGGAGCCCTGAGGGCCGACGATGAGAAGTCGAGTGGATGCTGTCAACGGAGGAGCCCTTCGTAATGGCGCTGCTGGAGCTGTGCGTCGATCTGCTTGACGGTCTCCAGCCCCACGCCCACGATGATGAGGATCGAGGCGCCGCCGAACGGGAAGTTCTGGTTGGCGCCCACGGTGGCCAGAGCGATCAGCGGGATGAGCGCGATCAGGCCGAGATAGATCGACCCGGGGAACGTGACTCTGGTGAGCACGAAGTCCAGGTACTCGGCGGTCGGACGACCGGCACGGATGCCGGGGATGAATCCGCCGTACTTCTTCATGTTGTCTGCGACCTCGACCGGGTTGAACGTGATCGCGACGTAGAAGTAAGTGAAGCCGATGATCAGCAGGAAGTACGCCGCCATGTAGAGCGGCTGATCGCCCGTGGTGAAGTTCTGCGAGACCCACACGACCCAGGCGGCCGGCTCTGAGCCGTCCTGCGGGGTGTTGAACTGCGCGATGAGCATCGGGATGTACAGCAGCGACGACGCGAAGATGATCGGGATCACGCCCGCCATGTTCACCTTGATCGGGATGTACGTGTTCGTTCCGCCGTACGTGCGGCGTCCGACCATGCGCTTGGCGTACTGCACAGGAATGCGTCTCTGCGATTGCTCGACGAACACGACGAGACCGGTGACGACGACCCCGACCGCGAGAACGAGGAGGAACACTTCGAGGCCGTTCGACTCGAAGATGGCCCACATGGCCGACGGGAAGGTCGCGGCGATCGAGGTGAAGATCAGCAGCGACATGCCGTTGCCGATGCCGCGCTCTGTGACGAGCTCGGCGAACCACATGATCAGGCCGGTGCCGGCGGTCATCGCGATGATGATGAGCAGCTGCGCCCACCAGACGTCGTTCGTCAGCAGCTGCTGACATGCGGCGATGTCGGTCGTGCCGAACAGCTGACCGCTGCGGGCCACGGTGACGAGAGTCGTCGACTGCAGCAGCGCGAGAGCGATCGTGAGGTAACGCGTGTACTGGGTCAGGCGGGCCTGGCCGGCCTGGCCTTCCTTGTGCAGCGCCTCGAAGTGCGGGATGACGACGCGCAGCAGCTGCGTGATGATCGTCGCGGTGATGTACGGCATGACGCCGAGCGCGAAGATCGACAGCTGCAGCAGAGCGCCGCCGGAGAACAGGTTGACCAGGCTGAGCAGCCCCTCGGTTCCGGCGTTGAGACGCAGGCACTCCTCGACGTTCGGGAAGTGGACGAACGGGGCAGGCACGTGCGAGCCGAGCCGGTAGATGGCGATGATCGCCAGGGTGAAACCGATCTTCCGACGCAGGTCGGGCGTGCGGAAGATCCGCGCGATAGCGCTAAACAAGGGCGTTCCTCCTGAAAGGTTGCCATTCCGCGGAGGAAAGGCTGAAAGACCAGGGTAACGCACGAGAGGGGCCGGAGAATCTCCGACCCCTCTTGCGCAGTGGTTACTTGACGGATCCGCCCGCAGCCACGATCTTCTGCTCGGCTGAACCCGAGACCTTGTCGACCGAGACGGTGAGCTTCACGGCGATGTCGCCGTTTCCGAGAACCTTGACCTTCTCGTTCTTGCGAACAGCACCCTTGGCGACCAGGTCGCCCACGGTGACATCGCCACCCTTCGGGTACAGTTCCGCGAGCTTCTCCAGGTTCACGACCTGGTACTCGACGCGGAACGGGTTCTTGAACCCGCGCAGCTTCGGGGTGCGCATGTGCAGAGGCATCTGCCCACCCTCGAAGCCGACGCGAACGGTGTTGCGGGCCTTGGTGCCCTTGGTGCCACGACCGGCCGTCTTGCCCTTGGAGCCCTCACCGCGACCGACACGGGTCTTCGCGGTGTTGGCGCCGGGGACCGGACGCAGGTGGTGGACCTTGAGCACACCGGGGCGGGATGCCGGAGCATCCGCCTTCGGCGCCTTCTTGCTCTTCGGAGCGGGCTTCTTGACGGCGGAGTCAGCCTTGGCGTCGGAGGCAGCGGTCTTGGCCGGTGCCTTCTTCGCGGCGGGCTTCTTCTCGGCAGCGTCCTTGGACGCGGCAGCCTTGGGAGCAGCCGCCTTCTTCGGAGCAGCCTTCTCAGCCGCAGCCTTGGGAGCGGCAGCCTTCTTGGCGGGGGCCTTGGCGGCCTTCTCCTCGACGGCGTCGTTCTTCTCAGCCATTAGTCGATCTCCTCAACCTTGACGAGGTGTGCGACGGTCTTGACGTAACCGCGCGTCTGCGCGTCGTCGGGGCGGACGGTGCTGTCGCCGATCCGCTTCAGACCGAGGCTGCGCAGCGTGTCACGCTGATACTGCTTCTCGCTCACCTTGGACTTGATCTGGGTCACCTTGAGACGCTCGGCCATCAGGCACCTACCTTCGCTGCGGCCGCAGCTGCGGCCTTCGCCTCGTTGCGGATGATGATGTCCGGAACGACGGCGTCGTACTCGAGGCCACGGCGAGCCGCGACTGCACGAGGCTCTTCGAGGCTCTTCAGGGCCGCGACGGTCGCGTGCACGATGTTGATCGTGTTCGACGAGCCGAGCGACTTCGAGAGGACATCGTGGATGCCGGCGCACTCGAGGACGGCGCGTACCGGACCACCGGCGATGACACCGGTACCGGCAGCAGCCGGACGCAGCAGCACGACACCGGCAGCGGCTTCGCCCTGCACCGGGTGCGGAACCGTGGTTCCGACGCGCGGCACGCGGAAGAAGTTGCGCTTGGCCTCTTCGACACCCTTGGAGATGGCCAGAGGCACCTCGCGGGCCTTGCCGTAGCCGACACCGACCAGACCGTTGCCGTCGCCGACGACCACGAGGGCGGTGAAGCTGAACCGACGTCCACCCTTCACGACCTTCGAGACGCGGTTGATGGTGACGACGCGCTCCAGGAACTGGTTGTCGCCACGATCGCGCGAGTTGCGGTCACGGCCACCCTGGTTGCGGTCACGGCCGCCGCGGCGGCCTTCGCGTGCGGGCTCTGCCTGAGTCGTGCCGGCAGCCGTCTCGGAGACGACAGCGGCCGTCTCGGGAGCGGCAGCAGCCGTTTCGGTCACTTCGTTCTCCTTGTTGTCACTCACAGTGCCAGCCCTCCTTCGCGGGCGCCGTCTGCGATGGCCGCGACGCGGCCCGCATAACGGTTGCCACCGCGGTCGAAGACGACCTCGGAGAAGCCGGCGGCCTTCGCGCGCTCAGCGAGAAGCTCGCCGACCTTGCGGGCCTTGGCGGTCTTGTCGCCCTCGAACGAGCGCAGCTCGGTCTCGAGCGTGGATGCAGATGCAACCGTGATGCCCTTGCTGTCATCGACCAGCTGGACGAAGACGTGGCGAGCCGAACGGTTGACGACCAGACGCGGACGCGCCTCGGTGCCGACGACCTTCTTGCGAAGGCGTGCGTGACGACGCGCGCGGGCGTCAGACTTTGACTTGAGAGCCATGGTTACTTACCACTCTTTCCGGCCTTGCGACGCACGATCTCGCCGGCGTAACGCACGCCCTTGCCCTTGTACGGCTCGGGCTTGCGGATCTTGCGGATGTTGGCAGCTGCCTCACCGACAGCCTGCTTGTCGATACCACTCACGGTGACCTTGTTGTTGCCTTCGACCGTGAAAGTGATGCCGGCGGGCGGGTCGACCAGCACGGGGTGCGAGAAGCCGAGGGCGAACTCGACCGAGCTGCCCTTCTGCTGCACGCGGTAACCGGTGCCGACGACCTCAAGACCCTTGGTGTAGCCCTGGGTCACGCCGATGATGTTGTTGTTGATGAGCGTGCGGGTCAGGCCGTGAAGCGACCGGGACTCGCGCTCGTCGTCGGGACGGGAGACAACCACCTGGTTGTCCTCGACCGCGACCTCGATGGGGCTGGCCACCTTCAGGGTGAGTTCACCCTTGGGGCCCTTCACCGCGACCGCACGGCCGTCGACCGAGATGGTGACGTCCGAGGGGATCGAGATGGGAAGTCGTCCAATACGCGACATTTCGAATTACCACACGTAGGCGAGAACTTCTCCGCCCACGCCCTTCTGCTCAGCCTGACGGTCAGTGAGAAGACCGGAGGAAGTGGACAGGATGGCCACGCCGAGGCCGCCGAGGACCGTGGGCAGCTCCGTGGACTTCGCGTAGACGCGAAGACCGGGCTTCGACACGCGCTTGATGCCCGCGATCGAACGCTCCCGGTTGGGGCCGTACTTCAGCGTGAGGGTGAGGTTCTGGCCGACGCGTGCGTCGGTGACCTCGTAGCCTGCGATGTAGCCCTCCTGCTGGAGGATGTCGGCGATGTGCGTCTTGAGCTTGCTCGACGGCAGGGACACGGAGTCGTGGTGTGCCGAGTTCGCGTTGCGCAGACGGGTCAGCAAGTCTGCGACCGGGTCTGTCATTGTCATGGGTGTTTTCCTTTGTTCATGAGGTTTCGGCTGCCGTTACACGACAGACGACCTTCTATGATTCGCAATCTTCAATTGTATGCGCATGCGGGACCCCCACCCGACAGGGCAGGGGTCCTGAGCATCACGCCTTGGCGTCGTCGGCCGCGAACGGGAAGCCGAGGTGACGCAGCAGCGCACGACCCTCGTCATCCGTCTTCGCCGTGGTCACGACGGTGATGTCGAATCCACGGACACGGTCGATCTTGTCCTGATCGATCTCGTGGAACACGCTCTGCTCCTGGAGACCGAAGGTGTAGTTGCCGTTGCCGTCGAACTGCTTGCCCGACAGGCCGCGGAAGTCGCGGATGCGGGGCAGGGCGAGCGAGACGAGACGGTCGACGAACTCCCACGCACGGTCGCCACGGAGGGTGACGTGCGCGCCGATGGCCTGGCCCTCGCGCAGTTTGAACTGCGCGATGGACTTGCGGGCCTTCGTGACGATCGGCTTCTGCCCGGTGATCTTGGTGAGGTCCTCGACCGCGCCATCGATCACCTTGCTGTCACGAGCCGCCTCACCGACACCGGTGTTGACGACGACCTTGACGAGGCCGGGGATCTGCATCACGTTCTTGTAGCCGAACTCGTCCTGCAGCTTCTGCTGGATCTCGGCCTTGTACTTCTGCTTCAGGCGCGGCTGGATCTTGCCAGCCGGCGCGGCAGTGTCGGTGCTCATCAGAGGTCCTTACCGCTCTTCTTCGCGTAACGCACGCGGACGGTGCGCTTGACGCCGTCCTTGGTCCGCTCCTCGACCCGGTGACCGACACGAGTCGGCTTCTTGGTCTCGGGGTCGACGACTGCGACGTTCGAGATGTGGATGGGGGCCTCGATGGTCTCGATGCCGCCCGTCTTGGTGCCACGCTGCGTCTGGCCGACGCGGGTGTGCTTGGTGACGTAGTTCACGCCTTCGACGATGACGCGGTTGCGCTCGGCGAAGATCTCGAGGACCTTGCCCTGCTTGCCGCGGTCGCCGCCGCGCTCGGGCTTGGCACCCGAGATGACCTGAACCAGGTCGCCCTTTTTGATTTTCGCCATGATCAGATAACCTCCGGCGCGAGCGAGACGATCTTCATGAACTTCTTGTCGCGAAGCTCACGGCCGACCGGTCCGAAGATGCGGGTGCCGCGAGGCTCCCCGTCGGTCTTCAGGATGACGGCGGCGTTCTCGTCGAACTTGATGTAGGAGCCGTCCGGACGACGGACTTCCTTCTTGGTACGGACGATGACCGCCTTGACGACGTCGCCCTTCTTGACGTTTCCGCCCGGGATCGCGTCCTTGACCGTAGCGACGATGGTGTCACCCAGACCTGCGTAACGGCGGCGTGAGCCACCGAGAACGCGGATCGTGAGAAGCTCCTTCGCACCGGTGTTGTCGGCGACCTTGAGGCGGGATTCCTGCTGAATCACTATTACTCCTTAAGCAAGCCGGAGGCTTACTTGGCCTTTTCGACGATCTCGACCAGGCGCCAGCGCTTCGTGGCGCTGAGCGGACGGGTCTCACTGATGACAACGAGGTCGCCGATGCCCGCCGAGTTGGTCTCGTCGTGCACCTTGCGCTTCTCGGTACGGCGGATGACCTTGCCGTAGAGCGGGTGCTTCACGCGGTCTTCGACCTCGACGACGATGGTCTTGTCCATCTTGTCGCTGACGACGTAGCCGCGCTGCGTCTTGCGGTAGCCGCGGGCGTTCTCGTCACGCACATCGTGCGAGACGGGAGCTTCCACTGCCGCTTCCTTCTTGGTGGCCATTACTCAGCCTTCCCTTCGGCGTCAGCCGAGGCATCCTCGGACTTCTTCGCCTTCGACTTGGACGCCTTCTTGGCCGGGGCCGGTGCAGCGGCAGGCGTCGCACGGATGCCCAGCTCGCGTTCGCGGATCACGGTGTACAGGCGCGCGATGTCGCGCTTGACGGCGCGGATGCGGCCGTGGCTCTCCAGCTGGCCGGTGGCCGACTGGAAACGGAGGTTGAACAGCTCCTCCTTGGCCTTACGCAGCTCCTCGACGAGGCGCTGGTCTTCGAACGTGTCGAGCTCTGCCGGAGCGAGCTCCTTGGTGCCGATCGCCATTACGCGTCGCCCTCCTCGCGCTTGATGATGCGTGCCTTGAGAGGCAGCTTGTGAATGGCTCGGGTCAGTGCTTCGCGAGCAAGTTCCTCGCTGACGCCTGCGACCTCGAAGAGGACGCGACCCGGCTTGACGTTGGAGACCCACCACTCAGGCGAACCCTTACCGGAACCCATGCGGGTTTCGGCCGGCTTCTTCGTGAGCGGACGGTCCGGGTAGATGTTGATCCACACCTTTCCACCGCGCTTGATGTGACGCGTCATCGCGATACGAGCTGCCTCGATCTGACGGTTGGTCACATAAGCGGGCGTGAGGGCCTGGATGCCGTATTCGCCGAAGGAGACCTTCGTGCCGCCGGTAGCGTGCCCGGTACGACCCGGGTGGTGCTGCTTGCGGAACTTGACCTTACGGGGGATGAGCATTATGCCGACGCTCCTTCTGCAACAGGTGCCTCGTTGCGCGGGCCACGACGACGGTCGCCGCCACGGTCGCGCGAAGGCTTCTGGTTGGCCTGCTCGCGAGCAAGCTCCTTGGCGGTGAGATCGCCCTTGTAGATCCAGACCTTCACGCCGATGCGGCCGAAGGTGGTCCGTGCCTCGTAGAAGCCGTAGTCGATGTTCGCGCGCAGCGTGTGCAGCGGCACACGACCCTCGCGGTAGAACTCCGAACGGCTCATCTCGGCGCCGCCGAGGCGGCCGGAGACCTGGATGCGGATGCCCTTGGCACCAGCGCGCTGCGCGCCCTGGAGGCCCTTGCGCATCGCACGACGGAACGCCACGCGAGCAGAGAGCTGCTCGGCGATGCCCTGTGCGACGAGCTGAGCGTCAGCCTCGGGGTTCTTGACCTCGAGGATGTTCAGCTGGATCTGCTTGCCCGAGAGCTTCTCGAGGTCGCCACGGATGCGCTCGGCCTCAGCACCACGACGACCGATCACGATGCCCGGACGGGCGGTGTGGATGTCGACGCGGACGCGGTCACGGGTGCGCTCGATCTCGATGTTCGAGACACCGGCGCGGTCGAGCTGCTTCTTGAGCAGGTTACGGATCTTGATGTCCTCGGCCACGTAGTCGGCGTAACGCTGACCTGCCTTGGTCGAGTCCGAGAACCAACGCGAGACGTGATCCGTCGTGATTCCGAGGCGGAAGCCGTACGGGTTTACCTTCTGTCCCATTACTTGCTCGCCTTCTTCTTGCTTTCGCCCTCGGCTGCCGTGGCAACCTCAGGCGTCGAGAGCACGACCGTGATGTGGCTCGTGCGCTTCTTGATCTGGAAAGCGCGACCCTGTGCGCGGGGGCGGAAACGCTTGAGCGTCGTGCCCTCGTCGACGTACGCGTTGACCACGTACAGGTCCTGCTCGTCGAGGTACTCGCCGTCACGATCCGCCTTCACCTGCGCGTTGGCCATGGCCGACGCGACAAGCTTGTAGATCGGCTCACTGGCGCTCTGTGCTGCGAACTTCAGGATCGCAAGAGCCTCCTGGGCCTGCTTGCCCTTGATGAGCGCGACGACACGACGAGCCTTCTGAGGGGTCACGCGGATGTGTCGCACGCGTGCGATGGACTCCACCATTTCTCTCTCCTCTATCGTCCCCGCGTCAGCGGCGACGGCCCTTCTTGTCGTCCTTCTCGTGGCCGCGGAAGGTGCGGGTGGGCGCGAACTCGCCCAGCTTGTGACCGACCATGGTCTCGGTGACAAACACAGGAATGTGCTTGCGACCGTCGTGGACCGCGATCGTGTGACCCAGCATGGCCGGGATGATCATGGACCGGCGAGACCAGGTCTTGATGACGTTCTTGGAACCGGCTTCGTTCTGCACGACGACCTTGCGAAGCAGGTGCTCGTCGACGAAGGGGCCCTTCTTGAGACTCCGTGGCATCTTCTTCTACTCCTACTTACGCTTCTTAGACGCGGTGCGACGACGAACGATGTACTTGTCGCTTTCCTTGTTGGCGTGACGGGTACGACCCTCTGCCTGACCCCAGGGGGTGACGGGGTGACGACCACCGGAGGTCTTACCCTCACCACCACCGTGCGGGTGATCGACCGGGTTCATGGCCACACCACGCACGGTCGGGCGGATGCCCTTCCAGCGGTTACGGCCGGCCTTGCCCCAGTTGATGTTCGACTGCTCGGCGTTGCCGACCTCGCCGATCGTTGCGCGGCAGCGTGCGTCGACGTTGCGGATTTCACCCGACGGCAGACGGAGCTGCGCGTAGATGCCTTCCTTGGCGACGAGACGAACGGATGCACCCGCGGAACGAGCCATCTTGGCACCGCCGCCGGGGCGGAGTTCGATCGCGTGGATCACGGTACCGGTGGGGATGTTCTTCAGCGGGAGGTTGTTACCCGGCTTGATGTCAGCCGATGCACCCGACTCGACGACGTCGCCCTGCTTCAGCTTGTTCGGCGCGATGATGTAGCGCTTCTCGCCGTCGAAGTAGTGCAGCAGCGCGATGCGTGCGGTGCGGTTGGGGTCGTACTCGATGTGAGCGACCTTGGCATTGACGCCGTCCTTGTCATTGCGACGGAAGTCGATGACGCGGTACTGGCGCTTGTGGCCACCACCGATGTGACGGGTCGTGATGCGGCCCTGGTTGTTGCGACCACCGGTCTTCGAGAGCGGGCGCAGCAGCGACTTCTCCGGCGTCGATCGAGTGATCTCGGCGAAGTCAGCCACCGACGAGCCGCGGCGACCCGGGGTCGTGGGCTTGTACTTGCGAATAGCCATGATTGTCCTTTATCCCCCGGATCAGCCGATTGCCGTGAAGATGTCGATGGTGCCCGACTTCAGGCTCACGATGGCGCGCTTGGTGTCCTTGCGCTTTCCCGTGCCGAAGCGGGTGCGACGGGCCTTGCCGACGCGGTTGATCGTGTTGACCGACGCGACCTTGACGCCGAAGATCTTCTCGATGGCGAGCTTGATCTCGGTCTTCGTAGCACGCGGGTCGACGAGGAAGGTGTACTTGCCTTCGTCGATCAGCGAGTAGCTCTTCTCAGAGACGACCGGCTTCAGGATGATGTCGCGGGGGTCCTTGTTGAACGCCGACTGGAGGGCGCCTACCTGCTCGGTCATGCCGAGACCTCCTCGGTTGTGCCGGTCTTCGAGGCGATGAAGCCCTCGAGCGCGGCCTTGGTGAAGACGATGTCGTCAGAGACGAGCACGTCGTACGCGTTGAGCTGGTCGAACGTCAGCACGTGGATGTTCGCGAGGTTGCGAATGCTCTTCGTGGTGATGTCGTCGCCTCGTTCGATCACGAGGAGCACGTTCTTCGACGTGACGACTGTCGTGAGGAAGCTCACGGCAGCCTTCGTCGAAGGTGCACCGTCGATGCCGAAGGACTCGATGGCGTGCAGACGGTCGCCGCGGAAGCGGTCGCTGAGCGAGCCCAGGAGGGCGGCCGCGATCATCTTCTTGGGCGTGCGCTGCGAGTAGTTACGCGGCTTCGGGCCGTGGACGATGCCACCGCCGGTCATGTGCGGCGCGCGGATCGAGCCCTGACGGGCGTTACCCGTGCCCTTCTGCTTGAAGGGCTTGCGGCCGGCACCGGAGACCTCACCGCGACGCTTGGTCGAGTGGGTGCCCTGGCGAGCCGCCGCGAGCTGCGCGACGACGACCTGGTGGATGAGCGGAATGTTCGTCTTGACGTCGAAGAGCGCGGCGGGCAGCTCGATCGAGCCTGCCTTCTTGCCGTCGGCCTTGAGGACGTCGAGCGCGAGAGACGAGTCAGCCATGGACTAGGCCCCCTTCACTGCGTTGCGGACGTAGACGATGCGGCCACGAGCACCGGGAACGGCGCCCTTGACGAGCAGCAGTCCCTTGTCGGTGTCGACGGCGTGCACCGTCAGGTTGAGAACGGTCACGCGCTCGCCGCCCATACGGCCGGCCATGCGCATGCCCTTGAAGACGCGGCTCGGGGTCGAGGACGCGCCGATCGAGCCGGGCTTGCGGTGGTTGCGGTGCGAACCGTGGGATGCCGAAACGCCCTTGAAGTTGTGGCGCTTCATGACACCCGCGGTGCCCTTGCCCTTGCTGGTGCCGACGACGTCGACCAGCTGGCCCGCCTCGAAGAGGCCGTCGACCGTGAGCTCCTGACCAAGCGAGTAGTCAGCAGCATCCGCAGTGCGGATCTCGGTGACGTGGCGGCGCGGCGTGACGCCGGCAGCCTCGAAGTGGGCCGTGAGGGGCTTGTTGACCTTGCGCGGGTCGATCTGACCTGCCGCGATCTGAACGGCGTTGTAGCCGTCCTTCTCGGGGGTGCGGATCTGGGTGACCACGTTCGGTGCCAGCTCGATGACGGTGACGGGGACGAGCTTGCCGTCCGCGTTCCACACCTGGGTCATGCCGAGCTTGGTGCCCAGCATTCCCTTTGAAATCTTTGCGTTGATGTCAGCCATGTCGATCCTCAGAGCTTGATCTCGATGTTGACGTCAGCCGGAAGGTCGAGACGCATCAGCGAGTCGACTGCCTTGGGCGTCGGGTCGACGATGTCGATCAGACGCTTGTGGGTGCGCATCTCGAAGTGCTCGCGGCTGTCCTTGTACTTGTGGGGCGACCGGATGACGCACACGACGTTCTTCTCGGTCGGAAGCGGCACCGGGCCGACGACAGTCGCGCCCGCACGGGTCACGGTGTCTACGATCTTGCGCGCCGACGAGTCGATGACCTCGTGGTCATACGACTTCAGGCGAATGCGGATTTTCTGTCCCGCCATTGTCTGTTCACTCTCTTTAAGGCGTCTTACCGTCCTGGGCCGGGTGACCCAGGGGCATTGGACGCACGTCGACGCTGTTCGCGCCGGGCATCACTCTT
The DNA here is from genome assembly GCF_014635185.1 of Microbacterium murale. GTDB lineage: Bacteria > Actinomycetota > Actinomycetes > Actinomycetales > Microbacteriaceae > Microbacterium > Microbacterium murale. The sequence goes on from NZ_BMCM01000001.1 coordinate 51,341, forward strand.
CTTCTGTCAGCCCGCACGTCTCTCGACGCACGGCAGAACCTCCGTGAGGAGGTGGTTGCTGTTCTGCCACCCGCGGCCTAGGTCCCTGCGCGCGATCTCCGAGAAGATGACGCCGCCTATGCACTGCCCTGGTGGTGATCCGATGGGCACACAAAGTGCACCGCCGGAATGTGGAACCTGTCTATTCTGCCAGCCGGATTTCACTTACGCAAACCCGGGCGTGTCGCGGTTTGCGGATCCGCTCCGCGAGCCTACCCGAGTCGTTCCGTGACCGTGTCGACGGGTCACCCCGGCGGCAGGGCGGAGCATCCCCATGCTCCGCCCTGCCTGGGGACGCGTTCAGCGCGAGGGGGCACGCCGAACGCAAGGATCCGGACGTGAAGGGACGCCCGAATCCTCGTCAAGGGCACGGCGGGGCGCCTGCGCGATGGCGCAGCGAGGCATCGGCGCACAGATGGCGCACGACACACGATGTTCCCCAAGATCGTTCCCCAGTTTTCAAGCACGGCCCCAGCCGTGCGTTTCGGTTCGTCGAACCCCTTCGACGTACCCGGCCGCGAGATCCCCAGGCGGCCTAGCTCATGCTACACGGAAAGGGACGACGCACTGAAGAAGTGCGTCGTCCCTTTCAGAGAAAAGTGTCTACTCGTTGCCGACGGCCTTGTCGGCGCCGTCGCGGATCTCGTCGATCTTGTCAGCAGCACCCGGCGCCAGCTTCTTGGCGAAGTCGGCCACGCCGTCGAGGACCTTGTCACTGATGTCCTCGGCCTGTTCGCTCTTGACGGCCTCGGCGATCTTGTCCTTGTTCTGCTCGTACAGGTCCTTGCCCTTGGTCGCGATGTCGTCGATGCCCATATCGGGTCCCCCTTGAGGTTGTGACGTCGACCGAGTATGCCGACGCCTCTCATTGTGCCCGGCATCCGCCGCGAAGGGAACCCTGCACCACTCGCACCGACGACAAAGGGGCCGAGCCCGAAGGCTCGACCCCTTTGCTGAGAAGCAGATGCTTACTTGATGATGCTCGTGACCGTACCGGCGCCCACGGTGCGTCCACCCTCACGGATGGCGAAGCCGAGGCCCTCTTCCATGGCGATCGGCTGGATCAGCTCGACCGTCATGTCGGTGGTGTCGCCAGGCATGACCATCTCGGTGCCCTCGGGCAGCGAGATGACGCCGGTTACGTCGGTGGTGCGGAAGTAGAACTGCGGGCGGTAGTTCGTGTAGAACGGGTTGTGACGGCCACCCTCGTCCTTCGAGAGGATGTACGCGGTGCCCTCGAAGTTCGTGTGAGGGGTGACCGAGCCCGGCTTCACGACGACCTGGCCGCGCTCGACGTCCTCACGCTTGAGGCCGCGGAGCAGCAGACCGCAGTTCTCGCCGGCCCATGCCTCGTCGAGCTGCTTGTGGAACATCTCGATACCGGTGACCGTGGTCTTCTGCGTCGGGCGGATGCCGACGATCTCGACCTCGGAGTTGATGGCGAGGGTGCCGCGCTCGGCGCGGCCGGTGACGACCGTTCCACGACCGGTGATCGTGAAGACGTCCTCGATCGGCATGAGGAAGGGCTTGTCACGGTCGCGCTCCGGGTCCGGAACGCTGTCGTCGACAGCCTGCATGAGCTCGACGATCTTCTCGACCCACTTCTCGTCGCCCTCGAGCGCCTTGAGTGCCGAGACCTGGACGACGGGTGCGTCCTCGTCGAAGCCCTGGGCTGCGAGCAGCTCGCGAACCTCGAGCTCGACGAGCTCCAGGATCTCCTCGTCGTCGACCATGTCGCTCTTGTTCAGTGCGACGAGCAGGTACGGCACGCCGACCTGCTTCGCGAGCAGAACGTGCTCACGGGTCTGAGCCATCGGGCCGTCGGTGGCGGCGACCACGAGGATGGCACCGTCCATCTGGGCTGCACCGGTGATCATGTTCTTGACGTAGTCGGCGTGGCCGGGGGCGTCAACGTGCGCGTAGTGGCGCTTCGGGGTCTCGTACTCGATGTGCGAGATGTTGATGGTGATACCACGCTGGCGCTCTTCCGGCGCCGAGTCGATGGAAGCGAAGTCACGCTGAACGTTGGTGTCGGACGGGTACTTGTCAGCGAGCACCTTGGAGATGGCTGCCGACAGCGTCGTCTTGCCGTGGTCGACGTGACCGATCGTTCCGATGTTCACGTGCGGCTTGGTGCGCTCGAACTTGGCCTTGGCCACTTGGTCCTCCTCAGGACGTTCGTGTAGAGATTGCCGAGCACTGGATTGTGACCGGTTCCCTACGGGGTTTGATTCTCAGTTTAGTAGAGAGAGCTTTGTGAAGTTGTGTGTTGTCCGGGCGGCCGCAGGCCGCCCGGACGGAAGGGCTTACTCGCCCTTGGTCTTCTGGACGATCTCGTCTGCCACGGCCCTGGGGACCTCGGCGTAGGAGTGGAACTCCATCGAGTACACCGCGCGACCAGAGGTCTTCGAGCGCAGGTCGCCGATGTATCCGAACATCTCAGACAGCGGAACCTGTGCACGGACGATCTTGATGCCGGTGGCATCTTCCATCGACTGGATCTGGCCACGACGCGAGTTCAGGTCGCCGATCACGTCGCCCATGTACTCCTCGGGTGTACGGACCTCAACGGCCATGAGCGGCTCGAGAAGAACGGGGTTCGCGCGTCGGAGAGCTTCCTTGAAGCCCATGGATCCAGCGATCTTGAACGCCATCTCCGAGGAGTCGACGTCGTGCGCCGCACCATCGACGATGGTCGCCTTGACGCCCACGATCGGGAAGCCGGCGAGAACGCCGACGTTCATGGCGTCCTGGAAACCGGCATCGATCGAGCCGATGTACTCACGCGGTATGCGACCACCGGTGACGGCGTTCACGAACTCGTAAGTCTTCTCGGCGTCCAGGTCGAGCGGCTCGATGTTGAACTGGATCTTCGCGAACTGACCCGATCCACCCGTCTGCTTCTTGTGGGTGTAGTCGTACTTCTCGACCGACTTCTTGATCGTCTCGCGGTACGCCACCTGAGGCTTGCCGACGTTCGCCTCGACGTTGAACTCGCGCTTCATGCGATCCACGAGGATGTCGAGGTGCAGCTCGCCCATGCCCTTGATGGTCGTCTGACCGGTCTCGGGGTTGAGCTCCGTGCGGAAGGTCGGGTCCTCTTCAGCGAGCTTCTGGATGGCGACACCCAGCTTCTCCTGGTCGGCCTTGGTCTTCGGCTCGATGGCGACCTCGATGACAGGCTCGGGGAACGTCATCGACTCGAGGACGACCGGCGCTGCCGGGTCGGTCAGGGTGTCACCGGTGGTGGTGTCCTTCAGACCGATGACCGCGTAGATGTTTCCGGCGGTGACCGAGGGAACAGGGATCTCCTTGTTGGCGTGCATCTGGAAGATCTTCCCGATGCGCTCCTTCTTGCCCTTGGTCGAGTTGATGACCGCAGAGCCGGAATCGAGGTGACCCGAGTAGACGCGGACGTAGGTCAGGCGACCGAAGAACGGGTGCACGGCGACCTTGAACGCAAGAGCCGCGAACGGGTCGTTCGAGTCAGGGTTGCGCTCGATGATCGTGTCGTAGTCCTTCGGGTCGTGCGCCTGAATGGCACCGACGTCGAGGGGGTTCGGCAGGTAGTCGATGACCGCGTCGAGCATCGGCTGCACGCCGCGGTTCTTGAACGCCGAACCGCACAGCACCGGGTAGATCTCAGAGGCGACCGTCAGCTTGCGGATCGCGCCCTTGATCTCGGCGACGGTGAGTTCCTCGCCACCGAAGAACTTCTCGAGCAGCGCGTCGTCGGTCTCGGCGACGGTCTCGAGGAGCAGCTGGCGGTACTCGGCAGCCTTCTCCTTGAGGTCGGCGGGGATCTCCTGGATGTCGTACTTGGCACCCATGGTCACGTCGCCCTTGGAGTCGCCCTCCCAGACGAGCGCACGCATCTCGACGAGGTCGATGACGCCGACGAAGTCGTTCTCAGCGCCGATGGGCAGCTGGATCACGAGGGGCTTCGCACCGAGGCGCTTGATGATCGTGTCGACGGTGAAGTAGAAGTCGGCGCCGAGCTTGTCCATCTTGTTGACGAAGCAGATGCGCGGGACGTTGTACTTGTCGGCCTGACGCCAGACGGTCTCGGACTGGGGCTCGACGCCCTCCTTGCCGTCGAAGACGGCGACTGCGCCATCGAGGACGCGCAGCGAACGCTCCACCTCGACGGTGAAGTCCACGTGACCGGGGGTGTCGATGATGTTGATCTGGTTCTTGTCCCAGTAGCAGGTCACGGCGGCAGACGTGATCGTGATGCCGCGTTCCTTCTCCTGCTCCATCCAGTCGGTCGTCGAGGCGCCATCGTGCGTCTCGCCGAGCTTGTGGTTGACGCCCGTGTAGAACAGGATGCGCTCGGTGGTGGTGGTCTTGCCGGCATCGATGTGCGCCATGATGCCGATGTTGCGGACCTTGCTCAGGTCGGTGAGCACGTCTTGTGCCACAGGAGTGTCCTTATCTTCGTGATGTCGCTGAGCGACGAGGTGAAGGGTGCTCGGTCAGGGGCGGAGACCGCCCCTGACCGAGCGAAGCTGTTTACCAGCGGTAGTGAGCGAACGCGCGGTTCGACTCGGCCATCTTGTGAGTGTCCTCACGACGCTTGACCGCAGCGCCCAGGCCGTTCGAGGCATCCAGGATCTCGTTCTGGAGGCGCTCGGTCATGGTCTTCTCACGACGACCCTTGGCGTAGCTGACGAGCCAGCGCAGGGCGAGCGTGTTCGCACGGTGAGGCTTGACCTCGACCGGCACCTGGTAGGTCGAGCCACCGACGCGGCGGCTGCGGACCTCAAGGGTGGGGCGCACGTTGTCGAGCGCCTTCTTCAGTGTGGCGACAGCGTCCTGGCTGTTCTTCGCCTCGACGCCGCGGAGGGCGCCGTAGACGATCGACTCGGCGAGCGACTTCTTGCCGTCGACAAGAATCTTGTTGACCAGCGAGGTGACGATCGGAGCGCCGTATACCGGGTCGTTGACGACGGGACGCTTGGGGGCGGGACCCTTACGAGGCATCTAACTCAACCCTTCTTCGCGCCGTAGCGGCTACGAGCCTGCTTACGGTTCTTGACTGCCTGGGTGTCCAGGGCGCCACGGACGATCTTGTAACGCACACCGGGGAGGTCCTTGACACGACCGCCGCGCACGAGCACCAGGGAGTGCTCCTGCAGGTTGTGGCCCTCGCCGGGAATGTAGGCGGTGACCTCTGCGCCGTTACGGAGCTTCACACGAGCGACCTTGCGCATCGCCGAGTTCGGCTTCTTCGGGGTGGTGGTGTAGACGCGGGTGCATACCCCGGCCTGCTGCGGGTTCGACTTGAGTGCTGGCGCCTTGGTCTTGGTGACCTTGGGCGAGCGTCCCTTGCGAACCAACTGCTGAATAGTTGGCACGTTCTCTCCTCATAATGCTGCACGGTGACAGCGTGATGGGTTTCACATCATGACCCACCGGCACGCCTGATCAGACGTGCTTTTGGTGTGATGGGTATGCCGTGGGGGCAGACCGGTATGGACCGGAGCCCGTGTGCAGGCACGCCGAGACGTGCACACACCTGATCAAGTGTAATGCCGCGTAACGTACGCGGTCAAATGCCGCAAATCACCGCAGATCTCTGATCCGCGCGACCACCGTGTCCGCATCCCCGCTGCGCCGTTCGTAGGTGACGGCGATGATGAGCAGCACGGCGCCGATCACGGCGAGCGTGATCCACCACGGCATCGACTCTATTCCCCGCCCGATCTGCACCGAGAACACGAACACGTTCTCGATCGGCAATACGATCATGCCGAGGATGAAGGGGGCCGCGAGGCGCCGTCCGGCGCCGACCATGATCGCGGTGAGCGCGAGCACCATGACGAGGATCGCCCGCCAGGTCAGCGGGTCGGTGAACGTCGCCACGATCGACGCGCTCATCATCGTGATGATCCCCGGCGCGAGCAACCGCCACGAACCGACGTGTCCGGCAGGCCAGGCGTTGAGCCCTCCCCCGATCTTGGCTCGTCCGATTCCGTCTCCCCCGCGTCGCAGCGCATGGACGCCGGCGAGCAGCAGGAACATCCCCAGAGGCAGCGAGAACCACTCCACCCGCAGATCGCGTGGACTCCAGGCGATCACGGCCGTGGCGAAGGCGATGGCGAACAGGAACCACACCGGAGGCAGCGCTGTACGCTCCGCGCGGACGGCAGCGGCGAGCATGAGGGCGAGAAGGCCGATCATGAGCGCCCACATCAACCAGATCGAACCCCAGTCGCGCTCGATCGCGCACCACGTGCCAGCGGCGAGCGCGAGTACGGCGGGCGCGAACATCCAGCGGGATGTGCGCAGCGGCGAGTCCGCGCGCGCTGCGGATCGGATGCCGCACCCGGCGCACACGAGGATCATGGCCGCCACCGCGGCGACGGCGAAGCAGGCGGCGAAGAGGGCCGCTCCGTGCAGGCTGGCACCGTGCAGCGCTCCCAGGTCGGCGCCGAGACCCATCCTGATGCCCTGCACAGGACCTGCGAGCGCCGCGACGCCCGCCGCGGCGAAGGTCGAAGGAACGAGCATGCGCATCCGCGCGGTGCGGGTGCTCCGGCCCAGGCGCCCGAACCACGCGCCGATCCCGAGCAGCACGGCCCCTCCCGCGAGCAGCGCGAATGCCCGCCAGGGCACATCGACGGCGGTGCGAGCGTCCGGTTCGACGAGGACGAGCAGTGCGAGGCTCGGCAGCACGGCGAGACCGGCTCCCGCTGCGTACAGACCGCGCACGTCGATCCCCCGGGCGCTGAGCACGGCGGCGACCGTCATCGCGGCGAGCGCCGGCGGCAGCAGATACGCCTCGAGCAGATCGACGCCGTTCATGGTCCAGATGCACCACAGAGCACCGGTGAATGCCGCACCGGCCACCCACCATCCGTAGCGGCGGCGGGTGAACACGGCACTCGCCGCCGCGCCGACTCCGAGGATCATGAGGACGAGGAACGTGGTGCCGAGCCCCGCCGCCTCCCTGGCGAGGGCGAGAACGGTGGCGATCGCTCCGGTCAGCAGCGCAGATGCCTCGATCGCCACGCGTGCGGCAGCCGCAGCATCCGCCGGCAGGCCACCCTGACGCAAGGCGTCTCGGATCAGTGTCGTGCTCGGCAGCACGAGCGCCACGATCGCGGCAATGACCGGAAGCGTGACCGGCGACGCGCTGATCGCGAGCACCTGAGCGCCGAGGCACACGACGACGACCGCGACGGTGGGCACCAGCATCCCGCTCGCAAGAGTGCGCAGCACGATGTTGAGCCCCGGACGCCTGGTCAGCACCAGCGACAGCGCGAGCGCGAACATCAGCGCGGTCGAAAGAGCCGTCCAGCCGCTGCGCTCGAAGACCACCTGCACGATGCCTGCGGCGAAAGGCACGGCCGTGACGACGAGCACGGCATACCAGTCGCGGGCACGCACACGCGGCAGGAATGTCACGATGATCGCTCCGAGCAGTCCGGCCGTCGTCACCAGGCACAGTACGGCGATGCTGCCGAGGTCGGTCTGCGCCAGCGCCTGGGCGAGGCACACGAGCGCGTAGGCGAAGCCCGCGCCGACGTGCAGGAATCGGATGCCGTCGGGCAGCGTCCTGCTCGCAAGAGCCAGCGCGACGATCGCGCCGATGCCGGCGAGCGGCACGGTCCGCGGATCGATCCAGGAGATGAGGATGCCGACTGCGACGGCGGCGTGGATTCCGATCAGCAGGACGATGCGATGGAGCGTGATCGGATGGTTCGCCGTGCCGTTCGTCCGGCTCAAAGCGACGGCCGTGATGGCGGCAGCTCCGAGCACGATGACGAGGCGGACGACGAGAGGCAGGAGGTCGCTGCACGCGAGGGTGAGAACGGTCAGTACTGCCGCGCCGATCGCGACGACGTCCGTGCCGGCGGCGAAGCCGCGCAGCGACTGATGGCGCTCATGCTCACCGCCGGGCCGGCCCGCGTCGTCCGACGCGTCGATTCGCCGCGCGTGGCGGGCGTCGCGATCGCGGGCGAGGCCGCCGAACAGGGCGAGTCCCGAGGCGATCCCCGCCATGCCGAGCAGCGGCGCCCAGTCGTACGGCTGTGCGAGCACAGCACCGCCATCGCCACGGGCGACGGCGCCGCGGACAACGGCGCCGAGCGCGTCGATGGCTGTCGCTGCGGCGTACATCACGGGAATCACCCCGAGCACTCCGACCACCACGATCCCGCCCGCCGCGAGCATCGAGCGGACGAGCATGCGCATCCCCGGTGCCATCGCGACCAGGGCGAACGCGAACGCCGCTGCGGTCGGCAGCGCCGCAGGCAGCCACTGACCCGTCGAATGAGCCACGGGGGACGTGGTCGCGAGCACGAGGGCCACCGTCGCGGAACCGCCGGCGACGAAGCTCCACCAATGCCGCAGCAGCTGACGCGCGGCCAGGACCGCGTGCAGCGCGATGAGCGCGAACACCGCGCTGAGGCCGAGCATCGCCACGACCGTGATGCCGAAGGAGAGGGCGCCGAAGACGGACAGCGGAACGGCGCTCAGCACAGCGATCACCTGGAACACCGCGAGTGACCGCGTCGCGATCCGCGCAGACGTCGCGATCCGCGCGGACGTCGCGATCCGCGCCGACGCGGCGATCAGTGCTGTCGCGAGGAAGGCCGAGCCGAGGTGCCCGAGAGCCGAGACATAACTCGACGAGGCGGCGTAACCGAGCATGGCCGGCACGGTCGCGACGGCCAGCATGGCGGCCCACTGCCATACGCGGACCTGCGAGAAACGGCCTGCGGTGAGCATCACGGCACCGGCGACTGCCGTGGCGAGGGCTGCGAGCAGCCAGGTGGAGGCGTGGTCGCGGCCGAGCCCGGCGAAGGCATAGACGTCGAGGCCCACGAACACGAGTCCGAGGCCGCCGACGGCCTCGGCGGAGAACTGCAGTCCGCGGCGGGCGAGCAGCCAGGCGCCACCGAGGAAGACGAGTGTCACCAGTCCCACGACGACGCTGCGGATGCCGCGGTCGGAGAGGTCGGGGTTGAGGAAGGTGAAGATGAGCGCGGCGATCGCGAAGAGTCCCGCCCCGGCGATGGCGAGCACCGACTGGACGGTGGCGCTGGAGCGCGGCGGCTGGGGGTGCGACTGCAGTACCGCGTGCGTGCCGGGAGGTGCGGGAGGCGCAGCGGGCGCATTCGCTGACGACCCGGTGGCTTCATGGGGTGTCGACATGGAGGCCGCGCCGGCGGTCATGAGCGAGGCCGACACCCGAGGTGCGCGGCTCAGCACCGCCTCGCGTGCACGCAGCGCCAGGGCCGCAGAGGTCGACGCCTCCCACAGCTCGGTTCCGTAGGCGCCGCGAAGGTCTGCGCCGCAGCGGTTGCAGCATCCGTCGGCCAGCCCATCGAGGCCGCAGACCGGACATGCGGTCGCGTCGAGCAGGTGCCTGGCAACGCTCTCGCCCCAGCTGATCGTCTCTGTCACTGCGCTCATCACTTCTCCGATCCGGTGGAGGAGCCGGCATCCTCGTCGGAGATCCAGCGCAGGATGTCACCAGGCTGGCATTCCAGCACCTGGCAGATGGCGTCGAGCGTGGTGAAGCGCACGGCCTTGGCCCGCCCGTTCTTGAGCACTGCGACGTTCGCGGGGGTGATGCCGATCGCATCCGCGAACTCCTGCACGCTCATCTTCTTGCGCGCGAGCTGCACGTCGAGGTCGATGACGATGGGCATCAGACGACCTCGGACATGTCCTGCTCGAGCTCGAGCGCCTTGCGCAGCAGACCGCGCATCACCACGACGAGGAGAGCGAGGGCGATGCCGACGACGACTCCGAGGATCGAGACGAGCAGAATCGACGGCGAGCCGGCTCTGGCTCCCAAGATGATCAGGTTCGAGACGACGATGATCAGACTCGCCGCGACCATCGTGCCGATGATCACGTCGACGTAGATGAACGCCTTCGAACTGAAGATGCGCTCGGTTCGCACGAGCGACAGAAGCCGCCAGATGCAGATGAGCACCACCTCCACGCACACGAGGAACACCACCGCCGCGATGATTCCCGGAACCTCGAGGTGCGCGAACTCCGGAAAGCTGTCCGCCGTGGCCGCAGCCAGCCCCGGGATCATCCACACCTGGGCGGCGACGAGGAGCGCGAGCATCACGGCGATCAGGGTCTTGAGCACTGCGGTCACACGTGGTTGCATCAGTCTGCCTATCGATAAGCGGCCGGTATCTATCGAAAAACGATAGCTGAGGAGGAATGCTTCGGCCAAGCCACACGTCCTGCCTCACAGCGAATCCACGGGATGCCGACGCGCGATGGCGGACACATCAACTGTTGCTTGAGACACCATGTCGGGCACGGGGTCTCATGCGGCAGGGTGGCACCCTCGGCGCGCACATCGACGGCTACATGAGACACCATGCATGCGATGGGGTTTCACGCAGCGGAGGCGCGCAACATTAGGGGGATTCGGGGTCGAAGGGCGAGTCCAAAGAGGACGTCAGCTCTTCCAGAAGCGCCTCGATCTGCGGCTCGACGTGCTGCGAGATCGCGGCCTGCACATTGAGGCGGTGGCGCAGCAGGATGCCGCAGATCTCACGGCCGACCATGTTCGCGTACTCGTCCGCGAGGGCGACCTCCTGGCGGAGCGCGGCCTTGGCCTCTTCGGTCAGCGGAGGCAGCGGCGGCAGTTCGATGCTCTCCGCATCTGCGAGTCCGGCGATCGTGAACAGGAATGGCGCGCCGGGCACCGGATCGGGGTCCAGTGGCAGACCCTCGAACTCCGGCTCGAGGTCTTCGGATGGGCGATAGCTGCGCGCGCGATTGCGGGCCGCCTGCTGATCGAGCTCCTGCTGCAGCATCGGAAGATTGCGCGCGGTGTACTCGGCGACGGCGTGATCCACGATCGTCTTGATGCGAGTCGAGAGCCCGTGCTGCACGCCGTGCGGCACGTTCGCGCCGATGCCAGCGGCGGAGAGGATGGGCGAGCCGAGACAACGCCGGCATGGGGCGATGCGTCCGCGATGCGTCGCAGGCTCCCAACGCGGCACCCAACGCAGCCAGGCCTCGACGGCCTGGTCGACCTGCGTCTCTAGCGACCGCTGCACGTTTTCCAGAATAGGGTCATCCGCACGATTATCGCGTCTGTCGATCAGTTCTCGTCGAGATCGTCGCGTTCCCACGGCCACCGCGGGCGCTTCGCGCGTGTGCGCCGCAGCGCGACACCGGCCCAGCCGGCGATCGCCGCGGTCAGGAGGATCACGAGGCTCGCGCCGCCGGTGATCAGCTCACCCATCACCGCGAGCGCGTTCACGAAGTCGCCCGTCACGGCCACGGCGCCGATTCCTGCGGCGATGAGATGCGCGAATGCCGTGGCGATCGAGATCGCCCAGACGGAGCGGAACTTCGGGTGGGTGATCCGTACCGCGAGGTACAGGATGGCGGCGAACACGGCGACTGCGATGACCATTCCGACGATGCCAGGAGCCTGCCCCGCCTCTGGGACCTCGATGATCTCGGCATCCGTCACGATGCTCAGCGCCCCGAGGCCGAAGACGGCGATCGCGAAGAAGCCGATCGTCGTCATGGCCGTCGCCAGGACGGCCGAGACCCCCGCAGGCACGGGGCCGCGGGGGTCGGGCGAAGAAGTCTCCGTGATTACCTCGAAAGGGTGGGGCCGGCTTCGAGCGTGCGCTCGTACTCGCGCTGAGACTCGATGTTGAGCTCGGTCTTGCGAGCACCGCTGCGAGCGACCCACGCGCCGAACCAGATGGTGAGCTCGCGTCCGAACACGAATGCGGCGATCGCGAGAGGTGCGAGCAGCTGGTCACCGACGAGCTCGTTGCCCTCCGACGTCGAGATCAGCCAGAACGGCGCCTCGAACAGCTGGCCGAGGATATGACCGGCGTACGCGAACAGGCCGACGATGATGCCGAAGACCACCCACAGTCCCCAGCGGCCGCGGTTGATGACTGCGCCGAGCAGGCAGAAGCCGATGAAGAACACGACGACCGGAACCCAGAAGCCCCATGTCATGAGCGGCGCGAGTGCTGCTTCGCCGATGTTCTCGCCGGTGACGTCGCCGGCGAGAGCGCCGAGACCGAGGGCGGTGGCGAGGTACAGGATCGCGAACACGAGCGTCGCGAGCAGCCCGATTCCGGCCGCGGCGGCGCGGTTGCCGCGGTCGCGGGGCGGTTCGGGTGCCTGCACGAAGATGGGCTGCTGCTGCTGCGTGACCGGCGCGACGACGACGGCCGGCTCCGACGGGACGACTCGCGTCTCGGAGTCGTCTGCCACCGGTGGCAGGTATGCGGTGTCGGCGATGGAGTCTTCCCGCCGAGCGTCCGTGTCGAAGGTCGATGCGCGGTCTGCCGCGAAGAGGCCTGTCGTTGCCGCCGATCCTGTGCCGCGGTCGTCGGCGTTCGAGCGGTCGTCAGCGCGCTGATCGAAGGAGTCGGACGGCTCGTTGAGCTCGGGAGTCGCGAACGTTCCCGGGTGAGATTTCTCGGCCTCTTCGAAGGCTGCGAGGTCGGGGTCGACGGCGTCCCGGTCTGCGGCTTCCCGGTCGACGGCGTTCTCGCCCGCGGCGTCGCGATCCACGGCGTCGTGCTCGGCCGAGTCGCGCTCACCAGGGACCTCGGCGCCAGCCGCAGCGGCGTCGGCAAGTCCCGCGTTCGCGCTGTCGACGACGTCGTTGACGTCTTTCGGCCGCTCGGGCTGGGGAACCTCGGGGTCACTCATGGGGGCGCCTCTCGTCGGATATGTGCAGTGAGAGGTTATCGCCGTGCGGGCCCCTGGCCGCGCAGGCGTGCCGACGTGTCGCGTGACCGGCGGTTCGGCGCCGGCTCAACCCTCGCCGGGCGAGACCGCGCGCAGGGTGTCGCCGACGTAGCCGACGAGCATCGGGCCCATGGGGAGCGCCAACCAGAGGAGCGCCGCGATGACGCCGGCGCAGAAGATTCCGGCGATCCAGCTCATCACCGGATTGCGACCGCCCACTCGTGCCATGACTACACGCTACGACCGGCGCGCGCGTCCGCTCAGATGACACGCGCGGAACCTCGTGCGGCGAGTCACCACTTGGACGGGGCGACTCCGATCGGGCGGCAGGTGTCGCTATCGGCCGGGTCCGCGGCGTCGCAGCCTCCAGAGGAGCCACGCGCCGATGGCAGGGATGAGGATGAAAACGAACAGGATGCTGGAATGCCACCAACCGAGACCGCTCATCTGGCCGCCTGAAGTCCCTGCCGATGGCAGAAGCGATCCGATCCAGATCACGAGCGCGATCACCGCCGCCACGGCGAAGGGCAGCACGATCGCGACCACCTTCTCCCAGCGACGCCAGAGCGTGCTCGACGAGACCAGCACGGCACCGACGAACCATCCGACCACCGGAACCACGAACCCGCCGAAGGCGAAGACGAGCGCCGATGTGATCGCGTAGCCGCGGGTATCGACGAGCGGCATTTTCGCGGTCGGCCGAGCGGAACGCTCCGGCGCGGCCGCGGCGATCAGCGGACCGGCGGGCACCTCGGCTCGCGCCTCACGTGCGATCGTGTCCGGATCACCGAGCTGGGCTATGCGTGCGGCCGTGGCCTCGGCATCCAGTCCGTCGAGCTCTTCCTCGATGCCGCCATGGATCTCGGTGGCGACGCCGTGCGGGAGGTCGGTCATCGCTGCATCGAGTCGCTCCAGAAAGTCGCGGCGCAGGCTTTCGGCGTGCGGTTCGGTCATGCTCTCTCCTCTCCCACGAAGCCCGTGACGACACGGGCGAATGGCGTCCACTGTGCGCGGAAGCGCGCGAGCTGGGCGGTGCCGGCATCCGTGAGCCGGTAGTACTTGCGCACCGGGCCACTCTCGGACGGCCGGTCGAACGTGCTGACCCAGCCGTTGTCGCGCAGGCGGCCCAACAGCGGATACAGCGTGCCGATACTGGCGATCAGGCCCGCGTCGGACAGTTCTTCTGCCAGCTGCCAGCCGTACATCGGCTCACGCGCGAGGAGTCCGAGCACGCAGTACTCGACCACCCCCTTGCGCATCTGCGCTCCGACATCCACTGTCATGCATCACAAGGTAGCATGCCTGGCAAGGTAGAGCCGGCACGGCCACTTGACCGAGGCAGCGCGCCCGATCAGCCCTTCGTCGCGCCCGCCGTGAGGCCCCCGACGATGTACTTCTGCAGGAAGAGGAACAGGATCATCACCGGGATCGCGGCCATCACGGCACCGGCCGAGAACGCCGACCAGTCCGCGTAACGCGGGTTGGAGACGAGCTTGGTGAGTCCGACGACGAGCGTCTGCTGCTCCGGGTCGATCAGGATGACGCTCGCCACGACGTACTCGTTGACCGTGCCGATGAACGACAGCAGGCCGACGACGGCGAGGATCGGGGCGACCAGGCGCAGGATGATCGTGAAGAAGATGCGAGCATGACCGGCGCCGTCGATGCGGGCGGCCTCGTCGAGTTCCTTCGGGATGGTGTTGAAGAAGCCGTACATCAGGTACGTGTTCACGCCGAGCGCGCCGCCGAGGTAGACGAGGATCAGGCCGGTGTGCGTATTGAGGCCGATCGCCGGGAACCAGTCCCCCAGCGTCGTCATCAGCAGGAAGATCGCCACCACTGCCAGCAGCTGCGGGAACATCTGCACGACGACGATCGTGACCAGCCCGACGCGGCGCCCTGCGAAACGCATGCGCGAGAAGGCATATGCCGCGCACGCGCCGATGAACACGGTCGTGAAGCCGGTGACGAGCGCGATCACGAGAGTGTTCAGGAACCACAGCCCGTAGGGGTTCTGCGGGTCGGTGAGGATGCGCACGTAACTGTCTATGCCGATCGCGGAGAACAGCTGGTTGGAGCCGGTCAGCGTGCCGCGGGGGTTCAGCGAGGCCGAGAACACGTACAGCAGCGGGAAGATCGCGAAGAGGCTGGCGACGATGGCGACCAGGTGGCGCCAGCCGGTGTCGGCGAACCATGCGCCGAACGAGCGGCGACGACGGGTGATCGGAGCAGGGGCGACGGTCATCTCAGTTCAACTCCTCGAGAGCCTTGGTCTTGCGGAAGCTGATGATCGAGATCGCCGCAACCACGACGAAGATCAGGATCGTGAATGCGGAGGCGAGTCCGTAGTCGCGGGTCTGTCCGGTGAACGCCACCTTGTAGACCATCGAGATCAGGATGTCGGTGTGTCCGACGGGGATCGACACATCGGTGAACCGCGGACCACCGCCGGTGAGCATGTAGATCAGGTTGAAGTTGTTGAAGTTGAACGCGAACGATGAGATCAGCAGCGGCGCCACCGTGACGAGCAGCAGCGGCAGCTTGATCTGACGGAAGATCTGCCACGGGTTCGCGCCGTCCATGACGCCCGCTTCGTTCACCTCTTCCGGGATGCCCTGCAGCGCCCCCATGCACACGAGGAACATGTACGGGAACCCGAGCCACAGGTTCACGATCAGCACCGACACCTTCGCCAGCACAGGGTCGGTGAGCCACGGTATGGATGCTCCTCCGAAGACGACCTGGTTGAGGAAGCCGAAACTCTCGTTCATCATCCCCGCCCACACCAGCGCCGAGAGGAAGGCGGGGAACGCGTACGGAAGGATGAGCAGGATGCGGTAGCCGTTGCGGAAGCGCATCCTGGTGTTGTTGAACACGATGGCCAGCAGCAGACCGAGGAAGAAGGTCGTCGCGACCGAGATCAACGCGAACGCGAACGTCCAGAGCGTCACCGAGATGAGCGGTCCGCGGATCGAGCTGTCGGTGACGGCGCGCACGAAGTTGTCGAAGCCGACGGTGATCTGCCAGCCGGGCAGCAGCTGCTCGCCGTCCTCGGCCGTGAACGCGCCGGTGCCGTTGTCGCTGTAGACGGTGCCCGAGCGCGCGTCGGTCATCGTGCCAGCGGCTTCGTCGTACTCGAGCGTCGAGACGTAGAGGAAGCCGCTCTGACCGTCCGGGGTGCGGATCGCTCCGTCATTGGGGTCGTCGCTGAAGTCGACCGACAGTTTCTCGACCTCGCTCGAACGCGCGAGCACCTGGGCGAAGGTCAGCGACTCCCAGCCGTCGACCGAGACGGCGCGGTCGCCGTCCATCTCGGCGCCGTCGACCTCCTGCAGCGGCTGCTCGTTCGTGCCGACCGAGACGTCGCCGTCGGGATCGGTGACGAGAAGGCCGAGAGTGCCGAACTGCTCGACCACGGTGACGGGGAAGGTCGGCGAGTCCTCGACGCGCTCCTGGGCGGATGCCATCAGGGCGGAGACCGCCTGATCCTTGCTGCCGTTGTGGCCGGTGCCGTAGTTGGTGAAGCCGATGTATCCGGTGTACAGGAGCGTGAAGACCTGAAAGAGGATCAGGAAGATGATCCCGGGTGTGAGGTACTTCGCCGCGACACGCTTGCGCGAGAAGTAGATGTAGTTGACCAGGACGGCGACTGCGACCACCAGGGCGAGGACGAGCCACTCCTGGTGGGTGAACAGCACGAACGCCGCGTACAGCGCGACCGCGTCGACCACCGCGAGCAGCAGGATCTTCAGCAGCATCCATCCGATCCGCTGTGAGGCGGACTCGGCGATGCTCGCCGCCTGGCGCTGCCGTTTCGTCGGCGGCGTCTGCGGCTCTGTGGTGGTGGTCGTATCCGTCATCTCTCGCCCATCGTCGTTCTGCCGGGGTGAGGCAGACGCCTCACCCCGGCAGAAGGAACAGTGTTACTTGGTCGCTGCCGTCACGTCATCGACGAGCTTCTGCCACGTCGTCGCAGGGTCCGCACCGTTGATGATCGCGGCCTCGGCAACACCCCAGAACTCCCACACGGAGCCCATCGCCGGGATGGCCGGCATCGGGACGGCGTCGGCGCCGACGGTCTTGAACCCGTCGATGATCGGATCGGCCGCCGCGGTGTCAGCCGCCGCAGTGAGTGCCGGAAGGATGTTGCCCGACTCGAACAGGGCGAGCTGGACGTCTTCGGTGCCGAGGTAGTTCACCAGGAAGTCGTTCGCCGCGACCTTGTTCTCCGACTCGCTGCTCACGAAGAAGCCCTTGACGCCGGCGAACGGCGAGGCCGCTTCACCGGTGGGGCTGGGGATCGGGTCGATCGCCACGTTGATGCCCGCGTCGACGGCAGCGCCGACGTTCCACGGACCGGTCAGCCAGAACGCGGCCTGGCCGTCGATGAACTGCTGCTTGGCGATCTCACCGTCGATGTCGGTGTTCAGCGTGCCCGCTGCACCCTGCGCGCCGAGCCACGTGGCGAATGCGGTGCCGCCCTCGCTGCCGAGCTGCAGGTCGGTGGCGTCGTACGATCCGCTGTCGTCAGTGCCGAACACCGGTGCGCCGAACGCGGTCTGGAACGGATACAGGTGGTACGGGTTGCCCTCGACGCCCTGCTCGACGACGAACGGCTGGGTGAGGCCTGCGGCCTGTCCCTTTGCGATCATGTCGTCGAAGCCGGTCGCGGCCTCGGGGATCAGGTCGGCGTTGCGCAGCACGGCGATGTTCTCGACCGCGTAGGGAAGCATGTAAACGGTACCGTCGTAGGTCGCGGCCTGCAGCGCGACGGGCAGGTAGTCCTCGGCGCTGTCGCCGAGTTCGAGCGGTGCGACGACGCCGTTGGTCGAGAGCTCGCCCAACCAGTCGTGCGCGCCCATGGTGATGTCGGGGCCCTTGCCAGTGGGGACCTGCTGGATGAAGTCGTCCTTGATCGTGTCGACGTCCTTCGCGACGACGTCGACCTTGACGCCGGTCTTGTCCTCGTATGCCTCCGCCGCTCCCTTGAGCGCGTCGACGCGCTCTGCGTCGACCCAGACGACGAGCGAACCCGCGTCGCCTTCGGCGTCTGCGGACTCATCGGCGGCCCCAGTGGCGCAGCCTGCCAGCGTCAGTGTCGAAACGACGGCGATCGCGCCGAACGCGGCGATGCCCCTCATGTTCACCTTCATTGGTGTGTGCCTCTCTCAGTGCGTGATCGACCGGCACTGCCGGTGGATGCACCGGTGCAGGCCGCTCGCGCCTGCAAACCTGCAAGCGCTTACAGTATGCATCGAATCGCCCCAAGGATGCAACGCCTGACAACGCTGATATCAAGCCGTGATACTCGAGGGTCGACACCGAGCATCGTGGAAGCGCTTCCAAGATCGACGGTGAGATGCCGCATCGATAGACTGAGCACATGGCAGACTCATCGTTCGACATCGTCAGCAAGGTCGATCACCAGGAGGCGGAGAACGCCCTCAACCAGGCACGCAAAGAGATCGAGCAGCGCTACGACTTCAAGGGCACCGGCTCGTCGGTCGAATGGAGCGGCGAGTCGATCCTGATCAAGGCGAACACCGAGGAGCGGGCGAAGGCCGTGCTCGACGTGTTCCAGTCGAAGCTCATCAAACGCGGGATCTCACTGAAGAGCCTCGAGTCCGGCGACCCGTTCGCGAGCGGCAAGGAATACCGCATCGTCTCCACTCTCAAGGACGGCATCTCGTCCGAGAACGCGAAGAAGATCAGCAAGATCATCCGCGACGAGGGCCCCAAGAGCGCGAAGAGCCAGATCCAGGGCGATGAACTGCGCGTGCAGTCCAAGAGCCGCGACGATCTGCAGGCGGTCATCGCACTGCTCAAGGGCTCCGACCTCGACGTCGATCTGCAGTACATCAACTTCCGCTAGATCGAGCCCACCCGGTGACCCATCGCTCCAGCCGCGCATAGGCATCATCCCGCGCCGTCTTGCGCGAGAGGAAGACGTCATGAAGTGCGCCGTGGATGCGCTCGATCGTCACCGACGAGCCGAGCCTGAGTGCTCGACGCGCGATGTCATCGACGACCAGCACCGAGTCGGCCGAGGTGAGTTCCTCCGACCAGCGAGACGGCACCGCTGAGCGTGCCGAGAGCAGCACGCACACCGGGGACTCGATCGAAAGCCCGTCTGCGACGGAGCGGTGACCGCGCAGGATCGCGTGCAGCCAGCCGGCGTGCACCGGCATCGAGGGCACCGGCCGCCAGGCCGGGTTCGTCTCCAGCACATCATCCGGATCGGCGGCCTCAGCCTGTGCTCGGGCGTAGAAGCCCAGGTCGATCTGCGGCGCGACGTCGAGTGGCCGCAACCGCGCCTGCAGTTCGACCACCGGTGCGAGCGCGGCGCGCAGCGGAGCGAGTTGGAACTCGAGCCACGGCGAGTTCAAGATGACGGCTGATGCGGCATCCGGATGCCGTGACGCCCACAGGCTCAGCACGAGTCCGCCCGTCGAGTGGCCCATGAGCACCAGACGACGCGGACCGCGCGAGCTGTCCGCATCCTGGGCGAGCGCCGCGAGCGCCGCGGCGATGTCCTCGTCGTAGGTCGCGAGGTCGGCGATGTATCCGGGCGTCTGGCCGTCGCGGAGGCTGCGCCCGTACTTGCGCAGATCGAGCGCGAAGAACCGCGCGCCGCGTGAGGTCCAGAAACGTGCCAGACGCTTCTGGAAGAAGTAGTCCGACCACCCGTGCACATACAGCACATCGACGCCGTCGAGCAGCGGCGCGACTTCGGTCGGTGCAGGCAGGCCGCGCAGACTCCGCACCACCTGCTCCCATCGCCCCACCCGATGCGGGACGTTCGGTTCCGGCAGCGCTCGCACGAGCGTGGCGACGATAGCGCCTTCTTCGTCGTCGCCGAGCGGGAGGGTGCGCTGCGCGAACTCGTCGCCCAGCACGTCCGGCACCCATTCGGTCATGCAAGCCACCCTACTCAGTGGTGGTCGCGCCCCCACGGCGCCGACGCGCTTGCGCTACTCGCCGCGTGAGATCCGCACCATCTCGTCGCGCGGGACGACCTTCACACGCGCACGCTCGTGCGGCGCGCCGAGGGCGACCTCGTGCTGGTCCAGTCGGTGCCAGCCCTCAAGATCCGTCCACTTGACACCCCGCGATTCGAGCAGTGCGGGAATCGCCGCCTCTGACGGATCTTCGGGCTGCCACCACGCGCCCTGATCATTGACGAGGTGCTGCACGGTCTCCATGGCATCGGACTTGGTGTGGCCGATGAGCCCCACCGGTCCGCGCTTGATCCAGCCGGTGGCGTACACGCCAGGCACCCGCTGATTGGAGTCCTTCGCGAGCACCTGGCCCTCGTGGTTCGGGATGACGCCGTGGCGCTTGTCGAACGGCACGTCCTGGAGCGGGGAACCGAAATAGCCGACCGCACGATAGAGCTGGCCGATCGCGATCTCACGCAGTTCGCCGGTGCTGCGCAGCCCGCCGGAGCCGTCCGGCTCGGTGCGCTCGTAGACGATCGCCGCGACCTTGCCCTCGGCATCCGTCCTGATCTCGACAGGCTTGGCCCAGAAGTGCAGGTGCAGACGGCGAGATGCGCTGCCTCCGGCATTGTTGACGCTGTCGCGCGTGCGCCACTGCTGCAGCACCCGGTCGATGACCTTGACCTGCTTGTTGCTGGCGATCGCCGCGAGCGATGCCTCGTCGTAGTCGAAGTCCTCGTCGTAGACGACCGTGTCGACGTCGCGCAATTCGCCGAGTTCGCGCAGCTCGAGGGGCGTGAACTTCACCTGGGCCGGTCCGCGGCGGCCGAACACGTGCACGTCGGTGACCTTCGAGGCCTCGAGCCCGGCGTGGACGTTGTCGGAGATCTCGGTCGGGAGCAGGTCCTCCGCATGCTTGGCGAGGATGCGGGCGACGTCGAGTGCGACGTTGCCGTTGCCGAGCACGGCGACGGATTCGGCATCCAGCGTCCACTCGCGCGGCACGTCGGGGTGCCCGTCGAACCAGCTCACGAAGTCGGCGGCTCCGAACGACCCTTCGGCGTCGATTCCTGGAATGTCGAGCTTCGTGTCGCGGATGGCGCCTGTGGCGAAGATCACCGCGTTGTAGTGCTTCTTGAGGTCGGCGAGCGTGATGTCCTCGCCGAAGCGCACGTTGCCGAAGATGCGGATGTCGCCACGATCGAGCACATCGCGGAGGGCATTGATGACGCCCTTGATGCGCGGGTGGTCGGGGGCGACGCCGTAGCGGACGAGACCGTAGGGCGCTGGCAGCTGCTCGAACAGATCGATCGACACGTCGAATGAACGCTCGGTCTTCAGCAGGATGTCGGCGGCGTAGATGCCTGCGGGGCCCGCCCCGACGATGGCCAGGCGGAGCTTGGTCATGAGTGTCCTTTCGGATGCTGCGGCGATCGATTCACGATCAGCTGCTGCGGTCAGCGAGTGATTCTGCGAAGCGGGTCAGCGCTTCGCGCACTGTGCCCTTGGGCAGCGGCGCCAATGCGTCGATGGCGTCGCGCGTCCACGTGCGCGCGAGCTCGAGCGTCTTCTGCGTCACGGCGTGGTCGCGGAGCTCGGCCAGCGGCTGGTCGAGGATCGCGGGGTCGGCGCCGTCGGCGATGAGGGCGACGCCCTCGTCGATCTGCGCCGCGAGGGCAGCGGATGCGGCATCCGTCTCGGCCTTGAGCAGCAGGTACGGCATGGTCGGCACTCCGGCGCGGAGGTCGGTGCCCGGTACCTTGCCGGTCTCCTCCGGCTTGGCGGAGAGGTCGATCACGTCATCCAGCAGCTGGAAGGCCACACCGACCTTCTCGCCGTACAGGCGCAGCGGCTCCTCGAACTCGCCAGGGGCATTCGAGAAGATCGCACCGCCCTGCGTCGCGGCGGCGATCAGCGAGCCAGTCTTGTCGGCGAGCACCTGGATGTAGAACTCGATCGGGTCATCGCCGGGCTGCGCGCCGACCGTCTCGTGCAGCTGCCCCATCACGAGACGCTCGAACGTGTCGGCCTGCAGCTTGATGGCGCGATCACCGTAGCGCGACATCAGCTGGCTCGCCCGCGAGAACAGGATGTCGCCGGTGAGGATCGCGACGCTGTTCCCCCAGACCGCATGCGCGGCGGGGACACCGCGTCGGCGGTCGGCGCCGTCCATGACGTCGTCGTGGTACAGCGAGCCGAGGTGCGTCATCTCCAGCGCCTTGGCGATGTCGATCACTGCGGGGATGTTGCCGTCGCCCAGTTGCGCGGTGAGCAGCGTGAGCACGGGACGGATGCGCTTGCCTCCCGCCTCGTAGAGGTAGCGGCTCGCCGCATCCGCGACGGAGTCGGCGACGCGCAGGTCTTCGGCAAGCCCGTTCTCGACGAGGTCGAGCCCCACCTCGATCTGATTGGCGACGCGCCGCGCGGCGCGGCCGATGAATACGCGGTCGCTGAAGCCGAGACGGCTCGCGAGGCGCGAACCCGGGGCGGCAGGGCTCGAAGTCACGGTTCCACCCTACCTGGGGCTCACGCCTGCTTCGTCGCCGGCTCAGTCGACGCCGCCGGCTTTCTCGCACGGTGCAGCGCGACGATGCCGAACGAGAGGTTGCGGTACGCGACGTTCGTCCAACCGGCCTCTCGAATCCAGGCCGAGAGCTGCTTCTGATCCGGCCAGTCCTTGATCGACTCGTTCAGGTAGTCGTACGCATCGGCATTCGTACCAGCCACTCGCGCGACCCTTGGCAGCACCTGCGCGTTGTAGAAGCGATAGAGACTGCGGAACGCCTTGCCAGGAGGCGTCGAGAACTCGTTGATGACGAGGCGTCCGCCGGGCTTCGTGACGCGCAGCAGTTCGGCGAGCGCCTTCTTGGGCTGCTGCACGTTGCGCAGTCCGTACGACATCGTCACGGCGTCGAACTCGTCGTCGGCGAACGGCAGATTCATGGCGTCGGCCTCGACGAACGACAGGTTCGGCAGATGGCCGTGGCGACGCTTTCCCTCGGCCAGCATGCCGGGCGAGAAGT
Organism: Microbacterium murale; assembly: GCF_014635185.1. Taxonomy (GTDB): domain Bacteria; phylum Actinomycetota; class Actinomycetes; order Actinomycetales; family Microbacteriaceae; genus Microbacterium; species Microbacterium murale. Next base: position 74,058 of record NZ_BMCM01000001.1, read on the forward strand.
CGGCGGCGACGACGTCGGCTCCGCTCATGGCGAGGGATGCCGATGAGGATGCCGTGCCGGCGGCGAGATCGAGGATCCGCTCGCCGCGCTTCGGGGCGACCGCGCGGGTCGTTGCCGCGCGCCAGAACGCGTCGTTGCCGAACGTCATGACGGTGTTCGTGCGGTCGTAGCCTGCGGCGACCTGGTCGAACATGCCGCTGACGCGCTGGGGATCCTTGCCGAGGTCGGCGCGTTTGGACTGAGTCACGCGTCCAGTCTAGGTCGGTCGAGGTGCAGCGCTTCCAGGCGGTCGAGCCATACGTCGGCGGTCGCGTCGTCGAATGGGGCGACCTGCGCGCGCACCTGCGCCTCGAGGTCGAGGGTGAGTTCTTCGAGGTGCGCCATGATGTCTGCCGGGTAGCCGTATCGGATGCTGTGCTCCGCCCACTCGTCCCGATCGTCGACCCATGTGCCGCTCGGACCGTCGGCAGGATCCCGGTCGCGCTCGAGGCGGATGACATCGAGATCCATGTCGATGCCGGTGGCGAGCAGTGGATCGTCCGCCCAGTGGATGTCCCAGCCGAGGTCGATGTAGACGCGCATGCTGAAGGGGTGGTCTCGGTTCACCGTGAGAGCGAAGTCGCCCGATGCCGGGACGAGGGTGACGTTCGAGGCTTCGGCGTGGAACTGCGCGCCGGGTCGGATGCTGTGCCATCCGATCGGCTGTCCGATCCAGTCACCCCACTCGTCGGTCCCCAGATACACGCACTCGTGCCGCCAGTGCGTCGATCCGTCCCACTTGCGCCATTGGAAGATCATCTCGGCACCGGGTTCGGGTCGCGCGCTCATGCATTCACTCTATGCACCGGATCGGACAACTATTCTGGGGAGGTGAGCAGAAGCCTGATCGTGCAGACCCGTGAGATCGATCCGGTGGAAGACCTTCTGGCGTACGCCCACCCCTCGACGCCCCTGGCCTGGCTTCGTCGCGGCGACGGCATCGTCGCCGTCGGCGATGCGATGCCGACCTTCATCCGTATCCCGGCAGGCACAGCATCCATGCGTTCAGCGATGATGGCCGATGCCTGGCGCGAGTTGGCTGACGCGGCGGAGATCGATGATCCGATGAAGCTCCCGGGTACCGGGCTGGTCGGCTTCGGCGCGCTCACGTTCGATGAGGACTCCGCCTCCGACAGCGTTCTCATCGTGCCGTCCGTCATCCTCGGCAAGCGCAAGGGCCGAGGATGGATCACGCGCATCGCGCCCGCGGGCGATGACCTCCCCCAGGACCGACCGGACGCCACGCTCGAGCGGCGCGCCTACGGGGCGCACTGGGCTGGCACCCTTGGCCCCGGACAGCAGAGCCCGAACGGCTATCAGGCATCGATCCGCGCCGCGCTCGGCCGCATCGGGGCAGGCGAGATCAGCAAGGTCGTGCTCGCGCGCGATCTCGCCGGCACTGTGCCCGGCGGCAGTGATCTTCGCCGGCTCGTGCGAGAACTCTCTTCGGGGTACCCCGACACATGGACTTTCGCCGTAGACGGTCTGATCGGCGCGAGCCCCGAGACGCTCGTGACCGTGCAGGACGGCACGGTGACCGCGCGCGTCCTGGCCGGGACGATCGGCCGTGGAGCGGATGCCGATGAGGACAACGTCGTCTCCGCATCGCTGTCGTCCAGCGTGAAGGACATCGACGAGCACGAGTACGCCGTGCAGAGCGTGCTGATCTCGCTGCGCCCGCACACCAGGGCGCTGGCCTCGAGCGAGCAGCCGTTCCTGCTGAAGCTGCCCAACCTGTTCCATCTCGCCACCGATGTCGAGGGCGAGCTGTCCGACGGCGCGTCCGCGCTTGACCTGGTCGGCGCGCTGCATCCGACTGCCGCTGTCGCCGGCACCCCGACGAAGGCGGCGATCGCGGCGATCCGCGAGCTCGAGCCGTTCGACCGCGGTCGCTATGCGGGTCCGGTCGGCTGGGTAGATGGCAACGGCAACGGCGAGTGGGCGATCGCGCTGCGCTGCGCACAGTTCGAGGTCGGATCCCTGCGCGGCAGGGACGACGACGAGACGCTCGGCGTCACCGCGTATGCGGGAGCGGGCATCGTCGCCGCGAGCAACCCGGAGACGGAGCTGCTCGAGACCAGGGTGAAGTTCCGGCCGTTGGTCGACGCACTCGCCTGAGTCAGCTGGCCGCCAGGCGCTTCTTCTCCGCTTCGATGTCGAAGTCGGCCGCCGGCCACTGCGGGTCGATGTCCACCAGCGCGCCCAGTAGCAGCTCCTGCACGGCCAGTCGTGCGTACCACTTGCTGTTCGCCGGCACGACGTGCCACGGAGCAGCCTCGGTCGACGTGCGATCGAAGACGGTCTGATAGGCCGCCATGTAGTCGGGCCAGAGGAGGCGCTCGTCGACGTCGCCGGGGTTGTACTTCCAGTACTTGTCCGGGCGCTCGAGGCGCTCCATCAGTCGCTCCTTCTGCTCCTCCGGCGAGATGTGCAGCATCACCTTGACGATGCGGGTGCCGGATGCCGCGACCTGGGCCTCGAATTCGTTGATCGCACCGAAACGGCGTTCGATCTCGTCGGCGGAGGCGAGCTCGCGAACCTTTCCGATCAGCACGTCCTCATACTGCGATCGATCGAAGACCCCGATGAAACCAGGCTCCGGCAGACGCTGCTCGACGCGCCAGAGGAAGTCGTGCGACAGCTCTTCGTCGGTCGGCGCCTTGAACGCCGTGAGCGCGATGCCCTGCGGGTCGACGCCGCCGACGACGTGCCGGACGATCCCGCCCTTGCCTGCGGAGTCCATCGCCTGCAGCACCAGCAGCACCGCATCGGTCGTGCCGCCCGAACGGCTCTCCGCGTACAGCCGTTCCTGCAGCTCTCCCAGCGACTCGATGCCGGCGGCAAGATCTGCCTTGCCGCTCTTCTTGTCGCCGCCATAGCCGGGATGGCTGTCAGGGTCGACATCTGCCAGGCGGAACCCTTCGCCCACGCGCAGGATCTCGGATGCGTCGCCTGACCAGCCTCGTGTGCTCATGCGTACATCCTGCCCGGTTCGGGCTCAGCGCGGCAGCGGCACCTCGATGAGCTGTCGGCCGCCGACCGGCGTGGTGAGCGCCTGGTCGAGCGCAGCGCGCGTCGTGATCCGCTGATACGTCCAGCCGTACGCGAGCGCGAGCTGCTCGAGTCGGGTCGTGTGCGGGGTGTAGAAGGCACGGTCGAGGTCTTCGCGCGGCGCGGATGACGCCACCTCCAGCGAATCGAAGATCGTGCCGCCGCCGTCGTTGCCGACGACGACCTGGATGCGCGGTTCCTGCTCATCCGGGGGCAGCAGCAGTGCACCCACGTCGTGCAGGAATGCGAGGTCTCCGAGCAGCACCCTGGTGACGCCGGCAGCGCCTTCGGCCTGACTGGCGAGAGCGATGCCCATGGCGGTGGAGATCGTGCCGTCGATGCCGGCAAGGCCGCGGTTGGAGTGCACCGGCACCTTCTTGCCGCCGAGCACGGCGTCTGCGACCCGCACGAGCCTCGAGGATCCGAACATCAGGCGATCGTGCGGCCACGTCGCGCGCCACACGGCATCGACGAGCAGTTCACGATCGAGTGGACGCCGCACCGCCTCGAGTTCAGCGCGCACCGCATCTCGGCGTTCGGCGAAGTCGGTCGACGCGAGCCCCTCCTGATCCGGCGCGGCCTCGCTGAGATCGACGACGGATGCCGCGGATGCCTCCATCCACGCCCCCATCCAGAAACGATCGGCCTCACCGGGGGCGACCGTGACCGATGCCACCGCCACCGTGCGGCCGTTGAGATTCAGCTCTTCGCCACCGGAGCGGACTGCGACGACCTGGACATCGTCGCGGCGCAGCAGCGCGGTCACCTCACGGCTGAGCGTCGGATGCCCGAGCACCACCGCGCGCTGGATCCGACCGCCGAGGATGTCGTCGCGAAGCATCTCGCGGTAGCCGTGCACGATGTAGCGGCCGTAGCGCGCTCCGCTCACGATCTCGGCGATCAGGGGCCATGTGCCGGCGTGGGCGATCTCCTCAGCCAGGGCACCGGCATCCGCGCCTGCGATCACGACCGTGCGCAGGCCGCGAGTCAGCAGGAAGGGCTCCCCCGGCTCCCCCTTCGGCGCCGATCCCTGGATCACCGGGGATTCCTCCCCATGCCCAGCGGACAACGGCTCGCGCGACGGGAGGTTCAGGTGCACCGGCCCTGCAACACCCGGCAGAGCCGAGGGCGCAGCATCCGCCCCCATCGCCGCAGCGACGGCCTTCTCGGCGAGGCCGTCCCACGAACCGTCTCCGGGAACCGGCGCATCGAGCGACAGACGGACGAACGGGTCGAACAGTCCGGGCTGGATCGTCGCCTGGTTCGCTCCGACGCCGCGCAGCTCCGGCGGGCGGTCGGCCGTGAGCAACAGCAGCGGGACGCCCGAGTGGAACGCCTCCATGGCCGCAGGCAGCAGATTCGCCGCCGCAGTGCCCGATGTGCAGATGACGGCCGCGGGAACTCGGGTCTCGCGCGAGAGGCCGAGCGCGGTGAAACCGGCGACTCGTTCGTCGATGCGCACGTGCACGCGCATGGCGCCCTGCCTCGCGAGGCGTGTGGCGGCGAGCGCAAGCGCCTGCGAGCGCGAACCAGGCGCGATCACGATGTCGCGGATGCCGTGGGCGATGAGTTCAGCGAGGAGGGATGCCGCGGCATCCGACGCAGGCGACGCAGGCGACGCCGTCACGATCGCGGCTCGGCCGCCGGAGGATCTGTCTCGTCGTCCAGGCGTGCGAGTTCTTCTTCGAGCCGACGGATGCGGTCGTCCTGTTCGGTCTTGCCGAGGCCGCGAAGGAACTCGGGATCGTCATCGGGCGCGGCTCGACGAATGCTCTCCTGATCGCGGCGGCGCCGACGCCCGAGCGCGAACCAGAGGATGCCGCCGAGCACGGGGATGAGGACCACGATCGCGATCCACGCGCCCTTGGACGCGCCACGGTGCCGCGTCGCCGGCTGCACTGCGCAGTCGACGATGCTGAACACCCAGAAGACGAGGGCCAGGAAGCCCCCGACGATCAGTAGTCTCGCCACACCCCCAGTCTAGGCGGCTTATCCACACGTGGATCCCCGACTCCACCGCGCTCAGGTGCTCGCGAGTGCGGCGGGGGCGTCCGGCGAAGTCGTCGATGCGAGCAGCGCAGGCTCACCGGCATCCGCGTCTGGCGGCGTCGTCGTGGAGCGACCTGCCGGAAGGGAGAGCCCCACGATCGAGGCGGCGAACAGCACGGCAGCACCCACGAGCACCGCTGGCCTGGCAGCGTCGACGTACATGTCGGGACGCAACTCGCCTCCGGCGCTCACGAAGACGGCGGTCATGACGGCGGTGCCGAGCGCGATCCCGATCTCCCGGACGGTGGAGTTGACACCGGAGGCCTTCGCATGGTCCACGACGCCGAGCGTCGCGAGCAGCGCTGTGGCGGAGGGTGCGAACACGAGTCCCATGCCGACGCCCGCCATGATGAACGGCACGACCAGGCTCGCGTACGCGGTCGTCTCCGACATGATCAGCGCGATCCACAGCAGGGCCGCACCTTGCAGGACGAGGCCGGCGACCATGAGGATGCGGGTGCCGACGCGCGGCGCGAAGATGCCCGCGAGAGGCGCGACGAACATCGGCGCCAGTGTCCACGGCGTCGTCTGCACCGCCGCCTCGAGAGGCGAGGAGCCCTGCACGACCTGCATGTACTGGATCAGGATGAACACGGCGCCGAAGGTACCGAAGCTGAAGGCGAACCCCACGACGTTCGTGGCCGAGAACGAGCGGTCGGAGAACAACCGCAGCGGCATGATCGGTGCCGCGGAGCGGCGCTGCCACAGCAGGAAGGCGGCGAGGAGCGCGGCACCTGCGATGAGCTCGACGACGACGCCGAGAGACGTCCATCCGTCATCGTTGCCGCGCACGATGGCGTGCACGAGCGCGAGGACGCTTCCTGCAGCGAGCACGGCGCCGATGAGGTCGATGCGCGCCTTCGCCCCGAAGTCGTTGTTCAACGCGAACAGCGCGAGCGGAATGGCGATGATCGCGACGGGGATGTTGAGCCAGAAGATCCCCTGCCAGTTCCAGCCCTCGATCACGGCGCCTCCGACCAGCGGACCGACCGCCACGCCGAGCCCGGAGACTCCGCCCCAGATGCCGATGGCGAGCGGTCGCCGCTCGGGAGCGACGCCACCGGCGAGCAGTGCCAGGGAGAGCGGCAGGACGCCCGCACCCCCGAAGCCCTGGATCGCTCGTGCCGTGATGAGCTGGGTCGGATCCGAGCTGAGCGCCGCGGCGACCGAGCCGACGGAGAAGAGCGCGATTCCGATCAGGAAGACGGTTCGCCGGCCGAAGCGATCGCCGAGGGCCGACGCGACGAGGATCGTGCTGGCGAACGCCAGCGTGTACGCGTTGACGAACCACTGCAGCTCTTCGACACTCGCGCCCAGTTCGCTGTGCAGTACCGGCAGCGCGTTGGTCATCACGAGATTGTCCAGAGTGGCCATGAACATGGGAAGCGCTGCCGCAGCGATGACCAGCCCGAAGGAGCGTCGGCGCGTTGGTGTCGATTGAAGAGTCACTGGAGTTGCCTTTTGGGGTGGTTGTAATTGAATGATTACTTGACTCGACACACTGTAGTAATCGACTGATAACATGTCAAGAATGAGTTCTCCACGCCTGTCATCGGATGAGCGCCGCGAGCAGATCGTGCTCGCGGCCATCGCGGTATTCGGCGCCCGCGGCTACGTCGGCACGACCACGGACGAGGTCGCCAAGGCTGCCGGCGTCAGTCAGCCCTATGTCGTGCGCCTGTTCGGTTCGAAGGAGAATCTCTTCCTCGCCGCGATGGACGAGTCGCTCGAGCAGATGATGTCATCGTTCCGCGCCGCGCTCGTCGCGGACGACAGCGAGCTGTCGACGGAGAAGCGCATCGGGCAGGCTTACGTCGAGCTGCTGAACGTACGAGGGCTGCATCAGATGCTCGCGCACAGTTACCTGCTTGGCAGTCATCCCGTCATCGGCCCTGCCGCGCGTCGTGGCTTCACGACGGTCTGGCGGTTCTTCCGCGAGGACGCCGGGTTCGACGCGGAGAGCGCCAGGAACTTCCTGGCCGAGGGGATGCTGATCAGCACGATGATCGGACTGCGCATCGTCGACGACTACGGCACGGATCCCGAGATCGACGAATTGTTCGTGGCCTGCTTCCCGACCGAGCTGTCGAGCGTGCTCGATCTGGTACCCCGCGGCGACGAGCCCTGGTAGGTCGCGCGGCGCCTGGATGCGACGACAGCGGCGCCGGAGTGGTCGAGGTACTCCTGCATCGGCGGGTTCAAGCCGACAGCAGAGAGATCAGCTGCGCCTTGTTGAGTCGGGAGAATCCGGTGCGGCCCTCCGCGGCGGCGCGTGCGCGCAACTGCACGACGGTGAGCGTCGACAGGTCGGATGCTGCGGGCGCGGTGGCCTCAGGAGCCGCGGTGCGCGTGGTGGCGGGTTTCGCAGCCTTCTCCGCCTTCTTGACCTTCTTGGCCGCCTCAGCCTGCACCTTCTTCGCGGCGTCAGCCTTCGCTGCGAGCTTGCTCTCGATCTTGTCTGCAGTCTTCTCGATGCGATCGATCGCGGCGACAGCCTTCTTCTCGACCTTTCGAGGGCTGCGCTCGATCTTCTTCTTCTTCGCCTTCGACACGTCCTTGGCGTCGTCAGCGAGGGCGCGGAGCTTCTTCGCATCCTTCTTCGGGAGCGTCTTGCTCAGGCGCTTCGCGTCTTTCGCGGCCTCGGCCGCAGCATCCAGCGCAGCATTCGCCGACTTCACGGCCTTCGTGGTCTTCGCCATCATTCACTCCCTCGGTCCGCATGTGCGCCGCGGAATGACGGCGTACTGCATGCGGCGCACATCGTACAGGGGCAATGCGAACGGTTCGGAAACTCCTGTCACACCAGTTCGCCGACGAGCGCTTCGATGCGTGCCCTGATCTCATCGCGGATCGGACGCACCGAATCGATGCCCTGACCTGCCGGGTCGTCGAGCGTCCAGTCCTCATAGCGCTTTCCGGGGAAGAACGGGCAGGCGTCTCCGCAGCCCATCGTGATCACGACGTCAGAGGCCTGCACCGCTTCGTTGGTGAGCACCTTGGGCTGTTCTGCCGTGATGTCGATGCCAATTTCGGCCATCGCGTCGACCGCGACGGGGTTGATCTGATCGGCGGGCATGGATCCGGCTGAGCGCACCTCGATGCGGTCGCCGGCGAAGTCGCGGAGGAATCCGGCTGCCATCTGAGAGCGGCCGGCGTTGTGGACGCAGACGAACAGGACGGAGGGCTTGGCGTCGGTCATGGGGTCTCCTCGAGTAGTTCCTGGACAAGTGTCCGAACGCGCGCGGCGATGTCGTCTCGGATCGCCTCGACGCCCTCGCGCGAAGCGAGGGCCGGGTCCCCGACCGCCCAGTCGTCGTAGCGGATGCCGGGGATGATCGGGCATACATCGCCGCAGCCCATCGTGATGACGACATCCGCTGCTCTGACGGCGTCGTCCGTCAGGGGCTTCGGGAATCGCTCGGCAGCATCGTCGCCCTCGATCTCAGTGAGCAGTGAGCGCACGTGAGAGTGGATGGCGTCCGCGGGGCTGGACCCGGCCGAGCGGGCGATGATCCTGCCGCCGGCGAGCTGATTGACGAGCGCGGCGGCGAGCTGCGAGCGACCGGCGTTCGCCACGCAGACGAACAGCACCTGCGGAGGCGCCGTATCGCGGTCGCGGGTGAGGTCGCTCAGTCGCTGCCGCGCGAACCTCTCCGTCAGCGGGATCAGTGCCGAGGTGACCCGGGCGGTGCGGGCGAGGGCCGTGTACGACTCGCGGACGACGGTGAGGACCGCGGCCTCGTCGACCTGGAGGATCTCGGCGGACAGCTCGTCGGCGAGACGGGTCACACGGGCGTCGAAGTCAGGCCGGAGCGACTCCTCGGACGCGCCATCCGCCTCGGAGGCGGCGACCGTGGCGGGCGCGAATGAGTCCAGCAGCGTGGTGACGGCGCGGCGGCGGTTCGGGCTGATCCTGTACCAGACCCACGTGCCGCGGCGCTCGGACGTCAGCACGTCGACGTCCTTGAGGACTTTGAGGTGGTGCGACACCGTCGGCTGGGACACCTCGGCGAGCTCTGCGAGGTCGCAGACGCACGATTCGCCGCGCGGGTCGGAGGCGATGGCCGAGAGCATGCGCAGACGCAGCGGGTCCGACAGCGCCTTCAAAGTCGCCGCGACCGAGGACGCGGCATCCGGACCGATCGCGTGCGTCGTGACCGGGCTGCAGGTATCGTCGGCGGTCACGTTCATGACGGCATCCTCACGTCGGTGTACGGAGCGGCGGTGTACGGATCGGTGTGGAACCAGCGCCTGGCCGCCCAGAGCGAAACGTACACGAGCCCCACGAGCACCGGCACCTCGATCAGCGGGCCGACGACGCCTGCGAGCGCTTGCCCCGACGCTGCCCCGAACGTGCCGATGGCGACCGCGATGGCCAGCTCGAAGTTGTTGCCGGCAGCGGTGAAGGCCAACGTCGACGAGCGTGCGTAGCCGAGGCCGAGCGCTCTGCCCGTGAAGAGTCCGATGAACCACATCACGGCGAAGTACGCCAGCAACGGCACCGCGATGCGCACGACATCCAGAGGCCGGGAGGTGACCTGTTCGCCCTGCAGGGCGAACAGCAGCACGATGGTGAACAGCAGCCCGTACAGGGCCCACGGGCCGACTTTCGGAAGGAACTTCCCCTCGTACCAGTCACGGCCCTTGCGCCGCTCGCCGATGAAGCGGGATGCGAAACCGGCGAGCAACGGGATGCCGAGGAAGATGAGCACGTTGAGCGCGATCGCTCCGACGGAGAAGTCCAGTCCCTGGGCGTCCAGCCCCAGCCATCCGGGCAGGACTGTGAGGTAGAACCACCCGAGCAGTGCGAACGCCACGACCTGGAACACCGAGTTGATCGCGACGAGCACGGCCGCCGCTTCGCGGTCTCCGCAGGCGAGGTCGTTCCAGATGACGACCATGGCGATGCAGCGGGCGAGCCCGACGATGATGAGTCCGGTTCGGTACTCCGGCAGGTCGGGCAGGAACATCCAGGCGAGCGCGAACATCAGCGCGGGGCCGATCACCCAGTTCAGCGCGAGCGAGGAGATGAGCAGCCTCTTGTCGCCGGCGACGGCCGCGACCTTGTCGTAGCGGACCTTCGCCAGGACCGGGTACATCATCACCAGCAGACCGAGCGCGATCGGGATCGAGATGCCGCCGACCTCGAGGCTCGCGAGCAGCGGGGATACGCCGGGAACGAATCGGCCGAGGACGATGCCGGCGACCATGGCGAGTCCGATCCACAGTGGCAGCCAGCGATCCAGAGTCGACAGGCGGCGCGTGGCGGCTGGCGCGGGAACCGTCGCTGTACTCATTCGCATTCTTGATTCGACATGTGTCTATATTGACTCATGTCGATATAACTCGCAACCGTGGTCATCCGCGACGAGATCAGCCGACAGCGACCGGCCGCAGCCCGATCTGAAGGACCGATGGCGCGGCGCAGCAGCTTCCCGAGCTGTCGTCGAAGCCGCCGGAACCACCGCAGACGCCCGTGTCGGGCAGCACGAGCTCATTGCGCGCGGCGGCCTCGTGGTCTCCGGCGAGGTGCGCGACGACACTGCGCACCTGCTCGTACCCGGTCATCGCAAGGAAGGTCGGTGCACGGCCGTAGGACTTCACCCCGACGATGAAGAAGTTCTGCTCCGGCTGGGCGAGCTCCCTGGCCCCTGTCGCACCCACCGAACCGCAGGAGTGGATGTTCGGGTCGATCTGAGAGGCGATTCCGGCGACGGCGTCGAGGGTCGGATCGAGGTCGATGCGCAGTTCCCGCAGCATCTCCGCGTCCGGACGGAAGCCCGTGAGCGCGAACATGTGCGCGATACCCGAGACCTCGCGTCCGTCTTCGGCGACGACCGTCAGCATCCCGTCGTCTCGACGGAACTCGGCCACACGGAAGCCCGTCACGAGATCCACGAGTCCGGAATCGATCACACTGCGGGCGCGGGATCCGAGAGCGGCACGCTCCGGGAGTTCGTCACCGGCGCCGCCGCCGAAGACGTTCGCGGCGCTCCCGCGGCGCAGCATCCAGGTCACCTTCGTCCCGGGCGATCGGCGGGCCAGTTCGCTCAGCCGCAGGACCGTGTGGATCGCAGAATGCCCGGCCCCGACGACGGCGACGTGGGACCCGGCGAGCGCGGACACGTCATCCGGTATGCGGTACGAGATCGATTCCGACGCCTGATTCTCGCCGAGTGCCGGGAATCCGTCCGCGCCGGCAGGATTCGACTGGCCCCACGTTCCGCTCGCGTCGATGACGGCGCTGGCGAGCACGCGCGACTCCATGCCGACGCCGTCGACGGTGTGCACCACGAACGGCTGGCTCCTGCGTCCGCCGTCGACGACCTTGTCGCGACCCCGGCGCGCGATGCCGGTGACCGTCGTCGCATACCTGACACGCTCCCCCAGCGCATCGGCGAGCGGTGCGAGGTAGTCGTTCACCCATTCCGCTCCGGTCGGGTATCCGGATGATGGTGCAACCCATCCGGTCGGCTCGAGAAGACGGCGGGCCGCTCCATCAGTCAGCTCCGGCCACGCCGAGAACAGGCGCACGTGGCCCCACTCGGACACCGCGCTCGCCGGGCCATCGCCACGTTCGACGACGACGACGTCGACGCCCCGCTCGACAAGGTGAGCCGCTGCGGCGAGACCCTGCGGGCCCGCTCCGATGACGACGACAGGATGCTCGGACATCACTTCTCCTCAGATTGAGAAACTTCAATATGACGACTGTCACGCACCTATCGAAGAATGTCAATACGTGTAAGACTATGGTCGTGAGCCTGCCCACGACCATCGAGACGAGCACCTGCTGCGTGCCTCGCGTCACCTCCTCGCTCTCCGCTGAGGATGCGGAGCGGGTTTCACGTGTGTTCAAGGCGCTGGGCGATCCAACCCGAGTGAGACTGCTGTCGCTGATCGCGGCCGGGGACAGCGGCGAGGCATGCATCTGCGACCTCACGGATCCCGTCGGCCTCTCACAGGGCACCGTCTCCCATCACATGAAGCTCCTCACGGACGCCGGCCTGGTCACGCGGGAACAGCGTGGCAAGTGGGCGTACTTCGCACTCAACGACGGCGCGCTGGATGCGGCCGCCGACGCGCTCCGCCCGGCATGACCCGGATGTGGACCGCGCCCCAACGGCCGCGCGGCCTCAGGCGCGGCTGAAGCGGATCGTGACGATCTGGAACGGGCGCAGTTCGAGCCGCACGCCATCGCCGTCGCCGTCGACAGCGACGCCGTCGACGGCGACTTCGCGTTCGAGCAGATCCGTCTGCCGAGCGTCCGCGAAAGCGAACCCGGTCGTGAGCGTCGCCTGCGCCCGAGTCCCCAGGGCTTCGTAGAGGCGCACCACGAGGTCGCCACTGCCGTCCTCGGCGAGCTTGACCGCCTCGACGACCACGCCAGGGCGGTCGACGATCACGAGGGGCTCGATCGTGTCGACCGCGGTGTTCTCGAGACGACGAGCGGGGAGATTGATGTGGTAACCCTCGGCGACCGTCTCGGCGACATCCGCGCCGATCACGAAGCCGACTCGCAGCTCGTGCAGGCCCTCGTCCTGCGCAGGGTCGGGGAACAGTGCCGAGCGGATGAGCGACAGCCGCGCGACCGTGATGGTGCCGCCTCGCTCATCGCGCTGTTCACGCGTGATGTCGTGACCGTACGTCGAGTCGTTGACGATCGCGGCACCGAAGTCCGGCTCCGAGACCCGGATCCACCGGTGGGCCACTGTCTCGAACCGCGCGGCGTCCCACGACGTGTTCGTGTGCGTCGCTCGCTCGATGTGTCCGAACTGGATCTCCGACGCGGCGCGATCGGTGTGCAGGTCGAGCGGAAAGGCGAACTTGAGCATCTTCTGCTTCTCGTGCCAGTCCAGCTCGAAGGCGAACGACAGCACGCGCGAGTTCTCGCGCAGACTGATCCGCTCGGTCACGGTGGATGCTCCGAACCGGCGCACGACCACGAGGGAGGCCCCGTCGACCTCGACCGAGGCTGCCTCGGTCAGGTCGGTGACGGTGTTGCGATAGTGCACGTCCACATCCCAGGCATCCCACTGCGTGGGAGTGTCCCGGTGCAGCTGAAGAAGGCCCACGGGGCGGCCGGGCACCACGAGGTCCCGGCCCGAGGCGATGTCGACAGCCGAGACGACGAGGCCGCGATCGTCCACCGTCGCCCGGACGATGCCGTTGTCGAGCACCCATCCAGCGGCACCATCGCGGCGAGGCTCGACGTCTTTCGCACCGTCGCCCGCACCGGCGCCGAGCGCTGCGACACCATCCCTGACATGCGGAGATGCGTTCGCGACGAGTGTCCCCGCGCCTTCCCCGGCGAGCGCCCGCAGGCTGTCGCCGATGATCTCCTCGAGCTCGCGCGCCACGAAGGCGTAGTTGCGTGCGGCGTCCTGATAGACCCACGCGATCGAGGACCCGGGCAGGATGTCGTGGAACTGCTGCAGCAGGACGGTCTCCCAGACCCGCTGCAGCCGCTCAGCGGGATAGGCGATGCCGAGGCGCACGCTCGCGGTCGTGGCCCAGAGCTCCGCCTCGCGCAGCAGGTGCTCGCTGCGCCGGTTGCCCTGCTTGGTGGCGAGCTGGCTCGTGTACGTACCGCGGTGGAATTCGAGGTAGAGCTCACCCGACCAGACCTCGGGCTGGGGGTACTCGGCCTCGGCCGTCTCGAAGAACCTCCGAGGAGTGCTGTGCACGACGCGGGGCGACCCTTCGAGCGATTCGGTACGGGCAGCCGCCGCCGTCATCTCGCGCGTGGGTCCTCCGCCGCCGTCGCCGTATCCGTAGGGAAGGAGCGAGACCGTGGCGCGGCCCTTGTCGGCGAAGTTGCGCTCGGCGTGGGCGAGCTCATCCGCGGTCACGCGCGAGTTGTACGTGTCGACGGGCGGGAAGTGCGTGAACAGCCGCGTGCCGTCGATGCCCTCCCATTGGAACGTGTGGTGCGGAAACTTGTTCGTCTCGTTCCACGAGATCTTCTGCGTCAGGAACCAGCGGATGCCGGCCGCCTTGGCGATCTGCGGCAACGCGCCCGAATACCCGAAGGAGTCCGGGAGCCATGCCTCCGGTGTGTCGATCCCGAACTCACGCAGGAAGAACGACTTACCCGCCACGAACTGCCGCGCCATCGCTTCGGACCCCGGCATGTTGGTGTCGGATTCGACCCACATGCTCCCCACGGGGATGAAGCGCCCCTCGGTCACACGGGCGCGGATCCGTTCGAACAGGTCGGGGTAGTACTCCTTGATCCACGCGTACTGCTGGGCACTGGAGGCGACGAAGACGAAGTCGGGGTCTTCGTCCATGAGGGACAGGACGTTCGAGAAGGTACGCGCCACCTTGCGGACCGTCTCGCGCACCGGCCACAACCACGCGGAGTCGATGTGCGCGTGGCCGACGGCGTGCAGCGTGTGGACCGACGCGGACGCAGGCTTCGCCAGCACCGGGGCGAGGACCTCACGCCCGGCAGTGGCGGTCCCGGCGACGTCGTCGGGGTCGACGACATCGATCATCCGCTCCAGGGCGACGAGGATGTCGGCGCGCCGCGGGGATCCGTCGTCCAGCTGCTCGACAAGACCACGCAGCGCGCGCGTGTCGGCGAGCAGATCCGCGACCTCGAGGTCGCGCAGACGCACGTCGATGTGGCGCAGCGTGTAGATGGGGTCGGTGCCCACGGTCGCGAGATCTCCGACGGGAGTCGGATCGAACGTGAAGAGGCTTCCGACATCCGGATTGGAAGCCGCCTCGATGTAGACGTCGATGCCTCCCGCCTCGTCCACCGCTTCGGCGACCGCGTTGTTGAGCGGAGCGATCCCGCGGACGGGCCTGCCCGCGACATCCCACACCATCGCCTCGCACTGGAAGCCCGGCTGACCCTCGGTGAAGCCGAGATCGACGACGATCTCGGCTCGTGTGCGCGACGGCAGCGCGCCGTCAGCATCCCGCCATGATGCGGGCACGCCGCCCTTCAGGCGGAACCAGGTCGTCCCCCACGGGCGCCCCCACAGCTCGCCGGGGGCGATCGGCGAGTACTCGCCCGCTGCGGCCTCCGCGAACGGAACGGGCTCGCCGGCCGCGTCCCAGTGCGTGGCGGCGACCGGTGCGGACGCGCGGTGGATCTGGGTCTGCAGTCGCTCGCGGACGAAGCGGTCGACGCGGAGGAGGGCAAGTCGGGAACGGTCGTGCATTGGAGGCTCTTTCAGGAGAGGAAGGGACTGGGTCAGCCCTTGACGGAACCGGCGAGCGCGAAGGACGAGCCGGAGAGTTTCTGGACGATGACGTACAGGACGACCATCGGCGCCGCATAGAGCACCGAGTACGCCGCGAGCTGGCCGTAGGCGATCGTGCCGTACTGGCCGAAGAAGTTGAAGATCGACACTGCGGCGGGAAAACGATCCGAGGTGAACAGGAGCACGAACGGGACGAAGAAGTTCCCCCACGCGCCGGTGAAGACGAAGATGAACACCACGCCGATGCCCGGTCGCATGAGCGGCACCACGATGCGCGCCAGGGCCTGCATCGAACTCGCGCCGTCGACCCAGGCGGCCTCCTCGAGCGAGATCGGCACGGAGTCCATGAAGTTCTTCAGCATCCAGATCGCCATCGGCAGTGATGTCGCCGACATGAACACGATCACTCCCCACGTGGAGTTGAGGAGACCGAATGCCACGAAGAGCGAGTAGACCGGCACCATCATGGCCGTGATCGGCAGGCCTGTGCCGAAGAGGATCGCGTACATGAACGGCTTCTGGTACCGCGCCGCGTACCGCGAGAGCGGGTATGCCGCCAGCAGCGAGACGAGCACCGTGATGACCGCGGTGCCGAGGGAGATCAACACCGAGTTGAGCAGCGGCAGCCACGTGAGCTCCCAGGTCATGACGCCCGTGTAGTTGTCGAGCGTCCACGACTCCGGAATCCGCATAGAGACGGTGGCGTTCGCGTCGAACGACGCGAACACGACCCACAGGAGCGGCACGAGGAAGAGCACGCCGATGATGCTCAGGATGATGGATGCCGTCACCGTGTGAGCACGCTTGCGCGGGGCCGACACGCTCAGGGACTTCCGTCCTGGGGCGACGATCGTGCGCGTCTCGGTCATGGTCTGCGCGGCCATTTCAGTCCACCTCCGGCTTGAGCACACGAATGTAGATGATGGAGAAGACAGCACCGATCAGGAGGGTCACGGTGGCGATCGCCGTGCCGTATCCGACCTGGGCGAACTTGAAAGCCTCCTGGTATGCGAGCACGGGCAGCGTCGCCGATGCCGAGCCGGGCCCGCCCCCTGTCATGACCCAGATGAGGGTGAAAACGCCGAGCGTCTGGAGTGTCGTCAGGAGGAGATTCGTCGAGATCGAGCGCCGGATCACTGGCAGGGTCACCTGGGTGAAGCGCTGCCAGGCGTTCGCTCCGTCGATGGTCGCCGCCTCGATGAGGTCTGGCGGCACCTCGGCGAGCGCCGCGTTGTACACCAGCATCGAGAAGGCCGTCCCTCGCCAGATGTTCGCGACGATGACCGCCAGCATCGGCAGATGGTAGAGCCATGCGGTCTGCTCCATGCCGAACCAGCCGAGCACCGAGTTGAGCGTGCCGTCTTTGGCGAAGAAGGCGTAGAGCGCGAAGGCCGCCACGATCTCGGGAAGCACCCAGGCAAGCACGACGATCCCGCTGACGAGGGACCGCACGGGCCCCGCCGAGCTGCGCATGAGCACGGCCAGCAGCATCCCGAGCACGTTCTGGCCGATGACCGCGGACGCCAGGACGAAGACGACCGTGAGCACGAGCGAGTTCCAGAATTCGGCGGAACCCAGCAGCTCGACGTAGTTGTCGAGTCCGACGAACTGCGGGTTCGCGGCGCGCGGGCCGGTGAGGGCACGGTCGGTGAGCGATCCGTACAGCGAGTACACGATCGGACCGAGCATGAAGGCTGCCAGCAGCAGCACCGCGGGAACGAGCGGCAGCAGGCGGAAGACTGCACGGCTCGGGCTGCTGCGCCCGAGCCGCGCGACGGCGGCGGTGGTCACGAGGCGATCAACCCGCCTGGGTGTTCTCTTCGCCGACGATTCCGATCAGCGCCTCGTCGTACGCACGCTGCGCGTCCTTCGTCGATGACTGTCCCGTGATGACGGACTCGGTCGCCACCGGGATGTTCGACGAGATCTGCGAGTAGTCGGGCGTCGCCGGCCGGAAGTGCGTGTATTCGACGAGCGACGAGAAGAACTCGAATGAGGGGTTGTAGTCGAGATACTCCTGGCTGGCGGCCACGTCGGAGCGCACGGCGATCTGTCCTGCCTCCTGGTGATAGGTCAGCGCGTTCTCGGGTGTCATGGCCTGGGCGATGAAGTCGAAGGCTGCCTCCGGGTCGTCGGCATTCGCGCCTACTGCGAGCGTCCATCCACCCGACATCGACGTGAATCCATCGCCGCCGCCGTCCTGGGTCGGCATGGCGGCGAGGCCCATGGTCTCCTCCCACTCCGGCCATGCGTTGTCGCCCGCGATCCAGCCGCTCGTAAGCCAGGAGCCGTCGATCGCGATCGCCAGCTCGCCCTGCGGAATGAGCTCGTTCTGGACCTTCGATCCCCATCCTGGGTCGAGCGCGTCCGCGGGATCAGGGGCGAGGCCCTCTTCGAAGGCGGTCTCGTAGAAGCCGAGCGCGTCGAGGAATCCGGCCGACTCCGTCACCCATTTGTTCGAGGAGGAATCCATGAGCTCGTCATCCGTGCCGTACATCAGCATCTCGAAGCCCTGCATCGACGTGGCCTCGCCGAGGGTCTTCGACGCATAGATGTTCAGCGGCGTGACGTCCGGGTTGCTCTCCTTGATCGCGCGTGCGGCTTCGAGGATGTCCTCCCACGACTCGGGCTTCCAGTCCGCAGGGAGACCGGCGGCCTCGAAGAGGTCCTTGTTGAAGTAGATGCCTCGCGTGTCGGTGCCGAGCGAGACCCCGTATGTATCGCCGTCATCGCCCACGCCGGCCTGCTTTGCGCCGTCGTCGTACAGATCCCAGCCATCCCAGTCGGCCAGGTACTCGTCGATCGGGAGGAGGTAGCCGGCGGCGGCGTCGGAGCGGATCTGGAAGGTGTCCTCGTAGATGACGTCCGGCGCGGTGTCTGCCGAGCCGTTCATGAGAGCGAGCTTGGTGAAGTACTGATCCTGCTCGGCCTCGATCGGCACGAGCTCCACCTTGCGGTCCGGATACTCCTTCTCGTACTCGGCCTTGACCGTCTTCATGAGGTCATCCATAGCCGTGAAGGACGAGGTCTTCTGATAGGCGATGCGCAGAGCGTCGTCGCCGCTCGACGCGCCGCCCGAGCAGCCGCCCAGCGCGATGGTCAGGCCGCCGACGGCCAGGATGCTCAGTCCGGTCAGTGATTTCTTCATCGGAGCTCCTTTGCTCACTCTTGGTGCGCAACATCGCGCCTGCATTATTCAAACATATTTAGATATTCTGTCAACCCTTTCCCGCTCGAGGAGGGCAGGGTCAGGACGCGCTGATCATCAGATCGGATGCGCGAGCCGTGAAGGCGCCGTCCAGCACCAGGCATGCCGCTCCCGCCGCGGCGAGATCCGTACCCAACCGCGCCTCAACGAGGCGAAGGGGGCGCGTCGTCGTGATCTGCGCGATCGCAGGCAGGAGGGCGCGCAGCGTCGGCTCCAGCACCTCGCTGAGCCGGCTCCAGACCGGGCCCCCGATCACGAACGTCCCGGCGTCGAGCATGTTGTTCGTCAGTACTATCGCCCGCGCCAACACTTCGGCTGCATGAGCGCACACCGCGAGAGAGCGGGCATCACCGTCCTGCGCACGTGTGCGCAGATCGTCGATGGCTGCGCGCCTCGCCCCCCATGGGATGTCGAGCGAGGCGGTCACCCCCGCTTCGAGGAGCAGCCGTTCGGGTGCGACGGTCACCCCGAGACAGCCGTGCTGCCCGCATTGACACAGGGGGCCGCTCGGATCGATGAGGAGATGCGCGATATCGCCGGCATTTCCCGTACGACCCCGGACGGCGTCGCCGTCGATGGCCACGCCGAGACCCACGCCGGCGCCGTAGTACAGGAGCGCGGCATCCCTGAGCGCGTGATCCGCATCCGCCCACAGCTCGCCGACCATGGCCGCGACGACGTCCTTCTCCACCACGACCGGCAGACCTGTCGCCTCGCTCAGGAGATCGCGCACGCGAGTGTGGTGCCAGTTCGGGAGCAACGGCGGCGTGAGCAGCATCCCCGTCGCGTCGTCGATCGGGCCCGGCACTGCGATGCCGATGCCGAGAACGCGGTCAGGCGGCACGTCGGCGGATCTCAGGAGCGTATTCGTGCTCTCGGCGAGCGCAGCGATCAGATCCGGTGTCGAGTCGGTGTCCTCGGGTGGCGTCTCCATATGCGCGACGATGCTCCCCGAGAGATCGAGCACGACGAAAGTGTCTATCGATGGATCGAGATGGATGCCGACGGCGAATCGTGCGCTGCGGTTCAGTCGGAGCAGGGTCCGTGGCTTGCCTGGACCGGCGACGACGCGCTCACCCTCGACGATCAGATCTGCCTCGGTGAGTCTGCGGGCGACGTTGCTGAGCGTCTGCGCGGACAGACCGGTGAGTTCCGCGAGCTCGATCCGGCTCACGCCCGACGGTGAGCGACGGATCATGTCGAGCACAAGGGTCTGGTTGTACGTCCCGACGGCGGGCATGTTGGATCCGCGTTTCATGCTTCCTCCCGGGCGCGCACTGTCGCTCCCGCAGACACTACCCGTCATGCAGGTGATTGCGGTTTCCAGAAGTAGACGCGACGGCGGGAGTCGAACCCGCAACGCCCTCAGGTATGAACTGGAGCCCGGGACCACCCGGACCGCCGCGATGACATCGACGTTACCCGGCCGTGACTTTTCTGACCAGGGTCCAAAGCTGAGATAACCGTATGAGTCAGTGGATGACGACGCATTTCAGCTGGGCCTTGCGCTGATGCTCAGCGGCGAGCGGCGGGGAGCGGGGCATCCAGCGCGCGAAGCGCTCGTTCCAGTACTTCGCGCAGCTCCGCGCGGTGCGGCTCGGGAAAATCAGTCGTGTACTCGACGCCGGCCGGGATCCACAGCATTCCATACAGCGCCTCACGCCAGTCCGATCCGCCGATCGGCCACCGGGCATGCGTCTCGTCCTCCGCTGACGCACCCTGCGCCCACACGCCGAAATGCTGGTCCATCTCGCGGAGCGCGAGTTCCATCACAACGTCCGCCTCCACGTTCTGGGGAGACCACGACGAGGCGAGGAGGACGCGCTCCGCGACTTCCTCCTCGGAGATGGTGCGCGGCTCGAACAGCAAGCGGGTGTGCTCCACCGATTCGATCCGGTCGACACGGAAGGTCCTCCAGTCCTCCCGGTCGACGTCCCAGCACAACAGATACCAATTGCGCCCGGCCGACGAGAGGGCATGCGGTTCCACTCGGCGAACGCTCTCCGTGCTGTGGCGATCGGTGTACCGCAGTCTCACCCGTTCGCGATCGCGTGACGCCAGGGCGAGCTCACCGAGTACGACCGGCGACACCGTCGGCCCCTCCCCCATCCGCGCTGGATGAACCGATGCGGCGAGCGCGTTCACCCGGCTGCGCAGCGCCGAAGGCAGCACCTGCTCCAACTTCGCGAGAGCCGTCAGGGTGACCTCAGGGCCGCCGACCAGCTGCTGGGTCGCCGCCACTCGCAGCCCGATCGCCATCGTGACCGCCTCATCATCGGTGAGGAGCAACGGCGGCACTGCGCTCCCCGCCTCGAGCCGGTAGCCACCGGCCACGCCGGGCGTCGACTCCACGCGGTACCCGAGGTCTCGCAATCGGTCGACATCTCTGCGGACCGTGCGCTCGGTCACGCCGAGTCGCATCGCCAGTTCGGTACCAGGCCAGTGCCGATGCGTCTGCAGGAGATTGAGCAGGGCGAGGGCGCGGGTGGTCGTGTCGGACATGTCCTTCAGATTGCCAGATCTTGCGGACAGGATCTGTCCGCATCATTTTCTACTCTGCATCCATGGCACACGAACCGATCATCGAAACCGAAGGCCTCAGCAAGGTCTTCACCGTCAAGAGGGCGCAGGTCGCGGCGGTCAGCGACCTCACCTTCACCGCAGCCCGCGGCGAACTCGTCGCCTTCCTCGGGCCGAACGGAGCCGGAAAATCGACGAGTCTGCGGATGCTGACGACACTCATCCCGCCGACGTCGGGCACCGCACGCGTCGTCGGGCACGACATCCGCCGTGACCCCGCCGCTGTGCGGGCGCGCATCGGCTATGTCGGTCAACTCACCAGCGGCAGCTTCGCCCAGCGCGTGCGCGATGAACTGCTCAGCCAGGGCAAGTTCTACGGCATGAGCAAGCGCGACAGCATCCGTCGCGCCGACGAGCTGATCGCGTCGCTGGATCTCGGCAGCTTCGCGAACCGCGCAGTGCAGCAACTCAGCGGAGGGCAGAAGCGCCGACTCGACGTCGCACTCGGTCTGATGCACGCCCCACCGCTGCTCTTCCTCGACGAGCCGTCGACCGGGCTCGACCCGCAGAGCCGGGCGAACCTCTGGGATCACATCCTCGAACTCCGCCGGCAGCACGGCACGACCGTCTTCCTCACCACGCACTATCTCGAAGAAGCCGACCGTTACGCCGAGCGGGTGATGGTCATGGACAAGGGCCGCATCATCGCAGACGACAACGCCGCCGCTCTCAAGGCGACACTTGCCGGCGATGTGCTCACCTTCGGGTTCACCGACCCCGAGCAGGCTACGCGTGCACGAGGCATCCTCGGCGACCTCGCCCAGACGGAGATCAGTCAGCAGGACGCAGCGCTCTCGCTCACCGTGCCGAACGGCGATCGGCTGCTGCCGGCGGTCGTACGGGAACTGGATGCCGCCGGTATCTCGGTTCGCAGCGCGACGGGAGTGCCTCCGACGCTGGATGACGTCTTCCTCGCTCTCACCGGGCGCACGCTGCGCGAAGCCGGCGAGGGCGCAGGCGCCGACGACGCACCCGATGCAGACACCGCAGCATCCATCGCCTCTGAGAAGACAGGAGTCCTCTGATGACCACCGACACCCTCGTGCGCTCGAACCTCGCGCGCGACAGCTGGAACGTCCTGACCCGTGAACTGAAGCCGGTGGTCCGTGACCCCTTCTCGTTGATCTTCAGCCTGCTGCAGCCTCTGGTGTTCCTCGGGCTGTTCGCGCCGCTGCTCATCGGAGGCTCGGGTGAGCCCGCCGGGGAGACCCTGCGCTGGTTCGTCCCCGGCGTGCTCGTCATGCTCGTGCTCTTCGGCACCGGTGCGACCGGATCGAACCTGCAGTACGAGATCAGCACTGGGTCCCACGAGCGCACCCTCGTCGCACCTCTTGCCCGGCCGTCTCTGCTGATCGGCCGCGCGCTGAAGGAGGTCGCGCCGATCGTGGTCCAGGCTCTGATCATCGTCCTCATCGCCTGGCCGTTCGGGTTCGTGATCCACCCGCTCGGCCTTCTCGTCGGCCTGGCGCTGCTGGCGGTGTTCGGGGTGGGGCTCGGGGCCCTGTCCTACTCGTTGGCGCTCGCGTCGAAGAACCGGGAGTGGCTGTTCTGGGGCGTGCAGCAGACACTGATCTTCCCCCTTCTGATCCTCTCCGGGATGCTGCTCCCCCTCGATGACGGGCCGGGCTGGATGCGGGCGGTCGCCGCCGTGAACCCGGTGAACTGGGTCGTGCAGGCCGAGCGCGCACTGCTCTCCGGCGACTTCGCGAGTGTCACGGTGGCGTGGGGATGGATCTCGGCGGTCGCGGTCGCGATCGTCGGACTCGTCGTCGGCGTGCGGGCGATGCGTCGCAGCAACTGAGGATCGGAATTGGGATCAGGCTCTTTGCGGCGCCGGGGCACAGGTCTGGCGCCGCAAGGAGCGAGTTTAGACTGGAGGGATGAAGTTGCCACCCCTCCTCGTCTACTCCGTGCTGCGGCTACTGGCGTTCCTCGTGCCGCTCGCGGTGATGTGGTTCTTCTTCCCGATCATGCGCGAGCTCTGGTGGCTGACGGCGATCTTCGCCGCGCTGATCGGCATGAGCATCTCGATCCTGTTCCTGCGGGGACCCCTCTCGGGTGCATCATCCGAGATCTACGAACGCCGCGAGACCCGCACTGCGCCGGGTCGGCAGAACACGGCGGCACAGGATGCCGACGCCGAAGACACTGCGCTCGACTCGGTGGCAGACGAGGATCGTCCGCCGCGCGAGAACTGACTGCTGCTCAGCCGGCGAATGCCCAGTAGAGCGCACCGGCGTACGCGAGCGCGGTGAGCGACGTGAGGCCGAGGGCGACGACGAGCTCACGCGACTGGCGGTACGACCAGACGATGATGATCGCGGGGATGCCCGCGAGCAGTGCCATCAGCGAGAGCCACGCGATCGGATAGAGCAGAGCGATGAACGCCGCGATCAGGAACGGCACGACCATGAAGAGCGTGTAGACGATCTTCGTCGCACGGCGTCCGATGAGCACGGTGAGGGTGCGCTTTCCGACCTGGCGATCCTGGTCGATGTCGCGCAGGTTGTTGGCGAGCAGCACGGCGCACGCGAAGAGTCCTGTCGCGACCGCGCCCAGCCACGCCTCCTGCGGCAGCTGGAATGCCTGCACCCAGGTGGTGCCGAGCGTCGCCACCAGTCCGAAGAACACGAACACGAACACCTCGCCGAGGCCGAAGTATCCGTAGGGCCGCTTGCCACCTGTGTAGAACCAGGCGGCGACGATGCACACGGCACCGACCGCCAGCATCCACCACTGACCGGTGCGGATGACGATGCCGAGCCCGACGAGGGCGGCGAGCGCGAAGAACGCCAGCCCGATGATCAGCACGGTGCGCGGACGCACGCGGCCGGACGCGGTGAGACGCGCTGGCCCGACGCGATGGTCGTCTGTGCCGCGGATGCCGTCGCTGTAGTCGTTCGTGAAATTCACGCCGATCTGGATGAGCACGGCCACCGCGAGGCACGCGAGGGCGATGACCCAGTGCAGCTCGCGATCGACGAGCTGTGCCGCACCAGTGCCGATGACGACGGGGGCGACGGCGAGCGGCAGGGTGCGCAGGCGTGCGGCGCCGATCCAATCGCGAGCCGTGATGGGCGGCGCTTCGACGATGGGCCGGCGGGCCGGGTTGCCGCTGGTGCGGACCGGCTTCCGCTTGGGTGCCGATGTCTTGCGCTTCGAGGATGCTGCCACGCAGGGAATCTTAGTCGTCGAACCCGTGGCACCCCGCGCTCAGCGGCGTGTGAAGGTCAGGTGGATCACGCCGCTCTCGGCGACTTCAGCGCTCGAGTCGTAGTCGTTCTCGATGCCGCGCAGGCCATCCCAGATGCGGCCACCGCTCTCGAGGATGATCGGGACGACGGCGAGGTGGAGTCGGTCGATCAGGCCCGCCCGCAGGAACTGCTGCACCACGTCGAGTCCGCCACCGATGCGTATGTCCTTTCCACCCGCGACCTCGCGCGCACGCGCCAGCGCCTCCTGCGGCGTCGCCTCGAGGAAGTGGAAGGTCGTGCCGCCCGCCATCTCGAGCGAGCGCCGTGGCGTGTGCGTGAGCACGAACACCGGCACATGGAACGGCGGCTCATCTCCCCACCAGCCCTGCCAATCGGGGTCGTCAGGATGCGCGTGCAGGCCGAACATCGCGGCACCCATGATCTCGGCGCCCACCTCTTCGAAGTACGCACGGCCGTAGTCGTCGTCCATACCGGTCGTACCTTCGCCGCTCGTATCGCCCAACACGCGATTGCGGAAAGTGCGCGTCGCGGTGTACTCCGCGACGAGACGCGGCCAGTCCTCCCCCATCGGATTCTCGGGCGACTGGTCCGATGGCGAGGCGATTCCATCGAGCGAGATGTTGAGATCGGCGCGTACGGCCATGTGCTTCTCCTTGAAGTGGGGGTGTCAGAGGTTCGGTTTGGTGTCTTTGCCGTCGAGCCACAGGGTGTCGACGGCATCCGCGTGGGTGCCGCCGGTGCCGACATGCTTGGAGCTGATCTGCGGCCCCTTCGTGATCACGTGCACGAGCGCCATGCCGTGCCCGCGCCCGAGGTCGTAATCGACCTTGAGCCACTCGAGGATCGGCGTCGCCTTGGTATGCGCGTCGAAGCCCTTCTCTCGTGCGAGGTCGACGAGCTGGCGCGGTGTGAGTCCCGTCTTGGTCTCGACGGCGTCGAGGTAGGCCTGAAAAGACATCTGCTTCTCCTTGGTGAGCGATCAGTCGAGGAAGGTCTGGATGATGGTGGGTGAAGCGTGGATGCCGAGGATGCGGAGCATCCCCTCGCCGACGTTGGTGAAGCAGTGCGGCACGCGCGCAGGACCGGTGGCAGTGTCTCCTGCCCGAGCGACGAAGGTCTCATCGCCGACGGTGATACGTGCGGTGCCTTCCAGCACCACCCATGTCTCAGAGTAGGGATGCCAGTGCAGGCCTGGGCCCTCGCCGGGCTGATTCTCGACGTAGAAGTACGACACGTCTGCGCCGTGTTCGGCGCCGACGAACCGGCGCGAGCGGCCGGCGCCTATGCGGATGGCGCCTGCGGCGACTACCCCTTCTGAGGTTGATGCGGTGTTCATGCGTCCAGTCTCGACAGCACGGCGGCATCGTCCTAGAGTTTCGATGTGGATCGAAACACGGTGGCCGATCGTCCGGCCGAGGGCGTCGAGCATCCTGAGCATCGAGTCGAGTTCGAGCTCAGTCCCGGCGACATCCAGTCCGTGCGCTTCGGCATCTCGCCGGGTCACGAGCTCGCCCATGCGGTGCGCGTGCTGCTGCGGCCCGAACAGCATCCGCTGCAGTGGGGCTGGTTGCGCGAAGTGCGGGGGCGACTCCCCCGCGACAGCTTCGAGCTGCTCGCGGCCGTCGTCGGCGAAGACGGCTATCTGCCGGACTTCCTCACGGCCGCACCGCGATGGGACATGACGCCCGGGTCCGAGCTCGAGGCGCTGCGATCGGCACCGCTCGAACCGATGCGGGTCGACTTCGGGAAGATGGTGCTGCGATCCACCGGATCGCGCCGGCGCGCGCTGCGCGAGATGCAGGACCGACCGGCACGTGCGCGAACGATGATCGCCGCCGCCTGGCAGGACGTGTGGGATGCCGCGATCGCACCGGTGTGGCCGCAGCTCGAACGCCTGCTGCGCGCCGACATCGCCGTGCGCTCGCGCACGATCGCCGCCTCGGGTATCTCGGGGATGGCCGACGACCTGCACCCGAATGTCAGCTGGGGTGCAGGAGCCGTGCGCGTGCGACTGCGCAAGCACAGCGAGCAGGTGGACTGCCGCGGAAGCGGACTCGTGCTCGTCCCCTCGGTGATGTCGTCGTGGGGATGCATGGTGCTCACCGAGCCGCCCGCCCAGCCGACGCTGTTCTACCCGGCACGCGGAGTGACGGCGGGCTGGACGCGCAGCGCGACGGAGACCGCAGACGCGCTCGGTGCGCTGCTCGGCTTCGCGCGCTCAGCGATCCTGCTCGCAGCGAGCGACGCCCGAACGACGTCGCAGCTCGCACAGGATGCCGGGATCGCCGTGTCGACGGCATCCCATCATCTGACGGTTCTGCGCGCCGCCGGTCTCATCGCGAGCGAGCGAGCCGGCGCGCGGATGCTGCATCTGCGCACTCCGCTCGGGGAGGCGATGGTCGGGGCGGCGCTCTGAATCAGTCCGCGGGCTCGACCGCGATCGGGCGGTTCTCGTAGTACGTCTGCAGCACGACGGTGGTGTGGGTGCGCACGTTCGCCGCCAGGCGCACCTCATTCACCAGCTGCTCCAGCGCGCGCGGCGACGCCACCCGCACGAACAGCATGTAGCTCGCGTCGCCGGCGATCGAGTGGCACGCTTCGATCTCCGTGAACGACTCGAGCAGCTCCGGAGCGTTGTCGGGCTGGCCTGGATCGAGCGGAGTGATCTCGATGAACGCCGACAAGGGCTTGCCGAGCGCCTCCGCATCGAGGATCGGGCGATATCCGCTGATCACGCCGCGCGACTCCAGCCTGCGCAGTCGCGTCTGCACGGCCGAAGTCGACAGTCCGACAGCCTCCGAGAGCTGAGCCAGGGTCGCTCGGGCATCGCGCGAGATCTCCGTGATGATCTGACGGTCGACAACATCCTCCATGGTGGAATAATATCGGCATACTCACTATTTCGCCGGATATTTTCCGCTGCGCCATCGATCGGAGGTCCCGATGTCCACTCCTCTTCGCAACACTGCCATCATCGGCGAACCCGAGGTCGTCGAAGACGCCGCTCTCGCGGAGACGACGGACGCCTGGCTGACGTTGAAGGACGCCGCCATCGCACTGCGTGGCCTTCAGATCAAGGACGGGTCGGTCCCCTCCGCTGAGCACCACGCCGCAGCTCGAGAGCACGTCGCGGCGATCATCGCCGGCATCCGCGCGCTCGCGCCCGCCTTCCCGCACGATGCGGACTACCTGGCAGCATCCGTCCTGGACTTCGAGCGCTGGGCCACCTCCGATTTCGGCGTGCCCGACTTCCTCGACTCGCTCGTGGCGTTCCAGCCGCAGCAGCAGCGTGTCGACGGCATCCGTCACCTCATCGTCTTCCCGATGTACACGCAGAATGGCTCGCCCGACCGGCTCGTCGAGGCGCTGATCGTCGAGGCGATCTGGCCGGAGTTCATCGCCGAGCTCGAGGCGGGCGACTACGGCAACAAGCTGTTCGTCTCGCTGCGTCTGATCGACTTCACGCCCGGATACGACACGAACTCGGCTGTGCTCTTCCCCGAGACCGTCGCGATGCGGGAGATCCCCACGTTCACGTGGGGCGCGATCTTCCAGGACCGCGAGGCCGCCCGCTACCGGCGCGTGGTGCGCGCCGCATCCGAGATCACCAAGCTCGACCTGCCGGCAGAGGCGGCGCGGATGCTGGACGGCCACGACCTCACCGAGAAGACGTTCGTGATGTGGGACATCATCCACGACCGCACGCACATGCGCGGCGATCTGCCGTTCGACCCGTTCATGATCAAGCAGCGGATGCCGTACTTCCTGTACTCGCTGGAGGAGCTGCGCTGCGACCTGACGGCGTTCCGCGAGAGCGTGGCGATCGAGAAGCGGCTGTCTGTTCGTGACGACCTGACCGCGACCGAGCAGCAGACCCTCGAACACGCCGGCCTCGTGCAGTACGCGGTGATCTTCGACCGGATCTTCCGGTTCGCGATCACGGGCTCGCGGGTGCGGAACTACGACGGCCTCGGCGGTCAGCTGCTCTTCGCGTGGCTGCACCAACATGGTGTGCTGCACTGGACCGACACGCAACTGACGTTCGACTGGGCTGAGGTTCCGGATGCCGTGATCGCGCTCAGCGACGCGGTGAACGAGCTGTACTGGCGTTCGATCGATCGCCCGAAGAAGGCGCATTGGCTGGCCGCGTACGAGTTGGTGCGCGGCGTGCTGACGCCGAACCCTGCATCCATCTGGGCGCGTGGGCTGTCTGATGAAGTGCTCGCGGGCCTTCCGAAGGGCTACACCGACATGGTGCTGGACGACGAGTTCCCGCTGTCGATGTTCTTCGAGGCGCTGGAGAAGAAGATGCGGCCGGTGATCGAGTCGACCGCGGGGATCCGCGCCACTGATGCGTAGCTTCGGCGTGCACGGTTCCGGACGTGTGGTCGTCGTCGCGGGCGCGACGAGCGCAGCCGGTCTAGCCGCCGCGAGGGCGCTGGTCTCGGCGGGCGCTCGCGTGATCGCAACGGGACGATCGGGAGATCGCCTCGCTGCGGTGGCGGATGCCGGGGCCGAGGTCGTTGTGGCGGATGCGACGTCCCTCGCCGAAATGACCACCCTGGCCGCTCAGCTCGGTCAGGTCGACGGCGTACTGTCCCTGGTCGGCGGATGGCGCGGGGGCGGCGGCCTCGCCGGGCAGTCCGACGAGGACTTCGATGCGCTTCTGCCCGTACTGCAGGCCGTGCGTGCGACCAGCCGTGCCTTCGACCAGGCGCTGCAGGCGTCGGATGCCGGGCGCTTCGCGATCGTGTCGTCCACTGCGGTGGCGCGCCCGCTCGCAGGCGGGGCGAACTACGCAGCAGTCAAGGCCGCGAGTGAGGCGTGGGCACGTGCCGTGGCGCACGGATTCGCGAAGTCTGCGCGGGATGCCGGTGGGCCTCTGCGCACAGCATCCGTCATCTTCCGGGCGAAGACGCTCGATGCTGGATCGCTCGCGAATGCGGTCGTCGGCCTGTGGGATGCGGACGCTGCGGACCTCAACGATCGGGTGATCGAGCTCTAGGAGCGCGGTAGCTCTGGCGGCATTCCGCGCACGAGCGGCGGCGCCTCGAACACGGATGTGTCGGAGGCGCCGGCATCCGACGCTGCGTCGGCGTCCACGGCATCCGCCCCACCGACCGGCTGCGCAGGTGCCTGAGCGTAGAGCTCGGTGAGCTTGCGGTACGAACGGGTGAGGAACGCCAGCAGAGCCACGACGACCATGATCAGCCCGGCGAACAGGCAGATCAGTGCGATGCCGCGTGCCTCGCCGTCGCCCAGCAGCCATCCCCACTGCTGCTGCCCGGCGCGCGAATCCATGTACGGGATGATCGCGAACTCGGCGATCGGAGCGATGAGGAACGCCGTGATCGGGGCGGCTCCTGCTTCCATCGCGGCCGCGACGCCGAACACCCGCCCCTGACGCTGGAAGGGGACGACCTTCTGGATGATGGTCTGCTCCGACGCCTCGATCAGGGGCACGAGCATCATGTAGAGCCAGATTCCGATCGCGTAGAGCGGCCACCATTCGCGAAGCATGAAGACCGCGCCGAGCAGTCCCATCACGATCACGGCGAGCAGCATCGTGCGCATCGGCCGCTTGCCGAGGCCGAACTTCGCCACCAGCGCGCCACCGATGAGGAATCCGGTGGAGGTGACGCCTAGTACGATGCCCCACATCTCGACCGAGAACAGCGTCAGACCGTATGGGTCCATCAGCGCCATGTACACGCCGCCGATGAGGTTGTTGAACGTCGAGAAGATGATGAGGGCGAACAGCCCCGGTGCGAGACGGATCGCCTTCACGCTGCCGCGGAAGTCGAGTGCGCTCGGGGAATCGGGATCGGGCTCCGGTGTCCCCTCGGGAATGCGCACGAAGAGCAGATGCACGAAGCTGACGCCCATCGCGACGATCGCGATCACCAGGGTGCCGCCCATGCCGAGGAACCCGATCGAGAGGCCGGAGAACACGCTCGTGACCATGAACGCGATGCCCTGCACTGTGCCCACGAGGCCGTTCGCGTTCGCCCGCTTGTCTTCTTCGACCAGCAGCGTCACAGTCGTCGAGAGCGCGATGTTGCGCAGCTGCTCGATCACGCCGCCGAACAGGATCACGCCGGAGAACAGCCAGAACCAGGGACCGCCGAGATTCAGCAGGTCGCTCTCGGGGAAGAATAGGTACAGCACGCCGGCGACGCCGAACGCGACGGCCGACACCACGCTCGACAGCAGCATGACCGAGTGCTTCCGGTGCCGGTCGACGATCGTGCCGAACACCATGGCGAAGAACGCGACGAACAGCATGTAGGCGCCGCCGATGATGCCTGTGGCCAGCACCGACTGCGTCTCGATGTACACCCAGAACGTCAGGGCGAACCAGAGGAAGCTCGTCGTGACGTTGGCGATGAGGGTGTTGATGAGGACGTTCGCGAAGGCCGTCCCTGCGGCGGTGCGCTTCATGGCGTAAAGCGTATTCTTCGCCACCGACATCCGACATAGGCTTATCGGGTGACCACTCTGCATGACCCCGCGATCCGGGGATTCGCGTCGGACAACTACTCCGGCATCCACCCCGAGATCCTCGCGGCGATCGCCGCAGCGAATGACGGCCACCAGATCGCCTACGGCGAAGACGCCTACAGCGAGCGACTGCAGGAGGTCTTCCGGGGCCACCTCGGCGACGACATCCAGGCGTTCCCGGTCTTCAACGGCACCGGCGCGAACGTCGTCGGCCTGCAGTCGATGCTTCCGCGCTGGGGCGCCGTGATCACGGCATCCACTGCTCACATCAACGTCGACGAGGGCGGAGCGCCAGAGCGGATCGGCGGGATGAAGCTGCTCACCGTGCCGACCGACGACGGCAAGCTGACCCCCGAACTCGTCGACCGAGAGGCCTGGGGCTGGGGCGACGAGCACAGGGCGCAGCCGCTGGTCGTGTCGATCACGCAGTCCACTGAGCTCGGTACACTCTATTCCGCATCCGAGATCCGGGCGCTCGCCGATCACGCGCACGGTCACGGCATGCACCTGCACATGGACGGTGCACGCATCTCCAATGCCGCCGCAGCCCTCGATGCGCCCCTGCGTGCATTCACCCGCGACGCCGGTGTCGACGTGCTCAGCTTCGGCGGCACCAAGAACGGTGCGATGCTCGGCGAGGCGATCGTGGTGCTGAACCCCGAAGCATCCTCCGGTCTGATCTACGGTCGCAAATACAACATGCAGCTGTCGTCGAAGATGCGCTTCGTCTCCGCGCAGCTCATCGCACTGCTCGAAGGCGACCTGTGGCTGCGCAACGCCAGGCACTCGAACGCGATGGCAGCCAGATTGCGGGCCGGCATCGAGGCGGGGCTGGATGCCGGGAGCATCCGGGGCGTCGAATTCACCCAGGAGACGCAGTCGAACGGCGTCTTCGCGAAGCTTCCAGATGGCGTTGCCGACCAGCTGCGCGAGTCGTTCCGCTTCTACGACTGGGATGCCGCCCGCAACGAGGTGCGCTGGATGTGCAGCTTCGACACGCAGGAGGCCGACGTGGACGCGTTCGTCGCGGAGCTCGGGCGCCTGACCACCGCGTGATCCGAGCCATGGAGATGCCGGGCGTCAGTGCCCGGGTGTCGGTGCCTTCGCATCGAGGAGGGCGTCCGCCTTCGCGCTGAAGAAGCGGGTCGCCCACATCATGGCGGCGGCGAGGAACGCGAACACTCCGAGTGACACCACTCCCCACGCACCGCTCTCGGTCGGTACCGCCTCGTTGAAGGCGGTGCGCATGATGGGTGCCACGAAGCCACCCAGGTTGCCGAGAGAGTTGATCAGTCCGATGCCGGCGGCCGCCGCTGCTCCGGTGAGGAACGAGGTCGGGAACGACCACGTGATCGGGCCGGCCGCGAGGAACGCGGAGACTGCGATCGTGATCGCGAGCAGGCCGATGAGTCCTTGACCGTTCGCTCCGGCCCAGGCCGACACGAGGATCGCGACGCCGGTGATGACGAAGAACCACGCACCCCACTCGCGGCGACGTTTGATGGTGTCCGCATGCTTGCCTGCGTAGTAGCAGGCGAACAGGCCCACCGCCCACGGGATTGCGGAGACGAGGCCGACCTGCCAGCCGACGTCCTGCCCGATGAGGCCGGAGACCTGCTGCGGCAGGTAGAAGGTGGTGCCGTACACCGCGATCTGGAGGCAGAAGTAGATGATGGTGAAGTACCACACCTTCCAGTTCACCAACGCTGCGCCGATGCCCCGCGGCCCGTCGGTCTCCTTGACGCCGTCCTCGTGCTCCATGACGACCTTCAGCGCATGCTTCTCCTCATCGGTGAGGAACTTCGCCTTCTGCGGCGAATCCACCAGGAAGTAGAAGGCCGCGACACCGGCGACGACCGCGAGCATGCCCTCCACGAAGAACATCACCTGCCATCCGGCCCACGGAGTGAGCTGCTCGCCGAAGCTGATCAGCCCGCCGGACAGGGGCGCACCGAGCATCTGCGAGAACGGCTGGGCGAGGTAGAACAGGGCGAACATCTGCACGCGCCGCTTGTTGGGGAACCACTGCGACAGGAACATGATCACGCCGGGGAAGAGCCCCGCCTCGGTCACACCGAGCAGGAAGCGCAGCACGATGAACATCGTCTCGCCGTTGACGAACGCGAACGCGGCCGCGACGATGCCCCATGTGATCGCGATGCGCGCGAGCCAGAATCTGGCGCCGAACTTGTTCAGCAGCAGGTTCGAGGGGATCTCGAAGAGCGCATAGCCGATGAAGAAGATGCCGGCGCCCAGGGCGTATGCCCCGGCGGAGAGGCCGCGGTCGGCCTCCATCGCAGCTTCGGCGAAGCCGACATTGGTGCGGTCGAGGAAGGCGACGAAGTACAGGATGATGAGCATCGGCATCAGGCGGAAGGTCGCCTTCTTGATGCCGCTGGCGAGATGAGGGCTCGCGAGCAGGGACGGCGCCGTGGCGCCGGAGACGGATTCGGACACGAGGGAACTCTCCTTTGAGTGAGGTTTGCGTGGGAGGGGCGTCAGCTGCCCAGTGCGGGAATGATCATGAAGAGGCCGGCGGCCACGCAGATCACGCCGAGCACCAGGAAGGCGATGCGGCTCTTGGACCAGGAACGGGTCATGGTGAGTCCTTTCAGTGCATGTAGAGGCCGCCGTCGACGTTCAGGGTCTGGCCCGTCACGAATCCGGCGTTCTCGCTGATCAGGAAGGCGACGGCTGCAGCAATGTCCGTCGGGGTACCGATGCGCGGGAGCACGCCGTCGGCCGCCATCGCGGTCTTGCGCTCCTCGGTGAGAGTGCCGCCCATGATGTCGGTGTCGATCGGCCCTGGCGAGATGACGTTCGCGGTCACGCCGAGCGGACCGAGCTCGCGGGCGATCGATCGCATGAGGCCGATGACGCCTGCCTTCGAGGCCGAGTACGGCGTCTTCGAGAACGTGCCGCCGCCGCGCTGGGCGGAGACGGACGAGATGCCGACGATGCGACCCACGCCGTTCTCCGCAAGGGTGCGGGCGACGCGCTGAGTGATCCAGTGCACGCCGTCGAGGTTGATCGACTCGACGCGATGCCACTCCTCCGGTGTGACCTCGAGGTACGGAACCGGCGAGGACACACCGGCGAAGTTCACGACGGCGACGATCTGGGGCAGTTGCTCCTCGAGGGCGTCGACGGCCGCGACCGCCTGCTCGCGATCGGCGACGTTCGCGCCGACGCCGACGGCGCTCACGCCGTGAGCCTGTGCGACCTCGGCAGCCGTCTGCGCCGCGGCCTCCGCGTCGACGTCGATGATGCCGACGTTCCAGCCGAGTTCAGCAAGATGGAATGCCGTGGCACGGCCGATCCCGCGAGGGCTCGCGGCACCGGTCAGGATGACGGTTCGTTCGGTGGGGAATGTCGTGGACATCGCCGTTCCTCTCAGTTCGAGGGGTGGCTGGTCAGTTCGAGGGGTGGATGGGTGCGGGGCCGAGCTCGTCCATGATCTTCTTGATCGCGACGTACGCCTTGTTGCGGTACGCGATGAGCTCGGGGGTGCGCTCGGCGGGGACATCGAGGAAACCGCCACCGGATTTCGTGCCGAGCTTTCCGACCGAGACGAGGTCGGAGAGCGCCTTCGGCGTGGCGAAACGCTCGGGGAATTCGGTCTGCAGCGAGGCGTAGCAGAACGAGTACACGTCGAGTCCTGCCATGTCCGCGATCGCGAACGGGCCGAACACCGGCAGGCGGAATCCGAAGGTCGTGCGCACGATCGTGTCGATGTCCTCGGCAGTGGCGACGCCTTCTTCCACGAGCTGGGTCGCCTCGTGGAACAGCGCGTACTGCAGGCGGTTGAGCACGAAGCCCGTCGCATCCTTGACGCGGGCGGTCTCCTTGCCGGTCGCCGCCACGATCGCCTCGACCACGGGCAGGATGCCTTCGTCGGTCGCCCCGTGCGGGATCAGCTCGACGCCCGGGATGAAGGGCGCAGGGTTGGAGAAGTGCACGCCGAGGAAGCGCTCGGGGTTCACGACGGCTTCGGCGAGCTTGCCGATCAGGATGGTCGAGGTGTTGCTGCCGATGATCGCTCCCGGCGCTGCCGCCTCGGAGATGCGTCGCAGCGTGGCGTGCTTGATCTCGATCTTCTCCGGCACGGCCTCTTCGATGAAGGAGGCGCCGGTGACGGCATCCTCGATCGTCGCCGCCGTGACGCGCTCCGCGATGATCTCGGCTGCGCCCGCCGGGAACAGATCATCCGCGACGAACTGCTCGGCCTCTGCGATGAGGCGGTCGCGGTTCTGCTTCGCGATCTCGATGTCGACATCCGCGATGCGCACATCAGCGCCGGACATCGCGAGGCACTGAGCGATGCCGCCGCCCATGTATCCGCTGCCGATCACGGCGTAGATGGGGCGTTCCTGAGTGGTCATTGTCGTCTCCTGGTCGAATATCGGATGCGTCGAATTGCGGTTTGCAGATCAGGCGTCTGCGGGCTCTGGCAGCAGCGTGCGCAGGTAATCGCGGTTGGTCGCGCAGACGCCGAGGCTGTCGCCGCCGTACTGCTCCATCAGGAACGGGCCGTTGAAGCCGAGTTCGATGGCCCGCGCGACCATGTCGCGGTAGTTGATCAGGCCGAGCTCCATGCTGGTGGGCACGGCGGTCTGCCAGCTGCCGTCGCCCGCCTCATCGCGGATGTAGTTCTTGACGTGCCAGTAGTTCGCGTACGGGAGCGTCTTCTCGTGCATCTCGCGCCAGTCCTCGATCGGACGGTGCAGACGAACGAGGTTGCCGATGTCGGGGTTGAGGCCGACGTTGTCCAAGCCGATCTCCTCGATCAGCCGTACGGCGCTGTCCGCGGTGCCGAGGTAGGTGTCCTCGTACATCTCCAGCGCCATCGGCAGTCCGACGGATGCTGCGTGCTCACCGAGTTCGCGCAGCCGCTTCACGGCGAGCGCCCGCGTCTCGGCATCGTCAGGATCGACGGAGCCCTGCGCGGTCCAGAACCACAGGGCTTCGCGCTGCGCCGGGGTGAAGGGCTGGTGGAGGCCCGTCGAGAACACCTGCATGCCCAGCTCGGCCGCGGCGTCGATGGCCTGGTGCGCATAAGCGAGGTTCTGCTCGCCCTTGCCTGGCTCGATGATGCTCTGGCGCTGCACGTGCACCGAGACGAGCTGCACCTGGTGTGATGCGGCGATCGCCTTGAGCTCGTCCCGCCGCTCGGGCGTGAGGTCGGACGGTCGGATGTGGCTGTCAGCGATCTCGATCGCGGTGAAGCCGAGTCGGGACACCCGGCGGAAGACGCCGTCCCATGTTTCGGCCGATGCGTCGTGCAGGCGGGTGCCATCGGCGGCGACGGGAGCGATCCCGTGCATGCAGGCGGCGATGGGCCAGTTCTCGCTGGTGAGAGGGTGCGGCGTTGCGGTCATGACGACTCCGTTGACGTGTTCATCCCGGGAAAGGGATCGAATCTTCATAGATCCTATAGGAAATAGGAGAAGAGTCAAGGCCGCCTCATGGCCGGCGAAGAGGGCGTCAGCCGCGTTCGAGATCCAGCGAACGCGCGCGCACCTGCTCGATGTGACGTCGCATCAGACGCTCCGGAGCATCCGCATCGCCACTGGCGAAGGCGTCCGCGATCGCCTCGTGCTCGGCGATGGCTTCGCGTACATCGGTCACGCCGTGCAGCACGGATTGCCGCATCCGGTGCAGCTGCGCACCGAGAGAATCCGACATGTCGATCAGATAGCGATTGCCGCAGTGCCGCAGCACCACGCGGTGGAAGTCCGCGTCGGCGGCGAAGTACGCCGTGGTCGCCTCGAGATCCGTGCTTCCCGATCGCATCGCCGTGATCACCCGCTCGCCGATGCGGCGGTGCTCCTCCTCGGCTGCGCTGAGTTCAGCGAGCATCACGGGGGTCGCCGGGGTCGCGAGACGGGCCGCGTGAGATTCCAGCATGATGCGTGCGTCGAACAGTTCGCGCAGCTGCTCGGCGCCGATCGGCGGTGCCACCCGGTAGCCCTTCAGCGCCTCACGGGTCACGAGCCCGGTGCGCTCGAGCTGCACCATCGCCTCACGCACGGGGGTGGGCGAGACGGAGAGCTGTCGGGCGATGGTGTCGATCGAGAGTCGCGACCCTGGAGCCGCCTCACCGCTGAGCAGGAGCTGCAGGATGCGGTCGTAGACGTGATCGCGCAGGCCTCGGCGTTCGATCGTCGAGTCCAGCCCGCGCAGGCCGCCATCAAGGTCTGTGACCATGTCTTCTCTCCCTCGCGCGTCGGCGCGTCACGCCGACAGTGCGCCCACTTCATCGAGGATGTCACGAACAGCGGAACTCTCGTGCACGAAGCGCCCGAGGAACAGCCCGTCGACGCTGTCCGCGATCTGCGTCAGCAGCCCTGGCCTCGCGCTTCCCCCGTAGATCACAGACGTCTGTCCTGGCACGTCCGTCAGGTGTCGGCGTAGTACGGCGCACACGCCGCGGATGTGATCCGGATGCGCCGGCTCTGGCGCACCGATCGCCCAGAGCGGTTCGTACGCGATGACGAGATCCCCCACGATGCCCGCCGCGGATGCCGCGCTGAGACCCGAGCGGATCTGACGGATGCAGACCTCCGCGGCGTCGGCCGGCTCGAGCCGCTCTTCCTCGCCGACGCACAGGATCGGGGTGATGCCGTTGCGCACGGCCGCATGGACTTTGGCCGCCACCACCTCATCCGTGTCGCCGAACATCCGGCGCCGTTCGGCGTGGCCCACTTCGACGAACCGGCATCCCAGCTCCGCCAGCACCGCGGCCGACACCTCGCCGGTGAACGCCCCGGCATCGTCGGTCGCGACATCCTGCGCGCCGACGGCGAGATCGCCGGCAGCATCCAGGCATGCCGGAATCGACGGGAACTGCGGGATGACGAGGGCGGTGACCGCTTCTCTCACCGGGTGCCCTGCGAGGATCGCCGCGACTTCCTCCACCCATGCCACCGTCCTGGCATGGGAGAAGTACATCTTCAGGCTCACTCCGACGATCATGCGGTGATCGATCCTCAGGAGCCTTCGTAGGCGCAGATCTCCTGCACCTTCTCGGCGGAGGCGCTGGTCGGGTCGAAGGTGTAGGTCAGCCACTCTGATGCCAGGCGCCGCGCCAGCTCGATGCCGATGACCCGCTGGCCCATGCAGAGCACCTGCGCGTCGTTGGAGAGCACTGAGCGCTCGACGCTGAAGGAGTCGTGCGCGGTGACCGCGCGGATGCCGCTGACCTTGTTCGCCGCGATCGCGACGCCGAGGCCGGTGCCGCAGATCAGGATCGCGCGATCGGCATCGCCGGCGGCGACCTTCTCGGCCGCGCTCGTCGCGATCCGCGGGTAGTTGGTGTGCCCGTCCGCGTCGACGCCGACATCCACGACGGACTCGACGAGCGGGTTGGCGACCAGATCAGCCTTGATGCGTTCCTTGTAGTCGTAGCCCGCGTCGTCCGAGCCGATAACCAGTCGAAGTGCCATGTCAGTCATTCCCCTTCAGGGTGTCGAGAACCGTGCGTGCGATGAGTGCGAACGAGACCGCGCCGGGGTCGGGTGTGCCGATGCTCTTGTCGCCGTGCGCGCGGGCGCGGCCGAGCTTCGCCGTGAGGTCGGACGTGGCCTTGGCAGCCGCGTCGGCGGTGCCGGCGGCGTCGGTCCAGGCATCGACGAGCTCGGCGCCAGCGTCGACCAGCTCCGCGAGCCGATCGGCGAACGGGACGATCGCGTCGATCATGGTCTTGTCGCCGACCGTGGCCTTGCCGAAGGACATCACGGCGTCCTTCATGGCGGTGATGCCGGCGGCGACGCGCGCGGTGTCGACGTCGTCGTCATCGCCCAGCGTGGCGCCGAGTGCGACGAGCATCTCGCCCCAGATCGCCCCGGATGTGCCGCCGCCCTTGTCGGCCCAGGCGTCACCGGCCTGCTGCAGAGTCGTGCGGGCGCCCGCTCCGTCGGCCACGACTCCGGATGCTGCGGCAGAGGCCGCGCAGCTTCCACGCTGCATCCCGATCCCGTGATCGCCGTCACCGGCGATGCGGTCGATTCTCCCGAGCTCGTCCGCTTCGGCATCCAGCATCGCGGCCATCGCGCTCAGCGCGCGATCGATCACGGCCGCCGCCCGCTGGGAACTGTCGCTCGCCGGGCCGATGACGACCTCTTCCTCGACGACCTCGACCGCGTCGACGGCGATGCGCCCCTCGACCGCACCGCGCCGGAAGGCCGCCGTGTCGCACGATGCATGCCAGAGCGGCTCGAGCTCGTCGTCGAGCCACAGCAGCGTGAGCGAGACGCCCGCCATGTCGAAGCTCGTGCAGAACTCCCCCACCTCGGGCGAGACCACGACGAGGCCGGCCTCGGCGAGAAGCCGATCGACTTCTGCGTAGACGACGTACAGCTCCTCGTACTTGACGCTGCCGAGTCCGTTCAGGATCGGCACGACCCGCGCGCCTTCCTGGTCGATCCCGTCCGGGATCTCCGCCAGGAGCGAGGTCACGAACAGCTCGGCCAGACCCGCTGCCGTCGGCACGTCGATCTCGTCGATGCCCGGTTCGCCGTGGATGCCCAGGCCGACCGCCATCCGCCCCTCCGGCACGGTGAACAGCGGCTCGTCTGCCCCCGGCAGCGTGCAGCCGCCAAAGGCCACGCCGAGAGAGCGCGTGCGCGAGTTGGAGAGCGCGGCGAGCCGCTCGACGTCGTCGAGATCGAGGCCGGCCTCGGCCGCTGCCCCAGCGACCTTGAACACGACGAGGTCCCCGGCGATGCCGCGGCGCTTCTCATGCTCGCCCGCCGGAGCACTGGAGATGTCGTCGGTCACGACGACGGTCCGGCAGTCGATACCCGAGGCACGCATGCGCTCCTGCGCCTGGGTGAAGTGCAGCACGTCGCCCGCGTAGTTGCCGTAGCTCAGCAGTACGCCTCGTCCTTCATGCGCCGCGGTGGCGACGGTGTGCACCTGGTGCGCGGAGGGCGAGGCGAACAGGTTGCCCATCGCCGCGCCGTGCGCGAGTCCTGGACCGACGAGTCCCGCGAACGCGGGATAGTGTCCGCTCCCGCCACCGATCACGACCGATACGGTCGGCTCAGCACCGCGGGTGGAACGCACGACGCCTCCGTTCACCGGGCGCACCCACCGGGCGGATGCCGCGGCGAAGCCGGCGGCAGACTCGGCGGCGAAGTCATCCGGATCGTTGAACAAGCGCGTCATTGCGGTCTCCTCTAGGCGAAAAGGGGCACACGTGCGACCCACTCATTAATCCTATAGGAAATTGGATCAAAGAGGACATCGAAGTCCGCACACCGCAATCCGTCGCCGTCTCGCGAAGGATGCAGCGGGTTGCCTCAGCGCAACAGGCCGAGGCTCGCGAGGGCCATCCGCACGAGGGTGCCGCGGCCGCCCTCCATCTCGGCGGCCACCGCGTCCGATGCCGCCTCCTCCGGAGAGAACCAGGTGATCTCGAGGGCGTCCTGACGGGGTTCGCACGTGCCGGTGACCGGAACCACGAAGGCGAGCGAGACCGCGTGCTGGCGGTCATCGTGATAGGCGCTGACACCGGGAAGCGGGAAGTACTCGGCCACAGTGAAGGGCAGCGGCTGCGGCGGCAGCAGCGGGAAGGCCATCGGGCCGAGGTCGTTCTCGATGTGCCGGAACAGGGCATCGCGCACGGTCTCGCCGTAGCGCACTCGTCCGGACACGATCGTGCGCGTCATCTCACCGATCGGTGTGGAGCGCAGCAGGATGCCGAGTTCGGCGACCTGTCCTGTGCCGTCAGTGCGCACCGGAATCGCCTCGACGTAGAGCATCGGCAGGCGACGTCTGGCCTCGGCGAGTTCGAACTCGCTCAGCCATGCCGGATTGTTCGCGTCTGCGGGCAGCTCGCTGAACCGGGAGAGGTCGTCGTCGCCCCCCTCGGGGTCAGGATCAGGTGTGCGCACCGACATGCCTCATTTCTACCAGTGTCTGCGCCTGCGCAGTTCTGCGCCTGTGCATGTCGGTGCCGACTGGCAGGATGGATGGTGTGAGCGAGGAACTCAGAATCGACGCCGCTGCCACGCGCTGGGCACCCGAAGAGCGCGCCGGTCTGCCGTTGCTCGTGCTGCTGCACGGGTACGGTGCCGACGAGCACGACCTGTTCGGGCTCGCGCCGTTCCTTCCCGACGGCGTCGCCGTGGCCTCTGTCGCCGCTCCCCTGGCTCCGCCGTGGCCTATGCCGGGCCGGTCGTGGTACGCGATCGATGGTCTGGACGGGCGAGATCCGGATGCTGTCACCGTCGCCGCGCGCACTTTTCTGCGGTGGCTCGACGCCGCGGCAGGAGACGCGCCGGCTGTGGCGCTGCTCGGGTTCTCGCAGGGCGCCGCAGTCGCGCTGCAGGCGCTGCGCCTCGACCCCGACCGTTTCGGGGCCGTGGTCGCGCTCAGCGGCTACGCGTCACCCGGCGACCTGCCGGAAGACGAGGCGCTGCGCGAGGCACGGCCCCGCGTGTTCTGGGGCCGCGGCACCAACGATGATGTGATTCCGGCGGCGCTGGTCGCCCACACGGCGCAGTGGCTGCCAGATCATTC
Organism: Microbacterium murale; assembly: GCF_014635185.1. Taxonomy (GTDB): domain Bacteria; phylum Actinomycetota; class Actinomycetes; order Actinomycetales; family Microbacteriaceae; genus Microbacterium; species Microbacterium murale. The sequence continues at coordinate 115,442 of NZ_BMCM01000001.1, forward strand.
GGAGCTCACCGGGCGCGTCTACCCCGGGCTGACCCACAGCATCTCCGAGGACGAGCTTCTCGACGTGCGCGTCTTCCTGGAGAAGTGGCGAGACGCCTCAGCGGGCTGAATCGGCGTCGCCACCGGCATCCTCATCGTCTTCGCCTTCTTCGCCTGGCTCTGCTGCGACGTCGTCTTCTTCGTCCTCTGCCGGACGCTTGCGGCGCCCCACCGCCCCCAGCGCGATCGCGAACACCACCCCGATGGCGACTCCGAAGGTGATGCCGAGGCCCATGTCGTCGAGTGCGGATCCCAGGGCGACGCCGACGCCCATGCCGAGGGCGATGCCGACGCCCCAGCTCATCCGCTGCCGGGCCTCGTGTCCGCTCATTCGATCGTCAGGCATAGCTCCACGTTAACCAGCGCCGATGCCCGCGGCATCCCCCGTGGGACGGATGCCGCAGCGCCTCAGCGCCTCAACGCTTACCACCAGGGACGTCGACGTCGGCCCAGACGAGCCTGTGGTCGCTGGAGGGGAACGGGTAGACGCCGGTGAGGCGGGAGAGCGGGTCGTCGGATGCCGGCCAGAAGACTCCCGAGTCGAGAATTCGGATCTGGCGACTGGGCAGCACGTAGTCGACGCGAATGTTCCCGGGAGGCTCGGAGAAGTCGGCGGTGTCCTGTGCGGGGTCGCCCGCGTGCTCGAGGTTGACGCCGCCCTGCAACTCGGTCGCCTCGACTGCGCCGGGGCTGGTCGGCACGGATGCCGTGTTGACGCGAGGGCTCTCGAGGAGCTGGTGGATCGCACCCTCGGTGGAGTCGCCGTCGTTCGGGTCGGCGTTCTGGTCGCCGGCGATCACGAAGAGCTCATTGCGACCGAGCCCTCCGCTCTCGCCCTGATCGTCGACGATGTACGAGGCCGTCTTGCCGCCCGCGATGTAGTCGGCCCACAGGCGGATCTCGTCGTGGTTGCGTCGGCCATTGCGATCCTCTGCACCGTCGAAGGTCGGCGGAGTCGGATGCGAGACCAGGAAGTGCACGGTCTTGTTCTTCGAGACCTCGATCGGCACGTCCCAGTGCGATTTGCTCGAGAGCGGGAACTGGGCGAGCTCCTCCGCGGAGTAGAAGTCGGCGGGCTCCGCCGTTGCGGGGTCGTCAGGGAGAAGCGCGCCCGGCATGTCCGCCCAGACGAGGTTCTGGAAGGTGCGGATGGCTTCCTGATCGATCGGATACTTCGAGTAGACCGCCATCCCGTACTGGCCGGGGAAGAGTCCGAAGCCCCAGGCGTCGTCACCACCGGAGACGGTGCCGTCGTTGTTCAGGTCGAACCCGCTGGGCACCCCCGTGTTGACCGGGGCGGAGTATCGGTAGGCGTATTCGACTGGCTTCGCGTCGCCGTGCGGCACCGACAGATAGTTCTCCTGGAACAGTCGCAGCGCCTCGCCGCCGGCGTCATAGTCGAACTCGTTGATCAGCAGCACGTCGGGGTGCGAGTGCTGGATGATCTCGGCGACGGCATCCGCCTGTGCGTTGCCGGGCGCCGAGAGATCGGCGACGAGCGCTCCTTCGGTGCCGCGATTGAGCGAGGCGTTGAACGTGGCGAAGCGCACGTCGGAACCACGCTGCGCGTGATCTGGCGGAGCGGCGATGGCCGGAGCCGCGGTCGTGGCGCCGACTCCGACGACCAGGAGGGCTGCGAGAGCTGCGGCGCGGACGCGCTGATGCGTGATCATGCGCGCCAGGCTAGCCCGGAACCGTGACGTTCTGAAGACCGATCGGTGAACGGATGACGGCCGCGACACGCCCGGAGGTTGCGCCCTTCGACACGCCCGGGTATCGTCGTGACGTCCTGTCCGCCGTGTTTGGAAGTTCATTGATCTGATCCGTCGCCTCCGCGCTCTTCTTTCAGCGCGCTGCCACGGATCCTTCCTACGGTTCATCTCCGCCTTTCGTCGTCGGCCGTCGATGGGCTCAGCGACCGGCGACCCGTGTCAGTGCATCCGCACATCCTCGGGAGACACCCCATGTCATTGCAGAACACCCATGCATCGGTCATTCTTGACCGCCTCACCTTCACCTGGCCTGACGGCTCGAACGCCCTCGACGGCGTCACCGGCTCGTTCGGGACCGGCCGTACCGGCCTCGTCGGTCGCAACGGCTCAGGTAAATCGACGCTGCTGCGCCTCATCGCCAACGAGCTGACTCCTACGTCGGGTGCGATCCACACCACCGGTGACGTCGCCTACCTACCTCAGCGGTTGACGCTCGACGTCGATCGCCGCGTCGTCGAGCTGCTCGGGGTCGCACGGGCGCTGGACGCTGTCCGCGCGATCGCCGCGGGTGACGTCGACGCTGCGCACTTCGAGGCAGTTGGTGACGACTGGGACATCGAGGCGCGCGCGGAGGTGTCTCTGGCCGAGGCCGGGCTCGATCCGTCGTTCCTGGATCGCACCGTCGGCGAGCTGTCCGGAGGCGAGGCGGTGCTCGTGGCGATCGCCGGCATCCGCCTCCGTCGCGCGCCGATCACGCTCCTCGACGAGCCGACCAACAATCTCGATCGCGACGCCAGGTCGCGCCTCGCCGATATGGTGCGCTCCTGGAAGGGCACGCTCGTCGTGGTCAGTCACGACGTGTCGCTGCTCGAGTTGATGGACGACACGGCCGAGTTGTATGCGCACGCGCTGAGCGTGTTCGGCGGTCCGTACTCGCAATGGCGGGCGTGGCTGGACGGCGAGCAGGATGCTGCGCGGCAGGCAGAGCGCGATGCCAAGCAGTCGCTCAAGAAGGAGAAACGACAGCGCATAGAGGCCGAGACCAAGCTGGCGGGCCGAGCGCGCATGGCGAACAAGGCGTTCGTCGAGAAGCGGGTGCCGAAGATCATCGCGAACGGCCGGAAGATGGCGGCCCAGGTCTCGGCCGGGAGGCTGCGCACCGAGGTCGCCGAGAAGGAGAGCGAGGCGAGGGCCGTGCTCGACGAAGCAGGCCGGAGAGTGCGCGGAGACGCCTCGATGAAGATCGAGCTTCCGGATCCTGATGTGTCGAGCTCGCGCCGCATCGCCACGATCGGCGACGAGGAACGCTCCTGGATCATCCAGGGGCCGGAGCGCGTGGCGCTGATCGGCCGCAACGGCGTCGGCAAGACGACGCTGCTGGAGCGACTGGTGGCGGGCACCACGGATGGCACACCCACCGCGACCGGGCACACCGATCGCATCGGATACCTGCCGCAGCGCATCGACGGGCTCGACGAGTCGCGTTCCGTGCTGGACAACATCGCAGAGGCGGCTCCGACGATCCAGGAGAAGGAACTGCGCAACAGGCTCGCACGGTTCCTCATCCGCGGGGACACGACGGATCGCGCCGTAGGGACGCTGTCTGGCGGCGAGCGCTTCCGCGTGGCGCTCGCCAAGGTGCTGCTCGCAGATCCGGCACCGCACCTCGTGGTGCTGGACGAGCCGACGAACAACCTCGACCTTGACACGGTCGACCAGCTCGTCGAGGCGCTGCGCGCCTACCGCGGCGCCGTGCTCGTCGTGAGCCACGATGATGCGTTCCTGGAACGGCTCGAGCTGGATCTGACGCTGGAGATAGACGCGGAGGGAGCGTTCACCGAGGTGACGATCGGCGTGTCGTAGGGATGCTGTCTGGCGAGGTCGCTGTCTGGGCAGGAGTTTCAGCCCGGCAGGTGATCGATCCAGTCGTGTCCTGGAATCGTCCGGATGAGCGCATGGCGCAGCCACGCGCAACGCTCGTCGTCGAGGAAAGGCAACGTCGCTGCGAAGTCGGCGTCGTCCTTCGGGCGTTGTCCCTTCGCCTTGTACAGCAGTTGGATCTCGGGTTGCAGATACCGGATGCCGTCGCGCTCCCAAAGGGCGTCCGCGAGCGGCATCCGCAGCGCCGCGTCTCGCTTGTACACCCATTCGTGGGCTGTTCCCGGGCTCAGCAGAATGTCGTACTCCCACGGCTGCGCGGCTCCGACTCGCGTCCAGAGCTGCCCGCACCCGCTCGGCAGGATGTCGTCAGCGAGGGCGTCGGGCCGATCATCGGGACGCAGTGGGCGAAGTGCTCCCGAGAACGCGGACCATGCGTCGAGTCGGCCCGCGAGGTGGCGGCGCAGCAGAGGCAGCTCTTCGCGGAGCACTGCGGGGTCGATGTCTTCGTGGTGACGCTGCACGCCGGTGAACGCCTCGAGCGCCCAGCCGCCGGCGATCCACCAGGTGCCGGGATAACCACGGAACAGCTGCGTCGCGTCAGCCGGGGTACGAGGACGCCACGCCCCGTAGAGCCTCTCGAACTCGGCATCCTCATCACTGCTCATGATCGAACAGGCTATCGGTCGCCATGATCGGACAGGCCGCAGCGATCAGAAAGGCGCCTCGGACGGCATCCGGTCGGCGACGTCTTCGAAGGTGACATATGTGGCGACGCCCGGCGGGCGATCGACGTAGATTCTGCCGGTGGGACTGGTCCATTCCAGCACTCCACCGCCGAGTTGTCGCACTTTCCATGGTGTCTCGTGCTTGGTCACGTGATGTCGTCGGCAGAAGTCGGCCAAGTTGGCGAGCGTGGTCGCGCCTCCGCGCGCATGGTCGATCGTGTGGTCTCCATCGCACAGCCTCGCCAGGAGTCTGCACCCTGGGAACCTGCAGCGCCGGTCTCTCGCCTTCAGATACCGGCGCATCTCGGCCGACGGACGGTATCTGTCCACCCCGAGCACCATTCCTGACGCCGGATGTGTGAAGACCCGATCGAAACCCGGTGCATTACCGGTCAGGATCCGAGCCGTCGCGGGGTCGACCGGCCCGACTCCCTCGAGATGCGCAGGAGAGGCGATCTCGTCGGGGTCAGTAAGGCTCAGCGCCGGGACCGTGATATCGATGTGCGCGCGGATCTCCCCGAGCAGCCCGTCTTCGGTCTGATGGCCGGTGGGCGTTCCGGTAAGCACGAGATCGGCGAGCAGATCGAATCGCAGTTGATTCAACGTACGCTCATCCGCGAAGTCATCTGCCGAGGCATCCGACGCAACGCCACCGGCCAGTTTTGCGGCCCGAGCGTTCTCCGCCTTCACCTTCAAACCCATCTGCGTCGCTCTGTCGTGCATGCCGTTGACGATCGCGCTCGGTCCGAAGAGCGTGAGCTCGCTCATGCCGTCGTCGCGTCCTCTCACCCACGTCCCGCGCTTCTCGCGCGCCTCGCGGTGCCGCTCGGTGAACGACGTCGCTCGAAAGCGTTCCGCCGTCTGCGCGGCGAACGGACGCAGCCGGTTCGGGGATTCAGCCTCGGCACGCGCGACGACGATCGCTTCGTAGCCGGCCCTGTCCTCAGCATCCTCGATCTGATCCCCAGCATCCATGATGACGCGCACATGCGCCTGTGAGATGCGACCGGCACCGTACGACGCCGCCGTCGCAGGGAAGCGCTCCGCGAGTCGTGCTGCCGTACCCATGTGCGATTCGATCGTCCGATCACTCAACCGCAGCGCCGCGCCGATCTCAGTCGCGATCGCGCGCTGTGACATCTCCCGCGATTCGACCGAGTCGAACGGCTCATCATCGGCGATGCGCGAGGCAGTCGCCAACAGCGCGGACTTCGTCGCCATCAACTGATTGATCGTCTGATCCACCGACGAGAGCGTGGTGACGACATCTTCGAGCAGCGCGTTCAGCGCCGGAGAAGTCATCGTCGAAATGTTCATATCTTCATTGAACTACTACCCTCAGACATTCACTCATATGTCTTCCGACGCCAGCTCTTCTCCCGCTGCCCCGTCGAGAACTGAGCTGCGAACACGCGACTCGCCGCAGACGCCCGGGACGTAAGCGCGCGCGTCACCCGCCAGTATGGGTCTGTGCGGATCATCGGCGGTGTTTCCCTGGTCATCGCAGCGACGCTTCTTGGCCTGTTCGGCGTTCTCATGCTCGGGGTGTCCGGGCTCAGTTGGGCGGGCCCTGGGTTCACCATCATCCAGTACTCCGATTCGGATGACACCGAGCGGTCCATCGGTATAGGGATGGGCATCATCGCCCTCGTGGCGTGGTTCCTGCTGCTGTTGTCCGCTTCGCTTGTGGGGCTGCGTGGCGGACGTCCTACGCGCGCGCGACGCGTCGCGGTCTGGATTGTCGTAGGGATGAGCGCCGTCCTCGTGCTGGGGCTGACGATCGTGGTGCTGTCCACGCCGCCGCCCCCGAGCGAGTATCCGCTGCCGGAGTGGAACCGCGCGTGACCGGGCTCCACAGCCCGCCCGGTGCCCGACCTCACGTTTAAGACCGCACCCACCAAAGCTGGGAGACAGCCCCGATGTCCGATCCACCGGCGATGATGGAGTGATGAGCGATGTGCTCGAACGCTTCACCCCTGCCACACAGGACTGGTTCCGGGGTGCGTTCAGCGCGCCCACGCCGGCACAGGCGGGCGCATGGGATGCGATCTCTGCCGGCAGGCATGCGCTCGTCGTCGCCCCGACCGGCTCGGGCAAGACCCTCTCGGCCTTCCTCTGGGCGATCGACCGCGTCTTCCGCGAGAGAACGGATGCCGGCGATGCCGCCCCCGCGAAGGGCACAGCGCGCACGCGCATCCTCTACATCTCACCCCTGAAGGCGCTGGGCGTCGACGTCGAGCGCAACCTCCGCTCCCCGCTGGTCGGCATCGGGCAGTCCGCCCGCCGGCTGGGGATGGCAGCCCCGTCGGTGAGCGTCGGCGTCCGCTCCGGCGACACCACCTCCAGCGACCGCCGCAAGCTCGTGTCTGACCCGCCCGACATCCTCATCACCACCCCCGAGTCGCTCTACCTGATGCTCACCAGCCGCGCCGGCGAAACGCTGCGCGACGTGCACACCGTGATCATCGACGAGGTGCACGCGGTCGCTGCGACCAAACGCGGCGCACACCTCGCGGTGAGCCTCGAGCGCTTGGATGCCCTCCGGCGCACCGGCGGTACGGAAAAGCCCGCACAGCGCATCGGCCTCTCCGCCACCGTGCGCCCCATCGACGAGGTCGCACGCTTTCTCGGCGGATCAGAGCTCGTCGAGATCGTCGCCCCGAAAGCATCCAAGACATTCGACCTCTCGGTCGTCGTGCCGATGGACGACATGACCAACCCGCCTCCCCCACCCGGCGCACCGCCAGCGAGCGACGACCCCGCCGAGTACACCGAGGTCACCGGATCGGTCTGGCCGCACGTCGAAGAGGCGATCGTCGACCGCATCCTCGAGAACAAGTCCACGATCGTCTTCTCCAACTCCCGACGTCTCGCCGAGCGCCTCACCGGCCGACTCAACGAGATCTACGCCGAGCGCATCGGTGTACCCGTCCCGGAACCGGCGGGGCCGCCTGCCGCGATGATGGCGCAGGCCGGATCCACCGCGGGCGCAGAAGCCGTGCTCGCCAAGGCGCACCACGGCTCGGTCTCGAAGGAGCAGCGGGCACTCGTCGAGGAAGAGCTGAAATCCGGCATCCTGCGCTGCGTCGTCGCGACGAGCAGCCTCGAACTCGGCATCGACATGGGCGCGGTCGACCTCGTCATCCAGGTCGAGGCTCCGCCGTCCGCGGCATCCGGTCTGCAACGCGTCGGTCGCGCCGGTCACCAGGTCGGCGAGATCAGCCGCGCCGCGCTCTTCCCCAAGCACCGCGGCGACGTGCTCCACACCGCGATCGTCACCGAGCGGATGCTGGCGGGCAAGATCGAGGCGATCGCCGTGCCGCGCAATCCACTCGACATCCTCGCGCAGCAGACCGTCGCCGCATGCGCGCTGGCACCGATCAGCGTCGAGGAATGGTTCGAGACCGTGCGGCGCAGCGCGCCGTTCCAGTCGCTCCCCCGGTCCGCCTACGAGGCGACGCTCGACCTGCTCGCGGGCCGGTTCCCGTCGGACGAGTTCGCCGAGCTCCGTCCGCGCCTCATCTGGGATCGAGATGCCGGCACGCTCACCGGACGCCCTGGCGCACAGCGGATCGCCGTCACCAGCGGTGGCACAATCCCCGACCGCGGACTGTTCGGCGTCTTCGTCGCCGGTGAAGGCGCCGGCCGACGCGTCGGCGAGCTCGACGAGGAGATGGTCTACGAGTCACGAGTGGGCGACGTGTTCACGCTCGGCACGACGAGCTGGCGGATCGCGGAGATCACCCACGACCGCGTCAATGTGCTGCCCGCGTACGGGCAGCCGGGCAAGGTGCCGTTCTGGCACGGCGACGGCATCGGCCGTCCCTTCGAGCTGGGCGAGGCGCTGGGGAAGTTCTCCCGCGAGGTGTCGGCCGCCACCCCGGAGAAGGCGGCGCAGCGCCTGATCGAGGCGGGCCTCGACGAGCAGGCGCGCACCAATCTGATGGCGCATCTCAGCGAGCAGCGCGAAGCCACCGGCACCCTCCCGACCGACCGCACGCTGACGGTCGAGCGCGGCCGCGACGAGGTCGGCGACTGGCGCGTCATCCTGCATTCCCCATACGGCATGAAAGTGCACGCGCCGTGGGCGCTCGCGATCAATGCGCGGATCAGAGAGCGCCTCGGCGTCGAGGGTTCGGCGGTCGCGAGCGACGACGGGATCATCGTCCGGGTTCCGGATGCCGACGCCGAGCCGCCCGGCGCCGAACTGTTCGTCTTCGACCCCGACGAACTCGAGCACGTGGTCACCGAGGAGGTCGGCGGCTCCGCCCTGTTCGCCTCGAGGTTCCGCGAGTGCGCCGCACGTGCCCTCCTGATGCCGCGCATGAACCCGAACAAGCGCACCCCGCTGTGGCAGCAGCGCCAGCGTTCAGCGCAACTGCTCGAGGTCGCACGGCGCCACCCCACGTTCCCGGTGATCCTCGAGACTCTGCGCGAGGTGCTGCAGGACGTCTACGATCTGCCATCGCTGAGGCGGCTCACGAACGCCATCGCCGAGCGCAAGGTGCGCCTCGTCGAGACGGAGCCGGCGCAACCGTCGCCGTACGCCCGAGACCTGCTGTTCGGCTACGTCGGCGCATTCATGTACGAGGGCGACTCTCCGCTCGCCGAGCGTCGCGCCGCCGCACTGTCGGTCGATCCGGCTCTGCTCGGCGAGCTCCTCGGCACGGTCGAACTGCGCGAGCTGCTCGACCCCGACGTGCTGGCCCAGTGGGAGCAGGAGGCGCAGCGCCTCGACCCCGAGCGCCGCGTACGGGGCCTGGAAGGCGTCGCCGATCTGCTGCGGATGCTCGGACCCCTTGATGCCGCTGAGGTCGCCGCCCGACTGGATGGCGAGAGCGGTACCGCGCAGGAACATCTCGACGCCCTGATCACCACCCGCAGGGCGATCCCCGTCACGATCGCCGGCATCCCTCGCGTCGCCGCCATAGAAGACGCGGGTCGCCTTCGCGACGCGCTGGGCGTCGCGCTGCCCACCGGCATTCCGGTCGCGTTCCTCGAGCCGTTCGCCGACCCCCTCGGCGATCTGGTCGCCCGTTTCGCGCGCACACACGGCCCTTTCACGACGGATGCCGTGTCGCTCCGCTTCGGCCTCGGCTCTGCCGTCGCCCGTCACACGCTGCAGCGGCTGGAGAACGCCGGCCGCCTCACCAGCGGATACTTCCTGCCGGAGGCGGCAGGAAGCGGATCCGAGATCGAATGGTGCGACGCCGAGGTGCTGCGCCGGCTACGGATGCGCTCGCTCGCCGCCATCCGCGGCAGCGTCGAGCCGGTCTCCCCCGAGGCGTACGCCCGGTTCCTGCCCGAATGGCAGCACCTCGGGCGCCCGCTCGAGGGACTCGACGGCGTCGTGTCGGTGATCGAACAGTTCGCCGGCGTACCGATCCCGGCGAGCGCATGGGAATCGCTCATCCTGCCCTCCAGGGTCCGCGGCTACACGCCTGCGCTGCTGGATGAGCTCACGGCCAGCGGCGAAGTCATCTGGTCCGGACACGGCACGCTTCCCGGCCGCGACGGATGGGTGTCGCTGCATCCTGCCGACCTCGCGCCCTTCACGCTGCCCGAGCCCGAGGACGAGCTCGCACCCGACTCCCTCGAATCGCAGCTGGTGAGCGCGCTGAGCGCCGGTGGCGCCTACTTCGCCGCACAGCTGCGTGAGATGACCGGAGCCGAGAACGAGCAGTCGGTGCTCGAGGCACTGTGGAACCTCACCTGGTCGAGCAGAGTCACCAACGACACGTTCGCTCCCATCCGGTCGCTGCTCGCCGGCGGCTCGCAGGCGCACCGGGTGACCCGCCGTGCGCCTCGCACGCGCACGTACCGCGGCATGTCTCTGGCGCGCACCCCCGCCAGGCCGGCAGCGGTCGGCGGGCGCTGGTCGCTGCTACCCGCGGCGGAGACGGATGCTGCGCGTCGCGCCACCGTGAACGCCGGTCTGCTGCTCGACCGCTACGGCGTCGTGACCCGCGGCGCCGTGCAGGCCGAGGGGACCCCCGGCGGGTTCGCCCAGGCATACCGGGTGCTGGCCGGGTTCGAAGAGGCCGGGCACTGCCGACGCGGGTACGTCATCGAGAAGCTCGGGGCCGCGCAGTTCGCGGCATCCGCCACCGTCGATCGCCTGCGCACCTTCGTAGCCGTCGCCGATCCGCCGCCGCGCAAGGCCGTCACGCTCGCCGCGACCGACCCTGCGAACCCTTACGGTGCGGCGCTCGCATGGCCGCGGCGCGAGGGTGTGTCGCATCGACCGGGACGAAAGGCAGGCGGCCTCGTCGTACTCGTCGACGGGTCGCTCGTGCTCTACCTCGAACGAGGCGGACGCACAGTGCTGGCGTTCGACGATGATCCGGAACTGCTGCGTGCCGCGGCATCCGATCTCGTCTCGACCTCACGCGCACGCAGGCTCGAGACGCTCACCGTGGAGAAGATCAACGGCGAGGCGATCTACGGCACCGACTTCGCGATGGCGCTGCAGGAGGCCGGATTCGTGGCGACTCCGCGCGGCTTCGCGCTCCGCAAGGCCATCTAGCGGCGAGAACGCACCATCACTGCGGCAAAAAGCCGCGTTCGATCCAGCGCGCGACACGTTCGACGGAGTCCGTAGCCGCCTGCTCCTCCGGCCGATTCAGATGACCGTGCAGGACCGCGGGCTCGGTCGCGAGCTCGAGCGGGATGCCGGCGGCGGCGAGTGTCTGGGCGAACACCTCCCCGGAGAGCCGCAGAAGGTCGATCTCGGAGTTGATCATCAGCACCGGCGGGAACCCGGCGAGATCGGATGCCGCGGCCCGCCCGGGCACGACGGCCAAAGGCGCATCGTCGACGGGGCCGCCGAAGAAGTTGCGGTACATGTCGGGCACATAGCCGGGCGGGTGGAGCGCCGAAGGGTTCGCGTCGAGCAGCGCCAGCAACGCGGCATCCGGCGCCGGCTGATCGGCGAGGAGCGTCGGGTAGGCGAGGAAGACACCCGCCGGCAGCGGCAGAGGGCTCACGTCGCCGGCGAGCAGGCGCAGCACAGCACCCGTCACAAGGTTGCCACCCGCACTCGCGCCGCCGATCGCCGTGCGCCCGATGTCGATGCCGAGCTCCTCGGCGTGCTCGACCGTCCAGGCCCACGCGGTGATGATGTCGTCGGACGGCGCCGGGTAGTGAAAGCCTCCGCCGAGGTGCCGATAGTCGACGGAGATGACGGTGACACCGCGTGCGGCGAGCGCGCCGGAGGTCCAATGCGCCTCCGGCATGTCCAGGTCACCGCCGCGAAAGCCTCCGCCGTGCGCCCAGACCAGCGCCGGCGCGGGGCCTTCGATCCCTGACGACGCCGGATACACGCGCAGCAATCCATCGGCCGCGCCATAGGGCTCTGTCATGCTCATGGCCTCCTTGGCCTGTCGTCGCGTGCATCCGCAGTCTGCGCGTTACGATACATGAATCGTTTCAAGACGCGCAAGGCGGCGACCGTGATCCATATGATGGATCTCACCGCGCGCCGCGCGACCAGCCAGATGAGGTGCATGTGACCGGGCCAGTAGGAATTCGTGAAGTGGCCGAGCGCGCGAACGTGTCCGTCGGCACCGTCTCCAACGTGCTGAACAAGCCCGAGCTCGTCTCGGCCCGCACCCTGGCGCTCGTGCAATCCACGATGGACGAACTCGGCTTCGTGCGGAACGACCTCGCCCGCCAGTTGCGGATGGGTGGCGGCACCACGCTCGGCATGATCGTGCTCAACGTGGCGAACCCGTTCTGGGCCGAGCTCGCCCACGCGTGCGAGGCCGCCGCCGAGGCACAGGGGCACACGGTGATCTTCGGCAGCAGCGATCAGCTCGACGGACGCGAGGACCGCTACATCGACCTCTTCGAGGAGCAGCGGGTCCGCGGAATGCTGATCGCCCCGCTCGATGGTGCGACCGAACGCATGAACCGGCTCACCCGGCGCGGCATGCCGCTCGTCCTCTTCGACATCCACGCCGCCGGCGGCGACGTCTGCTCGGTCGCCCTCGACGGCAACGTCGGTGGCCACCTCGCCGTGAAGCATCTCCTGGACACCGGCCGCCGCCGGGTCGCGTTCCTCGGCGGACCGCTGCACCAGGTCGAGGACCGGTGGGAAGGTGCACAGCGCGCCATCTCCGAGGTGGCTGACGCGACACTCACCCACTTCGACACCGCCGACCAGACGATCGCCGACGGGCGAGCGATGGGCGAGCTGATCGCCGCCCTTCCCGAGCAATCACGCCCGGACGCGATATTCGGCGCAAACGACCTGCTGGCGCTCGGCGCCATGCAGTCCCTCGTGCTCGCCGACGACGTGCAGGTGCCCCGCGACATCGCCATCGTCGGCTACGACGACATCGACTACGCGGCGTCGGCGATCGTGCCGCTCACCACCATCCACCAGCCGCGACAGGCGCTTGCGACCGAGGCGGTGCGGCTGGTGCTCGACCACGCCGCGACCGGCGGAGCCCACGAGCACGAGCACCTGTTGCTGCCACCCCGACTCGTCGTGCGGGAGAGCACCGCCCGCTGATCAGCCGATCACCACGTCGGGCGCCGGATGCTGTACCCCACCTCGCCGAGATGGAAAGCGAGCGGTGTGACATCGGCGGCGTCGTACGGCCCGGCATTGGATGCGTCGGCACCAGAAGCTCGCACACGGATGCCGACCTCCACCCCGATGATCGCGGTGCGTGCGACCAGGTCGGCGACGTCGACCGTCACGCGGTTCCAGCCCGCGGGCCAGAGGACTCCGGCGTGCTGCACGCTCGTGCCGTCCGCTCCGTGGACGATCATGATGCTCTCGAGCGCACGAGGCGGGTTCGGGGTGCAGAGATCCAGGAGCGCATAGATGAAGCGCGCCTGTGGCAGGGCGCGGCCCGCCCCGGGATCCAGGTCGCCCGGTGGCACCCGCAGCGTGAGGGCGCTTCGCCCATCAGAATCGGATGCTGCGACGGTCGGCGCACGCACCAGGACAACGGGACCCATCGGCTGCTCATGCGGCACAGGCATACAGCGGATGCCGTCACTCAGCACCTCGATCGTCTCGGCCGCTGTACCAGCCGCTGTCTCGGCGATCGTTCCCGCTGCGATGCTCCTCGCGAGCCAATCGCGCTCGCCGTGGACATCGGGCGAAGGCATCGGCCGGAACGGCGGCGTCCACGCCTTCTCGTCCGGCGTCGTCGACCGACGCTGCGCGTGGCGAACCGATGAGACAGGGAGCGTGCGCTGGTGCACGCCCGACCCGAGCGTCTCCTCATCGCGCCCGGGCAGACGCACCGCACCGAGAGCGCCGACCGGCACGGTGAGAGTGAGGGTCAGCGTCTCGCCTTGCACCCGGTAGCTCAGTGCGACGACGCCGCGTATCGTGCGCGAAGACAGAGTCAGCGAGTCCACGCCGTCGACGAACTGAGGCTCGGCGACGAAGGTCGACCAGCCCGCGCCGGTCGGGCGGACACCTGCGAGCCACTGCCATGCCCAGCCGGCGAACGGCCCTCCGAGTCCGATGTGATCGAGGGAACCGGTGCCCGTGTTGAGCGGGTCGATCCACCAGCACTCCCAGAACGTGCCAGGACCATGATCGAGCATCGCGCCGATGCCCGGTTCGGCGGGCTGATGAAGCGCGTCGAACACGGTCTGCGAACGGCCGGAGCGCGCCAGCGCGCGCACGACCGTCCGCGTTGTGGCGAAACCCGATGTCACGCGGTTCCCGTGGGCTCGCACATCGCCCGCGATGCGCTCGGCCGCCCGTTCGCTCTCGGCAGGGAACAGGATCTCCCCCTCGATACCGATCGCGTCGGCAGCCTCGGTGCCGTTACCGAACACGTCGCGCTCGTCATCGAAGAAGGCGGCACGTGCGGCGGCGCGAAGCTCATCCGCCGCCGCGCGACGCAGCGCCGCAGCATCCGCCTGCCCGACTGAATCCTCAAGAATCGCCAACGATTCGAGACAGTCGATGGTCGCCAGCGTGTGATGCAACTGCGGGGGCGTCTGCACGAGCGCGAGCCAGTCCGACCCGTAACTGATCGGCGCGAGGCCGATCACACCATCCGCCGTGCGCAGCGTCAACTGATAATCGGCCCATCGTCGCAGCGCGGGAAGCGTGTCGCTCACGACGCGTGCATCGCCATAGTGCAGCCAGTGGCCGAGCAGCACCCTCTGGAGGGCTGCACCCCACACCGGGTCGGGAACGATCCTGGGCTCGCGGAGGTCGGGCGAGATCGCCGGAATGCTTCCGTCCGGCAACTGGCTGGTGCGCAGATCGCCGAGCCACTTCGTGAAGAAGCCCTGCATGTCGAAGGCCGAGAAGTCGAACTCTGCGGCGGACGCGGTGTCACCGGTCCACCCGGACTGCTCACGAGTGGGGCAGTCCTCGGGAATGCCGTGCACGTTGTTGAGCAGGGTGCGCCTGGCGACGCGGACCAGCGCGTTCACCTGCGCGTCGTCGGTCTCCAGGTCACTGTTCGGCTCCAGATCGGAGTGAAGGCTCCACGCCTCGAGTTCGACCTCGGCGTCGACGGGCAGGCCGAGCACTTCGACGTAGCGGAACCCGTGATAGCAGAACCATGGCGTGAGAGCCGAATCGCTCTGCCCGTCGACGACGTACTCCACGGCCTGGCGCACGCGTCCGCGGTCGTACGGCATCGTGAGGTTGGTGGTGTCGATGCGACCGTCTGCGCCGAGATGCTCGCCGTGGACGAGGCGCACCACGCTGCCGGCCGGCAACCGGGTCTTCACCGTGAGTCCGGTTCGCCCCGCGATGTTGGTGCCGACGTCGTACACGCGATAGTCGCCCGTGCGCGCAAGGAGCGTAGCGCTGTGCGCAGCCACCCGGTGCACCGCCGGCGACGGATCAGGGGCGACGTCGAGCGGCGGCGACTGCGGCGATGACGGCGAGGCGGCCGGATCGAGCACCCGAGCGGAGGATGCCGGACGGAAGTCGGGAGGCGTCGACGCGAGCTCGTGCCGCTCGAGATAGAACGGCTCTTCCACCGTCACAGGGCTTGCAGCACTGAGCATCCCCGCGCCCGTGCCGGCGCGCAGCACGCTGCCGTCCTCCAACTGCACCACCACTTCGGCGAGCACCCGCGGATCCAGCCCTGTTCTGCCCCACTCCCCCGACGCGAGGACGAGATCGAGTGCGTTCGAACCGGCCTCGCCGTCGCCGAAGCGAAGCAGATCGGTCACGTCATAGCTGCGGTACAGCGCGCGCGCGATATCGGTGCGCGACGGGTCGGACGAGGCCGGGTTGACCGCGACGCCGTTCACGGACGCCCGAACCAGTCCCTGCGCCGTGAGGTGGAGCCGGGCGGAGCGGATCGGCGTGCCGACGTGGAACTCACGTCGAAGGATCGACAGCGGCGGATGCGACACCCACTGCGCCGTCCAGTCGGAGTGTTCCCACGGCCCTGTCTCCATGCGGGAGGGGATTGACCAGTCCGACCAGTCTCCGAATTCGTCACGCACTCGAACGACCCAGGCGTACGTGGAGTCGGGATCGAGCGGGGTCTCCAGCTCGACGAACGGATCGCCACCGGCGACATCCTCAACCGCCTCCACCGCGAACCGTGCGGCATCCGGACGCCGGGGATCTGCATCGCCCCGCGACACCCGCACCTCGAACGCCGCCTGCGCCTGTCCCGACCGCAGCAGCGGCACTGTCCATGAAAGTCTCGGACGACGAAGTGAAGCGAGCCGCACGAAGCGATGATCGCCCAGGCCCCGGTCGGTCTCCGCGGTCGGCGAGTGCCCGTCGACACGCAACGCGCTGGGTACCGGACTCGTCACTTCGCTCCTCCTTCGTCCATCTTCGGCCGCCTGAAGAGTTGAAACGTATCATAATCGTGACCAGCGATTCGATGCCTCACGCTTGACAAGCGGAATCGTGTCGCACATCATGATCTGAAAGGTTTCAATACCCTGCTCCATCCACGTGCACGGCAATCACATCCATGAAAGGAACGATGACAATGATGTCTCAACAGGCGAGGAAGACTCGCAAGGCCCTCTTCGGGCTCGCGGTCGTCGCCACACTCCCGCTGTTCGCGGCCTGCGGTGGCTCTGCCGGCACCGGCGAAGGCGCCGCGGGCGAGGTCGAGGACAGCTCGATCATCCTCAACACCATCACCGGCCTCGAGCCCCAGTTCCAGCAGTACGCCGACGCGTATATGGAGGCATTCCCCGATCGCAAGGTCGAAGTGCGCAGCACCACGGACGATGCTGCGGAGTACGCCCAGGGACTGGCCACCGCCCGGCTCAGCGGCGAGTTGCCCGACGTCTTCTTCAACGTCGACTTCCTCGCAGACACGCTCGCGACGAACAACGTCACGCTCGACTTGACCGAAGGACTGAAGGACGGAAAGCTCGGCGACCTCGACGCGGATTCCTTCCTCCCGCAGTTCGTCGGCCAGTACCGTCCCATCGACAACCCCGACGCCATCACAGGGCTCCCGGTCAGCGCCGATTCCGTGGGTCTCTACTACAACAAGACCGCATTCGAGAAGGCCGGCGTCACCGAGTACCCCGAGGCCGACTGGACCTGGGACGACATGTACCGGGTCGCCGAGGAGATCCAGACGAACAGCGGCGGCAGCATCACCGGTCTCGCCGCACCGCTCAAGGACGGTTCGGAACAGATCGTCTTCGGACCGGTCATCGAGGCGTTCGGCGGCAGCGTGTACGACCCGGAGACGAACAAGTCCGGCATCGGGCAGCCCGAAGCCCTGAAGGCGTGGGAGTTGCTCCTGAGCGCTTATGGCACGGCGTCCGGCCCGTACACGACGACCACGGACGACCCGTCGCTCAAGTTCGACTCCGGCAATGTCGCCATGGCGATCGCGTCACGCGGTGCCGCGCCAGGACTCAAGGAGACCATGCCCGACGACAACTGGGACGTTCAGGTGCTTCCCACGATCGACGGCAACTCGACGGCCGGCGGCGGTTCGTACGGTCTCTCCATCGCGCAGACCAGCGAGAATCAGGATGCCGCCTGGGCGTTCCTGAGCTGGTTCTACGACACCGACGCCGGCATGAAGGTGGCGCAGGAAGTCGGCGGCGTCATCCCGCCGACCGACGACGGCATCGACAACGGCACGTGGAAGGACGGCACCCCGCCGCCGGCCAACATCGAGATCTTCGGCGAGTCCGCACGCACCGCCGTGCTCCTCACTCAGATGCCGGGTTCTTCCTCCTCGACTCTGACCGAGGCGACGAAGAAGGCGACGCAGGAGGTCCTGCTGAACGGGAAGTCCATCGAAGAGGCCTTCGGTGAGGCGGAGCAGACCGTCAACGACGCCATCGAGAAGCAGAGCAAGTAATAGGAAGTCCGGGGTGGGACGCCGCGCGTCCCACCCCGGGTCCCGATCATCGGAGATCGCAGTGTCCACCCCCATCGTTGATTTGCCATTACCCAGACAGGGCGAGGAGAAGCGGCCCATCCCGGCCGAGAGACCGGGAAGTCGGCGGGCCAAACGCGCCGACGCGTTGACGGCCGCTGCCTTCCTCACGCCGGGGATGCTCGCATTCGTGGCGTTCGTCATCCTCCCGGCTGTCGGAGGGCTTGTCCTGACGTTCTTCGACTGGGATCTCTTCGGCACGCCGCAGTGGGTAGGGCTCGACAACATCATCCGCCTGTTCGGCGACGCGGCCATGTGGCAGGCTCTCGGAGTCACCGCCATGTTCGTCGTGATGGGTGTCATCCCGACGATCCTGATCGGCTTCGTCCTGGCCGTCCTCGTCAACACGAAGCTGCCCGGGATCGGCGCGATCCGGGTCTTCTACTTCGCGCCGATGATCGCCTCGGCGGCTGTCGCGTCGCTGATCTGGGTCAACCTCTACGGCCAGAAGGGCCTCATCAATCAGGCGCTCTCGTGGTTCGGAGTCGATGGGCCGATCTGGCTCTCAGACCTCGTCTGGGCGCGGCCGGCTCTCGTCATCATGATGATCTGGGGCGGCCTCCCGATCGTCATCATCCTGTACATGGCGGGACTCCAGCGGGTGTCCGACGACATCTACGCCGCGGCATCACTCGACGGCGCGAGCAAGTGGCGTCAGATCTGGTCGATGACCTGGCCGAACGTGTGGGGCACCACGATCCTCATCGCCGTCCTCCAGGCCGTCAGCTTCGTGAGCGGTTCGTTCGAGATCGCGCTCATCATGACCGACGGAGGCCCGCTCGGCACGACGCAGTCGATCGCCCTCTACTCCTACAAGGTCGCATTCTCCGAGCGCGACATCGGCTATGCGAGCGCGCTCTCGCTGTTCCAACTGGTCCTCATGATCGTCATCGTCCTGCTCGTGCGCGTGATCGTGCGAATCCGAAAGGAGCGCAGCTGATGCGTACCTCTCCTCTGCACGCCACGCTCCGCTACGCGGCGATCGTGCTCTGCGGTCTCATCATGGCCGCACCGTTGCTGTATATGATCTCCGGATCGCTCCAGTCCGCGGCGGAGGTATCGGCGTTTCCCAAGCCGCTCCTTCCTGAGACGCCGATCTGGCAGAACTTCGTCGATGCCTGGAACTTCCTCACCCCTCAAGTGATCGCCAACACGTTCATCTTCAGCCTCGGCATCGTCGGTCTTCAGCTGCTGCTCTCCCTGCCCGCGGCGTTCGCACTCGCGAAGATCCCGTTCAAATGGTCTGCGGCCGTGATGGCGACGCTGATCGTGCCGATGTTCATCCCCGGCAACCTCACGCTCATTCCGCTCTTCATCGTCACCTTCCAGCTGGGGTGGCTGAACACCTACGCCGGACTCATCATCCCGATGGCCGCCCAGTGCGCCTTCGCGATCCTGCTCTTCCGGCAGTTCTTTGCGACGATGCCGGCTGGTCTCATCGAGGCAGCCCGCATCGACGGGGCGAGCTGGGGCCGCGTACTCACCTCCATCGCCCTCCCCCTGGCGAAGCCGGCGCTCGCGACCTTCTGCTCGATCAGCTTCCTGACCGCGTGGAACATGTACATCTGGCCGCAGGTCATCGCGCCGAACCCCGCGAACCGGGTCATCAACGTCGCACTGGCCCCGCTCGCCGGCGGCGAGAACTCCATGATCTCGCCCGCGGTCGGTCTCGCCGGTGCGGTGATCTCGATGCTGCCCGTGCTCATCGTGTTCATCGTGTTCCAGAAGTGGTACCTCAAGGGCATCGCCGGAACGGGGCTCGAGTGATCCAGCGGCTGGAAGAGTCGGCTGACGCTTCACCACGGGCACGGGAATCCCCGGCTGTGCAGAGCACCACCGTCACACGATTGCGCGCCGAGTATCAGGATGATGCGTTCGGAATCGGCACGGCGACTCCTCGTCTGTCGTGGAGAGTCGAGGATGCCGGCCCCGAATGGCACTCGGATCGATACGAGCTGACCCTCGAACGCTCCAGCGGTGTCGATTCGGTCGTCGTCCACTCCCCCGAGCAGCTCTTCGTTCCTTGGCCGTTCGCCCCGCTGGAATCGCGCGAGCGCGTTCGGCTGCGCGTGCGGTCGGGAAGCGGACCCGACTGGTCGGCACCGAGCGAGTGGCTGGACATCGAAGCCGGCCTGCTCGAGCAGGGCGATTGGGTGCGCGATCTCATCAGCCCTGCGACGATCGGCGGACTCTCCGACGGCGCCCCCCTGCTCTTCGGCGAGGCCGACCTCGCGGCTGCGCCCGTCTCCGCGCGCCTGTACCTCACGGCACACGGGATCGTGGAGTTCACCATCAACGGACAGCGCGTCGGCGACGACGTCTTCGCCCCAGGCTGGACCGCGTATGAGAAGCGGCTGCGCTATCGCAGCTACGACATCGCCGAGCACCTGCACGCCGGCCCCAATCGTCTGCAGGCGCTGCTGGGCAACGGCTGGTACCGCGGGCAACTCGTGTGGCCGCAGAACCGCTCGAGTTACGGCGACCGCCTGGCGCTCCTCGCGCAGATCGAGGTGACGTACGCCGACGGCACCCGCGCGATCTTCGGAACGGACGCCGGATGGGGAGCCGTCAGCAGCAGCATCCTGTTCGACGACTTCTATGACGGCCAGCGCCGTGACATGCGCATCACCGACTCCCCCGTCGGGAAGACGATTGACGGCGTCGAGGTGCGCGGCGCAGCATCCGAGCGAATAGTCGCACCCTCCGGCCCGCCGGTGCGCGTCACCCAGACGCTGCCCGCCGTCCAGCTGATCACCTCGCCCTCGGGCAGGACGATCGTCGACTTCGGCCAGAACCTTGTCGGGTGGGTGCGCCTGCGTGTCAGCGGCACCGCCGGCGGCGAGGTGACGGTGCGGCACGCCGAGGTCCTGGAGCACGGCGAGCTCGGCGTCAGGCCGCTGCGCAGTGCACTGGCGACCAGCACGTACTTCCTGTCCGGTCGACCGGACGAGATCCTGCAGCCCACGTTGACCTTCAACGGCTTCCGCTATGCCGAGATCAGCGGGGTGCCTGACCTGTCACTCCCCGACGTCGACGCGCTCGTTCTCGGCACCGATCTGGAGCGTACCGGCTGGTTCGAGTCATCCGATGCCCGGCTCAACCGACTTCACGACAACGTCGTGTGGAGCACCCGCGGGAACTTCCTGGCCGTGCCGACCGACTGTCCGCAGCGCGACGAGAGGCTCGGCTGGACCGGCGACATCCAGGTGTTCGCCCCCAGCGCCACGACGCTCTTCGACACGGCCGGATTCCTGTCGGAATGGCTGGAAGACCTGGCGGCGGAGCAGAAGCCCGATGGCGGTGTGCCCTTCGTGATCCCCGACGTGCTGCGTGATCCCGATCCGGCAGCCGCTGCGTGGAGCGATGCCGCCACGATCGTCCCCGACGCTCTCCATCTCGCGTATGCCGATGTCGGAGTGCTCGAACGTCAGTACGCATCCATGCGGGCGTGGGTCGAGAAGGTGCGCGGCATGGTGGGTCCGGACCTGCTGTGGACGACCGGCGGCCCCTTCGGCGACTGGCTCGACCCGACCGCCCCGCCGGAGGACGCGGCACAGGCACAGGCCGATCCGGATGTCGTCGCCACGGCCTACTTCGTGCGCTCGAGCGGAATTCTCGCGAGGACGGCGGCTGCACTCGGACGTCAGGACGACGCTGCCGACTACGCCGAGCTCGAACGCCGGGTGCGCGCGGCGTTCGTCGCGGCGTATGTCGACGCCGCTGGAATCGTGCGCAGCGACTGCCAGACGGTATATGCGCTGGCGATCACCGGCGACCTGTTCGAGACAGAGCGTCAACGCGAGGGTGCAGGTCGGCGTCTGGCAGAGCTGGTGACGGATGCGGAGTACCGGGTGAGCACGGGCTTCGTGGGCACGCCTCTGATCCTCGATGCGCTGACCATGGCCGGTCGCGAAGATCTCGCCCACCGGATGCTTCTCACCGAGTCCCGGCCTTCGTGGCTGTACGCGGTCTCGATGGGGGCGACGACGATCTGGGAGCGCTGGGATTCGATGCTGCCGGACGGCTCCATCAATCCGGGCACGATGACCTCGTTCAATCACTACGCCTACGGCGCGGTGGCCGACTGGATGCATCGCTGTGTCGCAGGGCTCGCGCCCACATCGCCGGGCTATCGAACGATCGAGGTGCGTCCGCGGGTGACGGGAGATCTGTCTTCGGCCTCGGCCCGGCATCTTTCGCCGTACGGAGAGATCGCCGTCGCCTGGCGTCTCGAGAATGACACGACAGACCTCTCGCTCTCGGTCCCCTACGGCGTGACCGCCGACGTCTGGATGCCGGGGGCCTCCGCGCCGACGACCGTCGCGCACGGAGAGCACGAGTTCAGTTCCGTACTGTCCGCGCCATGACGAAGCCGCTCGACCCGGACCGTTTCACCGAGCCGCACGGTGACGATCGTCCTGGCGTGCGCTGGTGGTGGCAGAGTGCGGTGCCGGTCGAAGATCTTCTCGACCAGCTTCGGTCCATCGCCGACGCCGGCTTCCGCGAGGTGGAGATCGCGTTCAGCCGCGAGTTCTGGGGTGACGGGGCGCAGCGCACTGCACTCACCGCCGTGCTGAAGGAGTCGGAGCGGTTGGGCGTCGGGGTGGCGATGACGCTGGGCGCCGCGTGGCCGCTCACGACGCCGAACACCGCGACGGGAACGCCCTTCTCCACCCGTGAGCTGCAGTACGGGTCGACGTTCCTCTCCGGCGAAGGTCCGGCGCTCGTGCCCGTGCCGGCGGCGTTCGACGATCCGGAGGGGAAGCGCGCCGCGACGCTCGTGGGCGTCACCGCCGCGCGCGTGCGTCATCGCAACGATCCACCCCTCGTTGCCGGCGTCGAGGACGAGAGGACGTCACCGCGCGGGTCGATCCGCCCACCGGCAGCATCGACCGTGCTCGATTCGACGTCGCTGGTCGATCTGACATCCGAGGTCGTCGACGGGGTCGTCAGATGGCAGCCCCGCGGCGGCGACTGGGTTGTCTTCGCCTTCTGGATGCGCGAGTGCGAGCAGGGAGTCACGAACTTCCTGGATCAGGATGCGACGGCTGCCGCTGCCGCGTACATCGAAGAGCACCAACTGGGCCCGGAGAACATCGAGCTGCTGCGCCGCGTCGGGACGGACTTCTTCGAGGACTCATTGGAGCTGCACGCCGACTCGCTGTTCTGGGCGTCCGACCTGATCGAACGCTTCACCGAGCGTCACGGCTACGATCCGACGCCGTACCTTCCGCTGCTGTTCGCCCACGGCATGTCGCACTTCTGGCTGCCGAACGAGGAGACCGTGGCCGACTTCGAGCTCGACGGCGACGTCGTGCCTGGGATCGGGCACCGCGTGCGGCAGGACTATTACCGCCTGTTGACGGACCTCTACATCTCGCGTCGGCTGCTGCCGCTGCAGGAATGGTCCGCCGGTCACGGGCTGCGGCACAAGGCGCAGGCCGCCTACGGGCAGAATCTCGAAGCGATCCGCAGCAATCGCGACTTCGTACGTGCCGGCGGTCGCGCCGAGGGCGAATCGCTGAACTCAGGGGACAGATTCCCCATCAACCGCAAGGATGCCACCTGGCACTTCGCCCTCGACTGGCAGCGCTGCGTCGTGGGCGGAGCGCACCAGGGCGGAGCCGTGCGCATCAGCACCGAATTGGGCGCGCAGTTCCGTGCCGCCTATGCGGTCACTCTCGGCGACCTGCAGCGGATGCTGGCGAAGGAGTGGGCGGCGGGCATCACGAAGCCGTTCCTGCATGGCGTCGCTTCGCAGGCACGTGACGCGGATTGGCCGACCCAGACCCGTTTCCAGCAGATCGTGTCGGACAGCTGGAACTGCATCCATTTTCCCGAGTGGGCGAACTGGCGACCGCTCACCGACTACTGGGCGCGCGGAACAGTCGTGCTCGAGACCGGAGTGCCCCGCACAGACGTCGCCATCCATCGGGACGGGTTCCTGACGATCGCGGCGCGCGGCGTGCGCGACCCCACGGCAGATGCCACTGCTCCTGCCCGGCTGGCCGACACCGAGGCTCTCGAATGGGCCGGGTTCAGCGTGCAGTTCATCGATCCGCTCGGCATCGTCGAGGGTGTGGGCGAGGGCCCCGTTCTCTTCGCAGACGGCCCCGGCTATCGCGGACTCGTCATCGACGAACGGATGCTGCCGCCGGAGACCGCCGAGGCGATCGCCGACGCAGCTGAACGGGGACTGCGCGTCGTCGTGGTCGGCGATCCGCCGTCTGCCGACTCCGGGCATTCGCACGACTCGGACGGCGACGAGCGCGTGCGCGCCGCGATGGCACGTGCGCTGTCGACGCCGACGACGGCGCACGTGCAGACGATGTCGGACGCCTCCACCGCCTTCACGAGACTCGGACTCACGCCGAGGGTGAGCACCGACGGCGGTGGACTTCTCACGCAATGGCGTGAAGCGGGCAGCGTCCGCTATCTGCTCGTCTACAACACCCTCGCGGATCCGGTCACGGCGCGGCTGTCCCTGGAGGGAAGCGGTCGGGTGCGTGAACTCGACCTGTGGACCGGAGGCATCGTTCCCAGTGCACATGCCGCTCAGGGCGACCGCACCACGGTTGCCGTCGGCATCCCGGCACTCGGAGTGCGCGTGTTCGAGCTCGACACCGGCGCGGAACCGGGATCGGCTGCTGAAGCGCCGAGAGGTATCGATGCGGCGGCGACTCTCGAGTCATGGCGACTTGACGTGATCAGCGAAGAGCCTGGTGGACCGCGCACCATCGAACTTGACGGCGTCGGCCCCGGTGACTGGCGAACGATCGATGCACTCAAGGGCGTCTCCGGCACCGGCCGCTACCGGGCACGAGTCGTCTTGCCGGAGGAGCTGCTCGCCGGCGCACACGCGAAGATCGACCTGGGTGTTCTGGCGGGATCGGCCGTCGTCCGCATCGACGGCCGCGTCGTGGGCACGGCCTACCTCGACGACACCGTCATCGACCTCGGCGGTTCGGTGGCGAACGGAACCGAGGTCGAGATCGAGGTCAGAACCGCACTTCGCAACGCGGTCGTCGAAAGTGGGATCGACGTCTTCGACGAGGAACCGCTCCGCCCGCACGGCCTGCTCGGGCCGGTGAGAATCCTGCTCCAGCATCCGATATCCTCCGCACCTCAAGAAGGGCATGCCCCATGAGCCTCCTGAATCTTCCCGACTCCTTCGAGTTCGGGGCCGCCACCAGCGCCTTCCAGATCGAGGGGGCGTGGGATGCGGACGGCAAGGGCCCGTCGATCTGGGACGCCTTCGGACATACCCCTGGCAAGGTGCTCGACGACATTCCCGGTGACGTCGCGTGCGATCACTACCATCGCTACCCCGAAGACATCGAGATCATGAAGTGGCTCGGACTCGACAGCTACCGTTTCTCGCTGAGCTGGTCGAGGATCATGCCCGAGGGAGTGGGCCGGATCAATCAGAAGGGCCTGGACTTCTATCGCAGGCTCACCGACTCGCTTCTGAATGCCGGCATCACCCCGAACGCGACGCTCTATCACTGGGACCTGCCGCAGGCGCTGGAAGACCGCGGCGGGTGGCCGAACCGTGATGTGGCCGACTGGTTCGCCGAGTACGCCTCGGTCGTCTTCGATGCGCTCGGCGACCGCATCGGCCGCTGGGCGACCGTCAACGAGCCGATCTCCACGTGGGTGGGCTATGCACTGGGTGCGTTCGCGCCTGGCCGACGCGACGAGCGCGCCGGCCGCCAGGCCATGCACAACCAGATGCTCGCCCACGGCAAAGCCGTTCAGGCGTTCCGCGCGGCAGGGTCCCCGGGAGACATCGGCGTGGTGCTCGACATCTGGAAGCGCCAGCCCGCCACAGACTCTCTCGAAGACCTGGCACTGGCGGCTCAGGGTGAGGACGACGGCTTCCGGTTCTTCCTCGACACGCTTCGAGGCGGCGGCTACAGCGATCGGCTTCGAGAGCGGCTCGAGGCAGACGGAACTTTCCCGGAGGTCCATGACGGCGACCAGGAGATCATCGCATCGCCGGTGGACTACCTCGGTCTGAACGTCTACTCCCGAGTGGTGGTGAACTCGAAGAATCAGGATGCGACCGGCTGGGCGGAGAGCGACCCTCCCCCCGGCGGCAACTTCCTCGACGACGGCTCGGAGTTCTACCCGCGCGCCGTCTACGAGGCACTGCAGATGGTCCGCGACGACTACGGCTGGGACGGGCCGATCTACATCACCGAGAACGGACTCCCAGACGGGCCCGCCGATCCCGGCGCCGATCCGCTCCATGATCAGGAACGGATCCGTTACGTCGGCGGTTTCCTGGAATGGATCGACCGCGCCGTCGCGGAGGGATCCGATGTGCGCGGGTACTACCTGTGGAGCCTGATG
Organism: Microbacterium murale; assembly: GCF_014635185.1. GTDB lineage: Bacteria > Actinomycetota > Actinomycetes > Actinomycetales > Microbacteriaceae > Microbacterium > Microbacterium murale. The sequence goes on from NZ_BMCM01000001.1 coordinate 141,530, forward strand.
GACAATTACGAATGGGGCATGGGCTTCAGCAAGAAGTACGGCATCGTGCAGGTCGATCCCGACACGCTGGTGCGCACGCCGAAGGACTCGGCGCACTGGTATCGCGACGTGATCGCCGCGCACCGTGCGCGGTGAGAAGCGGGACCGGGATCGATCAATCGGTCCTGGCCCCGCTTTCGACTACTCCGTGAGATACCCGACGTCGTCGATCTGGAACTTCGGAACCCAGTTGGGATACGTGGTGCCGATCGCCGCGAACGAGACCTCGAAGGAGACCACGGCGTTGCGAGAGTCCCAGCCGCTCACATCGATCGACAGCTCGTTCCACTTGTCCGGCGAAAACTCGGTGTTCAGAGTCGTCACTGTGGTGCCGTCGGCGGCGGTCAGGGTGAAAGTGGCCACGTAGCCGGTGGCACCAGGGGCACCTCCGTATGAGTCCGCCCACACGTGCACCGACGTCGCCGCGCTCAGATCGACCGCCTTCTCCGGTGTCGCCGAGATGACGCGCGGGGACGTCGCCGGCGCAGGCCGACTCGTCGCCTCGAGTGCTCCGACGCCACCATGGGGCGTGCGAGGGCCGTTGGCGAAGCTGGTGACCCTGGCGATCGAGTCGACGTTCGCTCCGGCTTCCCATCCCTGCGTATCGATTTCGAAGTCGTATCTGCCGTTCGGGGCGGGTGGAGGCGTTGTCACTTCCACCTCGACAGTGTGACGTCCCAGGCTCACGCAGAGCGTGCTCGCGTCACCGCGCACTGCACTCACGGTGAACTCCAGTGCGGCAACGCCACCTGTTGGCGTCTCGGGGATCCGCGCAGCATCCCGACTCACATCGATATCGCCGCAGTCATTCGGGATGCGTACGGCACCGCGAAGCGCATCCACATCCAGATTGGTGAGAGACACGGTCAGCGTCGACCCGACGAGGTCGGCGCTATCCGCTGCCGCGGCAACCACGACATTCGGAGACTGGGAGGTCGCGACCGACTTCGACAGCGAGACGGACTCGAGATCGAACGAGGTCACCGGCCTGGATGTCCCGGTGCCGCGCACCATGACCTTCACCCTGACCAGCGTGTCGCCGGCCACCGCTTCCGGCAACTGCAGTGCAGCGGAATGGAACTCTCCATCCGCCAGAACCCTCGCCTCGCCTTCGATCACCTGGCCGGAGGATGTCGTCGCTCTGATCTGCACGAACGTGTCCGTACCCAGTTCGGTGTCGACCGGCAGCCGCACAGATGCAGAGAGCCAGCCCCTGGCCGCGATCGCATCGTCCGCCGTGAACGATTTGGCGACGCTTCGCCACTGCTTGGCGTACATGCCGGGAGCGTCGACGACGTGCAGCACTCCCTCGCCGGCTGTCGCCTCGGCCACGTTGTCCGATACTTCCCAACCGTTCTCGTCGACGTCGAATGCGCCCAGCAGAGCGGAGCCAGTCACCTGCCCGTCCACGCGTGTTCCGACAGTCGTCGTGATGCGCCTTTCGTCGAGAGCATCCGGATCGAAACCGTCGATCACATCAGCCCAGTCATCGATCCCGATGATCTCCTTGGCGAAGTCGGTGACTTCGAGTGAGCGCGCGGTGTCGATGTACTTGAACACGTCATAGCTGTACTTGTGACGCAATGGCGCATCGGGCTTGTCCGCACTGGGGTCGTATGCCCACAGTCCGAGATTCAGTCCACCCTCCAGCTGGTGATCGACATGGCGATGCAGGATGAAACTGTCGATCGACGGCAGGAAGCGAATCTTGTAATAGGCATACGCGAAGCACGCCGCCTGCAGCTTCTCCGCATCGAGCGTGAGATTGCTACCAGGGCCTGGAGTGTGGCAGCCCTGCTCCGAAAGGATGATCCTGCGAGGTTCACCCTTGTACAACAGCTCGTCCGCTGCCAAGTACTCCGGAAGCACCTGAATGTTCTTGAACGTGATCAGCTTCGTATCGATGGTGTCTGTCGCATCCGTGTCATTCCAGAAGTCCGGGTGGAAAAGGTCTTGGGGATACGGGTGGTACGCGATGAACCAGGGAAAGTCGCCGCCTGCCTTCGAGAGCGCGTTCAGCTTCTCGATCACGTCTTTGGACGGATAGAAGCGGTTTGAATTTCCGCCGGCCGGAACCGTCCAGTGCTGCGTCAGCGAAGTATACGTACGCGCCTGGTCGTAGTACTTGCGCGAGGACAGCGACATGATGCGCAGCGCGCGCGAGTAGTCGTTCAGGAACTCATCGATCGTCTTCTCACCCGAGTTCGACCAGATCCACTGCGTGTTGACCTCGTTGCCGACGATGAAGCCGACCGCACGCCCGAATTGCTCGTCGGTACGCGACCAGCGGCTCGCGATGAACTCCATCGCGGCTGTGGTGTACTTCACGCCTTCATCCGTGACCGTGTTGAACCCGAACACCGGCCCGGCGCCGGGTTCGCGCGAGGCGTCAGGGTGGATCAGGATGTTCGCCGCACTGTCGGGTTCGTCGTCGTGCTCGTAGAGGAGCACGATCAGGTTGACCAGGGCGCCGTTGTCCGACACCGCCTTGATCTGGGTGTCGAGTGCTTCGACTTCGGAGGCGTCGAAGTAATACTCCTGGCCGCCACTGGTGAAGGGGATGTTGTCATCGCTCGTCTTCTTGTTGAGCATGATCCCGGCCAGGTCGAGGTTGATCGCCGCATGCTGCACGCCGAGGCTCTCAGCATCATCGGACAGCGCTACCTGAAGGCCCTTCTTATCCAGCACCTGAGGAAACTCCGCCGTACTCGCGGCGGTCAAGCGCAGGTCGTCCGCGAAGTGCGGCGCACCGATCGCATCGCCGTCGACGGCCGCGGTGAACTGCCCGTAGAGGTTGTCTGTTCCGTCCGCCTGAAGGCGTGGACCCTCGACAGAGAACGAGCCGTCTGCGCCGGCGACGGCAGTGCCGAACTCCTGCGCGTCGTCGACCCCCGCGGCCGAGTGTGCGCTCGAGACGGATACGTCGACGTCGGTGCCGGCGTTCTCGGCGCCGGCAAAGCCGGTGATGGTGACCATCTCGTCTGCCACAGCGACGGATGCGATACCGGCGCTCGACTCGACAACCGGCAGTTCGGCCGGCCTCGGCGACGCGATCGCGGCCCCGGCGGAGACACCGCTCAAAAGCAGGGCGGCCGTCGTCGCAATCGCCGCGATCCCGCTGAATCGTTTTCTACGGATGGGCATGACACTTCCTCTCGTAAGGCACAGCTGTTCTGTCGGCGGGCCGATGGCGAGCGCCATCGACCCGCCATCGGATCGCGGGCGGTGCGGCTTGCGGACTACTGAGCCCAGTCCTCAGTCCACTTCGCTTCCACGGCCTGTTCCTTTGCCCAGGCGACGGCGTTGTCATTGAGCTTGATCAGCTCGTCCTCGAGCGACGTCGTACCGAGGAGATAGCCGGTGCGCGTGTTCTCGGCGGAGACCGCCTTCGGCCCCCGCCACAGGCCGCCGTTCTGTCCGCCGAGCGAGAGCGTCGCCCACGCGCCGTCGTTCATCGCCTCAAGGCCGGGAGGGGCAGTCAGCGCGGACACCGCGGGAATGCCTCCCGTCTCGTCGAGCCAGGTCTGCACCTTGGGGCTCGAGACGTACTGCAGGAACGTGATCGCCGCATCCAGCTGCTCGCCCTTGATGTACGCCGGGATCATGTAGGCAGTTCCGCCGTTGTTGACGCCGAACTGCGCCGGCTCACCGGTCGCCTGATCCGAATCGCTCTTCGTGAGCGTCGGGAACGGGATCGTGCCGTACTCGAAGTCCACCGTGCTGAGCTGCGTGGAGGCGAAGTTGGTACCCCATGCCATCGCGGCCTTGTTGCCGGGGAAGTCCGTCCCTCCGGTGAATGCCCCCTCCGAACTGATGCCGGACCAGTTCGGTGTCGCGCATTCGTCGTAGAGCGTCTTGAGCGACTCGAGAACGGCGGCGAAACCGGGGTCCTCCGACATGTTGATCTCGTCGGTGAGATAGCCGTGCGCCACGCTCTTGACGGTCACTGGCGAGCTCGTACCCGCTTCACCGTCCGCACCGAACTGGTTGACAGCCTCGGTCTCCGGTACGAGCAGCATCGACGACAGCGCCGTCGACGCCCAACCGACCGGCAGATTGCCATTGTCTGTCGCGAGAGGGATGTAGCCGGCATCCGTGATCTGCCCGCATGCGTCGAGGAACCCGTCGAAAGTCGCAAGGTCATCGACGTCGACACCGGCGTCATCGAGGATGTCCTTGTTGAAGTAGATGCCGACCGACACCAGGTTGAACGGGATCGACTCGTAGTGACCCGCGGTGTTCTGACCCAGACGGTCCTCACCGCCGAAGTACTTCGAGTTGAAGTCCTCGATCCACGGCTTGCCGGTGTCGGAGAACTCGTTCGGCTCCGCCAGCGCCTCATCGAGCGAGACGACCTGGTCGGGGGCATGAGTCGTCTGGTTGAAGATCAACTCCGGCGCGGTGCCGGCCGTCAGCTGCGCGGCCGATGTCTGCGACCACGAGCTGAGCGGCAGCACGTTGGTCTTCACCTTGATGTCGGGATTGTCCTTCTCGAAATTGCTGATGAGCTCGTCCCACGCCGGACCGAATGTCTTCGTGTCGCTTGTGAACTGGTTGGGTCCGGAAAGGGTGATGGTCACCGTGTCCGAATCGCCCCCGCCGGGGGCGCATCCGGCGAGCGCTGCGATTGTGCCCAGCGTCGCCACTGACGCGATCACGGCCAAACCGCTCCGGCTCGGACGCAACGTCTTCGTTGAATTGAGCATGTTTCCTCTTTCTCACTTGTCGATGTTCGGGACTGATGTGGTGCGAGAGTAAATCGTTTCATTCGACGACCGGCCGATCCCCACCTCCTGTTGCACCAGGGGAGCCGATTCAGTGCGCGCCAGGAACGCCGCCCTGCACTCCGGCGAGGAAGTACTTCGACAGGAAGGTGAAGAGCAGGACGAGAGGCAGGCTGGCGATCAGGTAGCCGGCCATCAGAGGACCGTAGTCCGTCGCGTTCTGACCCTGGAAGAACTGCAGCCCGACCGACACCGTGCGCAGATTGTTGTCAGAGATCACGAGGAGCGGCCAGAAGAAGTCATTCCACACCTCACTGACCGTGAGCAACGAGATCGTTCCGAGAACCGGGAGCGAGAGCGGAAGCATCACGGACCAATACATCCGCGCGCCGCTGGCGCCGTCCAGGCGAGCCGCGTCGAACAGCGTCTGAGGAATTCCCTCGACGAAGTTGCGAATGAGGATGGTTCCGAGCACGCTGCCGCCGACCGTGTACGGCACCACCAGCACGATGTACGTGTTCAGAAGTCCCAGATCCTTCATGATGATGAAGAGCGGGATCAGATTGGCCAGGCCAGGCACCATCATCAGTACCAGGACCGCACCGAAGATGAGCCCCCGGCCAGCGAATCGATAGCGCGCAAGCACGAAACCGGAGATCGATGCGATCAACAGGATCAGCACGATCGAGATCACCGCGACTATCGCGGTGTTGAGCAGATACGGCTGGATCTGCTCCCACGCCACCGAGTAGTTCTCGAAATGGAGCGGGAACGCGACCTGCCAGAAGCTGTCGGCGAACTGCTGGTTCGTCTTGAAAGACGTCACCACCATGAACAGGTAGGGCGCGAGTGCGACGGTCGCGATGAGGATCAGCACGGTCTTGATGCCGATCTGCCGCGACCCCCGTCCGGAGCGCCTTCTCGTCGCACCGGTGATCTCGCTGCGGGACTGGACGACGGTCACATCGCACCTCCGTCGGTCGTCGATGAGTCACGTCTGCGCGCCACGACCACGACGGCGCTGATGATGATGGTGATGATGAACAAAGTGGTGGACAGGGCTGCGGAGTAGCCCCAATCACCGCCTTGGAAGGCGACGTTGATCATTCGCAGGATGGGCACCATCGTCGCGTTGTCCGGCCCGCCGGAGGTCAGCACGTATGCGACGAAGCCGTATTGCAGGGTGCCGACGATCGCGAGGAACACGAGGATGCGAACCTGGCTCGCCATCAGGGGCAGGTCGATCTGCCAGAACCGGGCGAAGCGCCCCACGCCATCGAGCTGAGCCGCCTCGAGCACCTCGGTCGGGATGTTCTGCAGGCTCGAGTAGAAGATCAGGAACGGCAGGCCTGCGATGAACGGGAAGCCGACGAAGAGCAGCGAGAGCAGCGCGGTGCTCGCCTGCCCCGTCCAGTTCTGTGCCAGCGATTCCAGCCCGAGCGCCTTGAGCGCCTGGTTGATCACGCCGTCGTTCGGGCTGTAGAAGAAGCCCCACACCAGCGCTGTCACCACACCGGGGAAAGCCATCGGAACGATGAGGAGCGTGCGCATCGTGAACTGCCAGCGTGCACTTCTGAGCGAGATGAGCAGCTCAGCAGCGAGCAGTGGGAACACCCATGCGACCACGGAGAACAGGAAGATGATGCCGAGATTCCTGAACGACGACCACCAGATCTGGTCGCTGAACATGGTGATGTAGTTGTCGAATCCCAGGAACGTCGACTCCGCTGCCGGCTGCCAGTGGAAGAACGACCAGAAGATGGCGGAGACGGCCGGGTAATACGCGAAGTATCCGATGAGCACGGCGAGCGGCAGCAGCGCGAGATAGAGCCACCAGCGCACCACCCGCTTGCGCGGTGCGCGCACCGTGTTCTGCGAATCCGACGGTACCGACGTGCTGAGCGCAGACGCATCGACTGTCACGACCAAGATCAGCCCCTCATCATCGAGTTCGAATCGGAAGCAACTGGAGCAGCCGCTTCGACATGAAGATAAAACGTTTCATTATGATCGCGGTATATCGCCATGTATGTCAAGTGTTTCCAAGTAGAAATCGATTCATTCTCTGCCCCGCTCACCATGTGCGAGCCACCGTGCTGAACCCGATCTCGCTGAGATGAAATCCGGAAAGGATGCCGGGTTGAGCCGGATAGAGCGCCAGCGCGTTGCCCGCAGCGTCACGCCGGTACTCGAGGCCGACCTCCATCTCGGTGACCGCGAGCTCGTCGTCGAGATCAGCGACGTCCACCGCTACACGGTTCCAGCCGGCCGGCCACAGCGCACCGGAGCTCGATCGCGTCTCGCCGTTGCTCAGACGCAGCCGGAAGAAGGGAGTCGCGACCCGATCCGGACCAGCGAGGCATTGATCGATCAGTGCGTAGAAGAAGGTGACCCCGGCGACCGGAATCGGGGCTGCAAGCGCGAGCAGCACGGTCGGAGCGCCGATGCCGCCGGCCGTGGCGACGATCTTCTGCACCGAATGCGCAGGCTGTTCGTGCGGAACCGGCATGCATCTCAGACGGTGAAGCGACTCGATCGTGGGGGCGGCACGCCCCGGAGAGAGCCGCGCGGGCTCCAGTAGGGCACGCGAACCCACGACATCCGCTGCGAGGAGATCGCGACCGTCGATCGCCGCGCCTCGGGATGAAGTCGATGTGCCTCGGGACGAGGGCGATGCGCAGGAACGAAGGGCGTCGGCTGACGGCCGCACCGTGATCACATGTGTGCCCGGAGAAAGAACGGCATCCGCCCGCCCCGCGATCACCAGGGTGCCTTCGCTGCGCGGCGGCACCGTGACCGTGAGCACCGTGACCTCGGATCGCGTACCGGCGCGCTCACGCGTGTAACCGACGGCCACTTCGCCCCGCACCGTCTCAGTGCGAAGCTCGAGCGTGTTCACTTGCGCGACGAACTGCGGTTCGATTCGGAACGTGGAATACCCTGGCGCCGTCGGGCGCAGACCCGCCAGTCCCTCCCACACCCAAGCCGCGAACGGCCCGCCGAGGCCGACATGATTGAGGGAGCCGGTGCCCGTGTTCGCCGGATCGATCCACCAGCATTCCCAGAACGTGCCCGGACCCGAGGTCAGCATCGCACCGACGCCGGGGGCCTCCGATTGCGAGAGGATGTCTGCGACGGTCTGGGATGCCCCGATCATCGTCAGTGCCCGCACCACACTGCGCGTCGTGGCGAAGCCACCCGACACGCGGTTGCCCCGCTCGCGCACGCGTTCGACGAGCCGCTCGCCGGCGCGGTGCGCCTCTTCACCTGTCAGGATGCCGGTCTCGATGGCGACGGCGAATGAACCCTGGGACCCGTTGCCGAAGGTGCCGGATGTCGGGTCGAAGAACTGGCGCCTAGCAGAACGTCGCAGCGCGTCTGCGGAATCGCGGCGGCGGATTGCGGCATCCGTATCGCCGATCGCCTCCTCAAGATCCGCGAGCGCCAGCAGACAGTCGATCACGGCGCCGGTGTGGTGAATGGGCGGCGGCGTCTGCTCGAGCGCAAGCCAGTCGTGGCCGTAGCTGATCGGAGAGCGGGAGACGATGCCGTCCTCGTCCACACAGCCCAGTTGGAAGTCCGCCCATCTGCGCAGAGTCGGAAGCGCGCGTCGAACCAGGCTGAGGTCGCCGTAGTGCAGCAGGTGGCCCCGCAGCATGCGGTGAAGTGCGGAACCCCACACCGGGTCCGAGGGCATGCGGCTCGCGTGCATGTCCGGCGCAACCGCGGGAAGCTGCCCGTCAGGCTGCTGGCTCGTCTCGAGGTCGGCGATCCATTTGTCCAGGAACGCCGCACTGTCGAAGGCTGCCAGCTCATATTCCGCGACCGATGCTGTGTCTCCGGTCCACGCGGCCTGCTCACGCGTCGGGCAGTCCTCCGGCACGCCATGCACATTGTTCAGCAGCGTTCGCTCCGCCATCGTCAGGAGGCGATCGATCACCGTGCTGTCAGTGGACACGTAGCCGGATCGCGCAAGGTCGGTGTGCATCGAGTGAGCGGTGACTGTGACGGATGCATCGGACGGAAGGCCTCGAACCTCCAGGTAGCGGAAGCCGTGGTAGACGAACCATGGTTCATACGCCTGCCCTGCATCGCCGTTCGCCACGTACTCGATCAACTGCCGCTCGCGGCCGTCGTCGAAAGGCATGGTGAGGTTCGTCGTGTCGATATGACCGTCCCCGCCGATGTGTTCGCCGTGCAGCACGCGGATCATCGTGCCCCGCGGGACCCCGCCATGCACCACCAGTCTTGACCGGCCGGCAATGTTCACGCCGACGTCGAAGAGCCGGGACTCGGGAGTCCGCTCCAACTCGGTCGGTGTGAAGACGGCGACCTCACGCACGGGTGGGGTCCCGTCCGAGGCGATCATCGACGGTGGCGTTGCCGGCGACTCCGGCAGGTCCGCAGGTTCGAGGATCTGGATGGTCGACGGCGAGATCCCGCGCGAGACGGCACCCTGATCGTGCCGCTCAAGATAGAACGGCACATCGTCCGTGACCTCGGACGAGCTGATCCCAGAACCGACGCCCGGACTCACACGGGTGATGGAGCCGTCCTCATGCCACACTACGAGCTCAGCCAGCAGCCGAGGCGATTCGCCCGTGCGCGCCCACTCCCCCAGCCCGGCGACGAAGACGAGTGCATTCTGCCCGTCAGAGAGGAGATCAGTGACGTCATAGGTTCGGTAGAGCGCTCGAACGAGGTCTGTTCGTGTCGGATCCATCCGGTCCGGATTGACGACGGCGTCGTTCACCCATGCCCGCACGACCCCCTGGCCGGTGAGATACAGACGCGCCCTGCTCACGGTGGAACTCATCCGGAAGTGCGTCACGACGCGAGCGAGATGCGGAACCGACAGCCAGGACGCCTTCCATTGGGCATAGTCGAACGGACCGGTCTCCATGCGCGAGCGCGCCCACTGCGAGCGCCGCCCGTCGCTGTCGACGATCCGTACCCGCCAGTCGTACACCCGCAATGGCTCGAGGTCACCGTCCACGACCACGTGGTGGTCGGCGGACTCCACGGTCCCCGACGTCCACACCGGTCGACCTGAGTCGTCGCTCATGTCGACCTCGAATCCGACGACGTCCACCGACTGCGGTGAGGACGCCGACTTCCAAGCGAGAACGGGGTTCTTCGACGACACCGTGGGCACGAGACGATCGTCGATCGTCCGCAGGGCAGGGCGACGGTCGACGGTGAGCGCGAACGGTGCGGCGAGGTCTTCCTCCCCTGGAGCGACGGTCTGCGCGGGGGCGATGCCCGGTCGATTCATCTGTCGTATCCCCCGGTCACCCTCGACGCCATCATCAGCAAACGCTGCACGCGGTGAAACGTATCATAAGCAAAGGCAAGATCCGAGAGATCAATTGCTGCCATATCAACGAACCAAGGCTGGCAATCGATATGATCATCAGTCAGCGACACTTTCGGATCCAGGACGATCCGCGACAGCGGGAGCGATTGATATGGTCAGTATTCGAGATGTGGCACTCCGTGCAGATGTGTCGATCGGCACGGTCTCCAAGTATCTGAACACTCCGCTTCGCGTCGCCCCCGGCACGAAGAAGCGAATCGCGAAGGCGATCCGCGACCTGGGATATGTCCGCAACGAGGCCGCCCGCCAGTTGCGGGCGGGCGCGAGCAAGACCCTGGCGTTCGTGGCCCTCGAGCTGAACAATCCGTTCTTCGGCGACGTGGCTGAGGCGATGGAGCGACGCGCGGCCGAGAACGGACTCTACCTCTTCATCGTCAGCAGCAACGGTGATCCAGAACGCGAAGGCCGCTACATCGAGATGTTCGTGCAGCAGCGCGTGTACGGCGTGATCCTTGCATCCGGGATGACGAGGCAGCGGGAACTCGACACCCTTTCCACGCGGCGGATCCCCACCGTTCTGGTCGACGCGTACGGTCCCTCGGATCGTTTCTCGTCGACATCCGTGAACGATTTCCTCGGCGCCGAGCGGGCTGTCACGCACCTGATCGAACAGGGTTGTCGATCCATCGCGTTCGTCGGTGGCGAGATCCAGATCCACCAGATCTCCGAGCGGCTGCGTGGCGCTCGTGCCGCCGTCGCTGCGCACTCCGGCGTCGCACTCGAGGTCCTCCCCACGTCGGAGCGGTCGGTTCAGGCGGGTCTGGCAGTCGGCGAACAGTTGCTGAGCAGGCCGAGGAAGCTCTGGCCTGACGGCATCTTCGCGGCGAACGACTCCCTGGCGATGGGGGTCATGCAGGCCATCTCCTCCGGCTCGGACGTGCGCATCCCCGAAGACATCGCTCTCGTCGGCTACGACGACATCGACTTCGCTTCGACAGCGGCCGTGCCGCTGTCGACCGTTCGAAGGCCTCGAGAGGTGTTCGGCCGGAGTGCAGTGGACCTCGTGAAGGATCAGGCTGAATCCTCGGAGGCGCTGCCGGTGCGCAGCATCGTGATCCAGCCGGAGCTCATCGTGAGGGCGAGTTCCCAGCGAACCTGACTGCCCGATCACCCTCCCAGCGACAGCTGCGAGGGCTCGATCCGCACGGAGTCGCCGGCCGCGTACGGCTGGGAGAATGCCACGCCCTCACCCGTGAGCGACACCGTGTCGGTGGTGACCAGGATCTCCAGCGGCTTTCCGCGCCAGACGAGGTGACGCACACCAGCATCCGTCAACGCCGTAGGCAGATTCGGGGTGATCACCAGCGCATCCGGCTCCGCCTCGACCCCGATGAAGGCGTAGAGGAAGCTCGCGGGGGCGAGCCCGCTCTCGGGGAACGGGATATCGGTTCCGACCGAGGTGGCACCCGGACTGTTGACCGTGCCCTCGCCCCGGAACAAGGGGGATCCACCGCTGATGTGGTCCGGTTCGCTCCAGCGATCCAGCATCGCGGTCATCCGCGCCCACGCATCGTCCGCACCCCGGTAACGGGCGCGCGCCATGACATCGAACCCGGACGTGTACAGGATGGCACCGCCGTCCTGCACCTCGTCGCCCCACGGCGTCGTCAGATGCGTCAGGAAGAACCAGTAGCTGTTGCGACGGGTCGTCGAGCGCGGCGCGAACACCCACTTCGAATAGATGTCAGCCGGACCCTCGAAGTACTCGCCCAGGGCGACGAGGAACCGGGACGAGGCGTTGGGATCGAGCGCACCGTCGAAGTACGCCGCGCCGCCCGGAGCGCCATTCGCTGATGACCACCAGGCGAGCGCACCGGTGACGTTCGACACCTCGAGGTAGTACACGCCGGGCGACTGCTTGGGAACCTCGATGTGCGCGACCCGCCCGTCCGACCAGTCGGTGAACTGCTTCTCGGCGACCTTGACGGCGCTCGCGCTGTACGGCGTCCCCGCGAACAGCGTCATCGTGAACGCCGCCCCACGCGCTCCGTACGTCGGGAAGCGCGCGGCCACGCTCACGAACGCGGTGTCGGCGGTGAAACTCTGCGCCATGCTGTGCCCAGGCTCGATGCTCGGAGCCAGACCACCGCTCTCGATGAGGACCACGGCGTCCTGCAGCTCGGTGTGGCCGTTGTCGAGCCAATCGAAGATCTTCGCCGCCTGCTCGTCGGTGGGGAGGCCGAAGGATGCGGCCTCGAGGTTGACGTACGTCGAACCGTAGTCATGAGCGACCCCGTCGACGTCGACAGCCTGCACGTACCTGCCGGCGTCCTTGTTCCAGAACGTGTGGCCGTAGCGCTTCTTCGTGATCTTCCGCACGCCTCTCAACCGTGCAGCCCTGCCGCTGTCGCCGCCGTGCTCCTCGAGCTGGGCGAGCGCCTCCAGCGCACCATAGAAGTAGGCGTTCAGGAACGCGTCCCGGTATCCGAACGAGGTGACATCCCAGTAGTTGGAAGGGAGGGATCCGTCGGTGCCGTCGTGGTCCGGCGAATCGATCGTGACGATTCCGCTTCTGCCGTCGAGAGAGTCGAGGTAGAAGTCCATCGCCCGCCTCACACGGGGCATCATCGTGGCGAGGAACTCTTCGTCACCCGTCCACGAGTAGTAGCGCCAGGTGCCGAGGATGTACATCGCGTTCGAGGTGAAATGCCTGGCGTCGAAGAGCTTCGGGTCAGGGAACGGCCAGCCCTGCGAATCGGGCCACGACCAGACGTAGCCATCGTCGTCCTGCTTCGTGTTCAGGAGTGAATCCGCCTGGGCTCGCGAGCCGGCCGTTCCCGTCCAGTCGAGGATGCGACCGTTCCAGTCCGCCCAGTCCATCGCGTGTCCGTCGAATCGGTAGCTGAAAGCCCGCTCCCAGTAGAACGTGGAGACCTGCGCGGCTCTCGCCTGATCGGATGCGACGAACACGGGGAAGATCGCAGGAAGCTCGTCGGTGTGCGCGATGAGACCGACATCGATCGCACGAGAGATCGTCGCTTCGGCGTCAGCACTTCCTGAGGAGAGTGCCAGCGTCAACGAGTCGACGGCCATTGTTCCGGCAAGAGCCGGCTGTTCCCCGCTGAACTGGAGGTCGTAGGGCCCGGTGCCGGTCGCCGTCACGGTCGCCGCGCCCGTCACCGGGTTCGTCCACGCGTCACGCCGCTTCATCTGCTGGGCCGGCAGATACGCCCCCTCGTCTCCGTGGAAGCGACTGAACAGGATGCCGTCCGCATAGTCGACCGAGTAGCCGTCCTTCACCCAGGAAGTGATCAAAGTCATCCCCGGGTCCTCACGCGCCGCTCCCTTCCACTGGACCTCGTAGCTCATCGCCATCTTGGGGCCGTCGAGCCGCAGATCCCAGGATGCGACGCCGTCGACGTTGAAGCCGCTCACATCGAGCGTCATCGTGCGATTCTGCTGTCGCTGCCTGTTGTTGTACGCGACCCCGCCGAGATCGACCGTGGTGCCGTCGAGGCGGCTCCACCATCCAGGTGTGCCGATGGCGGCGGAGATCTCCAGGTAGTACACGCCGGCTGGCTGCGCGGGGACATCGAGGTACGCCCAGCCGTTGTCCTGAACCGGCTCGACGTCCTTCGCGGCGATCTCGGTGAGGCCCGTCTCGGGGCTTCCCGAGTAGAGCGTCATCGTGACCTTGGAACTCGAGCTGCTCCACGTGGGGAACTGCCCGCCGACCCGCGTGAAGCGGTACATCGCTGTCGTGAAGGTCTGGCCGAGAGTACTGCCGACCGGAAGCGGGACCGGTGAATTCAGCTGTTCCTGCTTGAGCGACGCCGTCGACGGGAGCTGAATCCCTGTCAGGCCCATGGCGCCGTCTGCGCTCTGGAATGCGACGTCGCTGTTGAAACTCGCGGTGAAGAAATCAGTGGCCCCGAGGAACACCCCTCGGAAGGCTGCGGGTTCATAGGCTCCCGCGCCCGTCGGATCGCAGACCACTTCGGTGAGCTTGCCGTATGCCCCGGTCAGGCGGAAGAAACCGTTCTCGAGCCGGTACGTGTCCTCTTCACCAGCGAGTGCGGCCGATGGTCGCACGAACGAGCTGGCTGCGGCGAGCACGAGCCCGCCGCCTGTGCCCTGGAGAAATCGACGCCGCGTCGTCATGAACTCGCTGATCTTCATTCGAAATCTCCATCACCGTTGATATTGAAACCTTTCATATCAGCCTATTCACAAGCCGCCGACTGTGTCAACCGCCGGGCATATCTCCCCTCACCGGCGGCTTCTGCTTGACTGGCAGCATGATGCAAGAGCGGCGCACCCGGTGATCCGAGAGTTCTTCGCCGGCATCCGAATCCTCGGTCGAGGGTTCGGGCTGTGGCGGACGCATCCGAAGCTTCTGGCGCTCGGGCTGATCCCAGCGATCATCGCCTTCCTGCTTCTCGCCGGCGCGCTGATCCCCCTCGGATTCGCTCTCGGATCGATCACCGACTGGGTCACGCCGTTCGCCGACAACTGGGTCAGCCCCTGGCAGGAGCTGCTGCGCTTCAGTCTGGGCGCGGTCATCCTCGTCGCGGCGCTCGCGCTCAGCGGCGCCGTGTTCACCGCGCTCACGCTGACGATCGGCGACCCCTTCTACCAGCGCATCTGGCGCGGTATCGAACGCTCGCTCGGTGGCCCAGAACCGACCGGCGACACCGGATTGCTGACCACGATCGGCGAGGGCATCCGCCTTGTCGTCCTCGGTATCCTGGTGGCGCTGCTCACACTCGTCATCGGATTCATCCCCGTCGTGGGCGGGGTGCTCGCGTCGGTCATCGGCGTGATCCTTTCCGGTCGGCTGGTCGCACGCGAACTCACCGGCCGGGCGTTCGACGCTCGCGGACTGACCGCCCACTCGCGCTCGGCACTGCTGCGTTCCGGCCGGGCGCGAGTCATCGGCTTCGGCGTCGCGACGCAGCTGTGCTTCCTGATTCCGCTCGGCGCGATCATCACGATGCCGGCCGCGGTCGCGGGATCCACGATCCTCGCGCGATCACTCACCGAGCGGGCGGCACCGCCTCATGCCTGAAGGCGACACCGTCTTCCGCACCGCTCTGCGTCTGGATGAGGCGCTGGCGGGCGGAATCGCCACCCGATTCGATCTGCGCGTTCCGGCCTTCGCCACCGCCGATCTGAGCGGCGACACCATTCACGGATGCGTTTCGCGCGGCAAGCATCTGCTGCTGCGCGTGGGCGAGATGACGTTGCATTCCCATCTGCGCATGGACGGCGCGTGGCTCCTCTACCGACCGGGCGAGAAGTGGAAGCATCCGGACTTCAAGGTCCGCGCGATCGTCGGAACTGCCGATCGGCAAGCCGTCGGAGTCGACATCGCAGAGGTCGAGCTCATCCCGATAAGTGCCGAGGATCAGCTGCTCGGGTATCTGGGCCCCGACCCTCTTGCGGATGACTGGGACCCCGCCGAGGCGGCCCGCCGACTGGGCGCCGATGGCCGCAGCATCCACGTCGCACTGCTCGACCAGCGCAACGTCGCGGGCTTCGGCAACGAGTACGCGGCAGAACTGCTGTTCCTCCGCGGAATCCTGCCGACGACGCCCGCCCCCGAGGTCGACGTTCGAGCGCTACTCGACCTGGGCGCACGCACGATCCGCGCCAACCGGCTGCGAGTGAACCGCACGTTCACCGGTGTCGATCGGCCGGGACGGAGCACGTGGGTCTACGGCCGCGCGAACCGGCCGTGCAGGCGATGCGGAACGCTCATCCGTCGCGGCGAACAGGGCGCCGATCCCACCCGTGAGCGCGTCACCTTCTGGTGTCCGAGCTGCCAGCGGTGACCAGCATCCCCGTTCGGGAATGAATCCGCACCTCTCGTGGTTGTTCATATATCCGGAGATGTCCGGACACGGGAGGAATCTTGGGTAAGAACTACATCGATATCGAAGACGACCAGGGCTCGACGCTGCGTTATCGCAAGCACGTGAACGGTCGCGGTCTCGTCGCGCATGGCGCGAAGGTGCACCCGAAGGCTGTTGTCGAAGCCGGCGCCTATATCGAACCAGGAGCGCGCATCGGCGCGGGAGCGAAGGTCGCCCGGGGCGCGTGGGTCGAACCGGATGCCGTGATCGGCGACAACGCCTACATCGACGCGCACGCGCACATCGGCCAGGGCGCCGCGGTCGGAGACGGCGCGCACATCGGCGTCCGCACCGAGATCGGCGCGGGGGCACGCATCGCCAGGGGCGCGCGCATCGGCTCCGACGAGATCGTGGCCGCCGGCCTGCGCATCGCGACAGACCGCAAAGGCCTCTGGCTGGCGGCCTGAGCCCGGCCTGGGTCCACCGGGGTCTCAGTAAACGGCGCTACTTCAGAGCACGCCGAATGAGGATCGACGCCGCCTCGACGATCACGACCATGCCGATGATCACGAGCACGTACGCGAGCACCTCGTCGAAGTGACGCCCCTGCAGCGCGTTCAGCAGCAGGAATCCGATACCTCCTGCCCCGACGATGCCGAGCAGGGTCGCTGAGCGGATGTTCTGCTCCAGCAGGTACATCAGGTGGCTGACGAGCGCCGGAACAGACATCGGCACGGTCGACGAGAAGAAGACCTGCGCACGGGTGCCGCCCGCGGCGGCAAGAGCGCGCTCCGGGCCGTTCGGCACCTCCTCCATCGAGTCGCCGATGAGCTTCGCGAGCAGTCCGACGCCGCCGATGCCGAGCGCCAGGGCACCGGCCTGCGGCCCGATGCCAGCGGCGATGATGAACAGGATCGCGACGACGAGGTCGGGGATCGCGCGGATGACGAGGGCGATGCCGCGGAACAGGTTGCGCACCGTGCTGTTCGGTGCCACGTTTCGCGCTGACAGCGGTCCGACGATCGCGGAGATGATCGTCGCCATGAGCGTCGCGGCGAACGCGATCTGAATGGTCGTCACGACTGCCGCGAGCACATCCGACCAGTCCCTGCTGCCGAAGTGCGGCGGCCAGATCGCGCGGTCACGTGTCGGATCCACGATCTCGTTCCACGCGGGGGCGAACATCTTCGTCACATCCGGCGCGGTGTAGAGGAATGCGCCGACGACCGCGGCGATGCCGAGCCAGATCCACAGCGTGTTGCCGACCCGAGCCCGATCCCAGGGGCGGTGCATGGCCGCCTCGATCCGCACGTGCCGCTCCTGTGTCGTGGCCGATGTCGCGGGCTGCGTGTCACCCGCACGCGCACTCCTGCGCGCGACGGCGCGAGCCACCGTGTCGCCCACGCTCTTGCCCGTGGGCCGGACGTTCAGCAGCCTGGTGCGCAGCAGCGAGGAGACGATCTCGAACAGCACGCACAGCGCGATGATGATCACGACGAGAGGGATCACGCGCCGCATGCCGGCAGGTCCGCCGTGCAGCGCGTCGTCCAGCTCGTAGCCGATGCCGACGACACCAACGACCCCGAGGATGACCGTCCCTCTGAGGTTGATGTCGGCACGGTGCAGCGTCACCGCGACCCATGCCGGAAGCACCTGCGGCACGACGCCAGACCAGAACTGCTGCGCCTTGGTACCGCCGGCAGAGCGGATCGCGAGTCGCGGGCCCTCATCGATCTGCTCGATCGCGTCGGCGAACATCTTCGAGATCATGCCGACCGAGTGGATTCCGATCGCGACGATCGCGGGGAGAGTCCCGGAGTTGAACCACAGGAAGGCGAGCACGACGACGAACACCACATCGGGAATCGCTCGGGCGACGACGCCGATCCCGCGGCATACGGCCATCACTGCGGTATTCGGGGTGGTGTTGTGCGCGGCGCCGTAGGCGACCGGGATCGACAGCACGGCGGCGAGCGCAGTACCGGCGATGACCAGCGCGAGCGTGATGACGATGGTGAGGAACATGTCCCAGATCGGCTCGAACCCGACCCATGTCGTCACGAAGACCTTGGCACCGCCGGCCTGCACCTCTGCTGTGACGTCCCAGCCCGGCCACTGCATCGGCGTCGCCATGCTGAGGAACCGTGAAAGATTGGTGCCCGTGGTCTCCAGGCTCTTCAGGCTGTAGTCGAGACCGATGAACGACCAGACGCCGAGGCCGAGGATCGCGACGATGACGCCGTACGAGACGACGGAGGACAGCCGCGGCGCGGGGCGCGGAACCCGCGACATGCGCTCGGCGAGGGCGACGGGGCGCTCTGCGAGGGTGGTCACGCCGGCTCCTCGTTCGCGAATTCCTCGGCGAGGTTCTCGCGGGCGTTCGCACGGCGCATCTCCTGAGTGAGCACCTGCTCCCGCGCCTCGGCGAGCTCGCTCTCCAGCGCGGCGATCTCGCTCGTGGTCGTGGCCACACGGCCGTAGATCTCCATGACCTCTTCGCGGGTCAGGTCGTCGGTGCGAGTGTCGAGAACGACGCTCCCGGCGCGGAGCCCGATGATGCGATCGCCCCAGCTCAGTGCGAGATCGACCTGGTGCAGCGAGCAGATGACCGTGAGCGAGCGTTCTGCTGCGATCTCGCGGATGAGCGACATGACCTGGCTGCTCGACTCGGGGTCGAGCGATGCGACGGGTTCGTCGGCGAGCAGGATCTCAGGGTCCTGCATGAGTGCGCGTGCGATCGCGACGCGCTGCTGCTGGCCACCGGAGAGGTTGTCGGCACGCTGGTAGGCGAAATCGAGCAGTCCGACACGGTCGAGATGGCCGAGCGCCTTCTCGCGCATGCGTCGCGGGTAGCTCAGGCTGCCGACGCGCGGACCGCGGAGAGTGGCCAGGCCGCCGGTGAGCACGTTCTCGATGACGGTCAGAGCGCCGACGAGTTCGAACTGCTGGAAGATGAATCCGATCCGCCCTCGCAGCGCGCGCAGCGCCTGCCCGCGCAGTTCGGGCACCGCCTGGCCGAGCGAGACGACCGAGCCTGTGGACGGCGTCTCCAGGCCATTGACGTGACGGAGCAGGGTCGACTTGCCCGAGCCGGAGAGGCCGAGCAGGACGACGATCTCGCCCGGCACGACAGACAGCGACACCCCCTCCAGAGCCGGCGCGGCGGCTCCGGGATAGGTCTTCCCCAGATCGGTGATCCGGACTGCGGGGGCGTCGCTGTTCGTCATGTCATCTCTCCTGTGGTGCGTACGAGTCGGCTGAGCGGATCAGGCCTGGCAGGCCTCGACCTCGTCGGCGATCTCGGTGCACAGGGTGCGGATGAGGTCGTAGTACGCGTCGTCCACGGCGCCGAATCCGAACCAGCCGTCGGTGAGGAACTCGTTGAGTTCGATGCCCGCGTCGGTGAGGTCGGACTGCGTGCTGTCGGCGAGCGCCTCGACGAGCTGGTCCTGGACGTCCTGCGGCAGAGCCGCCTGCATCACGATCGGAGCGGCGGGAACCTGCACTCGGGTGACTTCCTCGAGCTCACCCGACTCGATCAGCGGGTCGGCGTCGATGTCCTGCGCGAAGCCGACCTGGCAGTCGGTGCCCTCGGCGACCTTCTTGGCGTTGAGGTCGTGCTCCTCGCCGAACAGGCGGTTCTCATCGGAGACCGTCACGCCGGCCTCGAGCAGTCCGCCCATGGGAACGGCGAAGCCGGAGGTGGAGGTCGGGTTGACGAAGCAGACGGGCTGATCGGCGAAATCCTCGAGCGAGGTCACGTCCGTGGCGGCCGGGTTCTTGACGGCGACCGAGAAGTAACCGGGCTCGGCACCCTCCTGGGTGATCTGCGCACCGATCGGCACGATGTCAGCGCCGGCGTTCTGCGCCTGGTAGTAGGTGAAGGCCGAGATCTGAGCGATGTCGATCTGGTCTGCGGCGAGGCCCTGCACGACGGCGGTGTAGTCGGTGGCCTGGAAGAGCTCCACCTTCTTGCCGGTGATCTCGGCGATCCAGTCGGCGATCGGCTGAGCGTCCTGGTCGGCGCCCTCATGGTCGGGGAGCACGGCGAAGACGAGGGTGTCCGAGTCGCCGGAGGCGAAGGTGCCCTCTGCGGCGGCGGCATCGCCTTCGGTGTCGGAGGAAGCCGGGGTGGCTGCACAGGCGGCGAGGCCGAATGCGAGGGTGAGGCCGGCGGCGACGGCGAGGCCGCGCTTGAGGGTGGACTGCATGGGAAGGACCTTTCGGTGACTGTGCAGGGTGAGGATCGGCGGGACGGCCGACTTCGACATTCAAAGCGCGCGAGGAGACGCCTGCTGATCGAGAACGCAAAGCTCGCGTGAACGCGAAATGAATTCGCCGTGGCACGGGTTCCGGTGGCGCACGGGTAGCCTGAACCCATGGCGAAACAGCGCGGGCGCGGGGGCTCGGCGAAGCGCCCAGCGGCAGGAAAGGCCTCATCGCGCAATACCCCGCAGTCGCGGAAGAAGGCGAGCGCCCCCACCAGG
The DNA here is from genome assembly GCF_014635185.1 of Microbacterium murale. GTDB lineage: Bacteria > Actinomycetota > Actinomycetes > Actinomycetales > Microbacteriaceae > Microbacterium > Microbacterium murale. The sequence continues at coordinate 161,952 of NZ_BMCM01000001.1, forward strand.
AAGATCGTGTTCGACACGCCTGCCGTCGTCGACGAGCCGCGTACCTTTCGCCTCGGCGCCGTCCCCGGTGCCACGCCCGGCAGGTGGATCGACACGTGGAAGCAGCGCATGGCGCACGTGACGCTGGAACTCGTGCCGATCGATGCCGCTACTCAGCGCGCATCGATCGACGAATTGGATGCCGCGCTCATCCGCCTTCCCCTGACCGACGACACTCTTCACCTCATCCCCCTCTACGATGAGATCGCCGTGGTCGTGGCATCCGCGGAATCGCATCTGCTGGTCGTCGATGAACTCGACGCGGCGGATCTGGCCGGCGAGGTGCTGATCACTCCGCGCGACGATGTGCTCGGACCGCTCGATATCCCCGGCACCCTGACGCCGGAGTTCCCCACGCTGGAAACCACCGCCGATGCGATAGCCACGGCCGCCACCGGCGTCGGCATCGTGATCGTGCCGATGTCGCTCGCGCGTCTGCACCAGCGCAAGGATGCCGGTCACAGGCCGCTGCGCGGCGGTCCGACCTCCACGGTCGCACTCGCGTGGCCCCGGGATCGCACGACCGCAGACATCGAGACCTTCGTCGGGATCGTCCGCGGGCGCACCGCGAACTCCTCGCGCTGAGCGGCGATAGGTTTATCTGCATGGCTTCGCTTCTCTACGTGTGCGTGCGCCCCGAGCGCGGCGCGGCAGAGGCGGAGCACGTCTCCTTCCAGCGAGGGCTCGCGGTAGAGGAACTCGACCAGTTCGATCTGCTCGCAGGGCCCCTCACCGATGAAGTACTCACCCGTCACGACGGTTTCGTCATCGGCGGTTCGCCGTTCAACGTGACGGATGCCGTGAAGTCGCCGTTGCAGCAGCGCGTCGAGGCCGACCTCGAACGCATCGCCGCCCGTGCGCTCGCAAGCGATGCGGGCGCCATGTTCACCTGCTTCGGCATCGGCGTCGTGACGCGCATGCTCGGCGGCACGCTGACCCTCGCGTATCCCGAAGCCACCCGAGCCACCGAGATCAGGACGACGGATGCGGCGGCCACCGACCGCATCTTCGGCCCGAGCGCACCGTCGCTGAACGTGTTCACGGCGCACAAGGAGAGCGCGGCCGCCGTGCCGCCGGATGCGGTGCTACTCGCGACCAACGACGACTGCCCCGTGCAGGCCTATCGCGTGGGCACGCACCTGTACGCGACGCAGTTCCACCCTGAGCCGAGTCCGCGGGACTTCGCCGACCGGATGACGTTCTACCGGGGCAACGGATACTTCGACCCGGAGGCGTTCGACGCCGTGGAAGCAGAGATCCTCGCCGCCCAGGACGTGGGCGGCGAGGATCTGCTGCGCAGGTTCGCGGAGATGTTCGCCTGAGCGAGACGCGCTAGACGACGGCGTGCACCGCCGCCTCCACGACGAGAACGTCGTCTGCGGCATCCACCCGTACGACGCCGCCGTCATCGAGAGCACCGGCGACCAGCAGGTCGGCGATGCGGTCGTCGACCTCGCGCTGGATCAGACGGCGCAGCGGACGGGCACCGAACTCTGGCTCATAGCCGTGCTCGCCGAGCCAGGCCACCGCGGCATCCGTCACGTCGAGGCGCATGTCGCGCTCCGCGAGACGAGCCGAAGTCGCGCCGAGCATGAGGCGCACGATGCGCGCCAGTTCGTCGCGAGTGAGCTTCTGGAACAGCACGATCTCGTCGATGCGGTTGAGGAACTCCGGCCGCATCGCCTCACGCAGCTTGCCCATCACCCGGTCGCGCAGATCCTTCATCGACGAGAAGCCGTTCGCCGAAGCATCCTGCGACGAGACGAAGCCGAGCGCACCGGAGCGCGAGGCGAGGAACTCGCTGCCGACGTTCGAGGTCATCACGATCACCGCGTTGCGGAAGTCGACCGTGCGACCCTGCCCGTCCGTCAGCCGTCCGTCGTCGAGAACCTGCAGCAGCAGGTTGAACACGTCGGGGTGCGCCTTCTCGATCTCATCGAACAGCACGATGGAGTACGGGTTGCGGCGCACGCGCTCGGTGAGCTGGCCCGCCTCGTCGTAGCCGACGTATCCCGGAGGAGCACCGACGAGCCGCGACACCGTGTGCCGCTCGCCGAACTCGCTCATGTCGAAGCGGATCACGGCGTTCTCGTCGTCGAACAGGCGGTCGGCGAGAGCCTTGGCAAGCTCGGTCTTGCCGACGCCGGTGGGGCCGAGGAAGAGGAACGAGCCGACCGGACGACGTGCGTCGCCCATGCCGGTGCGGCTGCGCCGGACGGCGCGTGCCACTGCGGTCACGGCGTCTTCCTGGCCGATGACCCGCGCGTGAAGGTCGTTCTCCAGGTCGCCCAGACGCTCACGCTCGCCTTCCGTCAGCCGGCTGGCCGGGATGCCGGTGGCCCGTGCGATCACCTCGGCGATCTCGCGCTCGTCGACGACCGCCGAGGTGGTGGCCGATTCGCCGGAGCTCACCGCGTCGATCCGGGCCTGCGTCTGCACGATCTCGTCGCGCAGAGCCGACGCCTCTTCATAGTGCTCGGCGCCGACGGCCGCGTTCTTCTGCGCCTCCAGATCGGCGAGTTCGGTCATGAGCGCCGAGGTGTCAGCGGGCAGGCCCAGCTTCAGGCGCAACCTGGCGCCGGCCTGATCGACCAGATCGATCGCCTTGTCGGGCAGCACGCGGTCCGGCAGGTAGCGGGCGCTCATGGTCACGGCGGCGCGCAGCGCGGCATCCGTGTAGGTCACGCGGTGGTGGTCCTGGTAGGCGTCCGCCAGCCCCTCGAGGATGAGCACGGCGTCTTCGATGCTCGGCTCGTCCACCTTCACGGGCTGGAAGCGGCGCTCCAGCGCCGGGTCCTTCTCGATCTGGCGGTACTCCTTGAGCGTCGTCGCGCCGACCATGTGCAGGTCTCCCCGGGCGAGGCGGGGCTTGAGGATGTTGCCCGCGTCCATGCCGCCCTCGCCGGATCCGCCGGCGCCCACGACCGTGTGCGCCTCGTCGATGAACACGATGACCTCGTCCTTGTGGGCGGCGATCTCGTCCATCGTCTTCGTCAGGCGCTCTTCGAAATCACCGCGGTAGCGAGTGCCGGCGAGCATGGCCGGCAGGTCAAGTGCGATCACCCGGCGGCCTTCGAGCTGAGCCGGGACCGTGCCGTCGACGATCGCCTGGGCGATGCCGTCGACGATCGCCGTCTTGCCGACGCCCGCCTCACCGATCAGGACGGGGTTGTTCTTCGTGCGGCGGCTGAGGATCTCGATGGTCTGCTCGATCTCGTCGCTGCGACCGATCACGGGGTCGAGTTCACCGGCGCGTGCGCGCGCTGTCAGGTCGATGCCGTACTTGTCGAGCATTCCCGAGCCGGCTGCCGGCGCCTCCGCACTCGCAGGCTCACCGCCGACCGGTGCGTCCACGTGCTCGCGTGCGGCATCGGTGAGGGCATCCGCCGTCACGCCGATCTGCGCGAGCACCTGACCCGCCGGCACATCCTGGCCGAGCACCAGCGCGAAGAAGACGTGCGCCGGCTCGATGTAGGTCGCGCCGGAGGAGCGGGCCACCTGGTATGCGTGGAAGAGCGCGCGGCTCGCGCTCGGCGTGATCGTGGCGGCATCCGCCTCGGCACGCGCGCCGGGCGCAGGCAGTCGGGTCTCGACGGCGTCGACGATCTGCTGCGGCGTCACGCCGATGCGCTCGATCGCCTGTGCGACCGTGGCGTCTTCGACGATCGCACGCAGAACGTGCAGCGCGTCGAGTTCGGTCTGGCCGCGTTCGAGTGCCAGACGGCCCGCGTTCTGCAGGATCTCCTGCGTGCGCGCGGTGAGGAACCGGCTGAGGTCGATCGACCGGGTCTGCCGGGCTCGCTCGCCTGCGAGATAGCGCGAGAGGAACTCATCGAACGAGTTCGCGCCGTTGTCGCTGAAGTCGTTGGGCATTGCATTCTCCTAAAGTTGAGCGTGCTTCACTCAACTTCAACGCGCGGAATACCGGAGTATTCCCAGCCCCTCAGATATTGCGCAGCAGATCGATCCGCTCGCGCAGATACGCCTCCAGCGGCATGTACGCGCCGGCTCCCGACCACCGGACGGACGGCACACCATCGCGCAGCGCGAGCGGACCGGACGAGCCTCCGGCATCCACAGCATCCACATCGATGACCGACCAGCCGATGTGCACGACGTCGCCCTCGTCGAAGCCGCCTCGCAGCGCCAGTTGCCGCCGCGCCGCCCTCGCTCGCGCCGATTCGGCGGTGTAGCCGCGGCGCCCAGGATCAGCAGCGCGCAGCACCTCGGCAGTCGCGAGCACATGCTCATCGGTGAGCAGCAGCACTCCGATGTGCCAGGCCTCGCCAACGCGCACGATCCGTTCGCCGCGCCAGCGCGATGAGCGCTCCTCGCCGAGCCCCTCCTTGGGTACGTCGACGAGCTCCGCCCGTGCGGCAGCGAGCAGTCCGGCGGCAGAAGTCACCACATCAGGGTACGCGCCGGTGTCGATTCGTCACCGCAGGCGCTCACGCGAGAGAATCTACGAACACCCTGCAAGGAGCATCCATGTCTCAGCCCGACACCGCACGTCTGCTCATCGCCTGCGACGACCAGCCCGGGATCGTCGCTGCCGTCGCCGGCGTCCTCGCCGAGCACGGTGCGAACATCATCTCGCTCGATCAGCACTCGACGGATGTCGGCCGCTTCTTCCAGCGCACGGTGATCCAGCTCGCAGGACTCTCGGCCGCGCGTCCGGCACTCGAGGCGGCGATCGGCGAGGTCGCCGAGAGGTTCGGCATGGAGTGGTCGCTGCACGACGTCGCCAAGCGCAAACGCGTCGCGATCTTCGTCTCGAAGTACGACCACTGCCTGATGGAGCTGCTGTGGCGCACTCAGCGCGGTCAGCTCGACATCGACATCACCATGGTCATCTCGAACCATCCTGACCTCGCCGAGTCGGTGCGCACTTTCGGCGTGCCCTTCGTGCACATCCCGTCGGCCGACAAGGCCGCGATGGAACAGCGTCAGCTCGAGCTGCTGCAGGGCAACGTCGATCTCGTGGTCCTCGCACGCTACATGCAGATCCTCACCGACGACTTCATCGTGAAGGTCGGTGCCCCCGTCATCAACATCCACCACTCGTTCCTGCCGGCGTTCATCGGCGCCAACCCGTATGCGCGGGCCAAGGAGCGTGGCGTCAAGCTCATCGGTGCGACCGCGCACTACGCAACGGCCGACCTCGACGAGGGACCGATCATCGAGCAGGACGTCACGCGCGCCTCGCACTCCGACTCCGCGGCCGATCTGCAGAGCCGCGGCGCCGACGTCGAGCGCCAGGTGCTCGCCCGCGCCGTGCAGTGGCACGCCGAGGACCGAGTGATCGTGCACGGGCGCTCGACCGTCATCCTGTAGGTCGACCGCCCGCGCGCGGCAGGCGCCTCAGAGCACCTTCGAGAGGAAGTCCTTCAGCCGGTCGCTCTTGGGCGCTCCGAACAGCTCGGCGGGCGTGGCCTCTTCGACGACCACTCCGGCATCCATGAACACCGTGCGACCTGACACCTCACGGGCGAAGCCCATCTCGTGCGTCACGAGCACCATGGTCATACCGCCCTCGGCCAGGTCGCGGATCACCTGCAGCACCTCACCGACCATCTCGGGGTCGAGGGCGCTGGTGGCCTCGTCGAACAGCATGATCTCGGGGTCCATCGCCAGCGCGCGAGCGATGGCGACACGCTGCTTCTGCCCGCCGGAGAGCGACGCCGGCTTCGCGTCCGCCTTCTCCGACAGCCCCACCCGGTCCAGCAGTGAGAGCGCACGATCGCGCGCCTCGGTCTTCGACAGCCGGCGGAGCTCCGTCGGCGCGAGGGTGATGTTCTCCAGCACCGTCATGTGCGGGAACAGGTTGAAGTGCTGGAACACCATGCCGATGCGCTGACGCACCTCGTCGAGCTTCACGCTCTTGTCGGTGAGATCGACACCATCGATGATGACGTGGCCTGACGTCGGCTCCTCGAGCTTGTTGAGGCACCGCAGCAGGGTCGATTTACCCGAGCCCGACGGCCCGATGACCGCGACGACCTCGCCGTCATCGACTGTGAGGTCGATCCCCTTGAGCACCTCGTTGTCTCCGAATGACTTGTGCAGGTCCCGGACTTCGATCTTGCTCATGCGTTGAACTTCCTCTCCAGACGATCAGCGAGCAGTGTCAGCAGAGTGATCACCACGAAGTAGATGACGGCGACGATGGTCAGCACCTGGGCCGACAGGTAGGTGGAGGCGATGATCTGGCGCGACTGGAAGGTCAGCTCCGCGAGCCCGATCACGCTGAGAAGTGACGTGTCCTTCAGCGTGATGATGCCCTGGTTCACGAACGACGGGATCATGATGCGGAACGCCTGCGGCAGCACGACCTTCTGCATCGTCTTCCACTGCCCGAGGCCGAGGGAACGCGACGCTTCCGTCTGGCCGGGGTCGACGGCCTGGATACCGCTGCGGATGATCTCGGTCATGTACGCGCCGGTGTTGAGCGACAGCGTGATCGCGCCGGCCACGAACGGATTGAACGTCAGCCCGGGGAACAGCTGCGGGATGGCGAAGAACACGAAGAACGCCTGCACGAGGATAGGCGTACCGCGGAACACATAGACGTACGCGGTGGCGAGCCAGCGGTAGAGGAAGAAGCCGGAGAGCCGCCCGAAGCCGAAGACGAGGCCGAGGATGAACGCCGCCACGATCGCGATGATCGTCGCGAGGATCGTGAGCCACAGGCCCTCCATCAGCGCAGGCCAGTACTGCACCGCGACCGAGATGATGTCGGTGGGCTGCGTCGACTTCTCGCCGCCACCGAGGTAGGTGTCGACGATCTCGTCGTACTCGCCTGATTCCTTGAGGTTGGCGAGACCCGCGTTGATCATCTCGAGAAGTTCGGGGTTCTCGCCCTTGTTGACCGCGACGCCGTACTCGCCGCCGAGCTCCGGCTCACCGATCAGACGGAAGCCGGATCCCTGCTGGATCCCGTAGGCGAGCACCGGGAAGTCCTCGAAGTAGCCGACAGCCTGGCCGGCCTTCACGGCGTCCACCATGTCGGTCGTGTCCTGGTACGGGTCGACGCGGAAGCCGTATTCGTCCTTGTTGTCGTCCGCGAAGGTCTGCCCCTGCGTGCCGGTCTTGACCGCGACGGTCTTGCCGTCGAGGTCGTCCAGGGACTGGATGTCGCTGGCCTCGAGCACGCCGAGCTGGATGCCGCTGGTGAAGTACGGGTCGCTGAAGTCGAAGGTCGCCTTGCGCTCGTCGGTGATCGACATGCCCGCCATGACGGCGTCGACCTGGTTCGACTGCAGCGCCTGTACTGCGGCGTCGAACCCGAGCTGGCGGATCTCGACCTCGAAGCCCTGGTCTTCGGCGATCGCACGGAGCAGGTCCATGTCGATGCCGACCAGGTCGCCGTTGGAGTCGGTGAACTCGAACGGCGCGAAGGTCGTATCGGTGCCGATGACGTAGCTCTCGGTGTCGTCGGCGGCGACGGCCGCGGGTGCGCCGCCGAGCAGCACTCCGGCCGCGACGAACGCGGTCAGCGCCATCGCCCCGGCTGTGCGCCCGAGCGTGCGCAGGCGCGCGATCGCTGGAGAAGGATTTCGGATCACGACGGATGCTCCTCGGATCGGATCATGCGACCGGACAGCCGCGGTGACCCAGCCTAGCCTTGCCGGTCGCTGAGCCCGTCGAAGCGTCCCGGCAGCCCCGCGACCAATTCATCGAAGACAGCGGTCGCGTCGTCCAGCACGGCGAGCGGCGCAGACTGTCCGAGCCACAGCGATTGCAGCTCACCGAGGTTCTGCTCCCCCGCCGCGGCGCGGAACCTCCCCGTGAGCCAGTTCTGCATCGGGAACGGCGCGATCGTGCCGCTCGCCTCGATCGCGCGCACAGCGCGGTTGCGGGCGCCACGGGCCAATCGACCGCTCATCGCCCTGGTCAGCACGCTCGCATCGGCCGCTGTCTCGCGGATCGCCGCCCGATGCGCGTCGGATGCCGCCGACTGCGACGTGGCGAGGAACGCCGTGCCGACCTGCACGCCGTCGGCGCCCAGCGCGAACGCCGCCGCGACCCCTCGACGATCGGCGATGCCGCCCGCCGCGATCACCGGCACGGAGACGGCATCCGCCACCTGTGGCACGAGTGCGAACGTACCGACCAATGAGTCGGCAGCCGACCGGAGGAACGAGACGCGGTGGCCTGCCGCCTCGGACCCGGACGCGATGATCGCATCCACTCCGGCGGCGTCCAGCGCGACCGCCTCGGCGACCGTCGTCGCCGAACCGACGACGCGGATGCCGCGCCGATGAGCCTCTTCGACGACGTCGGTCGACGGCACCCCGAAGACGACGCTCAGCACGGCAGGGGCCGCGTCCCAGATCGCCTCGAGCTGCTCGTCGAGCGTCGGCAGATACCGCTCGGGCCGTGCGGGCACGTCGACGCCCACCGCCTCGTAGAACGGCTCGAGCGCCTGCGCGAACACCGTGTGCTGCGGACCCGGGTCGACCTCGTCGCCGGTGGGCAGCCAGATGTTCAGCGCGAACGGCTGATCCGTCGCCTCGCGCAGCGCTGCCGCCGTGGTGCGGATCCGCTCGCCGTCGTACCCGTAGAGCCCGTACGCACCGAGACCACCCGCATCACTCACCGCGGCGGTCAGCGAGATCGACGACAGTCCGCCGAAAGCTCCCAGAAGGATCGGATGCCGGACGCCGAGGATCTCACGCAGTTCGCTCATGCCTCCGAGGCTACGCTTCAGCAGCCCGCTGATATCCTCGATGACATGACGGACTGGATCGAGCAGCTCATGCAGCTCGTGCTGTCCGCCCTCGGGCTCTTCAACATGCCCGACCTCGCGTCGCTGGATCTCGCGGCGTTGAGCCTCGCCGTCGCCCTGCTCGCCGTCACTGCCCTCGTCGTCGCCATCACGCTCGGCGTGGTGCGGACAGGACAGGGGTCGGCTCCGCATCCGCTTCGCGCCATCGGCCGATCAGTGCTGCTCTCGCAGAGCGATCCGGATGCCGCAGGCCATCCCCGTCCCAGGGCACCGGGAGTCGTGCGCGCCGCGTGACCGTCCGTTCGTGACGGGAGCGCGGCACTCCGCCGACCCTCCCGCACACTCTGAACGGACCTCTCTTGGACATCTATGCCTTTCCGCCGATCGCGGCGATCCTCGACGCCGCATACGGCGTCCTCACCGGCCTCGCCGATCTGCTCGCACCGTTCGCCGGCACGGCGGCGGCTGCGGCCGCCGTCATCCTCATCACCCTCATCATCCGCGCACTGCTCATCCCCGTCGGCATCTCTCAGGCCAAGGCCGAGCAGACCCGCGCCCGGCTCGCGCCGAAGCTGCGTGAGATCCAGAAGCGCCACAAGAAGAATCCCGAGCGTCTGCAGCGCGAGACCATGCAGCTCTACAAGGACGAGAACACCTCGCCGTTCGCCGGATGCCTGCCAGTGCTGCTGCAGGCGCCGGTGATCGGCATCCTCTACACCCTCTTCCTGCGCACCGATATCGCGGGGCACCCGAACGACCTTCTGACGCATGATCTGTTCGGCGCCTCACTCGGCACGAGCCTCGTGAGCACGCTGACCACCGGCCCGTTCTCGCTGCCGACGCTCGTCGTCTACTGCGCGCTGATCGCGATCATGATCGTCGTCGCCGAGATCACCCGCCGCGTGTTCCGCCCCGTGCCCGTCGACGACTCCCCGATGTCATCGCCAGGGATGCTGCGCATGATGAGTGCGCTGCACTATCTGACCGCGGTGTTCGCCGTGTTCGTGCCGTTGGCTGCCGGGCTCTACCTCACCGTCACGGTGGCGTGGACGCTCGTGCAGCGGGTGATCCTGCGCCGGCGATACCCGTTGCCGGTCAGCGTGAGTTGAGTCAGCGTGGGTTGAGCGCGACGCGAAGCGGCGCACCGGGTGCCGCCGCTGCGGCGACCGCCGCATCCACATCATCCAGCTGGTGCACAGCGCCGACCACGTCGGCGAACGGATAGGCGCGCCCCCGGCCGGCGAGGAACCCGACTGCGGCTGCGAGCTCGGCGCCGGTGTAGTTGTGCACGCCCGTCACCGTCAACAGCCGCCGGACGACGCTCTCGGCGTCGAGGGGAACCGGATCGGCGGGGAAGACGCTGCCCACCAGCACGACGGCTCCGCCGACGTCTGCCACCGCGATCGCGTCGGCGACGGCGTGACCGGATGCTTCGATCACGATGTCCACCGGCGCCGTCGCCTTCACGGCCGAAGTCGCTCCGAACCGCTCTGCGAACGCCCGCCTGGATGGGGCGGGATCGACGACTGTGACATCGGCTCCTTCGTCGGCCGCGATAGCCGCGGCCGAGAGCCCGACGAGTCCCGCGCCGTACACGAGCACCCGCGTGCCCTCGAGGCTGCGGCCTGCCGCACCGCGGGCGACGGCAGCCCATGCCGTGGCCGTGGCGCACGAGGCCGGCGCGAGCACGGCGGCCGGAAGCGCCTCCGGCACCCGTACGATCGTGGTTCCCGCACGCAGGTGCACATGGCTCGCGAAGCCGCCGGTCAGCTCCCACCGAGGGCCGATCCGCTCGTGACCGTACTTCGCCAACGTGCGACATTTCTGAGTCAGTCCCGCTGTGCACCGATCGCAGGTGCCGCACGACACCGTCACAGACCACACCGCGCGATCGCCGATGCGCAGAGCGGCGCCGTCTGCCGCCGTCGCGCCCCCTTCGCCGATCGCGATCACCCGGCCGACGCTTTCATGGCCGAGCACCAGCGGCGCCGGCGCCGACCTGTGCCCTTGGACGGTGTGCACATCGGAGCCGCAGATGGTCGACAGCTCGACAGCGATCAGCACGTCTCCGTGCCCGAGGCCCACTCCCGGCACCGCGACGGTCTCATGCTCCTGGCCGACGCCGAGCCAGACCTTCGCCGTCGCCGCGGGTCTCAGCGTCACGTCCTGCCGTTCATCGTGCGGCAGTAGGGTGCGCATGTCAGGAGGTCCGCGCGAGGGCGGTGCCGAGAAGTGCACGCTCGTGAAGAGTCGGCAGCAGCGCGGTGACATCGTCGAGCACAGCATCCGCCCCTGCGCGCTCCAGAGTCGCGCGATCATGCGCACCGCTGAGGACGCCCGCGACGAAACCGGCGCCGGCACCGCGACCGGACTGCACATCACTGCTGGTGTCGCCGACGACCGCCACGGCGGCGACGGCGGACGTCCCCGTACGCAGCAGCGCGGTGAGCACCAGGTCGGGTGCCGGACGGCCGCGACCGGCGTCGACCGGCGACAGGGCGATGTCGATCAGACCGTGCCAGCCGAGTCCGTCGATCAGTGCGTCGCGGGTGACCGGCGCGAAGCCCGTCGTCAGCGCGACCTTGAGACCGGCATCGCGCATCTGCGCGATGGCCTCTGCCGCGCCGGGGATCTCCGCCACGCCCTGCTCAGCGACGATCTCGGAGTACGCGCCCTCGAACGCAGCGGTGGCGGCCGTGGCTGCGGCGACATCACCACCGGAAAGGTGCGTGAAGACGTCGATCTTCGACATCCCCATGGTGTCGCGGACATACTGCAGGGCCTCCGCCCACGGCATCCGCTCGGCAACGCCGGTGCGCTCCGCCGCGCGCTGGAAAGCCTGCTCAACGACACCGTCGTCGAGCACGGTCGTTCCAGCCATGTCGAGGACGACGAGTTCGATAGCGGTCATGGGGTTCCTCCCTGTACGGGCAGCGATGCCCGGTCGAATGCAGTGTCAAGAGTGCGCTCCGCGAGGCCGAGCCCCGTCGTCATCCCGATCCCCGTGGTGGCGGCGATCACGTGCAGCGCAGGTTCCGGCTGCTCGATGAGGAACTCGGAAGCGGCGGATGCGTAGACGCCCTGCCAGCGCTCCAGCACCCGGAATTCGTCGACATCGAAGAGCGCCGACGCCTCATCGAGGAACGCGTCGAAGGCCGCCTCGGGCTGGAACGGTCCTGGTTGAATCGCCTTGGCGTGCGAATCGCCCAGGATGAGCGAACCGTCTGGCAGCTGCGTGTACATCTGGTTCAGATCGAGCGCGGCGAGCTCCGGCCGTTCGGCGTGCAGCCGCTCGCGCAGTGCCGTGGTCTCGGCGAAGGCGGCGAAACGCCCGTAGCGCAGCAGCGACCAGGCGGTCAGCAGCGGCGCATCGAGAGCATGCTTCAGAGGAGCCGAGACGCGCATCATGTCGAGCGCGCAGCGGACCACGCCCGCACTCTCCGCGAGGTCGGGCAGCAGCTGGTCGATGTCGTGACCGGTGGCGACGACGACGAGGCCAGCGTCGATCACACCGCGTGTGGTCTGCACACTACCGGATGCCACGACTGTGGCCGCTGTGCGGAAACGGAACTCGACGCCCAGGGATGCAAGATGACGGACGATCGCCCCGGCTGCCTCGCGCGGGTCGGTCTGCAGATCGGGCGTGATGAGTGCACCGCCGATCACAGCGTCGCGACGCAGCGGCGCTCGATTGAGCAGCTCGTCGGCGTCCAGCATCCGGATGTCGGCATCCGCTCCCTGCGCGTGTGCAGCCCGTTCCAGCACGGAGAGTTCGTCCGCCTGTCGTGCGGCGACCAGCGTGCCCGATTCGCGCAGCCAGAACCCGGCATCCGTCGCAAGACGCAGCCAGATGTCGCGCGACGCATCGGCGAACTCGCGGGCGAGTCCCGACTGCGCTCCGATACAGATGTGACCGAAGTTACGGATCGTGGCGCCGACCGGCCCATCGGTGCGATCGAGGACGATCACGCTGAGACCCCGGCGGATTCCCGCATACGCGGCACCGAGACCGATGATGCCAGAGCCCACGACGACGAGGCCGGCGGCTTGGGAGGCCACAGGATGACGCGTCATGATGGCCTTTCCAGGTGTGGGGATCTGAACCACTGTGACACCCGGAAAACTCACATGACGGCCGAAAGTGTGAACGTTCGACGCGCGTTCACCACCCCGACTTCCGGGTTAACGTCAGGCAAACTCGCTCGCTGGGCAGCGACGACGTCCTGGTCTGAGCGAATGCAACGCGATCGTGGCGATGCAAGAGGTGGGCGAACTCGAATCGCGCCGGAAAAGAATGAGTATCGCTGGCGGCCATAGGCAACACGAGCGACTCAGAAGATCAGCGACCGCGAGCGCGACAACTTTTAACACCAGAATCGCGCTCGCGATCAAGCGCTGGGGACGCTTCTTCAGCCCAGGCGCTGGGGACGCCTACTTTGGGTGGTTCTCAACCTACCGAGACCCTTACAGCGCGAGAACGCCCAAAGGTCGAAAGAGTATTGGACTTTCGTCCAGACTCTGACCGGAGGGCACGTGGAACCTTCGCTCTTCAGCCGATCGGCAACGAGGCCGACACGATCCACTGGCCGTCGACAGCGCCGGCGTCGAACTCGCCGCTTGCACCGACGACACGCTCCGCCATCCTGTTCACTCCGGTACTACTGGAAGGAAGATCTCGCCTTGGCGTCTCCGGTAGCGGACTGCTGATCGCCAGCCTCAGCGCCTCGTCGTCGACATCGAGTCTTATGCTCACGTCGCCGGGCCCCGCATGCTTCAAGATGTTCGTCGCCGACTCGCGCATGATGCGCGCGAGGATGATCTCACCGGCGCGGTGAATGCGCTCATCGCGTGGGTCTCCTTCGCAGATCACCGGATGGCCCGCGGCCTCGATCTCGCCGCGTGCCTCTTCGATCGCCGTCGCGAGGTCGCCGGAGTGCACTGCGGACGAGCGCGGCCCGTCGTCTGCGAGTTCGATCACGAAACGCAGATCCGTCATCGCCGTCTTCGCGGCGACACGAATCGCCTCCTGCGAGTCACTGCTGCGTTCAGCATCGTCGAGCATCTGAACATGCAGCGCGACGACGGTGAGGTGATGCGCGATGCTGTCATGCAATTCGCCGGCGATCCAACGGCGTTCCGCGAGGACCGCTTCGCGCTCGTGTTCTGCGCGCTCCGCGAGCTCCTGCTCCAGTCTTCGCCCCTTGTCCAGGGCGATTCGGAGAGCAAAACCGATCGCTCCCGCCACTATCGCGATGATCAGGTAGGCGCCGACGGTGACCGGGACGTTCGTATCGCCGTATGCGACGATTACGGTCGCCACCAGGAAGGCAGCGATGTAGGACAGGACGAGCGCGGTTCGACCCAACCGCATGACGAGTCCTACCGCCACAGCGGCGGCGAAGATCGACTCGGATTCTGTACCCGCGACGAACGACAGCGCGAACACGATTCCGAGCGAGATTGTGGCCACCCATGGCGACCAGAGGTACAGCGCGAACACGATCGAGGTCGCGATGCTGAGGACGGATTGGAAGAGGCTGGGGCTGTAGGAGAAGACGAGGCTGGAGACGTCGACGGCGATGACGCCGCCGATGACCACGAGCATCACGACACGCTCGAGAGTGCTCAGCGCCCCGGCTCGCGTCAGTCGAAGGAAGCCAGAGCCATCCGGGAGTAACCGACCGAAAGCCATGGTTCAGTATCTCCTATTTGCCAAATGCGCTAGCCTTAGAAACCGAAGGCCTTCGCCATCATTTGCCAGAAAGTCATAGTATTCACCACCAAGATTAGGTCTTACGTCGAATGTCTAAACTCATCTTCTCGGTGAACAAGCCTCAGCACATCTGACTACTGGACAGTCTTTTTTGGCCAAAGGTCTAGGGCATCCGCGACAACCCTCCTGGCGGTTAGGCTTCTCCCATGCCGGAAATCCGTGTTCTCATCGTCGATGACGATCCGCTGGTGCGCTCAGCGCTCTCGCACTTCGTGTCGCGCGACGCAGAGATCGAGGTCATCGGCGAAGCCGAATCCGGTCTCGAAGCGATCGCCTTCGTGGAGCAGGACATGCCGGACGTGATCATGATGGACGTGCAGATGCCGGAGATGAACGGCATCGAGGCGACCGCAGCCATCGCGCAGCGCTGGCCGGACATCCGCATACTGGCCGTGACCACCCTCGAAGGAAGCGACACCGTGCTGCCGATGCTGAGCGCCGGCGCCTCCGGGTACATGCTCAAGGACTCCAGTGCCGCGAGCATCGTCGCTGCGGTCCGGGAGGTCCACAACGGTGCCAGTTCCCTCTCCCCACGGATCGCGTCCATGCTCATCGAACACGTTCGCGCGACCGAATCCGTTGGGTCCGACCAGGCCGAGCCTCTCGTTCCGCTCACCGAGCGCGAGACAGAGGTGCTGCAACGCCTCGCGGAGGGCATGTCGAACGCGGAGATCGCGCGCGCACTGATCGTTTCCGAGGGCACGGTGAAGGCACATCTCGGCAGCATCATGTCCAAGTGGCATGTCCGCGATCGGGTGCAGATCATCGTCGCCGCCGCACATGCCGGGCTGGTCGCCTTCCGCTGACCTCTTCCTTCGCGCGGCTAGGATCGAAGGGCCCCGTAAGCAGAAAGTCCCCCATGCCCGTCACTCCGGTCGCTCTTACCCACGCCGAGGATCTCGCCGACTTCGTCGCAGCCTCGCCCTCCAGTTACCACGCCGCAGAAGAGGTCGCACAGCGCCTGGAATCGGTCGGATTCGCGCGACTGGATGAGGGTGACGCGTGGCCGACGCAGGCCGGTGGTCGCTTCGTCGTCGTGCGTGACGGGGCAGTGATCGCGTGGGTCGTGCCGAAGGATGCTGCGCCCACCACCCCGTCGCAGATCTTCGGCGCACACACCGACTCCCCCGGCTTCAAGCTCAAGCCACAGCCGACCACGGGTTCGCGCGGCTGGTTGCAGGCCGGCGTCGAGGTCTACGGCGGACCACTGCTGAACTCCTGGCTCGACCGCGAGCTGCGCCTGGCCGGACGCCTGGCGCTCGCCGACGGCCGCGTCGTGCTCGCCGACACCGGTCCGCTGCTGCGACTGCCGCAGCTCGCCGTTCATCTGGACCGCGGAGTCAACAACAACGGACTGGCACTCGACAAGCAGAACGAGACGCAGCCGGTGTGGGGCCTCGGCGATCCGAGCGCGGAGGACCTGCTGGGCGAACTCGCCGCATCGGCGGGCGTGAACGCCGCCGACATCCGCGGATTCGATGCCGTCGTGGCCGACTCCGCACGAGGTGCGATCTTCGGCAAGGACAACGCCTTCTTCGCGAGCGGACGGCTGGATGACCTCGCGTCGGTGCACGCCGGCGTCATGGCGTTGGCCGGGCTTTCGTCTGCACCTCGCGGGATCGCCGTGCTCGCGGCGTTCGACCACGAAGAGCTCGGCTCCGAGTCCCGCTCGGGAGCGGCAGGACCGTTCCTGGAAGACATCCTCGCGCGCATCTACGCCGGGCTCGGCGCTGATGCCACCGAGCAGCGCCGCGCGCTCACGGCGTCCTGGCACCTCTCCAGCGACGTCGGGCATTCGGTCCACCCGAACTACGCGCAGAAGCACGACCCGGTGGTGCAGCCTCTGCTCGGATCCGGCCCGATCCTGAAGATCAACGCCAATCAGCGCTATGCGACCGACGCCATCGGAGCCGCTGCATGGGCCGGATGGTGCGAGAGCGCCGGCATCGCGTCACAGGAGTTCGTCTCGAACAACGCCGTGCCGTGCGGTTCGACGATCGGTCCGATCACGGCCACCCGTCTCGGCATCCGCACGGTCGACGTCGGCATCCCGATCCTCTCCATGCACTCGGCACGCGAACTCGCCGGCGTCGCCGACCTGCATGCACTCGCGCAGGTCGCGGAAGCGTTCTTCGCCGCCTGACCCCGCAGGCACCGGCGCGGTGCCAATATGGGGGCATGTCAGAGAAGATTGCGGCCGCGCCGGCGCTGATCGAGCGCGCCGGCATCGAGATCATCCCCGAGTCCGAGCGCACCGCGAAGCCGCGCGACCTGTTCTGGCCGTGGTTCGCCGCGAATGTGTCGGTGTTCGGTATGTCGTACGGATCATTCGTGCTCGGCTTCGGCATCTCGTTCTGGCAGGCGACGATCGTATCGATCATCGGCATCGTGGTCTCGTTCCTGCTCTGCGGCCTGATCGCGATCGCCGGCAAGCGCGGCTCGGCGCCGACCATGGTGCTCTCGCGAGCCGCGTTCGGTGTGCAGGGCCAGAAGGTCCCAGGCATCATCTCGTGGCTGACCTCGATCGGCTGGGAGACGTTCCTCGCGATCCTGGCCGTGCTCGCGACTGCCACCGTCATCACGCAGCTCGGCGGAGACGGCGAGAGCATCGCCCTGCGGATCATCGCGACCGTGATCGTCGCCGCACTCATCGTCGTGGCATCCGTCCTCGGGTATCACACGATCATGAAGCTGCAGTCGGTGCTCACCTGGATCACCGGCATCGTGACGATCCTCTACGTGATCCTCGCGTTCTCGCACATCGACTTCGAGGCCGTGCTGTCGCGCCCCGACGGCAGTCTCGGTCAGCTCATCGGTGCCCTCGTCATGGTCATGACCGGGTTCGGACTCGGCTGGATCAACATCGCCGCCGACTGGTCGCGCTACCAGAAGCGCACCACCTCCGACGGTGCGATCGTGTTCTGGAACACCGTCGGCGGGTCCGTCGCACCTGTCATCCTCGTGGTCTTCGGCCTGTTGCTCGGAGCCTCGGACGAAGACCTGTTGAACGCGATCGCCGCCGACCCGGTCGGTGCGCTCGCGACGATCCTTCCGATCTGGGTGCTCGTGCCGTTCCTGCTCACCGCGGTGCTCGCCCTCGTCTCCGGCGCCGTGCTCGGCATCTACTCCTCCGGGCTCACACTTCTCAGCCTCGGCATCCGCATCCCTCGCCCTTCTGCTGCCGCGATCGACGGCGTGATCCTCACGATCGGCACGATCTTCGTCGTCTTCTTCGCGACCGACTTCCTCGGGCCGTTCCAGAGCTTCCTCATCACGCTCGGCGTGCCGCTGGCGTCGTGGGCCGGCATCCTCATCGCCGACATCCTGCGGCGAAAGAAGGACTACGACGACGACGCGCTGTTCGACTCGAAGGGCCGCTACGGCGCGTGGGACTGGACCTCGATCATCACCATGGTCGTCACCAGCGTGATCGGATGGGGCCTCGTCGTCAACAACTTCGCCGCCGACGCGCCCTGGAACAACTGGCAGGGCTACCTGCTGTTCCTGATCGGCGGACGCGACGGCGACTGGGCGTATGCGAACCTCGGCGTGTTCTTCGCACTGGTGCTGTCGTTCCTGGTCACCTACTTCGCCCGCGCGGCGAAGATCCGTCGTCAGGAGCAGGCGTGAGCGATACGCCCGGCTCGGGGTCCGACCCCTGGCTCGTCGTCATCGACCCGCAGAACATCTTCGCCTCCCCTGACTCGGCCTGGGGATCGCCGTTCTTCGCGGAGGCGATGCCGCGCATCCGTGCGCTGGCGGATGCTTTCGGCGATCGCGTACTCGTCACCAGATGGATGCCGACGGCCGACCGCTCCACCTCATGGGGTGAGTACTTCGCGGAGTGGCCGTTCGCCGATCAGCCGCCGACCGATCCGCTGTTCGACCTGGCTCCGGATGCCGCAGGTCTCTCGAATAGGCCCACCCTCGATCTGCCGACCTTCGGCAAATGGGGCCCGGAGATCGAACAGATCGTCGGGCACGGCGCATCGATCGTGCTCGCCGGCGTCTCGACCGACTGCTGCGTGATCTCGACGGCGCTGGCCGCGGCGGATGCCGGCGCTCACGTCACCGTCGCCACCGACGCCTGCGCAGGGTCGACGGCCGAGAATCACGCCGCAGCCATCACCGTGATGGGCCTGTATCCGCCGCAGATCACCCTGGCGACGACGGACGAGGTGCTCGCGAGGGCGTGAGGGGCTTCGACTCGGGCGGTCAGGCGGCGGAGCGGACGGCGGCGGCGATATCGGCGGGCGTGCCGTGCCACGGGGCGCCATGGCCGGGCAGAACCCAGGATGCCGATACCTCGGCGAGGCGATCGAGCGAGGCGTCCGCACCAGAGGGATCGTCGGTGAACGGCGCCGGCTGGGCACCGTCGTGTCCGGTGAGGACGTGCCTGGTCGTGAGAGCGTCGCCGACGAACACGGCATCCGCCATCGGAATGTGGACGGCAACACTTCCCGGCGAGTGCCCCGGCATCCCGATGATCACGGGCGCTCCTGGCAGGTCGAGCACGTCGCCGTCGGCGACCTCCGTCACCTCCTTGACGTAGATGGGTCGCAACGCCTTCTTACGGATGCCGTAGGCGAAGAAGCCCAGCATCGGCCCGAGCTTCGACGGTCCCATCGGCGTCTTCGGCTTCTCCCCCGTCCGCGCCCGCTCCGCGTCGGCGGCATGCACGAAGATCGGGACGCCGTGCTCGCTGCGCAGCCGCTCGGCGAAGCCGATGTGATCGCTGTCGCCGTGCGTGAGGATGAGTCCCTTGATGTCGGAGAGCGGCCTGCCGAGGACCGCCATCTCCTCCTGCAGGTCTCGCCAATGCCCCGGCATCCCCGCGTCGATCAGGGTGACGCCCTCCGGCGCATCGACGAGATACGAGGCGACGATGTCGTTGCCAAGGCGGTGCAGATGCGGTGCGAGCTTCATGGTGTCCTGCCGATCGGTGTGCGGTGTTTGCGATGGCTACATTACGTAGCTATCATGGCTAATGTCAATAGCCTTGCTGACTCACGACCGGAGATATCGCCATGCCGACGCCCGAACGCACCACGTCCGCCGCGATCGTCGCCGCAGGACGTGAGGTCCTCGAGGCCGCAGGTCCATCCGGATTGACGATGCACGCTGTCGCGATCCGTGTCGGGGTGCGCGCCCCCTCGCTGTACAAGCGGGTGCGGGACCGGGATGCGCTGGTCGCGGCCGTCGCGGAGTCGGTCGTCGACGAGCTGTCGGCCGAACTCGAACGCGTCGAGCAGGACGATGCGCGGCCAGGCAAGGTCGACGACCTGCTGACCGGCCTCGCTACGACGTACCGCGCGTTCGCTCGTGCACATCCGGAGGGATTCCGCCTGATGTTCACGGCATCCGTTCCGCTGTCGTCCCTCGACCGCGCGGCCGGCCCGGTCCTCCGCGCGAGCGCTGCACGCGTCGGCCAGGACGACGCACTGGAGGCCGCCCGTCTCCTCACGGCATGGATGACCGGATTCCTGCAGATGGAACTCGCCGGCGCGTTCCGCCTCGGCGGCGACGTCGACCTGGCGTTCGACTACGGCCTCAGCCACCTGCTCAAGGGCCTCGACGGCTGAGTTGCTCGTTCAGGTCGCGTTACTGCCACACTGATCGGTGGAGGGGATCCCATGACGACGATCGCGCCTGAGAACGACGCGCACGAAGACCGCACCCACGACGACGGCAACCGCCCCAAGAAGGCGCATCGCCGATGGTTCAAGACTCGAGTCACGCTCGGGATCATCATCGCCGTCGCCCTGATCGTGGCGATCATCGGCGCGATCACACCCTGGCCGTCGGCCATGGTGATCCGAGCCGTCTTCACGCAGGGCGGAGACGCGACCGCCGCCGAGATGGACAAGCACGTCCCCGACACGAAGCTCACCGAGACGCTCGATGTCGCCTACGCCGATGAGGGCGTCGACACGACGATGGACGTCTTCACACCGGCATCCGCCACTGGTCCCCTGCCCACGATCGTATGGATCCACGGCGGAGCCTGGATCTCGGGCTCGAAGGAGAACGTCGATCCGTACATGCGCATCCTCGCCGCTGAGGGTTACACGACGATCGCCGTGAACTACACACTCGGACCGGAGGGCTTCTACCCGAAGGCCGTGCATCAGATCAACGATGCGCTCGGATACATCGACGAGCATGCTGACGATCTCAACGTCGACAGCACGCAGATCGTGCTCGCCGGAGACTCCGCCGGCGGGCAGCTGGCGAGCCAGATGGCGACGCTCATCACGAGCCCCGACTACGCCGAGATCATGGACATCACACCGAAGATGTCCGCCGACCAGGTCGTCGCCACCGTGCTCAACTGCGGCGTCTACGACCTCGCCGCACTGGCACAGCTCGACGGCATCGTCGGCTGGGGCTTCAAGTCGTCGATGTGGGCGTACGCCGGTACGAAGACGTGGGCCGAGGATTCGTCGGGCGCGACCATGTCGACCGTGAACTGGGTCACGGAGGACTTCCCCACCACCTACATCTCCGGCGGGAACGGCGACGGCCTCACCTGGCTCCAGTCGATTCCGATGGCCGATCGTCTGAACGAACTCGGCGTCGATGTGACGACGCAGTTCTGGCCGGCGCCGCATGAGCCGCAGCTTCCGCACGAGTACCAGTTCCACCTCGACATGCCGGATGCCCAGACCGCTTTGCAGAAGACGATCGACTTCCTCGGAGCGCACACCACCCAGCCCTGACGCGCGACCAGCCCTGACGCCTGACCGATCGTTCGGGATATCCTCGGGGATCATGGGCACAGACACGACTGACTCGGCCGGCACCACCGATCCCGCCGGAAACGAGCGGCCTCTGGAGGACACGATCGTCACCGACCTCTCCGGTCGCATGACGTACGGGTCGTACCTGGAACTCGATCGACTGCTGTCGGCGCAGCATCCGGTCAGCAGTCCAGAGCATCACGACGAGATGCTGTTCATCATCCAGCACCAGACCACCGAGCTCTGGCTGAAGCAGCTGCTGCACGAGATCAGCTCTGCCCGCACACTGCTGGCGAGCGACGACCTGCGCGAAGCGCTGAAACGCGTCGCGCGCGTCAAGCGCATCCAGGACGTCATGACGCAGCAGTGGTCGGTGCTGGCGACTCTCACCCCGACCGAGTACGCGCAGTTCCGCGGGGCGCTGGGCAACTCCTCCGGATTCCAGTCCGTGCAGTACCGTGCCGTCGAGTTCGCCCTCGGCAACAAGAACGAGCGGATGCTGTCGGTCTTCCGCGACCACCCGGCGAACCTCGCGCTGCTGAAAGTCGAGTTCGAGCGACCGACGCTGTACGACGAGTTCCTGCGCTTCGCGGCCCGACGCGGGCTGCCGATCCCCACCGAGATCCTTGAGCGTGATGTGCGGGAGCCGTACCGCCCGCACCCCTCGCTCGTGCCGGCGATCCGCGAGATCTACGAGAACCCGAACACCCATTGGGATCTCTATGAAGCGTGCGAGGATCTCGTCGATCTCGAGGACAACTTCCAGTTCTGGCGCTTCCGGCATCTGAAGACAGTCACCCGCACGATCGGGATGAAGCCGGGCACAGGCGGATCGAGCGGGGTCGGGTTCCTGCAACGCGCGCTGGAGCTGACCTTCTTCCCCGAGCTCTACACGGTGCGCACCGAGATCGGCGGCTGATGCGGGCCGCGGTCTGCTGGTTCGACGGCGAGGAATGGCGTGACGGCGTCGTCGCCGCTGGCGCGTCCGGGCCTCGCCTGCTCCCGGATGCCGACAACAACGGCCTCCCGCGCCTCAACGGCGTGATCACCGGCGGTTTCACGGATCACCACGTGCACCTGCAGCTCGTCGAGCTCGCGCCGCTCGCCGGTTCGACTCTCGGACGGGTCGTCGACCTCGGCGGTGATCCGGCGGTGCTCGAGGAGCTGCGGCCTCTGGAGGGCGTCGAGGTGCTGTACGCCGGGGCGTTCCTCACCCCGCCGGGCGGCTATCCGTCGAACCGTTCTTGGGCACCGTCCGGATCGGTCCGCGAGGTCGCCGACGAGGATGCCGCCGAACGTGCGATTGCCGAGATGAAGGATGCGGGTGCTGTGCGCATCAAGGTCGCGAGCAACAGCACGGCCGGCCCGGTGTTCTCCGACATGCTGCTCCGCGCGATCATCTCCATCGCCGCATCTCATCGCGTTCCGATCGTCGTGCACGCCGAGGGGCGAGGAGAGGCGCAGCGCGTCGTCCGGCTCGGCGCGGAGCGGCTCGCCCACGCGCCGTTCTCGGAGAGACTCAGCGATTCGGAGATCAGCGGGCAGGCAGCATCCGCCGCATGGATCTCCACGCTCTCGATCCATGACGGCGAGACCTATGACATCGCAGTCGACAATGTCCGCCGCTTCCGCTCCGCCGGTGGCACCGTGCTCTACGGCACCGATCTGGGAAACGGTCCGATGCCCGTCGGATTGAACCCACGAGAGATCGCCGCTCTGCGAGAAGCCCGTGTCGACGGCTCGGACCTGCTGCAGGCACTCGCGCCGTTGGATCCCACGGCCCCCGGATCGCGTCTGCTGTTCTTCCCCGGTTGCACACCCGACACGGCCAACCCGCTCCTCGCCCGACTGCTCACTCCCGCTGATCTGGAGGCCTGACATGACCGATCTCCTCGCCGAGGCCCAGGGCCTCGACGGCCTCGACCCGCTCGCCGTCCATCTGGATGCCTTCGTCGACGCTCCCGGCGTCAGCGCGTACCTCGACGGCAACTCCCTCGGCCGGCCGCTGCGCTCGCTCCCCGAGCGCCTCGCGGAGTTCGTGCGGGACGACTGGGGCACCCGGCTCATCCGCTCCTGGGACGAGCAGTGGATGGATCTGCCGACCGAGCTCGGCGACCGCATCGGCCTGGTCGCGATCGGCGCCGCGGCGGGCCAGACCGTCGTCGCAGACTCGACCACTGTGCTGCTGTACAAGCTCATGCGCGCGGCGGTGGCGGCGCGGACCGACCGCTCCGAGATCGTCATCGAGGAGGGGAACTTCCCCACCGACCGTTTCGTCGCCGAGGGCATCGCCGCCGAGCGCGGGTTGACGGTGCGCTGGCTCGCGGCCGATCCTGTGCACGGCGTGCGGGTCGAGGACGTCGCGAGTGCGGTCTCGGAGCAGACCGCCCTCGTCGTGCTCAGTCACGTCGACTACCGCTCCGGCGCGCTGGCCGACATGAAGGCGATCACGGATGCCGTGCACGAGAGCGGCGCGCTGATGCTGTGGGACCTGTGCCACTCGGCCGGCGTGATCCCGATCGAACTCGACGCGTGCGGCGTCGACCTCGCGGTCGGCTGCACGTACAAGTACCTGAACGGCGGGCCGGGCTCCCCCGCCTTCGCCTATGTGAACGAGCGTCATCATGGCGTGCTGCACCAGCCCATCCAGGGGTGGATGGGCGCCGGAGACGTGTTCGCCATGGGATCCGCGTATGCGCCGGCCGACGGCATCCGGCAGTTCATCAGCGGCACGCCGCCGGTACTCGGAATGCTGGCCATGCAGGGAATGCTCGATCAGATCGAGACTGCGACGATCGACGGCGTGCGCGAGAAGTCGAAGACCCTCACAGACTTCGCAGTGCGGGCGTTCGATGAGCTGCTCGCACCGCTCGATGTAAGACTGCTGAGCCCGCGGGATGCGGGCAAGCGCGGCGGCCACGTGACGATCGGCCACCCGGACTTCGCCGAGGTGACGAAGACGCTGTGGGCCGACGGAGTGATTCCCGACTTCCGCTTTCCCGACGGCATCCGCCTCGGCCTGTCGCCGCTGAGCACCTCGCATGCGGAGGTGCTCAGCGGCGTGCTGGCCGTGCGCGACGCGCTGCGTGCGCGCGCAGACGGATAATCAGTCGGCGACGGCGCGCAGGAACCCCGTCACGTTCTCCTGCAGACGCAGGATGCGCAGTTCGCGCGCCGTCTCGCGGTCGAAGCCCTCGTAGGCGAGCGGCGGCAGCCGCCGCACGGTGCTCGAGCAGCCGAACTCGGCGCACACCAGCGTGCCGATCGTGTCGCCCTTGCGGCCGGCGGCGCCGGCTTTGCGTGCCGAGTACAGCTGGACGTCGTGGCGGAGCGTGACGTCTTCGCACCACGAGCACTGCGCACGCGCGAGCACGCGCTGCTCGGCACGCTGCAGGAGCGCGCCGGTGAGGACGCCGTCGACCTCGGTGACCACGTACGCGCGCCGCGGGAACTTCTGGTCGGACCAGCCGAGGTAATCGAGCCGGTCGAAGTCGATCTCGGCGAAGTCCTGCGGAAGAGAAAGGGAGGAGACCTCTTTGCGGGAGGCGTTGATGAAGGACGCGCGGATGGCGCGCTCGTCGATGGGACGCATGGAAGAGCTGCTTTCTGGAGTGTGGTGAGAAGGTCACGGCATCCGTCAGATGGATGCCGGGTATCACGAGTCACCGGCGACGGGGGTTCCGCCTCCGGCTCGCACTCAGCCTCTGCCGCCGGCGCTCGACGCGCCTGCAACCGCCTTCCGCGCCCTCAGGGCGCTCATCGAGAACAGCACCCGGCGAGTTTACACCCGTGCGCCGAGCTCGGCGAGTGATGCCGCGATCCGCACGATGGGCGCGAGAGACTCTTCCTCGCCGATGGTGATGCGGATGCCGTCCTCACCGTATCCACGGACGATGAGCCCCGCGTCGGCGAAGGCCGCCACCGCGCGGGCGGTGCCGAGGCCGGTGGGCAGCCACACGAAATTCGCCTGCGATCGGGGAACAGTCCAGCCGCTCTCACGAATCGCCTGCGCGAGCCGGTCGCGCCGCTCGGCGATCACGCGCACGCGTTCGAGGAGGGCGGGCTCGGCGTCGAGGCTGGCCAGCGCCGCCTCCTCGCCGTGCGCAGTCACGGAGAGCGGGATGCCGGCGATGCGCGCGGCCTCGAGCACGCGAGGGTGCCCGATAGCGTACCCGACCCGCAGCCCGGCCAGTCCGTACGCCTTGGAGAACGTGCGCAGCACGACGACGTTCTCGTGTCCGGCGGCGACGACGCGTCGCCCGTCGACGACGCCGGCATCCGTCGCGAACTCGGCGTAGGCCTCATCGAGCAGCACGAGCGCACCGGGCGGCACCCTCGCGAGGAACGCGTCGAACGCCGCCTGTGTCACAGCGGTTCCCGAGGGGTTGTTCGGGCTGCACACGACGATGAGCCGGGTGCGCTCTGTGATGGCGTCCGCCATCGCGTCGAGGTCGTGACGCTCATCCGCATCCAGGGCCACCGCGATCGGCACTGCCCCGGAGACGTCCGCCATCCAGGGATAGCCGTCGAAGGATCGCCAGGCGAAGAGCAGCTCGTCTCCCGGTTCGCACAGCGCCAGGGCGAACTGCTGCAGCAGCGATGTGGAGCCCGCGGTCACGTGCACGGCATCCGCGCCGACGCCGAAGCGCTCCGCGAGCCGCGCGCGCAGCCGTGGCGCCGACGCGTCCGGGTAGCGATTGAAAGAGACGGTCCGGTGCACGGCATCCACTACCCCCGGGAGTGGGCCGAAGGGATTCTCGTTGCTGGAGAGCTTGAACGCGTCCGCTCCCGCCTGGGCGCCCTGCTGGTACGCGGATCGTGCGGCGATGCGTGCGCGTGCCGCGATCGGCGGCGTAGCCGACCACGACCGCATCAGACGCGCTCCAGACGTCGCCATGCGAGTTCGGCGAGCACTGAGGCCTGCAATCCGAGCACCGAGTCGTCGAACACCGCACGTTCGGAGTGCAGCGGCCCGGAGTCCACGTCGGGCGCAGCGCCGAGGAACACGAGCGTTCCAGGGACCTCTTCGAGCACGTACGCGAAGTCCTCTGATGCCATCGACGGCACCTCGAGGCGAATGACACGCTCGGCCCCGACCAGATCGTCGAGCACGTCGAGCACGAAGGCGGTCTCAGCGGGGTCGTTATAGGTCACCGGGTACGAGGCGATGAACTCGGCGTCCAGCGTGCAGCCGTTCGCTTCGGCGATTCCCGTGAGCATCTTCGGCAGCTGTTCACGGACTGTCTCCAACGTCGCCTTCGAGAGCGTCCTGATGTTCGCCTCCAGCTGCACCTCGGCCGCCAGCACGTTACTCGCGGCAGAGTCGCTGCTGAGGCGAGTGATCGAGATCACCGCCTGGTCGGTGGCGGGAAGACGGCGCGCGGCGAACGTCTGCACCGCGAGGATGAGCTGCGCCGCCACAGGGACGGGGTCGATGCCGTTCTGCGGGAAAGCGGCATGCCCGCCCGTACCTCGCAGTGTCATGCGCAGCGCGCTCGCGCTGGCCATCATCGAGCCCTGCCGGGTGACGAGCTGCCCGCGCTCGAGCGTGCATTCGACGTGGATCGCGTATGCCGCGACGGGGCGCTCGCCCGCGACCTCCAGCACACCCTCGTCGAGCATGATCCGGCCGCCGGCCTGCCCTTCTTCCCCGGGCTGGAACATGAAGATCACGGTTCCGGGGAGTTCGTCGCGACGTGCGACCAGGAGACGGATCGCACCCAGAAGACCCGCCATGTGGAGATCGTGCCCGCACGCGTGCATGCGTCCGGACGTCGAGGCGTAGTCGAGGCCGGTGGCCTCGCGCACCGGCAGGCCGTCCATGTCGGCGCGCAGCAGCACGACCGGCCCTGGTCTCACACCTCGAAGCACGGCGGTCACCGAGGTGAGGGCGGTGCCGGTCGTGATCTCCAGCCCGAGTCCGGCGAGTTCGCGCAGGAGGACCTCTTGCGTGCGCGGCAGATCGAGACCGAGCTCGACCACCTGGTGCAGCTCGCGCCTGACCGCGATCAGGCTGTCCTGCAGTACCGCGGCATCCGCCTCGAATCGCGTCATCAGAACTGCATCCTCTCGCCGAGCACTGGCACCGCGTCCAGGTGGTCACTGGCACCGCGTCCAGGTGGTCACTGGCACCGCGTCCAGGTGGTCCGAGCGTATTCAGCGAGAAGGATCCGCAGAATGTGCGCCGATCATACGGATGGCTGATTCCGGTGTGCGAATCCCCCAGAGCGAAGTGATCAGGCTTCGGAGTCGGCCGGCGGCTCGACGACCACGAGATCGGAGAGCGGATAGGCGATGCACAGAAGCGCGCGACGGGTGCCGTCGACGGCGACGGACTCTCCTCTGTCGATCTCGCCGAAAAGCAGTCGCGCCTCACACGTACGACAGGTGCCGGCGCGGCAGTCGGAAGGCAGTTCCAGTCCGCTGTCCTCAGCGAGCTCGAGGAGCGTCTGCTCCCCGGTCGCGACCCAGGTCTTCTCGAGTCCGCGTGATGCGTAGACGACGGTCGCGTCCGCCTGGCGCCGAGGTGCCGACGGATCGACCGCGCTCGGAGCGAACTCCTCCGCGAACACGTGATCCGGGTTCGCGCCGGCAGCGATCAGCCCTTCCTGCACCGCATCGTTGAACTCGACAGGGCCGCACACGTACATGTCGCTCTCGAACCAGGGGATGCTCGCCCTGCCGTCGGGCACCGAAAGATAGTTTCCCCGCATCACGTCGATGACCCGCTCGGCGGTGATCCGTCCGCGGTGCACTGATGCGCGATCGGGCGCCGCGGCCTCCGGCACGGCGTCATCTGGAGCAGCGGAATAGAAGTAGTGCAGGTTCAGATCGTCGTGCGCTCCGAAGAGCTCGTCGAGTTTTTCGCGGAAGGCGGTGTGCTCAGGCGTCCGCGACGCGTAGAGCAGCCACAGCGGCGGCACGTGCCCGCGCGCGAGATGGGATCGGATCATCGCCATCATCGGGGTGATGCCGATCCCCGCAGCGATGAGGACCACCGGCCGGAAACTGCCGCGATCGAGGCGGAAACGACCCGCCGGCGAACGCAGTTCGACGTGAAGCTCGCCACGCGCCGCCCGGAACAGAGCACCGCTGCCCAGACCGCCGGAGAGGCGCTTGACCGTGATCCGGAACCGGTCGGGTTCGCCCGCGAAGTCCGAGAGGCTCCAGGTCCGCACGATCGGCTGCGCGCCGGGAGCGCTCAAGCGCACGACGACGTGCTGTCCGGCGCGGAATGCCGGAAGGATGCCACCGTCCGAGGGCTTGAGCGAGAAAGAGCGCACATCGGCGGTCTCCTCGACGATCTCGTCGATCTCGAACGGGCGCCATCCCCTCCAGGCACCGGGAGAATTCCGCGCATCCCGATCGAGTCCCGCCAGCTTGAGCGTCAGAGTACCCCGCACCGTCGCGCTGAGGTGCTCGGATGCGAGCGCCCTGTCGATCGTCTCGCGCTGCACGGTCGTCACCCCGGTACCGGAGTCGCACAACAACGACAGGTCTGCGACCGAGGGCATCCCCTCGCCCCCACCGAGCAGGACGAGATCGTCTCCCGGGCGGACGACTCCCGGCTCGATCACCCCGAAGTAGGCTCCTGAGCGGCCGGACAGACGGAAGCGCCGCATGAAGGTCTTCGGCTGTCCGAGCCGCCACGTGAGCTTCCAGCACGGCACTCTCGGACCGGTGACGACGATCGTGGCGGTGCCCAGCCGATATCGGTCACCGACTCGCAGCTGCGTCTGATCGAGCGTGTCCAACGTCAGATTCTCCGCGAAATGACCGTCATCCCAGTCGTCGCGCGCAACGCCGAGCTCCTCGGACCAGTAGTCATAGCTTTCGTGGTCGAAGGCGTACAGGTGGTCGCTGTGCACCGCGACCTCGTCTCCGGCGGCTCCGGTCGTCGTGATGACCCACGGTTCCGGCACCGGCGACTTCACGTATGCGGTGCGAACGTTCTCACCATCGATCAACTGGGTGCGGATCTTTCCCGCGCTGAAGGCGATGAGGTGCATCAGGTGCGCCCCGGCCCTCCCGCGTCAGGCATCTTCGAACTCCATCTTCCGGCCGAGGACCGGAACCGCGGTGAGCAGCTCCCGAGTGTACGACTCCGACGGTGCCTGCAGCAGAGATTCCGTCTCTCCTCGTTCGACGATCCGCCCGTCGCGCATCACGGCGATCTCGTCGCTGATGTAGCGCACGACCGCGAGGTTGTGCGAGATGAACAGCATCGTCAGGTCCAGCCGCTGCTGCAGATCACGCAGCAGGTTCAGGACCGTGGACTGCACTGAGACGTCCAGCGCGCTGGTCACCTCGTCTGCGATGAGAATCTCCGGATCGCCCGCGAGCGCCCTGGCGATGGTGATCCGCTGGCGCTGGCCACCGGAGAAGGACTTCGGCAGCTCCCCCGCCCTGGCCGGGTCGAGATCGACCTGCCGGAGCAGCTCGGCGACGCGGTCGCGACGAGCCTGGCGGGAGAGGTCGCGACCCGTCGCTCTCAGCCCCTCCGCGATGGATTCGCCGATCGGCATCCGCGGGTCGAGTGCGGAGAACGGATCCTGGAACACCATCTGGATGCGCCGACGGGCGGTCCGCGCCTCGCGTCGACGTCCGACCGAGCTGACACCGTGCACGCGGATGTCGCCCGAGTGCACCGGGGCCAGCCCCACAGCGGCGTTCGCGATCGTCGACTTACCGGAGCCCGACTCGCCGACGAGCCCGAGCGTGCGTCCGGCCGGCACCTCGAGGGACACCCCGGATACGACCTCTCGCCGCCCGTACCGAACATGCAGATCGTGGAGTTCCAGTGCGCTCACGCGGACACCTCCTCAAGCTCAGAATGCGAAAGATCACCGATGACGGGCAGCGGGCGCGTGCGGTCCGAGCTCATGTCCGGAAGGCAGGCGATCAGCGCCCGCGTGTACGGGTGCGTGGCCTGCTCCTTGATGCGCGCAGCATCCAGTTCTTCGACGATCTCGCCGTCTTTCATCACGACCACCCGATCGCAGAAGCCGGAGACGAGGGCGATGTCATGAGAGATGAAGACGATGCCCGCGCCGGTGGCGTGCTGCGCCCGGCGCAGTACGCCGAGCACTTGACGCTGCACCGTGACGTCGAGCGCCGTCGTCGGTTCGTCGGCGATGATCAGACGCGGATGTCCGGTCAGCGCGATGCCGATCATCGCGCGCTGCCGCATCCCGCCGGAGAACTGGTGCGGGTAATCGCCGAGTCGTGCGGACGGATCGGGGATGCCGACGGCATCCAACCCCTCGACAGCGCGGGCGCGCGCCTGCGCCCTGCTCATACCGAGATGCTGCTGAGGCACTTCGGTCAGCTGGCGTCCGATCGTCAGCGCCGGGTTCAGCGAGGTGAGCGGATCCTGGAAGATGACGCCGAGTTCGACACCGAGACGCTTCCGGTCGGCGGACGTGAGCTTCGCAGCGAGGTCGATGTCGTCGAAACGACGCACCTCGGCTTCGACGATGGCCGGCGCTTCCAGAAGACCCGCGAGCGCCATCGCTGTCAGGGATTTTCCCGAGCCCGACTCGCCGACGATGCCGACGACCTCACCGGAGCGGACCCGCAGACTCACACCGCGGACACGCTCGACGATCCCGCCGTCGCCATCGGGGTAGGAGATGTGGAGGTTCTGCACCTCGGCGAGCGCCGTATCGCTGTCGTTCGTGGACGCAGGAGCTGCCGCCGTCGACCGGGATCCGACGCGTGTGAGCGCCGCCAGCCGGCTCGCACGGGCGACCGCCCGCAGCCCCTGACCAGGCTGTTCGGCGATCGTCTCAGCGATCATGGTGAACACGAGCCCCGAGAAGACGATGGCTATGCCTGGGCCGATGGCTGCCATGGGGTTGGTGTAGAGATGCCCGAGACCTTCGTTGAGCAGTCGACCCCAGTCGTATTCCGGCGCCTGCACGCCGAGTCCGAGGAACGAGAGCCCGGCGAACGCGAGCAGGGTGACGCTGGCGGATGCCGCGGACTGCACGAGCAGCGGGTTCGCGATGTTCGGCAGCACATGCTTGAACATGATCCCCAAGGGGCCGACACCGACGACCCGCGCCGCACGCACGTAGTCCTGATCGGCGACGGACGACGCCATGTTGTAGACGAGTCTCGTGATGCTGGGGATGCCGGCCAGGCCGATCGCCAGCATCGCCCCGGTCGCCGAAGCGTCCCAGATCACCGTGAAGAACAGCACGAGCAGCAGCCACGGGAACGCCAGCAGCATGTCCATCACCCAGATCAGCGCCCGTCTGGCGTGCTTGGGGAGAATGGCCGCCGTGAGCCCGATGATGAGGCCGCCGCCGATGAGCATCGCCGTGGCTCCCGCGGTGAGCAGCAGCGAGAGGCGCGCGGCGACCATGACCCTGGCGAAGATGTCGCGGCCGATGTCGTCGGTGCCGAAGACGTGCTGGGCGCTCGCGCCGGACCATCGCTCGGCGATGTTGCGTTCCGTGGCCGCCGTCATCCACGTGTCGGGGCCGATGATCGCGATCGTGACCAGCACGGCGATGCCGATCAGTGCGGCGATGCCTGGCACGCTGATCCAACGCGATCGGCGCCGCGGCTTCTCGGGTACGGTGCTGATGAGGTCGGCATCCGGATTACGGGGAACGATCGTCGTCATCTCGACACTCACCCTTCTGCGATCGTGGTGCGCGGATCGATCGTGATGAGGATCAGATCGACGACGAGGTTCACGGCGAGGACCATGGCGGCATACACGAGCACCATGCCCTGCACCATCGGGTAGTCCTTCGTGCCGACGGCTGCGACGAGCGTGCTGCCGGTACCGGGGATCGCGAACACGGTCTCGATGATGACCGTACCGGCGACGAGCCCGGAGAGAAGGAGCCCTCCCACGGTCAACGTGGCGGTGATGATGTTCGGCAGCGCGTGCCGGAGCAGGATCAGCCGCTGCGGCAGGCGCTTCGCCCGTGCGGTGGCGATGTAGGTCGAATCCAGCACCTTGATCATCTCCACCTGCACGATCCGCGCGAGGTAGGCCATCGGACCGAGCGCGAGCCCGAGCACCGGCAGCACGGCGTTCGGCGCACCACCCCATCCGGCCGGGGGGAACAGCCCCAGCCACATGCTGAACAGGGCGATCAGTCCGACCGAGAGCAGGAAATCCGGTACGGCGATGAGCACACCGAGCAGACCGGACACTCCGCTGTTGAGCGAGCGACCCCGACCGGTGCGTGCGAGCAGCGCCGCGCCCATGCCGATCGGCAGCGCGCCGATCACGGCGACGATGAAGCCCAGCGCGGCGAGGCTCAGCGTGGTCGGAAAACGAGACACGATCGTGCCGGTGACCGAGAGACCCGACTGGATCGACGTGCCGAGATCTCCCTGCAGCAGTCCCGCCAGGTAGTCGAGGAGCTGCTGAGGTACCGGCTTGTCCAGCCCGAGGTCGGCCCGAGTGCTCTCGACCAGGGCCGCCGGGGCGGTGGGCCCGAGGGCCGCCCGCACCGGATCACCCGGGACGAAGTGGATGAGGAAGAACGCGGCGAGGACCACGACCAGAAGACTGACGATCAGCCGTCCGATCCGCCGGATGGCGAAGTCGGTGCGCGGCGAGCGCCGCTGCTGCAGTTCTCGCAGTTGCAGCAGCCGTCCGGTGACGGGTGTTCCCTGACGGGGCTCGGTCGTGGTCATCGCCTGCGGCTCACTCGGTCATTCGGATCGTGACCGGCTGGAGGTAGTCGGTGATCTCGAACGTTGCACCGGACATGTACGTCGGGCGGATGGTTCCGGTCAGCAGCAGCGTGTGGAAGTTCTCCACCACGGTCTTCTCCGCCTGCTGCCAGTATCCGCAGGCCTCGTCGGCATCTGCCGCTGCACGAGCCTGATCGGCGAACGCGTTGTACTCCTCGTCATCGACGCCCATGAAGTTCAGGCCGCCTTCTTCGGGGAAGGCGCCTCCGTAGAAGAGGTCCTGCGTCACGGGGCTTCCGACGCCGATCTGGATCCAGCCGGTGTCGTAGTCGAAGGTCTCGTAGAGATACTCCGACCAGCTGGCACCGTCCATCGCGATCAGCTCGGTAGTGATGCCGAGCTCGTCCCAGTCCTCGGCGACGAGTTCAGCCGCCGACGCATGAGCGGTGGAGGTGGCGTCGTAGATGAAGTTGATGGTCAGCGGCTCGCCGTCCTTGCTGCGCTGTCCGTCGGCGCCTTCCACCCAGCCCGCCTCGTCCAGCAGTTCGGCTGCGCGCTCCGTGTCGGAATCCGGACGGTCCCAGACCGGCTCCTCGCTGAAGCAGGTGAACGGCGCGTCGGTGATCCAGGAGGTCAGCTCGACGGGGCGACCGCCGCTGACGACCTCGGCGGTGTCCTCGTGGTTGAAGCCCAGGATGAGCGCTTCACGGACCAGCGGGTCGTGCGTGGGCCGATCCGCTCGCTCGTTGAAGAGCATCTGACCGATCGGATTGATGATTCCGGCGAACTCGTAGCCGGCGGCCTCGATGCGATCCTGGTCCGGCCCCTCGACCGCAGCCGCGTTGAGCTCGCCGGAGAGCAGCAGGTTCGTGCGGGTTGACGTGTCCGTGACGACGCTGATCTCCAGGGACCCTGGCAGACCAACGGTGTCGGAGGTGACGTCGTTCGGTCCCCAGGTGTAGTCGTCTCGTGCCTCGAAGAGATAGCGATCCGCCTTCACGTCCGTCAGCTCGTAGAGCCCGGTTCCGTTGGAGGCCTCCTCGAGGCTCGACGGGTTCTCGAGCCCAGCCTCGCCGACCATCATGATGCTGCCGACGATGCTCGCCAGGAACGGGTCGGAGGCGTCTGCCGTGACCTCCAGGGTCGACCCGCTGCCGGTGGCCTTGAGGCCCGCGGGCAGGACGTCCGCCAGCACTGTGGCGTTGGCGGGGTCGGCATGGTAGTTGAGGTTCGCGGCCGCGACTTCGGCGGTGAACTCCGATCCGTCGTGGAAGGTCACGCCGTCCTTGAGTTCGAACGTCACCGACTTCCCGTCGTCTCCCAGCTCCCAGGAATCGGCGAGCCACGGCGATTGCTCGCCCTCGGCATCCGTATAGATCAGGGTCTCGTAGGCGTAGGTGTTGATCTGGATCTCCTGCGGCTGCGTGGCGGTCATCGGGATGATGCTGCCCACCTCCGGGAAGATCGCTTGGGTGAAGGTTCCACCGGAGACGTAGTCTCCCTCGGGCGACCCTTGGCCGCCTGCGGAACCCGAGCATGACGCCAATGTCATGGCGAGGACGACGAGTCCGGCTCCCACCGGTACTGCGATACTGCGTTTCATTGCAATCTCCTCTTTCGGGTGATGATGTCCATCGGGTGTGGTGCAGGGCTGGTGCGTCAGCCGGAGATAGCTCCGGCTGTGAGTCGGGCGAGCGGTCCGGCCGCCTTCACGGAGACGTTCACGGTCGGCTGCGCCGTATAGGGCACATGGGTCTCGAGGATCTCGACGACGGAGACCTCGAGCGGATCGGCTCCGGCCTGGATGGCCTTGGCGATGGCCGCTTCGGATGCCTGCTCGATGGCCGCCTCACGCTCACCCATCGGCGCCATCTGATCGGCACGTCCACCGGCGAGCGAGATCGCCGCGCCAACGGCGTTGGCGACGCCGCCGTGATCCGGACGCAGCACTTCTCCGGCACTGGGAAGACGATCGGGAACGAGGAATCCTCCGCCGCCGACGACGACGAGCGGGATATCGGCCCGGCCGAGCGACAGGCGCTCGACGGCGGCATCCAGTCGATCGGTGATGATGGCGAGGGCCGCCTCAAGTGCGGCTGCCGTGGCGGGCGGCAATGCGGGGAGCCGGCGACCGGCCACAGGGCTGCTGATGAGTGCAGCGGCGTCCGTCAGCGTCGGCGTCGAGCCGCCGAACAGCAGACCCTCCCGATCGATCCGGTAGCCGACCGACTCCGGTCCGACGCGACCGGTGGCGACATCGACGATCGTGCCGCCGCCGATCCCCACGGAGAGCACGTCCGGCATCCGGAAGTTCGTGCGCACGCCACCGATCTCGCGGGGCAGCGTCGACTCACGGGGGAACCCGCCGACCACGACGCCGAGGTCGCTGGTCGTGCCGCCCACATCCACGACGATCGCGTTGTCGTGGCCGGAGAGGTATGCAGCGCCTCTGATCGAGTTCGCCGGACCAGAACCGATCGTGAGCACCGGGTACTGGGCCGCGTAGTCGAGCGACATGAGCGTGCCGTCGTTCTGTGCGAAGAAGGTCTGCGCGTCGAGTCCCTCCTCAGCGACGACGGTGACGAGAGCATCCGTGACCGCGAGCGCGACGCTGTACAGCGCGGCGTTGAGCACGGTGGCGTTCTCGCGTTCGAGCAGCCCGGTCGGGCCGATGTCCTGGCTGAGGAAGACGCGCGTGTCCTGGCCGAGGTGATTTCGCAGCATCTCTGCGACCTCGAGCTCCTGCTCGGGCGAGGACGGGCTGAAGATCCCGGCAACGGCGATCGCGTCGAAGCCGCCCAGTCCGTCGACGAATCGGCGGATTCCGTCACGGTCCAGCGGCGAGATCGGCGTGCCGTCGACCATATGGCCGCCGCCGACCATGGCAGAGCCGGCGAGGACCATGTCGGCGAGGTCCTGCGGCCACCCGGTGAGCGGAGGGAACTCCGTCGCCGCCGGCGCGCCGAGGCGGATCATCGCGACCCTGTCGAGGCCGCGACGCTGCACGATCGCGTTCGTCGCATGAGTGGTGCCGAGCATGACGCGGGAGACACGGCTGCGCTCCGCGCCGACCGCCGCCAGCACGTCGGCGATACTGGCGCGGATGCCGCCGGTGACGTCGTCGGTCGTCGGTCGCTTCGTCTCGGCGAGGACGGTGCCGTACCCGTCGAGGATGACGGCGTCGGTGTTCGTTCCACCGACGTCGACGCCGAGGGCGAGATCACGGGCGGTCATCGGGCTGCTCCCTCGAAAGGCGTGTACGGAAGGTCGTAGCCGAAGGCGGCTGGTCCCGCGAGCTCAAGACCGCGCGGAGTGCGCCACACCGGATCGCATGGCCACGCGAGCACGGAGACCCGTTGCCCGAAGCGGAGCATCTCGGTCGTGATGGCATGCCCGGTCTCGGTGTCGATGATGGTGATGAGATCCGGCACGCTGACGAGCACCTCGCCGTCCTCGAGCACCAGGAGGTTCTCGTTCTGCAGCTCCAGCCGCTGCAATCGACCGCGGTCGTCGCCGATGCCGGTGATCGTCACCGATCCGCGGACGAATCCGCCGACGGTGCGACGGTCGAGATCGGTGATCTTTCCGCTGAGGAGCACCCGGGCGTCCAGCTCGGCGGCGATCGCCGCCACGGGCTCCGATGCGCTCAGGAGAGCGTGGCCCACACGGATCGCCGCGCTCACGGTGCCCTCGATGACGGCGCCGCGCACGGTGTCGGCCGTCATCGGGTAGTGGGCGCCGATGCAGATCGATCCACTCGCGACCGTGAGCGCGCGCGCATGCCGCTCCAGCCAGTGCAGGTCGACCGTCTTCATGACGGTGATGTTGCCGACAACGTCGCTCTGCACCGCCCAGTCGCAGTGCACTCCCGCGACGTTCATGGCCATCATCGCGGCATCCGGGAACGCGCGGCCCATGCCGTCGGCGTCGAGCACCTGCAAGCCCAGCTGCGCGGCCCAGCCGATCGGACGGACACCGTTGCTGCCGCCGATCTCCGCCGCCATCAGCGTCGTGACAGGGCGACCGAGGAGCCGCTCGGCCTCTTCCAGAAGAGCGTGGATCTGCCCCTTCGAGGACAGCATCTCGATGCCGACCGTCGGTGCGCCGATGCCGGACATCAGGATCACGACATCGTCCGGCCCGAGGTCGTCGACGGTCACGAGCCGGACGGGGCCGTGCGTACGAAGTTCGCGTTCGACCATGGTCTGTGCGCCGTACACCTCACCGCCCCCGCCGGTGCCGAAGATCGCCGTGCCGATGCCGAGGGCTGCGATGTCGCCCTCGGTGATCTCGGTGATGCGCACCGCTGTCTGCGGAGCGGGAGATGTCTGAGCCATGTCCCCACCGTACGGAGGGCATTGCCTACCGACAATGTCTTGAGCATCCAGTGATTCCTGCCAGACTGTGCTCATGGCACAGTACTCGATCGAGGATCTCCGAACGGATGCCGAACGCCTTGGCCTGCGGCATCAGGCCGGCCCCGTCGATGATCGAGCGATCGAGCGCGTGGACCTCGTCGCCGTCGACGGCCTCAGTTCCACGGCGGCCGGCACCCTCGTCATCATCACCGGCGACGAGCAGCCGCCGCCGTTCCGCATCGATGTGGCGCTGCGCCAGGCGAGCGCGAGGGGCCTCGCCGGTGTCGTCTTCGCCTCCGACCTCGCGCTGCCGGAGACGGCGGCCGTCCTCGCCGGCCGCGCCGGCGTCCCGGTGTTCGCCGCGCCGGGCACGAAGGCCGCCGACCTCGCGAAGGCGATCGACAGGGCGATCGCCGGCGGCGCCTCCGAGGCCATGATGCGCGGAGCGCTGGCGGTGGAACGGGCGACAGCCGCCGCCGCATCCGACGGCACGATCGACGCGATCCTCGCCGCCGCGTCCGCAGCTCTGGGCATCGAGGTGGCGCTCGTCGAGGATCCGTCCGTCTCCTGGTCGCAGAGCGATGCCGTCTGCATCGGCGAGGTGCCGATCGGCCGCGTCGTCGCCTCCTCACCGGATGCCGCCACAGGTGTCGCCGTCCCCGTGATCGCCTCGCTGCTCTCACGCGCGGTGCAGCGCAGCACCCGCGACCGCTACGCCTCCACGCAGTCCCGCGCCGACCTGCTGATCGAGCTCGTCCTCGCGGAGTCCTCACGCGTGGAGGGGTTCGTCGGACAGGCCGCACGGCTGGGGCTGCCCCTGCAGCAGTCGCACGTCGCGGCATGGCTGGCCCCGACGAGCGCGGCCGATCCCCAGGCTCGTGCCCCGCGCACTGTGCAACCGGCACTCGAACTCTTCGCGCTGCAACTCGTCGAAGCACGCGACGAGATGTGGCACCTCGCGTTCCTGCAGGACGATCTCATGCTCGTGTGCACCGAGGAGCACGGGGCAGCCGACCACCAGCGCCGGGTGCGTGAGGTCGCCGTGCGCATCCAGGAGCAGGCGCAGGTGCTCGGTGGGCCCGGCTGGGCGTACACCCTTGGTCTCGGCACACCGCAGCTGGGCGCGATCGGTGTGCGTCAGTCCGCCGCAGAGGCGCGGATCGCTGCGGAGTCGGCCATCGCGGCTGGGCGCTTGGGCGGGGTAGAGCTCACCGATGTCACTGGACTGCGCCGTGTTCTGCTGGACGTGTACGCCTCCCCGATCAGCAGGGATCTGCTGCACGACATCCTGCATCCGCTCGACGCCCTCGGCCCGGAGCGCGCCCTCACCGCGGTGCGCACACTGCAGGTGTATCTCGCCCACGGCAGCTCGCTCGTGCACGCCGGTCGCGAGCTGATGATGCATCCGAACGGCGTCGGCTACCGGATGCGGCAGATCCGCGAGCGCCTGGATGTCGATCTGGATGACCCCGACACCCGCTTCGCCGTCGAGCTCGCCTGCCGGGTGCGACTGCTCGGCGCCGTCTGAGCGTCGCACCGGGTGGGCTTCGGAACCAGTCACCGCCGTCGGGCATGTGCCGATCGCCCATGAGACTTGTCGATCCGACTCGATAGCGTGACCGCATGCCCGGTGAGCCGAATGAACCAGAGCCGTTCCAGCCGTTGCGCGGCATCCGCGTCATCGACTTCACCCGACTCCTCGCGGGACCCTACGCGACCATGACGCTCGCCGAGCTCGGCGCCGACGTCATCAAGATCGAGAAGCCGGATGCCGGCGATGACACCCGCGCATGGGGCCCGCCGTTCGTGGGCGAGGACAGCGCCTACTTCCACGCGATCAATCGCGGCAAGCGGAGTGTCGCGCTCGACCTCACGGTCGCCGCCGATCGAGAGAAGGCCATCGGCCTGATCGCCGATGCGGATGTCGTCGTCGAGAGCTTCCGCCCTGGAGTCGCCGAGCGGCTCGGCGTCGGCCCCGGCGTGCTGACGGAGCGGTTCCCCCATCTCATCTACGCGTCGATCAGCGGCTTCTCCCCCGTCGGCCCCATGTGGGCGGAGCCGGGGACGGCCGTGACGGTGGAGGCGGAGTCCGGGCTCATGCAGTTGACCGGCTACGCGGACAGCGGACCGGTGCGCTCCGGCGTCGCGATGGTCGACATCGCCACCGGCATGTCGATGATCAACGGTGTGCTCGCCGCACTCCTGGAGCGCACCCGTACCGGCAAGGGGCGCCGTATCGAGGTCTCGCTGTTCGCCACCGCGCTCTCCTCTCTCGGCACCGTGATCGCAAGCGTCTCGGCCGGAGGCCCCGCTCCCCGGCCGTGGGGCAGCGGGCATCCGTCGATCGTGCCGTACCGCGCCTTCGCCGCCGCCGACGGGCATGCCGTGCTGGGCGCGACCAACGACCCGATGTTCGCCCGTCTCGCCACAGCGCTCGACATGGAGGATGAGCTCGGCCGCGAGCAGTGGCGACGCAACGAAGGACGCGTGCGAGACCGCGACACACTCGAGGCACTGCTCGCGGAACGGCTCGCGCTTCTCACCGTCGATGAGATCGCCGAGCGGCTGCAGCGGCATCGTGTGCTGATCGCCCGCGTGCGCCCGGCTGACGAAGCGGCTCGCGGCGCCCAGGCCACTGCCATGGGCATGGTCTTCGAAGACGAGGGCGTACTCATCGCCCGCTCCGCTCTCGGAACGAACGGCACCGCCGTGCTCGGCCGCGCTCCCCTGCTGGGCGAGCACAACGAGGAACTGCTCGGCTGACGCGCGGGTGCAGTTCGCCTCAGCGCGTGAACACCCGTTCCCCGCGGATCCACGTCTCCGCGACACGCACCTCGGAGATCTCCTCCGCCGGCACCGTGAACACGTCGCGC
Source organism: Microbacterium murale (assembly GCF_014635185.1). GTDB lineage: Bacteria > Actinomycetota > Actinomycetes > Actinomycetales > Microbacteriaceae > Microbacterium > Microbacterium murale. Next base: position 202,127 of record NZ_BMCM01000001.1, read on the forward strand.
TCGAGCACGGCGAAGCTGGCGTCGAACCCCGGCGTGATCTCGCCGACGTGCTCCAGCGGCGACAGCATCCGCGCCCTGCCGGTATAGAGCACCAGCGCCTGCGCGGCCGTGATCGCGGCTGCGGGGCCGAAGTCGATTCCGTTGTAGGTGCGCCGACGCACGGCGGCCTCCACCGAGAGCATGACGTCGTCGGCGCCGCTCCATGCCGTGGCCGGGCGGTCCGACGACAGCGCGAGCGCCTCGACGCCCGCGTACAGCCTGGCGATGGGATAGGCATCCGTCACCTGCTCGGCGCGCAGCGCCTTCTCATAGCCGTCGTACTCGGCGAAGAAGAACACGGTGTGCGTGGCGATGCCGAAACTCATCCGCGCATCCCGCAACCGGCGCACGTAGTCGTCGCTCACGATCGTCGCGTGCTCGATGCGCACCGACGGGATGCCGGTGAGCCAGGGTTCTTCGTCTGCGAACAGTTCGACGACGCGGTCGAGCGCCTGGTCCCCCATCGCATGCACGGCCAACTGCACGCCGTTGCGGCGTGCCCAGTCCGCCGCCGCACGGACGTCCTCATCCGCGACGAGGCGCAGGCCGTGATCGCAGGACTCAGGGTACGGCTCGTGGACCCAGGCCGTGCGGTTCGAGTACGCCCCGTCGAGCACGACCTTGACTCCGGCGATGCGGATCCGCCCCTCGCGGTCGTCGTCGTGGAGATCGGCCAGAGGCTGTTCCGGATCCCAGCCCGGGTACAGCGCAACCCGCAGGCGGAGGCCGCGCTCCGCCGCGGCACGGAAGGTGGTGAGCGGCTCGGCAAGACGTGTGGAGAGCAGATCGCACACGGCGACGATGCCGCGCGATGCGAGCTCGTCACCGAGTGCGATCAGCGCGTCGATCTGCTCGTCGCGGCTCGGTGCGGGGATGAATGCGGCCACGTCGCCGACGGCCGCGATCTCGGTGAGCACGCCGTTGGGCGCTCCGTCGGGGTGGCGTTCGAAGCGGGCCCCGTCCGGGTCGGGAGTGGCCGCCGTGATGCCGGCGAGCTCGAGCGCCTTCGTGTTGCACACCGCGGAGTGCGCGTCGCAGCGCCAGATGAGCACCGGCCGATCGAGTGACACCCGGTCGAGGTCGGCCGCGGTCGGCATGCGGCGCTCGGGGAACTTCGTGTCGTCGAAGCCGCGGCCCAGGATCCAGGCACCCTCTGCGGTGACGGTCTCCGCGTGCGCCCGCATGACCTCGACGAGGTCGTCGACGGAGGTGACCGCCGGCGGGAAGCACTCGGCCGCAGCGGCCGTGCCCGCCATCAGCGCCGGGTGCGTGTGGCTGTCGATCAGGCCGGGCAGCACCGTGCGTCCACCAAGGTCGACAGCATCCTGTCCGTCGACGTCCGTGGCATCGCCGACCCAGTCGAAGACACCGTCTCGGATGCGGAAGGCGGACGCGAAGTCGTCCTCCCCCGTGCCCGTGAAGACCTTCGCGTTCGTGAAGAGCTGCTCCATCGTCATCCGTTCCTCAGATCGTCCGCCAGGTGAATCGTCCGCCCAGCAGCGTGGCCGCCACCGGCATGTCGCGCAGCTCGTCCCGATCGGACGCGTAGGGGTCACGACCTGTGATCACGAGATCGGCCGGCTGCCCGACGGCGAGCGTCGAGCGAGTGGATGCCGCGAGCGCGACATCCAGCGGAACCTGCTGCTCCGGGTGCCAGGCTTCCCGCTCACCCCGACTGCGGGCGGTGGCGGCGCCGATCGAGATCCAGGGATCCAAGGGCGCGACCGGAGCATCGGAGCCCAGCCGCAACTCGGCACCGGCACGGTGCATTGAACCGAACGCGAACGCGCGGTCCGTGCGCCCTGCCCAGTGATGATCGGCGACGTCACGGTCGTCCATGGCGTGCTCCGGCTGCACACTGGCCACCAGGCCGAGTTCGGCGAAACGGGCGAAGTCATCCTCGCGCACCAACTGCGCGTGCTCGATCACACCGCGCATGCCGAGCTCGGCGAACGTGTCGAGCACCTCGCTGTTGGCGCGGTCGCCGATCGCGTGCACGGCGGCGTCGATCCCCGCATCCCGCGCACGCTCGAGCAGACGGCGAAGCTCTGAGATCGGCACGCTCTCCATGCCGCAGGCGAGCGGATGGGACGGGTCCATGCCCGGGTACGGGTCCCAGCACCACGCGGTGCGGGTGTTGAGCGATCCGTCGACCACGACTTTGAGCCGGCCGAACCGCACCAGGCCCTGGTCGTCGATCGGGTCGCCGGTGCGCCACCCGTCGGCGATGACCTTCTCCAACCGGTCGGGCCAGACGGCGCCCTCGACGCGCAGGCTCGTGACGCCGCCGTCCACGCGGGCTCGCCATTCGGTCACGTTGTCGGCACTCTCGAACTCGACGACGCCCACCACCCCACGGGATGCGGCGGCATCCGCCGCTTCGCGGTACGCCGATAGCGGCAGAGCATCGGTCTGGTCCATCGAGTGGTGCACCTCGATCCAGGGTCCCTCGCGCAGCAGGCCGGTCTCATCGAGGTCGACACCGAGACGCGCGGCAGCGGCGCGGTTCATCCAGCCGCAGTGCAGATCACCACTGACGAGAATGACGGGCACCTCGGGTATGGCCGCCTCGATCGCGGCGAGCGAGGCCGGTTCCTCCCACAGCCCGTCGCGGAAGCCGTAGCCCATGAGCATGCCGTTCAGCAGCGGATGTCCCGAGTCAAGGGCACGGCGGGCGGTGGCGAGCACGTCAGCGGCACTGGTCGTGCCGGTGAGATCGACCCGGCTCCGCCGGATCACGTGCTGCGTGAAATGCACGTGCGAGTCCCACATGCCCGGCCCGATCCAGCGGCCGGAGACGTCGACGGTCTCGCCCTCGACGGTTCCTTCTCCGGACAGTGAGCCTGCGGGGACGATCTCGGCGATCAGGCCATCACGGATGACGATGTCGACGGGGTCTCCGCCGAAAGGTCGCGCGCCGAGGAGGGTGAGGGACATGATTCTCCGGTTCTGGTTCGGGTCAGGCGACAGGAGGGCAGACGATCAGGCGACGGGCACGGGAGCGGTGGCGAACCCGAAAAGATCCTTCGGGTCTTCTGGTGCTGCGACGAGGTCGATCTCGTGAGCGAGTGACGTACCGGCAACACTCTCGCGCAGATACCGCAGCGCGGAGAAATCCTCGATCGCGAAGCCGACGGAGTCGAAGATGGTGACCTGCTCGGCAGACGTGCGTCCTGGAGCAGTCCCGGCGAGCACCTTCCAGAACTCCGTCACCGGGAAATCTGCGGCGACGTTCTGGATCTCGCCCTCGATCCGGGTCTGCGGCGGGTACTCGACGAACACGGGTCCGCGATCGAGGATGCGCGGATCGAGCTCGGTTTTACCTGGGCAGTCCCCGCCGATCGTGTTGATGTGCATGCCGGGAGTGACGTCGGCGTCGGTCAGCACCTGCGCCACCGCCTTGTCCGCCGTGCACGTGGTGACGATGTCGGCACCGGCAGCCGCCTCGGATGCCGAGGAGCACACCGTGATGTCGAAACCGCGCGAGCCGAGATTGCGCACGAACTTCTCGGATGCTGCCGGGTCGACGTCGAAGATGCGCAGCTTCTCGATGCCGAGCACCGCGTGGAAGGCGAGCGCCTGGAATTCCGCTTGACTGCCGGCGCCGATCATCGCCATCACCTGCGAGTCCGCCCTGGCGAGGTGGCGGGCGACCATGGCCGATGTCGCCGCGGTGCGCAAGGCCGTCAGCACTGTCATCTCGGCCAGGAAGACCGGGTACCCGTTGTGCACATCGGCGAGCACCCCGAACGCGGTGACCGTCTGGTAGCCGCGAGCCGGATTGAACGGATGCCCGTTGACGTACTTGAACGCGTAGAGGTCGGGGTCGCTGATCGGCATCAGCTCGATGACGCCGAAGGGGGTGTGGCTGGCGACCCTGGCCGACTTGTCGAATGACTCCCATCGCCGGAAGTCCTCCTCGACGGCATCCGCCATGCCCGCCATGATCTCGGCCGCGCCATGCTGCGCGATCCACCGCACCATGTCGGAGACGCCGACGAACGCGGTCATGCCGACACCTCGTTGACAGCCCGCATACGCGCGGCGAGGGCGGGGTTCTGATACGGCCCTGGCTTGCCGAGTGCGTCGATCACGCGGCCGATGACGCCTGCGGGTTTGTCCTGGCTCATCTTGTCCTTCGCCTCGAAACGGGTGACTCTCATTCGGAATCCGACGGTGCCGTGCACGATGCGCGCCGCGTAGTCGGCGTTCTCCAGCGTGCGGTTCATCAGATAGGGCTCGGGCAGCGGGTGCTCGAAGTGGTCGACGAGCCGCTCCAGCACCTGGAGGTTCTCTTCGTCGGAGAGGAGCTCCGGCGTGCCGTACAGGTGGGCGACGGCGAAGTTCCAGGTGGGCACGGCCGGTGACGCGTCGTACCAGCTCGGTGACACATAGCCCTGTGGTCCGTAGATGATCACCATCGCCTCATGGCCGCCGAGCTCGTGCAGACGCTCGTCTGGACGACCGACGTGGCTGAGCAGCACGATGCCGTCGGCGTCGTCATCCAGCAGGATCGGATAGTGCGAGGCGATGAGGCCCTTTCCCGGCACGAAGCTGACGATGCTCGCCCATGGGTTCTCGCGTACGAGCTCGCGGATCGTCGCGACGTCGTCGAGCAGGTAGTCGGTGTTGGGCCTCATCGTTGTTCTCCTCAGGCGGGGTGCGCGACGAGCGCGGCGATGTCGTGACGGTGCGGGGTGCCGAAGCGGTGCGATGAGATGGACACGGCCTGCTCGCGCAGGAACGGGAGCAGCTCGATCCTGCCGGCGGAGAGCACTGGGCCCGCGTACACGGCGACGGCGGGCGAGCCACCCGTCGCGGCGGCGGTTGCTGCGAGATCTCCACCGACGAGGCGGATGCGACCGCCACCGGTCTCAGCGAGACGAGTGGCACGTGCAGCCCATCCGGACGCGTCCTCCACGGCGATGACGACACCGGCCTCCTGCGCCCAGCGCGCGACCGAGGCGGGGAGCTCGGATGCCGTGCTGACATTGACGCGGCCACCGGGGCGGAGCCCGGCGGCGATCACTCGGACCGCCTCGGCGACGCTCGCCTGCTCCAGGCGGAGCGTGACCGGGACGACGTCATAGCGCAGGGCGTTCTGCTCGGTGGTGAGAGCGGTGACGTCGCGCACGGCGCCGAACTCGCCCTGCCAGGCGGAGACATCGGTCGAGAGGGCACCCTGCAGCCAAGAGCGATCAGCTTCGGCATCCGCCTTCGCGAGCGCCGCGAGCGCGGCGCGGGAGAGAGCGTCCGTCGGTGCGTCCGCCGTGACGGGCGCGTCCTCCCAGTCCGAGAGTCCGATGAGGTAGCTCGGGCCGCCGGCCTTCGTACCAGCGCCGACGGCGGCCTTCTTCCAGCCGCCGAACGGCTGACGCTGAACGATGGCGCCGGTCGTGCCGCGGTTGACGTAGAGGTTGCCTGCCTGCACAGACGCGAGCCACTGCGCGATCTCGTCGTCATCCAGCGAGTGCAGGCCGCTGGTGAGTCCATAGTCGATCGCATTGACCATCGCGGTCGCCTCATCGAGCGAGTTCGCCGTCATGACGCCGAGCACCGGACCGAAGTACTCGGTGAGGTGGAACGGGCTGCCTGCGGCAACACCCTCGCGGATGCCTGGGCGCCATAGCTTTCCCTCGTCGTCGAGCTTCTCGGGCTCGATGACCCACGTCTCACCCGGCTCCAACGTCGTGAGCGCGTGCAGCAGCTTGCCTTCGGCCGGTCCGATCAGAGGCCCGATGCGTGTGGAGCCCTCCCACGGCTCGCCGACACGGTAGGAGCCGACAGCATCGATGAGCTGGCGGCGGAATCGCTCGCTGCGCGCGACGGATCCGACGAGGATCACGAGCGATGCCGCGGAGCACTTCTGACCTGCGTGCCCGAATGCCGAGTAGGCGACATCCTTCGCGGCGAGGTCGAGGTCGGCGCTCGGCGTGATGATGATGGCGTTCTTGCCACTCGTCTCAGCCAACAGCGGCAGGTCGGGACGGAAGCTGCGGAACAGCTCGGCGGTCTCGTAGCCGCCGGTGAGGATCACGCGTTCGACGGCAGGACTGCTGATGAGCTGCGTGCCGAGCTCGCGCCCGTCCAGCTGCACGTACTGCAGCACGTCACGCGGCACACCGGCTTCCCACAGCGCTTCGATCATGACGGCGCCGGAGCGACGAGCCTGACGCGCGGGCTTGATGATCACCGGGGAGCCGGCGGCGAGCGCGGACAACGTGGATCCGGCGGGGATGGCGACCGGGAAGTTCCACGGCGGCGTGACGACGGTGAGTCCGACCGGCTTATGGGTCGCCCCGTCGATCTCTTCGATGCGCTTGGCGCTCTCGGCGTAGAAGTGCGCGAAGTCGATCGCCTCCGACACCTCTGGGTCGCCCTGTTCGAGCACCTTGCCCGCCTCGGAGCCCATGACCTCGAGCAGATCGGCGCGACGCGCCTGGAGGGCGTCGCCGGCGCGGTGCAGGATCTCCGCCCGCCCCTCGGCGCCGAGCGCCCGCCAGCTCTCACCGGCAGCCACGGCGGTGGCGATGACCTCGTCGAGGGCGCCGGCATCCGACAGCGTGTTCGCCTGGACCGTCTGGTCGCCGAGGGTGGAGGCTTCCATGCGGGAGCGGATGCTGTCGCCCCACGTGCGGTTGGCCGCGAGGCTCGGATCGGTGTCTGGAGTGTTCGTGAACGAATCGCGCGCGGCGGCGGGCTGCTCGGCGGTGCGGTCCTGGGTGCGGTTGGACGCCGGGACGTCCGTGGGCATCGACCGGATGGATGCCAGGAACCGGTCGCGTTCGCGAGCGAACAGCGCTGGTTCGTCGTCGAGTTCGAACACGGCAGACATGAAGTTGTCCGTCGACGCTCCCTCTTCGAGTCGGCGGATCAGGTAGGCGATCGCGACATCGAACTCGGCGGGGTGCACGACGGGCGTGTACAGCAGCAGCGAGCCGACGGTACGGCGCACGACGGATGCCTGGGCGGTGGCCATGCCCAGCAGCATCTCGAACTCGATGTCCTTGGTCGCTGAACCAGCGACGATCCCGCGCTGATTCGCGAGCAGCCAGGCGAGGGCGATGTCGAACAGGTTGTGACCGGCGATGCCGATGCGCACGTTCTTCACGTGCTCCGGGCGCAGCGCGTAGTCGAGCACGGCCTTGTACGAGGCATCCGACGCCTGCTTGCTGTCCCAGGTCGCGAGCGGCCAGTCATGCGTCTCGGCATCCACACGCTCCATCGGCAGGTTCGCGCCCTTGACGACGCGTACCTTGATCGGTGCGCCGCCATCCGCCACCCGGGCGGCAGACCACTCCTGCAGACGGATCATGGCGCCGAGGGCATCCGGCAGGTACGCCTGCAACACGATGCCGGCTTCGAGCGCCTTGAACTCATCGCGGTCGAGGATCGAGGTGAAGACCGCGATCGTCAGATCGAGGTCTTTGAACTCCTCCATGTCGAGGTTGATGAACTTGCCGCCGCGCGTCTTCGCGATGCGGAAGAGCGGTACGAGCGCCTCGGCCGCGTGCTCGACGGCTTCGTCGAATGCCCACGGGCTGTGCGGCGCGACCGTCGAGGACACCTTGATCGAGACGTAGTCGACGTCGTCGCGCTCGAGGAGTCGGCGGGTGCCGGCCAGCCGCCTGGCGGCCTCGTCCTCGCCGAGGATCGCCTCGCCGAGGAGGTTGATGTTCAGGTGCACGCCGTCATCGGAGCGGATGCGGCGGATCGCCTTGCCGAGCTTGGCGTCGGTGGCGTCGACGATGAGGTGCCGCACCATGCCGCGCAGCACACGGCGGCTGATCGGCACGACGATGCCGGGGAACGCCGGCGCGAGCGCGCCGCCGAGGCGGATGAGTCCGCGCAGCGCGGCAGGCAGGAACTTCGGGGTGAGGGGCACGAGGTCACGCAGGTTGTGCGCGGCGACCTTCAGGTCTTCGGGCCTGACCACGCCGTCGACGAATCCCACGGTGAAGTCGAGCCCGTTCGGATCGCTGAGCACACCGGCGAGCCGAGCGGCCGACGTGTCCGTCGGCACCTCTCGGCTCTCGACGAGCCAGCGCTGCACGAGCGCGATCGCGTCATCCGCGAGTCCTGCGAGCTCTGCCTGTCCGGTCGGGGCGGCTGTGGCCTGTGTCATCGTGCATCCTCACTCGAGAGCGCGGCGCTGCCGCGCGACCTGCTCTCAGTGTGATGCTCAGCTATCATTCGTGAAAAGCGAGGCTTTACGATGGGTACCATTCGGTTCTGTCGATGTTTTGAAAGGCTGTGATGTTCGAGCTGCGACGACTGCGACTTCTCCACGAGTTGGCCCTGCGCGGCACGATCTCGGATGTCGCCCGGGCACTCTCGTACAGCCCGTCGACGGTGTCTCAGCAACTCGCTCTGCTGGAACGCGAAGCGGGCGTCGCACTGCTCGAGCCCGACGGACGTCGCGTGCGCCTGACCGCGCAGGGGCGGATGCTGGCCGCGCATGCCGCACGGGCTCTCGAGCTCGACGAGTCGGCCCGTGCCGAGCTCTCTGTTTCGCAGGACTCCTCGGCCGTCGTGAGGATCGCCGTGATGCCGACCGCGGCCGAAGCCCTCGTGCCCGCGGCGCTCACGCTCCTCGCCGAACGCGAACCGCGGCTTCGGCTCGAGATGGTCGAGATGCCGCCGGAGGAGGGCCTGTTCGAGCTGCAGGCGCACGCCTTCGATCTCGTCGTCGCCGAGCAGTACCCCGGTTACACGCGGGAACTCCATCCGGGTATCGAGCGGACACTGATCGGACGCGATCCGGTGCGGCTCGTCGTGCCGCCTGACTCGGCCGCGAACGAGCTCGCCGACCTGCACGATGCGGCGTGGGCGATGGAGCCGCAGGGCGCCGCAGTGCGGCAGTGGGCGGTGCAGCAGTGCCGGGCGGCGGGGTTCGAACCCGACGTGCGGTTCGAATCGACCGACCTCACTGCGCATGCGCGCCTGGCTGCCGCGGGGCATGCCGCCGCCATGCTGCCCGATCTGATCTGGACCGGAGACCGCTCCTCGGTGCGGCTGCTCGAGCTGCCGGGAAGCCCGGTGCGGGAGATCTTCGCCGCGACGAGATCGTCTTCGCGCGACGGTGCCGCGGTCGGCGCCGTGCTGGTGGCGCTGACGGATGCCCTCGCCGCCTCCCAGTCCCGGTGAGTCGGGGGCGCGGATGCTCTCGGTGCGGTTCACACCCAGTTCACCTCGGCGAGCGCGAGAACGGTGTCGGCGGCATCCAGGGCGGTCACCGTCGTCGTGTCGGCGACGGTGCGACCCGCGAACCGGATGGGGCGATCCACCAGTACCGGTGCCACCGCGCGGAGGTTCAGCGCCGCGGGGACGCGGTCCGGCGCATGCCGGCGGGCGGCATCCATCAGCAGGATGCGCGTGAGCGGGCCGTGCACGAGCAGGTCGTCGAGACCCTCGACGTCCCTGGCCCACGCACGGTCGTAGTGGATGAGATGGGTGTTGAACGTCAGCGCGGAGAAGCGGAAGAGCTGGCGAGCGTCCAGCGTGAGCTCGTCGATCCAGTCGGCGGATGCCGCGGCATCCGGATCCGTCTTCGGCGGCCGGACCGGCGCATCCGGATCGGCGTGCTCGAGGAAGACGTCGTGCCAGACGCTCCGGATCGCCGTCTCGCCGCCCACGGCATACTCCCGCTCGACGTCGACGAATGTGAGCCGTCCGCTCGAGCCGTTCTTCTCGACCACGCTGCCCAGCGCAGTGATCTGCGTCACCTCGTCGTCAAGGGCGATCGGCAGGAGGAACTCGGTCGTTTCCCCCGCATACATCCGACGCGGCAGATCGATCTCGGGAATCACGCCGTCGCGCGCCGGCGTGCCGTCTGGACGCAGATCAGCCAATGGCGCGGTGAACGGGAAGTACACGCCCTCCCATGCGGGCGGCAGCGCGGCACCGGGATCCCGTGGCTCCTCCACAGCCGCGAACGTGCCGCGGTACGCCTCCGCCTGCTCGGCGGCGATGCGCTCGGTTCGCACCACGCTCACGGCAGCACTCCCGCCGCTCGCAGCTCGGCGATGCGAGCCTCGTCGTATCCGGCGAGTTCCGACAGCACCTGGTCGGCGTGCTCTGCGAGACGGTTGGCGGTTCGTGCCGGAGTGGCCGGCGTCGCCGACAGCTTGATGGGCTGTCCGAACATCCGAAGAGTCCCGAGGTCGCCGTAGTCGGCCTCGACGATCATGTCGCGCTCGGCGGTGCCGGGATCGTCCACGACCTCGCCGATCGTCTTGATCGCCGTCAGCGGCACGACGTCGCCCGCCATCTCCTCCAGTTCGGCCTTCGTGTGGCCGGCGAGCCAGTCGACCACGATCGGCTTGACCTTGCGCTCGTAGACCTCCGGGACGAGACGCTTGCGCATGGTGTCGATCTCCGGGTCGGCCTTGACCTCCGGAGTGCCGAAGAGGTCGCACGCCGCGTTCCAGAGCTTGTCGGTGTACGCGCCGAAGAACACCTGTCCGTCCGCGCAGTCGAACAGCTCATACGGCTTGACCCAGGAATGCTGGTTGCCCGCGGGCTGCGCGACCTTGCCATCGACCGTGTAGTCGACCACCGCGGTCTCGGTGAGCGCCATGATGCTGTCGACCTGGGCGACGTCGACGAGCTGCCCCTCCCCCGTCGCCTCGGCGTGACGCAGCGCGGCCAGAGTGCCGATCACGGCGAACAGCGTCGCAGAGAGGTCGCCGATCGTCACCCCGACGCGCACCGGCGGCTGGCCCGGGTAGCCGCTCATCGACCAGAGTCCGCCGGCCGCCTGCGCGGTGTTGTCGAACGCAGGGCGGCGACTGCGCGATCCCGTCTGGCCGTAGCCGGAGATCGCGGTGTAGACGAGCTTCGGGTTGATCTCGTGCAGCACGTCGTAGCCGACGCCGAGCTTCGCCATCGTGCCAGGGCGGAAGTTCTCGACCAGGATGTCGGCGTTTCGCACCAGGTCCTTCAGGACCTCCTTGCCCTCGTCACTCGCGAGGTCGAGTCCGACGCCGAGTTTGCCGCGGTTGTACTGGGCGTAGTAGGCGCTGAACTCCTCGTCGCCGTCGGTCAGGTACGGCGGGAAGCCGCGCGACACATCAGGGTCGCGCGGGTTCTCGATCTTGATGACCGTGGCGCCCAGGTCTGCGAGCATCTGGGCGGCATAGGGGCCGGCGAGCACGCGTGAGAGATCGAGCACGGTCACGCCGTTCAGAGAACCGGGAGCGGGAAGAGTGGTGTCGATCATGCGTTCGTCGCCTCCTGAGTGCGAGTGTCGTTGCCTGCTCCGGCGGCGGCGAGTGCGGCTGCGACGTTCGACGGCGCCTTGACGCCGCGCACACGTGACAGCCAGAGCGTCGTCGCGGCGAGAGCCGTGAGGTCGAGGCCGGTTTTGATGCCGAGTCCGTGCAGCATCCACACGAGATCCTCTGTCGCGAGGTTACCGGTCGCGCCCTTCGCGTAGGGGCATCGGCCGAGTCCTCCTACCGATGCGTCGAACTCGGCGATGCCGAGGCGAAGCGCCGCATGCACGTTCGCCAACGACTGACCGTAGGTGTCGTGGAGGTGCAGCGCGATGCTTCCGACCGGCACTCCGGCGGCCAGCGTCTGCTCGACGACGCGCGTGGTGAGCCCTGGGGTGGCGACGCCGATCGTGTCGCCGAGGGCGACGGTGCGGCATCCGGCCTGGTGCAGCACCGATGCGGTCTCGACGACCACGTCGGTGTCGACCTGACCCTCCCATGGGTCGCCGAAGGCCATCGAGACGTACCCGCGCACCGGGATGCCGTCGGCGGTCGCCGCCGCGATCACCTCGGTGGCACGGTCGATCGCGCCTGCGCGCGTGTTGTTGAGATTGGCCTTCGCGAACGACTCGGTGGCGCTGACGACGACGGCCACTTCGCGGATGCCGGAGTCGATCGCCCGCTGTAGACCCTTCAGATTCGGGACGAGGGCGACGGAGCGCGCGCCGGCAGGCACGTCGACGGATGCCACGACCTCTGCCGCGTCGGCGAGCTGCGGGATCCACGCCGGCGGCACGAAACTCGTGATCTCGAGGTTGCGCGTGCCCGCGGCGAACAGCCGGCGGCACAGCTCGGCCTTGACGGCCGCCGGGATGATGTCGGCCTCGGCCTGCAGTCCGTCACGGGGTCCTACCTCGTACACGGTCACGCGCTGGGGCAGGCCGGGCTCCGGTTGCACACGCGGCGCCGGCATAGTGCTCATCGTGCCGGTGCTCATCGTGCGGCTCGCAACTCGGTCAGCACCTCGCGGGCGTACTCGACCCGGATGCGGCGATCGGCCACGATGCGCGCGGCGACGGCGCCGATCTCATCGACTTCGGCGCCGGCGCTCGCGGCGATCGTGCGCGCGTGCAGTGTCATGTGCCCTCGTTGGATGCCCTCTGCGGCGAGCGCACGGCACGCCGCGAGGTTCTGGGCGAGGCCGACGGCTGCGATCACGCTCGCCAGCTCTCTGGCCGTCCCCACGCCGAGCATCTTCACTGCGGCCTGCGCGGTCGGGTGCACGCGGGTGGCGCCGCCGACGAGGCCGACCGCGAGCGGCACCTCGAGTGTGCCCACGAGGTTGCCATCGGCGTCCTTCTCGAACTGCGACAGCGCCGAGTACTGCCCTGTGCGTGCCGCATGCGAATGGCATCCGGATTCGACGGCCCTGGTGTCGTTGCCCGTGGCCAGCACCACCGCGGTGATGCCGTTCATGATGCCCTTGTTGTGCGTCGCCGCACGATACGGGTCGGCTTCGGCGAACGCGCTCGCGGCCACGATGTCATCGACGACCTGTGCGCCGCCGAGGAGCCCGGCATCGAACACGGCACGCGCCCGCGTGACGCGCAGTTCTGCCTTGTTCGTGAGGATGCGCAGCAGCGTGCGGCTGCCGGCGACCTCCGCGATGCGGGGAGCGATGGCCTCGGCCATCGTGTTGACGGCGTTGGCCCCCATGGCGTCTCTGACGTCGACGTGAAGATGGGCGATGACCTGGGTGCCTGCACGGGTGGGCAGGACACGAACGATGATGTCGAAGGCGCCGCCGCCGAGGGAGACGAGCATCGGGTCCTGCTCGTTGGCGAGTGCGAGGAGCTCGTCCTTCGCCTCGAGCAGCGCGAAGCGCGTGCCGTGCGGGTCGACGGAGTCGAGCACCTGGATCTGCGCGATCATGACATCGCCGGTATAAGAGGTGGTGAACCCGCCGTGATCGCGCGCCATGCGAGCGGCGTTCGAAGCCGCGGCGACGACGCTCGGCTCCTCCGTGGCCATCGGGATCAGCCGGTCCTGGCCGTCGATCGTGAAGTTCGTGGCGACGCCCACCGGGATCGAGAGCAGCCCGACGACGTTCTCGATCATGTGATCGGCCTGGGCGAGGGAGAGTCCTCCGTCCGGCCCCAGAGCGGCGAGCGCATCCGAGTCGACGGCTGCGCCCTCGGCCACGAGAGCGAGCCGCTCTTCCGGTGTGTGATCTCGCAGTCCTGAGATGCGGCTGTTGACAGGCATCGGCTACCTTCCCTCATAGGCAGCGGCCGGCTTCTGGCGCTGCGGTCTAGGAAACACTATGAGGGGCGCTCGCAGCCGACGATGGGCGCATCACCTATTGGGTGCCCGCTGGTGTATGTCCATGTCACATCACTGCCGCTCGGCACCCGACCTAGACTCGCAGCACGCATCCGATGCACCCGAGGAGACCCAGATGCCTTACACCGAGCCCGACGGAGCTCGCCTGTACTACGAGACGTTCGGCGCTGAGACGGACCCGCTGCTGGTGCTGGTCTCCGGCGGCGGTGCGCAGCTGCTGAGCTGGGATGAGGAGTTCATCGCGCATCTGACGTCAGGGGGGCTGCGGGTCGTCCGCTTCGACAACCGCGACACCGGGTTCTCCGAGCGCTTCGGCGGCGAGGACGACGTCGACGGCGGCTACGACCTGGCCGATATGGGTGACGACATCGTGCGCATCCTCGATCATCTCGGCGTGGAATCGGCGCACATCGCCGGGCACTCGATGGGCGGGATGATGGCGCAGATGGTCGCGATCCAGCATCCTGAGCGCGTCCGCAGCCTCGGGCTGCTCTCCACGATCCCCGGCCGCAGCCCGCGGTGGGTCCTGCACGGCGAACGCCCGGAGCTGCTCCAGCCGCCGGTTCGGGTGACGCGAGAGCAGGCCGTGGCCTTCGCCGAGCACGCCGTGTCTTCCGCCCCTCCGACGCGATATGACCCGCAGGCGGCGTGGCATGTGGCCAAGGCGGGCGAAGCGTACGACCGCGGATACGCGCCTGAGGGGTTCTCGCGGCAGTGGGCCGCGCTGAGGCGTGCGCCGGAGCGCCTCGAGGACCTGCGGACAGTGACCGTGCCGACCCTGGTGTTCCACGGTCGCGATGACGACGTGCTCAGTTGGCTCTCGGCGGTCGACATCGCCGAAGCGATGCAGGGCGCGGAGCTGCAGGTGCAGCCGGACATGGGCCACCTCATCCCCCACGAGCTGTGGCCGGATCTCGCGGGGGCGCTGCTGCGCACCGCCAGACGGGCTGAAGAACGACTGGCCGAGGGATCCCGCTGACCGAGGACGCCCACGTTGATCAGGGAACCTGACATGCTCGACACTGGAGTCGTGCGCATCACCGCGCCGCTCGGCGAGGAAGGAGTCCGGGTGAGAGAGGATTCCGAGGCGATCGCAGCTCTGCTCGATGCTGCCTACGACCCCGACCTGGTCGGTCCCACCGCCGTCAGCGACGCCCTGCGCCTGATCGGAGCGTCGGACGACGATGCCGCCGACCTCGCCGACCGTGTCGGCCGCTCGCAGCGCGAACTGTCGCGACTGCGACGCAGGGAGCACGAACTGTCCGCGCTGTTCTCCAGCGCCCGCGAGCTCGCAGAGCTCCGCGACAGCGACGCCGTCCTGGCCAGACTCGTGCAGCGTGCTCACGAGATGATGGGCGTGGATGTCGCCTACCTGTCCGAGTTCGATCCAGAGACGCGCGAACTGCGAGTGCGGGAGACGAGCGGCTCGGTGAGCGCCTCGTTCCAGTCCCTGCGGGTTCCGCCAGGGCGGGGTCTCGCGAGCGTCGTGGTCGAATCGCGCACGGCGCAGTGGGTGTCGGACTATTCCGCATACGCCGCGGAGCGGCACGACTCCGGCATCGATGACGCCGTATCCTCCGAAGGTCTGGTGGCGCTGCTCGGCGTGCCGATGCTCACGAGCGACGACGTGCTCGGAGTGCTGTTCGTAGCGAACCGCGCGGCGACGCACTTCAGCCCGGAGGAGGTCGCGCTGCTCTCCGCGGTCGCAGACCATGCCTCGGTCATCCTGCAGACCACCCAGACGCTGCGCAGTCTGCAGGAGTCGGAGGACGCCAGCCGTCGGACGCTGGAGAGCCTGACGGCGCATCTCGTGGAACGCGACCGGGCCAACACCGTGCACCAGGAACTCGTCCAGGCGGTGCTCGCGGGCGGTGGTTTCGCGCCCGTCGCCGAGACCCTGGCATCGGCCCTGAACCGGGCCGTCGCGATCCTCGATGCACAGGAGCACGTGATCGCGGCGGCAGGGCTCCCGCTCGCCCCGCGAATGCTGGCACCCGATGCAGCGACTCGTGAGGCGATCGCGGAGAGCCGACGCTCAGGGCACTGCGTCGCCGTCGACGGGCCCGGAGTGCGAGCGGTCGCCGCCCTCACGGCCGGCAATCGGCACTTCGGCGCGCTGCTGCTCGGCGACGGAGACTTCGAGCTCGGCGCCGTCGACTTCCGCACAGTGGAGCGCGCCGCACAGGTGGGGGCTCTGCTCGAGCTGCAGCAGGAGGCGGCCTCCGGTGCAGATCACCGGGTGCGCAGCGAACTCATCGCGGATCTTCTCGACGATGTCCCTGAGCGGCGTCCGGATGTCGAGCGTCGGGCCAGGCGACTGGGCGTGGACCTGCACACACTGGATTCGCTGCTGCTGCTTTCCGTGCCCGGAGATCAGCAGACCGCAGCCGCGCGGTCACTCGGCCGCCAACTCGACGACCGGACGCTGGTCGGCGAGTACCGTGGCTTCGTCGTCGCTGCGCACTCCTCGGCGCGTGACGCGTTCGATCCGGAGCGACTGCGGAGGCAGGTGGCCGCGGCGATCGAGCATCCGGTCGCCGCCGTCATCCCCCGTCGGTCTCCCGGCTCCCTGTCGGAAGCGTTCCAGACGGCGATGCGCACGGCACGGCTGCTGACCGCGCTGGAGATCACCGACGTCACCGCCAGCGTGGACGACTTCCTTCCCTACTCCGCGATCCTCGACACGGACTCGCAGGCGCTCAGCGCATTCCTGCGCGATACGATCGGCGCCGTGCGCGAGTACGACGCCGAGCGCAATGCCGACCTGCTCGGGACGCTGCGCGCGTTCATGCGCAACAACGCCAGCCCGACGCGCACGGCCAGGGCGCTGAACTTCCACACGAACACGATCCTGCAGCGCCTCGACCGTCTCGATCACGTACTCGGTGCGTCATGGCGCGATGACGAGCGGATGTTCCGCCTCGGCATCGCCGTGCGTCTGGACGAACTGCGGGAGCGACTGCAGTCGCGTCGGTCCTGATCGGCTCAGCGGTCAGTCTCGACGTCGAACTTCTCCTCGCCGGTCTGGTTGAAGGGGTGCGGGCCCCGTGGGCCGAAGACCAGGATCAACTCTGCCGGAGCATCCGATTCATTGCGCACGCCGTGCCGCACCCCTTCCGGGGCGTAGAAGGCATCCCCAGGGCGCAGCACACGCCGTTCGTCGTCCGAGCTGAAGACCACCTCGCCGGCAGTGACGACGTAGATCTCGTCTGAGCTGCCGGGAGAGCAGCTGTCCCCGGAGCCCTCCAGGTGGATGTGCTGGCCCTCCTCGGCACCGGGCTCGAGGTGGTAGAGCATCACGGAACTCGGCAGATGCGTCGTCTCCTTGAAGTACCACTCGATGCCGATGCGTCCCGCGCCGCGGTACAGCTCCCATTCGTGGGCGTTGTCGCCTCGCCTCTGCATCCGCATGTCTGCTCCTCAGGTGCGATACAGCACCGGCATCGACTGCAGCAGACCCTGGGTGTACGGATGCTGCGGAGCAGTCATCACCTGCTCGCCGGTGCCCTCTTCGACGACCCGGCCATCGTGCATGACGGCCACCCGATGGGCGATGTGGTGCACGACCGCGAGGTTGTGGGTGATGAACAGGTACGTGACGCCGGTCTGCTCCTGCAGCCGCACGAGGAGGTTCAGCACCTGTGCCTGCACCGAGACGTCCAGCGCAGACGTGGGCTCATCGAGCACGATGAACTCCGGCTCGGCGGCCATGGCGCGGGCGATCGCGATGCGCTGGCGCTGCCCGCCGGAGAACTCGTGGGGATACTTGTTGACCGCGTCCGACGGGATGCCGACCTGATCCAGCGCCTCGTACACGCGCATCCGTCGTTCTGAACTCGCCATTCCGGCCGCCACCAGCGGCTCAGCGATGGAGCGTGCGATCGTGAACCGGGGATCGAGGGAGTCGTTCGGATCTTGGAAGACCATCTGGATCCGCCGGCGGTGCCGGCGCAACGACCGGCCGCGCAGTCCGGTGACGTCTTCGCCATCGAACTCGATGCTGCCGGCCGTCGGGCGACGCATGAGCAGGATGGCTCGAGCCAGGGTGCTCTTGCCGGAGCCGGACTCGCCGACGAGCCCGAGCGTCTCTCCGCGGCGCACGTCGAGGCTCACGTCATCCAGGGCGGTCATGGTGTTCTCGCCATGGCCGAAGCGCTGGGTGATGTTCTTCACCCGCAGGACGTCGTCGGTCATGAGACCTCCTCCAGAACAGCCGGAACCTCATGGAAGTCGTTGTCGGCGGGTATGACCGCCAGCGGCGAGCGCACAGGCACGGACGGTCGCGGGATGCTCTCGAGCAGAGCCCTGGTGTACGGATGCTGCGGGTCATCGAGGATGCGTTCGGTGGATCCGTACTCCACGATGCGGCCGCGATACATCACCGCGATGCGCTCGCAGAGCTGACCGATGACGCCGAGGTCGTGACTGATGAAGAGCACCCCCATCCCTGTCTCGTCGCGCAGCGCGCGGATGAGGTCGAGGATCTGCGCCTGGACCGTGACATCCAGCGCGGTGGTCGGCTCGTCGGCGACGAGAAGGGCTGGATCGGCGGCCACGGCGATCGCGATGACGACGCGCTGGCGCTGTCCGCCGGACAGCTGGTGGGGGTAATAGCCCATGCGGCGCTCGGCGTCTGGCATCTGGACGAGCCGGAGGATGTCGAGGGCTTTGGCGCGAGCCGTCCTCTTGTCGGCGACGCCGTGGATGAGCAGCACCTCTGCGATCTGCGCGCCGATCCTCATGCACGGATTCAGCGCCGACATCGGCTCCTGGAACACCATCGAGGCGCGGACGCCCCGCACGCGGCCCCAGTCGCGCTCAGAGGCGTTGTTCATCTCGGAGCCGACCACAGACATGGTGTCTGCGGTGACGGTCGCGGAATCGGGAAGCAGCCCCATCATCGCCAGTGCGACGCTGGACTTGCCACTGCCCGATTCGCCGATGACGCCGACGATCTCTCCCTGGCGCACGCGCAGCGAGACGTCGGTCACCGACGCGGGTGCGTTGCCGTAGGCGATGGTCAGGCCCTCCACCCGGAGAGCGTCGGTATCGGTGCTCACTGTGTAAACCAGCTTTCGGTCAGAAATCATCGGAACTGCGGGTTCGGAGAGCGAGGCGACCGCTGCCGCCCCGCTCTCCGGTGCTCACTGTGCGAGCCAGGCGGTGTCGAGACCGGAACGCGAGTAGAACACGTCGTTCTCGTAGCCCTGCAGTTTGGTGCTGTCCCACACTTCGAAGTACACCGGCACCGCGGCGGGCACGAACTCGAGCACCTGCTCGGCGGCTTCCGTCGCGAACTGATCGACGAGGTCGGCGTACTCCTCCGGCGTCGCGGCCGCCTTCGCCTGGATCAGCAGCTCGCGCGCCTTCTCGGCGTCGGGATTGCCGTCCCAGTGGTTGTACACGCCGCCGGGCAGCAGTACCGGCTCCATGTAGAACACCGCAGATGCGCGGGGACTGCCCGGAATGGCCACGAGGTCGGTCCATGTCTCGCCCGAGGTGAATATCGGCGCGATCTCCGACAGCGGGGTCGATTCGAGCTTCAGCGTGATGCCGGCCTCAGCGAGCTGCTGCTGCATCATCTCGTAGACCGGATGGTGTGCCGCGGCGACATCACCCATGTAGCTCAGTGTGATCTCGGGGTTCGGCTGACCGGCCTCTTCCAGCAACTTCTTCGCCTCATCGACGTCGCGCTGGTAGTACGGCAGGTCGGCAGCGTCCGGAGCACCGGGGTCGCCGGCCGGCGGCACGAATGAGACGCCGGCGTTGCCGAGCATCGCGGTGTCGACCAGTGCGTCACGGTCGAGGGCGAGTGAGAAGGCGCGCCGCACGTTGACGTCGGCGAGCGGGCCGGCCTCAGGGTTGATGTAGATCGCGAGGTTCTGCCGGAACGCGGCATCTCCGAGCGTGAAGCCGGCGGACTCGGCCTGCTGAGCGAGGCTTCCGTCGATGAACGACGCGGCCTGGACACTCCCCTGCTGCACCGCGGCGAGAAGCGTGTTCTCATCCGGGTAGAACTCGAAGACGATCTTGTCCAGGTACGACTCCTCGCCCCAGTAGTTCTCGTTCTTCTCCAGCGTGATCGACACGCCCTGCTTCCACTCGGTCACCTGGTAGGCGCCGGTGCCGACGCTGAGGGTCTGTCGCTCCTCCTCGGTGGCACCGCCGTACGCCTCCTCACCGACGATGAAGAACGTCTGACGCGCGGACACCGCGTCGAGGAAGGTCCCGTCCGGCTGGCTGAAGTGGAAGGTGACCTCGTGGTCGCCGGTCGCCTCCACGCTCTCCATGCTGCTGAGATACGTGGCGTTGGATCCGCCGTCCTTGCGTGTCTCGAAGGAGTAGACCACGTCGCCGGCGTCGAATGCAGTGCCGTCGGCGAACGTCACGTCATCGCGGAGCTGGAAGACCCAGGTCAGCTCATCGGTCTGCTCCCACTCGGTGGCGAGTGCAGGCTGAATGGTTCCATCATCATCGCGGGTGAGGAGGGTGTCGTAGGCGATCGAGTCGATGACCTCGGCTGCGATCGCCGACGCGACCATCGGGTCGATGCCGCCGGCGGATGGTTCTGCGGGGACACCCCAGGTGAGGGTGCCTCCGGCAACGGGGTCGCCTACCGGTTCTGCAGGGCCGGCAGCGTCGCCGGTCCCGGAGGTGCAGCCGGTGAGTACCAGGACGGCCACGGCGGCGGTCGCCACTCCCGTCAGGAATCTCTTGTTCATTGCTGACTCTCTTCTGTGTCGGTGTTTCGGGTATGTGCTGCTTCTTCGGGTGCTTCGGTGTTACGGGTGGAAGTCGCTTTCGTGCCGCGGCGCTTCTTCACGCCGGTGAGGGAGAACGCCGGCTCACGGCGAGGGGCGAGCCAGTCCTGCAGGCCGTCGGCGAGCAGGTTCCACGCGGCGGAGAGAAGGATGATCACCAGCGACGGCAGGATGATGAGCAGCGGCTGCAGCTGCATGAAGCGGGTGAACTCGCTGATCATCCGGCCCGCCGACGGCTCGGGGGCCTGAACGCCCTGACCGAGGTAGCTCAATGCCGCCTCGATGAGCACGATCTGCGAGGCGACGGAGGCGAACTGCACGAACAGCGGTGTGAGCACGTTCGGGAGGAGGTGCTCGACGACGACGCGCGAGCCGCGGACGCCGCTGAGCTTCGCGGCCAGGACGAAGTCGCGTTCGCGCATCGCGATGACCGGCGCCCGCATGACCCGGGCGAAGCCAGGGGCGAACACGAGGCCGAGCGCGAAGATCAGCGGTATCGGACCGTTGCCGATGATGACGCCGACGACGAGTGCGACGAGGATGGCCGGCAACGCCAGCACGGCATCGACGATGCGCATGATGACGGCATCCACCCACCCGCCGATGTAGCCGGCGATGAGACCGAACGTCGTGCCGACGACAGCGCCGAGAAGCGCGCCCGCCCCGGAGATGATCAGGCTGGTGCGCGCCGCGAGCGCGAGCCGGGTGAACGTGTCCCGGCCGAGGTTGTCGGTGCCGAGGAGGTTCGATCCGCTCGGTCCTGACAGCGGCGTGCCCGCCGTGGCGAGTGGATCATAGGGCGGCCAGAAGGTCATCCATCCGGCGAGGATGAGGATGAAGGCGAGGATGCCGGCTCCGCTCCAGAATGCGGGGCCGAACTTCGGACGGCGACGGCGGGTGCCTGCGCCCTTGATCATGGCGATCTCGCGGGTGACAGTCATGTGTGAACCCTCACTCGTGGGTCGATCAGCGGGTAGATCAGATCGACGATGAAATTGATGAGGACGTAGACCGCGCCGATCAGCAGCACGGTGGCCTGGATGATCGGGTAGTCGGAGGATCGGATGCCGCTGAGCAGCAGCGACCCGATGCCGGGGATGGCGAACACGGCCTCGATCACGACGGTGCCGCCGACGAGCGCAGCGAGCTCGATCCCGATCACGGTGGTAACCGGGATCAGTGCGTTGCGCAGGGCGTGACGGCCGACGAGTCGACCGGGTGAGGCGCCCTTCGCGCGAGCAGTGCGGACGAAGTCCTGGCCCAGGGTATCCAGCAGGGTCCCTCGTGTGTAGCGGGCGATGATCGCCGCGAGCACCAGACCGATGAGCAGAGCGGGAAGCACCAGGACTCCGAGAGCGCGCAGCGGATCGTTCGCCGCCCCGGCGAACCCCACCAGAGGCAGCTTCAGGGTCAATGAGTTGATGAGGATCAGGACCGTTCCGAGTACGAACGGCGGAGTGGCCAGCAGCACGAACGACGCACCGCGCACGACGTTGTCGCTGGGCTTGCGCCACCGGGTCGCGGCGAGGACACCGGCCGGAATGCCCATGGCGACGCCGAAGATGGTGGCGAGCACAGCGAGCATGAGACTGATCGGGAGTCGTGCAGCGATGAGGCTGGATACCGAGCCGGGGATGGTGATGGCCGCGCCGAAGTCGCCGCGCAGCACGCCGAACAGCCAGACGAAGTACTGCGTGAACCACGGCTGGTCGAGGCCGAGTTTGGTGCGCAGCGCATCCAGGGCCGCCGGGTCAGGGTTCGCAGGATCGGCGAAGGCCGCGAGCGGATCTCCGGGGATGATCCGCACCATCGAGAACACGAGGATCGAGAGCACGAAGAGGACGAAGAGCGAGGAGAGGATCCGCGTGATGACGTAGCGAACCATTCAGCAGCTCATCTCTGTCTTCGGTGACATAGCGGTCACGGTACTGGCATCGTCGTCAGCGGATAACGTCAGGTCGGCCCAGGCAATCGGGTACATCATGGGTGAAACCTCCATAGGCTGGGGGTGCGGCATCGCTCGGGTTGCGATCAGCGCGAAGCGGCGGGAGCGGGCGCTGCGAACATCGAGATGTCGTCGGTGGATTCCCCGTCGAGTGCGAGCTCGGCGAGGATGCGTCCGATGGCCGGCGTGAACTTGAACCCGTGTCCTGCGGCGAGCGCGACGATGATGTCGGGGTGCTCGTGCAGAGGACTCAGGATGAAGCGACGATCCGGGGTGAGGGCGTACTGGCATGTCACGGTGCGCATCTCGGGACCCGCATCCGGAATCAATCCGTGCACGAACTCGCCGAGCTGCGTGGTCAGCTCCGGAGACGGCACGTACGTGCGCTCTGCCGGCGTCATCCGATTGAACGACACGTCGCGCGCCGCCTTGATCGTGGGTTCCCCGTACGTCGGGAATCCGTAGTAGCACTCGTCGTCCTCCCAGATCCAGACCGGGAATCGGTCGCTGCCGTGCTCCTCCGGGCTCGCCGATTGAAAGTACGTGACCTGCTCCTGCATGACATCCAGCGGGATGGCCGCGCCGAGCGGCTCGAGGAGCGCATTGGTCCAGGCATCCGCCGCGACGACGACCTTGCCGGCCCTGATATCGCCGCCCGCGGTGCGAACGATCACCCCATCGCCGTCCGGAATCAGCGCCTCGACCTGTGTGCGGTCACGGATGTCGGCGCCGTGCACGCGCGCCCGCATCTGCAGTGTGGCAACGGTGCGCGCCGCGTGGGCGATTCCGGTGTCGGCGGTGTAGACGGTCTCGACGCCTTCCGGCACCCGGAACTGCGGCCAGCGCTCCTGGACCTCTGAAGGACTGAGCAGTTCGTGCGGCACATCGCACTCCTCGAGCGCCGAGGTGAAGTCGGATGCCGAGTAGGGCCCCGCGATGGGAAGGAAGATCACTCCACCGGTGATGGTCAGCAGCCGCTCGCCGGATTCCGCTTCGAGATCGGCCCAGTCCCGGTAGGCGGACTGCGCCAGACGGACGTACTGGGTTGCGCCGTATGAGGTCCGCACGATGCGCGAGGTGTCGTGCGATGCTCCGCGCACGTGCCCGAGTTCATACTGCTCGAAGGCGACGACCTTCGCCCCGCGACGGGCGAGCTGATACGCGGCGGCGCTGCCGAGCGCTCCCATTCCGACGACTGCGACCTCGAATGACTCCATGACGCTTCACTGCTCCTTCTGCGGGTGGGATTCACGCAAGTGTGAGGGAGTGCGCGGGCCCTCGTATATGGATCGAAGCTCCATGTTGATCGGGTCAGGATGTGTGGGATGCACGGCGAACGCTCGCTCGTCACACGAGAAGGTCCGTCCCGTTTCAGGGACGTTTCCGATCGCGCCTATCTCGGCTGCGAGGCTCAGACGGGTGCCGACGCTGATGCCAGCAGATCGTCCGGCCACCCGTCCGGGAGGGGCTCCCCTGTGCGGTCTCCGACCTGGCGCATCAGCAGCCGTGCAGTCTGAAGAAGATGACGGTTCATCTCATCGCCTGCTGTGCGCGGATCGCCCGCGAGCACAGCATCCACGATGGGCAGATGCTCTTCATGCACGTCCAGGAGGCTGCGCGAACGGTCGAACGTGGATGCGTCCATCACGAGAGTCAGCTCGCGCAGGGCGCGCACATGCGCGGTGAGTCGGTCATTGCCCATGGCGTCGAGGATGCGCTCATGCATCATGATGTCCCGTTCGACGAAGGCGGCCACATCGTCCTTCTGCGCCGCATCGCGCATGACCTCGAGATCTTCCTCGAGCAGTCGCGCTCGTTCTGGAGTGCAGTGCGCTGCCGCGAACCTGGTGGCGGGGACCTCGAGCAGCAGTCGCAGTTCGAAGATGCGCCGGATGTCGTCCACACCGATTCCTCGAACGCGAACGCCCCTGTTGCGTTCCACCGTCACCAGGCCTGCTTCTGCCAACCGCAGCACGGCGTCGCGCGTCGGTGTCCTTGAGACGTCGAAGCGCTCGGCGAGCGCGTAGATCGAATGGAGGCTGCCCTCGGCCAGCGCACCGGAGACGATCTCCATGCGCAGACGCTCGAACAGACGATCCGAGATCGTCGCACGCTCGTGCATCGCCGCCTCCTGCTGCCGCCACACGCGGCAGTCGACTCTACCCGCTCGACAGCACGCGGTGCATCTGCAGGCGCCACGCCGGGCGCGCTGCAGATGCCCCACCGTCGATCAGTGCGTGACCCAGGCGTTCTTCAGGTTGTAGCGCGATCCATACGGATCGGTGGCGTACCCGTGGAACGTGTCGGCGTTCCACATCTCGAACTTCTGCGGGACCGCCATCGGGATGAGGATGAGGCCCTGGTCGGCGACCTCGGTCGTCAGCTGTTCGATGAGGTCTGCCTTCTCGTCGGCGTCGGATGTGGCCTTCGCCTCGGCCAGCAGGGCCTTGGCGGCATCTGCATCGGCGTTGCCGTCCCAATGGTTCATGGCTCCGGATTCCGACAGGAACGGGTCGAAGTAGAACGTCGGGTCGGCACGGTAGCTCCACGGCAGCGACACGAGATCGGTGAAGGTCTCACCGGCCGTGAAGATCGGCGAGAGCTCTGATGCCGGCGTCGCCTTCAGATCGAGCGTGATACCGGCCTCGGCGAGCTGCTGCTGCATTTGCTCGTAAATGGGATGCTGCGACTGGACGGCATCCGAGAAGTACGACAGCACGATCGTCGGGTTCGGCTGCCCTGCCTCGTCGAGCAGCTTCTTCGCGGCGTCCACATCCCTGGTGTAGTTCGGGGTGTTCTCATCCACGCCTGGGGTGGCCGGGTCACCGGCGGGGACGACGAGCGACTCCTCACCGTGTCCGAGCATCGCGACATCCACGAGATCCTGCCGGTCGAGCGCCAGTGAGACGGCCTGACGGACGCGGACGTCCGAGAGCGGACCCGACTCGGGGTTGATGAAGATCGGCAGCGTCTGAGTGAAGGCGGGATCGCCCAGCGTGAAACCGGCGGCCACCGCTTGGTCGGCGATGCTCCCGTCGCCGAACCACGCCGCATCCGCCGTGCCCTGCTGCAGAGCCGCCAGACGTGTGCTCTCATCCGCGATGATCGGCATCTCGATCGTGTCGAGGTAGGGCTTGCCCTCCTCCCAGTAGTGCTCGTTCTTGGAGAGCGTCATCGAGACGCCGTCCTCCCAGGCAGTCAGCTGGAACGGACCGGTGCCGAAGGTACGCGTCTGACGCTCCTCTTCGGTGGCGTTGCCGTAGCCCTCACGGCCGACGATCATGAAGGTCTCGCGGTGCGCTGCGGCGTTGAGGAACGTGCCGTTGGGCTGGCTGAAGGTGAATGTCACTGTGAGGTCGTCGGTCGCGGTGACCGACTCCAGTCCGAGGAGATAGGCCTTCTTGCTCGTGGTCGCCGCCTGGTAGCTCTCAAAGGTGTAGACGACGTCGTCCGCGGTGAAGTCTGATCCATCCGCGAACTTCACACCTTCTCGGAGCGTGAACACGTAGGTGAGCTCGTCGGGCTGGTCGTATTCGAGGGCGAGGCCCGGTTGGATCTCACCGTTCTCGTCTCTCGTGAGCAGGGTCTCGTATGCCTGGTCCATGATCGTCTGTGCGGCGAGGGCCGTGGCGACCATGGGGTCGACACCTCCGCCGAGAGGCTGGATGTCGATCGCGTAGGTGGCTGTACCTCCGGCGACCGGCTCACCGGCGTCGCCGGTTCCGTCTGGTCCGGTGGCGGATGGGCCGCTGCAGGCCGTCACCGCCAGGGTCAGCGCGGCGATGGTGCCGAGCAGGGATAAACGCAGGGAGTGTTTCATCGTGATGTCTCCTTCAATGCATTCTTGGTGGGAACTCCTCGACCAGGGCCGATCGAGGAGTGGTTGAGAATGATGTTCTCGGGGTCGTCGCCGCCTCCGACCCTGACGATCTGTTCGGCGACGAGGCGGTGCAGCAGCAGGCGCATCGCATCGGTGTTGCCGCCGACGTGCGGGGTGACGAGCGCGTTCGGCAGATCCCACAGCGCATGTCCATCCGGCAACGGCTCCGGATCCGTGACGTCGAGTGCCGCGGACAGCCGTCCGGATGTCAGCTCCGCGACGAGCGCCTCGGTGTGCACGACGGGCCCGCGTCCGACGTTGACGACGATCGCGCCGTCTGCGAGCGCGGCGAGGATGCCGGCATCCACGAGACCGGCCGTCTCGGAGCTGAGCGGCACGGTGCAGATCAGGGCGTCTGCGCCCTGAACGATCTCGGCGAGCACCGAGACCGGGTGGATGACCGTGCCGTCGTGGAGGGTGCGCCCGGTGCGGGCGATGCACACGATCTCCGCCTCGAAGGGTGCGAGGCGTCTGACGACCTCGCGGCCGATGCCGCCGTGGCCGAGGACCACGACGCGCTTGCCCCAGAGACCGGGGCTGCGGGAGTTCGCCCATGTCGCCTGCTGCGCGAACGCGGGGATGCCACGGCTCGCCGCGAGCAGCAAGGTGCAGGCGAGCTCGGCGGTCTGATGTTCCATGGCGCCGGCGGCGTTGGCGAGCACAGCGTGCGGCGGCAGGTGCGTGGCGACGCCTTCGCTGCCGAGCGAGAGCAACTGAACGAGGCGGGCGTTCGTCGCGAGCGGAAGCGATGCCGCCAGCGCGGGGATCCCGACGTAGGTGGGGTTGGGAGTGGGGCTGGTGGTGTGGAAGGGCGAGACGACGACGTCGATGTCAGCGGGGTCGGCGCCTTCCGGGGGCGAGAGGAAGTCCCAGCCGATCAGCCGAGCCGTGACGCGCCCGCCGATGAGCCGCTCGATCTCAGCGCGGTCGATGACGGGTGGCAGGGAGACGGTGATCATGACACTTCGTTCCAGGCGCCGTCGAGCACCGTCGCGCGCACGCCGATCGCAGCGATCTCGGATATGTCGACATCGATCGGGCTGCGCTCCAGCACCGTGAAGTCGGCGAGGAAGCCGGAGGCGACGCGGCCGAGACGATCCTCCATCCCGGCGATCCACGCGCCGTTCACCGTGACCGTGTTCAGCGCCTCGGCGACCGTGAGCTGTTCGCCGTCGCCGATGATCGCTCCGCTGCTGCTGGTTCGATCGGCGAGCACCTGCACTGCCCGCAGGGGCGACCCTGCCAATGGGCGATCGGTGCTTCCGACAATGCGGATGCCGGCATCGGTCAACGACCGTCCGCGATACAGCCACGGCGCACGGCTGACACCCATCTGCGCCACGAAGTCGTCGCCGGAGTCATAGAGGAACGACGGCTGACTGACGATCGCGATGCCGAGTCCGGCCAGCACGGAGATCTGGTCGGGACGGATGAGCCCGCCATGCTCGATGCGATGACGACGATCGATGGTGCCGCCATGAGATGCTGCCTGCCGGAAGGCTTCGATCGCGACGTCGATCGCCTCGTCGCCGATCGCGTGCACGGCCAGCTGCCAGCCGGCGCGGTGCCCGTCCACGATGCCGGCGATCAGGTCCTCTGGGTCGATGCTGTACTGCCCGCGCTCGTCCGAACCCTCATAGGGTTCGGTGAGCCGCGCGGTGCGCACCATCATTCCGCCGTCGATGACGACCTTCAGCGCGCCGATGCGAAGGCGGTCGGAACCGAGACCGGTGCGAAGGCCGACGTCGAGACCTCGCTCGAAGCCGTCGCCGTGTCCGCCGAGCACAGGGTGCAGCGCGTCCAGGCTCGGCATCAGCTGCATGCGTACCGGGATGCGACCGCTCTCTAGCAGCCGCAGATGCGTGCTGATATCGAGCGGGTTGAGACTGCCGATGCGGCCGCCGGCCCCGGCATCCATGCAGAAGGTCACGCCTTGCCGCCGTGCCGCCTCCGCGGCGATCTCGATCGTGCGGCCGGCCTCGTCGAGCGAGAAGGGCAGCCGCTGGGCGCGGACGAGATCCTGTTCGACCTCGTGGAGGACGCCCAGATTCCGCTCGGCGAAGTCGCGGTCCACTGCGCCGGGGATGTCGCGGATCACGGAAGAGGAGATCACGGAGGAGTGGCTGGAGATGTGACGCGCCCAGGCCTTGCGCCCACCGGCGGCGCGATCCAGTTCTGCGGCCGTGAGGTCGCGTCCGATCACCCGCTGGTCGTAGCCGCTGATCTCGACCCACTGCTCGGGGGCGAACGACGCTGAGCCGTCGGCGATGATCGTGAGGGCCTCATCGACGGTGCCGGCAGCGCTGATGTCGATGGCGAGCAGACCCTGGCCGGTCAGCTGCAGGTGGGTGTGCGAATCGATGAATCCGGGAAGGACGGCCGCCCCGCCCGCATCGATCATCTCCACGGCATCCAGGCCCGCGACGTCGTCGTCGAGACCGACGACACGGCCACGCCACAGACCGATCCGGCCCGCGGTGGGGCGTTCGGGATCGAGGGTGACGACCTGCGCGTTCTCGATGATCGTGTCGAGTCGCATCAGTGACCAGGCCTCCTCGCGTCGGGCTCCTGCAGGGTCTCGGTCATCCGCTCGGCGACCATGCGTGCCTCCTCATCGGCAGAACGTCGAAGATGCTCCTGGGTGGCGATCCTGTCGGCCTGCGTGCGGTTCTGCCCGAACTTCGTCTTTGCCTGGGCACTCTCCACGTGGATGCGGAAACCCATGACGAGCGGCAGCAGACTGTCGATCCGCTTGTCGGCGACATCGTCGATCTTCCAAGGTCCGCCGTCGGACGGACTCTTCAGAGCCTCGTGGACACGAGTGAGTTCGACGAGGTGCGCACGGAGTTCGCTCGTCTCGCTCATCGGCTCGCTGCGTCCCTGCAGGTGAGCGACGCTGAAGTTGTAGGTCGACAACCCGGGTGCCGTGTACCAGTCGGGGCTCACATACGCGCGCGCTCCGTGGAAGATGCACAGCACCTCCTTCCCCGCGGCGATCGCCTCGGAGAGCGGATCGACCCGCGGGATGTGACCGATGAGCGTCATGCGCTCACCGTCGTCTTCGAGCAGCAGAGGGAGGTGCGCTGCGCGCATAGGGGCTTCCACGACGAGTGTGGCCAGGGCGTGCGCGCTGATGAGCTGCGCGACTTCTTGGCGGGAATCTGCGGAAAAGAGTGGATTGATCCACATGTGTTCTAGTACACTTTCTAACTATGCTAGCTGATGATCTCCCCACCCTAGTGTCGTCGAGCGCGATAGCGAAAGCCTTTTCTGCGGCGATCGCCAGCGGGGAGCTCGCCGTCGGCACTGCACTCCCGTCGATCCGCTCGCTCTCTGAAGAGATCGGCGTGAGTCCTGGCACGGTCGCCCTCGCATTCCGCCTGCTGCGCGAGCGAGGCGTGATCACGTCTGCGCATGGCAAGCGCAGTCGTGTCGCAGAACGCCCACCGATCCCTCGCCCGTTCCGCCTTCCGCTGCCGGACGACGTACGCGATCTGTCCACGTCTTCGCCGGACCCCGCGCTGCTTCCCGACGTCGGCAGCTTCCTCTCCCCCGACCTCTACGCACCGCGCCTGTACAACACGCCCGCGCTGGATGACGCGCTCGTCCCGATCATGTCGGCGCAGTTCGCCGCAGACGGCATCGACGGGCAGCTGACCGTCGTCAACGGCGCGCTGGATGGCATGGAGCGGATTCTCGCCACGCACCTCCGCCCTGGCGATGCCGTGATCGTCGAGGACCCGCAGTGGGTCTCGTCGCTGTCGCTGTTCCGCGTCCTCGGACTCACGGTCGTGCCGGTGCCTGTCGACGACGAGGGCATGATCCCGAGCGCTCTCGCCGAGGCGCTCGGATCCCGCCGGTCGGCGGCGCTTATCCTCACGCCACGCGCCCAGAACCCGTACGGCTCGGCTCTTTCCCCCGAGCGCGCCGAGCGTCTGCGCGCTGTCATCGCGAAGACGCCGGAGCTGATCGTGATCGAGGACGACCATGCGAGTCTCATCGCGGGAGCCCCCGCGTCGACCTTGGCCACCGGTCGCCAGAAGTGGGCGGTCATCCGCTCGATGAGCAAGGCGCTGGGGCCGGATCTTCGGATCGCTGTGATGAGCAGCGACGCGGAGACGGCCGATCGCGTGGAGGGTCGACTCCTGCTCGGGCCCGGCTGGGTGAGTCACCTGACACAACGACTGGTCGCCGCCGTGCTGTCCGATGAGCAGGCGGTCGCGCAGATCGCGACTGCGGAGCGCGTGTACACGGAGCGACGGAGCGCCTTCGCCGGCGCGCTCGCGGACCGCGGCATTCCGAGCGTCGGACGATCGGGCATGAACGTGCTCATCCCCGTCGCCGAGGAGAGCACTCTCGCCGGCTTCCTCCTCACCCGCGGCTGGGCGGTCAGAACCGGCGAGCCGTTCCGCCTCCACACACCGCCCTTCATCCGGGTGACGACCGCCGCTCTGAAACCGGAGGATGGCGTCCGCCTGGCCGACGATCTGCGATTCGCGCTGGGCGGAGAGCGCTACCGACCGGCGTGAGCGGTTGACATACTGCCGCCGCCTGTGAGTAGCATGCTACTCATGTCCCTCGTTGAGCCAGAGCTGTCGCGGTCCGACGTGACCGACGTCGTCTCAGCGCTGCGCCGCGCAGTCGGCGGCGAGGTCGACGACGGCAGCCGCCGCCGTGCCGAGTACTCCAGCGACGCCTCCAACTATCGGGTGCCGCCGCGCGTGGTCGTCTTTCCCCGGGATGTCGACGATGTTCTGGCCGTGGTCGATACGGCCAGAGCGACACGCACTCCCCTGACTTCACGCGGCGCCGGGACATCTGTCGCGGGCAACGCCGTGGGCCCCGGGATCGTGATGGACTTCTCCCGGCATCTCTCGACGATCCACGAGATCGATCCTGTCGAACGCATCGCCCGTGTCGACCCTGGCGTCGTGATGGCCCGCCTCCAAGATGCCGCTGCGCCCTTCGGCCTGCGGTTCGGGCCCGATCCCTCCACATGGGCGCGTTGCACGATCGGCGGAATGATCGGCAACAACGCCTGCGGATCGCACTCCCTCGCTTACGGGCGCACAGTCGACAACGTCATCGATCTCGACGTCATCGACGGCCGCGGGAGACGTTTCGACGCAGCATCCGGTTTTCATGCCGTCACCGGCATGGACGCCTTCGTCAGCGCGAACATGGCGACCATCCGCACCGAGCTGGGCCGCTTCGGCCGCCAGGTCTCCGGCTATTCGCTCGAGCACCTGCTGCCCGAGAACGGGCGCTCACTCGCCAAGGCGCTCGTCGGAACCGAGGGCACCTGCGCCGTCATCCTCGGCGCGACAGTGCGGCTCGTCGAGAAGGCGACCGCCCCTGTGCTCATCGTGCTCGGCTACCCCAGCATGGTCGCGGCGGCCGACGATGTGCCGAATCTGCTCACGCATCGTCCCGGTTCGATAGAGGGCCTGGATGCCCGGCTCGTCGATGCGGTGCGCGATGCCAAGGGTGCGGGTGCCGTCTCGGCGCTTCCCGAGGGCGCCGGCTGGCTGCTCGTCGAGGTGTCGGGCGAAGACCTGCGCGATGCCGAGGCCGGCGCCGCGCGTCTCATCGCGGATGCCGCGGCGATATCCTCCCGAGTCATCGCCGACCCCGTCGCCGCACGGCCGGTCTGGCTCATCCGCGAGGACGGAGTGGGGTTGGCCGGGCGCACCGCGGCCGGAGCGCAGGCCTGGCCCGGTTTCGAGGATGCCGCGGTACCACCTGAACGGCTCGGGCAGTATCTGCGCGACATGGACGAGCTGTTCGATCAGCACGGGCTGTCCGGCATGCCGTACGGGCATTTCGGCGACGGCTGCATCCACGTGCGCCTGGACATCCCGCTCGAGAAAGACGGCTCGGCCCTGCGTGCGTTCATGGTGGATGCCTCTCGCCTGGTCGCGAGTCACGGTGGATCGCTCTCCGGAGAGCACGGCGACGGGCGTGCACGCAGCGAGCTGCTGCCGCTGATGTACTCGCCCGCCGCGCTCGAGGCATTCGCCGGATTCAAGCGCCTGTTCGATCCGGACGACCTCTTCAATCCCGGCGTCATCGTGCGCCCCGCCGCAGTTGACGCCGACCTGCGCCGCCCGCAGGCCCTCCCGCTGCTGCGCGCCGACGGCATGGCCTTCGCACACGACGACGGAGACTTCACGAAGGCTGTGCACCGCTGCGTCGGCGTCGGCAAATGCCGCGCAGACAACACGGCATCCGGCGGATTCATGTGCCCCTCGTATCTCGCGACCTCTGACGAGAAGGACTCGACCCGCGGCAGAGCACGCGTGCTTCAGGAGATGATCAACGGGCAGCTGGTCACCGACGGATGGGCCTCGGCCGAGGTCGAAGACGCACTCGATCTCTGCCTGTCATGCAAGGCCTGTGCGAGCGACTGCCCCGCCGGGGTCGACATGGCGGCGTACAAGGCGGAAGCACTGCATCGTCGGTACCAGGGGCGATTGCGTCCGATCACGCACTACGTTCTCGGCTGGCTGCCGCGCTGGGCACGGCTCGCGTCGCCCTTTGCTCCGATCGTGAACGCTGCCCTGCGCGTTCCCGGTGTCAGCCGCCTCGCGCTGCTGCTCGGCGGCATGGACACTCGCCGGTCGATCCCCTCCTTCGCCCGCCGCAGCTTCCATTCCTCCGCACGCAAGCGCGAGCGCGGGCGCCACAGCGCCCCCGCCCCCGCGCAGCGTCGGGTGCTGTTGTGGGCCGACTCCTTCTCCGACAGCTTCAGCCCGGACATCCCTGTCGCGGCCATCGAGGTGCTCGCGGATGCCGGAATCTCCGCCGTGCTGCCGGAGAGCCCGCAATGCTGCGGCCTGACGTGGATCTCGACCGGACAGCTGAACGGGGCGCGGCGCAGACTGACCGCTCTCGTCGACGCCTTTCATCCCTACGTCGCGGACGGCGTGCCGATCGTCGGCCTCGAACCCTCGTGCACGGCGGTGCTGCGCTCCGACCTGCTCGAGATCCTTCCTGACGATCCGCGGGCACGCGATATCGCCCGGAACACGTTCACGCTCGCCGAAGTGCTCACCGGTCGCACGCCCGTCAGACCTGATCCTTCCTGGAGTCCCCCCATCCTGGACGGCGCCGAGATCGTCGTGCAGCCGCACTGCCATCAACACGCCGTGATGGGCTTCGCCGCCGATGCGGAGCTGCTCGGCCGGATGGGCGCGACCGTCACGGAGCTCGCCGGATGCTGCGGCCTGGCCGGCAACTTCGGTATGGAGCGCGGCCACTACGACGTCTCGGTCGCCGTAGCCGAGAACGCGCTGCTCCCGGCGTTGCGCGCCAAGTCGGAGACCGCGGTGTTCCTCGCCGACGGCTTCTCCTGCCGTACGCAGGCCGACCAGCTCGCCGACATCCCCGGCATCCATCTCGCCCAGCTCATCTCCGGCGCGCAGGACCGCGCGCCCCGACCGAAGGACCGCACATGACCACAGCGACCGGCATCTACATCGACGGCGCCTGGCACGACGTGTCGGAGCACCGGGAGAACATCAACCCGTCCGATCACAGCGACGTCATCGGACTGTTCGCCAGGGCGGAGCGCTCTGCCGTCGACGACGCGGTGGATGCCGCCACCCGCGCTTTCCCCTCCTGGTGGCGCTCCTCACCGCAGCGTCGTGCCGATCTGCTCGAGGCGGTCGCCGCCCGGATCATCGCCGATGCCGACACGCTGGGCACGCTGCTGGCGCGCGAGGAGGGCAAGACTCTCGTCGAGGCGAAGGGCGAGGTGATGCGCGCCGCGCACATCTTCCGGTTCTTCAGCGGCGAGGCGCTGCGGATGCACGGAGAGCGTCAGGCGTCGACACGCGAGGGCGTGACCGTGAACCTGCTGCGCGAGCCGCTCGGAGTCGTCGGGATCATCGCGCCGTGGAACTTCCCCATCGCGATCCCCGCATGGAAGGCCGCACCAGCACTCGCCTACGGCAACACCGTTGTCATGAAGCCGGCCGAGCTGGTTCCGGCGAGCGCCGTCGCGTTGACCCGCATCATCCACGACGTCGGCTTCCCACCGGGCGTCTTCAATCTCGTCACCGGTTCGGGGTCGGTCATCGGCGACGCCATCGCCGCGCATGAGGGCGTCGCCGCTGTGACTTTCACCGGGTCCGAGCCGATCGGGCGCCGGGTCGCGGCGACCGCGGTAGGGCGCCTGGCTGAGGTACAACTCGAGATGGGTGGGAAGAACCCGCTGATCGTCCTCGCCGACACGGACCTCGACGTGGCCGTCGACTGTGCGGTGCAGGGCGCCTTCTACTCCACCGGGCAGCGGTGCACGGCATCCAGCAGGCTCATCGTCGAGGCGTCGATCCATGATGAGTTCGTCGATGCCGTGCTCGGCCGGATGGCGCAGTTGCGTGTCGGACACGCGCTGGCGGATGCGACGACGATCGGCCCCGTGGTCGACGAACGGCAGTTGGAGACCGATCTGCGCTACCTCGGGATCGCCCGCGGCACCGCGGGTTCCATCGTCCACGGCGGCGAGGTGATCGACAGCGACACCGAGGGAAACTTCCTCACTCCGGCGCTGATCGTCGGAGCGAGCAATTCCGACACCGTGAGCCGCGAAGAAGTGTTCGGCCCGGTCGCATCCGTCATCAGCGTCAGCGACTACGACGAGGCCGTCGCGGTGGCGAACGACACTCCGTTCGGACTCGTCGCCGGCATCTGCACGCGCTCACTGCGTGCGGCGGAGGACTTCCAGTCCCGCTCCGACACCGGCATGGTCATGGTGAATCTGCCGACGGCCGGCGTCGATCCGCACGTGGCGTTCGGGGGACGAAAGGGCTCGAGCTTCGGACCCCGAGAGCAGGGCGCTCACGCCCGCGACTTCTTCACCCAGACGAAGACGGCGTACGTGCGTCCCTGATTACGCGGCGCAGGCTCTCGAGCCGTACGGCTGCCTGCACTCGGAAGCGGAACTCGGAGTCGTCCCACTCGCCTTGGAGGAGTGCGTGAACGCGTTGCAGACGCTGCTGCACGGTGTTCTTGTGGATGTGCATCTTCTCTGCGACCGCCTGGCGACTCTCCCCGCTGTCGAAGAAGCATGCCAACGTCTCGAACAGGGCCGTACCTCGCCGCTCGTCCCAGGAGAGGACCGCCCCGAGCAGGTCGCCCACGAACCGTGTCGCCGACTCCGGGTCCGCGGCCGCGAGCGAGTGATACGGCGCGAACAGATCGGATGACACGGTGGTGGCCTCGATCCCCAGCGCGGGAAGGAAGCCGAGGTCGGCCGTTGCACGCTCCACTGCGCCGGCGAGACCGGCGGTCCCCGTGACAGGGCTGCGCGCCACCGCGGTCAACGCCTGCTCGCGCAGCCGGTCCGCCAGGATCCGTCGCACGCGCTCGCTCTGAGCCACGGCATCGCCGGTCGTCCAGGCGATGATCAGACGATGATCGCGATGTGCGACGAAGCCATCCTCTGCGACGGCTGCGGCGGCCATCGACGCGGCATCCGCCACGTCACGATCTCGCAGATCGATCACCGCGCAGCCGATGATCGGTGCCGAGAACTCCACGCCGTCATCGCTCGCCGAGTCGGAATCGCCATCGTCGATCACCTTCAGCAGCCAACGCGCGCGGCGCTCTGCGCGAAGCGCGCTCGCCGCCTCGCGCTTGAATGAGACCAGGGCCGCCACATGACCTGCGCGCTCGAGTGTGCGCTGGTCGACATCATCGATGTCGCCGCTGCCCTTCGAGCCGCTCCCCTCCGCGATGATCGCGCCGACGATGCGGTCGGCACCGAGGATGGCGACGAGAATCCAATGCGATCCACGTGCCTCGAACGATTCGGCGTGGCCGCTCGCCTGGCTGGCCTCCATCGCATCGCGTATGGCCCGACGGGGCGGTAGCGTCCCGTCTCGATGCAGCGCACGGCCATCCTCGTCGAGCGCCCAGACTTTGCGTTCCAGACGGCGCGCGACGGTGGAGACGAGATCGACGACCGTGGCGCCGGACATCACCGCCGAGGTCAGTTCTTCGTGGATGCCGCTCGCACGCTCGGTCGCCGCGAGATGCCGCTCCAGCTCGCGATACGCCTCCTCGGCGCGCGCTGTCGCGGCGGCCCGTTCGGCGAGAGCTCGCGCCGTGTGGAGGACGGCGGCCGCGTGGTCGGCGAACGCGGAGAGGAGAAGAATCTCTTCCGGCGTGTATTCGTAGCCGAAGCGGTTGCACGCGAAGAGCGCACCGAGCACCTCATCGCCGACGGCGAGGGGCACTCCGAGGAAGGAGACCAAGCCTTCCGCCTCGACCGCTGCGTCGATACGGGGGTCGTGCGGTGTCTCGCTCATCTGCTGATAGCGCGCGACCCACGCTGGTTCTCGCGTGCTCGCCACCTTGCTGGCGAGCCCGAAGCCCGCGGGGACCAGCAGGTCGCGGAACTCCGGAGTCACGGTGCCCGCCGAGTGGCGCACGCGGAGATCGCCCGCGTCATTCTCGACCTCGGAGAGGTAGGTGACGTCGGTTCCCATGAGCTCGTGGGCTCGTTCGACGAGACGCTTCAGGACGTCGTCGACGTCTTGAAGGCGCACGAGTTCGCGTGCGGTGGAGAAGAGCGCCTCGACTTCGGCCGCCCGGCGGCGCAGACGCGCGTTGAGCAGCTGGGACTCCCGCACGGAGGCGATGACTTCGCCAGCATCCGAGGCGCTCATGCCCGATCGTTCGAGAATCCCTCCCACGCCGGCATCCGACTGCCCTGGTTCGGCGCGCGAAGCGGCGAGCACCTCACGAGCGAGCTCGGAGGCGGTGAGCTCCGAGCCAGCCATATGACCCTCCGTCTGGATTCGAACGCGCGATCCGCTCAGTCTATGAGCTTGTGAGAGGGGAATACCGGTGCCCGGCGCTCGCCGAAAGCCGCCAACCCCTCCCGCGCATCATCGCTGGTGAAGGCTGCCTGTCCGAGCTGCGCCTCGAGGCGGAACGCATCCTCGAGCGGCAGGTCGGAGAGAGCGCGCACGGCGCTCTTGATCGTGGCGACGGCGGTGCGGCTCTTCGACAGCAACTCGTCCGCGATCCCGTGCGCGGCATCCAGCAGGTCAGCCGCCGGCACGATGCGATTCAGGATGCCGTAGCGCAGGGCGGTCTCCGCGTCGATCCGGTCGCCCCGGAGCATGAGATCCATTGCGAACGCGTAGGGGATCTGTCGGACGAGCCGGGCGAGCGTTCCGCCCGCCGGCACCACCCCGACACCGGTCTCGGGAAACGCGAAGCTCGCCTCCTCCGTGGCGAGCCGAATGTCGGTCGACAGCAGGATCTCGAAGCCGCCGCCCAGGCACAGTCCGTTCACCGCGGCGATGACCGGTTTGTCCAGCTGCGTGTGCTTCTGATGCGCAGCATCCCATTCGCTGATGTCGAAGCGTCCCTCTGTGAGAGCCGGGATCGACTCGCCGAGATCGGCGCCGACGCAGAACGCACGGGGCCCTGCGCCGGTGAGGATCGCCACGCCGATGCGAGGATCGTCCCTAACCTCGGCGAATGCCTCTCCCAGCTGCTCGTACATGGCGAGAGTGAGCGAATTGAGCTTGTCCGGGCGGTCGATCGTGATCACCGCAGTCGCGCCGGAACGATCCAGCCGAACCCGCCCCATCAGATCGTCCCCGCGTCGCGCAGCGCATCGATCTCGTCGCTCTCGAAGCCGAGCAGATCACGCAGGATCTCGGCGGTGTGGGCGCCCTTGTCCGGAGCCCTGCCGCTGGTGCGCGCAGGAGTGACATCGAGCTTGACCGGTGACCCGAACGTCCGCAATGATCCGTATCCCGGATACGTGGTCTCCACGACCATGTCGCGGGCCGCGATCTGCGGATCCTCGACGACCTCGCCGATGTCCTTCACCGCGCTGAGCGGCACCAGGTCTCCGGCGAGTTCCTCGAGTTCCTTCTTGGTGCGGCCCTGGAACCATCGCTCCACCATCGGCTTGACCCGTTCGCGGTAGACGACCGCGTCGAAGCGGTCTGCCATCGCATGCAGGTCGGGGTTGCCCGCATGGTCCTCGGCGTCGCCGAAGATCTCGCAGGAGATCTTCCAGAACTTGTCGGTGTAGCCGCCGAAGAAGACGAAACCGTCCTTGCAGGGGAACAGCTCGTACGGGCGGACGAAGGGGTGCGCGTTGCCGAGCGGCTTCGGGATCGTTCCCTCCGTCGTGTACGCGACGACCGCGTTCTCGGTGAGAGTCAGCACGGAATCCTGCTGCGAGATGTCGACGAGCTGTCCCTTCCCGGTCGACTCGGCGTGACGCAGCGCGGCGAGAACGCCGATGACGCCGTACAGGCTCGCCGCAAGGTCGCCGATGATCGTCCCCACCCGCGTCGGCGGGCCGTCGGCCGCGCCGTTCATCGACCACAGCCCTCCGGTGGCCTGCGCGCTGTTGTCGTACGCAGGCCGCTTGCGGTACGGCCCGGACTGTCCGTACCCGCTGAGTGCGGCGTAGACCAGTCGCGGGTTGACCTCCCGCAGTCGCGAGTAGCCGATGCCGAGCTTGTCCATGGTGCCCGGACGGAAGTTCTCCACCAGCACGTCCGCACTGGCGACGAGCCGCTCCAGGAGCGCAGCGCCCTCCGGGTGTTTGAGGTTCGCGGTGAACCCGAGCTTGTTGCGGTTGTACTGTGCGAAGAAGCCGCTCATCGGCTCATCGCCCTCGCGGTCGAGCATCGGCGGGAACGTGCGGGTGTAGTCCGGGTCATCCGGATGCTCCACCTTGATCACTGTCGCGCCGAGATCCGCGAGGATCATGGAGCAGTACGGCCCTGCGACGACGCGGGTCACATCGACCACGACGACGCCGGCGAGGGAGCCTGGAGTCGCGTCGAAGTTCCCCAGAGCGGCCAGGGTGTCGCGGATCTCATCGGTGATCATCGTGCGTTCTCCTCGATCTCGGCGGCGGCGGATTCGGCGGTGGTGGATTCAGCGGTGGTGGTCTCGATGCCGGCCGAACGCTCGGAACGGCGCTGCAGCCGGTGCAGCAGGGTGGATGCCGCGAGCGTGATGAGTCCCGCCACGACGATGTACACGGCGATCGACCACGATCCGCCAGTCGATGCGAGGAGCTCGAGATAGATGACGGGGACGAACGCGGAACCGACGATCGTGCCGATCCCGAGCGCGAGGGACATGCCGGTGTAACGGATTCGCACCTCGAAGGCCTGGGCGTAGAGGACGCCCAGCGTTCCATAGGTCGCGCAGAAGCCGACAGTCGTCGCGATGTAGGCCACGTATGCGGCGACAAGGCTGCCGGTGTCGATGAGCCAGAACGCCGGGAAGGCCACCACGATCGACAGGACCGTCCCGATGGCGAAGACACGCCACACGCCGAACCGGTCTGCGAGCCAGCCGGCGAGGGGAAGCCCCGCCAGCGCGAGCACCGAGCAGACTGTGGCGATGACCAGCATGTCCGAACGTCCGTGGCCGATGAACTCGGTGCCGTACGTGAGGCTGAACGTGAACAGCATGTAGAACACGGCCCCGATGACGGCGAAGCTCAACGCGGCGAGCAGCACCTGAGCGGTGTGCGTCTTGAGGGTGTCCCAGAGCGGAACGCGCGCCTCTTGACCTGCGCGGCGCATCGCCTCGAACTCCGGCGTCTCCGCGATGCGCAGTCGGATGAACAGCCCGATCAGCACGAGGACAGCGCTGACGAGGAAGGGGATGCGCCAGCCCCAGGCCTGGAAGGCATCGCCGGGGAGTGCGACGAGCGGCAGGAAGATGAGGGTCGAGAGCGTCAGGCCGAGTGCGAGTCCGACCTGCGGGAAGCTGCCCAGGAATGCTCGACGCCCGGGTTTCGCGTGCTCGACGACCAGAAGCACTGCTCCACCCCATTCGCCGCCGAGGGCGAAGCCCTGGATGAACCGGAGGAGCATGAGGATCACCGGCGCCGCAACGCCGATCGTCTCGTACGTCGGCAGCAGGCCGATGACGAACGTCGCCGCTCCCATGGTGACGAGGGAGACGACCAGCACCTTCTTGCGGCCGATCCGATCCCCGAAGTGGCCGAAGACGATCGACCCGAGTGGGCGACCGAAGTAGCCGACGGCGATGCCGCCGAACGCGAGGATCGTGCCGACCAGCGGATCGAAGTCAGGGAAGAACAGCGCATTCAGGATCAGCGCGGCCGCGGTCGAGTAAGCGAAGAAATCGAACCACTCCACCGTCGTACCCACGACGCTCGAGGCGACGATCGTCCGAATCTGCGACGGGGGCGCCACGTGTTCGTCCGCGGGCGTCTCTACCGTGCTCATCTCGCTCCATCCCGCGACCGTCACCGGTGAAGATCGCTCCTCAGCGATCGTGGCATCGACCGCATCCGGCGCATATGGTCGCTTCGCCATATTCATGCAGCCCGAAGTAGCGGTCTCGCACATGTCCAACGCCTTCTGCGGGAGGCGCAGTTCTACCCGCCGCGTTCGTCCGAGCGGGGAGATCGCCGACGGCGAGCGAATGTTGCGGTGTGTGTCGGCTCTTGTTGGCCGATGCACGACGGCGACCTACCGTATGGAAGAAGACATCCGCCGACCGAGGAGATCATCGTGTCCACCCCGCTGCACCGCCTTTCACCCCTCGAGGTGACGGAGCGTGCGGCGTGCATGTGCGACCACGGCGACGTCTGCTCCTCGTTCGCACCAGGACACGCCCTGCATCTGATTCAGGCGCGCCTCGCGTCGGCGACGCCGAGCGACTGGGTCGACGGGATCGTCGAGCAGGCGGATGCCGTCACCGGCGAGCTGCGTGTGCGCAGTCTCGACGGCGATCAGCACTCGCTCTGGAATGCGTCCGGTGCCGCGCTCGAGGCGCCGGAGGGCACGCCGGTGGCTCTGCACTCGCGATACAACGTGCTCGCCGTCGGTCGCGTGCAGTTCAACGTCGCCGCGGTCTGAGCGGCAGGACTGCGCTCAGGCGGTCGCCATCATCATGTTCTTCATGTCCATGCAGGCGTCCATGCATGCCTTGCAGGACTGTGCGCACATCTTGCAGACCTCGCTGTGAGCGGCGTGCTCCATGCACTCTTCCATGCACATCTGACACATCGCGATGCAGGCGTCGAGCATCGCCATCATGACTGCGGGCGTCATGCCCTGCATCCGCATCATCGAACGCATCATGGTGTTGCACATATCTGCGCAGTTCATGCATGCCGGCGCGCAGTCCATCATCTGCATGGAACAGACCGTGCACGCCTGCTCACAGGCCGCGCACGCATCCATGCACGCCTGCATGACCGCCATGTCCATCGCTTCCATGCCCGGCATCGCCTTCACATCCGCCGACATGGCACCCATCATCATCGAATCCATCGCACACCGCTTTCGTCAGGGCTTTCGCCTTCGAGAAGCGGGCAGGAGACCCGCCTGACGCCAGCGTAATGCCGTTGCGCGCGGGCGTCGATGGCGATCTTGCGCGGTCGCGTCCCGCCCCGGCCACCAGGGCGTAGTCTCATCACCGTGCCGGCATTCTCCTCGCTCCAGCGGCTCGTCATCAGCATCGCCGTCCTCGCATCGTTCGTGACGTTCCTCGACGGAACGGTCGTCACCGTCGCGCTGCCCGCGATCAGGGACGAACTCGGCGGCGGCATCACGACCCAGCAGTGGGTGGTCGACGCCTATCTCATCACGCTCAGTGCTCTCATCCTGCTGGCCGGATCCCTGTCCGACGCGTACGGCCGCGTGCGCATCATGCGCATCGGCCTCATCGCGTTCGGCATCGCATCCGTCGCAGTGGCAGCGGCGCCGGAGCCGCTCACGCTCATCATCGCCCGTGCCCTCCAGGGTGCCGCAGGCGCCCTGCTCGTGCCGAGTTCACTCGCCCTCATCATGGCGACCATGCGCGGCGAGCTGCAATCACGGGCCATCGGCGTGTGGACGGCCTTCACCACTGGTGCTCAGATCGCCGGTCCGCTCCTGGGCGGACTGTTCGTCGACCTGCTGTCGTGGCGGTTCGTCTTCCTCATAAACGTCATCCCGATCGGCATCACGCTCATCCTGCTCGCTCGCCTGCACCTGCCCGATCAGCCGCGTGGCGCGCGCGTGGACTGGTGGAGCGGGATGCTGTGCGCGGTCGGTCTCGGCGCGGTGGTGTTCGCCCTCATCGAGCAGCCGAACCTCGGTTGGGGCTCACCCGCGATCTGGATCCCGGGTCTCGTCGGCGTCGCACTGTTCATCGTCTTCCTGCTGCGCCAGCCCAGCTCGCCCGCACCGCTGATGCCGCTCTCGCTCTTCAACGCCCGCAACTTCGCATGGGGCAACCTCGCCACCCTGTTCATCTACGCCGCGCTCTCCTTGAACGGATTCGTCATCGGCGTCTACCTGCAGGAGGGTGCGGGACTTCCCGCGACCGCGGCGGGCCTGGCGAGCCTGCCGATCACGATCCTGATGATCCTGCTCAGCTCGCAGGCGGGCGCGTGGGCTGGCAAGCTCGGGCCGCGGCTGTTCATGACGGTCGGGCCCTTGCTGATGGCCGCCGGCGCGCTGCTCCTTCTCACCGTCTCGCTGGAGTTCAGCTACTGGTGGCAGGTGCTCCCGTCGATGATCCTCCTCGGACTCGGACTGTCACTCACTGTCGCACCGCTCACCTCTGCCGTCCTCGGCGCCATCGACGAAAGCCGTTCGGGCATCGCATCCGCCGTCAACAACGCGATCTCCCGCGTCGCCGGTCTCATCGTCGTCGCCATGCTGTCGACGATCGTCGGCGGCACGCTCGACCTCGACGGATTCCACAACGCGGCATGGGTCACCGCGACGCTCATGGCGCTCGGCGGAGTGATCTCGTGGATCGGCATCAGGCGACCGGTCGCGCAACCCAGCGAACCCGCTGATCAGCCGCACACCTGACCCGCCGGATCACCGCCCGAGCGCGCCGAGCAGCTCCACGAAGTGGTCGAGGTCGGCCGGCGACCAGGTGCGCAGCCGCTCGCCGATGCGTCCCTCATAGCGAGCACGCGCGATCGCGATGCGCTCCTGCGCGAGATCTGTCGCGACCAACAGGCGTGCACGCCGGTCTTCGGGATCGGGGACGCTCTCGACCAGACCGAGTTCTTCCAGTTGACGCACCTGGCGGCTCACGGCCGACTTGTCGGTCTGCAGCCTCTCGATGATCGCGCTGGCAGACGTCGCCTTGCCGCTCGCGATCGAGGTCAGCACCTGGTAGCCGAGCGGCTGCAGGTCGGGATGCACGGTGACAGCCGCCTCGCGCCAGCTCACGCGGATGCGCGCGAAGAGCCGGCCCAACTCATGTTCGACCCTGCTGACCGCCTGGTCGAGTTCGCTGCCTTCGAGCACCCCGTCGCCGGTCTCAGGATCGGATGCTGCGGCGCCGGGAGCCACGGGTTCGGGAGACGACGCACTCATGATCGCCAGTGTACGGCGAAGCCCCGCCGCAGCACGCCTCGGGGGCGATGGCTGCGACGGGGCTTCTCCTGCTCGGACATCAGACCTCGGCGAGAAGGCGGAACACCTTCGATGCGGCGTGAAGCTCGTCGGGCGTCAGCTCGGCGAGGATCTCGCGCAGCCGCTCGGCGTGGTCGCCTCTCAGATCGGCGAGGATCTCGCACGCAGCCGGCGTCGCCGTGAGCACACGCTGGCGTCCGTCGTTGTCGTCCGGGCGCGATTCGAGAAGATCGAGATCCTCCAGCATCCGCAC
Organism: Microbacterium murale; assembly: GCF_014635185.1. Lineage (GTDB taxonomy): Bacteria > Actinomycetota > Actinomycetes > Actinomycetales > Microbacteriaceae > Microbacterium > Microbacterium murale. The sequence continues at coordinate 245,957 of NZ_BMCM01000001.1, forward strand.
CTGACGGCTGACGACCGACTTGTCCATCTCGAAGCGATCGGCGAGCTGATGCGCGTTCGCGTTGCCCGCCCTGGCGATGAACGTCAGCAGCTTGTAGCCGGATGGCTGCAGCTCGGGGTGGATCCGTGCAGCGGCTTCCTTCCAGAGCGACCTCGCCCTCGCGAAGATCAGGTTCAGATGTCCCTGGAACTCCGCGAGGGCTTCATCGATGTCGGTCGGCACCGCAGTGTCGGCGGCGGTCATGTCAGCGCCCGTTCTCACGATCTTCGCGCTCGAGCACGGTCACCGAACCCGTGGTCGGAGATGAGGACTCAGCGGTGCTGATGCGGATGGTGCCGGTCGACGTCGTCGCTCCCACCTCGGCCTCGGCGAACTCGATCGCGGATTCCTCTGCCTGATCGCGCAGCTGTTCGGCGGCGTTCTTCGTCGACAGCGGCTTGTTCCTGATGAAGGCGATCGCGATGATCGACAGCACGGCGAGCGGGATCGCGATGATGAAAGCCTCTGCGATGCCTTGACCGTAGGCGGATTCGACGATGGTGCGGATCGTCTCTGGCATCTCGGACATGTTCGGGACATCGCCGGATGCGAGGTGCTTCAGAGCGTCGATCTCGTCGGGAGTCGTGGGCGTGAAGCCCTTCAGCCCGCTCGCGATGTACGTGCCGACACTCGTCGACAGCACGGAGCCCATGATCGTGACACCGATGGTGCCGGCGATCGTACGGAAGAAGTTGACGTTCGAGGATGCGGCGCCCAGCTGCGTGGGAGGCGTGTCGTTCTGCACGATCAGCGTGAGGTTCTGCATGACCATGCCGAGGCCTGCGCCGAGCACGAACATGTAGACCGCGACGAGCGGGAACGGCGTGTCATAGCGCAGGGTGGCCATGAGGCTGACGCCGACGGTCGCGAGCACGGAGCCCGTGATCATCCAGCCCTTCCACTTGCCGAACCGGCTCACCAACTGGCCGATGATGATCGAGGCGCCCATCTGACCGATGATCATCGGGATCGTCATGAGGCCGGACTCGGTCGGCGTGGCGCCGCGCGCGAGCTGGAAGTACTGCGCCAGGAAGACCGACGTGGCGAACATCGAGACGCCGATCGCGATCGAGGCGATGACCGACAGCGTGAACGTGCGGTTGCGGAACAGCGACATCGGGACGATCGGTTCCTTCACGAAGAACTCGACCGCGATGAACCCGAGGATGGCGACACCGGAGAAGACCGCGAGCATCACGCTGGTCGACGAGTCCCACTCGAACTGGCTGCCGCCCATCGACACCCAGATCAGCAGGCTCGAGACGCCGACGGCGAGCAGGACGATGCCGAAGTAGTCGATCGACACCTTGGTGCCGCGCTGGGGCTTGGGCAGGTGCAGCGTGAACTGCAGGAGGATGAGTGCCACGATCGCGAAGGGAACACCGACGAAGAAGTTCGCGCGCCACCCCAGCGTGTCGGTGATGAGGCCACCCAGAAGCGGGCCGCCGATGGTGCCGAGCGCCATGATGCCGCCGACGACGCCCATGTACTTGCCTCGTTCACGCGGCGAGATGATGAGCGCGACGGCGATCATGACCAGCGACATCAGGCCGCCGACACCGATGCCCTGGATGACACGCACCGCGATGAGCATGTTGGTGTCGGTCGAGAATCCGGCGATCACCGTACCTGCGGTGAAGAGGATGAGAGAGAGCTGGACGAGGATCTTGCGATCCATGAGGTCGGCGAGCTTGCCCCAGATCGGCGTGGAGACCGCGGTCGCCAGAAGGCTCGCGGTGATGACCCAGGTGTACTGGGACTGGGTGCCGCCGAGGTCGGCGATGATGACCGGCAAGGATGTCGACACGATGGTGCCGGACAGCACGGCCACGAACATGCCGACGATGAGGCCGGAGATCGCGGTGAAGACCTCGCGCGCAGAGCGCTTGGTCTCCGGGGTGGGTGAGGTGTGGGATGTCAAAGTGGAATGCTCCTGCGTCAGAAAGTTGATCTACATCAACGATAGACGCATAGTTGCTTCAAGTCAACTGTAGCGCGATGTCAACTAATCGAGTCACCTCCGGGCTGGATAGGCTGACTCCGTGATCAGAGTGGGGGATGCGGTCGGCAGAGCACGCGGCGCCGTCGTTCGCGTTTCTCGCACCGCCTTCAGCCGGCGAGCCGCACCCGCGTGGATCGCCGGAGCTGCCGTAGTGGCCGGCCTCGTGACGATCGTCGCCTTGGGCGGACTCGGCAGGAGCGAGGCGACGCCGACTCTCCTCACCGCCGGCGATGAAGTGAGGATGCCGCTCTACGCCGTCACTGTGCTCGACGCTGCGCTCACCGACGAGGTCGAAGAAGAATCCTTCAGCGCAGAGCCCGGCGAGACGTTGGTGATCGTCACAGTGCAGCTGGAGAACCTCACCGACCGGCCGATCGGCGTCGGTCTGGCTGCCGACAAGGTGGAATCGCACCTCATCGGCCTGAGCAACCCTCTCCTCAGCCTCACGGGCATGACACCGACCGAAAGACCTCGGGTATGGCGCGGCGACGGCTCCGCGGGGCCCGTCTTCCTTCAGCCGGGAGTGCCGAGCGAGGTCACGCTGGCATGGACCGCACCGGATGCCGTCTTCGCAGACGGCATCGTCGAACTCGACGTGTACGAGGCCGTCGAGTCACACGGTCAGATCCTCATCTCGGCCGACCACATCAACTGGCGGCGCGGCGACCTCACCGCGAGGATCACCGTCGATACGAAGGACGGCCGATGAAGCGCGCCCTCCCCTGGCTGCTCGGTGCGGCGCTCGCCCTCACGGCCGGCGTCATCAGTGTCAACACCCCGGGCGACGAGGTGTACCGCGCTCCGTTCCTGATCCAGGGCGCAGGCGGTCAGCATCCGGTGACTTCGCGCACGTTGACCGCGACGGTGCTCGACACGTCATTCGCCGACCGGGTGACGGTCGACGACGCCGATTGGCATGCCGACGGCAACTGGCTCGTCGTCACCGTCGCAGCGTCGGCACCACGGACCGAGGTCGATGCCCGTATCCAGCTCGCGACACTCGTGATCGGCGACCGGGTCTTCCGATCGAGCGAGCGTCCGGGCGACTCCATTACGGATGCCGATCTTCGCGTCGGCGTCGACACGGTGGGGATGCTGGCTTTCGAACTTCCTCCGGACGTGCAGACGGGCAGCGGCGAGCTGCGCCTGACCACCTCTTTCGCCACCCCGGTGCTCGACGACGTCGTCGTGCTGCCGTTGTCGCTCGATGATCTGCCGCGGGTTGAGAACGTCGATTTCGCCGCCCCGACGCTGGCCGTCTCGTGAGGCAGCGCATCGTGACGTGGTGGAAGCGCCGGCGCGTGGCCGTGGCGGCACTCGCTGTGGCCGCGGTCGCCAGCGTCGGTGTGCACGTGTGGCTGGATGTCATCCCCTCGGTCCAGTCCCAGGCGCAGACCATCACGAACATCGACGATGGCGACAGCGTCGAGATCGCCGGTCAGACGATGTCTCTGCGCTCGGCACGGTGGGATGAGTTCGAGGCGCCGGAAGGGATGCGAACGGTCAGCGTGCGGCTGAACGCCGGCGGCGGCGAAGACGCGACCTGGTGTCGTGAGTTCATCCTGGCCGAAGCGCATGGCGATCGGGCGTGGCTGGATGCTCGCTCCGTCGTCGATGTGCCGTACGACGCGGGCGAGGCCTCGTGCCGCGACGAGTCATTCGCCTACGAGATCCTTGCGGTCTTCCTCGTCCCTGACGATGCCGTCGGGCCCTTCCACTTCGACATTCCCGGCGAACCCGGTGATGTGACCCGATTCACCGTCGAGGAGTGACTCGTCGGCGTCTGCGCCGCCGACCGTCTCCCTCGAGTCGAGCCCTGCCTCCGGGCGCGCGATGACCGCGTCATACGCCGTGGCCACGATCGCCACGCGCAGCGGCTCGGCGACGGCGGCCACCGCGATGGTGAGGAGCGGCAGGAAGGCCGACCAGAACCAGGTCTCGTGGCCTCCCACCGTGCGCAGCAGGGCCTGAGTACCGAGTCGTTCGGCGAACGCCCAGAGCGCGTACGCGAGCACAGCCGCTCCGAAGATGACCGGCCCGCCTCGCCAGACGACGGCGACTGCCGCCCACAGGCTCTCGAAGCGCTGGAGCATCGTCCGTGACAGCGTCGCGGCTGTGCCGCGCAGTGCGGCGAGGCCTCGCTCGACCGGCGCCGGTGCAGAGCTGAAGGTCGTGCCGTAGATGACACCGGCGACGGCCAGCCAGGCGGCGGGGACGAGCAGCACGGCGGCGAACACGCCGAAGATCCACAGCATCCCCTCCCACAGCGCCGCGATCGGAGCGATGTTGAGCGCGAACCAGTCGCCGATGCCCTGCAGCCAGCCCATGCCGGTCGTCCCGTCGAGCCACTGCCTGGTGTCTCCCCACCACTGGACGACGAGGGTGAAGAGCATGAAGGTCCACAGCACCTCGGCGTAGGCGGCGAGCGCCAGCGTCCACGAGGGGAGCCGCGCGCTGTACTTCGAGAATGCGAGACGGGCGGCGAGCGCGATCACCAGCACGGTGATCGGCAGCACGCCGACTGACACCAGGCCACCTCGATCGCCGAGCTGCTCGGCGTCGAAGTTCGCGTCGTAGAACGCTATTGAGCTCGCGATGTTGAAGAACTCGTACAGGTCGGTGTTCAGCATCCCCCACGCCGAGTAGAAAGCGAAGAACGGCAGGATCGACACGAGGACCACCCGTCCGAACTCCCGGTATCCCTCGGTCGCGGGCGCCGCGACGTGCGGCAGCGACCGCCGCACGGTGAGGTACATCGCGACGTACGCGATGAGCTTCGCCGCGACGGCGAGCGGAAGCAGCAGCAAGCCCCCGAGTGTCGTGTGCCCGCCGACGAAGCCGGCGAGCTGCAGCAGCAGCTGGTGCACGGCCTCTCCCCCGAGGTACCACGCGATCAGCGCCGGCCAGTGCCGCGCGAGGATGCGCCCGAACGTGCGGAGGGGCTGTGGCATGGACCTAACGTATCGGAGCGGGCTCCGAGGGATGCGGTTCATCGCCGACAGCCAGCTGCGCTTCGCGCAGCGCCGTTCGCATCCGCCTTAACACGTCTGCGTTGGCCGGGTCGGATGCGACGTTGCGCACCTCGTCCGGATCCGCATCGAGGTCGTACAACTCCCACTCCCCGGGATAGGTGAACGTCCCTGTCCCGGGGAGGCCAAGCCCGTCGTTGTAGAAGTAGATGAGCTTGTGGCGCGCCGTGCGGTAGCCGTAGTGCGCAGGCGCGCGATGGAAGATGTCGTCGTGCTCCCAGTAGCGGTAGTAGAAGCCGTCCGGCGCTTCGGAGCCGGCCACACCGCCGAGATCGCCCAGGAAGCTGCGGCCCTGCATCTGCGGCGACACATCGACGCCCGCGGCATCCAGAATCGTCCGCGCGAAATCCACGTTCGTGACGATGCCCTCATGCCTGATGCCCGCTGGGATCTGCCGCGGGTACGACATCACCAACGGCATACGAATCGACTCTTCGTACATGAAACGCTTGTCGAACCACCCGTGATCGCCGAGGAAGAACCCCTGATCGGAGGCGTACATCAGCAAGGTGTCATCGAACTCGCCGCGCGCCCGAAGCCAGTCGCTGACGCGCCCGACGTTCTCGTCGACCGCGTCGACGCATCGCAGGTAATCCTCCATGAAGCGCTGGTACTTCCACAGCGCCTCGTTCTCGTAAGAGAGCCCGGCCGGAGGATCCGCCTTCAGGTCGTCGGTGTTGAGGTTCTCGGCGATGCGCATCGCCGCACGCCGCGACGACGACGTGCGTGTGGCATAGTCGTCGCCCCAGGTGCGCGGAACCGGGATTGGCTCGCGATGACGTTCAGCGTGCCGCTCGGCCGGCTGCCACGGGCGATGCGGTGCCTTGTGCCAGATGAGCACGCACCACGGTTCATCTCCCTCGAGCGATTCGAGCCAGCGCAGCGCCAGATCGGTGATCAGGTCGGTCGCGTATCCCTTCTCGGTGCGCAGACCGCCAGCACTGAGGAAGGTCGGGTCGATGTACTCGCCCTGCTCGATCAGCACGTCCCAGTAGTCGAACCCCTCGGGGTCATGCCCCTCACCGTCGCCCATGTGCCATTTGCCGACGATCGCGGTTCGGTAGCCGGCATCCTTCAGCTGCGACACGAACGACCGCTGCGACGCGTCGATCGGCGTCACCAGAGTCGTCACGCCGTTGATGTGGCTGTAGGTCCCGGTGAGGATCGACGCCCGGCTCGGAGAGCACAGCGAGTTCGTCGCGAAGCAGTTCTCCACGAGCGCACCAGCCTCCGCGATCTCATCGATCCGCGGTGTCGTGTTGACGACCGAGCCGTATGCGCCGATGGCGTGCGCGGCGTGGTCGTCTGTGAGGATGAGCACCACATTCGGGCGCCGTGTCATGCGAGCGATGCCTCATCCCCGCTGACGCGATACGTCGTCTCGTCGAGGCCCGACTGGGTCGGATCGTAATCGACCTCCCCCACGTCATACATCGTCGTCATCCAGTGGTAGAAGTTATCGCCGCGCTCGCGCAGCACGGTGTAGAGCCGTTTCATCATTCGCTGGCGCACCGGCACCATCTCCGGATGGTCGTAAACGTTGAGAAGCTCATCCGGATCGGCGTGCAGATCGTAGAGCTCGTTCACGGAATCGGGATTCACGACCAGCTTGTGATGGTCATCTCGAAGCATCCGCTGCGGATACGGGAAGTGATGTCCGTGGAACTCGCACACGATGTCCTGGGCCCAGTCCGGCTGCTGCTCGCCCCGCGCCATCGGCAGCAGGCTGCGCGAGTCGATCGCCGGCGAAGGGTCGATTCCCGCGAGATCGAGTATTGTCGCCGTGGCGTCGAGCAGGCTCACGAACTCGGTGCGCACCTGGCCAGCACGTCCGCCCGGCACCCGCAGAATGCCCGGCGTGCGGTAGATGTCCTCATACATCGCAGGACCCTTGTCATGCAGCCGATGCGATCCGGTGAACTCACCGTGGTCGCACGTGAAGAACACCGCCGTGTCGTCGACGAGCCCGAGTCGCTCGAGCGCGTCCATTACGCGACCGATCTGCTCATCGATGAGCGCCACATAGCCCCAGTAGATCGCGATGAGCTTGCGCGTCACCTCGAGAGGCATCGTGTCGAAGGTCCAATGCGCGCTGTAGTTGCGCTGCACGGGCGGCTTGCCCTCGAACGTCTCGGCGATCGACTTCGGAAGTTCGATCTGCTCCGGATCGAACATGTCGAAGTACGCATCGGGAACGATGTACGGCAGATGCGGACCGAAGAAGTTCAACTCGAGGAAGAACGGCTTGCCGTCACGCTCCGTGTCCGCCGCGTATTGCTCGAGAAGCTCGATGGTCCGCGTGGCCAGGTAGTACTCGAAAGTCGCCTCCACCGGCTGGTGGAGCCGGGCAGCCAGAAGGTTGCCCGGCCCGCCATTGGGCAGCGTGCCTCGGATGCGGTCACTGATCCGGTAGGGCGGAAGGTCGCGCTCGCGCAGGAAGCCGAGGTAGTCCTCGTTCTCGACGGGGTTGTGCCAGCCGGGAAGATCAGGACCGTCGAAACCGAAGTCCGCGGCGTTCTTCTCGGTGCCGGCGTGCCATTTGCCGACCAGGCCGGTGTTGTATCCGTTCTCTCTGAGCGCCTCGACGAAGGTGAAAGTGCCTTCGGCGAGGTCTTCGCGATACCCGACGTTGCGCTCGTGGTTGGCGAGCACTCTGTGGCGGAACGGCGCCTGCCCGGTGAGCAGGCTCGCCCGCGCCGGCGTGCAGATGGCGGTCGGTGTGTACCAGCGATCGAACCGCGTACCGGTGCGCGCCAGCTCATCGAGCACAGGCGTCGCCGCCAGGGCGTTGCCGTACGCCCCGAGCGTGTCCGCGCGGTGCTGGTCGGTCATGAGGAAGAGGATGTTGCTCGGCATTAGGAACTTACTCGCCAGCCTTCAGGAACAGGTCACCGGTGTAGAACTCGGACGGGTCGACAGGGGCCTCGAGCTTGCCGGCCTCCACGAAGTAGTCGACCATTCCCGACAGCCACTTGTTGACAGTGCCGTCCTCGGTCATCGTGTCGATCTCGTCGAGCGACAGAACCTGCACGTTTCCGGCGTCGGCCTTGACCTGCTCCGGGTCGAGTGCCGAGAACTCTGCGGTGAGCGTGATCGCCTCGTCGAGGTTCTCCGCCCTGAACTCGGTCGCGTCGCGCAGCGCCTTGAGCACGCGGTCCACCTTCTCCGATTCGTCGGCGACGACGTCATTGCCGGCGACGAACACGGTCGGGAACGACACGGTGTCCTCGAAGTCGCTGTTCTCCGCGAGGGTGACGAGGTCGGGCACCTGCTGTTCGACTGTGGCGAGCGCGGGGTACCAGAATCCGGCGCCGTCCACCTGCTTCGACGACAGGGCGGCGACGATCGCCGCCGGCTCCATCGCGACAGCGTCGATGTCGTCCTTCGTCATCCCCGCTTCCTTCAGTGCGAGCGTCAGGATCATGTCACCGGACGTGCCCTCCGGATAGGCGACGGTCTTGCCCTTGAGGTCTTCGATCGAGTCGATACCGGCCTGCGCGACCACGCGGTCGGCCTGGCCGAGGGTGTTGATGGCCACGACCTTCGCCTGGCCGGACGCCGGCAGCCACATGGCGCCGGGACCGATGTAGCCGAAGTCCAGATCGCCGGTGCCGAGCGCCTGGATCTGCAGCGGACCGTTGGTGAAGGTCTGGGCGTTCACCTTGAGTCCGTACTTGTCCCAGAGTCCCTGGTCCTCAGCGATGGCCAGCAGGCTCGTGCCGTTGAAGTCGGGGATGTAGCCGAAGTCGACGTCGAGCACGTCGTCGTACTCGCTCTCGACATCCTCTGATCCCGTGTCGCCGCCAGGCGCGGTGCAACCGGCGGCGAGGAGCAGGACAGCGGCGCCCACGGCTGCGGAGCCGAGGATTTTTCGGGTGATTCGCATTGCATTTCCCTTCGGATGGGTAACGCGTCAGGACGACGCGGTTCCGGCGACGATGCCGGCTTCTTGGTGGTAGACCGAATGCCATACGCGGTTGCGCAGTTCGGTGAACTCCGGGCTGAGCCGGACGTCTTCCGCGCGCGGATACGGCAGGTTCACATCGATGACGTCGTAGATGCGCCCAGGGCGAGCGGCCATCACGATCACGCGGTTTCCGAGGAATACGGCTTCATCGACGTCGTGCGTGATGAACATCACGGTGCGCTTCTCACTGCTCCAGGTCTCGAGCAGCTGTTCCTGAAGCTTCACGCGGGTGAGTGCGTCGAGAGCCCCGAACGGCTCGTCCATGAGCAGGATCGACGGGTTCACCGCGTACGCACGTGCGATGGCGCAGCGCTGCTTCATGCCGCCGGAGAGCATCTTCGGCAGCGCGTCGGCGAACTGCTCGAGGCCGACCATCCGGATGAAGTGCTCGGCGCGCTCACGACGCTCGGCCTTGGGAAGGCCCGCCAGTTTGAGACCGAACTCGACGTTCTTGCGCACGGTCAGCCACGGGAACAGCGCGTACTGCTGGAAGATCACTCCGCGCTCCGGGCCCGGTCCGTGCACACTCTTGCCGTCGACGAGCGCTTCTCCGGCGGTGGGCTCTTCGAGCCCCGCGAGGATGTTCATCAGTGTCGATTTGCCGCACCCGGACGGGCCCACCACGGTGACGAACTCGTTGTCGGCGATGTCGAGATCGACCCGTTCGAGTGCGACGAACTCGGTGTCCTTGAGTTCGAAGGTCTTGCGGATGCCGCGGACGGAGATCTTCGCGGGGTTCGTTGTGTCGTTCATCGGCGTTCCTGCCATGCGGTGAGCTTCGTTTCGGCCAGAAGAAGAAGTCGATCCATCGCCAGGCCGAGGATGCCGATGATCACGATGTTGACGAAGATCGTCGCGAGGTCGTAGTAGATCTGGGCCTGCTGCATGCGGAACCCGAGACCGGCCTGCGCGGCGAGCAGCTCCGCTGCCACGAGCGTCGCCCAGGCGGAGCCCAGCCCGACTCGCATGCCGACGAGGATGAACGGCGTCGAGGCCGGCACGATCACCCGTGCGAAGATCGTGCCGTCCTTCGCACCCAGTACTCGCGCCGCGTTGATCAGCGTGCGGTCGACGCTGACGACTCCCTGGTAGGTGGAGATCACACAGGCGAGGAATGCCGCGAGGAAGATCACGAACACCTTCGGAAGCTCGCCGATACCCATGAGCACGAGCACGAGCGGCAGCAGTGCCAGTGGCGGGATCGTGCGGAAGAACTGGATCCACGGTTCGAACAGGCCGCGCGCCGCGGTGTACCAGCCCATCAGGAAGCCGACCGGGATCGCTGCAGCCGTGCCGAGCACGAAGCCGGTGAGCACGCGAGCGAGGCTCGCGACCACGTCCTCCTGGACGATTCCGGCGTTCCACATCTGGATCGCCTTCTGCAGCACCTCGGGTGGCGTGGGCAGCTGCAGTCCGCTTTCGGCGAGCACCCACCAGATGGCGATGCCGCCGACGATGGACACCGCGTTCAGGATGACCAGCTTCATGCGCTTGGACATCCGTCGCCGCGGCGCCCTGCGTCCGGTGCCTGGCCCCGGGAGTGCGACACCGGTCGTCGCGGTTCCTCCGGATGCGACGGATCGAGCCGCCGCCTGCTCCATCGAATCGGTCACTTCGATCACCTGCTCCATCGGTCGCCCCGTAGGACATCTGCTCTGGGTCGTGCGCTCATCGTGCGCTCCTTCGGTGCTGGGGTGCGGGTTCGGCCGACTCGGCGTCGGGGTAGCCGGCCAGCAGGGGGGATTGGTGGAAGATCGCGGCGATGGCGCCGAGTGCCCCACCGTCGTCACGCAGTTGCGCGGCGCGCACGATCTGGGGCTGATCCGAGGGAATGGAGTACAGCTCGAAACGCAATGCCGCCGCAGCCGCCTCGACGAGCGCGGGCGCGACGTGCACGATCTCGCCCGCGATGACGACTTCGCGCGGGTTGAGCACCATGGCTGCGGCGCCGAGGACTCGGCCGATGGTCGAGCCGACATCGCGGAGCACCGCGTCGATGTGCGGGTCACCCTTCGCCACGGCCGCCTCGAGGTCGTCGAGGCTCTCGATCTGCACCCCGGCTTCGCGGCAGGCGCGCATGATCGCGGGGGCGGATGCGATCGTCTCCAGGCATCCGCGCTTGCCGCAGCGGCAAGTGGTACCGGTCGGGTCCGCTGTGACGTGACCGAGCTCCCCCGCGAACCCGCGCGATCCGGTGGCGAGACGTCCGGAGACGACCAGGCCGCCGCCGACGCCGTCGGCGAGGCGAAGGTAGAGGAGGTTGTCGACGGCATCCGGTCGGGCGATCGCCTCGGCGAGCGCCGCGAGCCTGGTGTTGTTGTCGACCATCACCGGTGCAGCGAAGCGGGCGGCGAAGGCGGCTTCGACGCCTTCGGGTGCGATCCGGCCCTTCCAGTTGACGGCAGGTCGGGCGGAATGCTCGGCCGTGTACGGACCCGGCACGCCGATCCCGACTGCCTGCAGTGCTCCGAAGTGCACTCCGGTCTCTTCGGAGAGTCGGTCGATGCGGTCGAATGCCTGGTTGATGCGGTCCGGCCACGCCGTACCGTCGGCATAGCGCGCGACCCCTTGCGCGATCACTTCGTGCGAGGCGTCGGCGACCACGATGTTCACTCGGCGGTGGCCGAAGTCGACGCCGAGGTACTGACCCGAACCCGGGTCGAGCGCGAGCCGCTCGGCAGGCCGTCCGCTGCCGGCTCGGGTCGACGCGTCGGTGTCTGCCACAACGATCGCTCCGCGCTGAAGAAGCTGCGCAGTGATCTCGGAGAGCGTCGTGCGCGACAGCCCGACGCGTGCCGCGAGGTCGCCACGGCTGAGTGCTCCGTGTGCGCGCAGTGCAGCCAGCACGCGCTCCTCGTGCGTTCTGCGCACCAGGGCGTGGACTCCGATCGTCATTGACATGAGAGCAAGATTCTCAGGGTCGAATTTTTCCGTCAACACCCCGACAAAAAAATCCTCGTATTTGATCGCACAGCGTCAGAACCACTGCCCCGGCCCACTTCTGCGGGCCGGGGCAGCAGCACTATGTGACGGTGACCGTGATCGGCTTGGACGAGGTCTCACCGTGCTCATTGATGAAGACGACGACCAGCGTGTGCGTGCCGGACGCGACACCGGCGAGCTCGACGTCGGCGTGCTGTGCGGCCGGCGTCGCAGAGGTCAACGAGCCGGACCCGACCTCCGCACCGTCGAGTTCGAAACGGTACGCAGTGGCGTTCGTCCCCCACCAGAGGTCGGCAGTGACGGTGAATGCGTCGTCGCGATCCCAGTTGTCGTGCGAGACGATCGGCACTGACGGAGCGGCATCGCGTACTGTCACCGTCGTCGAGGTCGTGCTCGTCGCGCCGTACGGGTTGATCAACTCGGCGGTGTACTCGTATGTGCCGTTGTCTCTGCCCTCGACGGGAACGACGACGTGCTGCGGCGCGCCCGGGGTCACATCGAGGGGCCGCTCGTGCACCAGGTCTCCGTTCTCGTAGACGCGCACCGAACGGCCCGGCGTGCCCCACCACAGGTCCACCGCGATCTCGTAGTCGCCGTCGTGAAGTCCGTACTCGTGGCCGCTCGTGTCCGAGAGCGTCGCACGGCCAGGGGCCCGCGATTCGATCGACCCCTGCGCGACCGCCAGCAGGTCGCCGTTCGGGCCGGAGTGCTCCAGCCGCACGACACCGGGCAGCGCGGCGTCATCGATCTTCGACGGCTGCGCCCAGTATCCCGCGTTGGGATTGCGGAAGAACGTCGCCCAGACCGTGCCGTCCTCATCCTCGAACATGTTGTTGTGGCCCGCGCCGATCGCGGCTGTGTATCGGGGCGAGTACGGCCCCTCGAATGAATCGGAGACGGCGACGATCGCGTCGTACTGGTCCTTGACGCCGCCCGAGTCGGGCAGATATGACCACGTCGGATCGTCCGGCGTGCCGAACTTCAACGCCCACGCGGCGTGCATCAGGTAGTACTTGTCTCCGACCTTGCTCACCGTCGCTCCCTCGAGGTAGGGCTCAGGATCGTACGCCTGTTGATCGAAGCGCGGCAGGTCCGTCGGGTTCTCAAGGTTCTCCATGTCCGGCGTCATCTTCGAGTAGAGGTCGTTGTGCAGCACGAGATAGGTCGCGTCGCCGTCCTGGAAGAGGCCGCCGTCGATGTGGTAGTATTGCGGGTTCGTCGCCTTGACCGGTTCGCCCAGAGGATGCTCGATGCTCGCCTCGATATTGCGGTACGGCCCCTCCGGCCCTCCATCACTGACGAGCATGAACGTGCCGGTGAGTCTGCTCTGGTCGCCCATGGTCGCGGCCAGGTACCACTTCCCGTTGATGTAGTGCAGCTCGGGCGCCCACACATTGCCCGCCTTGGTGGCCGGGTTGTTCGGGTTCCTGTACGACTGCCAATCCGCCACGACCGTGCGGTCGGATGTGTTCTCGCCGACGAACTCGGGCGACCATACCTTGCCCTTGGGCTGGTCCGGGTGGATGCCGGTGGTGTCGACCAGGTTCCACGGCCCTTCCAGGGATGGGGCGATCCACACATAGATCCCGTCATTCCACGGCGCGGCCTTGGTGAGGCCCGGCACGCGGGTCGTGCCGGTCGCGACGTACATCGTCGCGCCGTCGACCTCGAAGCGGTTCACGTAGGTGTCCCTGATCCACACCTGTCCCCGCTCTTCATCCTGCGGACGGAGCTCGAGTTCGAGGATCATCGAGTTCTGGTCGTCGGGCATCAGCTCCGGACTGCCGTCGGCCGCGCCGTACGGGGCGTCGGGCATTGCCTGTGTTGCCGCGGCGAGTGCGGAGGAGTCGGTGCCAGCGGCGCCTCCTCCGCTTCCCACGAGCAGGGCCGCTGTCAAGGCTGCGGCGGTGAGTACAGCTGTCGGGGATCGCATGGGATGGTTCTCCTTCATCATCGAAGACGCCGAATGGGTGCGCGTCAGCGCCGTGCCAGTGGCACGACGGGTATCGGATCCTCGTGGGGTTCCGCGGTCGCTCAGACTCGCCGCGCACGAGGATGCTGGGTGTGTCCGACCCATGAAACGGGCAGCGATTTAATCCGTCAAGAGGCCGGCGGAAAGAGATCCGGCAGCCGTCTCCTCCGCTGCTGCTCAGCCGGAGTGCAGGGCGGTCAGGATCACGACAGCGAGCGAGACGAGGCCGATGGCGAGGACGAGCGCGGCGAGAACCGCGATAATCGACGCCCCGGGCAGCACCCCGCGATCGCCGTCGCGGACGAGCACGCTGTTCACGGCACGGTACCGCCGGCGCGCCGCGAGCCAGAGCGTGGCTGCCAATGCCAGTCCGGCGACGCCGCCGAACGCCCATGCCGGATGTCCGAACGCGACGGGCAGCAGGCGCAGAGCGATGAGTGAGCCGGCGCCGAGGGCGAGTGCCGTGCGGCGCCACGCCAACTCGGTGCGCTCCGGCTGCAGCCCAGGGTCGAACAGAGTCATCGCAGCAGGATTGCGAGCAGCAGGAGCAGACCGGCGAGCGAGACGGCGACCCCGAGCACCGCGCCGAGCGGCGACGACGGCAGCGGCTGCGCGAGGCGCATCGCGCGCTCTGCCCTCCCCCACCCGAACCAGGCCAGTACGGGTGTCACGATGCCGGCGATGACGAGCACGAGCGATGCTGCGAGCCGCAACCCTTGGTGCAGTTCCAGTCCGAGGAGCTCGAGCGCGACGCCACCGGCGAGTAAGGCGAGTGCGGTGCGGATCCAGGCGAGGAAGGTGCGCTCATTCGCGAGGGTGAAGCGCGCGTCTGGCTCTGTCCCATGGCCGTACACCGATGTGGGAAAGCGCGCGCGGCCGCTCACAGGGCCACCGTCCGGAACCCGGCGTTGCCCATGGACGAGTCCGGCGTGTTCTGCGAACGTGCCGAGTTGCGGTAGCGGTTGCAGTACGAGATGTGGCACAGGTAACTGCCCCCGCGCAGCACCCGCGCGTCGCCACCGGCAGGGCCGGTCGGGTCGGATGCCGGCGATGAAAGGTAGTACGAGGCATCGAAGCGGTCGGCGCACCACTCCCACACGTTGCCTACGGGCTGCCACAGCCCGTAGGCGTTGGGAGTGAAGGTGCGCACCGGGGCCGTCGTCGACCAGCCGTCCTCCTCGGTGTTACGCGTCGGGAACTCTCCCTGGAAGATGTTCGCGCGCCAGCCACCGGCATCCACCTCGTCGTCGCCCCATGGATACTTGGCGCCCTCGATACCGCCGCGCGCGGCGTACTCCCACTCGGCCTCGGTGGGCAACCGGCGCCCCGCCCACTCGCAGTACGCGACGGCGTCATTCCAGCTCACGTGCACTGCCGGGTGGTCGCCGAGTTCGTCGACGCTCGACCCTTCCCCGCCTGGGCGGCGCCAGTCCGCGCCACGCACTCCGCGCCACCACGGGGTCTGCGGCGGTACGCCAAGGATGTCGTCCTCCGGAGCCGTCACCGCGAGGTGGAAGACCGCCGAATAACCGAATTGCTCGGCCTCGGTGCGATACCCCGTGGCATCGATGAACGCCGCGAACGCTTCGTTGGTGACCGTGGTCGCGTCGATCGAGAAGGTTGAGAGCGAGACCGGATGCCGCGGCACCTCACCGTCCGCGACGTTGCGATCGCCGGAGGAATCGCCCATCACGAAGGTGCCGGCGGGTATGACGACCTGCTCGATCCTGTGGGTCCCACTTCTCCCCTGCGCCGTGGTGCGTTCCGAGCGCGCGCCGATCGAGAGGAGGGCCGAGCGCGCCGGAGCACCGCATCCGCAATCGCAACCCGCTGAATCGTCAGCCATTTCCGTCCTCCGTATCGACGCCGTTTCGATGGTACCCACGCTGCGACGGCTCGCCGACTCGCGAGAGCTTTCGCAGCGCCGCAGGGTGCGCTCGCGCTGATACTGTGACGTCGGTGGACGCTGTGTCCCTGGGGCCGGCCGAGCTGGAGAGAACTCGACATGAAGCGAATGCCACGATGGCGTCTGGCGCGGTTCGCGATGCTGGCCGCGGTGGCGGTGCTCGTCGGGACGATCGCCCCTTCTCTCACGTCGAGCGCTCCCGCGACGGCTGCGACGGACGGCCAGATGGTGTACCCGGCATCGGGATCGATCGTGTCCAAGGTGGGTGACGGATGCCGCTCGAACTACCGCGATCATGACGGCATCGACATCTCGGGTCAGGGCGGTACACCCATCCTCGCCGCATACGACGGCGTCATCAAGACGCGCGGCTTCAGCAACAGCTACGGGTACTACGTCGACATCCAACACACGTCCGGGTACGTCACGCGCTACGCCCACATGGTCGCGCAGGGATCGGTCGCCCCTGGTGCGCAGGTCGTGCGCGGCCAGCAGATCGGCATAGTCGGCAACACCGGCGCGTCGACGGGCGCGCACCTGCACTTCGAGGTGTGGCGGAACGGATCCGTGTACACCGCGATCAACCAGGGCTTCGTCTGCCTGTCCACCGTCACGCGGGGCGGAACAATCCCGCTGGTCTTTCCCGGGCTCGGCACGGCTGCGCCCGCACCGGTGATGACGGGCGATTACAACGGCGACGGAAAGGCCGACCTCCTCGGCGTCGCCGGAGACAGCGATCTTCATTTCCTCGCGGGCAACGGGAGCGGCGGGTTCCTCAAGGGATCGATCATCACCAGTGCGTGGGGAATCCACCGGCACCTGACCCACACGGATCTCAATGGCGACGGCCGCTCCGACATGCTCGTCGCGCGCAGCGACGGAGTGCTCGAGTACTACGCGGGGAACACCAGCGGCGGGTTCGGTGCGTACGGCACGCCGGGCTCCGGGTGGTACGGGATGCTGCATGTGACGTCGGGCGCCGACTTCACGGGTGACAGTCATCAGGATGTCCTCGGCGTCTCAGCAGCCGGTGTTCTCACGATCTATCGCGGAAACGGCACCGGGGCGCTCCCGGGACCGCATACGGTGGCCGGGAGCGGCTGGAACACCATCCGGTTCATTGCCGGCGGCGACTTCAACGGCGATCGGCTCGGCGACATCATGGCCGTCGGCAATGACGGCAACCTCTACTTCTATCCCGGGCTCGGCGGCCGATTCGGCACCAGGGTCACGATCGGCAGTGGTTGGGGCGCGATGACGGCGTTCACCGGGGGCGTCGACTACAACGGGGACAAGAATGCGGACCTGATCGCGCGCACCTCGTCGGGTGAGCTCTACCTGTACCCGGGAGACGGGACGGGAAGGGTCAGGGGCGGAACACTCATCGGCTCCGGGTGGGGCGGGTACCTGCAGATCGAGTGACGCGCCGGGGTCGAGACCGGACATCGGTGTCTGCGTGCACTCTCTACGATGAGACCATGACCTCAGCTCCGAAGGCCTCGACCATTGCTGTCGTTCTCCTGCTTCTCGGAGGGGCGCTCAGCGGCTGCGCGCCGGAGGCGTCGGAAACGAAGCCGACGCCCATGGCTGGGGAGACGTCGACAGCCGCCTCCCCATCCCCGACGCCTGGTCCTGTTTCACCGACCGCTTCGCCGGAGCAACCAGAGACTCCCCCGGCGTTCACCGAGAGTGAACTGGTGCAGATCTGCATCGACGCGACGACGTCCGCGTACGACCCCGGTGTCGTATTCGATGCCCAGGGCGCGCGGATCGAGAAGCGCACGGTGCCGCCGGAATGGCTCGTGCTGGTGCCCGCTCAGACCAACGGCTACGACGGGGAGTCCGTGTGCACGATCGGCGGCTCGCCGGCGGATCCGGACATCGAGATGGCGTCGGGATCCATTCAGCCGCTACCGGAGGAGCAGATCCAGCGGCTCATCCGCGGCGAGAACGAGGGTGGGGAGTGACCAGCCGATCGCTGGAGCGCGTCACGCGCACGTGGATGCTCTTCATCAGCGGCTGATCGCTCTGCGCACTGAAGTCGGCGTTGCCGACCAGGACGTTCATCTCCGGCATGTAGCCCGCAGCGCTTCCCCGAGGGGTGTCGTACGCCACCGCGCGGTACTCGCGCAGTTCGCGCTGCGAACCGTCCTTCGATGTCGAGACGATGTCGACGAGGTCACCCTGCCAGATACCCCGGTCGCGCATGTCGGCCTCGTTCAGGAAGATGAGCTCGCGCAGGTTCTTCACGCCGCGGTAGCGGTCGCTGGCGGAGTAGATCGTCGTGTTCCACTGGTCGTGCGAGCGCATCGTCTGCAACACCAGCATGTCCTCCGCCGCCGGCCGTACGTCGTGCAGGGCGGGAGCAGAGAAGTCCGCCTTGCCTGATGGCGTGCGGAAGTCGCGCTCGCGAGCCGGCTGCGGGATGCGGAAGCCGTTCGGATGCGAGACGAGCTCGTTGAAACCCTCGAAGCCGGGCAGCACCTTCGCCATCACGTCGCGGATCAGGGCGTAGTCCCGCCCATACGACTCCCAGGGCGTCGCACTGCCGGGCATGGTCGCCCGCGCCATGCGCGCGATGATGTCCGGCTCGGAGAGCAGGTGCTCGGATGCCGGCTTCTTCTTGCCGACCGACAGGTGCACCATGCTCATGGCGTCCTCGACGGTCTGGCCCTGCAATCCGCTGGCCTGCTCGTCGCGTTCGGTGCGTCCGAGGCACGGGAGGATGAGGGCCTTCTCACCGTGCACGAGATGGCTGCGGTTGAGTTTCGTGCTGACCTGCACGGTCAACGCGCACTGGCTCAGCGCCTCCGCCGTGTACGTGGTGTCGGGCGCCGCGAGCACGAAGTTGCCGCCCAGACTGACGAAGACCTTGACGGCGCCCTCGTGCATCTTGTGGATGCTGGCGACGGTGTCGAGCCCCGGCTCGCGCGGCGATGTGATCCCGCAGACCTCGTCGAGCTTGTCCAGCAGCCAGGCCGGCGAATGGTGGTTGATGCCGCAGGTACGGTTGCCCTGCACGTTGCTGTGACCGCGGACCGGCGCCGGCCCTGCACCAGGGCGCCCGATGTTGCCGCGGAGCAGCAACACGTTCGTGAACTCGCGGACCATGTCGACCGCGTGCTCCTGCTGGCTCACCCCGAGACACCAGCTGATGATCGTCTTGTCGGCCTTCAGGTAGATCGCACCCGCCGCCCTGATCTGCTCCTCTGTGAGGCCGGACTGCTGCACGAGCTCAGCCCACGGCGTCGCCTCGACGACGGCGCGATACTGCTCGATCCCCTGGGTGTGCTCGGCGATGAATTCGGTGTCGAGCGCGTTCGGGTCGGTCTCGGCCGCCTCGAAGACGACCTTCGCGATGCCGCGCATCAGCGCCATGTCTCCGCCGATGCGCACCTGCAGGTCGAGCGTGCCGGTCTCGTGCGTCTTGAAGAGCGCCATGTCGACGAAGTCGTGCGGCACGATGGTGCGGCGGGATGCGGCTTCGATGAGCGGGTTGACGTGCACGACCTGCGCGCCGTTCTTCACAGCATCCGACAGTGCGGTCAGCATGCGCGGAGCGTTCGAGGCGGCGTTCACGCCGAGCAGGAAGAGGGCGTCGGTCTGCTCCCAGTCCTCGACCGTCGTGGTGCCCTTGCCGGAACCGATCGATGCGGTCAGTGCGCGGCCGGAGGCCTCGTGGCACATGTTCGAGCAGTCCGGCATGTTGTTCGTGCCGTACTCGCGGATCATCAGCTGATAGAGGAAGGATGCTTCGTTGCTGAGCCGTCCGGAGGTGTAGAAGGTGGCCTCGTCGGGGCTGTCCAGAGCGCGCAGCTCCTCGCCGATGAGCCTGAAGGCATCGTCCCAGCTGATCGGCGCGTAGCGGTCGGTCTCGGGGTCGTAGACCATCGGCTCGGTCAGTCGGCCGGCGTTCTCCAACTCGTGGTCGGTCCACTGCGAGAGCTCGGTGACGGTGTGCTGCGAGAAGAAGCCGCTGCCCACGCGCTTGTGCGTCATCTCCCACGTGACGTGCTTCATGCCGTTCTCGCAGATGTCGAGCTTCAGCCCCTTCTGGTCGTCCGGCCATGCGCATCCAGGGCAGTCGAAGCCCTTGATGGGATGGTTCATGGTGAACATCGCCAGCGCGCCGCTCACCGGCCGCTTCGATTCCAGCAGCACCTCGCCGACCGACAGCGCCGCGCCCCATCCTGCCGCGGCGTGCTCGTAGTCCTCCTGCGACCACGGCCGCGTGGTGACGGGCCCGTATCCGCCCTGCCTGGGTTCGGACGACATCAGTCCGAGCGCTGCGCCGTGCTTGCGGTCGTCATCGATGGTCATGTCCTGCACCTTCCGTCACGAGCAGATCGTCGGATGCCGCCTGCTCCACCCGCACGCGGTGCGGATGCGAGTACACGTTCATGCTCCGCCCCCGGAGGAATCCCACCAGGGTCAGACCCGACTTCTCTGCGAGCTCGGCGGCGAGCGACGAGGGTGCGGACACTGCGGCGAGGACCGGGATGCCGGCCATCACGGCCTTCTGCACGAGCTCGAAGCTGGCCCGGCCCGACACCTGCAGCACGGTCCCGCGCAGGGGCAGCCGGTCGTTCAGCAGCGCCCAGCCGATGACCTTGTCGACGGCGTTGTGACGGCCGACGTCTTCACGCAGCACGAGGAGTTCGCCGGTGGCCGCGCTGAACAACGCCGCCGCGTGCAGTCCGCCGGTCTTCTCGAAGACGTCCTGTCTCTCACGCAGCCGCACCGGGTACGTGACGAGATCCGCGGCATCGACGACCACGTCATCGCCTGCGACGTCGTAACGGGAGACGGTCTCCACCGCGTCGATGCTGGCCTTTCCGCACACACCGCAGGAGCTGGTCGTGTAGAACGCCCGAGCGACGTCGGGTGCGGGCGGCGGCACACCGGGAGCGAGCGTGACATCCAGCACGTTGTACGTGTTCTCCACGCCGCCCGTACCAGGCCCACCGCAGTGGATCGCCGAATGGAATTCCTCACCAGCGCCGATCACGCCCTCGGAGACGAGGAAGCCGGCGGCGAGCTCTACATCAGCACCAGGGGTGCGCATCGTCACGGCCAGCGGTGTTCCGCCGACGCGGATCTCGAGCGGCTCCTCGACGGCGAGCGTGTCGACTCGACGGACGACACCGTCGTCCAGTGCGATCCTCATCACCGACCGCCGTGTCGTGATCCGGCCCATGCCTTCGAGCGTACCCCCGGCTGCGGCTCAGGGACGGGCTAGCGTTGGATCCGATGATCACGATCGACGAGCACCGCGCGCGCATCCTCCACGCCGCCGGCCGCCTGCCCGCAGTGGAGAGCGCCCTCACGGATGCGCAGGGCCTGGTGCTCGCGAGCGACGTGGTCAGCCGCTGGCCCACACCGCTCTTCGACAACTCGGCGATGGACGGCTACGCCGTCCGCGCGGCGGATGCCGTGGCCGGCGCAACGTTGAGGATCGTCGCCGACGTGGCTGCCGGGTCGGACGAGGATCCCGTGCTCGGGCAGGGCGAAGCGGCGCGCATCATGACGGGCGCCGCGATCCCTTCCGACGCGGATGCCGTCGTGCCGCTGGAGCACACGGATCTGGGCACCGCGATCCGTGCCGTGGCGCCCGAACAGATCACGATGCTCGTCGCGCCGGAACGCGGCGCGCACATCCGCCGCCGCGGCGAGGATGCGCCGAGCGGGGCGCTGGCCGTGGCATCCGGAACACCACTGAGCCCGTGGCAGCTCTCCGCCATCGCCTCGGCGGGATTCGAGCAGGTGGCTGTACGCCCCGCCGCCCGAGTCGCGATCATCTCGACGGGCAGTGAGCTCATCGCGCCGTCCGGTACGCCCGCGCGCGGGCAGATCCCCGAGTCGAACTCCGTGCTGCTGGGTTCGGCCGTGCGGAATGCGGGCGCCGTCATCACCAGCATCCGCGTCGTCTCCGACGACCCCACCGAGCTTCGAAACGCGCTCGACGATGTGGATGCCGACGTCGTCATCCTCTCCGGCGGGGCGAGCGTCGGGGCCTTCGACGTCGTCAAGGCGGTGCTCGGCGGTGAGCACGGTGTGCGATTCGATCAGGTCGCGATGCAGCCGGGCAGGCCGCAGGGTTTCGGCGTGCTCGATTCGGGGCTGATCGCGTTCTGCCTTCCGGGGAATCCGGTGAGCGTCGCCGCATCATTCGAGATGCTCGTGCGCCCCGCACTGCGGCAGATGGCCGGGTTCACCGTCGTCGACCGGCCTCGCGTCGTCCGTGCGGCCGGATCTGCGTGGGCCAGTCCCGAGGGGCGAGTCCAGATCCTGCCCGCAGTGTTCGACGACGAGACCGTCCGGCCGGCGACGCGAGGTGGGAGCGGCTCTCACATGGTGACCTCGCTCGCCGCCGCCACCGCGTTCGCCATCGTCCCCGCAGAGGCCGCACGCGTGGAAGAGGGAGACGCCGTGACGGTGCTGGTCTTGTCATGAACGTGCCTGCCACTGCGGCGCTCGTGCTGGCCGGTGGGCGGTCGTCTCGGCTGGACGGCGTGGCGAAGGCGACGGTCGAGGTCGACGGCATCCCGCTGATCGATCACGTGTACGCCGCGGTCCGTGCGTGCACACCGATCATCGCGGTCGGACCGGACGATATCGGACGCTCCGGCATCCGTGTCGTGCGCGAAGACCCTCCGTTCAGTGGACCGGCAGCGGCCGTCGCTGCCGGTGTCGTTGCTCTCGATGGTTCGGATGCCGTCGAGGCGTGGCTGCTCGCCTGCGATCTCCCCCGCGCGACCGAGCTCGTCGCGCGGCTCTCGGAGGTGCCGATCCCCCACGGTGCCGACGCCGTCGTCGCCATGGACGGCGAGGGTCGGATGCAGTGGCTCGCCGGCCGCTACCGCGTCTCCGCGTTGAGGGACGCCGTAGCGCAGCATCCGGAAACCGCCGGAGTGTCGATGCGGAAGCTCTTCGAAGACCTCCGCCTTCACCCCGTCGATGACGACGGCACTGCGGTCGATCTTGATACCTGGGCGGCCGTCGAGGACTATCGAAGCACGCGAAAGGACGACCATGCCTGATGCTCCCGAAGACCTCGACGCCTGGGTCACGGCGCTCGCCGAATCCCTCGGACTCCCTGCCAACCAGCATCCGATCGGCCTGCTGCTCGACCTCACCCGCGATGCCGCGCACGGGGTCGTGCGTCCGGCCGGCCCGTTGACGACGTACCTCGTGGGACTCGCGGTCGCGCAGGGCATGACGGTCGAGGATGCTGTCGCCCGCGCCCGCTCGTCGATCGACGAGTGGAGGACCGACCCGCCGGAACCGGCCTGAACGGGCCGCAACCTACCTGATCGGGTAGGGGCAAACGGTTCGAGAGTAGGTATCTTCCTCGGCGCGACTGGGACAGTCTGGATGTGCGGAGATCCTCCGCCCACGAGGAAGGACGAAGATGTCTGGAAACAGAGCGGTCGCGTACGAGGGCCCCGGGGTCGTGAAGGTGATCGACACCGCCTACCCCGACTTCGAGCTTCACGACGGACCAGGAGTGAACCCCGCGAACGTCGGTCGCAAGATTCCGCACGGCGTCATCCTCCGCACGGTCGCGACCAACATCTGCGGGTCGGATCAGCACATGGTGCGCGGTCGCACGACGGCCCCTGAGGGGCTCGTGCTCGGTCATGAGATCACCGGCGAGGTGGTCGAGGCCGGCCCGGATGTCGAGTTCATCAAGGTCGGCGATATCGTCTCGGTGCCGTTCAACATCAGTTGCGGACGCTGTCGCAACTGCAAGGAGGGCAAGACCGGCATCTGCCTGAACGTCAATCCTGACCGCCCGGGCAGCGCGTACGGCTACGTCGACATGGGCGGATGGGTCGGCGGGCAGGCCGAGTACGTGCTCGTGCCGTACGCGGACTGGAACCTGCTGAAGTTCCCGGACCGCGACCAGGCGCTGGAGAAGATCCTCGACCTCACGATGCTGTCCGACATCTTCCCCACCGGTTTCCACGGTGCTGTCACCGCCGGAGTCGGCGTGGGCTCGACCGTGTACATCGCCGGCGCCGGACCCGTGGGTCTCGCGGCGGCGGTCGGTGCGCAGCTGCTGGGTGCCGCCGTCGTGGTCGTCGGTGACATGAACGAGGATCGCCTTGCGCAGGCGCGCAGCTTCGGCTGCGAGACCATCAACGTCGGCGAGGGCTCGGTGCCCGACCAGCTCGATCAACTGCTGGGGGTGCCGGAGGTGGATGCTGCGGTCGATGCCGTCGGCTTCGAAGCGCGCAGCGAGGGCCACGGGGCGAAGGCCAAGGAGGCCCCGGCTACCGTGCTCAATTCGCTCATGGATGTGACGGGCGCGGGCGGCGCTATCGGCATCCCCGGTCTTTACGTAACGGGAGATCCCGGCGCGGTCGACGATGCAGCCAAGGTCGGATCGCTCTCGATCAGTCTCGGCACCGGCTGGGCGAAGTCGCTCTCCTTCACCACCGGACAGTGCCCGGTCATGAAGTACAACCGGCAGCTCATGATGGCGATCCTGCACGACAAGGCGCATATCGCCACCGCGGTCAACGCCAAGGCGATCACGCTGGACGAGGCGCCGCAGGGCTACGCCGAGTTCGACGCGGGCGCCGCCACGAAATACGTCCTGAACCCCAACGGATACATCAAGGAGCAATCATGACCACCGTCAACCTCGAAGACGCACGTCGCGTCATCGCCGCCGCCGAGAAGAAGGCCACCGAGATCGGCCAGCCCATGAACATCGCCGTCGTCGACTCCGGCGGCAACCTCGTCGCGCACGTGCGACAGGACGGCGCATGGATCGGCAGCGTCAACATCTCGATCAACAAGGCGTGGACCTCGAAGGCCTTCGACATCTCGACGAAGGATCTGGGCGACAACTCGCAGCCGACGCAGCAGTTCTTCGGCATCCAGAACACGAACGGCGGCAAGGTCGCGATCTTCGCCGGCGGCATCCCGCTCGTGCGCGAAGGCGTGGTCGTGGGCGCAGTGGGCGTCAGCGGCGGCTCCGGCGAGCAGGACCACTCTGTCGCAGAAGCCGGAGCGGCAGCGCTCTAGGCATTCACGAGAGCTCCCCGCCCAGACGGGTGGGGAGCTCTCGGGTAGGTTGGCGTCATGTACAGCGAGGATGCTTCTCCGGGAACACGCCGGCTCCTGGTCGATCTGGACCGCACCGTCGCGGATCAGGCCGATCGCCACGCGCTGGAACTCGAGTCTCTGCTGGCGATCCTGAGGTCGCCACGGCTCGACGACCGATCGGCGAGATCGTCCGCGATCGACACGGCGGCGTCGGCGCTCGTGCGACTGAGGACCGAAGCCGACGAGCAGCGCAGCTCGATACTCGAGCCGGTCGTCGGAGCGTTCGCGCGACTGAGAAACGATCTGCGCCCGCTGGAGCGGTTCGGTTCTCTCGAGATCCAGTTCGTCGAGCCGCCCGCCACCGGACGGGCTCTGCCCAGCGAGGTCGCCCACGCCGCACGGGCGATCGTCCGCAACACCATCCTCGGCCTGGTCGACGGCGGCGAGGTCAATCGCGTTCGCGTGCAATGGGACTGCGACGGGCTGAACCTTCTCGTCAGCATCCGGGACGACGGGCGCGGCAATCTGACCGTGCACGACGAATCGCTGCGTCCGATCGCCGAGCGCGTCAGCTCCCTCGACGGCGTGCTGAGCGTGGATGCGACGCCGGGGTGGGGTTCCTCTGTGGATGTGCGGCTGCCCCTGGATCCGCGGTCCGACACCAAGCCGCTTGCGAGCGGAGTGCTGCTGACCGTGCGCGAGCACGATGTGCTGCGCCTCGTCACGGCCGGAGAGCGCAACCAGGCGATCGCCGCTCAGCTCGGGATCAGCGCCAACACGGTCAAATTCCACGTATCGAACCTGCTGCGGAAGGTCGGCGCCAGCACGCGGGCGGAGCTGACGGCGCTTGCGCTGGCACGGTAGGACTACGCTTCGGGCTCCTCCTGCAGAGCACGGACCTCGATACGGCACTGCAGCGCGGCGGACGCCATGGTCGCCCATTCGACTGCGGCATCCGTATCGGCAGCCTCGATCACCCAGAAGCCGCCGACGTATGAGGCCGCCTCCACGAACGGCTCGTCGAGCACCTGCGTCTGGCCAGAGGAGACATCGACGGTCTTCGCGCTCGAAGGCGGGTACAGGCCACCGGCGAAGACGAAAGCACCGGAATCCTTCAGCGCGGTGTTGAACTCGTCGACGGCTGCCATGACCGCGGCGAGCTCCGCCGGGTCGAACTCCTGCATCGACTCCATCGTCGGCTCGGTCGCCGAGTCGTGCGGCACGGTCAAGAAGTACTGAGTCATGATTGATCCTCTCGGTTCTGGGCCACCGGATGTCGCCCTCTCACTACTACGTCGAACGAAACAAGCACGGATCGACATCGTCCGAAAGCAATTCCCGAAAGACGGCGTTCCGGGCAGGATGGAACCATGACCATCCACCCTCTCGAATCCCGACCGTGGCTCGATTCCTATGCGGAGGGCGTCCCTGCGGAGATCGAGAAACCGACGCAGACGCTGCCGAAGATGATGTCGGCGAGTGTGAAGGCATTCGGAAGGCGCCCAGCGCTTGAGTTCTTCGGTGCTGTCACGACATATCGGGATCTCGGAGAACAGATCGAACGCGCGGCGGAGGGGTTGCGGCGACTCGGAGTCGGCAAGGGAGATCGAGTCGCCCTGGTGTTGCCCAACTGCCCGCAGCATGTCGTGGCCTTCTACGCGGCGCTCCGCCTCGGTGCGATCGTGGTCGAGCACAATCCGCTCTACACGCCACGCGAGCTGAGGCACCAGTTCGAGGACCACGGTGCGCGCGTCGTGGTCGTCTGGGACAAGGCCGTGGACGTGGTCGACGGCCTTCCCGCAGACCTCAAGGTCGAGCACATCGTGAGCGTCGATATCACGGCCGCGATGCCCTTCTCGAAGCGTCTGGCGCTTCGCCTTCCCGTGTCGAAGGCTCGTGCGTCCAGAGCGAAGTTGACCGGCACTCCCAAAGCACGGCACCTCGTCGCCTGGAAGCAGTTGGTCAGTCACAAGCGGCTCTCCCGGCGCGTGGCCGGGCCGACGCTGAGCGACACGGCTCTATTGCAATACACGAGCGGGACCACGGGCACTCCGAAGGGCGCGATCCTCACCCACTCGAACCTCCGCGCCAATGCGATGCAGGGGCGGGCTTGGGTGCCAGGACTCGTCGATGGCGAGGAGACGTTCTACGCCGTGCTGCCCCTGTTCCACGCGTACGGCATGACGCTCTGCCTGACCTTCGCGATGAGCATCGGGGCGAAGCTCGTCCTCTTCCCGACCTTCGATCTGGGTCTGGTCACCGAGGCCTCGCGGTCGAGCCCGCCCACCTTCCTCCCGGCCGTGCCGCCGATCTACGACGCGCTGGCCCGTGCGGCTTCCCGCGGAACCATCGATCTCTCGACGGTCAGGTTCGCGATATCCGGAGCGATGAGCCTGCCCGTCGCCACAGTGCAGCGTTGGGAGGAGGCGACCGGAGGTCTACTCGTCGAGGGCTACGGCATGACCGAGAGCTCACCGGTCGCGCTCGGCAATCCGATAGGACCGACCCGCCGTCCCGGCACTGTCGGCGTGCCGTTTCCCAGTACGGAGATCCGGGTCGTGGATCCCGGCGATCCCGCCGTCGATATGCCGGCCGGCGAGCGCGGCGAGCTCCTCATCCGAGGCCCGCAGGTCTTCCAGGGGTACTGGGAACGGCCGGGCGACACCGCGGATGCCCTGCTGGCGGACGGCTGGCTCCGCACCGGGGACATCGCCGAAGTCTCCCCCGATGGGTTCGTGACCATCGTCGATCGCCTCAAGGAGCTCATCATCACGGGCGGGTTCAACGTGTCGCCCAGCGAAGTGGAGAACGCTCTGGAGGCGCATCCCGATGTCGTCGGTGCCGCCGTTGTGGGTCTTCCGCGGTCCAGCGGAGGTGAGGAGGTCGCCGCTGCCGTCGTGCTCCGAGAGGGCGCTGCGCTCAATGCGGATGCCCTGCGAGATTTCTGCCGCACCCGGCTCACACCGTACAAGGTGCCTCGCCGCATCGTCGTCATCGACGACCTGCCTCGGTCGCTCATCGGCAAGGTTCTGCGTCGCCAGGTGCGGGAGCGGATGCTCGCTTAGGTCGTCATCGCGACCTGGATGCGGCGGTCGAGATCATCGAGCTCGGCGAGCAGCTCAGCGGCCACCCAGACACGATCGCGCTTGCGGCCGGTGATCTCCTGAATGAACCCGGCGTCGGCGAGCTGTTCTATCGCCAGGTAGGTGGCCTGCGCCGACGCCCCTGATCGCGTTTCGGTCTCCGCTGCGGTCATGACCGGGTGGTCATAGAACGCGGGGATGAGGGCCGCGGCCGCGGAACCGTTCCGAGGTCGCAGCTCCTCCATCCATTCGGCGGGAAAAGCCTTGATACGTGCGATGGATTCTCGTGAGCAGATCGCGGCAGACTTCGTCGATCGTGCGAACAGGTCGATCACCGGCGACGGCTCACCCTTGCGATATTCGCCGAGCGCGGCGAAGTAGTCGTCGCGCTTCGCGAGCAGGCCACTGGCGAGAGGGACTACGGCGTTGCGAGTCACACCTCGGCGGCGGAGCACGGCCGACACCATGGCGCGACCGATGCGACCGTTGCCGTCGGTGAAGGCGTGGATCGACTCGAACTGGGCGTGCCCGATCGCCGCCTGCGTCAGCACGGGGACATCGTCACGGTTGAGGTAGGAGATCAGATCGTGGATCAATGCGGGCACCCGCTCGGGGGCGGGCGGCACGTGCAGGGCGTCTCGAGGAGAGTAGTCGCTTCCGCCGATCCAGTTCTGCATGTCCCGCAGACGCCCGGCGTAGGACGCTTCCGTCGGATCGTCCTGCATCAGCGCGCGGTGCGCCACCAGGAGATCGTCGAGCTCGAAGCGTCCGCGGTCACCGACGACCGTGACCAGGCTGTGCAGCGCGGTGCTCGCGGCCACCATACTGGTCGCCGAGGTGTTCGAGCGGTTGCCGGCGAGAGCCTTGGCGTAGTCAACCGCATCAGCGGTGATGCGTTCGATCTTCGACGACGCGACCGACTCCGTGCGCATCATGAAACGGCTCATCGCCGCCGAGTGACCCTCGGCATCCGTGTCCGCCTGGGCCACGGCGAGCAGAGCCTCCTCAGAGGTGACGACCGTCTTGACGGGCGGGAGGTAGTCCAGCTCCGCGATCATCGGAGGGATCGTCGCGTCGACGAAGCTCAGCATCCGATCTGCTCGTGTGCCTCCGCGCATCTGTTGCCGCCATGGCAGCACTTCGACGTCATGCGCAGGCCATGGCGTACCGAGCCGCTCAGGTGATCCCATACTTGATTATCTCACACGATAATCAAGGTTTGCCGGTGCAACCTTGATTAATTGCACCACTGTTCAAGGTGGCCACGCCACACATGAAGAAACCCCCGATTTCTCGGGGGTTTCCATGGCGGTGACGGTGGGATTTGAACCCACGGTAGGGGTGAACCTACACAACATTTCGAGTGTTGCACCTTCGGCCGCTCGGACACGTCACCGCGGAAGAGTTTACGCGACCCCGGCCCCTCGCGCGAATCGGCGAGTGGCGGGCTCTCACCAGGCTGCAGCGACCTCGGCGTGCGTGCGCAGAATCCCCTCGGTGGTGCCCTCGGGCGCCCGCCCGATACCGCACTCGGTCGCAACGCCGAACGCCTCGGCGACAGCGGATGCCGCAGCGATCCGCCGCAGCGCCCCCTCGACGCCGTCCTCCCGGTGCACGAGCCCCAAGTAGAGCTCGGCGACCGGAGCAAGCGAGGCGAGCGGCGTGAAGTACTCCGCGTCATCGCGCGCGATCGGCACCGGCAGATGCAGCCACGTCAGCTCGCGACCCGATGCCGCGATGACGGCGTTCGCGTAGCGGACGAGAGTGCCGGCATCCGTCGGTTCGAAGAAGTGCTTCTCACCCGCATCGCCGTAGCAGAGGTGCACCCCGGCCTCGACGTCCGCGGGCACGGCGTCGACGAGCACGGCGAGCCGTGCGACCAGCCCGACGAAGGGGTCGCCCTCCCACCAGGCATCCATCACCTTGCCGTATCCCGCGGCATGTTCGATGATCCCCATCTCGCTCGCGACGTCCCACTGCACCGCAAGATCCTCGTGCGGCACCGCAGCCAGGATCTCATCCAGTTCTCGCAGCATCGCCGCCGTGTACACCGGCTCGAACGCCGCACGGTCCTCGCCCGAGAAGAACGACGAGATGATCGCCACCGGCGTCGGCAGCGACACCTGGAAGCGGATGCCGGCCGGCACAGCCCCTTCGTCGCGCAACCGCCTGAACACCGCATATGACTCGATCGCAGCATCCGCATAGCCCAGCGGCGGCGGCACGATATCCGCCGCATCCACACCGTCGGCGATGCGGAGAGGACGCGCATCCAGCCCCGCCTTGAAGGGGATCGGCTGATCGCCCACCCGCTCGATGCCGTCGGCCTGGCCCAGCACGTCGGGCTGGAACATGATCCAGTGGAACCTCTTACCCACCTCGCCGTCGGGGATGCGCTTGAGCCGATCGTCCAGCAGCGCCGCCGCCGTACGCATCGTCGTCTCGGCATCATCGAAATTCACACTGCCCACGAGGAGGGCGCCCTGCGGCTGAGTCATGCCTCCAGGCTATCCGCCCGGGCGGTGCCGGTCGCGGCATCCTGCTTTGTCGGCACCCGCTGGTTAGGATGGCCTTACGAGCGGACGGAGACGCCGGCCCGGAAAGGTTCACCACATGAGCTTCATCACGTCATCGGCGTTGCAGGCGACGGGATACGTCACCCTCGACCGATACGACCAGGCGGCCGACCCTGCAGAGTGGCTGGACCTCGAGTACGTGGGCTGGCGATCTTCCGGCATCACACGATTCGCGCCTCTCGCAAGCTACGCGGGCGACATCGAGTGCAACGGCTTCTGGAACCACACGCCCCCGCGTACCGACAAGGATGGCGTCTGGATCCCGTCGCAGGTCGAGAAGGCGCCGAACCTCGCCCGACGAGCGCAGGAGCCGGGTGCGAACGTCGGCCGGTGCCGCGTGATCGAGCTGCAGCCCAACACGTATGCCGATGCGATCTACAACCTGCACCAGGACGACAACAACCGCATGAACGAGGAAGGCGACGGCTGGGTCGTCCGCGCCTGGTTCAACCTCACCGATGACCCGGACTCGCTTCTCATCCTGCGCGAGGATCGCTTCGACCCGAGCACCGAGGTGCGACTTCCGCTGCCCGCCGGCAGCCGCATCATCGTCGACACACAGCGCTTCTGGCACGCCGTCTGGCATCGTGGCCCCTCGCCGCGCTATTCGCTCATCACGTCATGGACTTCGGGGCCGGAGCTCGACGCGTACATCGAGGCGAACCATGGCGAACAGCATCCGCAGACCGTCGCACTCGATCCGCAGATCATCGACGCGGCTCAGGTCGAGATGCACCGGCGCATCGAGGAACGCCGCAAGGCGTTCGAGGCGCAGGGCATCGTGATGGAGCCGCCCGCCGACCTGTACAGCTGAGGGGCGGCGCCTCGCCGAGCGGGCTGCGAGGTGGCTCCTTTGGCCGCACCGACGCGCGGGATGCGGCATATCGCGACACCTCCCCACGCGCGACAGCCGCGCCGCCCGCCCGAGGTGGTCCCTTTGGCCGCATCCGCACGAGCGATGCGGCATATCGCGACACCTCACGGGACGAACAGGCGCTCAGACCGTGCGGCCCCCTTCGATCCGCACGACCCGGTCCACTGTCCCCTCCGGCGGCTCGACGTGCGAGATGAGCAGCACCGACTGCTCGCCCGCGGCGCCCAGCAGATCACGCAGCAGGGCATCGGATGCGTCGGGATCGACCCCTGCGGTCGGCTCATCCAGCACGAGCACGGGGAATCCGCGCAACAGGGCTCTGGCGAGCGCGATGCGCTGCGCCTGACCGCCAGATACCAGAGCGCCGCGGTCGCCGACGCGCGCATCCAGTCCGCCGCGTTCCCGCACCCACGCGCCGAGGCCGACTCGGTCCAGCACGTCGAGCAGCTCCTCGTCGGTCGCGGTGTCGCGGGCGAACAGCAGATTCTGACGGATGTCCTCGTCGAACAGCTGCGGGCTCTGCTCGCACAGTCCGACGGTACGTCGAAGAGCAGAGCCCGATAGCACCGCGGCATCCGTCCCGCCGATCGCGTACTCGCCCACTGAACGCAGGAAGCCGACCAGCACCGCCGCCAGCGAGCTCTTGCCCGCGCCGCTCGGCCCAGACACGAGCACGCGCTCACCCACAGCGAGATCGAGCGATACTCCGCGCAGCGCCGGTGCGCCACCTGGCCAGGACGCACGTACGTCGCGCAGGTGCAGCGCCGTTCCGGCCGGAACGTCGTCGGTGCCGGCATCCGGTCGGAGCTCCTCCGGCACCGACGACGGCAGCACGTCGACGATCCGCTGGGCGCTCGCCCGCACGCTGCGCCATGACGACGCCGCGATCGGCACGGCGCCGAACACCTCGAAGACCACCATCGGCACGAGAACGACGACCGCGAGCCACGGTCCGTCGATCGCGCCGGTCACCAGGCCTGGTGCTGTGACGGCGAGCGCCCACACCGACGCCACCCCGGCGAGCACCGACACGACACCGGCAGCGACCGCCTGCGCCAGCGACCCGCGGGTGACCGCCCGGCGAAGAGCGCCATCGGCCCGCTCGACGCGCATGCGGGCCTCGGGCTCGGCGCCGTACGCGAGCAGCACGTCGAGACTGCCGAAGTAGTCGACGACGGATGCTGAGAGCTCGGCCCGCAGCGACGAGATCTGCAGCTCGGCCCGCGAACCGAACAGCCAGCCGAGTCCGACCGCGACCAGCGCCGCCACCACGAGGCATACTGCGAGCGTGAGTGCTGCGGGCGGCGACACGAACGCGACGAAGCCGACCGCACCGACGGCGACGACAGCCGTCACGGCAAGCGGCTGCACCACGCGCAGCGGCAGATTCTGCAGGTTCTCGACATCGTCGACGAGCGCGGAGAGCACCTGTCCGCGGTCCGTCTTCCCAAGGCCCGCAGGCGAAAGCGGAATGAGCCTGCGCACCATGTCGGAGCGGGTCGCGGCGAGTTGGCGCAGCGCCGCATCGTGACCCGAGAGCCGCTCCAGGTAGCGGAAGACGGCACGCGAGACCGCGAAGAAGCGCACGCCGACCACCGCGACCGACAGCGGCACCAGGGAATCGACGATCGAGGCGCTGATGATCAGCCAGCCGCTCACCGCGAGCAGTGACACGGCTGCGGCCGCCGACAGCACGCCCCAGATCAGCCCGGGCAGGAATCGCCGCACGGGCGGCTGGGCGAGACGCAGGATGTTCTTCACACGACCACCCCCAGCGCCACGACCTGATCGGCGATTGCGCGCGCGGTGCGGCGGTGTGAGACGAACAGGACCGTGGCGCCGGCATCCGCCCGCTCTCGGAGCGCAGCCCACAGGCGAGCCTCGGTACCGGCATCCAACGCACTCGACGGCTCGTCGAGCGTGAGCACGCGCGCGGGGTCGGCGGCATGCCGATACAGCGCCCGCGCGACGGCGACGCGCTGCGCCTGCCCGCCGGACAGCCCGCTCCCCTGCACTCCGAGTTCCTGGGCCGGGTCAAGATCGGCTGCGCACGCGTCATCGAGGGCTTGGCGGATGCCGTCGGCATCCGGGTCCGGATCGCCCAGCGCCACGCTCGAGGCGATCGTGCCCTGCATGAGTCCCGGCGCCTGGCCGGCCCAGGCGAGCCAGTCGGAGGGGGCGAGGGTGCGGACGTCGCCGCCGGCGAACACCGCGTCGCCCTCGAAGTCCGTCGCACCCCGCAGCGCAGCGAGCAGGCTGGACTTTCCTGAGCCGCTCGGGCCCTCGATCAGCGTGATCGTGCCGGGGCGTGCGGTGAACGAGACCGGCGGGAGGTCGCGGACTCGGAGGTCGGCCACGTGCAGGGTGGCGGCTTCGACCGGGGCGGATTCGACCGGGGTAGCGGCTTCGACTCGCTCCGCTCGCTCACCCCGTTTCGTCTCGCTGCGCTCGCTCAACGACCCGCGGCCGAACCCCTGCGGGTCGTTGAGCGACGGAGCGGAGCGACGGAGACGAAACGGGTTGAGCGAACGAGCCGAAGGCGAGGGAGTCGAAACCTGGCTCCCGCCAGCATCCAGCACATCGAACACGTCTTCGGTCGCCGCCACGCCCTCGGCCGCGGCGTGGAACTGCACCCCGACCTGGCGGATCGGCAGGAACGCCTCGGGCGCGAGCAGCAGCACGAACAGTCCGACCTCGAGCGGCATATCTCCGGCCAGCAACCGGAACCCCACTGTCACGGCGATGAGGGCGACCGCGAGCGATGCGAGCAGCTCCATCGCGAAGCCGGAGAGGAACGAGAACCGCAGCACCTTCATCGTCTCGCGGCGGTACTGATCGGCTGTGGCCTCGATCTGCGTCGCGGCCCGTCGATCGCGGCCGAACAGCCGCAGCGTCGCCAGCCCCTGCACCGTGTCGGCGAAGCGTGCGGCGAGATGCTGCAGCGTCTGCCACTGCTTGCGCTGGACGGTGCGAGTGGCGATGCCGATGAGGATGAGGAACAACGGGATCAGTGGCAGAGTGATTGTCGCCGTCAGCCCGCTCGGCCAGTCCTGCCACCACATCACGAGCACGATCACCGGCGTAGCGATCACGGTCAGTACGAGCTGCGGCAGATACCGCGAGAAGTAGGTGTCCAGCGCCTCCAGCCCATGGCCGGCCGTCACCGCGAGCGAGGCCTGATTGCGCCCGGCCAGCCACCCCGGTCCGAGCCGCCCGACGGCTCTGATCAACCCCGACCGCAGCTGCATGCCGGTGCGCGCCGCGGCGGCCGTGCCTGCGGCATCGGATGCGGCGATCAGCGCCCCCCGCAGCAGCGCGAGCCCGAGCAGCCAGACGAGCGACGCCACAACTGAGCGGCCGGCAAGAACCCCGGTGACGGCATCCGTCAGGAACCACGCGAACGCGATGACGACCACGGTCTGCAGCACGCCGATCACTGCGGCGAGGACGAAGAATCCTCGCGCGGCACCGGCGTACCGCAGCAGCCTCGGATCTACAGGTTTCACGCGTGCGCCGGCGCCCCCTCGATCGATGCGCGAGTGACGCGCTTGCGGAACACCCAGTATGTCCAGCCCTGGTACAGCAGCACCAGGGGCAGTGCCACCAGGGCCGTCCAGCTCATGATCGTCAGCGTGTACGGAGTGCTCGATGCGTTCTCGATCGTGAGGCTGTAGGCCGGGTCGATCGTGGACGGCATCACGTTCGGGAACAGCGCCGCGAACAGCATCACAACCGCGAACAGCGTGGTGGCCGCGCCGAATCCGAACGCCCACCCCTCGCGTCCGCGAAGGTTCGACGCGATCGACAGCACCAACGACAGTGCGGCGAGCGCGGCCAGCACGAGCACCGCGATCGAGAAGTGCGCGGTCACCGTCCACACCAGGAAGACCGCCGCGACGACCAGCGTCACCAGACCTGCGCGGAAGGCGAGGCGCCTGGCATCCGCGCGCAACTGCCCATCGGTCTTGAGCGCGACGAACGTGACGCCGTGCGTGAAAAACAGCAGCAGCGTCACGGCGCCGCCGAGCAGTCCGTACGGGTTCAGCAGATCGAACACCGTGCCGATGTACACGTGCCGCTCGTCCAGTGCGACGCCCTGCACGATGTTCGCGAATGCGACGCCCCAGAGGAACGCCGGCACGGCCGAGCCGATGACGATCATTCGGTCGAAGCCCTGCTTCCACTTCAGCCCGTCGCGCTGGTGCCGGTACTCGAACGAGACGCCGCGCAGGATCAGCGTGAGCAGGATCAGCAGCAGTGGCAGGTAGAAGCCGCTGAACAGCGTGGCGTACCACTCGGGGAACGACGCGAACAGGCAGGCTCCGGCGACGATCAGCCAGGTCTCGTTGAGATCCCACACGGGACCGATCGTGTTGATGATCTGTCGGCGGGTCACGTCGTCGCTGTTCTTACCCACGCCGCCGAGAAACGGCAGCGACATCCCGACGCCGAAGTCGAAGCCGTCGAGCACGAAGTATCCGACGAAGAGGAAGGCGATGATGCCGAACCAGAGTGTTGCAAGATCCATTTCGCATCCTTCCGATCAGTACACGGCCGACGGCGCTGGCGCCGCCTCGTCATGGGTCTCGGTCGTGTCCGGGCCCTTCTGGGCTGCCCGGATGATCAGCTTGACCTCGACGACGGCGAGCGCGGCGTAGATCACGGTGAACGCGATGAGCGAGATCAGCACCTCAAGCCCGGATGTACCGGGAGAGACGCCGTCGCGGGTACTCATGAGCCCGAACACGATCCAGGGCTGGCGCCCCATCTCGGTGAAGACCCAGCCGACGATGTTCGCGAGCAGGGCGAGCGGGTACGACCAGATCGCGAGCTTCCACATCCACTTCGCCGGCGGCTTCTTCGCACCCTTGCGCGTGACCCAGAGTCCGACGAGGGCGATGAACGCGTGCAGCATCCCCAGGCCGATCATCCAGCGGAACGCCCAGTAGGTGATCCAGAGAACCGGTGCGAAGTTGTCGATCCCGAGGTCCGCGTACTGCACGGCATACTCGGCGTTGAGATCGTTGATGCCGTGCACGCAGGCGTCGAGCGTATGCGTCGACAGCAGCGACAGCAGGTACGGCACCCGGATCGAGAACAGCTCCGAACTGCCGTCCGGCGTGCCGAGCGTGAACAGGCTGAACGAGGCGTCCGCACCGCAGACGGTGTCGAAGGTCGCCTCGGCCGCCGCCATCTTCATGGGCTGCGCCGCGTACATGGCGAGCCCCAGCTGGTCGCCGGTGAGCGCCACACCGGCGGTGGACACCAGCATCCCCCACAGGCCGAATTTCAGCGAGATGCGCATGGTGTCGGTGTGCTGGCCGCGCATGAGGTGCCAGGCCGAGACCGAGATGATGACTCCGGCGGCGAACATGAATGCGCCGAAGATCGTGTGCGGGAACGCGGCGAGCGCGACCGGGTTGGTCAGCAGCGCCCAGATGTCGACGAGTTCGGCACGGTTGGTCACCGGGTTGTACTCGTAGCCGACGGGGTTCTGCATGAATGCGTTGGCGGCGATGATGAAGTACGCCGACAGGATGCTGCCGATCGAGACGCACCAGATGGTCGCGAGGTGCAGCTTCTGCGGCAGCTTGTCCCAGCCGAAGATCCACAGTCCGATGAAGGTCGCCTCGAAGAAGAAGGCCAGCAGTCCTTCGAACGCCAGCGGTGCGCCGAAGACATCGCCGACGAAGCGCGAGTAGTCCGACCAGTTCATGCCGAACTGGAACTCCTGCACGATTCCGGTCACGACGCCCATGGCGAAGTTGATGAGGAAGATCTTCCCGAAGAATCGCGTCAGGTGCAGATAGTGGATCTTGCCGGAACGCACCCATGCCGTCTGGAAGATCGCTGCTGCCAGCGCCATGCCGATCGTGAGGGGCACGAACAGGTAGTGGTAGATGGTCGTGAGACCGAACTGCCATCGGGACAGCACCAGTGGATCAAGCCACTCCATCAGAGGACTCCTTCTCTCGAAGGTGCATTGCCTGCACCCGGGAGTGGGCCGGAATCGGCCCGCAGACGAGACGTCGTTGGCGTTGATTCCAGTATCCCGCGCGCCCCATCCCGGCATGGCCGAAAAGGGCCTCAGGGCGATAGGGATGTCGGATGCCGTCGATAGCGGCGAGACATGGCCGACGGCGCGGGCGTCGGTGTCGGATGCCGCGGCTAGCCTGTAGGCATGGCAACCCGTCGTCCCGCTCCTGCTGCTTTCGTGTGCACCGAATGCGGATGGACGACCTCGAAGTGGGTCGGCCGCTGTGGCGAGTGTCAGCAATGGGGCACCGTGCAGGAACAGGCGGCGAAGACCGGCATCCTGCGCCAGATGACACCGCTCGCGCCGGGAGCGGATCGCGCTGCGCGCCCCATCACCCAGATCAGCACGGTCGACACGCCTCGTCGCTCGAGCGGCGTGGGAGAGTTCGACCGGGTTCTCGGCGGCGGCATCGTTCCAGGTGCGGCGATCCTGCTGAGCGGCGAGCCCGGAGTCGGCAAGTCCACTCTGCTGCTCGAGGTCGCGGCCCAGGCTGCGCGCGGCGGTCGCCGGGTGCTCTATGCGAGCGCCGAGGAGTCCCAGGCACAGGTGCGACTGCGCGCCGAGCGCACCGGGGCGCTGCACGACGAGTTGTACCTCGCGAGTGAGACCGACCTCGCCACGATCCTCGGCCACATCGACGAGGTGAAGCCGCAGCTCGTGATCATCGACTCGGTGCAGACCGTGTCATCGTCGCTCTCAGACGGCGCGGCGGGCCAGCCCAGTCAGGTGCGCGAGGTGGCGGCCACCCTGATCCGGGTGGCGAAGGAGCGGAGCCTCCCGATCATCATCGTCGGGCACGTGACCAAGGATGGGCAGGTCGCCGGCCCGCGCATCCTCGAGCACCTCGTCGACGTCGTCTGCCACTTCGAGGGTGATCGGCAGACCGCGCTGCGGTTCATCCGCGCGCTCAAGAACCGCTTCGGCCCCACCGATGAGGTCGGCTGCTTCGAGATGACCGGCGACGGCATCGCCGAGGTGCCAGACCCGAGCGGGCTGTTCCTCGGACATGGTTCGACCGAGCCTGGCACCTGTGTCGCGATCTCGATGGAGGGTCGCCGAGCCCTGCCCGTCGAGGTGCAGGCACTCACGGTCGAATCCACCGCACCCAATCCCCGTCGCGTGGTGTCTGGGCTGGATTCGGCACGTGTGGCGATGGTGCTGGCGATCGTCGAGAAGCGCGGTCGCATCCCCACCGGAAAGCTCGACGTCTACGTGTCCACCGTCGGCGGCGTGCGGTTCACAGAGCCCGCGGCAGACCTCGCGATCGCGATCGCTGTGGCAGGTTCGATCCAGCAGTTCTCGGTGCCGCGCACGATCGCGGCGGTCGGTGAACTCAGCCTCGCCGGCGAGGTGCGCGCGGTGACCCAGGCGGCGCAGCGGCGCTCCGAGGCGAAGAGACTCGGATACGACCAGGTCTTCGATGAGCGCTCGAAATCGCTGGATGCCGCGCTGAATGACGTGAAGTCACGCAGTCGGTCGTCGCATCCCGCGAAGCCGCGCCGCGAAGTCGACGCCCCGCCGTTCTGAGTCGAGGCTTCGATGCCCTGTCAGGCGTCGAGTGCGGCCAGCAGCTCGTCCGGCGACGCCTGCATCGGATGCGGCCCCGCGATGTCCAGGAACACCGTGGTGATCGTGTCGCGGTGCGTGGTCAAGAATCCGTGCAGCCACTGCGGCGAGTAGATGCCGACGCCAGGAGGCAGATTCGCTGGCTTGTTCTTGGCGTCGCTGAACAGCAGAAGCGCGACGTCCCCGGTAGTCGCATCGCGGTAGGTCCAGACCTCGCCACCGTCGAGCGGGTTGTCACGGTCGCCTGACCTCAGCAACGGCACGACCGTCGTACCGTGGCGCAGCGCAAGCGCCACGGCTGCCATGTCCTGCTTCTCGAGCGCCTGCGCGAGCGCTTCGGAGCGGAACTCCTCCGGCGCGGGCTTCCTGCCCGCACCCTTCGACTTCTTCGCTGCCATGCATCCAGCCTAGAGACTGATCACGATGGGCCGAGTCGGAAGCGAGGGAAACGATTGGGGCCCTCTCGAGTAGTCCAGTGGGGACTGGAGTACTCGAAAGGGCCCTCGAACTCTCGAACGGTGAAATGTCGAAGCGCTGGGGACGCTGTGAACGACGCCACTGGGGATGGCTTGCACCGAAGATCTCGAGAGCTGTTCCAATGGTATCCCAAAGTCACGCGGTCTGTCTGCATGGGTTGCGCGAAACGCGGTCAGCGCCGCCGCGTCCCAAGTCGACACGCGTACTCAATAGAGCAGGATCTGGCGTGTCTCGACGCCCTCGAAGCCGCCGATCGACACCGCCACGTGATACGAGGCTCCGCCACCCGGCGCGCGCGGACGGTTCTCCTGATCGCACGTCGCGACGTCGGAGCGCGTGCGGTCCCACTGCACCGGCGTGGCGCTCGTCACCGTCTGCCCCGCCGCGAGCGTGACGACCATGCTGCTGGGGCTCTCCTGGCAATCCGTGGAGCGCCACCACGTGTCGCTGCCGCTGGCCACGGTGAACACCTGAGTCGTCGAGCCGACATCGATCGTGCAGTCCGCATCCCCCTTGTTCGTCAGCGAGATCGAGAGCTGAGGGAGCACGCCCGAGGGATAGGTGTCGGCATCCGTGACCGCTTCGACGGTGACATCGCGCGCTTGGCACGGCGCTGCGGTCGCAGGCTCGTCGGAGGTCGGTTCCGGCGAGGGGGTGTCCGTCGCCGTCGGTGTCGAGGTCGGGGTGGATGCCGGCGTGGACGTGGACGTGGGCGCAGGTTCTGCCCCGGCATCCGCCCACGGCTGTGCGATGGCGAGCCAGACGCCGGCAGCGATCGCCGCGACCAGCAGGATCAGGCCACCGAAGAAGACGAGTCGCCGCCGCCGGTAGACGGCCGCTGTCCTGGGGCGCCCGCTCATCACAGGTTCTTCAGCATGCGCGTGTTGCCGAGGGTGTTCGGCTTCACGTGCGCGAGATCGAGGAACTCCGCGACACCCTCGTCGGGGCTGCGCAGCAGTTGCGAATAGACATCCGGATCGACGACCTGCTCGCCGATCTGCGAGAACCCGCGGCGGGTGAAGAAGTCGACCTCGAACGTGAGGCAGAACAGTCGCCGCAGGCCCAGCGCGATCGCGCGCTCCTCGAGCCCCTCGACCAGGGCACGCCCGACGCCGTGGTGCAGCCAGTCGTCGCGCACGATCAGGGTGCGCACCTCGCCGAGGTCCTCCCACATGACGTGCAGCGCACCGCATCCGATGAGTTCGCCGTCACGCTCGGCGACGACGAACTCCTGTACGTATCCGTAGAGCACCGCGAGATCCTTGCCGAGCAGGATGCGTCGCTCGACCAGCGGCTCCAGCAATCGATGGATGCCGAGGATGTCGGCGCTGCGCGCCGGGCGGACGGTGTACTCGCTCACGTGTCCAGCCTAAGCTCGCGGCGCCTCATGCCCTGTATTCGCATACTGGTTGCCGCAGGCAACTATCGGAGTAGAATGAGGTCGTGCCCACTGATCCGAAGTCTCCGTCCGCAGCGCTGCTGGCGTCTCTCACGCACCTCATGACCAACTGGGCATCCACTCGCACTCAGGCTGCGGTCGCCGAGGCGGCGGGCGTCGAAATGGATCCGATCGACCTTCCCCCGCTGTACGTGCTCGGACTTCTCGGGCCGTCCCGCGCAGGAGATCTCGCCGCTGCGATGCACGTGACCCGGCCGACGATGAGCAAACAGCTCGCGCGCCTCGAGCGTGCGGGTCTCATCGAGCGACACGTCGATTCAACCGACGGCAGAGTGACCATCATCGATCTCTCCTCGAGCGGCGCCGCCGCACACGAACTTCTCGTCGCACGCGGCGTCGAGATGCTCGACGAGGCGATCGCGGACTGGGACGATGCCGACGCCGCCCGGTTCGCCACCCAACTCAGTCGATTCGTCGATGCGCTGAGCACCAGCACCGACCCAGCCGTTCACACACCCGTGGACGCAACCATGCGGCCGTCACAACGGCCGCGAAACGGAGGAACCCCATGACCCGCACCTATGTCGTGACCGGATCCGCTTCCGGCATCGGAGCGACCACCGCTCAGCTGCTGCGCGACCGCGGCGAGCGAGTGATCGGCATCGATCTGAACAACGCCGATGTCGAGGCAGACCTGTCCGCTCCCGAAGGACGCACCGCCGCAGCAGCGAAGGCGATCGAGATCGCAGACGGCATCATCGACGGCGTGATCGCGTGCGCCGGAATCTCGGCTCCCATCCCGAAGACGATCTCGGTCAATTACTTCGGCGTCACCGAGCTGCTCGAGCAGTTGCGCCCGGCACTGGCGAAATCCGAAGCGCCGCGCGCGGCGGTCGTCTCCTCCATGGCGTCGTTGCAGCGCCACTCGGCCGAGATGGTCGACGCCGCCCTCGACGGCGATGAGGCGAAGGCTCTCGAGATCGGTGCGGAGCTGTCCGCACAGGGACCTCAGGTCGGATACCTCGTGTACCCGTCGTCGAAGCGTGCTCTGTCGCGCTGGGTGCGCCGCCAGTCGATCTCTCCCGAATGGGCCGGTAACGGCATCCCACTGAACGCCGTCGCCCCCGGCACCGTGCTGACGCCGATGACCCAGAAACTTCTCGAGACCGAAGAGAGCCGCGCGATGGTCGACGCGAACGTTCCGATGCCGCTGAACTACCACCAGCCGCCGGAGTCGATCGCGAACCTGCTCATCTGGCTGACGAGCGTAGAGAACACCCACATGGCCGGCCAGGTCATCTACGACGACGGCGGCGCCGAGGTGTCGTTGCGCGGAGACGACGTCTGGTCGTGGGCTGACAAGAAGTAGTCGCAGATACGAGAACGGGCGGATGCCGAAGCATCCGCCCGTTCGTCGTCTATGGGGGCCTACTCGCCGGAAGCCGCCGCCAGGTCGGGGCTCGAGGTGATCGCGCCACCGGTGTTGATGCCGACCGAGACCTTCTCGCCGCGCGGGGCGGTCTCGAACTGGAACTTGCCGTCCTCAGCATCCACCTTCACGTGGTCGCCGGGGTTGAGCTCGCCGTGGAGGATCTTCTCCGACAGCTGATCCTCGATCTCGCGCTGCATCGCACGACGCAGCGGGCGAGCGCCGAGCGCTGGGTCGAAGCCGATCTCGATGAGACGCTCCTTGGCCGACTGCGACAGCTCCACCGTCATGTCGCGGTCGAGCAGACGGTCGCTGAGGCGCTTGACGAACAGATCGACGATCTGCACGAGCTCGGGCTTGGACAGCTGCGGGAAGACGATGACGTCGTCGACGCGGTTGAGGAACTCGGGCTTGAAGTGCCGCTTGAGCTCTTCGTCGACCTTGCCCTTCATCCGCTCGTAGCTGGTCTGCGCGTTGCCCTCGATCTGGAAGCCCACCGGGCCTCCGGCGATCGCGGACGAACCGAGGTTGGTCGTCATGATGATGACCGTGTTCTTGAAGTCCACGACCCGACCCTGACCGTCGGTGAGCCGACCCTCTTCGAGGATCTGCAGCAGCGAGTTGAAGATGTCGGGGTGCGCCTTCTCGATCTCGTCGAACAGCACGACGCTGAACGGCTTGCGGCGCACCTTCTCGGTGAGCTGGCCACCCTCTTCGAAGCCGACGAACCCGGGAGGGGCACCGAACAGCCGCGAGACGGTGTGCTTCTCGCCGAACTCGCTCATGTCGAGCGAGATCAGGGCGCCTTCGTCATCGAACAGGAATTCGGCGAGCGCCTTGGCGAGCTCGGTCTTTCCGACACCGGTCGGGCCGGCGAAGATGAACGAGCCCGAGGGGCGCTTCGGGTCCTTCAGACCCGCACGCTGGCGACGGATCGTGCGGGAGAGCGCCGCGATGGCCTCTTCCTGCCCGACGACGCGCTGGTGCAGCGCCTTCTCCATGAAGACGAGTCGGCTCGACTCCTCTTCGGTGAGCTTGAACACCGGGATGCCGGTGGCCTGAGCGAGGACCTCGGCGATCAGGCCCTCGTCGACCACTGCTGCGGTCGCGACGTCACCGGAACGCCACTGCTTCTCGAGGCGCAGGCGCTCGGCGAGCAGGCTCTTCTCCTCATCGCGCAGGGAAGCGGCCTTCTCGAAGTCCTGCTCCTCGGATGCTGCTTCCTTCTGCTCGCGCACGGCGGCGATCTTGTCGTCGAATTCGCGCAGCTCGGGCGGGCTGGACAGGATCGACAGGCGCAGGCGGGCGCCGGCCTCATCGATCAGGTCGATGGCCTTGTCCGGGAGGAACCGGTCGGCGACGTAGCGGTCGGCGAGGTTGGATGCCGCGACGATCGCGCCGTCGGTGATCTGCACCTTGTGGTGCGCCTCGTAGCGGTCGCGCAGTCCCTTGAGGATGTTGATCGTGTGGGGCAGGCTCGGCTCGGCGACCTGGATCGACTGGAAGCGGCGCTCGAGCGCAGCATCCTTCTCGAAGTGCTTGCGGTACTCGTCGAGCGTCGTCGCACCGATCGTCTGCAGCTCGCCGCGGGCGAGGAGAGGCTTCAGGATGCTGGCCGCGTCGATCGCGCCCTCTGCGGCACCCGCACCCACGAGGGTGTGGATCTCGTCGATGAAGACGATGATGTCGCCGCGTGTGCGGATCTCCTTGGTGACCTTCTTCAGGCGCTCCTCGAAGTCACCGCGGTAACGGGAACCGGCGATGAGCGAGCCGAGGTCGAGCGAGTAGAGCTGCTTGTCCTTCAGCGTCTCGGGCACATCGCCCTTGACGATCGCCTGGGCGAGGCCCTCGACGACGGCGGTCTTGCCGACGCCAGGCTCCCCGATCAGGACGGGGTTGTTCTTGGAGCGGCGGGAGAGGATCTGCATGACCCGCTCGATCTCCTTCTCGCGCCCGATCACCGGGTCGAGCTTGTTGTCCCGGGCAGCCTGGGTGAGGTTGCGGCCGAACTGGTCGAGCACGGCGGATCCGCCCTGGGCGGCCTGCTGGCTGTCGTTCGTGGTCGCGCCGACGGCGGCGGGCTCGCGGCCAGGAGCACCGGAGAGCAACTGGATGACCTGCTGGCGCACCTTGTTCAGGTCGGCGCCCAGCTTGACGAGCACCTGAGCGGCGACGCCTTCACCCTCGCGGATGAGGCCGAGCAGGATGTGCTCGGTGCCGATG
Organism: Microbacterium murale; assembly: GCF_014635185.1. Lineage (GTDB taxonomy): Bacteria > Actinomycetota > Actinomycetes > Actinomycetales > Microbacteriaceae > Microbacterium > Microbacterium murale. The sequence goes on from NZ_BMCM01000001.1 coordinate 290,536, forward strand.
TAGTTGTGGCCGAGCTGCAGCGCTTCGCGCAGGCTCAGCTCGAGCACCTTCTTGGCGCGCGGCGTGAACGGGATGTGGCCGGTCGGCTGCTGCTGGCCCTGGCCGATGATGTCCTGCACCTGCTCGCGGACGGCGTCGAGGGAGATGCCGAGCGACTCCAGGGCCTTGGCTGCGACGCCTTCGCCCTCGTGGATGAGGCCGAGCAGGATGTGCTCGGTGCCGATGTAGTTGTGGTTGAGCATCTTCGCCTCTTCTTGGGCGAGGACGACGACACGACGGGCACGGTCTGTGAATCTCTCGAACATTGTCAACTCCTTGGTTCGCACGGGGCGAATGCACTGACGCCAGACGGCTCTTCAGCGCCTGTATATCGAGAGTAACGACCGCGCCGGTCGGGCAAGGCCGTGTTCGCCGTCGGCATAGCGCGCCGCTGCGTACTCACGCCGAGCTGAGCAGCACGACCGCGACGCCCGCTGCAGCGAGCCCGACGGCGCGACGGAGGGTGAGGCACTCGTGCAGCACGAAGATGCCGAGCAGCACCGGAATCGCCGGGTACAGAGAGGCCAATGTCACGGCGATGGCGAGCAGCTGCTCCCTGGTCGCCAACAGGTAGAGGGTGAGCCCGAGCGCTGCGCCGGCGCCGATGAGTGCAGCCTTCGCCGTGTCCGCGGCTCTGACGGGGCCGACATTCTTGGCCATGACCAGCACCGGCGTGAGTACGAGGGCGGCGGCGACGGCTGAAGCGAGCGCGAGCACTCGTCGACTCTCCCTCGCCCGCGACTTCTCGAACAGGGCGTGTCGCCGGAAGCGCCGGTGGACTAATGTTCCCGCCCGGGGTTGACGGCATTATCGACAGTCGTTATGTTAACGGAAGTCGATAACAACGATATTCGATATGGAGGATCACATGGACACGCGCAATGGACGCCCATCGATGGTCGAAGGCGTGACTCTCGGACTGGTCGCGACTGGCGCCGTGAGCATCGGAGTCGCATCCGTCGTCGGCGCAGTGGGCGCGGGGATCGAGATCTTCGGGTCGCCGGTTCCGGTGAGCCTGCCGGTCGACGGCGCGGAGATGACTTCGCTCTCAGATGCCGACGGCATCGCCGCTGCGGAGTACACGCAGTCGCTGGTGTCGTTCGAGACGCTGGATGCGGGAACCCGCTGGCTGCTGCTCGCAGAGATCGCGCTGCCGGCGCTCGCGACGGTCATCGTGTGCGCGGCGCTGTGGTGGCTGGGGCTGTCGTTGATCCGGCAGCGGGCGTTCCGCAAGTCGATGGTTCCTGTTCTGGCGACGGCGGCGTTCGCACTCGTCGTGACGGGCATGATCGGTCCGCTGTTCGGTGCGATTGCTCGTGCTCAGGTGGTCGACCAGCTCACGGCATCCGGCGCCGACACGGGTGGATTCTGGATGTTCCTGTTCGAGTTGAACCCGGCCTCGATCGGCTGGGGCATCGCTCTGGCACTCGTGGCGACCGCGTTCGAAGTCGGTCAGCGGATGCAGCGCGACACGGCAGGGTTGGTGTGACGATGGCTCGCACTCCCGAACTCCAGGCTCGGCGCGACCGCAGCGACCTCGTGACCGGCATCATCGTCGGCGCACTCGTGATCGCATTCCTGCTGTTCCGCGGCGCGAACGCCGTCGCATCCCTCTTCGCAACGCCGGGCGCCGTCACCGTCGACGCCCCCATTCCAGCTCAGGTGATCTCGACCGGGCTGGGCGAGGGGGCGGAGGCGACGATCACGAGCGGCACCCTCGTCGTCGCTGATGTCAGCACCATCAGCGTGGTCTGTCTCGTGCTCGCCATCGTGCTCAGCACTTTGGGGCTCGTCGCGGCAGCTGCTCTCGGTGTGTGGAGCTGCATCCGGATGCTGCGCGGGAGGGTCTTCGACCAGGTGAACGTGCGGCTGCTGTTCGGCTTGTCGATGAGTCTTCTGATCGCCTGGGCGGGAGAGTACTGGTTCCGAAACATGGGACTCAACGGCGTCTTCGCCGCGCTGGACGATGAGTTCCGCGGCCAGACCGCACTCAACCTTGCGGGCATCTCGCTCGCGGTCGCGGCGGTCGCCGTCGGTGTGCTGGTGCTCGTCTTCCGTCGAGGCGCGGCGCTGCAAAAGGATGCGGAGGGGCTCGTATGACTCCGGCGACCTCCGAAGAGGAGGACACCGGCATCCACTGCCGGCTCGATGAGTTGCTCGCGGAACGTGGGATGACGCTGACCGAGTTGAGCGCGAGGGTCGGGGTGAGCATCGTGAACCTCTCTGTTCTGAAGAACGACCGGGCGCGGGCGATCAGGTACTCCACGTTGCGGGCGATCTGCGACGTGCTCGGGTGCGAGGTCGGCGAGCTGCTGGTGCTCGCTGAACAGCGATAGGGACGCACTATCGCTATTTCGCGATGGCACACCACAGAAGCGTTGGCCGCGCATTCGACCGGGCTCTTCGGAATAGCTCTGCGAGCGATCCGCCCGCCTCAGGCGGCGGGCCAGAATCGCTTCTCGGGTGGGTCGATCCCGCCCCAGGCATAGGACAGCGCCGCTCGTCGATGCAGCACGAATTGCTCTCCGTCGCGGTGATGCAGGAGGAAGTCACCTCTGCCGTTGCGGGTGATCCGCCACCGGCCGTGATGCAGGTTCATGTGGTGAAAACGACATAGCAGGATGCCGCGGTCGATGTCGGTGCGCCCCGCATCCGCTTCCCACTCGTCGATGTGGTGCGCTTCGCAGTATGACGCGGGCCGATCACAGCCCTTCCAGCGGCACCCGCCGTCGCGAAGTGCGAGCGCGATGCGCTGCTTCGGTGTGAACAGGCGCTGCTCACGCCCGACGTCGAGGGGATTGCCGCAAGAGTCGACGGTCACTGGAGTGACCCCGCTCTCGCACATGCGCTGCGCGACCGCGCCGTTGGGCATCGCGAGGAGTCCATCCTCGGTGTGCGCGACCGGCGCGAATGCTCCACCTGCTCCGACGACCTGGACGAGTCGCACTCCCGCCTGGCGCGTGCCGAACACACTCTCGGCATCGGCGAGGACACCGGCACGGAGCACGTCCATGAGCAAGTCGTACGCGAGTTGGTCATTGGTGCGCGGGTCATCAGCGAGATCTGCAGCGCGAGCCTTCTCCTCAGAGTCGACGAATCGCGGGCCACCGCGCCGAGGGCGCAGAGCGGCGTCGAACATCGCCGCGAGGAACGCACCACCCTCGTCGTCGCACGCCATGCTCGCGCGCAGCACGCCGTCGGCATCGCGGTACGTGCGGAACATCCGCTTCTCGTGCCTGGCCAGGAATCGCGCCTCGGCTCCTTCGGCGTCGAGCAGATCGCGGATCATGCGGGCCGCCGCGCCCAGTTCTTCAACAGTGCGTTCTGTCGCCTCCGCGATGAGCTGTTCGCAAGCCTGCGACCAAGCCTCGCGGTTCGCCGCTTCGACCGCAGCGAGCTCCGCGGTTGGCAACGCGTCGTCAGGTGCCGGTGGCGCCCCCAGGCCGCGCCGGATCGCGTCGTACTGTGCCGTCGTCAGCGCCCCGGTCTGCAGTGCGATGCGCAGCGGCTCATGCCAAGGCGCGGGCTTTCCCGCATCACAACCGGCATCCTCACCATTGCGACCGGCGTCCGCGTCAGCATCCGCTTCGTCGGCCTCACCGGCGCCTCCCGAATCGCCCTCGGCACCCGTTCCTCCGGCGCCAGAGGCCCCCGCGCCCTCGAGCAATCCCTGCCCCACGCGAACGTCGCGCGCGGCCTCACCCTTCGTCGACCCGGTGAGTTCTTGCACAAGGCTCGCGGACGATCGATGCCCTTGCGACTGCGCCAATCCGGAGTGCCCAGAGGCACGCGTCGACCTGTCTCCGATGATGCCCGCAGCCACGACTCGGATCTGGTCCGCTGCTCGTGACACTTTCGCTGATTCCCGCAGGACGGCGAGGATCTCGGCATCCGCCATCTCCACCATCCGTGTTGTCGCCTGCTCGAGGTCGGCACCCTCGCCGAGCCGCTCACCCAGCGTGGGGATGAGCGATGCAACGTCGGTGAAAACTGCCATAGTTCATACTCTCAGTGACTACTGACATTCGAAACTAAATACGCACTTCTGTGGATAACTCGCTCCAGATCCGCCTGAACCGCGACGCGAGGTGAGCGTGATGGCGGCATCGATCCGCTCAGGGAACCAGCCTCGAACCATACGAAGCACCACTCTGTGCCAAATAACGCAAGCGCCCGGCGAAAGAGTGAACACCGCACTTTCGGTCGACATCGGACATGTTCAACCCGGAATCACAAGCCGCTCAGCGACAAACCGGTTAGCGCCTCGCGACAGCGGAGTTCGCCGGCGCCACGGGCATCCCTCCCCATCGGGACGGCCCTCCCGATAACACTCGACTGCGTAGGCTCGAGATCATGAACATCGACCGGAACCTGCGCTCCCGCATCCTCATGACCCTCCCGATCGCGGCCGTGGCACTCTCGCTCGCGGCCTGCGCCGGCGGGCCGGGCGGCGGCTCCGGCGGATCGGACCGCCCCTCAGCCGACGAACTCAGCACCGGCATCACGAAGATCCTCGAAGACAGCGGGCAGAGCGACCTGCTCACCGCGGACCAGGTCGACTGCATCGCCGGAGAGTTCCTCGACTCCGAAGTCTCCGATCAGGACCTCAAGAACATGGCCGGCGGAGAAGATCTGCAGACTTCCGAGGAGGCGAAGCAGCTCGTGACGACGACCATGCAGGAGGCCGTCACCACCTGCGCGGCCACCGAGTGACCTCGCGCGGCTGAAACAGCTTTCAAGGATGACGGATGCTTCGGCATCCGTCATCCTTCGTCATCTCCGCACCGAGAACGCACAGCGGCTCCTAACGTTGATGGGCACGGCGCACATCCAGCGCCCTTCGACTTGGAGTCTCATGAGCAGCACTACCCGCGCCCAGAAAGCGCCTGACAACCGCAGCCCCGCCCGCAAGCTCCTGACATCGTTCGGGTTCCAGATCCTTGCGGCCCTCGTCCTCGGCATCGCCGCCGGGCTCATCGCCGTACAGCTCGGCGCCAGCAAGGAGAACCCGACCGTCCTGTCGGACACCCTCGGCACGATCGGCAGCTCCTACGTCACCCTGCTGCGCACCGCAGTCGTTCCGCTCGTCTTCGCCGCGATCGTCGCGAGCATCTCGAACCTCCGCCGAGTGCAGAACGCCGCGCGCCTCGCCGGCCAGACCCTGCTCTGGTTCGCGATCACCGCCTTCATCGCGGTGACCATCGGCATCGTGCTCGGACTCGTCCTCCAGCCCGGTGCGCGTGCCGGCGAGGGCCTCGAGACCGGCGAGCCGCACAACGTCGGCTCCTGGTGGAACTTCCTGATCGGTCTCATCCCGCAGAACTTCCTCGGCATCGAGGTCGGAACGTCCCTGGACGCGACCACCGGCGAGGCGACGTCAAGCGTCGACTTCAACATCCTCCAGATCATCGTGATCTCCGCCGTCGTCGGCATCGCCGCGCTCAAGGCCGGACGCAAGGCCGAGCCGTTCCTCGCCTTCACCGAATCATTCCTCAAGGTCATCCAACGAGTGCTGTGGTGGATCATCCGCATCGCGCCCATCGGCACCTTCGGCCTGATCGGAAACGCCGTCGTCCAGTACGGATGGGACAAGCTCACGTCGCTCATCTGGTTCGTGGCCGCCGTGTACATCGGCCTCGCACTGGTGCTGTTCGTGGTGTATCCGATCCTCGTGAAGACCCACGGGCTATCGATCAAGCAGTACTTCTCGGGCGTGTGGCCCGCAGTGCAGTTGGGCTTCGTCAGCCGTTCATCGCTGGGCACGCTCCCGCTCACGCAGCGCGTCACCGAGCGCAACCTCGGAGTGCCCAGCTCGTACGCGTCCTTCGCCGTGCCCTTCGGATCGACGACCAAGATGGACGGATGCGCGGCCATCTACCCCGCGATCGCCGCGATCTTCGTCGCGCAGTTCTTCGGCCTCGAACTGAACTTCATCCAGTATCTGCTGATCGTCCTGGTCTCGGTCGTCGGCTCCGCCGCCACCGCCGGCACCACCGGCGCGACCGTGATGCTCACCCTCACCCTGTCGACGCTCGGCCTGCCCCTCGAGGGCGTCGGACTGCTGCTCGCGATCGACCCGATCCTCGACATGGGCCGCACCGCGGTGAACGTCGCCGGCCAGGCGCTGGTGCCCACGATCGTCGCGAAGCGCGAGGGCATCCTCGACGAGGAGCTCTACAACGCTCCCCGCGAGGGCCTGCCGTTCGCCGACGATTCGGACGAGGATGCCGTGTACGAGGCCGCTGCGGAAGCGGAGCCCGCGAACCGCTGACGCTTCCCGCGAGACCGAGTCTGCGGCGCGAGACTTCCGTTCCCACGGCAGGTTTCGTGCCGCAAACTCGGTTTCGCCCCACGAAAAGGAGGGCGCCGCTAGGCGCGCCCCGGAAGCCGCATCGCCCCTCGCGTGTCCAGCGCCAGCTCCTCAGCATCCATCGCCGTGATCAGCTCGCGCATCACTTCGTCATCCAGGTTCCCGGCATCGCGTTCCTCCAGCAGAACCTCGCGCCGCACCTGCAGCCAGCCGCGGGAAAGCGCGACCATGTCCTCTGCGGACGGCCGCGCAGCCGCTTCCTCCGTCTCCTGCGCATGATCGGTGTCGGCCTCGACCCTGGTCATGCGGTTCGCGAACGCGTCGAACATCGCGACCTGTTCCGGTCCGTACTTCGCCGCCCATTCTTCGCGCTTGCCCGTGAGAAACGCCTTGCCCGCCTCGCGGCTGCGCGCGCGCACCGAGGCGAGGGCGCGCTCGTCCGCCTCGTGATCGACGTCGCTCGCCACTCCGAGACGACGGATCAGCAGCGGCAACGTGAGACCCTGCAGCAGCAGCGTGCCGACGGTGACGATGAACGCGACGATGACGATCGCATGCGAGGGTCCGGTTGGCAGCTCCGCAATATCGGCCGCGGCCAGCGCGGTCGCCAGAGTCACGACCCCGCGCATGCCGGCCCAGGAGATCACCGCGTTGTCCTTCCACGTCAGCTGCAGCCCGGCCATCCGCTCTCTGACGATGTGCGTACGCAGTTCCTCCGCGCTGTACGATCCCCACCGCTTCGACTTCTGGCGCCGCGCATCGAAGGCGCCGGACGCGACCGTTCGATCCCATCGGGCCAGGCGCCGACGGTCCTGGAAACTCGCCCACGCATGCGCGGGATAGATGAACAGCGGTCGTACCACCAGCACGACCAGCAGCACGGCCGCCGAGAGCCACAGGATGTGCTCGACCGACTCATCGCCGAGGTCATTCAGCACGCGCCGGAACTGCAGCCCGATGTACGCGAACACGAAGCTCTCCAGCAGCAGATCCGCCGACAGCCACAACGGGGCCTCCTGCTGCCTGGTCGTGTAGTCGGTGCGAGGAGCGTTGTATCCGACGTACAGCCCCATCGCGACGACGGCGAGCACGCCGGATCCGCCGAGGTGCTCGGCGATCGCATACGCCCCGAACGGCACGAGCAGCCCGAAGGTGCCGATCACGACAGGGTCTGCGACCCGCATGCGCAGCTGATGCAGGAGGATGCCGAACACGAGGCCGATCACGACGCCGATCACGACCGCGAGAATGAACTGCCAGATGCCGTCCCACACGGTGATGGCCGCACCACCGATGATCGTCGCCGCGAACACCCGGTAGAGCGTCAACGAGGTGGCGTCGTTGATGAGGCTCTCCCCCGAGAGCACCGTCATGACGCGCCTCGGCAGTCCGAGCTTTCGACCGATGGCGGCAGCGGACACGGCATCCGGAGGTGCGACGATCGCACCGAGCAGCAGTGCACCCGGAAGCGTGAGCGCAGGGAAGATGAGCCAGGCGACGAGACCGGCCGCGGCCGCGGTGAGCAGCACCAGCCAGATCCCGAGCCTGCGGATCTGCGGAAGGCTGCGCTTGAATCCGACGAACGACACATCCAGCGCCGCGGAGTACAGCAGCGGAGGCAGCACGAGATTGAGCAGCACGTGCCCGTCGATCGTCATCTCCGGCATGAAGGGCAGGAAGGATGCTGCGAGCGCGACAACCGTGACGAGCAGAGGTGCCGGCCAGCCTCGCCATCTGGCGATCGCCGCCACGATGACGGCTCCGACAAGCACGTAGAAGATCTCGGCATCCATGTGTGAATGTTAGCGATGCTGACAATGGGCCAGGACGGAATGCCGGCGCGATGCCCGAGGTTGCACCTCACGATGACTTCTGCAGCCCCCGCCCTCTCCGTCCTTGACCTCGTCCCGGTTCGCACCGGCCAGACCAGTGCGGAGGCTATCGCGGCATCCCTCGGTCTCGCCGAGATCGCCGACCGTCTCGGCTATCGCCGCTACTGGTTCGCCGAGCACCACAACATGCCCGCCGTGGCATCCACGACTCCCCCGGTACTGATCGCCGCCGCAGCCTCGCGGACCGAGCGGATGCGACTGGGTTCGGGTGGCGTCATGCTCCCGAACCACGCGCCGCTGATCGTCGCCGAGCAGTTCGCCGCCCTCGAGGCGATCGCGCCTGGTCGCATCGATCTCGGTCTCGGTCGCGCCCCCGGCAGCGACCCCGTGATCACCCAGCTGCTGCGCACGACGGGCACCACCAGCGACGTCGAGCAGTTCCCGCGCTACGTGCAGGACATCTCACTGCTGCTCTCGGGCGAGGGCGCGACCGTGCGCTTCACCTCCGGCGGCGAGTACACCGTGCACTCCACGCCGGCGGCGACCGGCGCGCCCGTCGTCTGGCTGCTCGGCTCGAGCGACTACTCGGCCCAGCTCGCAGCATCCCAGGGCCTTCCGTATGTCTTCGCGAACCACTTCTCCGGCCAGGGCCTCGAGCGCGCGCTCGATCTCTACCGCTCCGGCTACCAGCCCAGCGAGGCGCATCCGGAGCCGCGCACCTTCCTCACCGTCAACGCGGTCGCCTCGCCGACGGTCGATGAGGCCGAGGCCCGTGCCCTGCCGCAGCTGCGCATGATGTCGCGCCTGCGTCTGAACAAGCCCCTCACGGCCCTCGAGACGGTCGAGGAAGCACTCGCCGCCGAAGCGGATGCCGCGACCGAGCAGGTCGTGCAGGCGGCACGGGAGCGGTGGTTCGTCGGCACCGGAGAGTCGGTCGCCGCAGAGGTGCGCGCGTTCGCCGAGACCTACGGTGTCGACGAGGTCATGCTCTCCCCCGTGGCGGGCGCGTACAACGCCGAGGCGATGGATTCCGCCGCAGGTCGGGCGCACACGCTGGAGCTCATCGCCGCCGCGCTGTAGCGGCGGCTGGGTCGGGGTCTGGCCTTATCCGCGGCCCGGGGGTACCGTCGGCAGTGCCGGCATTGTCGGCCATGTCGGAAGGGAGTTCGATGATGAGCACCACTGCGTCTGTGAACAGCAAGACCCGAGGACTCTGGGTCGCATACGGAACCAACGGAGTCGTCGGCAGCATCCGCCATTCAGACGACGGATATGTCGTCGTCATGAGCGCAGCGGATGCCGCGACCGGCACCTACCCGTCGCTCGAAGTGGCCAAGGGTGCGCTGTACTCGCACATGATCCCCGGCAGCGGCTGGCCGCGCTACCAGGAGCACTGAGGGCGGTTACTCCTCAGGGGCGCCGGAGAGCAGGTCGCGCAGCCAGTCGCGCGCCTCGACGAACACGTCGTCGGCGTAGCGGTCGGGATAGTGCACGATCTGCCGATCGGCGCGCGGGTACGAGCCGAGGAACACCACGCGCGGACTGAAACGACGGATGCCGAGCAGGGCGTCGGCCATCCGCTCGTCATGCACGTGTCCGTCGGCGTCGAGCACGAACCGGTATCGGCCCAGCTCGTCGCCGATCGGGCGCGACTCGATCAGCGACAGGTTGATGCCGCGAGTCGAGAACTGCTCGAGCATCTCGAGCAGCGAACCGGGGCGGTCATTGGGCAGCTCGACGATCAGCGACGTCTTGTCGGCGCCGGTCGGCATCGGCGGAGTCGCCGTGCGCGTCACGAGCACGAAGCGCGTGACGGCAGAGGTGTTGTCGCCGATCTCCGAGGCGAGCACATCGACGTCGTAGTGCTCCGCGATCCCTGGAGGAGCGATCGCCGCCTGAGCCGGCAGCGTGCCGTCGAGCACGCCGATCGCGGATGCCACGTTGCTGGCGGCAGGTACGTGGGAGTGCCGCGGCAGATGCTCGCCGAGCCATCCGTGGCACTGCGCGTACGCCACCGGATGCGCGGCGATCGAGGTCACATCCTCGAGCTTCGTGCCCGGCGCTGCGACGAGGACGAAGTTCACCTTGACCAGGTACTCGCCGATGATGCGAAGGCCCGGCAGCGTCGCGAGGGCATCCTGAGTGGTGGAGACGCCGCCCTCGATGGAGTTCTCGATCGCGATCATCGCCGCGAAGCTGCGGCCCTCGAGCACGTCGGCGAGCGCCTCGCCGACGTTGAGCACGGGCCGCCGCTCCTGACCCCACGCCTCTGCCACCTGGTCGAGTGCGGCTTCCGTGAAGGTCCCCGCTGGTCCGAGGTAGCTGTAGGTGCGCCGTTCAGTCACGCGTTTCACCCTAGCCCTTCCATCGGCTGTGAGAACCGGGTGGCGATGATGCGCGCAGAGCGAGATCGGGGCAGACTGAACTCATGACGAGCCGTGCCGGCCTCCCCGCGGAGGAAAGTGACCTCATCGATGTCGACGAACTGATCGCCGCGTACTACGACCGCGTGCCGGATCCGTCGGTTCCGGCACAGCGAGTGGTGTTCGGCACCAGCGGGCACCGCGGCTCATCGCTGTCGAAGAGCTTCAACGAGCAGCACATCCTCGCCACCACCCAGGCGATCGTCGACTACCGCCGTTCGCAGGGGATCACCGGCCCGCTGTTCCTGGGCCGCGACACGCACGCGCTGTCACTGCCGGCGGAGCGCAGCGCGATCGAGGTGCTGATCGCCAACGATGTCGACCTGCGTGTCGACTCCCGTGATTCGTACGTGCCGACTCCCGCACTGAGCCACGCCATCCTCACGCACAACCGAGCCCTGGCTCCGGATGCTGCGGGTCGGGCTGACGGCATCGTGGTGACCCCGTCACACAATCCGCCACGCGACGGCGGATTCAAGTACAACCCTCCGCACGGCGGCCCGGCCGACACCGATGCGACCGGCTGGATCGCCGACAGGGCGAACACGCTGATCGAGGGCGGTCTGGAGGAAGTGAAGCGCAAGAGCTTCGCCGACATCGATTGGGATTCGCTGCCCAACTACGACTTCCGAGGCGCCTACGTGCGCGATCTGTCGACGATCATCGACATCGACGCGATCAAGAAGGCGGGCGTTCGGATCGGCGCGGACCCACTGGGCGGAGCGTCCGTCGAGTACTGGCAGCTGATCAAGGAGCTGCACGGTCTCGACCTCACCGTCGTGAATCCCGAGGTCGATCCGACGTGGCGTTTCATGACGCTGGACTGGGACGAGAAGATCCGGATGGATCCGTCGTCCCCGAACGCGATGGCCTCGCTGGTCGCTCGGCGCGGGGACTTCGATGTGCTCACCGGTAACGACGCCGACGCCGACCGGCACGGGATCGTCACCCCGGATGCCGGCCTCATGAACCCCAACCACTACCTCGCCGTCGCGATCGACTACCTCTTCTCGCACCGGGCGGAGTGGCCGAGGGATGCCGCGATCGGCAAGACCCTCGTCTCGTCGATGATCATCGACCGCGTCGCCGAGTCGCTGGGGCGTCGGCTGCTCGAGGTACCGGTGGGTTTCAAGTGGTTCGTGCCAGGGCTGCTCGACGGCACCGTCGCGTTCGGCGGCGAGGAGTCGGCCGGGGCATCGTTCCTGCGGCGCGACGGGAGCGTGTGGTCGACCGACAAGGACGGCATCCTGCTCTGCCTGCTCGCCGCCGAGATCATTGCCGTGACCGGCAAGAGCCCGTCTGAGCGCTACGCCGAACTCGAGCAGGCGTTCGGATCATCCGCGTATCAGCGCGTCGACGCCCCGGCAACTCCGGAGCAGAAGGCCACGCTCGGAAAGCTCGCGCCGGATGCCGTGACCGCCACGACCCTCGCGGGCGAGAAGATCACGGCGAAACTGTCACATGCACCGGGCAACGGCGCCGCGATCGGCGGGCTAAAGGTGCAGACCGAGCATGCGTGGTTCGCCGCACGGCCGTCCGGCACGGAGGACGTCTACAAGCTGTACGCCGAGAGCCTGCTCGGCGCCGAGCACCTCGCCGAAGTTCAGGAAGAGGCTCGCGCGGTCGTGTCGGCCGCGCTGGGCGGCTGACACGACCGCAGCGGGTCAGTCCGCGACGGCAGGGGCGCCGAGCAGCTCGCGCACGCGGCTGGAGACCCGGTGGAACTCCGGCGTCTCCAGCACCGTCGCATAGTCGCGCTCAGCCGGCAGGTCGACACGGTGCTCCTCGAGGATGCGCCCTGGCCGCGGGCTCATGACGACGACACGGGTGGCGAGGTAGACGGCCTCGGCCACCGAGTGCGTCACGAGCAGCACGGTCGTACCGGTCTGGCTCGTGATCCGGTTGAGTTCGACGTTCATCCGCTCGCGCGTCAGCGCGTCCAGCGCACCGAACGGCTCGTCCATCAGCAGTACACCCGGCTCATGCAGCAGCGCGCGGCACAGCGACACACGCTGCTGCATGCCTCCGGACAGCTCGTGCGGAAGCGCCTTCTCGAAGCCGGTCAGCCCTGTCATCTCGATGAGCTCGTCCGCGCGGGCCTGCGCCTTGCGCATGTTCATGCCGCGCATCTCCGCCTGCAGCAGGATGTTGCCCCGCACGCTCCGCCACTCCAGCAGAGCGGCCCGCTGGAACACGAACCCGATGTCCTGCCTCGGCCCGCGGACCTCGTCTCCCTTGAGCTTGATCGATCCGCCGCTGGGAGTGGTGAGACCGGCGACGGCCTTCAGGAGCGTCGACTTACCGCATCCGGACGGTCCGGCGATCGTGATGAACTCCCCCGCCTTCACATCGAGGTCGACGCCTTCGAGCGCCGTGACCTGTCCGCGCTTGGACGCGAATGTGATCGCGAGGTCCTTGATCTCCAGCACGGATTCGCCGCTGGGTGTCGCCGTCATGTCTGCTCTTTCCTGAATCTGCGTCGTCGGCATCCGAGGACTCGCTACTCGCCTGGCGCGAAGGACGCGTCGAAGTACGTGTCGACGTCGCCGTCACCGGAGATGAGTCCGGCATCCGTCAGCACGGTGAGGGTCGCCTCCCAGTCTTCGGTGGCGTTCACGCCGGGCGCCTTGCCCTCGGTGGCATCCGTGGTCAGAAGCTTGATCGTCTCTTCCCACTGGTCGAGCAGAACATCCTTCTCGGGCATCTGCGGGTCCTTGCCGTCCATCGCGGCGACAGCCGCCTCCGGGTCTTCCTGTGCGGCGGCGAACGACTCACTCGTCGCGGCGACGAGCTCCTTGACGAGTTCGGGATCGCCCTCGATCGTCGAGACGGGTGCGATGAGACCGTTGCTGAAGAAGTTGAGTCCCGCGTCCGAGTAGCGCAGGTAGGTCATGTCCTTGCCGCTCTTCGCGGCGATCGTCGGACCCTGGTCGTGCGCGAATCCGATCAGACCGTCGACCTGTCCGGAAAGGACTGCTGCGATCTTGCCTGCGGCATCGAGGTTCTGCTGGGTGACGTCGGATTCGCTCAGCCCGACGGCCTCGAGGTAGGCGGGGAACGTCGTGGTCGGTGCATCGCCGGCAGAGACCGCGATCGTCTTTCCCTTGAGATCTTCCGGCTCCTCGATGCCGGAGTCTGCGAACACCTGCACGGCGGAAGGAGTCGTCTGCAGGAAGACACCGACGCTCTTGATCGCGACGCCCTTGTCGATGTTGGCGAGCACAGCCGGGGTGTCGGCCCAGCCGAAGTCGACCTGTCCCTGACCGACCGCCTGTGCGGTCTTGGTCGAGCCCTGACCGGCCTTGATGGTGAGGTTGATGCCGTGCTCCTCGAAGATGCCCTGCTCGACGCCGTAGTAGAACGCGGCGTGCTCGCCATAGGGGTACCAGTTGAGCATGAGGGTCACATCGGTCATCTCACCCGACGCCTCACCTCCGTCTCCGGCCGGGGCCTCGTTCGCGCCACCGCATCCGGTGAGGGCGAGCGCGGATGCCGCGATCAGAGCGATCGAGCTGAGGACGGTTCCTGACTTCTTCATCAGTTTTCCTGCTTTCCTTGGGGTGCAGTCGGTGCTTCTGGGGCTGGATATTGTGCGCGGTCAGAGCCGCACGGTGGCCGAAGCGACATCGCGCTTGGACGCGTGCCACGGGATGAGGAACTTCTCGGCGATCTGGATGATGCCGAAGAGGATGACGCCCATGAGCGACATGATGATCAGTGCCGCGAAGAGCATCGCGGTGTCGAGGTTGCCGTTGGCCTGGAGGATGACGTAGCCGAGACCCTCGTTCGCGCCGACGAACTCGCCGACGACCGCACCGGTGACGGCGAGGGTCGCAGCCACCTTCAGCCCGGAGAGCAGTTCCGGCAGAGATGCCGGGAGTCGCACCTTGAGGAAGGTCTTGAACTTTCCCGCGCCCATGGTCGAGGCGAGCTGCAGGATCTCCGGATCGACGGTGCGGAGCCCGGCGAGACCGGAGATGACGACCGGGAAGAACGCCATCAGGACGGCGACGAGGATCTTCGGCTCCGCGCCGAACCCGAGCCACACGACGAACAGCGGGGCGATCGCGATCTTGGGGATGACCTGGGCGAACAGGATCACGGGATAGAGCGTCTGCTCCAGCCCCTTCGAGTAGACCATGACGACGGCGACGAAGAGTCCGACGACGACGGCGATGATGAAGCCGATGACCGTCTCGTAGGTCGTCACCCAGGTGTGCTGCATCAGGTACGCGAAGTTGTCGGCGAACGCGTTCCAGGTGTCGGCCGGGGACGGGATGATGAACGGCTGCACCCACTTCAGCCCGGTGGCGATCCACCACAGTGCGAGCACCGCGATGACGAAAACGACCGGGTGCCAGTTGCGTGACAACCAGCCGGCGATCGCGTTCGGCTCGCGGTGATCGCGGTCCTTGCCCTGCGCGACGGCGAGCGTCATGGTGGCGTTCTCGGGTGACGACATGGAATCCTCGACATCTTCGTCTGTGGGTGCGGGGTAAATCTGGGAAAGCGTATTCCCATCGGCGTTGGTGCGAGTTTATGTCTCCGATCGGGCCGTGTCAATCTGCCCGGAAATCGACACTCCGACTCGCTCGCGCTCGCTCAGTGCGGGTCTCCGCGAGAACCGTGCCGGCGGCGGTCAACCAGCGCGCAGGATCGGCGAGGGCCGCGTCAGCCGAGCCAGCGAGCTCGGTCAGTGAAGCGGATGCCGCGAACAGAGCGCGATCGGCATCATCGGTGATGCGTCCGGCGACGATCAGCGCCGGCACATCGGCATCCGCGGCGAGCGCGGCGACGAAAGATGGCACCTTGCCGTCACCCGACTGACCGTCGTAGGAGCCCTCACCGGTGATCACGACGTCGGCAGCACTCACCTCCGAGGCCAGAGAGATGAGTCGCGCGACCTCTCCTGCGCCGGGCACGAGTCGCGCTCCCCAGGCCACGAGCGCCCCGCCCACCCCGCCGGCAGCGCCCGCACCGCTGGTGGACGCATCCAGTTCGAGCAGTTCGGCGAGACGGACGAGCGCGGCATCGACGCCGTCGCGATCGGCGGCATCCACCAGGCCCTTCTGCGGGCCGAACACGTGGGCGGCACCGCGCGGGCCGGTGAACGGGTTCGTCACGTCGGAGAGCACCAGAATCTCGGGGGCGGCACGCAGCTCCGACAGATCGGCGTGTGCGACTCGCAGCAGACCGCGTGCGCCGGACTCGACTTCGATGCCTTCGACATCAAGGAATCGTGCCCCCAATGCCGACAGCATCCCGATGCCGCCGTCCGTCGACGCGCTCGAGCCGATCCCGAGCACGAGGCGCGAGACGCCGTGGTCGAGCGCGGCGGCGATCGCCTGGCCGAATCCGCGGGAGTGCGCCCCGAACGGGCGCAGCTCGTCGAGCAGCTCGATCCCGGACGTCGAGGCGAGGTCGATCACCGCAGTGCCGTTCGGCGCGTCGTCGGATGCCGGAAGCAGCAGCCAGTCCGTCGCAACCGGCACGCCGGCCGGGCCGTCGACCGTGAGCGGCATCCTCCGCGAGCCCGTGACCGCGGCGGCGAACGCCGACACCGTCCCTTCTCCCCCATCGGCCATGGGTCGCAGCACGATGTCGGCTGTGGAGTCGGCCGTGAGCCAACCGCGCGCGATCGCCGCCGCGGCATCCGCTGCCGTGATCGTGCCCTTGAAGCTGTCCGGGGCGATGACGACGCGGGTCATCGTCCGACCGCCTGGGCGGTCGTCGAGAGGGCCGGCGTGCTCGCACGCACGAGCACCTCGAGAGGAGCGTCGGTCTGCTGCCACTCGTCGTCGACCGTCGCTCTGAACGCCTGATAGCCGAAGTCGCTCAGCGGCACGCGGACGGTGGTGAGCTGAGGGGTGACGTCGCGGCTCGCCGGGGTGTCGTCGAACCCGCACATCGCGATGTCGTCGCCGACCGATCGTCCCGCCTCGCGGATGGCGGTCATCGCCCCGATCGCGATCACGTCGCTGAGCGCGAAGACGAGCGTGCCCGGTTCCACACCGTCGGCGAGTGCGGCCGCCATTGAGGACACACCCGATTCTCGGGCGAAGCTGCCGCGGTACTCCCGCAAGACCGTGCCGCCGCCGGCTTCGAATCCGGCGTGGAATCCACCAAGGCGATCATCGGATGTGCGCACGCCCTCCGCCGCTCCGATCGCGATCGCCCGACGGTAACCGAGGCGCGCCATCTCGCTGCCCAGGCGTTCAGCGCCTCCGTGGTTGTCGATCCGGATGCTGCGATCCCCGCCCGGCCCGAATGTGACGGTGCGCGCGCCGAGCGAACGGAACACCTCGAGCTCCTCGGCGGTGGAGCCACCGCCGTCGTCGGTGCGCGATGCGGCCAGTATCACACCGCGGGGATGCTGGCCACGCAGCGCCCGCAGGATCTTCCTCTCCCGCGCGTCGTCGCGCTCGGTGATGGCGACCGTGACGATCAGGCCTTCCTCGTCTGCGCCGCGCGCGACGCCGGAGGCGATCAGTCCGAAGAACGGGTCGGCGATGTCGGCGACGAGCAGTGCGATCACCGCGGAGGTCCCCCGCGCCGTGGCTTGAGCCGAGGCGTTCGCGGTGTAGCCGAGCCGATCGGCGGCCTCCTCGACGCGCTCACGGAACGACTCGGCGACCTTGCGCGTCGAACCGTTCAGCACGCGGGAGGCCGTCGCGAGAGACACCCCGGCCTCACGTGCGACATCGTGCAGCGTCGGCGTCTCGGAGCGCGGACGCGATTCACGGGGTGTCATGCGTTGATCCTAACGAGCGGCTGCGGAGCGAATGGCGCCGCGCAGCGTCGCGGTTTCGGCGGCGAGAAGGTCGGGGTCATCGCCCGGTACGAACTCCAGCAGCGCGTCGCGCGGAGTGGGGCTGCTGTCGGCTGCGGCCGCGAAGATCCGACGCCACAGCTCGCCGCGGTCGTGCAGGCGCAGCCGCTGGGTCTCCGGCCACCACGAGAAGACGTGCATCGCGCTGACGTGCGGCGCGATCGCCTCGTACTCCGAGACCGCGAGGTCATCGGACGCGGCGACCGTCGGCTGCCAGTACGTGCTGAGCGCCGCACTGTCGACCTCGTCGAGCACGCGCAGCGTGGCGGATGCATCGTCGGCGAGCGTGCCGGAGTGGAACTCGAGCGCGAGGCCGATGCCGCGCCGTTCGGCTTCGGATGCCGCGGACCGCAGCCGCGCGATGGTCACGGCCCTCTCGCCGGGCGTCGCGTCGGCGGAGCCCACGCGCCCCGCCCATACGCGTACGCGGTCGGCGCCGAGTGCTTCAGCGCTGTCGAGGATCGGAGTGATCTCCTCCCCTTCCTGTGCGCGGAAGTACGAGCCGTAGGAGGCGACGGCGAGCCCGGCATCCGATGTCGCCTTCGACACCTGCTCCGCACGAGCGGTGTCGCCCGGAGGAACGTGCACGTCGCCGCCCCACTCGATCGCCTCCAGCCCGGCATCGGCCGCGAGAGCGACGATGCGCTCGGGGGCGAGTGCGCGGAAGGTCACCGAGCACAGGCCAGGACGGATCGTCGTCATGGAGTCATCCTCTCAACCCGCGCCGCGTGATCACCTCAGGTGAGGGCTCACCGTCGCGGTGAACGCCTCGGCCGTGCGCCGCACCACGTTCTGGGCGCTGTCGGCCCAGATGTCGGCGTTGAAGATCTCCACCTCGATGTCGCGGTCATAGCCGGTCGCGACCACTGCCTCGGTGAGCGAGGCGAAGTCGATCACACCGTCGCCCATGTAGTGCCGCCCGAGCAGCACATCGACGGGCAGCGGGGTCTTCCAGTCGCACACCTGATACGTCGCGATACGACCCTCGCGGCCCGCACGGGCGATCTGTTCGAGCACCTGCGGATCCCACCAGATGTGGAACGTGTCGACGGCCGCCCCCACGACATGTGCGTCGAAGTCCGCGGCGATGTCGAGCGCCTCGCCGAGCGTCGAGACGACAGCACGGTCGGACGCGTACATCGGATGCAGCGGCTCGATCGCCAGCGTCACACCGGCCGCCTTCGCGTCCTCAGCAAGCGCACCGATCGCATCGCGCACGCGCTCTCGCGCACCGACGAGGTCGCGGTCGCCTTCGGGCAGTCCGCCGGCGACGAGCACGAGCACGGCCGTCGATCCTTCCGCGCCGGCCGCGGCGAGCGTCGCGGTCTCCTCGATCGCCCGGCGGTTGTCGTCGAGCGCTGCGATCCGTTCGGCACCTTCCGGGAGCGTGAAGAACCCGCCACGGCAGTGCGTGGAGAATCGCAGCCCTGAGTCGGACAGCATCCGCGCCGCCACGTCCAGCCCGACCTCGTTCACCGGCTCGCGCCAGAGACCGATCGCCTGGATGCCGGCGCCGGCCGTAACCTTCAACGCCTCTTCGAGGTTCGCGTACTTGATCGTGGCCTGGTTGATCGACAGGCGCGGATCTGCGGCGCTCATGCGACGGTCCTTCCTGCATCGATGCCGTTCAGCCGCAGCATCCCGTGCCAGCGTTCTCGGGCCAGTTCGGGGTTCTCGAGGGCGAGCGAGGTGTTCGCGAGCTCGATGATGCGGCTGAGGTGCGGCAGGCTTCTGGCCGAGTGGAGTCCCCCGACCATCTGGAACGCGGGCTGGTGACCGTTGAGCCAGGAGAGGAACGCGACGCCGGTCTTGTAGTAGAACGTCGGCGCGGCGAACACCTGGCGGCTGAGTTCCTCGGTGGGGCCGAGGATGCGCCGGTACGCCTCGGGGTCGCCCGCGTCGAGCGCTTGGATCGCGGCGGATGCCACGGGCGTGATCGCCGCGAATGCTCCCAGCAGTGCGTCGGAGTGCGTGCGCGTGGTCGTTTCGACGCGCTCCGCTTGCTCAACGCGTTTCGTCTCGCTGCGCTCGCTCAACGACCCGATGTCACCGCCGATCAGGCCGACGTAGTTGAAGTCGTCGCCGGTGAACATGCGCACGCCCTCGGGAAGGCGCTCGCGCACGGAGATCTCGGACTCCGCGTTGAGCAGACTCATCTTGACGCCGGCGATCTTGTCCTGGTTCTCGGCGATGATCTGCAGGAGCACTTCGGATGCCGTCTGCCAGTCCTTCGCGCCGAAATAGCCCTCAAGCGCAGGGTCGAACGCGGTTCCGAGCCAGTGCAGCACGACCGGCACGGTCGCGGATTGCAGCACCTCGCGGTACACGCGGCGGTAGTCCTCGGCATCCTTCGCCACCCGCGCGAGGTGGCGGGACGCCATCAGCACAGGGCCGGCGCCGGCTTGCTCTTCCGTGAAGTGCAGCTGCTCCTTGTACGCGTCGATCACCTGGTCGAGCGTGATGTGCGCCTCTTCGACGTGGTCGGTGTTGACTCCGACGACGACCGATCCGCCCTCTTCCCGCGCGACCTGCGCGCTGCGGGCGATGAGCTCGCGGGTCGCCGCGGCATCCAGCCCCATGTTCCGCTGGGCGGTGTCCATGGCATCGGCGACCCCGAGGCCCCAGGAGTAGACATTGCGGCGGAACGCGAGCGTCGCGTCCCAGTCGATGTCGGCCGGCTGCCCCGGCGTGTTGTCGGCGTGCACCTTGGGCACGACATGCGCCGCGGCGTAGGCGACGCGGCTTCGCAGCGGAGCGGTCGGACGTGTGTAGATCCCGGACTCGTTCAGCGCAGCATCCGATGTGCTGCCGTCAGGAGAGAGAAGCCTCAGCGTGTTCATCAGAGGGACAGCTTCTCGATGGCGATCTTGCGGCCCTCGGCGCTCGAGGTCAGCCCTGCCTCGGCGAACTGCACGCCCTTGGCGCCGGCGAGCAGATCGAAGGGGTAGTCGGTGCCTTCGACGAACGAGGTCAGATATTCCTCCCACTGCTGCCGGAAGCCGTTGAGGAACACGTCGTTGGTCGGAACGCTCTGCCAGTCGGCGTCGTAGTCGCGGGTGTCCTCGAGGTCGGGGTTCCACACCGGCTTGGGGGTGGCATTGCGCGGCTGGATCTTCGCCCCGAACAGTCCGACCACGGCCGAGCCATGCGTACCGTCGACCTGGAACTCGACGAGCTCGTCGCGGTTCACACGAACGGTCCAGCTGGAGTTGATCTCGGCGACGATGCCGCCCTCGAGCTCGAAGATGCCGTAGGCGGCGTCTTCCGCCGTCGCGACGTACTTCTCGCCGTTCTCGTCCCAACGCTCCGGGATGTGGACCGCCGCCTGCGCGTAGACGCTCTTGACCTCGCCGAACAGGTTCTCGAGCACGTAGTTCCAGTGCGGGAACATGTCGGTGATGATGCCGCCGCCGTCTTCCGTGCGGTAGTTCCAGCTCGGGCGCTGCGCCGGCTGCCAGTCGCCCTCGAACACCCAGTAGCCGAACTCGCCGCGCACCGAGAGGATGCGGCCGAAGAAGCCGGAGTCGATCAGGCGCTTGAGCTTCTGCAGGCCTGGGAGGTAGAGCTTGTCGTGCACGACGCCGGTCTTGACTCCGGCATCCTTCGCGAGGCGTGCGAGCTCGAGGGCCTCCTCCAACGACTCGGCGGTGGGCTTCTCGGTGTAGATCGCCTTGCCTGCCGCGATCGCCTTGCGGATGGCGGACGCGCGCGCCTTCGTCACGAGGAAGTCGGCGTAGATCTCCCACTTCGGATCGGCGAGGGCCGCGTCGAGATCGGTCGTGTAGTCATCGATGCCGTGCAGGGCGGCGAGTTCGGCGAGCTTGGCCTCGTTGCGTCCGACCAGGATCGGCTTGACCGTGACCTTCGTGCCGTCGGCGAGCTCGATGCCGCCCTGATCACGGATGGCGAGGATGCTGCGCACCAGGTGCTGCCGGTAGCCCATGCGCCCGGAGACGCCGTTCATGATGATGCCGATCTCGCGGGTCGTCGCCTGTGACATGTGTGATCCGTTCTGTGGGAAGCCGCTGTGCCACCCGATGGGTAAGCGCTTTCCGACATGATGTCACGTTCGAGGCGATCGACGCAACCGCCGTTCTCGGGCGCCGCCACGACCGGGCTGCGGCTCAGGCCCTGGCTGTGCTGTGCCTCTCGATCAGGCGGGTGCCGATGATGCGCCTGACATCCTGGTCGGATGCGGCGACCTCGGTCACCTCGCCTTCGATCTCGGCCACCAGCGCGTCGACGGCAGCGACGGCGAGCGCCGTGAAGTCCTGGCGGACCGTGGTCAGCGGCGGACGGTAGTTCGCGGCATCCGGTACGTCGTCGAAGCCGATCACGCTGACCTGATCGGGCACGACGTGCCCCTGCTCTGCGAATCCGCGGATGAGCCCGAGTGCCATCTGATCGTTCGCGCTGAATACGGCAGTCGCCTCTGCCAGTTCGACCGCTGCGAGGTAACCGGACTCGGCCGACCAGTCGCCGCGCACCAGAGGGTTCGGGGTGATCCCCTCCGTCTGAAGCGTCTCGCGCCAGCCGCGCTCGCGCTCCGCAGCGGCGAACGAGTCCGCGGGGCCCGCGAGGTGCCAGACGTTCTCGTGTCCGAGCGCGAGGAGCCTGCGCGTCGCCGCCGCCGCACCGCCGGCGTGGTCGCTGTGCACCACGAGCAGTCCGGAATCCGCCGGCGCATCCACGACGACGAGTCGCAACCCCTGCGGTCGATCCTCGGCCGTGGCGAGCGCGGAGGCCTCGTTCAACACGATCGCGCCATCCACGCCCTGATCGCGCAGCCGCTCGAAGGCGTCGGAGACCGTGTCGCCCGCGGTGACGAGCAGAAGTGCGTAGCCACGTTCCTCAGCCGCTTCCGCTGTGGCCTGCAGCATCCGGGAGTTTCCGACTGTGGCGAGCGTCGTCACTACGAGGCCGATCGTCTGGGTGCGTCCGGTGCGCAATGCGCGGGCGGCGCGATGCGGGCGGTAGCCGAGTTCGACCATCGCCTTCTCGACACGAGCGCGCGTGGCGGGATCGACGCGGGGGCTGCCGTTGACGACTCTGGACACCGTCTGGCCGGAGACTCCGGCGCGGCCCGCGACCATGGCCATCGAGACACGGCCCGAAGTCGGTCTTGCACCACCCATCCGACTCTCCCTCTTGCCGTTCACAGCTCACAACTCCTGAATGTTGACGTTACCACCGCCGGAGAGGTACCGTGTTGACGTGAACATCGAAGAATCTCCGGAGTTGCGCGCAACCGAACTCGGCGCCGGCGTCATCAAACGCTCCACCACGCTGGCCGACGGCCGCGACCTCATCTACTACGACGACCCGGGCACCACCCTGGGCGCAGAGCGCGCCGTCGACGCCCGCACCCTCGATCCGCGCCCCGACACCGCGACGATGCGCCTCGACATTCTCACCGGCGACTGGATCACGGTCGCCGCGAACCGCCAGAACCGCGTCATGATGCCGGGCGCCGACGCCGATCCGCTCGCACCGCAGACGCCGACGAACCCCTCGGAGGTTCCGTCGCTCTACGACGTCGCCGTCTTCGAGAACCGCTCTCCCGCCTTCGGCCCCGCACTCACCGAGGCTCTGGGCACCGCGCCCGCCGCGTCGAACCCGCCTCGCGGACTCGATGACCTCGACGCCCTCGGTCTCGGCCGCACCCGCACCTCGGTCGGCCGCTGCGAGGTCGTCTGCTTCAGCCCCGACCACTCCGGCTCGTTCGGCACGCAGTCGGTCACTCGCGCCCGCACCGTGATCGAGGCATGGGCCGACCGCACCGCCGCCCTGTCGCAGCTGCCCGGTATCCAGCAGATCTTCCCGTTCGAGAACCGCGGCGAGGCGATCGGCGTCACGCTGCCGCATCCGCACGGCCAGATCTACTCCTACCCGTACATCACGCCGCGCACCCAGCGGTTGCTGGAGAGCATCGATCGCACGGCGCCCGATCTGTTCCAGCGCATCCTCGAGTTCGAGCAGGGCTCTGAGCGGATCGTTCTCCAGGGCGAGCACTGGACGGCGTTCGTGCCGTTCGCCGCGCGCTGGCCCGTCGAAGTGCACCTGATGCCGAACCGTCACGTCGCCGACTTCGCCGAGACGACCGAGGCCGAGCGCGATGAGCTCGCCCCGCTCTATCTGCGCCTGCTGCGCGGCGTCGATGCGCTCTACGAGACCCCGACCCCGTACATCGCCGCGTGGCATCAGGCTCCGGTGAACGTCGCGCGCGACTCGGTGCGACTGCACTTGGAACTCACGAGCCCGCGCCGCGGCGCGGACAAGCTGAAGTTCCTCGCCGGCTCCGAGGCAGCCATGTGGGCATGGACAGCGGAGATCCCGCCGGAGCAGTCCGCCGCACGGATCCGCGAGGCCATCGCACGTGCAGAGGAAGCCAGCGCATGACCGCTCAGGACGACGCGACCACGCTCTTCGAACAGTTGACCGGTCAGTCCCCCGACGGCATCTGGTCGGCGCCTGGTCGCGTGAACCTGATCGGCGAGCACACCGACTACAACGACGGCTTCGTGCTGCCGTTCGCGATCCCGCATCGCACATATGCCGCGGTCGGCATGCGCGACGATGGGCGCATCCGCGTCGCGTCGACATTTGCCGATGACGCGCCGGTCGAGGTAGCCCTCTCCGAGCTCGCGACGCTCTTCCCCACCCCTACCGGTGAAGCCCCGGCGGTCGCCGAATGGGCGGCGTATCCGCTCGGCGTCGCCTGGGCGCTTCAGCTGGCCGGCGCCGCAGGACAGGGCGTCGACATCGCGATCGCATCCGATGTCCCCGTGGGCGCTGGACTGTCGTCGTCCGCCGCGATCGAGGGGGCGACAGCATCCGCCCTCAACGACCTCTGGGACGCAGGACTCGACCGCACAGCGCTCGCCCGTATCGGCCGCCGCGCCGAGAACGAGGCGGTCGGGGCCCCCACCGGGATCATGGACCAGATGGCATCCATGCTCGGCGAACCCGATGCGGCGATCTTCCTGGACTGCCGCACGCTCGACGCGAATCTCATCCCAGTCGGCATCGCCGAGGCCGGACTTGCGATCCTCATCATGGACACCCGCGTGCAGCACGCGCACGCAACCGGTGGCTATCGCGAGCGCCGTGAGGCGTGTGAACGCGGTGCCGCGATCATGGGTGTGCCGTCGCTGCGTGACGTGTCCGTCGACGATCTCGCTCGTGCCGAGGAGCTCATGGATGATGTGACCTTCCGCCGCGTGCGCCACATCGTGACCGAGAACCAGCGCGTGCTCGACACCGTCACCACGTTGCGGGAGAGTGGCGCCAGTGCCATCGGCGACCTGCTCGTCGCGTCGCACGCGTCGATGCGCGACGATTTCGAGATCTCGGTCCCGGAACTCGACACGGCGGTCGAATCCGCGCTGGCTGCGGGTGCCATCGGTGCACGCATGACCGGCGGCGGCTTCGGCGGTGCCGCGATCGCTCTCGTCGAGCAGGGCGCGGTGCACGCTGTGTCGGATGCCGTGACCGCCGCCTTCGCGGCATCCGGATTCGCATCACCGCACCTCTTCACGGTGACCCCCGCTGCCGGCGCCCGCCGCGACGCCTGACCGCGAGACCGCAACACCACGCCGAGACCGCGGCGAATCGCGTACGTCTCGGCGTGGTGTTGCAGGCTCGGCGAGCTACTCGGCGTCGGCCTCGGCCAGGACTCGTCGGATGTCGTGCCGGCTGCGGATCTTGCCCGTCTTGATCCCGTCGGTGATGACGACCTCCTGCGAGGCCGTGACGACGGGAACCTCTTCGCCCTCGGCATCCAGGATCTTGCCGTCCCTGATCGTGTCGCCGTCGAACAGGGTCTCGTTCGCGAGGAGGCGGGCGAGATCCTCCTCACGGATGACGCGTCCCGTTCCGGGGATGAAGGCGGAGCGCTCGGCCGACTTCCCGCCCAGGTGGTTGAAGAGCAGGTTCAGCAGCACGGCCATGATCGCGGCGGACGAGATGCCGGAGTGCAGGATGATGCCCACCCAGCTCGGCAGCGCGTCGTAGAACGTGGGCATGACGACGGGGATCACGCCGAAGCCCAGCGAGACGGCGACGATCACCATGTTCATGTTGCCCTCGTAGTTCACCTTCGCGAGCGTGCGGACGCCTGCTGCCGCCACAGACCCGAACAGCACGATTCCCGCTCCACCGAGCACGGGCGGCGGCACGGCTGCGACCAGCCCGCCGACGATGGGCAGCAGCCCGAGCACGACGAGGATCACTCCGCCGGCGCTCACGACGAACCGCGACTTCACGCCGGTGATCGCGACGAGCCCGACGTTCTGCGCGAATGCTGACTGCGTGAACGAGTTGAACACCGGGGCGACGGCGGACGAGATCATGTCGGCGCGAAGGCCGTTCGCGATCCGCTTGGAATCGACCTTGGTGCCGACGATCTCGCCGACCGCGATGATGTCTGCCGTGGTCTCGGTCATGGTCACGATGATCACTATGAACATCGAGATGATGCTGGCGATGCCGAATGTCGGAAGGCCGAACGCGAAAGGCTGCGGGAGCGCCACGATCCCGCCGTCTGCGATGTTCGAGAAGTCCGCCCATCCGACGATGCCGGCGAACGCGGTGCCGAGCACGATCGAGATGAGGATCGCCAGCCGCGAGACCGTCGGAGACGCGACCTTGCTCAGCACGAGCACGACGAGCAGCGTTCCCATCGCCAGGCCGATGTTCTGCAGACTCCCCCACATCGGATCCTCCGGCGACGTGCCGCCCATCGCCCAGCTCGCCGCGACCGGCATCAGCGTGAGGCCGATCGTCGTGATCACGGTTCCGGTCACGACGGGCGGGAAGAACCGCACGATCATGGCGAAGAAGGGAGCGACGATGAGGCCCGCGACGGATGCCGCGATCACGGCGCCGAACACACCGGGAAGCCCCTCGCCCGCGGCGAGGATGGCCGTCATCGTCGCGACGCCGGAGAACGAGACGCCCTGCACCAGCGGCAGCTGCGATCCGAAGAACGGCACACCCCACGACTGCAGGATCGTGGCGAGACCACCGATGAACAGGCACGAGGCGATGAGGAGGCCGATCTCGCCCGGCGCGAGGCCGGCGGCATTGCCGATGATGAGCGGCACCGCGATGATGCCGCCGTACATCGTCAGCACATGCTGCAGTCCGTAAGCGAAGGTCGGGCCGAGGCGGAGCCTCTCGTCTTCAGGTCGGCGGGTCCTGGGCGTTCTCGACATTGATCTCTCCGTTGAGGTTGTCATGGGCTTGCAGTACTTCCGAATCGTGGAAGCTATTTTCCACAATTGCGATAGCGGCGATGCTAGCACCGAATGATCTCGCGTGCTAGCGTACGAGCGCCGGCCCTCCACGAGCCGGCCGGCGGAACAGCAGACGCCGAGAAACCTGAGCTGGCGGCCCGAGCCCCAGCCCTGTGTCGCCAGAGAGTAGGCGACACCATGACACGTATCTGGCTCCGCGATCCGCTCGCGATTCACCTGGGATCGGATGCCGATCCCGCGGCCGCTGCGCGCGGCATCGTCGTCGACACGGCGCTCGGAACGATCGTCGAATTGGTCGGTCGTGGCGAGCAACCACAGGTCGACGAGGTGTTCGACGCCGGCTCGCATGTGATCACGCCCGGCCTCATCAACACGCATCACCACTTCTACCAGACCCTCACCAGGGCCTGGGCGCCGGTCGCGGATCTTCCGCTGTTCGGGTGGCTCGTCAACCTGTATCCGGTATGGGCGCGGCTCACCCCTCGGGCTCTGGAGCTGGCGACGACCGTGGCGATGGCCGAACTGCTCCAGTCCGGCTGCACGACGGCGGCCGATCACCACTACCTCTTCCCGACCGGCATGGACGATGCGATCGACATCCAGGTCGACGTCACCCGACGGCTGGGCATGCGCGCGATGCTCACGCGTGGTTCGATGTCGCTCGGAGAGGACGACGGCGGGCTGCCTCCGCAGCGCACCGTGCAGGATCCAGATGTCATCCTCGCGGATTCGGAGAGGCTGGTGAATCGCTACCACGAGCGCGGTGACGGCGCGAGGGTGCAGATCGGCCTCGCACCGTGTTCGCCGTTCTCGGTGACGACGTCGCTGATGGCCGACTCGGCGACGCTGGCGGAGCGGCTCGACGTGCGACTGCACACCCACCTCGCCGAGACGCTGGACGAGGAGCAGTTCTGTCGCGAGCGCTTCGGCATGCGCACGGTCGAGTATCTGGACTCGGTCGGATGGCTGTCGAATCGCACCTGGCTCGCGCACGGAGTGCACTTCAACGAGGACGAGATCGCGGCGCTCGGTGCCGCGGGCACTGCGGTCGCGCACTGCCCCACCTCGAACATGCGCCTGGCAAGCGGCATCGCGCGTGCCGTGGAATTGGAGGATGCCGGAGTGCCGCTCGGGCTGGGCGTCGACGGTTCCGCGTCGAACGATGCCTCCAACATGATCCGCGAGGTGCGCCAGGCGCTGTACCTGCAGCGGCTGCGGTACGGCACCGAGCAGGTCTCGAGTGCGCGCGTGCTCGACTGGGCGACCGCCGGATCCGCAGCTGCCCTCGGCCGCACCGACATCGGCCGGATCGCCGTCGGCATGCAGGCCGATCTCGCGATGTTCCGGCTCGACGGCCTCGCGTTCTCCGGCTCTCACGACCCGATCGCCGCTCTCGTGCTGTGCGGCGCTGAGCGCGCCGACCGCGTCATGGTCGGCGGCGAGTGGCGTGTGCGCGACGGCGAGGTCGTCGGCCTGGACGTCGAGGCGCTCATCGCCGAGCACCAGCAGGCCGCCCGCGCCCTCGTCGCCGGCGTCTGACACCCGTCCGGCAGGCGGTGTCGGGCCTGAAAGAATGGATGCTTCGAGGAGAAGGAGCCACATGTCCTGGATCGTCACCGGCGGAGCCGGCTACATCGGAGCGCACGTCGTGCGTGCACTCGCGGATGCCGGGCTCACACCGGTCGTGCTGGATGACCTGTCCAGTGGCGTCGCGTCGTTCGTCCCGGAGGGCGTGCCGTTCGTTCAGGGCAGCATCCTCGATTGCGACCTGGTCGAGAAGGCGCTCCGCGACCACCGGGCCGAGGGCGTCATCCACGTCGCGGGCTTCAAGTACGCCGGGGTCTCGGTGCAGCGGCCGCTGCACACCTACGCCCAGAACGTCGAGGGCACGCGCGTGATCCTCGAGGCGATGGAAGCCGCCGGCGTCAGCAACATCGTCTTCTCCTCCTCCGCTGCTGTCTTCGGCACCCCCGACGTGCCACTGGTCGTCGAGGAGACCGCGAAGAAGCCGGCGAGCCCTTACGGTGAGTCCAAACTGATCGGCGAGTGGATGCTGCGTGACCAGGCGATCGCGACGGCCGAGTCCGAGCATCCGCTGCGCCACACCTCGCTGCGCTACTTCAACGTCGTCGGATCCGCCGACCCGACCGTCTACGACGTCAGCCCCCACAACCTCTTCCCGATTGTGTTCGAGGCGTTGCTCGCCGGCAAGACTCCCCGCATCAACGGTGACGACTACGCCACGGAAGACGGCACGAACGTGCGCGACTACGTGCACGTGGGCGACATCGCGGCCGCTCACGTGGCGGCAGCCAAACGCCTGGCGTCCGGCGAGAGCATCGAACCGGCGTACAACCTCGGCTCCGGCGACGGCCTGAGCGTGAAGCAGATCATGGATGCCGTCGTGCGCGTCACCGGCATCGACTTCACGCCCGAGATCGGCCCTCGCCGTGCCGGCGACCCAGACCGCATCGTGGCGACAGGCGAGCTCGCCGCCCGCGACCTGGATTGGAAGATGCGCTATACAGTCGACGAGATGGTGCGCACGGGCTGGGAGGCGCGGCGCGCGGCCGAGTAGACCGACTCAAGGTGCTGCGACGACGTCGCGGGCGCGGATCGGGTAGAGGAAGAAGCACACCCACGCCAGCATCGTGAAGGCCATCGGCACGACGGCGAGCATGATCCGGATGCCGCCGTCTACGGCATCCGGCTGAGCATCGCCGAGCGCGGCATCGAAGCCGCTCGCATTCAGCACCCACGCGGCGACGACCGCCTGCAGCACCACGGACCCGCGCACGACGAACCCGTTCACGCCGAAGTACACGCCCTCACGCCGATGCCCCGTGCGCGCGGCGTCGTCGTCGATGATCTGGGCGAGCACGACCTCGAGCAGCTGCAGCAGTCCGCCGACTCCGACACCGACCGCGACGCCGACCAGCGCCGCACCGAGCACCGAACCCGGCACCAGGTAACCGAGCACCGCGACGGCGAAGACTCCGACCGCCCAGAGCACCGCCGTCCGCGGCGACGTGCGCTGCACCACCCTGCTCCACAACAGGATCGCCGGGATCGCGACGACGAAGATCACACCGAGAAGGATGCTGCTCTCCCCCTCCGCGGCATGCAGCGAGTACCGCGCGTAGAACGGGATGGCCGCGAGGATCACGGCTATCGCGGTCTGCACGAACAGCGACCCGAGCACGTACGGCACGAACGCGCGGTTCGCGAAGGTGTAGCGCAGCTGCGCCGTCCACTTCATCGGGGCTTCCAAGGCGACCTCGCCTCGACGCTCGAGCATCCCGCCGGCGAACGACCAGACGAACAGCACCAAGCACACCAGACCCAACGCGATCGCCATGCCGGGCCAGCCGATGCTGTCGTACAGCAGCGGGGCTCCGGCCGTGCCGAGGATCATGCCGACGATCGCGAACACCTGCCGCGGCACATTGCCGCGGGAGCGCTCGGCCGTCGTGCGGAAGATCTCCGGGAACAGCGCGGAGATGTTCAGCACGACCACCACGAACGCGATGTCGTACACGGCGACGACGACGAGGAACCAGGCGATCAGGCCGCCTGCGGACAGCGCCGGCGGCATCCAGATCAGCGCGAACGCCACGACGAGCGGAACGATCCCGAGCCCGATCCAAGGAATCCGACGCCCCCACGGCGTGCGGATCCGGTCGGACAGCGCCCCCACCAGCGGGTTGAGCAGGGCGTTCAGGATGCCGTGCGCGATCATCGCGGCAGCCACCCATTCCGCAGGCACGGCGAGGTGGGCGACGTAGAAGTAGACGACGAACGCGGAGAACGTCTGCGCCATCAACTGGATCGGGAACCCAGAGGCCCCGAATGCCACAGACTGAGCGCGGGTGGGCGCAGCATCCAGACGACGATCGCGGATACGCGCTGCAAGGCTCATTGCTAAGGCTCCCGTTGGCGCTGCGCGTCACTCAAAGATTGCGTTGCACACTGCGCAGCGCACGCCAGCTTATCCGGATGAGTCCTTCCTGCTCGATGGTTTCGCGAATGACAGGATCGGAGAGCAGCCGCCGCTCGTAGCCGCGTTTCGCCGCGCCGTAATCGACCGCGGCGCGCAGCTCGTGCCCGTCGACCATCGGATGCAGATAGATCTCGGTCACCCCCGCAGGCACCGCGCGCAGCAGCGCCACGAAGCCGTCACGGATCTGCTCGTACGTCTCTTCAGCGTCGGTGCCCTCGCCCGCCAACTCGAACGGATGCGTCCAGAGTCGGTCGAGGATGACGATCCCCGCAGCGTCCGCGGCTGCAGTGGCACGGTCGAGCGCCGGCTGCATCGCCGTGTCGATACCGACGCCGTCGGCGATCCGGGGCAGCCGGAACGGAAGCCCGTGACGGGAGGCGAGCGCGAACACGGGGCCGAGGAAGTCCCTCCCGGTGTAGAGCCCGTAGACCGAACCCATGTGGTTGTCGAGGTGCGTGACGTCGACGCCGGCGGTGAGCGCGGCGTCGATCTGCGCCGCGAGTTCGGCCGTGACGTCTTCCATCGATGCCCGTTCTTCCACGGTTCGCACCTCGGTCGGGAAGCAGCCGTCGCGATCGACGAGGCTCGTCCCCGCGCCGGTCAGCGGGCGCCAGCGGTAGCGGCTCCACTCGCTGGTGAGCACGAGGTGCACGCCCACGCTCGCATCGGGATGCGCAGCCGCGAACTGGAGCGCTTCCGGCGCCCATGCGCACGGCAGCATGACCGTCGATGAATCGAGGTGACCGGCGACCAGCAGCTCGGTGATCGCCTCGTTCGCCGCGTGGCACATGCCGAAGTCATCCGCGTTGAGGATGATCGCGCGCGCTTCGCCGCCGAGTCCAAGTCGGGTTGTGAGATCCGATGGCGCCGTCATCGGGCGACCATGCCGCCGATTGAGGCGAACCTGGCGAACATGGATTCACGAAGGGCGGATGCCGCCTGACCGATCGCGCCGACCATCGTCGCCTCTCTCCCGAACGCCGAGGGGACGAATCGCAGCGCGAGCAGATGCGACAGCGCCTCTGCCGCGCGGTCGACCGCGGCCACGAAACACGGATGCGCCGCGTGACCCGCCAGGACGAACGCCTCCGGATCGATCACCAGCGTCACGCTGCCCGCGACGATCACGAGACGCCTCGCCAATTCGTCGACCATCGCCTTCGCCGCGGTATCGCCATCGGCACAGGCGTCGAGGTGCACCAGCAGCGGGTCAGCCGGATCCCTGCCGTGCAGGAGCGCGAGATCCTCCACGACGTCCTCGTTGAGCACAGGCACGCCGATCGGCACCGGCGGCTGGGGAACGTATTGCACCTCGCCCGCGATTCCGGCGGCGCCGCGACGCAGCACCCCGTCGAGAACGGTGCCCGCGCCGAGTCCCTGGTCGATCATCAGGAGCGTGAAGCTCGACAGGTCCTGTCCGACTCCGTTGTCCGATTCGGCGAGCGCGGCGAGGTTCACGTCGTTCTCGATGTGGACGGGGCACTCGACGTGGGCGACGAGAGCTGTGCGGAACGCACCGCCGTCCGGCCCCTGGTCGTCTCTGATCTCGCCGTCGGGCGTGACGATCCCCGGCATGGCGACGACGACATGGCGCAGCGGCCCCCGCGCATCCTGGCGGCACTCGGCGATCAGAGCGGCGATGTCGGCGGCGCGCTCTTCGATGTGACCGAGCGGCGCATCGCTCTGGGCGCGTACTGCACCGGTCGGGTCGACGAGCGTGACGTGCATCGAGGCGTGGTCGACATGCACGGCCGCCGCGAATCCGAGCCCCGGATGAAGGGAGACCCGGGTCGCCGCCGGACCACGCGTGGCTCGGTCCACCCCAGCGGTTGCTACGGCGTCCCCGGCTTCGAGCATCCGAAGGACCTGAGTGACGGCTGTCCGCGACAACCCGGTCTCACCCATCAACTCCGCTCGAGTCAACGGCCCGCGTCGTGCCAGCGCCTCCAGGATCGCTCTCACGTTCATCGTTCGCAGCAGGGTCTGTGGACCCGCCAGAGGTTTGGTCACAACGTTTCCTCGTGCATCGTTGCGGCCAGTATGGCACGCCGTGTCTCACATAGCGACACTTTGTGTCGCACTCATCAGACGAAGATCACGAGGCACCCCGATACTCTCTAGTCGTGACCGCATCGCCCATCGCCACCACTGCTTCCGGTCGCGTGCGCGGCTTCTGGCGAGACCACGGCACACCCGCGGCATCCGCAGCCTTCCTCGGCATCCCGTTCGCCAGAGCGCCTATCGGCGCACTCCGATATGCGGCGCCCGTGCCACCCGAGCCGTGGACCGACGTGCGCGACGCCACTGAGTACGGCGCCACCGCGCTGCGCGCAACGGGCACCGACACACTCATCCCCGAGCCCGCGATCGCCGGCGACAACACCCTGAACGTGAACGTCTTCACGCCCTCGTTGGATGCGTCACTGCCGGTTCTCGTGTGGATCCACGGCGGCGGCTACACCGAGGGCTCACCCGCAAGCCCCTGGTACGACGGCAGCACCTTCAATCGCGACGGCGTCGTGACGGTGTCGATCTCGTACCGGCTCGGTTTCGACGGGTTCGGCTTCATCGAGGGCGCGCCCCACAACCGCGGAGTGCTCGACTGGATCGCCGCCCTCGAATGGGTGCAGAAGAACATCGCGGTCTT
The DNA here is from genome assembly GCF_014635185.1 of Microbacterium murale. Taxonomy (GTDB): domain Bacteria; phylum Actinomycetota; class Actinomycetes; order Actinomycetales; family Microbacteriaceae; genus Microbacterium; species Microbacterium murale. Next base: position 323,873 of record NZ_BMCM01000001.1, read on the forward strand.
CGGCGGCGACCCGAGCCGCGTGACGATCGGCGGGCAGTCCGCGGGCGGCGGAGCCGTACTGGCTTTGCTCGGGATGCGGTCGGCGCAGCATCTGTTCCGCGGAGCGATCTCGATCTCAGGTGCGCTGGCCGACGTGCCGCTCGATCACGCTCGAGAGCGCTCGAGTCGGCTGGCTGCGCTCGCAGGCGTCACCGCCGATGTCGAAGGCTTCCGCTCCGTCGACGAGGCCGCACTGCACGGTCTGCAGAGCGAGGCCGCGAGCGCCAAGCACGGCCTGGCCGCGCTTGCCGATCAGCTTGCGAGCGGCCCGTCGTGGGGGCCGATGATCGACGGCGACCTCATCTCCGAGGCGACCGTCGACGCGCTGCGTGCGGGGGTCGGCGGCGACAAGCCGCTGCTGCTGGGCGCCGCCGATGACGAGTTCACGATGGTCGCGGAGCGCGAGCGATCGAAGCTGCGACTGATCCCCGCGGCATTGCTGATGCGCCTCTTCCTCGGCAATCGCGATGCACGCCGGGCGTACCTCGAGGCGAATGCGCCGCAGCGGGCGAAGGGCACCGCCGCGATGATCGGGCGCTACATCAGCGACCACGTGTTCCGCGCGCTCGTGCCGCGCGTCGCGGAGGCGAGGAACAGAGCGGATGCCCCGACCTGGGCCTATCGGTTCAGCTGGGTCTCGCCCGCCAAGGGCTGGGCGTGCCACTGCCTCGACGTGCCGTTCTGGTTCGACGGCCTCGACCGGGAGCGGGTGGAGGCCCTCGCGGGGGCGCACCCACCCCAGTCGCTCGCAGACGAGATGCACGCGGCCGCGGTGCGCTTCATCACGGATCGGGATCCGGGCTGGCCGGCCTGGCGTTCACGACCGGGGACGACACGGGTGTTCGACGGGGCGGGCCCGCACGTCACCGATACTGCCTACGACAGCGTGCTCGCACTGCTCTGACGCTCAACGACCCGAACGAGCCCCGAGCCGTTCGAGGATCTCGCGCACGATCTCCTCGGGCGTCTTGTCGACCACGACGACCATGCCGGCCTCGTCGGAGTCGAGCTCTTCCAGCGTCGCAAGCTGCGAATCGAGCAGCGCTGGCGGCATGAAGTGCCCCGTCCGCGCATCCGCCCGACTGCCGAGCAGTTCCCGCGAGCCGTGCAGATGCACGAACAGCACGCCGGGCGCCGCCGCGCGGATGCGGTCCCGGTAGACGCGACGCAGCGCGCTGCAGGCCAGCACGAGACCATCGCTCTCGTGAGCGGCGAACCGGCCGCCCACCGCATCGAGCCACGGCCAGCGGTCCTCGTCGGTCAGCGGCGTCCCCGCGTTCATCTTCGCGCGGTTGGCCTCCGAGTGCAGGGGGTCGGCGTCTTCGAACGTGACGCCGAGCGCCGCGGCCAGAGCGATCCCGACCGTGGACTTGCCTGCGGCCGAGACGCCCATGACACAGATCAGAGGCGCGCTCTCGCCCGGTCTCGCATCACCAGTCATGAACAGTTCCGTCGGCGAGGCGGTTGTACGGCAGGTAGGCCTGCTCGTACGGGTACTTGCCCGCCTCGTCCATGTTGAGCTCGACACCGATGCCCGGGTTGTCACCCGGGTGCAGCAGGCCATCCTTCCAGGTGAACGACTGCTCGAACACCTGGTCGGTCTTCGCGCCGTGCTGCATGTACTCCTGGATCCCGAAGTTGTGGATCGCCAGCCCCAGGTGCATCTGAGCCGCCATGCCGACCGGCGAGATGTCGGTGGGGCCGTGGAAGCCCGACTTGATCTGGTACAGCGCCGCGTAGTCCATGGTCTTCTTCAGCGGGGTGATACCACCCATGTGGGTGACTGCGCCGCGCATGTAGTCGATGAGCTGGTCGCGGATGAGGTCCTTGAAGTCCCACACCGTGTTGAAGATCTCACCGATGGCCAGCGGCGTCGTGGTGTGCTGACGGACGAGCTTCAGCGCCTCCTGGTTCTCAGCCGGGGTGCAGTCCTCGAGCCAGAAGAGATCGTACGGCTCGAGCGACTTGCCGAGCTTCGCGGCCTGCAGCGGCGTCACACGGTGGTGGCCGTCGTGCAGGAGCGGCATCTCAGGGCCGAACTCGTTGCGAACAGCTTCGAAGACACCGGGGAGGTGACGCAGGTACGCACGGGTGTCCCAGTCCTCCTGCACCGGCTTCGCACCCCGGCGTGCCGGCTCGTGGTCGTAGCGCGCTTCGCCGCCGCCGGTGTCGGCCGCCTGCGACGCGATGCCGTAGATGGCCTTGAGGCCCGGGACGCCGGTCTGCACGCGGATCGCGCGGTAGCCCTGCTCCTGGTGCGAGCGGATCGAGTCGAACAGCTCGGGCAGCTCCTTGCCCGACGCGTGGCCGTACGCGAGCAGACCCGAGCGGGATGCGCCGCCGAGCAGCTGGTACAGCGGCATTCCCGCCGCCTTCGCCTTGATGTCCCACAGCGCCATGTCGACGGCGGCGATCGCGGCCATCGTGACCGGACCGCGGCGCCAGTAGGCCGAGCGGTACAGGAACTGCCAGGTGTCCTCGATGCGCGACGCGTCGGAGCCGACCAGCAGCGGCACGACGTGCTCCTGCAGGTATGCGACGACCGCCAGTTCTCGGCCGTTCAACGTCGCATCGCCGAGACCAGTGTGCCCCTCGTTCGTCGTCAGCTTCAGAGTGACGAAGTTGCGGTCGGGGCTGGTGACGATGACTTCAGCCTTTTCGATGATCATGATTCCTCCAGGGTGTCAGTTCTGAGTGAAGTTCGCGGCGGCACGGGCGACCGCTGCGACGATTTCGGGTTCTGTGAGGCGCTCGTCGATCAGCGCGAGCAGCGCCGGGATCGCGCCTTCGCCCCGAGACGCGGCATCGGCCACTGCCTGGCCATTGGTGTCCTCCGGCAGCGCGCCGTCCAGCGCACGAGCGGCCCACGCGCCGAGCACGCGGATGCTTGCAGCTCCATCGCGACCGGCGGAGCGCTCGGCGAGCAGCACCTCGAGGATGCGCAGGCGCAGCTTCGTCGTCCCGTCCTTGCCGATCTGCGCGAGCAGGTGCTGGATGCGGGCGTTGTCGAAACGCTCCAGAAGAGCAGCACGGTAGTCGTCGATGCCGAGGTGCGGCTCGGTGAGATGACGTGCGGCCTCATCCCACAGCTCGTTCACCCAGCCGCGGATCACCGGATCGCCGATCGCCTGCGCGACGGTCTCGTGGCCGCGGGCTGCGCCGGCATACGCGAGGAAGGAGTGCGAGCCGTTGAGCAGCCAGAGCTTGCGACGCTCGAAGGGGTCGATGTCGTCGACGAAGCGCGCTCCCGCCTTCTCCCAGGCAGGCCGGCCGGCGGGGAACTCGCCGCTGATGACCCAATCGTGGAAGGGCTCGGTGACGACCGGGCTGCGGTCGTCCCACCCGGTCTCGTCCCTCACGAGCTCGATCTCGGCCTGCGTGGTCTTCGGCGTGATCCGGTCGATCGACGTCGACGGGAAGGCCACGTGCTCATTCAGATAGGCGAGCGTGTCGGATGCACCGGCGAGTCGAGCGAACGAGGTCAGGGCCCGCTGCGTCAGCTCGCCGTTGCCGGGCAGGTTGTCGCACGAGACGACGGCGATCGGCCCCGCATCCGCACGACGACGCGCCTCGAGCCCGACGAGCAGTCGCGCGAGGGCCGTGGTCGGCGCGCTCGACAGCTCGAGGCGGTCCGCGGCGAGATGCGTGCGCAGCCATTCGACGTCGGCAGCGACGGTCTCGTCCGCGAGATCTGGCTCGTGCGCGGCATCCAGCGCGTACCCCGCCTCGGTGATCGTGAGGGTGACCAGCGCCGTGGCAGGGTCGGCGAGGGTCTCGGCGAGGACATCGACGCGGGCCCCATCGACCGCGTCGACGATGCTGTCGATGAGTGCGATGCTGTCGCCGGCCGCTGATCGCTCGATCAGCGAGTACAGGCCGTCCTGCGCATCGAGTTCCTGCGCTGCCGCGGGGCTGCGCCCGGTGAAGGAGCGGATGCCCCATTCGTTCGCCTCATCGACGATGTCGGTGTACCAGGCCTGGTGGGCGCGGTGGAAGGCGCCGAGCCCGAGATGTGCGATGCGGACCGGCGCACGATCGAACGAGCGCCCTGCGCGATCGGCCGCCGCTGCGCGACTCAGCGCGGTCATGACCGTCTCGGTCACAGCTTGAACGCCTTCCGCGGCACGGTGGTGACGAGATCGACCGCGATGCGCTCGGCCTGCGCCAGCGGGATGCGCCCCTCGCCCACCAGGCGCGCGAGGAAGGCGGAGTCGAGGCGGCGAGCCATGTCATGACGTGCCGGGATCGACAGGAACGCCCTGGTGTCGTCGATGAAGCCGGAACCGCGGTAGAAGCCCGCGGTCTCGGTAACGGACGCACGGAAGCGGAGCACGGCATCCGGTGCATCGAGGAACCACCACGGCACCCCGATGAAGACGCTCGGGTAGAAGCCGGCGAGCGGAGCGATCTCACGCGAGTAGACCGTCTCGTCGACCGTGAACAGCACGACGTGCAGACCGCGCTCGAGGCCGTGCTTCTCCAGAAGAGGACGCAGGTTCTGCGTGTACGACGTGGTGAGCGGGATGTCATGGCCGGTGTCGGGCCCGAAGCCCTCGAAGGTCGCCGAGGAGTGGTTGCGGTAGACACCGGGATGGATCGTCATGACGAGACCGTCGCGTGCACTCATCCCCGCCATCCGCAGCAGCATGTTGCCGCGGAACTCGCGCGCGCCTGCGGCATCCAGCTCGCCGGCGACCGCACGACGATAGAGAGCGGATGCTTCGTCGTCGGTGAGGTCGACCGTGTAGGGCTCGATGACACCGTGATCCGCAGAGACCGCTCCGTGCGCGATGAAGTGCGCTCGGCGGGCTTCGAGCGCCGCGAGGTAGCCCCGGAAATCATCTGTCGCCGTGCCGTTCGACGCAGTGAGGCGCTCGACACGATCGGCGAAACCGGCAGCCGTCGGGTCGAGGTAGGCGTCAGGACGGAAGGTCGGAAGCACTCGACCGCGGAAGGTGTCGTCCGCGGCGAGTGCCGCGTGCACGGCGAGGTCGTCCATCGGATCGTCCGTCGTGGCGAGGACCTCGATGCCGAAGCGCTCGAACAGCGCGCGCGGCCGGTACGCGGGATCGCTCAGTCGCGCGGCGATCGCGTCGTACGTCGCGTCCGCCGTCTCGGCGGACGGCTCCACGTCGATCCCGAAGAGCGTGACGAGCTCATGGGTGAGCCAGTAGCCCGATGCCGTGCCTGCCAACAGCTGCCAGTTCTCGGCGAACAGTCGCCACACGGAGCGAGGGTCGGCGCCGGCAGCGCTTCCCGCGCCGAGCGATGCGAGATCGACACCGGCGGCATGCAACAGGCGCGTGACGTAGTGGTCCTTGGTGATGAACAGCTCTGCCGGGTCGGAGAACGGCAGATCGTCGCGCAGCATCGCCGGATCGACGTGACCGTGCGGGGAGATGATCGGCAGGTCCGCGATCGACGAGTACAGATCGCGAGCGACGCTCCTTAGCGCGGGTTCCACAGGCAGGAGGCGGTCGGCATCGAGTTCGAGCGGTGCAGGCATTCCTCCATGATTCAGGCGCCGCGCAGGGACGTCAACCGGTTGCCATATGTGGCCATGGGATCCGTTTCGCGTCGGAATCACTCCGAATCGATGTTCACGGCGACGCGGTCGAATCCCGCGCCGCGCACCGCGCGCAGCACTTCGGCGCGCAGCGGTTCGCCCGTGATGGACGCGATCTCGCCGAGCGGAACATCGAGGCAGGCGAGGCCTCCGTAGGGGCGGACGCGCACGTGCCCCAGGCCGAGGCGCCCCAGCTCCGACTCTGCCATCTCGGTCTCAGCGAGCATGTCCTCGTTCAAGAGGTTCCCCATCGTCGTGCGCACAGCGCTGCCTGTTCTTCCCCTCATTCAGGCGTGGACGGCAAGAGACCGCAATCGGTTGCCATCAGTTGCACGTCCGGCTTATGCTCACCGCATGACGGACGAAGGCAAGTACGGCGGAGGTCGGAGGTCGCGCCCGACGATCTATGACGTCGCGGCCGCGGCCGGCGTCGCCCCTTCGACCGTGTCCAGGGCCTTCTCACGCCCTGGCCGAGTGAACGCCGAGACTGCGGAGCACATCCGGCAGGTCGCGACAGAGATGGGATATCGCACCAATCCGCTCGCCCGCGCACTGCCGACGGGCAAGACCTCGCTGCTGGCGATCATCGTCGCCGACGTCACGAACCCGTTCTTCTTCGAACTGCTGCGCGGCGCGGACGACACCGCGACGAAGGCGGGCTACACCCTCCTGGTCGCCGACGTGCAGGAGTCGGTCGAGGCGGAGCGTCAGGCACTGGACCGGGTGCTCCCGATGGTGGAGGGCGTCGTGCTGGCGACATCGCGGATGTCGGATTCGTCGATCAGGGTGGCAGCGAAGCAGCGCCCGACCGTCGTCCTCAACCGTTCGATGAGCGATATCGCCAGTGTCGCGACCGACAACGCACGCGGCATGCGCAGAGCGGTGGAGCATCTCGGCGCGCTCGGGCACACGAGCATCACCTACGTGGCGGGCCCCGACGCCTCGTGGGCCAACGGCATCCGCTGGCAGGCGCTGCGCGAAGCGTGTCACGAGCTCGGGCTGCGCGCACGCCGGATCGGCCCGTTCTCGCCGACGCAGGCCGGTGGCCTCTCCGCCGCCGGCGAGCTCGCGGCGACACCGAGCACCGCGGTGATCGCCTACAACGACCTGCTGGCGATCGGCCTGATGCGCGGGCTGCAGAGCCTCGGCATCCGCATTCCCGACGATGTCTCGATCGTCGGCTTCGACAACATCTTCGGCGCCGACTTCTGCACCCCGCAGCTGACGACGGTCGCGGCTCCCCTGCGCCAGCTCGGCGCTGTGGCGGTGCAGACGCTGCTCGATGATCTGCGTGGCACACCGCGAGTGCCGCGGACGTCACCGGGCGGACCGCTCAAGACCGCACTGCTGCCCGCGCGGCTCGTGATCCGCGCGTCGACGGGGCCGTCGCATCCGACCAATGACTGGCCCAACGGCGGGCGTCCGGCCGCCGACGAGGGCGACGAAGACTGATCGCAGCGCCGTGCGAGCGGGCGCGGCAATCCGTGGCAACTGGTTGCCAGATTCTCGATGCAGATGGATGAATGAATGGTGGCCGGACCGATCGACGCCGATCGTCATCCGAAATCACAGCGCTCAAAGGAGAACCACATGCGGAGCAACACCAGGGTCGCCCTCATCGCGACCACAGCGATCACCGCCCTCGCACTCGCCGGATGCTCAGGCGGAGCCGGCAACGGCGGCGAAGGCGACGGCGGCAGCACGAGCACCACAGTCATGAAGCTCGCCCTCAACCAGCCAGAGACGCACCCCTCGTTCATCGCCCTCGAGGCGTTCGGCGAGCAGCTCAAGGAGGACACCGACGGCCGCTGGGACATCGAGGTGCACGCGAACAGCACACTCGGCAACCAGGACGAGTACCTGCAGTCGGTCAGCCAGGGCGTCATCGACCTCGCGATCGTCTCGGCGCCGCAGCTCGAGAACCTCAACAAGGACTTCGTACTCTTCAGCCTTCCGAAGGTGTTCGATGACATCGATCACCAGATGTCCGTGCTCTCCGACGACGAGATCGTCGGCGACCTGTACGGCTCGCTGGCCGAGAGCAACAACATCGACGTCGTGGGCGGCCTCACCCAGGGCGAGCGCAGCATCTACCTGAAGGACACCATCGCGGAGACGCCCGCCGACCTCGAGGGCAAGAAGATCCGCGTGCAGGAGAGCCCCGTCTTCATGGCGATGATCGAAGCCCTCGGCGCGTCTCCCACGCCGCTGCCCTTCGGCGACGTCTACAGCGGCCTGCAGTCCGGTGTCGTCGACGGCGCCGAGAACAACGAGATCTCGTACTTCAGCAACAAGCACCACGAGGTCGCACCGTACTTCTCGTTCACGCGTCACCTGGTCGGCGCCGACTTCCTGATCATCAACAGTGACACGCTGTCTGAGATGTCCGAGGAGGACCGTGCGGCCTTCGACGAGGGCTGGACGGCTGCGTGGGAGCAGCACACCGAGCTGTGGAAGACCGACACGGAGAAGGCGATCGCCGACGCTGAGGCCGGCGGAGCCGAGTTCTCCGAGGTCGACACCGAGGCCTTCACCGAAGCGCTCGAGCCGCTGCTCGACGAATTCCTCACCGAGGACTCGCAGACCACCCTTTACGAAGCCATCCGCGGCGCTGCAGAGTAAGGACCAGACGCGACCGGCAAGAGGGCGCTGAGGGGCCGATCAGGTCCCTCCAGCGCCCTCTTCTCGGGCCGCGTCCCGCTCCACCCGCAACGACGCGTGCGAATTCGGCGACAGCATCCGCTGCCTGCCTGAACGGAGGACACCGTGACCACGAACCCACCCGACGATGCCGATCAGGGTGCGCCCGATCGCCCCACCCGATGGCACGGCCCACTCGCCGTGATGAATCGCGTCCGCAAGGGCGTCGACCTGCTGCTCGGCTGGCTGTGCATCATCGTCTTCGTCGCGCTGGTCGCGATCGTCGCCTGGCAGGTCTTCACCCGCGAGGTGCTCAACAACACGGCGCCGTGGACGCAGGAGGCCGCGCAGTACAGCTTCGTCGTCCTCGCCATGATCGCCGCCGCCTACGTGTTCTCCGAGCGCGGGCACATCGCGGTCGAGATCCTCATCGAGAAGCTCCCGCTGCTGTGGCGTCGCGCCGCAGCCGTCGTGATCGAGCTCATCGTCATCTTCTTCATCGTCACCGTGTTCATCATCGGCGGCATCGCCGTCGCGCAGAACGCCTGGCACCAGAGCCTCTCCTCGCTTCCGCTGACGATCGGCGAGATCTACATGATCATGCCGATCGCCGGAGTGCTCATCCTGTTCTACTCGATCGTGCAGATCATCGGACTCATCGCAGGCGTCGAGGACCCGACTCCCGACACCAACGACATCAGTGAGGCGATCTGATCATGGACCCCATCACCCTCATCGCCGCGGTCGTCCTGATCGCCGGCATCGCGATCGGCATCGCCATCGGCCTTCCCGTCGCCGTCGCCATGGGACTGCCATCCGCCATAGCGATCTTCATCCTCCTCGGAGAATGGGACGGCGCGACCTTCACCGCCGCTCAAAAGATCTTCCAGGGCAGCAACTCGTTCAGCCTGCTCGCGATACCGTTCTTCATCCTCGCAGGCGGACTCATGAACACCGGTGGCATCGCGGCCCGCCTCATCGATCTCGCGCAGGTCGTCGCGGGTCGCCTTCCCGCCTCGTTGGCACAGACCACTGTCGTGGCGAACACCATGTTCGGCGCCGTCTCCGGCGCGTCGGTCGCGTCGGCCGCAGCCATCGGCACCGTGCTGACGCCGCGGATGCGTCAGGAGAAGTACGACCCCGCGTTCTCCGCGGCCGTCAACGCAGCATCCTCGCCCGCCGGCATGCTGATCCCGCCGAGCAACACGTTCATCGTCTACTCGCTCGTCTCGAGCACCTCGATCGGCGCGCTGTTCATGGCAGGCGTCGGTCCTGGACTGCTGTGGGCCGTGGTCTGCGTCACGGTCGTCGCACTGTATGCACGCAAGCATCCAGAACTGCGGATGCCGAAGGGCACGCCCCGCCCGACGTTCGGGCAGACGATGATCGTGTTCCTGAAGGCGCTCCCGGCGCTGCTCATGATCTTCGTCGTGATCGGCGGCATCCTCAGCGGGTTCTTCACCGCCACGGAGTCCGCGGTGATCGCGGTGCTCTACTGCTTCATCCTCGGGCTCATCCAGCGCACCCTTCCGGTGCGTGAGCTGCCGAAGATCATCCTCGAAGCCTCGAAGGTCACCGGCATCATCATGCTGCTGATCGGCGTCTCCGGCATTCTCGGCTACGTGCTGGCGTTCGCGCGCATCCCGCAGCTGGTCACCGAGGGTCTGCTCGGCTTCACAGACAACGTCGTGGTCGTGCTCATCATCATCATGATCGTGCTGCTGCTGGCGGGAACCGTGATGGATCCGACGCCCGCCATCCTGATCTTCACGCCGATCTTCCTGCCGGTCGTGACCGCCATGGGCGTCAGCCCGATCCACTTCGGCGCGATGATGGTCTTCAACATGTGCCTCGGCAACATCTCCCCGCCCATCGGCAACAACCTGTTCGTCGCGGCAAGGGTCGGGAACGTGCGCATCGAGAAGGTCATCACGCGCCTGTGGCCCTTCTTCTGGGCGCTCGTCGTCGGCCTGTTCATCGTCGCCTTCGTGCCGGCGCTGTCGATGTGGCTGCCGGAGACGCTCGGCCTGATCCGCTGAACACCCGATCCGCTGACCCCGTGATGCCGCCGGCCGACGAGTACCGTCGACCGGCGGCATCGTTTCGGTGCTATCCGACGACCGCGATCTCGTTGGGGACCTGTGGGAGTTCCCCGGTCGCGAGGGTCTCGCCGGTGGCGGCATCCAGCGTGATGATGGTGCTGTTCGCCGCGTCGGTCACATAGACGACGTCGCCGAGGGCGGCGATCGCCGGGTGCGGCTGCTGCCACTCGCTCGGCCCCTCCCAGGCGTCGATCGCGTCATAGGATGCCGTGACGGCACCGGTCGCCGGGTCGATGACGTGCAGCCTGCCGTCGGAGCCGATGAGCACAGCGTCACCGCTGTCGACACGCGTCACGCCGCGGAACGTGTAGCTGATGCCGTCAGGAAGAGCGACCTTGTCGAGGGTCTTCGCCTCGGTGTCGACCAACGCGATGTCGGTCAGGAGGTAGCCCTCCATGTCGGGGTCTTCCTTGTAGTCCATCACGACGAGCGGGCTGTTCTCGGAGACATACGCGTTGCCGATGCGGCCGAACTCGTCAGGAGAAGTGAGCTTGGTGATCTCGCCATCGTCGAAGACGAGCGCGCCGTTCTCGCAGCCGAAGACGACCGCCTCACCCTTCGCGGTGCCCTCGCCGTGCACTCCGGGGCACTCGGCACTGGTCGCGATCTCGGCGCCGGCGGCATCCACGGCGCGGATGCCGGAGCGACCCGTCGCATCGCCGACAGTGGTGACGAAGGTGCCGTCCTCGAGCACCACCGAGACGCCATGGTGCGCTTCCACTCCTTCGATGACCTGCGCCTCGGGAAGACTGCCGTCGGTGTCAGCCAGGGCGTCCGTGTCGAAGACCGTGGTGTCGCTGGTCGCATCGTCGTAGAGCACCGTCTTGCCGCCGTGTCGGACGACATGCCCTGCGGCAGCGGCTTCGACGACGTGGTCGGTGAGTTCGGGCTCGCGCACGTCGAGCAGCTGGAAACCCTCCGACGTGGTCACGAAGGCGTGCCGCCCGTCGCCTGCGGGGTTGAGGCGGACGAAGTCCTCGGTCGGCAGGTCATCGATCACCTCGAGGGTCTCGCCGTCGACGATCAGCACACCGCCGGCGTACGCCACGGCGACGCGCGGACCGTCAGCCGCGGCATCGGCGCCGGCCGGAGCGGAGTCGGGCGTCTCCGCGGCCGACCCCGCGCTGCATCCTGCCAGCAGGAGGGCTGCGACTCCTGCGCCGACCGCGAACCGCGCGGCTCGTTTCAGCTGTGTCATGGTTTTCCTTTCGTCTCGCCCTCTCGGGCGGGGGTGTCGCCCTCTCGGGCGGGGGTCATGGGCTCAGGCCCTTGGCGATGCGCTCGGTGTTGACGTGCATCATGTCGAGATACGTGTCGCCGGGTTCTCCGGGCGGCGCGAGGGACTCGGTGATGAGCTCGACGACAGCGACCTCTCGATCGGCCTCCTCGGCGAGCACCTGGACAAGTCGGTCGGGTTGCGACGACTCGGCGAAGATCGTGCGGACTCCGGCCTCGTCGATCGCGTCGACGAGCTCCTGGAGGTCTGCGGGGCTGGGTGCCGCGAGGGTCGTGCCGCCCGGGATCGCCGCCCCCAGCAGCGCGACGTCGTAACGACGAGCGAGGTAGCCGAAGACGTGATGGTTGGTCACCAGAGCACGGTGCTCTGCGGGGATCTTCGAAAGCGCAGTCGTCATGTGCTCGTCGAGCGCGCTCAGCTCCTCCCGGTAGGCCGCAGCCGCGGCGAGCACGTCATCGCCGGCGTCACCCGCGATCTCGGCGAGCGTCGGAGCGAGCGCATCCACGACGAGGATCATCTGCTCTGGGTCGGTCCAGAAGTGGGGGTCGGGACCGGCGCCCTCCGCGTACTCGAGCACCTCGACATGGTCACCGGCCTCCACGACGGGCACGCCCTCGTCTGCGGCGGCCCCGACGTGCTGAGCGAGGCCCTCCTCGAGCCCGAGTCCGTTGGCCACGATGAGCTCGGCGTCGCGCAGGCCCGCGGCCTGCTGCGCGGAGAGCTCGAACGAGTGCGGATCGGCCCCGGGTGCCATGAGGGTCACGACGTCCAGATGCGCACCGGCGATCTCGGAGACCACGTCGCCGAGGATGTTCGTCGTGACGTAGACGCTCGGTCGGTCTGCCGCGGAGGGCGCGCATCCGGCGAGGACACCGGCGGCGGCAGCCACAGCGAGTAAGGCGGTGGTGGCCCTGCTGATCCCGCTCATCGGCCGGTTCCCGCGAGGTGCAACGGCACGGTGTCCGTCTCGAAGGTGCGGGCGATGCGGGCGCCGTCAGCCGGATCGATCTCCCACATCGCGTGCTCGGCAGGGCCGTTCAGGTACGCCCTGTTCTGATCGACGACGAAGGTCACGCTCGCGGCGAGATCGGGATCGGCGATGGATGCTGCGACGAGCGGCTCCGTCCGCGCGACGACCTCGCCTCCGGCGAGCACGAGCAACGATCCGCTCGCGGTGAGCGCCAGCATCCGATCCGCATCGTCACCGACTGCCGTGACCCGCACGATCTCCTCGCCGAGATCCTGGAACGTCCAACTGCGACCGCGCGCGTCCAGCAGCCACACTCCGCTGTCTCCGGCGAGCGCAGCCGCGCTCGGGCGGCCCTTGCGCCCGGCGAAGTCGCTCGCCGCCGGTGCGACGCCCGCGGGGTACGCGATGCGCTCCCAGTCGGACGGCTGACCTCCGACAGAGAGAGCCGCACCGTCCGCACAGCCGATGACTGTCCCGACGACCGTCGTGATGGTCCCCGCCGCGTTCACGCACGGAATGGATTCGCCCTCCGTTCCGTCCGCATCCACGACGCGCAGCGTCTGTGCGATGCCCTCGGCATCCGGCTCCGTGATGACCGCTCCTTCGGCCAGCGGGACCACGAGACCCGCGTGCGGTTCGACCGGGACGCGGAAGAGCTCGACGATCTGCCCGTCGGCGAGTGCCGGCGTGTCGATCAGCATGGCTTCGTCGTCGAACAGGATGCCAGTACCGACCTCACCGACGACCACTGTCGCGAGTCCGCTCCCTTCGATATCGCCGATCACGCGGGACGGCGCCTCGTAGTAGTGGAAGTGGTCGATGTGGCTCCAGGTCCAGACGCCGCTGTCGATGACCGTCACGGATCCCTCCCTGATGCCGAACAGATACCGCCCGTCGCTGACGAGATCGTCGATCGGCTCGATCTCTCCCAGCACCTCCGATTCCTCGTCGAGCAGATCGAGGTGGTGCACCGCGCCCTCGGCATCCACAGTCGTCAGATGCAGGGCGGGCTCGGCGAGCTCGTGCGCGCCGGCGATCTCGCCATGCCCGTCACCGGCGGCCTCCTCCGTAGAAGACGCGGGAGCTGACGGGGTCGGGGCGCATCCTGCCAGGGTGAGGAGGAGGATGCCGGAAGCGGCGGCGGTACGGGTTCTCATGAGGTCCTTTCGATGAGGGCGTGCCGGCGCCCGGCACCGTGCGCGGAGAAGAGTCCATGGAGCGCGGCGGACACGGCCGCCGCCACGATCGCGACGAACGCGATCGTGGCTCCGGCGGCGGTTCCCGCATGCCAGGAGATGAGCAGGCCGACGGCGACCGAGGCAGTGCCGATCACTGCCGCGAGCGCCATGATCGAGGGGATGCGTGTGGCCCAGCGTCCTGCGGCGACGGCAGGGCCGAGCAGCATGCCGACGACGAGTAGCGAGCCGACGGCCTGATACGCCGCGACGACCGCGAGGGTGATGAGGCCGACCAGCAGGACATGCGCGATCTGCGGGCGCAGCCCCAGCAGCTGCGCCTGCCGCGGGTCGACCGTGACCGCGACGAACGAGCGGTGGCCGAGGGCGGCGACGACCAGCGCGACGACAGCGACGATCGCAAGCATGAGCACGTTGCTCGGTGCGGCGGCGAGGATGTCGCCGAACAGGATCGCCGTGGCATCCGTCGCGAAGCTGCGCGAAGCGGAGATCACGACCACGCCGAGCGCGAGACTCGCCACGAACAGCAGCCCGATGCTCGTGTCTGCGGAAAGACGCCCGCGGCGTTGGAGCGCACCGATGCCCAGGGACATGCCGGCCGCGCTGACCGCCGCGCCGAGAACCGGCGGGATCCCGAGCAGTGTCGCGACGGCGATTCCGGGAAGCATTCCGTGTGCCATGGCCTCGCCGAGGAACGCCATACCGCGCAGCACCACCCAGGTGCCGACGACACCGCAGATGACCGCGACGAGGGCGCCCGTCAGCAGTGCGCGCTGGACGAACACGACGGTGAAGGGATCGAGCAAGGAGGACACAGTGAGCGACTGTAGCAGTTATTGAGAATGATTTTCATTTGCAATAATGGCAGGCGTGTCGACTGTTCCCCTTCTCCTCCCCACCACCCGCGTGCTGTCGTGGCGCGATGTCGCCATCGATCTCGGCGGCCATCCCGCCCTCCGCGGCGTCGATGCCGAAGTGCACGCGGGGAGGCTGCTCGCCGTCATCGGGGCCAACGGCTCCGGCAAGTCGACGCTGCTCGCGGTGGCCGCCGGGCTCGTCTCGCCGCACCGCGGCACAGTGGATCGACGACCCGGCATCCGCATCGCGCTCGTGCCGCAGTCCACGCCGCTCGCGCCGCATCTGCCACTGAGCGTCAGGGACATCGTCATGATGGGCACGTGGGGGCGGCTGGGTGCGTGGCGCCCATCCCGGCGGGCTGATCGAGATCTGGTCCATGAGGCCATCGCCACCGTGGGAC
The DNA here is from genome assembly GCF_014635185.1 of Microbacterium murale. GTDB lineage: Bacteria > Actinomycetota > Actinomycetes > Actinomycetales > Microbacteriaceae > Microbacterium > Microbacterium murale. The sequence goes on from NZ_BMCM01000001.1 coordinate 338,881, forward strand.
TGTCCGACCTCGCTCGACGGCCCGTCGGAACACTCTCCGGCGGACAACGGCAGCGTGTTCTCCTGGCGCAGGCGCTGGTGCAGCGCGCCGACCTGGTGCTGCTCGATGAGCCGATGGCCGGGCTCGACTCGCGCTCGCGTGAGATCATCGCCGCGACGATCGACCGGCTCACCGCCACAGGATCCGGGGTCGTCGCAGTGACGCACGACGTCGCGGAGTTCACGGCTGTGGACGATGTCCTTGAACTTCAGGACGGCCGGGTGCTCAGAAGGTCGTGACCTCGGCGTGCGGCATCCGCTGCGTCATGACGTGCACGGCTTCCGGGTTGTCGTCGACGAGCACGGCTTCGCGGCCGAGGGCGGATGCCACCGCCCCTGTCGTGCCGCTGCCGGCGAAGAGGTCGAGCACCCGGTCGCCCGGCCTGCTCGAGGCCTGCACGATCCGGCGGATGATGCCCTCGGGCTTCTGAGTCGGATAGCCGGTCTTCTCGCGCCCCGTCGTCGGCACGATCGTGTGCCACCAGACGTCGGTGGGCAGCTTGCCGCGCGCCGCCTTCTCAGCGGTGACGAGCCCTGGCGCCATGTACGGCTCGCGGTCGATGTCGTCGGAGTTGAAGACGTGCCCACCCGGCGTCTTCACGTAGACGAGGATCGTGTCGTGCTTGGTCGGCCAGCGCCTACGGGACTTGGCGCCGTAGTCGTAGGCCCAGATGAGTTCGTTGAGGAAGCAGTCGCGCCCGAACACGGCGTCGAGCATCACCTTGGCGTAGTGCGCCTCGCGGTAATCGAGATGCAGGTAGAGCGTGCCGTCTTCGGCGAGCAGGCGCCAGGCCTCCTCGAGTCTGGGCATGAGGAAGTCGCCGTAGTCATCGAAGCTGTCGTCGTAGCTGCGCAGCATGCCGCGGACACGCTCGTACTGATGCCCGTGGAAGCCGTGGCGGACCTCGCCGGTCTGCTCGTCCTCGCCCGAGGACCGACGGGCGGTCACGACCTGACGGTTCTGCGCACGGCCGGTGTTGAAGGGCGGGTCGAGGTAGACGAGCGTGAAGGATGCCGAGGGCAGCGTCTGCGCGACCGCGAGGTTGTCGCCCTGGATGATCGTGACGGACCCCGGCGGAACGTCCGTCACGGGACGCTGCACTTATGGAACACGGTGCAGCCACGCGTCGGTCGCGAACTTCGACTCCACGAGCGCCTCCGCATCGGCGTACTCGTCGGCGGTGATCGTGCCGTCCTCGGCATCGGTGAGCGACCGGAAAGTGGCTTTGAACCTCTCGATGATCTCGGCCCGGCTGAGGCCGGTCTGGGTGCGGAGAGGATCGACGCGCTTCGCGGCGGAGGTCGTGCCCTTGTCGCTGAGCTTCTCGCGTCCGATGCGCAGCACCTCGGTCATGACCTGACCGTCGATGTCGTACGAGATCGTCGCGTGGTGCAGCACTCCGCCGTTCGCGAGACGCTTCTGCGCGGCTCCGCCGATCTTGCCGGTGGGGCTGGCGATGTCGTTGAGCGGCTGATAGGTTGCGTCGATCCCTACCGACTTCAACGCCTGCAGCACCCAGTCGTCAAGGAACGCGTAGGAATCGGCGAACGTCAGGCCCTGCACGAGGGATGCCGGCACGTACAGCGAATAGGTGATGATCTGACCGGCCGCCATGAGCATCGCACCGCCGCCGGAGATGCGTCGGACGACGTCGAAGCCGTGCTTCGCGGCACCTTCGGGATCGACTTCATTGCGGTACGACTGGAAAGAGCCGATCACGACGGCCGACTCGTCCCACTCCCAGATCCGCAACGTCGGCCGGCGACGGCCCTCGCCGACGCGGGACGTGAGCACCTCGTCGAGCGCGAGGTTCATGCGCGGCGAGACCGCCTTCTCGTGCACGATCTCCCAGTCGAAGTCGCGCCAGCCGGGAGCAGTGACGAGTGCGCGGCGCACGGCGGTTCCGACCGATTCGGGGTTGAAGCCGAGCAGTTGGGCCCCCGCGGGCAACGCCTCGCGGACCGCCGCGGCGATGGCCGTGGCATCCGTCTCGACAGGCAGTCCGTTGACCGCCGCGTTGATGTCTTCGAGAGCGCTGTCTGGTTCGAGGAAGAAATCGCCGGCGAGGCGGAAGTCGGTCAGCCGGCCCTCCTCGACCTCGAGATCGACGACGACGAGCTTTCCACCGGGGACCTTGTACTCACCATGCACGAGTCCAGCTTAAGCCGCTCACCCTTCGACAGGCGCCGGGATGTGCTTGTCGAGCCACGCGAGCAGGTCGGCGCGCACCTCGTCCTGCTGGAGTTCGTTGAAGATCTCGTGCCGTGCATCGGGGTAGACCAGCGTCGTGACATCGGTGAGGCCCGAGCGGCTGCGGTACTCTTCGGCGAGCTTGTGCACGCTATGCGGGCCACCTACCGGATCGTCGCGACCGACCAGCAGCAGCATCGGGATGTCGCGCCCGAGATCCTTCGCCGGCCGCCCGTACAGCTTCAGCGCCTCGACGGGGCCGAACAGCTTCAGCAGCGGCACGTTCGTGGTGAGCGGGTCGTCGTCGAACGTCTTCCACACCGCGGCATCGCGGCTGAGCCATTCGTAGCCGGACGCCTCCGCGGCCTCCCATCGCGCGTTCAACGGTGCGGCGTTGAGATCGCGCGGCGTGCGAAGCGCCGAGCCCGAGAGGATCACGGCATCCCACGCCTCCGGATGATCGTTGACGAGCATCTGCGCGAGGAACGACCCCCAGGAATGCCCGAGCAGCACCAGAGGCAGGTCGGGATGCTCCTCGCGGATGATGCCGGTGAGCTGCCAGATCGCGTCCTTCGCGGCACGCATCCCGCCCTTGCCGAGCTTGCCGAGTTTCGCCGATTCGCCGTCGTGCTGGCGGATGCCGGTGCGTCCATGCCCGCGATGATCGTCGGCGTACACGATGAAGCCGGCACCGGTCAGCGCGGCGATTAGCGCCGAGTAACGGCCGGCGTGCTCGCCGACGCCGTGCAGCAGTTGCACGACCCCGCGGGCCGCCCCCACCGCCTCGTGGACGTCGTAGACGATCGCGACGCCGTGCGCGTCGGTGAACTCCGAGGTCTGGGGCATGCGTCGAGTCTACGTATCAGGCGCGTCCGCGTCAGCGAGATGTCGGATGCACCGCAACCGCCGTTCATCCGTCGGCAGCCACGGCCGCCGCATCCGCTCAGATTCCGAGCGCCTCCCGCACGGCGAAGGCCGCGATGCGGTCGGTGACCTCGTAGCCTCCGACACCATCCGAGGCCGACCCCATGCGAACGCCGGGCCCTTCGCCGTCGACAACGCGCTTCGCCGAGAAGTGCAGCGCGTCGACGCCGGTCGCCACGAGAGCAGAGGCGCTGCCGGCCACCACGCCGCTTCCGGCCATGATCTCGATGCGACCGTCCGCGACGGCGACGAGGGCACGCAGCGTGTCGACGCCCTCGATCGCGGTCGACGCTCCGCCAGATGTCAGCACGCGACGCAGCCCGAGATCGATGGCGCGCTCCAGCGTCACCGTCGGGTCGGCCGTGACGTCGATCGCGCGGTGCAGCGTCACGGAAGCCTCCCCCGCGGCGTCGCGCAGTCGGGCCATCACATCGACGTCGAGAGCGCCGGAGGCGTCGAGCGCTCCGACGACCACGCCGTCAGCGCCTTTCTCGATCGCCCACTCGACGTCGCGCACCGCGAGCGCGATCTCGTCGGCGTCGTAATGGAATCCGCCGGCACGCGGCCGGATGAGCACGTGGATCTCCGGGCCGTTCTCCCGCGCTGCCTCGCGTGCGAGTTCGAGTGTCGCCGGCGACGGCGTGAGGCCGCCGAGTGCGAGCGCCTGGGCCAGCTCGACGCGCGCAGCGCCGACCTCACGTGCGACGCGAACGCCGGCCGGATCCTGGACGGCGAGTTCGAGTGCGATGTTCACGGCATCCATTCTGCCCCCATTCTCAGGAAATTTAGTTAGACTACCTAAGTAATGACTGAACCCGATGACCTTCTGCACGCGACCGCCACCGATCTGCGCCTCGCCACCTTCCGCCTCGCCAGGCGCCTGCGCCGCGAGCGCGCCGTCGACAGCATCAGCGACGCGCAGTTCGCCGTGCTCGCCTGCCTGCGCGGCAACGGCCGACTGCCGGTGGGCGAGCTCGCCCAGCGAGAGCGCGTGAGCGCGCCGACGATGTCGAACATCGTGGATGCGCTGGCCGAGAGCGGCCACGTCGTCCGCGTGCCGAGCGACGAGGACCGGCGGCGCGTCTACATCGAGATCACCGACACCGGCACCGAGATCGTCGCCGCGACCGTGCAGAAGCGCGATGCCGCGCTGGCCGACGCGCTCGCCGAGTTCGACTTCACCGACGACGAGCTGCGCACGCTCCGGGAAGCGGCATCCCTGATGCGGAAGGTGGCCGAACGATGACCGCGATGTTCCGCTCTTTCAGCTCGTTCAACTACCGGATCTGGTTCCTCGGCGCTCTCGTGTCGAACGTCGGCGGGTGGATGCAGGCCACCGCACAGGACTGGGTCGTACTCACCGAACTGACCGACAACGACGCCACCGCGATGGGCTTCACGATGGCGCTGCAGTTCGGGCCGCCCCTCGTGCTGGTCAGCCTCACCGGCTGGGTCGCCGACCGCTTCGACCGGCGCAAGATCCTGCTGCTCACGCAGACGGTACTGATGGGGCTCGCAATCGGCGTCGCGGCCCTCCTGCTGACCGGCATCATGACCCTGCCGCTGATGTTCTGCTTCGCACTGGCCTTCGGCATCACGAACGCCTTCGATGCACCCGCACGTCAGGCGTTCGTCTCCGACATGGTCACGGTGGGCGACGCGTCGAACGCCGTGGCGCTGAACTCGGCGTCGTTCAACATGGCGAGGCTCATCGGCCCCGCCGTCGGAGGCCTGCTCATCGTCGCGGTCGGCACCGGCTGGGTGTTCGTGATCAACGCGGCGACCTTCCTCGCGATGCTCGTCGCCCTCGTGCTGATCCGCTCCCGCGAGCTGCTCCCCCGCATCAAGAACACCGGGCGGACGGGTCTCGCCGAGGGTTTCCGCTACGTCTGGGGTCGGAGCGACCTCAAGGTGACCTTCGTCATGGTGTTCCTGATCGGTGCGTTCGGCATGAACTTCCCGATCTACGCGTCGACGATGGCGCTGGAGTTCGGCCGAGAAGCCGATGGCTACGGCGTGCTGAGCTCGGTGCTGGCGATCGGATCCCTCGTCGGCGCCCTCCTGGCCGCGCGTCGCGATCGTGCGCGCATCCGTGTGCTGGTCATCGCGGCCGGCGGGTTCGGTGTGGCATCCGTGATCTCCTCGTGGATGCCGACGTACTGGAGCTATGCGGCTGTGCTCATCTTCGTGGGGTTCTCCACGGTGTCGATGCTGACCACGGCGAACGGCTATGTGCAGACCACGACCGACCCCGCGCTGCGCGGGCGCGTCCTCGCGCTGTACATGGCCGTGGTCATGGGGTCGACCCCGATCGGCGCGCCCATTGCCGGTTGGATTACGGATGCCGCCGGCCCCCGCGCCTCCATCCTGTTCGGCGGCATCGCAGGTCTCGTCGCCATGGCGGTGGGTGTGACATGGATGCTGGCCTCCGGGCGTCTGCACCGGCAGAAGAACACCCGCTTCCGCCTGACGCTCGACGAGACGCGGCCGATCTCCGTGATGCGCGCCGACCCCGTCGAGTTCAGCGACGAGGTCGCCGCCGCCACCACGCCGATCCGCACAGTGCGCGCGGACTGACACTCCCGCTCTCCGCCGCGCCTGACTAGCGTGGTGTCATGAGCGAACCGGGGGAAGAGCAGATCACGGATGCCACGGCATCCGCCACCACGGACGTGACGGATGCCGGTGCACCAGCGCCGAAACGCTCCCTCCCGCCTGTACAGCGCTGGGTGTTCTGGCCGGCGGCGGTGATCGTGATCGTGTTCGTGGCGTTCACGCTCATCGCCCCCGGCATCGCCGAGAGCATGTTCAAGACGATCCAGACCACGATCGTCAACGCCTTCAACTGGTACTACGTGCTCATCGCCGCGATCTTCGTGGCGTTCAGCCTGTACCTCGGATTCAGCCGATTCGGCGACATCAAACTCGGCAAGGATGACGACGAGCCGGAGTTCTCGCTCATGAGCTGGTTCTCGCTCCTGTTCGCCGCCGGCATGGGCATCGGGCTGGTGTTCTACGGTGTCTCGGAGCCGCTGACGCACTTCGTCGACCCGCGCCCAGGGGTGGCGGGAACACCCGAGCAGCTGGCCCAGGCGGCGCTCGGTCAGACGTATCTGCACTGGGGCGTGCACGCCTGGTCGATCTACGTCGTCATCGGTCTCGCGCTCGCCTATGCCATCCACCGCCGCAAACGCCCGATCTCGATCCGTTGGACGCTGGAGCCCTTGCTCGGCAAACGCGTCGAGGGCGGTTGGGGACACGCCATCGACGTCATCGCGCTCGTCGGCACGCTCTTCGGCGTCGCGACGTCACTGGGTCTCGGTGTGCTGCAGATCAGCGCCGGGCTCGACGTCGCCGGCATCGCCAAGCCCGACGCCACCACCCAGGTGATCATCATCCTGGTGATCTCCGTGTTCGTGCTCGCCTCGGTGCTGTCCGGCGTCACCAAGGGCATGAAGTGGCTCTCGAACATCAACCTCATCATGGCCGGCATCCTGGTCCTGTATCTGCTGGTGGTCGGACCGACCGAGTTCCTGCTGCGCGACTTCGTGCAGTCGCTCGGCTATTACGTGCAGAACTTCGTCGGTCTCTCGTTCAACGTCAGTGCCTTCCAGGGCACCGCCGGCGAGGAATGGCAGGCGCAGTGGACGTCGTTCTATTGGGGCTGGTGGATCTCGTGGGCCCCCTTCGTCGGGATCTTCATCGCACGCATCTCGAAGGGACGCACGGTGCGCGAGTTCGTCGCCGGCGTCATCCTCGTGCCGACGTTGCTCGGCATCCTGTGGTTCTCAGTGCTCGGCGGCTCGGCACTCGCGATCGAGCTGGCAGATCCAGGCACCCTCACCAATGCCGAGGGTGAGGTCGACCTGCAGGGTGCACTGTTCGAGATGCTGCAGCACGTGCCGGGGGCAGGGATCGTCAGTGCCGGCGCGCTGCTGCTGATCGCGATCTTCTTCGTCACCTCCGCCGATTCGGGCGCCCTGGTGATGGGGATGATCGCGACCGGCGGGCAGCAGAACCCGAAGCGCTGGATCCGCACCTTCTTCGTGCTGGTGACCGCAGCACTCGCGATCGCACTGCTGCTCGCGGGAGGTCTTACCGCCCTGCAGACGGCGGCGATCACCATCGCCCTGCCGTTCAGCGTCGTCATGCTGCTGATCTGCTGGTCGACGATGGTGGCGTTCATCCGAGAACGTCGTGCGTACGCCAGAGCAGAGCGAGCGCAGCTCATCGACAAGATCGGCGACTACTACGGACTCGAAGTCGAGTCGCGTGACGAGACCGGAGTACTGGGTGCGCAGCCGCGCTGGCTGCGAAATCTCCAGCGCCGCCTCGGGCTGCCTGTCGCGCCGACCACGCCGATCCGCATCCCCGTGGAACTGCTCAGCGCGGAGAGCCGAGCGGATGCCGGCCCTGCGATGCTCGACGTCGACGACCTGGTGTCGGCGGACGAGCTGTCTGCTCACGACGACCAGGATGTGCCGTCGCACGGGGAGGATCAGGAGCCGCCAGTGCGCTGAGCACGGTCTCCGAAGCCGCCGCGACCGCCGATGTGCTGTCCACGCACGCGGTGGCGTTGACCGTGTGCGAAACGTACATCGCCGCGTGACATGCCGACTCCTAATGTGGGTGCGACCGCCCACGAAGGAGTGACATGACCGACGTCGCCGCTGCCACTGACATCGACCGATCCGGACTCGACACCAGAGACCAACGCCGCCGCGCCATCATCGGCAGTTCCGTCGGAACCATCATCGAGTGGTACGACTTCACGCTGTACGGGCTGGCTTCGGCGCTGGTGTTCGCGCCGCTGTTCTTCCCCGGTGCCGGCAGTCTTGCCGGCACCCTGGGCGCATTCGCGACATTCGCGGTCGGCTTCGGCGCCCGCCCGATCGGCGGCCTGATCTTCGCGCACTTCGGCGATCGCATCGGCCGCAAGGCCACTCTGCTCACGACCCTGCTGATGATGGGCCTTGCCACGACCCTCATCGGCCTGCTGCCGACAGGAGAGACGATCGGCATCTGGGCACCGATCCTGCTGATCGTGCTGCGCCTGTTCCAGGGCGCGGGCGCCGGTGCGGAGTTCGCCGGCGCGATGACCATGGCCAGCGAATCCGCGCCGACGAAGAACCGTGCGTTCGTCGCGGGGTTCCCGGGTTCTGCCGTGTACGTCGGCATGGCGCTGGCCACCTGCTTCTTCGCCCTGGTGAGCCTGATGCCCAGCGACCTCTTCCTGGCGTGGGGCTGGCGCATCCCCTTCATCGCCAGCATCGTGATCGTCGCATTCGCGCTGTACTTCCGTCTCCGGGTGAAAGAGACCGCCGCGTTCGAGGCGGCCGAGCGCAAGGGCGAGGTGACATCGGCGCCGCTCGTCGAAGCTGTCCGCACGCACTGGCGGATCCTGCTTCCCGGCATGGCGTTGTTCGTCTTCGCCCTGCCGTGGGTCTACGTCGTGCAGACGTATTCGCTGAACTACACGACCGGCACTCTGTCGGTCGACCCGACGCACGCATTGATCGGGCTCGTGATCGCAGAACTGCTCACGATCCCTGTCACGCTGCTGTGCGGCCGACTCGCGGACCGCATCGGACGCAAGCCGGTTCTCATGGCGGCGGCGATCTTCGGCGTGGTCTTCGCGTTCCCGATGTTCTGGCTGTTCAACACCGAGAACTCCTGGCTCGTCGGCTTGTCGCTGATCCTCGGACTCGCGGTGATCCAGGGCGGAACGATCGGAGTCAGCGCCGCGATGCTAGCTGAGCTGTTCCCCACCCGCATGCGATGGAGCGGCATCGCGATCTCGCGCGAGATCCCGGCCGCCCTGGTCGGTGGCACTGCACCGCTCGTCGCGACCGCGTTGGTGGCCGCCACCGGCGGTTCGCCATGGCTGGTGGCCGGCTATCTCGTCGCGCTCAGCGTGATCGGCATCTTCGGCATCCGATTCCTCCCGGAGACCCTCCAGCGCGGGGCGGAGGCCACGGAGCTTCAGCGCTGACAGCCGAAACGGGGTGGCCGGTTTGAGAATCGGCCACCCCGTTTCGCATCCAGCGCTCAGCCCTCGAGCACCAGCCTCAGCTGCTCGAGTGCCCAGTCGATCTCGGTGCTGCGGATGACGAGCGGCGGTGCGATGCGGATGGTCTGTCCGTGCGTGTCCTTGACGAGCACGCCGCGTTCCATCAGCTTCTCGCTGATCTCCCGGCCCGTACCGCGCGCGGGGTCGATGTCGACGCCGGCCCACAGGCCCGCGACGCGCACAGCCGTGACGCCGTGCCCCAGGAGCTTCTGCAGCCCCGCATCGAGATGAGCACCGAGCGTGCGGGCGCGCTCCTGGAACTCGCCCGTCTCCAGCATCTCCACGACGCGCAGTCCGACGGCCGCAGCGAGGGGGTTCCCGCCGAACGTGGAACCGTGCTCCCCCGGCCGGATGACGCCGAGCACGTCTCGATCGCCGACGACGGCCGAGACGGGAAGGATGCCGCCGCCGAGAGCCTTGCCCAGCAGGTAGAGATCGGGGACGACGCCTTCACGGTCGCATGCGAACGTCTCTCCGACGCGGCCGAGCCCGGCCTGGATCTCGTCCGCGATGAACAGCACGTTCTTCTCGGTGCAGATCTCGCGGACGCGCGTGAGATAGCCCTCCGGCGGGATGATCACGCCTGCTTCGCCCTGGATCGGCTCGACGAGCACGGCGGCCGTGTCATCCGTGATGGCGGCGGCGATGGCATCCGCATCTCCGAACGGCACCACGTCGAAGCCGGGCGTGTACGGCCCGAAGTCGTCGCGCGCCGAGTCGTCGTCGCTGAAGCTGACGATCGTCGTCGTGCGGCCGTGGAAGTTACCGGCGGCGACGACGATGCGCGCCTTGCCCGGCGCGATGCCCTTGACCCGGTAGCCCCATGCACGAGCGACCTTGATGCCCGTCTCGACTGCTTCGGCGCCGGTGTTCATCGGCAGCACGATCTCTTTGCCGCACAGCCGGGCGAGAGCCTCTGCGAACGGCTCGAGCCGGTCGCTCATGAACGCACGGCTGACGAGCGTCACGCGATCGAGCTGCGCTTTCGCGGTGGAGACGAGTTCCGGATGCCGGTGTCCGAAGTTCACGGCCGAGTACGCGGCGAGCAGGTCGAGGTACCGCTTGCCTTCGACGTCGGTGACCCACGCGCCCTCACCGGAAGCGACGGTGACGGGCAGCGGAGAGTAGTTCTGGGCGACGTGCGCCTCGGTGCTCACGGCTGCGGTCGTCATGCGCTCTTCTCCTCGTCGCCTGCCGCACGCAGCTCGAGCGTGCAGCACTTGATGCCTCCGCCGCCGAGCAGCAGCTCGGACAGATCGACGGTGATCGGGTTGTAGCCGCGTTCGCGCAGCTGCTTCTCGAAGCCGGTGGCGCGGGGCGAGATGATGACGTTGTAGCCGTCGCTCGCCGAGTTCAGCCCGAACACCGCGCCGTCCGCATCGGCGACGAGGATGGCATCCGGGAAGCGCTCCTCCAGGATCGCGCGGCTGGCGTCGTCGAAGGCACCGGGCAGGTACGCGATGTTGGCGCGCTCCGGGCCACCGTTGGCCGCACCCTCGACCGGGTCGAGCACCGAGATGGCCGTGTCGAGATGGTAGAAACGCGGATCGATGAGGTTCAGGGAGACGACCTCACGGCCGAACACCTCGCCCACCTCACGATGGCTGTCGCCCGTCGAACGGAAGCCTGTACCGGCGAGGATGGTGTCGCCGACGAGCAGGAAGTCGCCCTCGCCCTCGTTGACCTCTTCCGGCTCGATCGTGTCGAATCCGCTCGCGCGGAACCAGTCGGCGAACGCCGGCGCCTCGCCTGCACGCTCGACGAAGCGGAACTTCGGCACGTATGCGCGCCCGTCGATCACGAAGCCGCCGTTGGCCGTGTAGACCATGTCGGGGAAGCCATCGAGCGGGTCGATCAGCTCGACCTCGTGGCCGAGCTCCAGGTAGAGATCGTGGAGCTTCTGCCACTGCGCGACGGCCTTCGCGGTGTCGGTGGGCTTCGCCGGCTCCATCCACGGGTTGATCTTGTAGCTGACCGTGAAGTGCTCAGGACGGCACATCAGGTACCGGCGATGATGAGCGGTGCGGGTGGCGGTGGGTGCGGTGACAGTTTCTGGCGTCGACATCTTGCTCCTCGAAAGAGATGCGGCGGACGCTGTCCAGGGGCCCGGCGGAAGTTCGACTCGCCGCTCACTGCAGAGACTAGCGGGGAAGATGCGACGCAGGCACGCCAGTGATCATTCTGGCATCCGAATCTGTGCGCACGCCAGCGGCGCGTCGCGTGGATACCGCTTCTCCCCTACTCCTCCCGGCCGCGCACGACGACCTTGCCAACGGTGTGTCCGGACTCGAGGCGTGCGAGGCCGTCCGCCGCACCATCCCACGGAAGGATCTGCTCGATCACCGGCGTGATCCTCCCGTCGGCGGCGAGCGCCACCAACTGCTGATTGATGTCGCGCTTCGACACGGCGGCGACGGGACGGATGCGGCGCCGCGATCCGACGGACAGGAACATCGCGCGCAGCATCCGCGGGATCGGGCCGAGTACGTGACCGCCGTCGCCGGCGACCATGGCGATGACGCCGGTCGGCGCCAGCAGCCGCCTCAGTTGGCGAAGCGGTGCCGCGCCCGCGATGTCGATGATCGCGTCGAAGGTCGCGGGGAGCGTCGACAGATCGGTCTTGCGGTAGTCGAACGTGCGGGTGGCGCCGAGGGACTCCACCACAGCGCGATTGGGCTCGCCGCAGGTCGCCCACACCTCGGCCCCGCGCAGAGCGGCGAGTTGCACGGTGAAGGTGCCCACTCCCCCGGACGCGCCGATCACGAGAATGCGCTGCCCCTCACGGATACCCGCGACGTCGAGAGCCTGAACGGCGGTGCCGCCCGCGATCGGAAGGGTCGCTGCAAGCTCCGGCGCGAGCGCATCCGGCCGCGCGACGAGCCGATCGGCACGCGCGACGGCGTAGGGAGCGAGTCCGCCGCCGGCGTCGAGTTCCACCACGACCTCGTCCCCGATCAGAGCCTCGTCGATATCCTCGGCGACCGCGATGATCGTGCCTGCGACATCGATGCCGCGGATCGGCTGCTTCGGCCTCCGCAGGCCGAAGACCGGGCGCAGCAGCAGGGGGTCGCCGAGCATGATGCGCACGTCGGCGGCGTTGAGTGCTGTGGCACGGATGCGCAGCAGCACTTCTCCCCTCCGCGGCTCGGGTGTCTGGACGATCTCACGCCGTGTGCCGCTTGCGGAGCCGTACTGGTCATTCAGCCACGCGGGCATGGTCTTCGCGATCGTGGTGTTCATCTCAATCCTCCGGGTACTGGAAGAGGTCGTCGATGCCGACCTCGAATGCGCGGGCGATCTGGAAGGCGAGCTCGAGCGTGGGAGAGTACCTGCCCTGCTCGATGGCGATGAGCGTCTGCCGTGTGACGCCGATACGGCCGGCGAGATCGGCCTGGGTGATCCCGGCCTGCTCACGTCGGGAGCGGATGCTGTTGGTGACGAGTGTGGGCTTGACCATCAGATGAGCCCCCGACGGTAGGCGATGATCCGCGCGATGCTGCCTATGAACGTGGAGACCGCGAAGCCGAGGAACATCGCGTTCGCGATCCAGAACACGTCGGCGCCGACGGCGCAGAGCGCGATGACACCGAGACCTGCGATCACCAGGAACGAGTGCTCGACGCGACCGCCCATCTGATCGATGTCACGGTCACGGACATCGGTGGTGGTCGCGCCCTTCGGGTCGCGGAGACCCGCGAAGATCCCCCAGAGGATGCTGAGCACGATCGTGCCCGCGATGCTGATCCCGATCGCCCAGAGCATGATCGGGAACCAGTCGACGGACGTGAGCGGCCTGCCCGCCGCCTGCTGGAGGACCACGATGATGTAGCCAGGGATGACGACGATCACGGCGAGCAGCGTCGACCAGGTGTTGCGTTCCGTGTAGACCATGACGCACCTCCGATGTAAAAGATTCTTGACACTTTGAAAGGTACTGCCATCACGGCATCCGTGTCAAGAATCTTTTACATCGAGATCTGCGACCGATCAGATGACGTCTGCGCTCCAGTCGTCGGGATTGCCGAAACGGTGCGCGGTGATACTGATCGCCTGCTCATGCAGGAAGGGCAGCAGCTCCAACCGCCCGGCCGAGGTGACCTCGTCGTCGTAGACGGCGACGTCGGGATCGCCTCCCACAGCCTCCGCCAGCGCGCGGTGCAGTCTGGCGACGGCACCGCGCCCGCCGACGAGTCGCACTCGGCTGCCCGAGGCGCGGCTCGGGTGGTCGGCACGAACGTCGCTGGAGGCCGAGTCCTCGCGCCGCAGCATCCGCTCGATCCACTCCGTGTCGCTCTCCACCGCGATGAGCGCACCGAGGTCGCCGAGCGCCGTGCGCACTCCGGCCGGAAGCCCCTCGGCGATCGACACGAAGAACCCTGCCCCGGAGCGGATACCGGCGACCACCACCCGAAGCACATCCTGAAGCGGGGCATCCGACGTCGCACGCACCACCACGGGAACCGGCCGATAACGGAACAGGTTGCGCTCGACGCCGAGCTGCGACACGTCACGCACCTGACCGAACTCACGATCCCAGGCCACCGCATCCGACAGCGCGGACTGACGCAGCCATTCGAAGGCTTCGAAGTCCAGGGATGACTGCGCGGACTCGATGAGTCCGGAGATGCGACTGTCGAGCCCACGCAGATGCAGTGTGCTCGAGGCTCTGCCGCGCGGCAGCGAACGCCACGTTCCCAGGCCGATCAGATAGTTCGGACCACCGGCCTTCGCGCCGGGTCCGACCGAGGAGCGCTTCCAGCCGCCGAAGGGCTGGCGCTGCACTATCGCTCCGGTGATTCCGCGGTTGACGTAGAGATTTCCGGCCTGCACCCGATCGAGCCAGAGCGCGAGGTCGTCGGGATCCTGGGTGTGCAGCCCGGCGGTCAGGCCGTATGCCACGTCGTTCTGCAGGTCGATCGCGGCAGAAAGGGTCGGGGCGTGCATGATGCCCAGCACCGGACCGAAGAACTCCTCTCGGTGGAATCGCGATCCAGGATCCACTCCGACGCGGATGCCGGGCCGCCACAGTCGTCCGGACTCATCGCCGCCGACCAGCGAGGGCTTGATCAGCCACTTCTCATCACCTTCGAGCTCTGACAACGCCCAGGCGAGTTTGCCCTGCGGCTGCTCGATGACCGGACCGACCTCCGAGAGCGGATCGGTCGGCCATCCGATGTTCAGCGAACGCACCGAATCCGCCAGCTGGCGGGCGAAGCGCTTGGAACGGCCGACCGGGCCGACGAGGATCGCGAGCGACGCGGCCGAGCACTTCTGGCCCGCGTGGCTGAATGCGCTCTTCACGAGATCGGCGACGGCGAGGTCGAGATCGGCGGACGGCGCGATGACGATGGCGTTCTTGCCGCTGGTCTCCGCGAGCAGCGGCAGGTCGGAACGCCACGAGCGGAACAGCGCGGCGGTGTCCCAGGAGCCGGTGAGGATGACGCGATCCACCGCTTCATGCGCGATGAGCTGCTCCCCCAGGTCGCCCTCCTCGATGTCGACGAGAGTGAGGACGTCTCTCGGGATGCCCGCCTGCCAGAGCGCTTCGGCGACGACCGCCGCGCATCTCCTGGCCTGCGGCGCCGGCTTGAAGAGCACGCCGGAGCCGGCGGCGAGCGCCGCGAGCACACCGCCGGAGGGTATCGCGATCGGGAAGTTCCACGGCGGTGCGACGACGGTGACGCGGGCCGGCTCGAATGCCGCACCGGCGACGGCATCAAGTTCGCGCGCCTTCGCGCCGTAGTAACGGGCGAAGTCGACGGCCTCACTGACCTCGATGTCCGCCTCGGAGAACACCTTGCCGGTTTCGGATGCGGCGACCTCGATGAGTTCGCCGCGGCGCGATTCCAGCGCGGCGGCAGCGCGCAACAACGTCTCGGCACGCTCGGACGCGGGACGTGCGCCCCATGCGGGCGCCGCGGCGCGCACCCGCGCGATCCGCTGCTCCAGCACGGCGGCGTCGTCGATCCTGGCGGCGAACAGTGTGGATTCGCCGGCCGTCGACGTCTCGATACGGGCGCGGATGCCATCTGCCCACTCCCGGTTCGCGGGAAGAACAGGGTCAGTGTCGGTGGTGTTCGCGAAGCCCGGTGCCCCCGCGGAGTCGGATTCCGCCTCGCGGCGTGAATACACCGCCGTCTCGACGTATGCCTCACCGTCCGACCCGTCGGAGCCGTCCGACCCGCGCGCGATTCCGAGCACGGCCATCGTGAGGTCTCCGTCGTCGCTCTCAGCGGCAGTCATCGGTCTCAGTGATTCGTGCACCGGCATCTGCCGGTTCTGAATGCGGAACGGGACGAGTCGCATCGTGCGGTCATCCGCACGTTCCAGCGCCTGGAGGAATCGCCGCCGTTCCCGCTCGAACAGGCTCTCGTCGGCGTGCAGTTCGAATGCTGCGGAGAGGAAGTTCTCCGGTGCAGCGCTCTCGTCGAGCCGCCTGACCAGGTAGCTGATCGCCACGTCGAACTCATCGGGCCTGACCACCGGCACGTAGAGCAGCACCGGGCCGACGACGCGCGATACGGCCTGCGCCTGCCCCTGCGCCATGCCGAGCAGCATCTCGAACTCGACGTCGTCCGTGACACCGCGTTCGCCCGCGAGCAGCCAGGCATGCGCGATGCCGAACAGATTGTGTCCGGCGACCCCGACCCGTACCGCAGAGGTGTTCTCCGGGCGCAGGGCATCATCGAGCAGCCGCAGGTGGTTCGCATCGGTGTCGAGCTTGGTGTCGTAGGTGGCGAGCGGCCACCCGTGCATCACGGCATCCACTCGCTCCATCGCGAGGTTCGCGCCCTTGACAAGCCGGATCTTGATCTTCGCGCCGCCGTGCTCGACGCGCACCTTTGCCCACGCGGTGAGCTCACGCAGCGCCTCGAGGGCATCGGGCAGGTAGGACTGCAGCACGATGCCCGCTTCGAGAAGCAGCAGACGGTCGTCTTCGAGGATGCGGGTGAACACCGCGATCGTGAGATCGAGATCGCGGTACTCCTCCATGTCGAGGTTGATGAAGGTGCCGTTGGACGCGGCGGTCAGATACAGCGGAAGCAGGCGGGCGGCGACCGCGTCGACGATCTCGTCGAACGCCCACATCGACATGTGGCTGATGACGGACGAGACCTTGACCGACACGTAGTCGACATCGTCGCGCTTGATCAGATCATGGATGCCGTCGAGCCGGCGCTTCGCCTCCGCCTCGCCGAGCACGGCTTCGCCCAGCAGGTTGAGATTCAATCGCGCGCCCGTCTCTCGCAGCTTCTCGATCGCGGGACCGAGCTTCGCCGGACGTGCATCGACGACGAGATGCCCGACCATGTCACGCAGCACGCGCCGTGCGATCGGCACCGTCGGCGCGGGGAGCACCGGGGCGATGCCGCCACCGAGACGTACGGCTCCGCGCAGATACCAGGGTAGGAAGTCGGGCACGATCGGCGCGATCCGCTGCAACTGGGCGGCGGCGGCGCTCAGCGACTCGGGCCGCATGACACCGTCGACGAACCCGAGCGTGAACGGAAGACCGTTCTTGTCCTGCAGCACGGCGGCCAGACGCGAGGCCGCCGGGTCGACCTCGGCCTCTGCCGCTTCGGCGATCCAGCGACGCGCGAGTTCGACCGCCTGATCGGCGAGTTGATCGGCTCCGCGGAACGACGACTCTGACATGTGTTCAGCCTAGGAGCGCGGGACCCGCTTGAGGCGGTGACACTCTATGCTGTTGCCGTGGCGGGGGCGAACAAGGCGCAGGAGTCTGTTTCCGGCGCGCCTGCAGCATCGTCGAACGCCGATGCACGGGCGAAAGCTCTCGGCTGGGCGCGGCAAAGCATCGATCTCGTCCCCACGTCCTGGATGATCACCGGAGCCGCTGCGGTGCTGCTCGCGGCGACGGCGCTGTTCGGCGGGCTCGAGGCCGCCGCCGTCGACCCGATCGCCGAAGTGGTTGTGGGCGAGACCGTCACCGGCTCCGACCTCGAGATGACCATCACCGGGGTCGAACTGCGCGACGACCGCGGCGAGCTCGCAGTCTTCCCCGACGAAGAGCAGGGCGAGCGAGTTCTGGTCGTCGCAGTCGATGTCGTCAACACCTTCACAGCGCCGCGCAGCTCCACTTCCCTTTCGGAATCCTCTCCGGTGGTCGACGGCATCCGCGTCACGGGTGTCGATGAGAAGGGCGAGGTCTTCCGCGCCGACGACGCCCTCCGCTCCCCGATGCTGCAGCCGGACGTCCCTGTCCGTCTGCTGCTGACGTGGATCGTCGGGCCCGACGATTTCGCCGGCGGCGATGAGATCGCTCTCACCCTCCCCGACTCCACGCACTACGTCGGCACGAGCGTCATGCGCGGCGACTATTGGGATGAAGTGCAGGTCGGTGCGACTCTGTCGACGACGATCGATGAGGTGTCTGCGCCGTGAGAAGACATGTCCTCGTGTGGCTGCTGACAGCCGCCCTCCTCGCCTGCGCTTGGCTGGTGTCCAAAGCGACGCTGCCGGATGACGCCACGATCGCGCCTTTCGTATCCGCCGCCCAGATCGGTGAGCAGTCGAGCGTGCGCAACCTCGTCGTCACGGTGACCGACGTCCATCTCAGCACCGGCGTGAAGGATGCCGAAGGGTGGTCGGCCGAGGGCACCTGGCTGATCGTCGATCTGGAGGCGGCGACAGCGGGCACGCAAGATCTCGGCACGCTTTCGCTTGCGCAGTTGACCATCGGGGAACGCACCTTCAGCGCCACCGACCGTGGCACGACCTTCAACCGACAGCGCCTCGTCACCGGTGTTCCGCGCGCCGGCAGCCTCGCCTTCGAACTCCCCGCCACTGTCGCCGACGACCGGGCCACACTCCGCCTGGGAGTGCCGTCGGGCGCCATCGGCGAGGTGCTGAGCGACGGAGTGATCGACCTGCCGATCGACCTCGGCGCGCTGTCCGGAGAGACCGGAGTCCTGCTGCAGGAGAATGGCTGGGCGCGCCGATGACGATCCCCTCCCCACCTCTGCCGGCCGCAGCTCCTGAGTCTCCCGTCGCTCCCACGAGTCCCTCCTCGTGGTGGCGGAGCAATCTCCTGGCACTGGTCGCGCTCGTGGTGCTCATCCCGATGACCACGGCCGCGGTGGGATGGCAGGAGTGGTATCAGTACTTCGGCTTCGGCGCCCGCGCTGTCACCGGCATCGAGGTGGCGGAGAAGGACACGGCTGACCTCGTGGGAGCGACATGGGGCCCCGTGCGCGGCGGCGAGGTGGAGGACGTCTCGGGGCTCGATGTCCCGGATGACACCCGCCTGATAGCCGTGGCAGTGCCCGTCGACGCGAGGGCGGAGGGAATCGGCTGCGAGACACCGAAGCTCGTGGAGCAGTCGACGGGTCGCGAGTGGCGCCCGGTGCGCCTTGAGATCGGTCTCCTCTCCAGTCCCGACGAACCGGAGACGTGCATCAGCGACGAGCTGGGCGAGTACGAGATGATCGTGCCATTCGTGGTGCCCGACGATGCCGAAGGGCCGTTCTGGGTCGATGTCAGGCCCTACGACGCCGGCGGCTCGTTCCTCAGGTTCTCGTTCGAGCCCTGACCTCCGATGACGTCCCTGGGCGTCGCGTCGACGACCGCAGCCGCGACAGCATCCACCGATGACGGCAGGAGCCCTGCCGCGTCGGCCACGGCCCGCATCTCCGACTCCGCGGAGGTCACGGCCGCGGGATCCGCGCGCTCCTGCTGTTGCTGCTTGCGACGTAGACGACCGAGCGTCGCGTCGTAGGCGCCGCTGATCACGGCGATGCGCAGCGGCTCGATGACGAGCACGGGGATGAGGGAGACCAACGGCGTGACGATCGACCAGAAGATGAATTCGTGGGGACCGATGAGCCGGGTGATGCCGAACGCGAGGTACGACTCCAGCGCTTTCACCGCCACATAGACAAGGGCATACGAGGCGACGAGCAGGGGGCCGGCGCGCCACATCAGCAAGAGTGCGCGTCCGATCGGACGGAAGCGGTTTCCGAGCTCGTCGCCGAGGTCGCGAAGTCGGCGCACCAGCGGGTTCGGAATCTCCTTCGTGTGTTCGCGGAAGCGCGAGATCAGTTGATTCTCCACTCGCAGCTTCTCTGCGACGATCGCCTGCCCGAACACCACTCCGGCGATCGTCAGCCAGGCGAGCGGAGCGAGAAGCACCGGCCCTGCCTCTGCGAGCACCCAGCCGACGCCTTCCCACAACCAGCGCAGCGGCGCGACAGCATCCAGCACCTGCTCGCGCACCGACTCGAGGAACGCCATCGCCGCACGGCTGTCGACCCAGCTCCTGATCGAGTCAAGAAGGTCGCCGAGCACCATGACCGAGAAGAAGACCCAGACGACCTCGAAATACACCGCGACCGGCGACAACCAGGACGCGAGCTTCGCCGACCACTTCGACCACGCCCAGCGTCCAGCGAACGCCAGCACGATGATCGCGATCGTCCATGCGTTCACCGGCAGGTTGAGCACGGTGTCGTCGGCGCTCACCGGGCCCTCTCCGTTCAGCGTCGATACCGCGATGATGCTGCTGCGCACTTCCAGCGCACGCGAGGAGTATGCCCGCACGTCCTCGCCCAGCAGCCCCTGCGCCCAGTACACGGCGAAGAACGGCAGGATGCCGGCCAACAGTGCAGTGAGAAAGGTCCGGCGCCGGTCGGCTGCGGATTCCGGCAGAGGAGCGACCTCTTGCAGGTTGCGCAACCCGTCGCGCAGCACCAGGAACATCGCCACGAGGCTGACGAGCCTGGCGAGAATCGCGATCGGCAACACGAGGAAGCCGAGTGTCGCGGACGATGCGCCCACGAAACCGGCCACCTCTGTGATCACGTAGTGAACGAGGGTGCCGGCGAGGTACCACGCGATCAGTGCGGGCCAGTGCCTCAGCAGCACGCGCCCGGCGGTCGTCAGGATGGCCAGCACACGCTCACATTAGCGGGTGGGAGCCGTCGAGCTCACTGCCAGATGCTCGGGGCATCCGCGCGGGTGGTCGGCAGGGCGGATGCCGTCGCCCACTCGTGAACCCACGCCTCGACGTCCGGAAGGCCCTCTGGCCTGCCGACGGCGGCGAACAACTCCTGGTGCGACAGGGTGCCGCCGCTGCGCTTGAGCATCCGGGCACGGATGATCGCTCTGGCGTAGATCTCACCGTCGACGACGGCTCGGTGTTCGAGGTAGATCGCCTTGTCGTCATGACCGAGCAGGCGCGACTCGATGTCGAAACGCTGCCAGAGCTGCAGCGACTTGCGGAACGTCACCGTCTCAGCGGAGACGACGGCGTACCAGCCGTTGCGTTTCATCGCGTCGGTCATTCCCGTGCGGCCGAGCAGGTCCCAGCGGCCGAGGTCGAACAGCGACAGATAGCGGCCGTTGTTCATGTGGCGCAGCACATCGATGTCGGTGGGAAGGGTCGTCACTCTGATCCGTCCGACGTCGCCGGGTGGAAGCTGCCCTTCTCGGCGCAGTCGACGGCGCGCACGCCACATCACGAGAAGGGTTCGCCAGATCACGTTCACGAGGAACGATAGTAGCCAGCGGCGTATGATCCGCGAACTCCGTTGTGGGAATCTGACAGTCGCGTCGCTCGATTTCACCTTCGCCCGAGGCGCGCGTAGAGTCACGGGCATGAGCGCCGAAGCCCAGCCTGAAGTCATCATCCGTCCGGTCCGCGATGTGGATGCGGAAGCTCTGGGTCGCGTGCACGCGCAGTGCTGGCACGAGACCTACGACCACCTGATCAGCAAGGCTGCGCTCGAGCGCGTGTCACCGCGGCGCATGGCCGAGCTCTGGACCCATTGGGCAGCGCAGGGCGACGACTTCACGATGCGTGCGGCGCTGGTCGACGGCGAGATCGTCGGCTTCGTCGGCTCGGGACCTGCACGCGACAAGGATGCTCCGGCATTCCGCGAGCTGTACTTCATCTACCTGCTCGACCAGTGGCACTCCACCGGCCTCGGCCAGAAGCTCTTCGATGCGGCCGTCGAGAAGGACGAGCCGCTGTACCTCTGGGTCGCGGAGGACAACCCCCGCGCCCACCGCTTCTACGCGCGCAACGGTTTCATCCTCGACGGCGCGAGCCACACCGAGCCGTTCCTCGGCGAGACGCTCACCGAAGTCCGCTTCGTCCGCTGATACGTCGGCAACGACAACCGAAACCCCGTCTTCGTGCCGAGACCCCGTCGTACGGGTGTCAGTACGACGGGGTCTCGGCGATAGAGCGGGGTCTCGGCGTCGGTCGTGGGGTCAGCGCGCACTGACGTTGCCGAACAGCTTCGCGATCGGCGCGAGGACCAGAGGTCTGGCGGCGACCCACGCTGCGGCGATGACGACGAGCGATGCGACGAGGAACCAGAAGCCGGTCCAGTTGTCGGCGTAGGCGTTCGGGTCGGTCGAGCCCTGTGCGGCGTACATGTGATTGAGGTTGCGCAGCGCGCCGGTCGCGAACACGAGGAACACGTGGATCGCGATGAAGACCACGAAGTAGAGCATCACCGGGAAGTGCAGCGCACGCGCCCACTCGACCGGATACGCCTTGTTGAGCTTCGTGGCGTTCTTCGGCCAGATGCCGCTCATGCGCACGCCGGTGATCGCGGCGAGCGGTGCGGCGATGAAGATTGTGGTGCCGTAGGCGAGCTGCTGCAGCGAGTTGTAGTTCACCCAGCCGTTCTCGGTCGGCCAGTCCAGCGACACGTACTGGAGCGCGGCAGACAGCGCGTTCGGGAAGACCTCCCAGCTGGTGGGGATCACGCGCATCCACTGCCCTGTGACGAACAGCAGAACGACGAACACGATGCCGTTCACCAGCCACAGGATGTCGAGTGATTGGTGGAACCACAGCGTCAGACTGATCTTGCTCTTCTTGTTGCCCCGCGCCGTCCAGAACGCGGTGGGGCGTTTGTCGTTTCGCACCGAGAGACCGGAACGGATGATCAGCACCATCAGGAACACGTTGAAGAAGTGCTGCCAACCCAGCCAGCCAGGGAAGCCGACAGGGGCACCCTCTGGCAGGTGGTACTCGCCGGGGTAGGTCTGCAGGAAGTCCTGCATGCCCGACAGGCTCAGCAACCAGCGCACGAACAGCACAGCCATCGCGGCAGCGCCCAGCAGACCGATACCGCCGACGATGACGGCGCCTGCCCACTGCGCTTTGGTGAACGGGCCGATTCGCTTCGGCTCCGGTGCGGGCACCGCACGCGTGAACGCGTTCTTGCCCGGGAACACCGTGCGCTGGAACGGCAGCGGCGTGCTGACGTCGACCGTCGCGACGGCGGTCGATGCCGGGATCTCGGATGCTTCGATGAAGTCGTCGGCCGGTGCGGCGAGGTCTTCTTCGACTGCGACAGTCACGGCGGCGACCGCAGTGATGCCGGCAGGAGGCCAGGGCTCGCCCCCGGGTGCGCGGGGCAGGCCGCGGCGGAGCGTTTCGCCACCGGATGCTGCGACAGGAGCCGACGTTTCGACTCCCTGCGGTCGCTCAACGCGTTTCGTCTCGCCTTCGGCTCGCTCAACGCCCCGCAAGGTCGGAGCTGTGGCCACGGTCGGAGCGGAGGCCGAGGGCGGTGCGGAGATAATTGGAGCGGGAGGTGGAGTCGCAGCTGCGGCCTCGGCACCGGCGGGAGGCCAGGGCTCTCCCCCGGGGGTGCGGGGAAGTCCACGCCGCAGCGTCGCCCCCTGCGGGTCGTTGAGCGACGAGGGCGAAGCCTGAGGAGACGAAACGGGCTGAGCGACCGTCAGGGAGTCGAAGCCTTCTTCAGCGGCCGGAGCGGCCGTTTCGACTCGCTCCGCTCGCTCAATGCGCTTCGTCTCGGTCGCTGCGCTCTCTCGCTCAACGACCCGAGACGTTGCGTCCGCCGGCGCCTCGCTCGCAGCATCCGTGACCTCGACGTCGCCGGCCGGGGGCCAGGGCTCGCCACCGGCCACGCGCGGCAGGCCGCGCCTGAGCATCCGCGTCGCCATGGCTACTTCTTCCGCGCTTCGAGCGCCTCGACCACCTGCGGCACGATCTTGAACAGGTCGCCGACGATGCCGAAGTCGGCGACGTCGAAGATCGGCGCCTCGGCGTCCTTGTTGATCGCGACGATGTTCTTCGCCGTCTGCATGCCGGCACGGTGCTGGATCGCACCCGAGATGCCGACCGCGACATACAGCTGCGGCGACACCGACACACCGGTCTGACCGACCTGGTGCGCGTAGGGTATGTACCCGGCATCGACGGCGGCGCGCGAAGCGCCGATCGCGGCGCCCAGAGCGTCGGCGAGCTGCTCGACGAGCACGAACTGCTCCTTCGAACCGAGACCACGGCCACCCGAGACGACCTTCGTCGCACCGCGCAGCTCCGGACGCGACGACTCCGCCTCGACGACCTCGATGGTCCCCGCGCTCGCGGCGGCAGCACCGGACGCCGTCACCTCGACCGTCTCGACGGTCGGCGTGCCGACAGCTTCAGCACGGACGTCCACGGCACCCTGGCGAATGGTGATGATCGGCGCGCCATAGGTCGGCGCCGAGTCGACGAGGTAGGCGCCGCCGTAGACGGAGTGGTGGGCGACAATGCCCTCGTCGTCGCGGGAGACGCCGATCGCGTCCACTGACAGGGCCAGCTTCTCGCGTACGGCGAGGCGACCGGAGACGTCGCGACCGGCGATCGAGTTCGACACCAGCACAGCGTCCGGCTGCACCTTCTGGTAGGCGGCCTGCAGGGCATCGACCAGCGGAACCGTGAGAGAAGTGGCATCCGCGTCAGCCGTCAGCACGACCGACGCGCCGGCAGCTGCCGCGGCATCCACGGCACTCTGCGATCCACCCGGTACCAGCGCGACCGGAGATCCGATCGTCGACGCAGCACCGATGAGCGCCGCTGTCGAACTCGCGGCGTCACCTACAGGAGTCACGTCCACGAGGACGAGGATCGAGTCGTCGGGGTAGCTCATCGTCACACCAGCCTGTTCTGCACGAGGTACTCGACCAGCTTCGCGCCGGCGTCGCCCTCATCGGTGATCTTCACGCCCGCCGCACGCGGGGGCTTCTCGGAGACCGTCGTCATGATCGTCCGCGGCGCCGCCGCGGGATCCGCTGAGACACCGAGTTCGTCGAGGGACAGTACTTCGAGCGGCTTCTTCTTCGCCGCCATGATGCCCTTGAAGTTCGGAAAACGCGCATCCGGCAGCGCCTCGGTGATCGAGATCACCGCCGGGAACGACACCGACACCGACTGGTTGCCATCGTCCGCGGCACGGGTGCCGGAAACTCCATCGGCCGTGATCTCCACGGCGTTGAGAGCGGTCGCCTGCGCGTAGCCGAGATGCTCGGCCAACATCGCGGGGATGACGCCACCCGAACCGTCGGTGGAGAGGTTCCCGGTGATGACCAGGTCGGGTTCGCCGCGACGGATGGCCGCGGCGAGCGCTTCGGCGGTCAGTCCGAGGTCGGCGCCGGCGAGCTGCTCGTCGGCGACGTGCACTGCGGATGCTGCGCCGATCGCGAGTGCACGACGGATCGACGCCGTCGAGGACTCCGAAGCCATCGCGAGCGCGACCACCTCGGTGCCGTCGTTCTTGTCCGCATACGACAGGGCGACTTCGAGAGCGCGTTCGGTGATCTCATCCAGAACCACATCACCGGCCGCACGATCGGCCAACCCGGTCTCCAGATTCAGCTTGCGATCGCCATAGGTGTCTGGCACCTCTTTGACCAAGACGAAGATCTTCATCGACTACTCCTCACGACAAGGTCGATTCTAGTCAGCGAGACCGAATGAAATCGAGTTTCACTCATCATGATACCCAGATTCATGCTCGACATCACCGTCCCCACGTCGTTCTGCCGATACGGTTGAATCGTGGCTTTCCCCCGTCCCCTTCCCACCGATCCGCTCGCCGAGGCGAAGCGGCAGTGGCTGGCGCACGGCTGGTCGGATGCCGCGGACGGCATGACCGTGGTGACATCGGTGATGCGGGCGCAGCAGCTGCTGCTCTCGCGAGTGGATGCTGCGCTCAAGCCCTTCGCCCTCTCGTTCGCACGGTTCGAGGTGCTGCGCCTGCTCGCGTTCAGCCGCACGGGCCGGCTTCCGCTGTCCAGCGTCGTGGCCCGCCTGCAGGTGCACGCCACAACAGTGACGAGCACGGCGGAACGCCTCGTGCGCGACGGTCTGATCCTGCGCGAACCGCATCCGCACGATGGACGCGCCGCCATGCTGGCACTCACGGAAGAAGGCCGCGCGTTGGTCGAGCGCGCGACGACCGCGCTCAACGGCGAGGTGTTCAGCAATCCCGGCATCAGCTCGACGGATGCTGCGGACCTCGTCGCGATCGTCGCCCGCCTGCGCAAGAACGCCGGCGACTTCACCGAGCCGCGTCCGCAGCCGGATCCGCTCTGATGGCACGACGCCGCTGATGGCACGGTTCACTCTCGAACGCGTCATCCGGGCCACGCCGGCCGAAGTCTTCGCCGCGGCGATCGACCCCGCCCTGCACGTGGAGTCGATGGCCCGTTATGGCGAGACCATGGTCAAGGGCCCTGACGGCGGCGTCTTCACCGAAGGCTCGACCGTGACCTGGCGCGCGCGACACTTCGGAGTGCCGTTCCACCTCACCTCGGTCGTCTTCGACATCGACCCTCCGCGCCGGTTCCGCGATCGCCAGACGAAGGGTCCCTTCGCCTGGTTCCACCACGAGCACGTGTTCGAAGAGCACTCCGAAGGCACGCTCATGCGCGACACGATCACCTTCCGCTCGCCGTTCGGTCCGATCGGCACGCTGGTCGACCGGCTGTTCATGCGCGAATACATGCGGCGACTCATCGACGAGCGCAACCAGATGCTCGCGGAGACCCTCGAAAGATGACATCGGCCGTTATAACCTGGGCGCCATGACCGAGTTGCATCTGAAGACCGTACTGGAGGGCCGCGGCCCCGCCGCCGCGATCGTACTCAGCGACGAACAGGTCGAATCCCTGGGCGCCGGCAAGGCATTTCCCGTCGTGGTCGACTTCGGCGATCGCAGCATCCGCCTTCGCCTGTCCCGCATGGGTGGACAGAACATGATCGGATTCAGCAAGGCCGCGCGCGCGGAAGCCGGCGTCGAGATCGACGACGAGATCGAGGTGACGATCAGCCCGGACACCGCCGAGCGCGTCATCGAGATCCCGCCGGCGCTGGCCAAGGCACTGGATGCCGATCCCGCCGTCCGCGCGGCCTTCGAGAACCTGCCACCGTCCAAGCGCAAGGAGATGGCGCGTCAGATCGCTGACGCGAAGACTGACGAGACCCGCACGCGCCGGCTCGAGAAGATCCTCGACGCGCTCGGCGAGTAGTCGCGACGTTTCGACTCGCTCCGCTCGCTCAACGCGTTTCGTCTCCGTCGCTCCGCTCCCTCGCTCAACGACCCGCAGAAGCACGATCCGCGCGGTCAACGATCCGACCCGCAGAAGCTCAGCGGCCAGCAGGCAGCAGTATCCCCGCGGTCAGCGGTTGGTGAAGTCCGGGCTCCGCTTCTCGCGGAAGGCGGACATGCCCTCCTTCTGGTCGGCGGTGTCGAAGAGCGCGGCGAACGCCTGCTTCTCATGCGCGAGACCGTCGGCGAGCGGCGTCTCCATCGCGGCATCCAGCGCGGCCTTCGCGGCGTAGAGGCTCGGCAGCCCCTTGGATGCGATCGTGTCGGCGAGCGTCGTCGCCTCGGTCAGCAGATCGGATGCCGGCACCACCCGTGACACGAGACCAGCACGCTCCGCTTCCTCAGCGCCCATCATGCGGCCCGAGAGGATGAGCTCGGCGGCCTTGTAGTAGCCGACCGCGCGGATCAATCGCTGCGTGCCGCCCATCCCTGGAATGACGCCGAGGTTGATCTCCGGCTGCCCGAACTTCGCGGTGTCAGCCGCGAGGATGATGTCGCACATCATCGCCAGCTCGCATCCGCCACCGAGGGCGAACCCGCTCACTGCCGCGATGACGGGAGTGCGGACGGCGGCGAAGTCGTCCCAGGCTCCGAAGTGGTCGGTCGCTCGCATGTCGGCGGCCGACATCGACTCCATCTCCTTGATGTCGGCGCCGGCGGCGAATGCCTTCTCCGAACCAGTCACCACGATCGCGCCGATGCCATGATCCGCGTCGAACGCGACGGCTGCCGCAGTGACCTCCTGCGCGAGCTGCGAGTTCAACGCGTTCAGCGCCTGCGGCCGGTTGAGGGTGATCCACCCCACGCGTCCGCGCCGCTCGACCAGGATCGTCTCGTACTCGGTCATGGATGACTCCTCAGTGGTTGGGAAACGTCACTGACGATCATCACACCTGTCCGTCGCGGATGTCGGTGATGATGCCGGAGAAGTCCCTCCCGCCGCCGGAACCCGCGGCGAATGCGGCATAGATCTCCTGCGCGAGGCGGCCCATCCGCGCATCCGTCGAAGTCTGCTCGATCGCCTGCAGGGCGAGCCCGAGGTCCTTCGCCATCAGGGCACCCGCGAATCCCGGTTGATAGTCGCGGTTCGCGGGACTCGTCGGCACCGGACCCGGAACAGGACAGTTCGTCGTCAGCGCCCAGCACTGACCTGAGGCGTTCGCTGCCACGTCGTACAGCGCGTCATGCGAGAGTCCGAGCCGCTCGCCGAGCACAAAGGCCTCGCCCACCACGATCTGCGAGACCGCGAGGATCATGTTGTTGCACACCTTCGCGGCCTGCCCGAGACCCGGCCCGCCGCAGTGCACGATGCGCTTGCCCATCGCCTCGAGCAACGGGAGCGCTGCGGCGAAGTCGTCGTCGGATGCGCCGACCATGAACGCGAGCGTCGCATTCTCGGCCCCCACCACACCGCCGGAGACTGGCGCATCGATGTTGCGATGCCCAGCCGCGATCGCCAGCGCGTGCGCGGCCTGCGCCTCATCCACCGCGATCGTGGACGACTCGATGAACAGCGTGCCCGGTCGCGCTGCGGCGAGCAGGCCGCTCTCGTACGCCTCGATCACATGCCTGCCCGCCGGGAACATCGTGATGACCACGTCGGCGTCGGTCGCGGCATCCGGTCCGGACTCGGCGAGCGAAAGACCGGCGGTCGTTGCGGCGGCCCGCGCAGCATCCATCACATCGAACGCGATCACGTCGTGGCCGGCCGCCTGCAGGTTGCGCGCCATCGGCAGCCCCATGTGCCCGAGGCCGAGGAATGCGATTCTCATGACGCCGCCTTGAGGGCATCGCGTCCGACGATCATGCGCATGATCTCGTTGGTCCCTTCCAGGATCTGGTGGACGCGCAGGTCCCGCACGACCCTCTCGATCCCGTAGTCCTGAAGGTACCCGTAGCCGCCGTGCAGCTGAAGGGCATCATTGGCCACGCGGAATCCCGCATCCGTCGCGAAGCGCTTGGCCATCGCGCATCGCACGGTCGCGTCCTCCGCGTGCTCGTCGACGGCGCGCGCACCGTCTTCGACGAGCAGCCGCGCCGCATGCAGCTCGGTCTCCATGTCGGCGATCGCGAACACGATGCTCTGCTTCTCGGCGAGCGCCTCGCCGAACGTGAAACGCTCGTGCACGTAGCGCCGCGCCTGATCCAGCGCCCAGCGCGCACCGCCGAGCGAACATGCCGCGATGTTGAGCCGGCCGCCGTTGAGCGCCGACATCGCGATCGCGAAGCCCTGCCCTTCCACGCCGAGAAGAGCGGATGCCGGTACCCGCACCTCATCGAAGATCACCTGCCGCGTAGGCTGGGCATGCCAGCCCATCTTCTTCTCCGGCGCGCCGAAGGACAGGCCCTCCGCGTCACCGGGCACAAGGAATGCCGAGATCCCTCGGGCACCAGCCTCGCCGGTGCGCGCCATCACGACGTACACGGCAGCCTCGCCCGCGCCGGAGATGAACTGCTTCACCCCTGTGAGTACGAATTCCTCCCCGTCGCGGATCGCGCTGGTGGCGATGGCTGCGGCGTCGGATCCGGCACCGGGCTCGGTCAGACAGTACGCACCGAAACCCGTCATGCCGGTGAGCTCCGGCAGCCATTCGCCGCGTTGCGCATCGGAGCCGTAGGTGTCGAGCATCCACACCACCATGTTGTGGATGGAGATGTATGCGGCGACCGCGGGGTCGCCCTTCGCGAGCTCCTCGAAGATCGCGACCGTGTCCACGCGCGACAGTCCTGTGCCACCGAACTCCTCGTCGACGTAGATGCCGCCGAGGCCCAGGTCGCCGGCACGCTGCAGGGCCTCGCGGGGGAAGATGTGGTTCTCGTCGCGTTCGGCGGCGTACGGAGCGAGTTCGGCCTCGGCGAACTCGCGCACCGCGTGCAGGATGGCCTCGCGCTCCTCGGTGGTTGTGGTGATCATCGTCATCGGGGATCCTCTCGCCTTGTGGGCAGATCGTGATGTGGTCGGTGGTTTTCAGTGCATGGTCGGGATGACGAAGCTCGCGCCGTCGCGCACACCGTGCGCGGGCCAGCGGCTCGTCACCGTCTTGGTCTTCGTGTAGAAGCGGAAGGCGTCGGCGCCGTGCTGGTTGAGGTCGCCGAAGCCACTGCGCTTCCAGCCTCCGAACGTGAAGTACGCGATCGGCACCGGGATCGGCACGTTGACGCCGACCATGCCGACGTTCACCCGAGCGGTGAAGTCGCGGGCGGCGTCTCCATCGCGAGTGAAGATCGCGACGCCGTTGCCGAACTCGTGATCGGATGCCATGGCCAGCGCCTCTTCGTAGTCCGCTGCGCGCGCGATCACCAGCACCGGGCCGAAGATCTCCTCGCGGTAGATCGACATGTCTGTCGTGACGTGGTCGAAGAGGGTCGGGCCGAGGTAGAAGCCCTCCTCATGCCCGGCGACCGCGAGCCCTCGTCCGTCGGCGAGCAGCGTGGCGCCGGCGTCGATTCCCTGCTGAATGTAGTCCTCCACGCGTTCGACTGCGGAGCGTGCCACGAGCGGCCCGTAGTCGACGTCCTCGGCGAGGGACGGCCCGACGCGAAGCTGACCGACCCGCTCCGTGAGCTTCGCCGCGAGCGCCTCAGCGGTCTCGTCACCGACGGGAACGGCGACCGAGATCGCCATGCAGCGCTCCCCCGCCGAACCGTAACCGGATCCGATCAGCGCGTCGGCGACCTGATCGAGGTCGGCATCGGGCATGACGATCATGTGGTTCTTCGCCCCGCCGAAGCACTGCGCTCGTTTGCCGTGCGCTGTCGCGGTCGAGTAGATGTACTCGGCGATCGGCGTCGATCCCACGAATCCGACGGCCTGGATGCGCGGGTCCGTCAGCAGCGTGTCGACGGCTTCCTTGTCGCCGTGGACGACGTTGAAGATGCCCGCGGGCAGACCTGCTTCGAGGAAGAGCTCGGCGAGGCGCACCGGCACGGACGGGTCGCGCTCGCTGGGCTTGAGCACGAAGGCGTTGCCTGCGGCGATGGCGGGACCCGCCTTCCACAGCGGGATCATCGCGGGGAAGTTGAACGGCGTGATGGCGGCGACGACGCCGAGCGGCTGGCGCATCGAGTACACGTCGATACCGGTGCCGGCCTCGGTGGAGTACTCGCCCTTGAGAAGGTGCGGCGCACCGGCGGCGAACTCGATCACCTCGAGACCGCGCTGAATGTCACCCTTGGCGTCATCGAAGGTCTTGCCGTGCTCGCTGGAGAGCAGCGTTGCGAGCTCGGTCATGTTCTTCTGCACGAGATCGAGGAAGCGCAGCAGCACACGCGCACGCTTCTGCGGGTTGGTCGCAGCCCACGCCGGCTGCGCTGCCTCGGCATCGTCGATCACGCGACGCACCTCGCCTTCCGAAGCCAATGGCACTCGTGCCTGCACGGTGCCTTCGCTCGGGTCGAAGACGTCGCCGAAGCGTCCATCCTTCGGGGTGAGAAGCGATCCGCCTACAAAGTGGGGGATGATTCGAGTCATTATGCCATGTCCCTTCGTGCCTTCTTTGGCACGATGAACAGATTACTCTGCCATCCGCGGATTTACTAGGGCGTCCATGTATTTACGGCAACGCAGACCGGAGCAGTCGATGTCGCGTGTTCCTCGGCAGTTCACCGCCCGGTCACCTTCGACACGTACAACTGCAGATGCGCGGAAGAACTCAGACCGGATCGGGTAGTCAGGACTTTCCGCGCGACGGTGAGCAAAGCTCCCGAGACCCCCGCCGAATCGGGTCGGCGGGGGTCTTCTCCGTCTCGAGGCGACCTGCGTTGGCGAAGCTCCGCGGCTCGAAGCAAACACGAAACAAAGCCCGCATACACTCGGATCCGCCACAAGCACGCTTTTTCTCCGAGGGGCCCACCATGTCCAGCGTTCCGATCACCGTCTCCATCCGCCGCGAGGTGGATCCCGCACGCATCTCCGAGGCGACCGCCTGGGTGCAGACCGGCGTCAATCTCGCGAACAAGCATCCGGGATTCCTGGGCTCAGGGTGGGTGCGCGCCGGCGAGGACTCGCAACTCTGGCACATGCTGTACCGGTTCGCCAGCACCGAGACGCTCGACGCGTGGGAGCAGTCGCCGGAGCGCACGTGGTGGCTGTCGATGGGCGAGGGCTTCGTGCGCAGCGCGCACTCGCGCCGGCGCACCGGGATCGAGGGCTGGTTCGACGAACCGGCGACCGGATCGATCCGGATTCCGGATGCCACCACCGTCGAGGATGCTCCGCCCGCACCGCCGCGATGGAAGCAGGCCGTGACGATCTGGCTGGGATTCTTCCCCGTCAATCTGCTCTTCAGCCTGGCGATGACCCCGGTTCCGGGCTGGGGCGAACTGCCGCTCTGGCTGCGGGTGCTCGCGACGACGATCGTGCTGACGCCCATCATGACCTACTGGGTGCTCCCCTGGGTCACGCGGGCGCTGCGCGGCTGGCTGGCACGCTGAACGACGAACGGCCGGGGGCTCACGCCTCCGGCCGTTCTCAGTTCGATGTGCGGATCAGTCCCAGGTGACGGTCGGAGTCTCCTGGGCGAAGTCGACCGACGGCGTGTCCATGTAGCCGCCGAACAAGACCTCGAACTCCGAGGTCGTGCCGTCCTTGGTGCCCTGAAGCGTCATGTCCACGTCGGGAGTGTCATACGTCGAGACGAGTGTGGGCGTGGAGTAGTCGACCTCCGGCAGCATGCTGTCGAGCGTCGCCTGACCGTCGCTGGTGATCGTCCTGGTCACCGAGCCGTCGACCGGGGTGTAGCCGCTGAGGTCGATGTCGGTGATGTCCATGCCACACGGCGTCGTGAGAGTCTTCATCGCCACGCACTCCTCGATCGCCGTGCGTACGAGTGAGCGGAACGTCGCGGCGCCGTCGTCGGTGAGCACCGGGTAGATGTCCCAGAACAGCTCGCTGTCGGCATCCGTCGTGAGCGTGAACGTATCGGTGTCGGAGTCAAGCGCGAACTCTTCATATCCCAACGCGAGTTGGTACGCGCCGGGGAAGAGCGACGTCGAGGAGTCGGCAGGCTCGGCGCCGTTCACGGTCAGGCCGAGGCCGTCGAAGTTCGTCAGCGTCGCCATGACCAGGCCGTCGCTGATCAGCCATCCGTCTTCGGAGGAGTTGTACGCCGTGAAATCGCGTTCGATCGTCTCCCCACCGACGGCGAAGGATGCCGAGACCGTCGCCTCGTACTCGCTTGCGTCCTCGGACTCCTCGACGACGATGTCGGTGATCGGAGCGAGCTCGAGCGAGGCGCCGAGCACCTCGTCTGTGAGCAGGCTGTCGTCGGCGTAGGTCTCGACGAACGCGATCGCTGCCTCTGCGTCGCCCTCGGACAGCGCGGTCAGGTACTTCTCCACCGCATCGGATGCTGTCGGGGCAGCCCCCCGCAGAAGATTCGGCACGACGATCGCAGCGGCGATCAGGAGTACCAGTACCGCGGCGCCGCCGATGATGCCGAACAGCAGGCCCTTCGACATCGGCTTCTTCGGCGCGGCCGGTGCGGCCTGGTAAGCGCCCGGAGGATATCCGCCGACGGGATATCCCTGAGGCGCGTTGGGGTCGTAGACCGGCGCTGTTCCGGGGTACGCCGCGGCGTTCGGATCGTACACCGGGGCGTTCGGGTCGTGCGCCGTGACGTTCGGATCATACACCGGGGCAGCCTGGTACGCGGGTGCGGCCGCGGCCTGGTGCACGGGCGCTCCGGGAATCTCGTGACCCCCTGGGGCCGCGGGCGGATACCCGGGCGCTCCGCTCACCGCAGCATCCGGCACGGCAGCATCCGGCACGGCAGCATCCGACGCCGCGCCATCCGACGAGAAGGTGCCGTCGAATCCGTGCTGTCCCGCGGCTGCCTCGTTCACCGGCTCCGGCACATTCGGCGGGGTGGGCGGGGGATTCTCGGGCGTCTCGTTGGTCACGGATCCCATCGTATGGCCAGAACGAGACGCACCTCACGGGCAGAGATGCCCATGGGCGATGCGGTCAGATCGCGCGGAAACGCCAGGATGCCGCGGCTTCGGCCCCCGGTTCGAGCACGATCAGATCCACCTCGGAGTTGAATGCGTCGGGTGGGCACGTCATCGGCTCGACCGCCAGACCGATCCGGCTGTGCGCGGCATCGTCCGGAAGGTCGGCCGTGTGCACCTGAACCCACGGACAGCTCTCGTCCCAGCTCAGTGCGACGCCGTGGCCGTCCGCCGCGACGACGCGCACCTCGGCGACGCCGCCGGTGAGTGCGAGCTCGGTGAAGGCGTGATCGATGAACACGTCGCCGATCGGGCGCGCGGCGCGGAAGTCCCATTCCGGATGCGCATCGACCGATTCCGCCGCGACCGGGCTCAGCCGGTCGGGTGTGACGGTGAGCACCTCGGATGCTGGGAGCGTGAGCGTCCAGTCGTCCACGCGCCCTTCGCCGCCCACCAGATACGGATGCGGACCGGTGCCCCAGGGCGCAGCATCCGCCCCGATGTTGCGCGCGGTGACCGTCTGATTCAGACCGTCTGAATCGAGACGGAACTCGACGGCGACCTCGACGCGGAACGGGTATCCGAACTGCGGTTCGATCACGGCGACCAGCACGACGCGGTCATCTTCCACGACGCGGTCGGTGAACTCGGTCCACGCCAGCAGGCCGTGCAGTGCATGCCCGCGGGCGGGTTCGGTGATCGGCAGCTGATGCTCGGCGCCGCCGAACGAGTAGCGGCCGTCGACGATACGGTTCGGCCACGGCGCGAGCGTCGCGCCTCTGTACGCCGGGCGCACCTCGTCGGCGTCGAAAGGCACGATGAGGTCGCGATCGTCGAACGTGAGTGCGCGCAGTGTGGCGCCGACGCTCGCGATGGCTGCTTCGTAGCCGTGCGCAGAGATGCGCAGTTGACGGCCGGATGCAGGGATGGGAGCGCTCATGTCTTCGACGATAGCCGCCTGATTCACAGCCCCTGCGCCAGCCGGTAATAGGCCTGGTTCCACCGCACCTGCTGCTGGAACTCGGGCAGCGTGGTGTCGTCGTCGATCACGAGCAGTTCGACCTCTGCCATCTCGGCGAAGTCGCGGAACGCCTCGAGTCCCACGGCGGTCGACATGACCGTGTGGTGCGCGGCGCCGGCCGTGAGCCACGCGGCGGCACTGGTGTTGAAGTCGGGGGCCGGCTTCCAGACGGCACGGCCCACGGGCAGGTTCGGCAGAGCCGCCCGCGGTTCGACGTTCTCGACGACGTTCGCGGTGAGGCGGAAGCGGTCGCGCATGTCGCTCATGGCCACGACGACGGCGGGGCCGGGGTCGGCCGTGAAGACCAGGCGCACCGGGTCGTCCTTGCCGCCGATGCCCAGCGGGTGGATCTCGAGCATGGGCTTCGCCGTGGTGAGCGATGGCGAGACCTCGAGCATGTGCGCACCGAGGATGAGCTCGTCGCCGGGGGTCATGTCGTAGGTGTAGTCCTCCATCAGGCTCGCGCCACCGGGCAGACCGGCGCCCATGACGTTCGCGATGCGGACGAGCACGGCGGTCTTCCAGTCGCCCTCGGCGCCGAAGCCGTAGCCCTCGGCCATGAGCCGCTGCACAGCGAGGCCGGGGAGCTGCTTCAACGCGCCTAGGTCTTCGAACGAGGTCGTGAACGCGCCGAACCCGCCCTCTTCCAGGAACGAGCGCAGCCCGATCTCGATGGCTGCCCCGTCGCGCAGTGACTCATGCCGGTCGCCGCCCTTGCGGAGTTCCGGAACGACCTCGTAGAGCTCCTCGTACTCGGCCACCAGCGTGTCGACGTCCGACGAGGATGCCGCGGCGACAGCATCCGCAAGCTCGTTCACGCCCCAGGTGTTGACCTGCACGCCGAAGCGCAGCTCCGCCTCGGTCTTGTCGCCCTCGGTGACGGCGACGAAGCGCATGTTGTCGCCGAATCGGGCGAGCTTCAGGCTGCGGGATGCCGCGAGCCCTGCGGCAGCGCGCTGCCAGGTGCCGATCTCCCGCTGCACGCGCGGGTCGCCCGCGTGGCCGACGACGGTCTTGCGCGGCACGCCGAGGCGGGTCTGGATGTAGCCGAACTCCCGGTCGCCGTGGGCGGCCTGATTCAGGTTCA
Source organism: Microbacterium murale (assembly GCF_014635185.1). Taxonomy (GTDB): domain Bacteria; phylum Actinomycetota; class Actinomycetes; order Actinomycetales; family Microbacteriaceae; genus Microbacterium; species Microbacterium murale. The sequence continues at coordinate 374,538 of NZ_BMCM01000001.1, forward strand.
TGAAGTCGAAGTCGATGTCGGACCACGGGAGCTCGACATTGGCCTGCGTGTGCAGGTGCGCGAGCGGCTTCTGCAGGGCGTCGAGGCCTGCGATCCACATCTTCGCGGGGCTGAACGTGTGCATCCAGGCGATCAGGCCGATGACGTTGTCGTCGGCGTTGGCCTCGAGCGCGATGCGTTTGATCGCGGCGGAGTCGGTCAGCACCGGCTTCCACACGATCTTCACCGGCACATCTGCAGCAGCATCCAGAGCCTCGGCGATCGTGCGCGACTGCTCGGCGACCTGCGCGAGCGTCTCGGGGCCGTACAGGTGCTGGCTTCCGGTGAGGAACCAGACCTCGTAGGCGTCGAGAGAAGTAGTCAAAGACATGGTGCGTGGTCCCTTTCGCGGGAGATCAGAGCGAGTCGACCGCGGCGGACTCGATGGCGAGGCCGGCGCGATAGCGGGTGAGGTACGTGGCGAAGCCGGCGACATCCGCCGGGTCCGGTGAGACGGTCGTGAGGGATGCCGCGGCGAACACCTGCTCTTCGAGGTAGGTGCCGAGATCCGCGGAGTCGGAGTGCGCGAGATACGAGGCCAGCACGGCGATGCCCCACGCACCACCCTCCGATGCCAGCGCGCCGACGGCCACAGATGCGTCGAGAGCGCCGGCGAGGAAGCGCTGTGCGACCCCTGCCGTGCGGAACATGCCTCCGTGCGCGAACATGCGGTCGAGCTCGACACCCTCGGCTTCGAGCACCTGCATTCCGAGGGCGAGCGTGCCGAAGACGCCGTAGACCTGCGCCCGCATGAAGTTCGCGAGCGAGAAGTCGCTGTCGGGGGTGCGCACGAACAGCGGCCGCCCCTCGTCGAGGCCGGCGATCGGCTCACCGGCGAGGTGGTTGTAGGCCAGCAGGCCACCGGCATCCGCTTCGCCGTCGAGTGCTTCGCGCAGCAGCGCGTCGAAGACCGCGTCGTCGTCGACGGGTTGTCCGGCTGCTGCCGCGAACCGCGTGAACAGGCCCGCCCATGCGGCGAGCTCGCTGGCGCCGTTGTTGCAGTGCACCATCGCGACGGCGTCGCCTGCCGGAGTCGTCACGAGATCGAGTTCGTGGTGCACGCTCGTGAGCGGGCGCTCCAGCACGACCATCGCGAAGATGCTCGTGCCCGCCGAGACGTTGCCGGTGCGCGGAGCGACCGAGTTGGTCGCGACCATCCCGGTGCCGGCGTCGCCCTCGGGCGGGCAGAGGGGGATGCCGGGTCGCAGAACGCCGGTCGGATCCAGCAGTGCCGCCCCTTCGGCCGTGAGCGAGCCGGCCGAGGTGCCCGCAGGGAGTACGCGGGGGAACAGTTCGCCAAGAGGCGAGGGCAGACGGTCGGCCGCGAGGACGGAGTAGGCGTCCAGCATCTCCGCGTCGTAGTCACGGGTCGCGGAGTCGATCGGGAACATGCCCGACGCGTCGCCGACGCCGAGCACCCTCTCGCCCGTGAGCTTCCAGTGCACGTAGCCGGCGAGCGTCGTGACGAAGTCGAGCTGCGGCACGTGCGGCTCTTCGTCGATCACCGCCTGGTGCAGGTGCGCGATCGACCAGCGCAGCGGGATGTTCACGCCGAGCAGGCCGGTGAGCTCGGCGGCCGCGACGCCGGTGTTGGTGTTGCGCCAGGTGCGGAACGGCACGAGCAGATCGCCGGCAGCATCCAAGGCGAGGTAGCCGTGCATCATCGCCGAGATGCCGATGGCACCGAACGTGTCCGGGCGCACACCGTGGCGCTTCTCCGCGTCGCCGATGAGGTCGGCGAACGCCGCCCGCAGCCCTTGCCAGACCTCGTCCAGCGCGTAGGTCCAGAGGCCGCGCTCGAGGCGGTTCTCCCACGCGAAGGATCCGGTCGCGAGAACCTCGGTGGCGTCGGAGCCGATCAGGCACGCCTTGATGCGGGTCGAGCCGAGCTCGATGCCGAGGCTGGTGCGGCCTTCGAGGATGTCGTCGTGGGCGCTCATCGTCGGGTGTCTCCGCTCTGGCCGTACACGTTCTGGTATCGGTTGTAGAGGCTGTCGATCGACTCCTGCGGGATGGGGATGAGCGGACCGGCCTCACGGGCATAGTGCACGGTGCGAGCGACGTCCTCCACCATGACCGCGGCCTTCACGGCATCCTTCGCGTCCGTTCCGATCGTGAACGGGCCATGGTTCTGCATGAGCACGGCGCGTGAGCGGTGTCCGCTGAGCGTCTCGACGATGCCGCGCCCGATCGAGTCGTCGCCGATGATCGCGAACGGGCCGACCGGGACCGGCCCGCCGAACTCGTCAGCCATCGCGGTGATGACGCACGGGATCTCCTCGCCGCGCGCGGCCCAGGCGACCGCGAAGGTCGAGTGGGTGTGCACGACGCCGCCGACCTCTGGCATGTTCCGGTACACGTACGCGTGGGCGGCGGTGTCGCTGGACGGCGATCGTTCACTGCCCTCGCTGCCCGCGATGACATCGCCGTCGAGGTCGCACAGGATCATGTTCTCGGGTGACAGGTCGTCGTAACTCACGCCCGACGGCTTGATGACGAACAGATCGGCGCTGCCGTCTTCAGACACCCGCACTCGGCCCGAGACGTTGCCGCCGGTCCAGACGATGAGGTTGTAGAGGACCAGCTCGCTGTGCAGACGGGCGACATCGGCCCGAGCGGCGGCGATGGCCGCCTCGACCTCTGGGGTGAATGCGGGGGCTTCGTTGCTCACGGGTTCCTCATCGGATGCTGGCAGGGACTGTGACCGGTCACAGTGATGTGCTGAAAGTGTACGTGCGCGGCCGCGCGAGCGTCAAGGTTGTGCGCACGCTGCCGTAGGGCGGCGCGCGGTCAGCGCGGCCGGGCTACCGAATCTCGGGCGACGAGGACGGGGGCGATCGGCGCGAGGGCGGATGCCGCGGCATCCGATCCTCCGATCAGCGAGGCAACCGCGCGACGAGCGAGTTCCTCGAAATCCTGGCGCACGGTCGTGAGCCGTGGCCAGTAGTACGCGGCATCGGGGACGTCGTCGAAGCCGACGACGCTGATTTCGTCCGGCACGGCGACGCCCACCTCATGCAGACCGCCGAGTAGCCCCAGCGCCATCTGGTCATTCGCCGCGAACACCGCGGTGACGTCGGACGCGAGCACGGCCCGGGTGGCCTCGTATCCAGAGCGTGCGGTCCAGTCGCCGACCAGCATCAGCGCAGGATCGAGTCCGCGATGAGCCAGCTCGGCCGCGTACCCCTCGGTGCGAGACTCGGCTTCCAGCCAGTCGGCAGGGCCTGAGAGATGCGCGATGCGGGAGTGCCCGGCGTCGGCCAGCGCCCCGACCGCGAGGCGAGCCCCGGCAGCCTGATCGACGGAGAGACCACGGGATCCGTGACCCGCCGAATGCAGGGTGAGCACGGGAACCCCCACCCGCAGAGTGTCGAGAGCGCGAAGGGTGCGAGCGTGCGGGGCGACGACCACGATGCCCTCCACGCCCTGTGCCACGAGGTGTTCGACGGCGGAGATCACGGAGTCGTCATCGCCGGCGTCGGCGAAGGCCGCACTCACCCAGTAGCCCGCAGCACGTGCCGCGTTCTCGATCGCGGCGATGCTACGCGAAGGTCCGTACTGCAGCGCATCGGATGCGAGCACACCGAGAGTGCGCGATCGCCGCGTCCCGAGGGCTCGCGCCGCGTTGTTCATCCGATAGTCGAGTTCGTGCATCGCCTGCAGCACGCGGGTCTTGGTCTCAGGCGCGACATCGGGGTGGTCGTTCAGCACACGCGAGACGGTCTGCCGGGAGACCCCGGCGAGCGCGGCAACGTCACGGACGCCGACGGTGCGTCCGGGCCTCGAGGATACGTCGTTCATCGCCCCGAGTGTACGGCGCGCACGTCGACAGAGGCGCCACTCGCCGCTGCCGGGCCTCTCGCGCACGCCGTTACACTGACCGAATGACAGCGATGCCTCCCCCGCGCGCGACGATGAAGGATGTCGCCGCCCTCGCGGGGGTCTCGCCCAAGACCGTCTCCAACGTCGTCACCCGCACCGTCCCCGTCCGCGAGGAGACCAGGTCGAAGGTCGAAGCGGCAATGCAGCGTCTTGACTTCGTTCCGAACCTCAGCGCCAGGGGCTTGAGGAAGGGGCGCTCCGGGATCATCGCGCTGGCGCTCCCGGATCTCGCGACCGCCTATTCCGCAGAGCTGATGCAGCTGATCGTCGCCGGCGCGCATGATCGCGGGCTCGCTGTGCTGATTGAGGAGACGGCGGCAGAACCGGAGCGCGAGAGTGAACTGCTCGCACGGGCGCGCGCGCACCTCATCGACGGGCTCATCCTGAATCCGATCCGCTTGGAAGACAGCGTGATCCGCTACGCGGGCCGACTGCCACCGCTCGTCGTGATCGGCGAAGTCGAGCAGCATCGCGCCGATCACGTACGCATCGACAGTCGCCTCGCGGCCGCGGACGCCACCCGCCATGTGCTGGCGCGCGGCGCGAGACGCGTCGCGGTGATCGGTGCCGACGGCGACGACTCGATCGCGACCGCGACGAGCCGGCTCCGCTTGGAAGGCGTGCACGACGCCCTGCGCGACGCGGGCATCGTGCCCGATCCCTCGCTCGAGGTCAACCGCCTGCCGTGGGCGATGGCAGGCGGTGCGGATGCCACCCACATCCTGCTCTCCCGCAAGGTGGCATTCGACGCCATCGTGGCGTTCACGGATTCCCTTGCGGTCGGCGTACTGCACGCACTGCACGATCACGGCATCCGCGTTCCAGATGATGTGGTCGTCACCGGATTCGACGATGTCGAGATCTCGGAGTTCTCCTCCCCCGCCCTCACCACGGTCGCGTTGGACCGCGGGGAGTTCGCAGAGGCAACCCTCGATCTGCTCGAGACGAGGATCGACGATCCCACCGCTGCGCCGCGATCCGTGACCGTTGCGCACCGCCTCGTGGAACGCGCGAGCACAGCACGACCTCCCGCCGGCTACCGCCCCTGAGGCAGCCCGCCGATCACCGACCACCGATTTGTCGATGGATGCTTGCGCGGCAGATTACATCGATGTAATGATGTAGGCGCCTACCCCCTGGTCACGAAGGAGTGACGATGACACCCCCGCTCGATCTGTCCCGCAGACAATTCCTCACCGCCAGCTCGCTGGCCGCCGGCGCAGCCCTGCTCGCAGGGTGCGCTCCCGGTCAAGTCAGCGCATCCGACACCCAGACTTTGCAGTTCTGGCACCTTCTGAGCGGCGGTGACGGCGTCACGATGTCGTCGCTGCTCGATGGGGTCAACGATGCACAGGATGCATACCGGATCCGCCCCACGGTGCTCGCCTGGGGGACGCCGTACTACACGAAGCTCGCGATGGCAGGTGCCGGCGGCCGTGCTCCCGACGTCGCGATCATGCATGCCACCCGCGTCAACGGGTGGGCGCCCGGCGGGCTCCTGGACGACTGGGATCTCGACCGGCTCGCCGATCTCGGCGTCGACAAGAGCACCTTCCCCGCTCCGATCTGGGAGAAGGGCTTCGTCGGCGACCGGCTCTTCAGCGTCGCACTCGACGCGCATCCGTTCGTCATGATGTTCAACACCGACGTCTGCGACGCAGCCGGCGTGCTCGACACCGACGGGCGCCTGCAGGAGACGGCATCCCCCGAGGAGTTCCTCGATCAGCTCCGCACCGTCAGCGGCACGGCCGAGGGCCATGCGCTGTCGTACGGCTATCTCGGCGACGGGGCGCAGATGTGGCGGTTGTTCTACGGCCTCTACGCCCAGCACGGACTCGCCATCGAGCTGCCGCTCGGCGGCAAGGCCGTGATCGACAAGGATGCCGCGGTCGAGTCCCTCACGTTCATGCAGACTCTGCTCGACGGCGAGATCGCCGCCGCCCAGAACGACTACGGCTCCGCGATCGCCGAATTCGCCACCGGCAAGAGCGGCATGCTGATGACCGGCGTGTGGGAGCTGCGCACGATGCAGAACGCCGGCATCCCGTTCGACGCGACGATGATCCCCACCCTGTACGGAACCCCGGCCGTGTACGCCGACTCCCACTCGTTCGTGCTCCCCCACCAGACGAACGCCGACGAGACCAAGCGCGAGCTGACGTATCAGTTCGTGGCGGATCTGTTGAAGGGCTCGTTCGGATGGGCGGAGGCCGGGCACATTCCGGCGTTCCTGCCGGTCACCGAATCCGCGGAGTACGCCGATCTGATTCCACAGGCGCACTACGCCGAGGCCGCGGAGCACGTCGTCTACGACCCGACCGCATGGTTCACCGGATCGGGCTCGAGCTTCCAAGAGGATTTCGGTGCCGCCGTGCAGGGAGTGCTGCTCAGCGGAGACGACCCGGCTGCCGCGATCGACCGTTTCGAGGCGCGTGCGAACACCATGCTCGCTCAACCCAACCCGGCTGACCCCGAAGGGAAGTGGAAGCCATGACCACCTCTACCACCGGCTCTGTCGCCGCCTCCGGCGCTGCCACGCGCACGATCGTCACAGGCTCCGCTTCCGGCATCCGCCTCCGTCGCGCCGGGAGCCGCAATCGCGAGCAGCTCATCAGCTGGGCGTTCCTCGCACCGTTCCTCGTCGCATTCGCGCTCTTCCTCATTTGGCCGATCGTGCACGGCATCTATCTCAGCTTCACCGACCAGTCCCTGACCGGCGCCGGTGGCGGATTCGTCGGATTCGCCAACTACGGCGAAGCCCTGACGGACCCGGTGATGTGGCAGTCGATGTGGAACACCGTGTGGTTCACGCTGCTGTCCACCGTCCCCCTCGTCGTGATCGCGCTGCTCATGGCAGCCCTCGTCGACCGCGGCCTGCCCGGTCAGTGGCTCTGGCGGCTGTCGTTCTTCATGCCGTATCTGCTCGCATCCACCGTGATCTCGCAGATCTGGGTGTGGATCTTCAACCCCCAGATCGGCGCGGCGAACAACATCCTCAAGGCCTTCGGTCTCGAGCCGCTCGCCTGGCTGCAGAACCCAGACACGAACATGATCTCGATCGTCATCGCGACGGTGTGGTGGACGGTCGGATTCAACTTCCTGCTCTACCTCGCCGCCATGCAGAACATCCCCTCACAGCAGTATGAGGCGGCGTCGCTCGACGGTGCAGGACCCTGGCGTCAGTTCTGGTCGATCACGCTCCCGCAGCTGGGACCGGCCACCGTGCTCATCCTCATCCTGCAGATCCTCGCCTCGCTGAAGCTGTTCGACCAGGCGTATCAGATGCTCGGCGGCGTGGCGAGCGACACCACCCGTTCGATCGTGCAATACATCTACGAAGCCGGCTTCGTCAACTACCGATTCGGCTACTCGGCCGCGATCTCATACGTGTTCTTCGCCCTCATCGTCATCATCGGCGTCGCGCAGGCCCTGGTCTCGCGTCGTCGGAAGGAGCTGTGATGTCCACCGCCACTCTCTCCCACACCGAGACGATCACGGCACCCGGCGCGCGTCGCCGGCGCCCGCACCTGCCGGGCCAGAAGCCGTTCGGACCGCTGCGCGTCGCCGCATTCGTGGTGCTCGCCCTGCTCGCGATCGGCTGGTTGCTGCCGTTCCTGTGGGCGATCGCCACGGCGTTCAAGACCGAGACGGATGCCGCGTCAGGCGACCCGTCATGGATCGGTGCGACCGGGCCCACTGTCGACGCCTTCGCCGCGATCCTGTCTCAGGGCAACGTCTACACCTGGGCGTTCAACAGCCTGTGGACATCGGCCGCTGTGACCCTCATCACCCTGGCGATCTCAGCGCTGGCCGCATACGCGTTCTCCCGCCTGGACTTCACCGGGCGCAAGTGGCTGTTCGTCGTGGTCATCGCGTCGATCATCGTGCCCCCGCAGGTGCTGATCATCCCGCTGTTCTACCAGATGCTGACCTTCAACATGATCGACACGTACTGGGGATTGATCCTGCCCCAGGTCGTGGTGCCGGCGATGGTCTTCATCCTCAAGAAGTTCTTCGACGCCATCCCGATCGAGCTCGAGGACGCGGCACGCGTCGACGGCGCGAGCAGGTTCCGCATCTTCTGGTCGATCGTCCTGCCGCTGTCGCGTCCGATCCTCGCATCCGTGGCGATCTTCGTGTTCATCGGAGCGTGGAACAACTTCCTCTGGCCGTTCCTGGTCATCAACGACACCACGCTGATGACACTGCCGGTCGGCCTTCAGACCGTGATCAGCGCCTACGGCGTGCAGTATGCGCAGGTCATGGCGCAGGCTGTGCTCGCCGCCCTCCCGCTGATCATCGTGTTCATCATCTTCCAGAAGCAGATCGTCAAGGGCGTCGCGACCAGCGGCTTCGGCGGTCAGTAGTCCCATCCCGCACCGGCATCACCGCCAGAAACAAGGAGAGCAATGTCCCACGCCCGTATCACCATCGACCGCGACTACACGATCGCCGACGTGCCGCGCAGGCTCTTCGGCTCGTTCGTCGAGCACATGGGCCGCTGCGTGTACACCGGCATCTATGAGCCGGGGCATCCCCAAGCCGACGAGCGCGGCTTCCGCAAGGACGTGCTCTCGCTCGTCAAGGAGATGGGGCCGACGGTGATCCGCTACCCCGGCGGCAACTTCGTCTCGGGCTATCTCTGGGAGGACGGGGTCGGCCCTGCGGCAGATCGACCTGTGCGCATCGACGGCGCCTGGCACACGATCGAGACGAACGCGTTCGGTCTGCACGAGTTCGTGGACTGGGCGAAGGAGGCGGACGTCGAGATCATGGAGGCGATCAACCTCGGCACCCGCGGGGTCGAAGAAGCGCGTGCGCTGGTCGAGTACGCGAACCACCCCGGCGGCACCTACTGGTCCGACCTGCGTCGCAAGAACGGCGCAGCCGATCCGTTCGACATCAAGCTGTGGTGCCTGGGCAACGAGCTCGACGGTCCGTGGCAGATCGGCCACAAGACGGCCGCCGAGTACGGCCGCCTCGCACAGGAGACGGCGAAGGCGATGAAACTCGTCGATGACTCGATCGAGCTCGTCGCTGTCGGATCGTCGAACCGCGGCATGCCGACGTTCGGCACCTGGGAGCACACGGTGCTCACGCACGCGTATGACGAGGTCGACTACATCTCGATGCACGCGTACTACCAGGAGCACGACGGCGACGCCGAGTCGTTCCTCGCCGAGGCCGTGGAGATGGACGCCTTCATCGAGGGCGTCGTCGCGACGATCGACGCGGTGAAGGCCGCGGGCAAGCACACCAAGCAGGTCGACATCTCGTTCGACGAGTGGAACGTCTGGTACCAGTCGGGGCTCGACACCGAGGACCAGCCGCACCAGGTGTCGAAGTCGTGGCGCACGCACCCGCGCCTCATCGAGGACACCTACTCGGTGACGGACGCCGTCGTCGTCGGCACCTTCCTCAACAGCCTGCTGCGCCACGGCGACCGGGTGCGCATCGCCAATCAGGCGCAACTCGTCAATGTCATCGCCCCGATCCGCTCCGAAGAGGGTGGGGCGGCCTGGCGGCAGTCGACGTTCTGGCCCTTCGAGCGGATGGCGCGCCTCGCGCGCGGGCAGATCCTGCGCCTCGCCGTGTCGTCGTCGCAGATCAGCACCAAGCGATACGGCGACGTGGATGCCGTCGACGCGGCCGCGACGTGGGACGAGGAGACCGGCCGACTGGTCGTGTTCGTCGCCAACCGCTCGCTGGAGGAGTCGAACGACCTCACTGTCGATCTGCGCGGGCTGGGCAACCTTCGGGTCACGAACGCCGAGACGCTGACGATCCCCGAAGACGGCGACCGATTCACCGCGAATCTCGAGAGCGCGCCCGACTCCGTTCGGATGGTGCCGCTGCCCGGCGCCGAGATCGTCGACGGGGCGGTGCGGGCGAGCCTGCCGCCGCTGTCGTGGTCCGTGATCGAGCTGGAGGTCGCGCGGTCCTGAACCGCTCGTCCAGGTCGCGGTTCTGCCGTTATCCGTGCGGAGTAACGGCGCAACCGCGACCTGGGAGCTAGCCTCGGGTGCATGGGACTGTTCCGAAATGATCCGCAACGGGTGCGACTCGAGTCGCAGGACGTCGAGCTGAAAGCGACTCGCGCGCCGTGGAGCCTCTGGGCAGACGGGTTCGGCAAGCTCGGCATCCGTGCGATTCAGATCATCGTCGTGGTCGCCGTCCTGGCCGGGATCATCTTCGCATTCCAACAGCTCACGCTCGTCACGATCCCGCTGATGATCGCTCTGATCCTCGCCTGTGCCTTCAATCCCGTGATGGGCTGGATGCGGCGTCGCGGTGTGCCGTCGCTGCTGGCGACCGTGATCACCCTGCTCGGGATCGTCGTGATCCTGGGTGCGCTCGGCTGGCTGATCGTGTGGGCCGTTCTCGATCAGTGGGACGATCTCTACTCACAGGCGGAGGAAGGCTTCCAGCATCTGCTCGCCTGGTTGCAGACACTGCCGTTCGACTTCCTGCAGCCCGAGCAGATCGACGAGTGGGTCGATACGCTCACCGAGTTCGTCACGAGCGCACAGTTCGGCTCCGGCGCCATCGCCGGAGTCAGCGCCGTCGCCAGCTTCGTGACCGGCCTCGTGCTGATGGTGACGATCCTGTTCTTCTTCCTGAAGGATGGCCCGCGGATGTGGGAGTTCCTGCTCCGCCCGTTCCGCGGTCAGGGCTATGTTCGAGCTCGCCGGATCGGAGACAAGACCGTCAGCACCCTCGGCTCGTATGTGCGCGGCACCGCCACGGTCGCGGCAGTGGACGCGATCGGCATCCTCATCGGCCTGCTCATCCTGCAGGTTCCTCTCGCCATCCCGCTCGCCGTGCTGGTCTTCCTGCTCGCCTTCATCCCCATCGTCGGAGCGACCGTCGCCGGAATCCTCGCCGCCCTCGTGGCACTGGTGGCCAACGGCTGGGTGAACGCCCTCATCGTGGTCGGCATCGTCGTACTGGTCAACCAATTGGAGGGAAACTTCCTGCAGCCGGTGCTGATGGGACGCTCGATGAAGCTGCACGCCTTCGTCATCCTCGTCGCCCTGACCGTCGGCACGGTGCTGGGTGGCATCGTGGGAGCCATTCTCGCCGTGCCGATCACAGCCGCACTGTGGGGCGTGATCCAGGTGTGGGACGGTCCCCATCTCCCCGCGCGCTGGGCGCGACCGAAGTTGTCCGAGAGCACCTGACCGGAAGGTCTGGACGTCAGAGCCGCTCGATGATCGTCGCGTTCGCCATGCCTCCGCCCTCGCACATGGTCTGCAGGCCGTAGCGGCCACCGGTCGCTTCGAGGTGATCGACGAGCGTTCCGAGCAGACGCGTCCCGGACGAGCCGAGCGCGTGACCGAGCGCGATCGCGCCTCCGCGGGGATTCAGCTTCACAGCATCCGCGTCCAGCTCCGCGGCCCAGGCGAGCGGGACGGAGGCGAACGCCTCGTTCACCTCGTACGCATCGAGATCGGCCATCGTGAGATCGGCGCGCTCGAGGATGCGTCGAGTGGCGGGGATCGGACCGGTGAGCATCATCATCGGATCGTCGCCGACCACGGAGAAGGCGTGGAACCGGGCGCGGGGGCGAAGCCCGAGAGCCTCGGCGCGCTCCGCACTCATAAGCAGGGCGGCGGATGCGCCGTCCGTCAGCGGTGAGGAGTTGCCTGGCGTGATCTGCCATTCCAACTCCGGGAATCGCGCAGCGAGTGCGTCGGTACGGAACGCGGGCTGAAGTCCGGCGAGCTTTTCGGCGGTCGTTCCGGGGCGCACTGTCTCGTCGGCTCGTGCGTCCGGAGCCTCGTCGACCGCGATGACAGTGCCGTCGAAGAACCCGTCCGCCCAGGCCTGGGCTGCGCGCCGGTGCGACTCGGCCGCGTATGCGTCGAGCTCTTCCCGGCCGATTCCCCAGCGCTGCGCGATCAGCTCAGCCGAGACGCCCTGGTTGACCAGGCCGTCGGGGTAGCGGGCGCGCAACCGCGGCGACATCGGCGATCCACCTGCGGCGGACGACCCGAGCGGAACGCGGCTCATCGACTCCACGCCGCCGACCAAGACCGCGTCGTAGGCGCCTGCGATGATCCCCTGGGCCGCGACGTGCACGGCCTGCTGACTGGATCCGCACTGCCGATCGATCGTCGCGCCCGGGATCGTCTCGTCGAATCCCGCTGCGAGCACCGCCTGTCGGGCGATGTTCATCGACTGGTCGCCGACCTGGCTGACGCAGCCGAGGAGCACGTCGTCGATCTGCCTGGACTCCAGGCCGTTGCGCTCAAGGACCTTCTGCAGCGTTCCCGCGGCGAGATCCACAGGATGCACGTCCGACAGCATCCCGCCGGGTTTGCCGCGCCCCACCGGGGTGCGGACGACGTCGACCAGAACCGCTTCGCTGCGCTCCGTCATGATTCTCCCTCGGTGGGTTCCGGGCGGATCAGCCCGCTGCCTCTTCCGGCCGTTCCAGCACGTCGATCGCCGCGGTGTCCGGCTCGTACTCCGCGATATGCCGCTCATCAGGGCCGTTGTACGCCGACAGGGGGCGGATCAGGGCATTGGATGCCTGCTGCTCGAGGATGTGCGCGGTCCAGCCGGAGATGCGCGCGGCGACGAACAGTGGGGTGAAGGTGAGCGTGTCGTAGCCGATCAGGTTGTACGCCGGGCCAGACGGGTAGTCGAGGTTCGGGTAGATGCCCTTCCGCTCGACGAATTCCCTCTCGAGCGTCTCGTACAGCTCCGCCACGTCGGGACGGTCGTAATGCGCGACCAGGGTGTCGAGCGCGGCCTTCATCGTCGGCACTCGCGAGTCGCCACGCTTGTACACGCGGTGGCCGAAGCCCATGATCTTGCGCTTCTCGGCGAGCGCCTTGTCGAGCCATCCCGAGACCTCGGACGCACCGCCGATCTCGTCGAAGATGTGCATCACGGCCTCGTTCGCGCCGCCGTGCAGCGGGCCCTTCAGCGCGCCGATCGCACCGACGACCGCAGAGTACAGATCGCTCAGTGTCGACGTGATCACTCGTGCCGTGAATGTCGACGCGTTGAACGAGTGCTCCGCATACAGGATCATCGAGCGGTTGAACGCGTCGACGACCACAGCATCCGGCTCCTCGCCGAAGGTCAGCCACAGGAAATTCGCCGCATAGTCGAGATCGTCACGCGAGTCGACCGCCTCAAGCCCGCGACGACGACGCTGCCCGTACGACACGATCGCCGGCAGGGCGGCGAACAGCTGCAGGCTGCGCTGCAGATTCTCCTCCGGCGTGCCGACGGCATCCAGAACATTGCTGATGCCGGCAGTCTCGATCGCACCGATCACGCTGACCGCGGTGCGCACCTCGTCCATCGGATGCGAATCCAACGGCAGACGATCGATCGCATCCTTGACCTCGGGGGCGAGTGCGCGATGCGCACGCTCGGTGGCTCGCTGCTCATCCAGTTGTTCGTCAGTGGGCAGCTCGCCATGCCACAGCAGGTACGCGACCGCCTCGAACGACTGCGTCGCCGCCAGCTCCTGCACCGGGTATCCGCGGTAGAGCAGGCTGTTCGTCTCGGGGTTGACCTTGCTGACCGCCGTCTCATCGGCGATGACCCCTGCGAGGCCCTTCTTGATCTCGTTGTCAGCCATTGCTCACTCCTTCGTAACGGTGAAGTTGAAGACGCCGGAGTCGAAGTGGTTGTACGACTCGTAGTCGATGAGGTCGTAGAGGTCGGCGCGGTGCTGCATCTCGCCGAGCTTCGAGGTCAGATGCCCCTCTTCGTTCAGCGTATCGAGTGCACGGCCGGTCGCGCCCATCGCGATCCGCAGCATCGACACCGGCCAGATGACGATGTTCACCCCGACATCCCTCAATTGATCGACGGAGAAGAGGTCGCTCTTGCCGAACTCGGTCATGTTCGCCAGGATCGGCACGTCGACTGCCGCCCTGATCGCGGCGAACTCCTCGAGCGAGCGCATCGCCTCGGGGAAGATCGCATCGGCGCCGGCATTCACCAGCGCCTTGGCCCGGTCCTTCGCAGCCTCGAGTCCGTCGACGGCGGCGATGTCGGTGCGCGCCATGATGAGGAAGTTCTCGTCGCGCCGAGCGTCGGCGGCGGCACGGATGCGCTTGATCGCGGTCTGCTCGTCGACCACGGCCTTGCCGTCGAGGTGACCGCACCGCTTCGGGTTGATCTGATCCTCGATGTGGGCTCCGGCAAGCCCCGCGTCCTCGAGGGTCTGGATCGTGCGGGCGACGTTCATCGGCTCGCCGAAGCCGGTGTCGGCGTCGATGATCGCGGGCAGCTCCGTCATCCGGGCGATCTGCTGACCGCGGCCGGCGACCTCGGTGAGCGTCGTGAGGCCGATGTCGGGCAGGCCGAGGTCGGCGGAGAGCACGGCACCCGAGATGTAGACGCCCTCGAACCCCTTCTGCTCGATCAGCTGCGCGCTCAGCGGGTTGAACGCGCCGGGGAATCGCAGCAGCTCACCGGTCGCGAGCCGCTCGCGGAACAGCCGCCGCTTCTCGGCGGGAGTGGTGGTGGAGTACAGCATCAGAACAGCCCCCTGGTGACGGGCTCGGATGCCACGACACCCGGCTTCGCGATGATCGACAGCTCTGCGACCTCTGCTGCGGTCAGTTCCGGAAGACGCTGCACGAGCGACAGGAACCGTTCGATCTCCTCAGGCGACAGCACCGGTGCAGCCAGCAGGCGGAACTTGGCGATGTAGTTGTCGCGGGCGAACGGGCGGGCACCCAGCGGGTGGGCATCGGCGACGGCGATCTCATCGACCAGCGTCGACCCGTCCTTGAAGAGGATCTCCACACGGCCGCCGAAGGCCTTCTCCGCGATGTCGTTCGAGTGGTAGCGGCGGGTCCACTCGGCGTCCTCGAGGGTCGTCACCTTGTTCCACAGCTCGACGGTGTCCGCTCGCGCGGCCCGTTCCGGCGAGTACGAGTCGACATGGTGCCAGGTGCCGTCCTGCAGCGCCACGGTGAAGATGTACGGGATCGAGTGGTCGAGCGTCTCGCGCGACGCGGTCGGGTCGTACTTCTGCGGGTCGTTCGCACCAGAGCCGATCACGTAATGCGTGTGGTGGCTCGTGTGAAGAACCACAGAAGCAATCGCAGACGTGTCGACGCCTTCGTTGTGCAGTTTGCGAGCGAGGTCGATCCACGCCTGCGCCTGGTACTCGGCCGAGTGCTCCTTCGTGTATGAGTCGAGGATCGCGCGCTTGGCCTCACCCTTGGCAGGCAGCGGCACCTCGTACGCGGCATCCGGGCCGTCCAGCATCCAGGCGATCACGCCGTCTTCACCCTCGTAGATCGGCGACGGGCTGGTCTGGCCGCGCATTGCGCGATCGACGGCCTCGACGGCCATCTTCCCTGCGAAGGCCGGCGCGTGTGCCTTCCACGTCGAGATCTCGCCCTTGCGGCTCTGCCGTGTCGCGGTCGTGGTGTGCAGCGCCTGGCTCACGGCCTGGTAGATCGTCTCCGCGTCGAGGCCGAGAAGTGTGCCGATCCCGGCGGCGGCCGAAGGCCCGAGGTGCGCGACATGGTCGATCTTGTGCTTGTGCAGGCAGATCGCCTTCACCAGGTCGACCTGGATCTCGTATCCCGTCGCGATGCCGCGCACGAGCGCCCGGCCGTCGGCGCCGGTGTGCTGGGCGACCGCGAGGATCGGCGGGATGTTGTCGCCTGGGTGGGAGTATTCGGCAGCGAGGAAGGTGTCGTGGTAGTCGAGTTCACGCACCGCGACGCCGTTCGCCCACGCCGCCCACTCGGGGCTGGTGTGCTTGTCGAGCGGGGCGCCGAACACGGTCGCACCGCTGCCTCCGGTAGAGACCGGGTGGCTGAACGCCTGGTCGCGGGCCGCGATGATCGGGCCCCGGGTGAGGGATGCCGCGGCGACGGAGGCGTTGTCGATGATCCGGTTGATGATCATGTCGACGACGTCCTGCTCGACCTCGACGGCGTCGGTCGCGACCTCGGCGATCTTCCAGGCGAGCTGGCCTTCGCGGGGCAGGTCTTCTTCGCTCTTGTAGACGCGGACGTGGTGGGTGACGGTCATGACTGGCCTCTGTTCTCGGTGTGCTCGGAGTTCTGGGTGATGTCGATGTTCTGGATGCTGTCGAGGATGCTCGTGAGCGCATTGCGCAGATGCACGTGCGTGGCGTGGGCGGCGAGGTCGCCGTCGCGCTCTGCGAGGGCTTCGGCGATGAGCCGGTGCTCGGCGACGGATGCGGCGAGCCGAGCCGGGTTGTCACGAGACAGCCGGCGCACTCGCACGAGGTGCGTGCGCACGGTGCGCAGGGCGGCGGCGATGTAGTCGTTGTCGACCGCGGCATCCACTGCCCGGTCGAAGCGCGCGATGAGCGCGTAGTAGTCGTCGCGGCCCGTCGCCGCGTCGAGGGATGCTCCGGCATCCGCGAACTCCGCGGCAAGGCGTGCGAACAGCTCGGCGTCGCCGCGCACTGCGGCGAGACGGGCGGCCGACTCCTCCAGCGCGCGCCGGATCTCGAAGAGCGATCGGATGTCGTCGGCATCGATGTCCGTCACGACCGTGACCCTCGGCGATTGCTGCTCGACCAGGCCATCGGCGCTGAGCTGCTGCAGCGCCTCGCGCAGCGGGGTGCGACTGACGCCGAGCCTGGCGGCCTGCTCGACTTCGGCCAGGACTGTGCCTGGGGCGAGCTCGCCGGACTGGATCTCATCGAGCAGCGTCGCGTAGGCGCGATCACTGGCTCTGGTTCGCTCGACTGCGGTGCTCACAGAGCTAGTGTATACACAATTCCCGAACTTGCCGCCCTTGTAGTCCGCGCTAGGGGATCAAGGTATACAAACACGTCAGCCGGCGTCGGTCACACCTTCGTATAGTCCGATCGAGTTGCCGTCTGGGTCACTGATCGCCGCCCACCAGCTCGTCTCGCTGATCGGCTGCTTCTCCAGCAGGACCGTCGCGCCGGCCTCGACGGCAGCGGCGATGGTCTCGTCGATCGAATCGACCTCGACGTACGAGCGCGGCTGCGTGAAGTCGGCGCTGCGCGGGGCGAGCCCTCCCCCGCTGATCTTGTTCGGTGCCTGCCACATCGGGTAGTCCTCGAACCCGGGGATCTCCGCGATCTCCCAACCGAACAGCCCCGAGTAGAACGTCTTGGCCCGTTCCATGTCGCCCACAGGGATATCGATGTGGGTGATGTCTCCGTGCGCCATGACGGCGTCCTCTCCTACGAGTGATCCGGGCCCGTGCGAGCACCGGCACGGCCAGTTTCGTCCGGCGCGTCCTGGACTTCAAGAGCATCCACGAACTGTTCACCCGGTGGGGCGAGTGCTGGGTCCCCCGTCTCCGCAGCCGCGGGCTCACCGAGCTTGACGACGACCACTCCCGCGAGCACCAGAGCCGCCCCGAGACCCTGCAGCAGGTTCGGCAACTGACCGAGCAGCAGCCATCCGAAAAGCAGCGCCGCCACAACTTCGGCGAGCGCGATGAACGAGGCCAGCCGCGAGCCGAGCAGCCGCGTCGACACGATCCCGAGCACGTACGCCAGCGCGGTCGCGATGATCCCGATGGCGAGCACCGGCACGAACCACGGGACGGTTCCGAACCGGTAGGTGACGTCATCCGTGTTCCAGGCGATCGGGAGCACGCCGATGAGGCCGGCGACGGTCAGACCGATCGCGCCGACGAAGAGGCCGGACCCGGCGAGCACCAGCGGAGGGAGACCAGTGTCGCTCTTGGCGGACAGGATGAAATAGGTCGCCGCACCCACCATCGCGCCGAACGCCCAAAGCACACCGCCGACGTCGACGATGCGCCCAGAGAGCACATCGAGCATGAGGAAGAGGCCCGCAAACGCGATCAATGCGCCCAGGATGCTGCGACCGGTGGGCTTCTCGCCCCGCCGCAGCCACAGCCAGAGCACGACGGCGATCGGTGCGGTGTACTCGATGAGCAGCGCGAGGCCGACATCCATCACGGCGACCGCCTGGAAGTAGAACAGCTGTGTGGCGGTGACGGCGAGCAGCCCGTACGCCGCGATGATCCCCGCGTTGCGCACGAGCAGCCGCCACCGACCACGCAGCGCGATGACGGTCGGGATGAGCAGCACGAGCGCCGCGACCCAGATCCGCACGGTCACCGCTGCACCCGGCGTCCACCCCGCGTCGATCAGTCCGCGCGCCCAGGCGCCGGACATCCCGAACGCGAACGCCGCACCGATCGCGAGCGGTAGTCCGAGCCGCAAGCCGGATCGGACACGGCTGTCATCTGCCAAAGTACTCATGATCGATGACGCTATCCGCCTCGGTTGTAAGGTGTCAATATGCTCTTCACAGATGACACGGTCGAAGCGCTGCGCGCCGCGGTCCACCTCGCCAACACCGCAGAGGACCCGGACACGCTCGCATCGCGCCACGACTTCGACGAGTTCCTCGCAGCCTTCCCCTACACGGGCCGCATCGACCACGATGCCGATGAGCTGTCAACCCTGCGCAGCCTGCGCCCGCGCCTGCGCAGGATGCTGCTCGCTCCACGTGACGCGATGGTGGAAGAGATCAACGACGCTCTGCGCGACGTGACGTTCGACGCCCACGTCGTCCGCCACGACGGGGCCGACTGGCACCTGCACGCCGTCGCCGACGACCGACCACTCACCGAACGCATCCTCGCCGAAACAGCGATGGCGCTCCTCGACGTCGTTCGCGCAGACGAGAGCAGCCGACTCGCGGTGTGCGCAGACGCGGAGTGCGAGGGGATCGTCCTCGACCTCTCACGCAACCGCTCCCGCCGCTACTGCTCCACGACCTGCACCAATCGCAACGCCGTCGCCGCGTACCGCGCACGC
Organism: Microbacterium murale; assembly: GCF_014635185.1. Taxonomy (GTDB): domain Bacteria; phylum Actinomycetota; class Actinomycetes; order Actinomycetales; family Microbacteriaceae; genus Microbacterium; species Microbacterium murale. The sequence goes on from NZ_BMCM01000001.1 coordinate 393,256, forward strand.
CAGCGGTAGCCGCCCGCAGCCTCAGCCCGCGCGGTACCCGGTGTGGTCGGGGTTGTCTTTCAGCGCCCAGCCGTCGCCGTCCGCGACCACGAGGTTCTTCATGCCGCCCGCCTCTGCGATCACGGCGTAGTCCTGCCCCGCATCGGCCGCGTAGCAGAACAGCGTGACGAACGGCTCGTCGCCCACGTTCACGCTGCGATGGATCCAGTGGCCGGGCACGTTGACGGCCTGGCCTGGCGCGAGCTCGACGGCCGAGGTCTGCCCGTCGAGCGTCTCCAGCAGCATCACGCCGCGCCCGCTCAGGCAGTAGTACAGCTCGGCCCGATCCGCCACGGCGTGCAGATGCCCGCGGGTCACGGCGAACTCCTCCCCGTACAGGCCCGGCAGCACTGTGCTGGTGCCGACGATCAGTGCGCCGGGGCCCTCCTGGTAGCGCTGGTCGTCGACCCAGTAGACCAGGTCGTCCGTGCCGCGCTCGCCGACGGCATCCTGCCACGCCTGCTCATCGCGGTAGACGCCATCCATGTCACCGAGGTATTTCTCATAGCGGCGGGACCGCCCCTCTATGCCGCCCTGCGGCGAGATCTCCAGCAGGGTGGGGACATCCACGGCGGTTGGGGTGCTCACGATGATCTCCTACGACTTGTAACTACAGGACTTGTAATGACAGGTATACTCCAAAACAGCACGATCAGGAAACCGCAACCAACGAAGCAGGCACGCACGTGATCATCGCCCACGACCTCGGCACCACCGGGAACAAGGCCTCACTGCACCACGACGACGGCCGACTCGTGGCATCCACGACCGTCGGCTATCCGGCGCACTTCGCCGCCGGCGGCGTCGCAGAGCAGAACCCTCAGGACTGGTGGAATGCCGTCGTATCGGCGACCCGCGACCTCCTCGCCCGCACGGCGACCTCGTCGGCCGACGTGCAGGGACTCGTCGTCAGCGGCCAGATGATGGGCGCGGTGCTGCTCGACGGCGACGGCCGTCCTGTGCGCCCGGCGATCATCTGGGCCGACACTCGCGCCGGCGCACAGCAGCGTGAGCTCGAACGTGCACTCGGCGCCGAACACGCATATCGACTCCTCGGGCATCGACTCAACCCGACCTACTCGGTGGAGAAGGTCATGTGGGTGCGCGACAACGAGCCCGATGTGTGGGCCCGCGTGCGCCGCTTCTGCATCGCCAAGGACTACATCGTGCTCGGCCTCACCGGGCGCCTGGCGACCGACCGCTCCGATGCCTCCGGCACGAACGCCTACGACCAGCAGAGCGGCGACTGGTCGGACGAGGTGCTGACAGCGGCACGACTCGACCGATCACTCTTCCCCGAGATCCTCGACTCGACGGCGATCGCCGGTTCGCTCACGGATGCTGCCGCAGAAGCCCTCGGGTTGCACCCGGGTGTTCGGGTCGTGATGGGTGGTGGCGACGGGCCGATGGCCGCCGTCGGATCGGGCATCGTCGCACCCGAGGACGGCGCGTACGTGTCGCTGGGCACGTCATCGTGGATCTCGTTCGCGTCACACACGCCACTGGTCGATGAGGGCATGCGCACCTTCACGTTCGACAACGTCGTGCCCGGATCGTTCGTGCCGACCGCCACGATGCAGGCCGGCGGCGCCTCGATCCAGTGGATCAGCGAGGCGCTCTCCCCCGACCCCGCGAAGCCCGAGACGGCTCGGCTCACGGCCGAGGCCGGCAGCGATCTCGACACGGAAGACCTCTACTTCCTGCCCTACCTGCTCGGCGAGCGCTCCCCCATATGGGACCCGAACGCGCGCGGCGCCTTCGTCGGCATCGGCCGTCATCACACCCGCCAGCACCTCGTCCGCGCAGTGCTGGAGAGCCTGGGGTACAACCTGCTCACCAGCATCCATGCCTTCCGCGAATCGGGCGCGACGATCGACCGCATCGACGCCGTCGGCGGCGGTGCGCAGAGCGACGTGCTGCTGCAGATCCTCGCCGATGTGTGGGGCGTGCCGGTGCGGCGACGCACGATCGTCGAGGAGGCGAACAGCCTCGGTGCCGCCGTCACCGGTGCAGTCGGGCTCGGGCTCGCCGATTTCTCCGCCGCGCGGGAGCTCAGCGAGGTGACGGCGGAGTTCGTTCCGGATGCCGGGCGCCACGGTGTGCATGCGGCGCGGCACGCGCGCTTCACGTCCGCGTACGACGCCCTGGCGCCGTGGTTCGCCGCAGGAGCACGCTGATGGGCATCATCCTCGCCACGAGCCGCTCATTCTCGGACGGCGACATCGACCTCGTCGCGCGAGCGGCGGATGCCGGGCACGAGATCGTCCGAGGGCCGGCGCACCACGAGCTCCACACGCTCGCTCCGCTGCTCGCGATAGCGGATGCCTGGATCGCGGGCACCGGCCCCGTCACGGCCGCGCATCTGGATGCTGCACCGAACCTCAGGGTCATCGCCCGCTACGGCGTCGGCACCGAGGCCGTCGACATCGACGCGGCCGAGGCTCGCGGCATCCTGGTCACCAACACGCCGGGCGCCAACGCCGATGCGGTCGCCGACCACGCCGTCGGCCTCATGCTCTCTGCCCTGCGCTGCATCCCCGACGGTGACCGGCGCGTGCGCGACGGCGACTGGGGTGTGCGCCGCGGACGTGAGCTCGGCGCCGCGACCGTGGGCATCGTCGGCTTCGGCCGCATCGGCCAAGGCGTCGCCAGGCGGCTGAGCGGGTTCGGCCCGCGCATTCTCGCGGCCGATCCGTTCCTACCGGCCGAGCGCATCCGCGAACTCGGCGCCGAGCCCGTCGAAGTCGACGAGCTGTTCCGCACCGCCGACCTCATCACCCTGCACGCTCCGGGAGGGCAGCAACTCGTCGCGGGTGCTCTGCTCGACAGCATCCGACGCGGCGCGATCATCGTCAACACCGCCCGGCCCGACCTGGTCGACGAGCGCGAGGTCGCACACGCGCTGCGCGACGGCATCCTCGCCGGCTACGCCGCCGACACGCTCGACGGCGACACCGCGGCATCCGCCAGTCCCCTGCTCGCCCCCGAACTGGCCGACCGCGTGATCGTGACCCCGCATCTGGGGGCGCAGACGACACAGGCCGTCGACAACATGGGCTCCATGTCGCTCGACGACGTGATCGCCGTCCTCGCAGGGCGCGAGCCCGCCTTCCCCGTCATCCGAAAGGCCGCATCATGACCGCTCCTTCGTCCGATTACATGGGCTTCGTCGGCGTCACCACCGGTTCGTCGTCGATCATGAAGGTGTTCCCGCTGTGGGCCGACATCCTTGGTCTTCCCACCCGCACGCTCGTCGGGCACGACCTGCCGATGGACGCCGCGCCCGAGTTGTACCGCGCGATGGTCGAGCAGATCCGCGACGACCCACATCACCGCGGTGCGCTCGTCACGACGCACAAGATGAATGTGTACGCGGCGGCATCCGACCTGTTCGACGAGCTCGACCCGTTCGCGGTGTCGTGTTCGGAGATCTCCAGCATCGCCAAGCGGGGCTCACGCGTGTCCGGACGGGCGAAGGATCCGATCACGGTCGACCTCGCGCTCAACGACTTCCTGCCCGCCGACCACTTCGTGCGCACCGGCGCCGAGGTCGTCATCCTCGGCGCCGGCGGCTCGGGCACCGCACTCAGCTGGGCGCTCTCCGAGCGGGCCGATGCCCCCTCCCGTGTGATCGTGACCGCGCGCGACGACGAGAAGCTCGAACACCTGCGCGAGGTGCACCGCCAGCACGGAACTCGCGACGGGTTCATCGAATATGCGCGGACCGATGCTCCGGAAGATGCCGCCGCGATCGTCGCCGCAGCGCCTCCCGGATCGCTCATCGTCAACGCCACCGGGCTCGGCAAGGATCGCCCAGGCTCTCCCCTGCCGGACAACGTCGTCTTCCCCGAAGGCGCGTACGTCTGGGAGTTCAACTACCGCGGCTCGCTGGAGTTCCTGCACCAGGCGCGCGCGCAGGAAGCCGAGCGCGGACTGCATGTCGTCGACGGCTGGCGGTACTTCATCCACGGCTGGTCGCAGGTCGTCGCCGACGTCTTCGAACTCGATCTCACTCCCGAGGTCGTCGAACAGCTCGCGGAGGCCGCCGAGGGAGTGCGCTGATGATCCGCACGGTCCTCGGCGACATCGACCCGGCGCTGCTCGGGTCGACGAACTACCACGAGCACCTCTTCCAGGTGAGCCCGCTGCTACCGGGCGATGAGCTCGACGATGAGGATGCCTCGGGCGCGGAAGCCGCCCTGTTGAAGGGCAGCGGCTTCACCGCGATGGTGGATGCCACGCCGTTCGGCCTCGGTCGGAATCCGGAAGCCATCGCACGCATCAGCGCTTCCGCCGGGCTGCACGTCATCGCCACGACCGGCCGCCACCGCGAGGCGCACTACGGCGAAGAGCATCCGATGCAGGTGTGGACGGCCGAGCAGCTCGCGGAGCTCTTCATCGGCGAGGTGACAAGAGGGATGCCCGTGGACGACGCCGTCGTCTTCGAGAGCCCCGACGTACCGCTCGCCCGCACGCCCGGAGGCAGGCCGGTGCGCGCAGGAATGCTCAAGGGCGGGCTCGACTACTGGCGGATCAGCCCGTTCGAGCGCACCACGCTCGACGCTCTGGCCACCGCGCACCGTGCGACGCACGCGCCGATCATGGTGCACCTGGAGTTCTGCACCGCGGCGCACGAGGCGCTGGATCTGCTCGCGGCGGAGGGCGTGGCATCCGATCGGGTCGTACTCGCGCACGCCGACCGGGATCCGGATGCCGGGCTGCACGCCTCGCTCGCCGAACGCGGCGCGTACCTCGGCTATGACGGCTTCGCTCGGCCTCGCACCCGCTCGGATGCGGAGCTGCTCGGCCTGACAGAGCAGGTCGTGTCACAGGTGGGAGCTGACCGCATCCTTCTCGGCGGCGACGTCGCGCGCCGCACTCGCTACATCTCCTACGGCGGCATGCCCGGCCTCGCCTACCTCGGCGACAGGTACCTGCCCCGGCTGCGGTCGCTCATCGGCGCGGATGCCGTGGAGCGGATGCTGGTCGCGAACCCCGCCCGGCTTCTCACGCTGGCGTGATCCCGACGGCGCTGCCGCACACTTGCAGGTCGAAAGCACGGATGCAGGGTCAGAAACCGCATTCCTGACCTGCAGGTGTGCTTTTGGACCTGCATCTGTACCGCTCCGGGGCATCGCCCGACAGCGGTGCGGGAGCGCGCCCTCAGCGAGGCTGACGCGGGTCCCGCAAGGCGGACATCGCCGCAACCAGACTCTCGTGGATGTACTCGAGTTCGGGAGAGGAGAAGTCCGACCAGTCCTCCGCACCCGCTGCCCCGTCAGCGCCATCTGCTTCCCAGTCTGCACCGCCTTCGGCATCCGATTCCGCTGACCACTCACTCGCTGCTTGCGGCTCATGCCGGTACACCCACCACAGATTCCCGGACGGATCGGAGAAGCGTGAGAAGGTGTCGCCGAAGAAATCGGTGGGGCGGGTCACGATGCGCGCTCCCAGGCGCTGTGCTCGTTCGAGCGTCGCCTCCACATCGTCGACGTACACCTGAACGAACCCAGGGGTGAAGGGCCAGTCCGGCTTGCGGTCGGCGATCGTGATGACGGAGTCTCCGATGCGCAGTTCGGAGTGCAGGATGAGGCCGTCGGTATCGAGAGTACGTGCCTCCGCAACATCGACAGCACCGAAGACATCGATGAGGAATGCGATGATCCTTGCGGCGTCGTCAGTCATGAGGAATGGATTGATGGTGTTCGAACCTGCGGGTCGAGCGGGCACAGAGGTCATGATCGTCCTTTCGTCGCGGTCATCATCCCAGCCCATCAGGACATGTGGTGTCCTCGATCGAGAAGGCTTTTCGACGAAGAAGCGGCCCCTCACCCGAAGGTGAGAGGCCGCCCGTGACGCGTCAGATCACTCGTAGAGGACCGCTGCGATGTCCTCGTCTTCGATGTTCTTGGCGTCGTACCAGTACGAGCCGGTGTCGTAGAACTCCTCGACCGAGTCGCCGTTGGCCGCGTCGTATGCGGCCTGGACAACCTGCTCGCCGATGCCGATCGGGTCCTGCGTGATGGCGCCGGCCATGGTGCCGTCCTTGATCGCGTTGATCTGCGCGGCACCCGAGTCGAACCCGATGATGGTGATCTTGCCCTTTTCGAGGTTCAGCTCGTTGACGGCGTTCACGACGCCGATGGCCGAGCCCTCGTTGGTGCCGTAGATGCCCTTGAGGTCGGGGTGAGCGGCGATCATGGCCTTCGCGATGTCAGCCGACTTCAGGTGGTCGCCGTCGCCGTACTGGATGTCGACGATCTCGATGTCGGGGTAGTCCGCCTCGATCTTGTCGACGAAGCCGTCACGACGCTCGACACCGGTGGAGTTGATCTGCGAGTGACCGACGATGGCCACCTCGCCCTCTCCGCCGATGAGCTCTGCCATGTGCTCGGCTGCCAGGGCTCCGGCGACCTTGCTGTCGGTGGCCGAGAGGCTCAGGCCCACGTCGCCGTTGCACGGTGCGTCGAAGTAGACGACCGGGATGTCCTTCGACTTCGCCTGCTCGAGCGGGGCGACGCACGCCTCGGGGTCGAGGGCGGCGTAGGCGATGGCATCCGGGTTCTTGTCGATCGCCGCGGTGAGCATCTCGAGCTGCTGCGCGATCTCGGTCTCGGCAGCAGGGCCCTCGAACGTGATCTTCACGCCCAGCTCTTCGGCCTTCTGCTCGGCGCCCTTCTTGACGGCCTGCCAGAACTGGTGCTGGAAGCCCTTCGAGACGAGGGCGATGTACATCTCGCCGTCGCCGCTGCCGCCGTCTGTGCCGCCACCCTCTTCGATGACGTCACCGCCGCCGGCGCAGCCGGCCATGACGAGAGCGGATGCGGCCACGAGTGCCGCGAATGCGGTCTTCTTGCCAAATCGCATTGGAAACTCCATTGTTCTGTGTGTGCCGGACAAGCCGGCGCTGTGGTGGACAGGGAAGGAAACGATCAGGTTCGCTGGCGGTTGCGCAGCGAGTCGAGGAACACGGCCAGCAGCACGACCACGCCGACGACGACGTTCTGCCACTCGGTCTGGATGGACAGGATGCGCAGGCCGTTGACGAGCACGCTCATGATGAGCGCGCCGATCACTGTGCCGAGGATCGACCCACGACCGCCGAGCAGAGACGTGCCGCCGATGATGACCGCGGCGATCGCCTGCAGCTCGTAGCCGGTGCCGATCTGCGGCTGCGCGGAATCGAGGCGGGAGGCGATGATGATGCCCGCGATGCCGGTGAAGGCGCCGGCGAACATGTAGATGAGGATCGTCCAGCGGCGGGTGTTGACACCCGACAGGCGCGTCGCCTCCTCGTTCGAGCCGATCGCGAACGTGTAGCGACCGAGCAGCGTCTTCGACAGCACGATGGCGGCGATGATCGCGAGCACGGCCGTGATGAGGACCGCATTCGGGATGCCGGGGATCAGCACGCCGAGCGCGATCTTCTTGAAGTCCGGCGCGGACGTCGAGAAGTAGATCGGTGCGACGCCGGAGATGACCAGTGCGAGGCCGCCGGCGATCATCATCATGGCGAGCGTGGCGATGAACGGGGGCAGGCGCAGGAACGTGACGTTGAGACCGTTGATCAGTCCCATCAGCACGCCGGTCGCGATGCCGCCGAGGATGCCGACCCACACTGGCAGGCCCATGTTCGTGACGAACACACCCGTCATGACGGCGCACAGCGCCATTCCGGTTCCCAGTGACAGGTCGATGCCACCGGTGATGATCACGAAGGTCGTGCCGAGGGCGAGGATGCCGATCACCGCTGTCGACAGCAGCACGGTGGCGATGTTGCTGAAGGTGAAGAAGTTCGGGCTGGCGATCGAGAAGAAGATCAGCAGGACGACGAGCGTCCCGAACGCGAGCGACTGCTGAACCTGACGCTTCAGGAAGCCGGCGACGTCACGTCTGTCGGTGTCTTCGTTCACGGCCTGCTGGATGACGGTCGTCGTCTCTCCGGACTGCTGTGGGGTGCTCATCAGTCTTCCTCCCCGTGGGCTGCGAGTTGCATGATCTTCTCCTGGCTGGCTTCTTCGTTGCGGAGGGTTCCGGTGATCCGGCCGTTCGCGAACACCGCGATGCGGTTCGCGACACGCAGGATCTCGGGGAGCTCCGACGAGATGACGATGATGGATTTTCCGGCGTCAGCGAGCTGCTGCATGAGCCGGTAGATCTCTTCCTTCGCGCCGACGTCGATCCCTCGGGTCGGCTCGTCGAAGATGAGGATCTCGCAGTCGCGCATCAGCCAGCGGGCGATGACGACCTTCTGCTGGTTGCCTCCGGAGAGCAGCTTGACGATCTGGTTCACCGACGGAGTCTTGACGCGCAGCTGCTGCACGTACTGCTTGGTCTGGTTCTTGGCCTTGCCGTCGCCCATCCAGCCGAGCGCGCCCGCATAGTTGCTGAGCGAGGCGAGGACGGTGTTGAACGTGACATCCTGCTCGAGCATGAGACCGAGCTGCTTGCGATCCTCGGAGAGGTAGCCGACGCCGCGGCGCACGGCATCCTCGGGCTGGTGGATCTTCGCATCGCGGCCGTTGATCCTGATCGTCCCGGCGCTGCGCGGGTCCGCGCCGATGACCGCACGGGCGGTCTCGGTGCGACCGGCGCCCATGAGGCCGGCGAAGCCGAGGATCTCGCCCCTGTGCAGTTGGAACGACACGTCCTTCAGGAGCGTCTTCGTCGACAGGTTCGCGACATCGAGCACGATCGGCTCGTCCTGGTGCTCGCGGGCCGACGGGCGCGTTCCCTCGTCGATGACCCGGCCGACCATCATCTCGATGATCTTCGGGACGCTGATCTCGCTCTTCTCCAATGATCCGATGTAATGGCCGTCACGGAGCACGCTCACCCGATCGGCGAGCCTGCGCAGCTCGTCCATGCGGTGGGAGATGTAGACGATGCCGGTGCCGTCGGCCTTGAGCTGCTCGATGAGCGTGAACAGCGTCTCTGTCTCGCTGTCGGTGAGCGCCGAAGTCGGCTCATCCATGATGAGCACCTTCGCATTGAACGACAGCGCCTTCGCGATCTCGACCATCTGCTGTTCGGCGACGGTGAGCTCGCCGACCTTCTGACGCGGATCGAGGCGGATGTTCAGGCGCTTCAGCAGCTCAGCGGTCTGGCGGTTGAGCCGTCGTTCGGAGAGAAGTCCCGCCGAGGTGGGCTCACGGCCGATGTAGATGTTCTGCGCGACGGTGAGGTCGGGCATGAGGTTGAGCTCCTGGTGGATGATCGTGACGCCGAGCTGCTGCGCCTGCAGAGGGCTGGTCAGCTCGACCTGCTGCCCCTCGAACGTGATCGTGCCCTCGTCGCGCGTGTAGATCCCGGAGAGGATCTTCATGAGCGTCGACTTGCCCGCGCCGTTCTCGCCGACGAGAACCAGCACTTCGCCCGCGTGCACTTCGAGGTGCACATCCTTGAGTGCCTGCACGCCAGGGAAACCCTTGCTGATGCCTTCCACCCGGAGGATGGGATCGCTCATGTGCTCACCTGCTCCCTTGAAGGTCGTACTCGGTTCCACCATGGAATCCATTTCAAACATCGGATCAATTGTGCATGTCGGACCGCATCTGCACAAGTTGTATCTAAATGTACCTAACCCGATCCCATCATGGTAGACCTGTAATAACAACTTCGTCACGGATTTGCGCGAACGCGCAGCGAAAGGGAACGACATGCTCATCGGCGCGCACGGACTGGTCTTCACCGGCACCTTCGACGAGGCGGGCCTGCGACGCGCCATCGAGGGCACGAAACACGCGGGATTCGACCTGATCGAAATCCCGCTGATGGATGCCGCGGGCTTCGACTCGGCTCTCGCCGGCCGGATGCTGCGCGACAACGATCTCGCCGTGACAGCATCCCTCGGCCTCACAGCGGCGACCGACCTCACCAGTGAGGACCCGGCGGTCGTCGCAGCCGGAGTCTCGATGCTGGAGCGCTGCCTGGATCACGTCGCGACGATGGGCGGCGACGTGCTGTGCGGCGTGATCTATTCGGCGATGGGCAAGTACATGACGCCGCCGACGGCGAAGGGCACCGAGAACAGTCAGCACGCGATCTCCGCTCTCGCGGCGAAAGCGGCGGAGCGCGGCATCCGCCTCTCGCTCGAGGTCGTGAACCGCTACGAGTCGAACGTCTTCAACACCGGCAGGGGCGCGCTCGGCTACCTCGACGGCGTCGACGGGGATGTCAGCGTGCACCTGGACACGTACCACATGAACATCGAGGAGTCGGATTTCTTCCAGCCCGTGCGCGACGCCTCCAAAGCCGGAAAGCTCGGCTACGTGCACATCGGCGACAGCCACCGCGGTTACCTCGGCACCGGCACCGTCGACTTCGCGACCTTCTTCCGCGCGCTGCACGACGTCGCCTATGACGGACCGGTCGTGTTCGAGTCGTTCTCGTCGGCCGTGGTGAGCGCCGAGCTGAGCAACACGCTCGGGATCTGGCGCAACCTCTGGCAGGACTCGGATGACCTCGCCGCGCACGCGAACCGCTTCATCCGCGATGCGCTGCACGCCGTGAGGACGATCGACCTGCACTGATCCCCTACGCAGAGGCGTGCCCCACGACGCCCTTGCGCAGCAGCGCATTGCCGTACTTGCGCGTCTCGCCGGTGCGCACCATGAGGTACGCCGGCTTCGCGACCTCGTAGTACGCGAAGCGCTCGACGAAACGAGTGGTCTCGGCGCTCACGCCTGCGGCGTCCATGAGCTCGCGCTGCACGTCGAGCACCTCGCCGTCGGCGGATTCCATCAGGTCGAGCCCTGGCGCATCGTCGAGCGGGATCACCGTGCGGATCGCGGCCAGCACCTCGGGCGTCGTCGTGCCGGGCAGGTCGACCACGCGTTCGCCGAGACCCCAGGCGGGGAAATGCGCGTCGGCGATCACGACGGCATCCGAATGCCCCATCCGGTCCAGATGCAGCAGCAGCTCACCTGTGAGCAGCGGGTGGATTCCTTCGAGCATGTCTTGTCCTCGATCTCGGGTCAGGGCAACGTGTTCAGGCGGGGATGAGTCCGTCGGCGGCGAGCTCCGCCCAGAACTCGTCGGGGATCGTGAGCGCGGCGAGCGCGGCGTTCTGACGCACCTGCTGCGGGCGCGAGCTGCCGAGCACCACCGACTTCGTCGCGGCATCGCGCAGCGGGAACTGGATCGCCGCCGCCGGCAGCGACACGTCGTGCGCGCCGCAGACGGCGACGATGCGCTGAAGCCGGTCCCAGATCTCGTCCGGAACGCCGCCGTATTCGTAGCGACCATCGCGTGTCGGCTCCGCCTTCGCGAGCAGGCCGGAGTTGAAGACGGATGCCGCGACCACACCGGTGCCGCGCTCGTGGCACGCAGGCAGCACGTCGGCCGCCGCTGGCTGCTCGAGCAGGGTGTAGCGACCGGCGATCATGATGATGTCGAGGTCGGCCTCGCGCACCGATCGTGCCAGTGCCTCGGAGGTCATCGATCCGATGCCGATCGCCTGCACGCCCCCCTCGGAGCGGATCGCCTCGAGCGCAGGGAACGCCTCGGCGAGCGCGAGGTCGAGATCGTGGCGCTCCGGGTCGTGCAGGAAGACGAGGTCGATCCGGTCGAGTCCCAGCCGCTCGCGCGATTCGTCGAGAGAGGCACGGATGCCGGCATCCGAGAAGTCCCACACGCGCTGCAGGTCGTCCGGCACGAAGAAGTCATGCGCGGTGTCGAGGCCGCCGTCGAAGTCGGGGTTCGGGCGCAGGAGCCTCCCGGCCTTGGTCGAGACGACGAACTCGTCACGCGGCTTGGTCTGCAGGAACGCGCCGAGGCGTCTCTCCGACAGCCCGAGTCCGTAGTGCGGCGCGGTGTCGTAATAGCGGACTCCGCTCTCCCACGCGGCATCCAGAACCGCCCATGCTTCGTCGTCGGAGAGCTCACGGAAGAGGTTCCCGACGTTCGCAGCGCCGTATCCGAGTGCCGGCAGCTGCAGGTCAGTCGATGACATGCTCGCCCTTCCAGGTGTACTTCGCGATGCTCTCCGCCTTCATCTCCATGCTGACACCTGGCGCGGTGGGCGGCATGTACGAGCCGCCCTGGATGTCGGTGGGCACGACGAAGTGCTCGTGCAGATGATCGACGAACTCGATCAGTCTCCCCTCAAGGGTGCCGGTCACGGCGACGAAGTCGAACATCGACAGGTGCTGCACGGCCTCGCAGAGCCCGACCCCGCCGGCGTGCGGGCAGACCGGGACGCCGAACTTCGCGGCGAGCAGCAGATTGGCGATGTTCTCGTTGACCCCGGCCACGCGCACGGCGTCGATCTGCATGACCTCGATGGCGTTCGCCTGGAGCAGTTGTTTGAAGATCATCCGGTTCTGGGCGTGCTCGCCGGTCGCGACGCGGATGGGGGCGATGCCGCGGGCGATCTCGGCGTGACCGAGGATGTCGTCGGGGCTGGTGGGCTCCTCGACCCAGGCCGGGTTGAACTCGGCCAGCGCCTTCACCCACTCGATCGCCTCGGAGACCTCCCAGCGCTGGTTCGCGTCGATCGCGATCGGGAAGTCAGGTCCGACGACCTCGCGTGCCTTGCGGAAGCGGCGGATGTCGTCGTCGAGGTCTGCCCCGACCTTGAGCTTGATCTGGGTGAACCCGTCCGCGAGGGCCTCCAACGCGAGGCGTTCGAGCTTCTCGTCGGAGTAGCCGAGCCATCCGGGGCTCGTGGTGTAGCCCGGGTAGCCGGTGGCGAGCAGTTCGGCTTCGCGCTCATCCCTGCCGGCGACGCCTGCGCGCAGGATCTCGAGTGCGTCCTCGGGGGTGAGCGCATTGGTGAGGTAGCGGAAGTCGACCAGCGCGACGAGCTCCTCCGGCGTCATCCGGGCGAGCAGCTGCCAGAGCGGCAGGCCGGCGCGCTTGGCCTTGATGTCCCACAGCGCGTTCGTTACGGCGCCGATCGCCATGTGCATGACGCCCTTCTCAGGGCCGAGCCAACGCAACTGCGAGTCGCCGATGATCTCCCGGAACGTGGCGCCCATGTCGTCCAGCATCGGTTCGATCTCTCGACCGACCAGGTGTCCGGCGAGTGCATCGATCGCCGCGACCTGCACGTCGTTTCCTCGTCCGATCGTGAAGACGAACGCATGCCCCTCGACGCCGTCAGCAGCATCGGTGCGGATCACCGCGTACGCGGCCGAGTAGTCGGGGTCGGGGTTCATCGCGTCAGAGCCGTCCAGGCTCAGCGACGTGGGGAAGCGGATGTCGGTGGTCTCGAGTGCGGTGATGCGGCTCACGGGGAATCCTCTCCTCGTGCAGCACGAATATTCTGCACGGATCTCTTGGAGTGTAAACATCGGATGTCTATACTGTCAATCAGACGTGCCGCCGAACGGCGGCTTCCCCGAGAGGCTGGAGAACCATGAAGTTCGCGCGGCTTGGCGCCCCTGGATCCGAGATTCCCGTCCTGGTCGACGGTGATCGACACTTCGACCTCAGGTCGGTGACATCCGATGTTGACGGTGATTTTCTCGCCGGCGACTTCCGCGAGCGCGTGGATGCGGCCCGCGCCGCGGGCGAGCTCCCGGAACTCGAGGGAGCAGCGGATCTTCGCATCGGCGCGCCGATCGCACGCCCGAGCGCCGTGATCTGCATCGGCATGAACTACGCAGCTCACGCAGCGGAGTCCGGCTCTGAGCCGCCGAAGATTCCGATCATCTTCCTGAAGACGCCGAACACCGTCGTCGGCCCGAACGATGACGTCACGATCCCCCGCGGCAGTGAGAAGACCGACTGGGAGGTCGAACTCGGCATCGTCATCGGCGCACGAGCGGCGTACCTCGACTCCCCCGATGAGGCCGACGCGCACATCGCCGGCTATGTCGTGGCGAACGACGTCTCGGAGCGCGCCTTCCAGATCGAGGTCTCCGGCGGACAGTGGTCGAAGGGCAAGATCGCCCCCGGCTTCAACCCGACCGGCCCATGGCTGGTGACTCCTGACGAGGTCGACGTCGACGACCTCAACCTGAAGAGCTTCGTGAACGGCGAACCCCGTCAGGACTCGAACACCAGCGACATGATCTTCGATGTGCGCACCATCGTGCACCATCTCTCGCAGTACGTCACGCTCGAACCGGGCGACCTCATCCTCACCGGCACCCCGCAGGGCGTGGCCCTGTCGGGCAAGTACCCGTACCTGAAGCCCGGCGATGTCGTCGAGATCTCCATCGACGGACTCGGACACCAGCGGCAGAACTTCGTGGCATGGGAGGCGACCCGATGAGCGCTCCACTGGAAGGCCTCGTCGCGATCGTCACCGGTGGCGCTTCGGGCATCGGCGCGGCGATCGCCACCCGCCTGCACGCCGACGGGGCACAGATCGCGGTGCTCGACCGCGACACGTCCGGCGCCGACGAGCGCTTCGCCGCGTTCACTGCCGACGTCTCCGATCGCGCGAGCGTGGATGCCGCGGTCACTGCCGTCGCAGGCAAGTTCGGCCGCATCGACATCGTCGTGAACAACGCCGGCATCGGCGCCATCGGCGACATCAGCGCGAACGACGACGAGGAGTGGGCACGGGTGCTCTCTGTCAACGTCACGGGCATCGCACGCGTGACCGCGGCCGCACTCCCCTGGCTGCGCAAGTCACCCGCCGCTGCGGTGTGCAACACGGCATCCATCGCCTCCTCGACCGGCCTGCCCGCGCGCGCCCTCTACAGCGCATCGAAAGGCGCCGTCTCGGCACTGACCCGCGCCATGGCGGCCGACCATCTGCGCGAGGGCATCCGCGTCAACGCCGTGAACCCCGGCACGGCCGACACCCCGTGGGTCGGGCGCCTGCTCGATCAGGCCGCCGACCCCGGAGCCGAGCGCGCGGCACTCGAGGCGCGGCAGCCGCACGGGCGCCTGGTCTCGCCCGACGAGGTCGCCGCGGCTGTGGCGTACCTGGTCGGCCCGTCCGCAGCATCCACCACCGGCACGTTCATCGAGGTCGACGGAGGCATGGCGCAGCTGCGCCTGCGGGCGGAGTAGTCGCCGACCCCGACGCCCCGTCCCGCCGTCGACGCCCCCTCGTGTCGACGTGTTCACGAGGGGGCATCGGCGGTCAGAGGGGGCCTCGGCGAAAGGGGCGCGTCAGACCCGGTAGAACCGCTCGGCGTTGCTCCACAGGATCGCATCGACATCGACGGCGCGTGAAACGGCCCAGGATGTGACGGCATCAGTCCACGCGCCGATCGCGCCGGCATCCAGCGCCGCATCCGCGCCGCCGTTCCAACCGGATGCCGTGACCGCCGACACCGGCCAGTCGCTGCCGATCATCAGTCGGTCGGGCCCGAACGCCTCCAGCGCCGCGTCGAAGAACGGCTCCATCTGCGCCGGGCTCCACGACCCGCCGGCCTCGGCGGGCAGCCCGGAGAGCTTGCAGAAGACCTGTGAGTGCACGGCGAGCGCTCCCATCGCATCCGCCCACTCCGCAGACGGCAACGACGATGCCGCGGCCGTCCCCACCGCGGGCTTGCCGAGGTGATCCAGCACGATGCGAAGCTCCGGCATGTCCGCCGCGAGCCGGATCACATCGCGCATCTGCGCTTCACCGCGCACGCACGCATCGAACGTCAGGTCTCGTTCGACCAGCGCCGCCGCTCCCGCGCGGAACGCCGGCGTCGCGGCGAACCCGTCCGCCTCACCCTGCAGCAGATGCCGCACCCCGACGACGAGCGGGCGCTCAGCGACAGCATCCAGGTGACGAACCGTCGCCGCCCCGCGATCGAGCCGGGCGCCGGCGACGATCCCGCGCACACCGACCTGAGTGGCGAGCGAGGCGACCCAGTCGATCTCGTCGAGGTACTGCGCCTCGATGCAGTCGGCCTGCACGAACACGAAACCACGCTCGCCATCGACCGCGCCGACGGCGCTCGCCACCTCATCCGCCGCGAACCGCGCCCGCAACGGTCCCGAAAGCCACGGATAGTCGAGGAGCGACGGATCCCACAGGTGCAGATGTGAATCGAGAACGCGCATGGCACCATCCTGCCCCAGACATCCGATCAATCGCTAGGATGACGATCATGGCTGTAACCGATGAGGCGATCGAGAAGATCAAGTCGATGATCGTGTCCGGCGAGTTGTCTCCCGGAGACCGCCTCCCCCCGGAGAAAGAGCTCTCCGAACGCCTCGGCCTCTCGCGCAACTCGATGCGCGAAGCCGTGAAGGCTCTCGAGGTCATCCGAGTGCTCGACGTGCGCCGAGGCGACGGCACCTACGTCACCAGCCTCGAGCCGCACCTGCTGCTCGAGGCGATCTCGTTCGTCGCCGACATGCACGACGACGATTCGCTGCTCGAGATCTTCGCGGTCAGACGGATGCTGGAATCTCAGGCGACCGGACTCGCCGCGACCCTCGGCACCACCGAGGGGATCGACGCGCTGCACACCGAGCTGGACGGCATCGACTCCGACGTCTCCGTCGATGCGCTCGTCGAGCACGACATCCGATTCCACCGCGACATCGTCCGCATGGCGGGCAACACCTATCTCGCCAGCCTCATCGAGAGCCTCAGCGGCCAGACAGTGCGCGCACGCATCTGGCGAGGACTCACGGAACAGGGTGCGGTCGAGCGCACGCTGTCGGAGCACCGCGGCATCGCCGATGCGATCGCGCAGCGAGACCCGAACCTCGCCACATCGCTGGCCACCGCGCACATCGCCGGCATCGAGCGCTGGCTGCGCCAGGCGGTCGCCGTCACCGAGAGCGGCGCCGAGGCGTAGCATCCGCGTCGTCGACTTCCGCGGCCCGTCGCGCACGGCTCAAACCCCGATGCGCCCCATCGCGGCGTCGAACTCCACGGCAGAGCTGTCGCTCACCGGATGCTGCAGCACCTGATCCAGCACATCCGGCGCAGCCGTGAAATACGGCACACCCGCCAGTCGCAGCGACACGATGTCGTCGGCCGAACGCAGGCTCGCCGCCAGCACGTTCGTCGCGCTCCCCGCGCACACGGCCTGCATCTCGGGGATGAGCGCATCACCGTCGACGCCGGCATCCCGCAGGCGCCCGAGATACGGCGCGATGTACGCCGCACCGATGCTCGCCGCGGCGAGCGCCTGTGCGACCGAGTACACGGCGGTGACGAGCACGGTCGCACCGTCGGAGACCAGTGCGGATGCCGCGGCGAAGCCCTCGGCGGTCGCCGGAACCTTCACTGCCACTCGATCACCGAGCCCGCGAATTGTCTCGGCGTTGCGCAGCAGTTCGGCACGGGAGGAGCCCCAGGTCTGGAAGAAGATCTCCCGCGCGCCCTCCTCCGCCCACTGCGAGTACAGCGAGGGAATCTCGGCCGCCGTGCGGCCACCGCGCTCGAGGATCGTGGGGTTCGTGGTCACGCCGTGCACCACTCCGGCCGCGAGCAGCCGCGACACGCGTTCGGTGTCGGCGCTGTCGACATACAGGCGCGGGGCGATGGCTGCAGCGGGCATGGAATCGACTCCTTGTGACGAACCTGTCGTTACAAGTTCGGATTCGGCTAATGTAATGACAGGAAACGGCCCTGTCAAAGCGGGCCACGTCGAAGGAGCCACATGGCCACCCCCTCCACCGAAGGACGCAACGGCGTCGTCATCGTCGGCAGCGTCACGGCGGATGTGACCACGTTCTCCCAGCGCCTTCCCGCGCGTGGCGAGACGATCCTCGGCGATCATTTCACGCTGATGCTGGGCGGGAAGGGCGCGAACCAGGCCGTGGCGGCGGGCCGGGCCGGCGCGCGGACGAGCTTCGTCGGCTGCGTCGGCGACGACCTCTTCCACGACCTGGTCGTCGACGGGCTCACGGATGCCGGCGTCGATCTCACGCACCTGCGCACCGTTCCCGGTCCGACCGGCGTTGCCCATATCCGCGTCGACGCCTCGGCGCAGAACGACATCGTCATGGTGCCGCTCGCCAACGCCGAGCTGAACACCGATCAGATCGATGCCGCGCTCGACGCACTCGCTCCGTCCACTTCGGTGCTGTTGACCCAGCTCGAGACGCCGTCCGCGCTGACCGCGCACATCACCGCCAGGGGCCGCGAACTCGGCATGACGGTCATCCTCGACCCTGCCCCCGCCGCTCCGCTGCCCGCGGAGGTCTGGGCGAACATCGACATCGTCACGCCGAATGAGACCGAGGCCTCGATCCTCAGCGGCATCGAGGTGACGGATGCCGCGACCGCGGAACAGGCCGGGCGCTGGTTCCTCGACCACGGCGTCGCGGCCGCCGTGATCACCCTGGCGGCTCAGGGCTCGTGCGTCGTCACGGCCGACGGCGCGACGCTCGTGCCGCCGTTGCCGGTCGCGGCCGTCGACACCACTGCCGCCGGCGATGCGTATGCCGGTTACCTCGGCGCTGCGCTCGCGAACGGCGCCTCCCTGACCGACGCGGTCCGCCTCGCCACGGCCGCCGGCGCACTCACCGTCACGAAGCAGGGCGCCTCGCCGAGTCTGCCCGTCCGTGCAGACGTGGACGCCTTCCTGGCGTCCAGAGTCTGATCGCCAGAGACCAGGAGCCCGCGATGCGCAAGACCTCGACCACCATCAACCCGGCTCTGTCGCGCGTGATCAGCGAGACCGGGCACACCGATCTCATCGTCGTGACGGATGCCGGGTTGCCGATCCCGCCCGGATCCGAGCGGATCGACCTCGCCTATCGCCCAGGATCCCCGGCCTTCTTCGATGTGCTCGACACCGTGCTGGCCGAGATGGTCGTGGAGGGCGCGACGGTGTCGGCCGAGGTCGAGAAGCAGAGCCCCGAGGTGCTGGCCGGACTTCGTGAGCGGCTACCAGGCATCGAGATCGAACTCGTGCCGCACGTCGAGTTCAAGAAGCGGACGCACGGCGCACGCGCGTTCGTGCGCTCCGGCGAATTCACACCGTACGCGAACGTGATCCTGCACGCGGGGGTGGCGTACTAGATGGCCGCCACAGCCCCGGCCAGGCCGGCCGCAACCGACGCGATCGACCGGCACTCCGCCGCTCCGATGTACGACCAGCTGCGCCAGTTGATCATCGACGGCATCACCCGGGACGGCCTTCAGCCGGGCGATCCGCTCCCCGGCGAGCACCGACTGTGCGAGCGTTACGGCATCTCGCGCACGGTCGTACGGCAGGCTCTCGCGCAGCTCGAGCACGAGGGCCTCGTCGAACGCGTCAAGGGCAAGGGCACTTTCGTGTCGCGGCCGCGCACGAGCGAAGCGCTGGTCCATACGCTGATCGGCCTGTTCGACGACGTCGAGCGGCGCGGTGGACACGTGCACAGCGACATCCTGCGGCACGAGCGGACGGATGCCGATGCCGACGTCGCCGCAGCCCTCGAGGTGCCCGTCGGGTCTGCGGTCATCGCGCTGGAGCGGCTCCGCCACGTCGACGGCGAGCCGTGGTCGCTCTCGACGACGTGGATGCCGGATGCCGTCGGCGCCTTCACCCTCGACGTCGACCTGTCCGAAGCCTCGTTGTATCGCGTGCTCGCCGAGCACGGCATCCGCGCGACCGACGGCGTGCGCTCCGCCGAGGCGACCGTCGCGACCCACGACCAGGCTCAGCAGCTGGATGTCAGTGCGGGCTCTGCGCTGCTGCGACTGCGCAGCATCAGCCGGGACGCGAACGGGACGCCGATCGAGTACTTCGTCGCTCTGCACCGCGGCGACCGCTCACGATTCGAATTCCAGCTTCGCCAGGAGCAGTCCCAGGCGTCGCTGCTGCACGTCGACGGCGACGGCGGCACGTCGCGAGCCGGTACAGTCTCTCTCTGAGGGTGATTGATCTCCTCGGAAGGGACGACGATGGTCGACGAGCAGCCCCACCAGCATGACGATTCCGCACCGCCGCTGGCTGACCTCAGCACCCGCCCGAGTCCGGTTCCCGGCCCCTTGACGAAGCCGGCGCCCGTCATCCGTCCGCCGAAGAAGCGCCGACGCTGGGTGGTCATCGTCGCCGTACTGGTCGTGCTGGCAGGACTGATCGCGGGTGGCATCGCGTGGAGCAACTCCCTGCAGGCTGCACCGCAGACGTGGCATTCGAGCACCGCGCTCGGCGACGAGAACCCTGTGCTCCTCACCGTCTGACCGCACAGCTACGCTCGAACCCATGACCTCCTGGACCAGCAACGCCATCTCCCTGCTGGAAGCCGACGCCAACCGCAGCGCCGACACCCATCTGCACGTCTTCCCCCTGCCGATCGAGTGGGGCATCGACCTGTATCTCAAGGACGAGTCCGTGCATCCGACCGGCTCACTCAAGCACCGCCTCGCGCGCTCGCTGCTGCTGTACGGCCTGGTGAACGGGCGCATCAAAGAGGGCACGACCCTGGTCGAGGCATCCAGCGGGTCGACCGCCGTGTCAGAGGCGTACTTCGCACGGATGCTGGGACTCGACTTCGTCACGGTGGTGCCCCGATCGACCAGTCCCGAGAAGATCGCACTGATCGAGTTCTACGGCGGGCGCTGCCACTACGTCGACCGTGCGCCCGACATGTACGGCGAGGCCGAGCGTCTGGCGTCTGAATGCGGCGGCCATTATCTCGACCAGTTCAGCTACGCCGAGCGGGCGACCGACTGGCGCGGCAACAACAACATCGCCGAGAGCGTGTTCAGTCAGCTCTCGCGCGAACGGCATCCGATCCCCGAATGGATCGTGGTCGGCGCTGGAACCGGAGGAACGAGTGCGACCTTCGGCCGGTACGTCCGTTACCGCCAGCATCCCACCAAGGTCGCTGTCGTCGATCCTGAGGGATCCGCGTTCTACGGCGGCTGGAGCACCGGGGCCGCCGACTACACGACCGGCACACCCAGCCGCATCGAGGGCATCGGCCGACCCCGCGTCGAGCCGTCGTTCGTGCCGGGCGTGATCGACGAGATGCTGCAGATCCCGGATGCCGCATCCATCGCCGCCATCCGCCTTCTCAAGGAGCGCACCCTGCACTGGGCGGGTGGTTCGACGGGCACGAACCTCGTGGGCGCGTTCCAGCTCATCTCGCGGATGCGCGCCGCCGGCGTGACCGGCAGCGTCGTCACCCTGATCTGCGACGGCGGCGCCCGCTACGCCGGCACGTACTACTCCGACGAGTGGGTCGCATCCCAGGGCTGGGACCTCGCCCCGCACCGCGCCCAGCTCAACCGGTTCCTCGAGACCGGCACCTGGTAAGCCCCCGCTCCATCGATGGGGCGACGACGGCGGCGGGTGATCCGGCTACGCTGACGGCATGACCACTCTGATCCTCACCGTCGCCGGATCCGACCGCCCTGGCCTCGTCGCAGCCGTCGCCGATGTCGTCGACACCCACGGCGGAAACTGGGAGAACAGTCAGCTCAGCGAACTCGCCGGGGTCTTCGCCGGAGTCATCCAGGTGTCGGTGACACCCGAACGCCAGGACGAGCTCACCTCGGCGCTGCACGCCCTTGACGGGATGCTCACGGTCGCCGTGCACGCCGGGTCGGATTCCGCGCCTGCCGCCGCACGGCCGATATCGCTGCAGATCCTCGGAAACGATCGGCCAGGCATCGTCCGCGAGGTCTCCACGGTGCTGCAGGCGCATGGCGTCAGCATCGAGAAGATCGACACCGAGACCAAGGATGCCGCGATGGCCGGTGGCCGTCTGTTCGAGGCATCCGTGACGGCCGAGGTTCCGGCATCCGCCGACCTCGACGCGCTGCGCGCAGACCTCGAGCGCCTCACGTCCGAGCTTCAGGTCGACATCACCCTGACCTGAGCTGACCTTCGCCGAGACCCCAGGTTGCTACCGAGACCCCCTGCTGCAGGCGTGAACAAACGGGGGTCTCGACAAGAACCTGGGGTCTCGGCGGAAGTGGATCAGACCAGGCGGCGCTTCGGGGAGACTGAGTAGGTGTGCTCGGCGTCACGGTTGACCGTGTCGCCGAGCGCGGTGTCGATCGCGGCGAGCGTGTCGGCGTCGAGCGTCACGCCTGATGCCTTGACCGTCTCGGCGAGCTGCTCGGGGCGGGATGCTCCCACCAGCGCCGCCGCGACGTTCTTGTTCTGCAGCACCCAGGCGATCGCGAGCTGCGGCATCGAGAGTCCGGCCTGCTCGGCGATCGGCTTGAGCTTCTGCACGGCGGTGAGGATGTCGTCCTGCAGGTACCGCTTGATGAAGTCGGCGCCGCTGTGCGGGTCGGTCGCGCGTGAGCCGTCCGGCACGGGCTGTCCTGGCAGGTACTTTCCGCTGAGAACGCCCTGCGCCATGGGCGACCAGACGATCTGCGAGATGCCGAGCTCTTCGGATGCCGGTACGACCTTGCCCTCGATCACTCGATGCAGCATGGAGTACTCCGGTTGGTTCGAGATGAGCTGCACGCCGAGCTGCTTCGCCAGCGCGTGGCCTTCACGCAGCTGCTCTGCCGTCCACTCGCTGACGCCGATGTACAGCGCCTTGCCCTGCCGGACGACATCGGCGAATGCCTGGAACGTCTCCTCCAGCGGGGTCTCGTGGTCGAAGCGGTGCGCCTGGTAGAGGTCGACATAGTCGGTGCCGAGGCGCTTCAGCGATCCGTTGATCGACTCGAGAATGTGCTTGCGAGAGAGGCCGGTGTCGTTCGGGCCCTTGGGACCGGTCGGGAAATAGACCTTCGTGAAGATCTCGAGCCCTTCGCGGCGCTGACCCTCGAGCGCCTTGCCGAGCACGACCTCCGCGGCGGTGTTCGCGTAGGTGTCTGCGGTGTCGAACGTCGTGATGCCGGCATCCAGTGCCGCGTGCACGGTCTTCACCGCGGCGTCGTCGCCGACCTGTGATGCGTGAGTGACCCAGTTGCCGTAGGTGATCTCAGAGACCTTGAGACCGCTGTTGCCGAGATAGCGATAGTTGACCATGTCTCAACGCTAGCGGCTGACGAAACGACGTGGGTCGGCTCGGTCGTACTGTGTCACGCCTGCTGAGGAGACTGATGCTTGCGCAACCAGAATTCGGTCTGCGCGACGTGGCCGGCAGCGGCAGCCGACGCCGCCACCGGGTCTCGCGCTTCGAGACCACGCAGGATCGATCGATGTCCGGCGTCGGAGAGCAGCTTGATCTGCGCGGCGTCGTCGGTGGTGAAGATCCGGTACGCCCGCGAGCGAGATCGGAGCACGTCGAGCAGTGTGGCCAGGGCATCGTTGCCCGCGATGTCGGCGATCGCGGAGTGGAACTCGTTGTCCAGCTCGGAGAGCGCCTCATCGTCCGTGACCGCTTCCAATCGGTCCAGCAGAGCATCCAGTCGCGCGATCGTCTCCGGGTCGACCCTGGCCGCCGCGAGGCTGGCCGCATGTGCCTCGAGAGCGCGGCGCAGCTCGTACAGCTCGATGATCGAGTCCAGGGGCAGCAGGCCGACGGTGAGACCGAGCCCCTTGATCAGATCCGCGGCGTGCAGCTCGGAGACGTAGCTGCCGGATCCGTGCCGGGTGTCGATCACCCCGAGCGCAGACAGGGTGCGGATGGCCTCGCGCAGCGGCCCCCTCGAGACGCCGAGCCGTTCGCACAGTTCGCCCTCGCTGGGCAGCCGGTCGCCCGGGCGCAGATCGCCGTCGGCGATCAACGCACGCAGGCCGTGCAGTGCCGTCTCCATCGCGCCCATGCGCCTGCTCTCTCTCGGGCGCCGTCGTGCGCCGACCCACAGTCGGAGTCTGCCGCGCCGACACTGATGCACCAAGTTGTATTACGACTTTGCTAAATCTACGTCCTATAATCGCGTTTCTCGGCACTCTGTGGCAAAGTTGTGCAACAAGTTTCCTTTCAGTGATCTTCCCGAACGAGGCACCATGCAGCAGCCGACATCCATCATCGCCCCGGTGCAGCTGGCATCCGGCATGCGTGCCCGGGATGCCTGGCCCCTCGATCCCGCGATCATCCACCTCAATCACGGCTCGTTCGGCGCCGTGCCGACAGAGGTCGTCGAGCACCAGAACGCGCTGCGCGAGCAGGCCGACCGCAGCCCGGTCGGATGGTTCCCCCGCATCGCGGAGCACGTGGCGGATGCTCGCACCAGGGTCGCCCCGTTCGTCGGCGCCCGCGCAGAAGACACCGCGTTCGTGCCGAACGCCTCCGCCGCAGCGACGGTCGTCTATAACAGCCTCCGCCTCTCCCAAGACGACGAGATCCTCGTCACCGACCACGGGTACGGCGCGATCACGATGGGGGCGGCGCGTCTCGCACGTCGTTTCGGTGCGCAGGTGCGCGCCGTGCACATCCCGTTGTTCGCCACCGCCGAAGATGTGGTGGAGCTTTTCCGCCTGGCGATCACCGGCCGCACCCGCCTGATCGTCGTGGATCAGATCACGTCCCCCACCGCCCGCGTGCTCCCGACGGCTGAGATCAGCGCACTCGCGCGGGAGCGCGGCATCCGCGTGCTCGTCGACGGCGCGCACGCGCCGGGTCTCGTCGCCGATGCCGCGACGGTCGGCGGCGGTGACTGGTGGTTCGGCAATCTGCACAAGTGGCCCTGCGCCCCACGCGGTTCTGCGGTGCTCGTCACGGCCGATCCCGACCGCCAGGATCTCTGGCCGCTCATCGACTCCTGGGGTGCGCCTGAGCCCTTCCCCGGCCGCTTCGACACGCAGGGCACGATCGACGCGACCACGTACATCAGCACGCCGGCCGCCATCGAGTTCATCGAGCGGGAGTACACCTGGGAGCGCACGCGCACCACGATGCGCGAACTCGCCGACCTCGGCGCGCGGATGATCGCCGACGCCGTGCAGCCGTATGTCGCAGACGACGCACTCGTGCAGCTGCCCGCAGCCGTCGACGCCATGCGGCTGATCCGCCTTCCCGACGGACTGGGCAAGACCCGCGAAGAAGCCGACGATCTGCGCATGACGCTGTTCGACCGTGTCGGCGTCGAGACCGCGTTCACGAGCTTCGAAGGCCGCGGTTATTACCGCCTCTCCGTGCACCTCTACACCGAGGTGAGCGACTTCGAGGCGTTCGTCGAGCGCTGCATACCGGAGATCCTCCGCGCGGCCGAGGCCGCAACATCCTGACCTGAATACCCCCGAGAAAGCACCACACACGAAAGAGGTACGTCATGAAGCGCACTCGTCTGACGACGATCGCCGGCGTGGGCACAGTCGCCCTGCTGGCTCTGACCGCATGCTCCGGCGGCGGCTCCGATTCCTCCGCCGAGGGCGGCGACGTCGAACTGCAGATGGTCGAGAGCCTGACCAACCCCGCGCGCACCGAGCTGCTGCGCGGCCTGCTCGACGACTTCGAGGCCGAGAACCCCGGCGTCACGGTCAAGCTGGTCTCGCCGCCCACGGAGCAGGCCGACCAGACCATCCAGCAGATGCTGCAGTCCGGCTCCGGTGTCGACGTGCTCGAAGTGCGCGACATCACCGTCGGCCCGTTCTCGAACAACGGCTGGCTGTACGACATGAGCGACGACCTCAAGAGCTGGGACGGCTGGGATGCCCTGACCGACAACGCGAAGGCCGCCGCCGAGGGCGATGGCGAGAGCTACTTCGTCCCGTACGGCTTCTACGGCCTGTCGCTGTTCTACCGCACCGACCTCGTGGAGGAGGCCGGTTTCGACGGGCCGCCCACCAGCTGGGAAGAGCTCCTCGAGCAGGCATCCGCGATCCAGGACCCGGCGAACAACACCTACGGCTACGCGTTCCGCGGCGGCCAGAACGGCAACACGAACGTCGTCGCCGCCATCGAGGCCTACCTCGTCGACGACCTCGATCCGAGCGATGCCTTCCGCCTCGAAGACGGTTCGACGATCTTCGCGGCGCCTGAAGCGCAGGATGCCGTCGACACGTACTTCGACCTGTTCGAGCAGGGTTCGCCGCCTTCTGCCGTGTCGTGGGGCTACCCCGAGATGGTCGCCGGCTTCACGAACGGCTCGACCGCGTTCCTGCTGCAGGACCCAGAGGTCATCGCGACCGTGCAGGAATCCAACCTCACCGAGGACCAGTGGGACACCGCACCGCTGCTGACCGGTCCTGACGGCAAGGCGGCGCAGCCGCTTGCGGTCGCCGGCTGGGGTGTCGCCGAGGCGAGCACGCACAAGGCGGAGGCCGTGGAGCTGGTCGAGTTCCTCTCCTCCGCCGAGCCCGCCACCGAGTTCGCCCAGGCCAACAGCCTCGTGCCGATCATCGCCGCCGCATCCGACGACGAGTTCTACTCGACGGGTCCGTGGACCAGCTACGTGACGATGACCGAGAACCCGGACACCTACGTCAACGTGCAGCAGCCGCGTGGCGTCAGCTGGTGGACCGAGTGGATCCAGAAGTCCGATCAGGACGTGCAGAACGTGTTGCTGGGCAACATGACCACGAAGGAACTGCTCGAGTCGTGGGACGCGTACTGGGTCGAGAAGTACGCCTCTGAAGAGGGCTGATCATGACAGTGCTGACGCGTGCGGGGCGCTCCACCGATGAATCCGGTGGAGCTGCCCCGGCGCGGCCGGGGAAGAAGGTCTTCCGCAGTCGTCACGCCTGGACGATCCTCGCCTTCCTCGCCCCCGCCATCCTGTTCGTCTGCTGGTTCACGTACTACCCGATGCTGCAGGGCGTGCGCATGGCGTTCCACGACTGGAACCTGTGGGATCTCACCTCCACCCCCTTCGTCGGGTTCGACAACTTCACACGTATCTTCAGCGACCCGGTGTTCCCCCAGGTCGCGTGGAACTCGGTGCTGTGGGTCGTCGGATCGCTGGTGCCGCAGTTCGTCATCGGCTTCCTGATCGCCCTCGCCCTGCGCACCCGGTTCCGCTTCCGCGGCGTGTACCAGGCGCTCGTGTTCTTCCCGTGGGCGGTATCCGGCTTCCTGATCGGGATGCTGTTCCGCTGGATGTTCAACGCGGAGTTCGGTGTCATCAACGACCTGCTGATGAAGGCCGGGCTGATCGACGCCCCGCTGCCGTGGCTGGCCGATCCGAAGCTCGCGATGGTCGCGGTGATCGTGGCGAACATCTGGTACGGCGTGACGTTCTTCGCGATCATGATCCTCGCCGCGTTGCAGTCCGTCCCGGACGAGATGCTCGAGGCCGCGAGCCTCGACGGTGCAGGCAAGCTCCGTCAACTGTTCTCAGTGATCATCCCGTACATCCGGATGACCCTGATGCTGACCGTGCTGCTGCGCGTGATCTGGATCTTCAACTTCCCCGACATCATCTGGGCGATGACGAGGGGCGGGCCTGCGAACCAGACCCACATCATCACCACCTGGATGATCAACTACACCCAGCAGGGCAACTACGGCATCGCCAGCGCGATCGGTCTGATCGTCGTCGGGTTCCTGTTCGTGTTCTGCGCCTTCTACCTGATGGCGATGAGGAGGGCGAACCGATGAGCGCCACCGCACAGATGGTCCTTCCGGCCGGCACACGACAACGGCCGATCGGACGCCGCAAGAAGAAGATCTCCGGCCTCGGCATCCTGCGCTTCGTCGGACTCGCCGTCTGGCTGCTGATCACGCTGTTCCCGCTGTACTGGATCGCGCTGACCTCGTTCAAGGCTCCGGCCACGGTCAACGTGTACCCGATCGAGTACTGGCCGAGCCAGCCGTCGATGCAGAACTACGCCAACCTG
Source organism: Microbacterium murale (assembly GCF_014635185.1). Lineage (GTDB taxonomy): Bacteria > Actinomycetota > Actinomycetes > Actinomycetales > Microbacteriaceae > Microbacterium > Microbacterium murale. The sequence continues at coordinate 420,780 of NZ_BMCM01000001.1, forward strand.
TTCGAGACGAGCAGCTTCGGGGTGTTCCTCGCGAACTCCGCGATCGTGGCGCTGATCGCCGGTGTCACGAGCACGTTCATCGCGCTGCTGAGTGCGTTCGTGATCGCGCGGTTCGAGTTCCGCAGCAAGGGCGCGGTGCTGATCGCGTTCCTGCTCACGCAGATGATCCCCGCGTTCATCGCGCTCGGTCCGCTGTACTCGATGATGGCCGACCTCGGCCTGGTCGACAACAAGTTCGGACTGATCCTCGTCTACGTCGCGATCTGCATCCCGTTCTCCACCGTCATGCTGCGGGGTTTCTTCGAGAACGTCCCCGTGGCGCTCGAGGAGGCGGCGATGATCGACGGATGCTCGCGCCTCGGCGCGCTGTTCCGCGTGCTCGTGCCGGTCATGACCCCCGGCATCATCGCGGCGTTCATCTTCAACTTCGTGAACTGCTGGAACGAGCTGTTCCTCTCGGTCGTGCTGATGCACTCCGAGGAGAATCGCACTGTCCCCGCGGCGCTGAACGGCTTCATCTCGACGTTCAACGTCGACTGGGGTTCGATGTCGGCTGCCGCCGTCGTCACGATCCTTCCGACGATGGTGCTCTTCGCTCTCGCGAGCAAGTGGATCGTCCAGGGCCTGACGGCGGGAGCCGTCAAGGAGTGAACCGCCCCGTCAGGACCGGGCGTCGACGCGCGCCCGGTCCGCGGTGCGCACGGCGAGCTTCTCGCCGAGTTCGCGAATCTCCGCGGCAAGGAGGTCGCGTTCCTTCGTGTCGGACTCGTACACGTAGGTCGTGGATCCGTGCGTCGCTCCGCTGTACGTCACGATCCCGCGCTCGATCTGCGCGTGGACGGCCTCGGGGATCCGATGGCGCTCGAAGCTCTCCTCGTCGTCGCCGGCGACGATGACCAGATGGATCGTCAGGCGATCCAGCATCCCGAACTGCGCGGCACCCGGCGTCGGGTCGTACGCCCACTTGCCGACGAACACCCGGTCGATCCACCCTTTGAGCAGCGCGGGCATCGACCACCAGTACATCGGGAACACGAGGATCAGGTGCTCTGCCCGATCGATGCGCTCCTGCTCGGCGACGATCTCTGCCGGCACTTCACCCCTGCCGCGGTACAGCTCCAGATCGGCATCCGTGAACCTCGGGTCGAAGTCCTCGGCGGCGAGGTCGGCGAACTCCACCTCGCCACCGGCCGCCCGGATCGCGTCGAACGCCGCACGCGCGGTGCCGTGGGTCAGTGATTCGCGATCGGGGTGCGAGACGACGACGAGACTGCTCATGGACTTCCTCCGGTAGAGTTGTTATGTACTAAGCGTAGGTTACTGATGGTACATAAGACAAGGAGGTGCCGGATGCCGCGACAGAGGCTGTCTCGAGAGGACAGGTACAGCCAGCTGATCGACGTCTCGTGGGCGCTCGTGCGCTCAGAGGGCGCGGACGCCCTGACGCTCGGCCGCCTCGCCGAACGAGCCGGCGTCGCGAAGCCGGTCGTCTACAGTCATTTCGCCTCCCGCGCCGCTCTGCTGGCCGCCCTCTTCACAGAATTCGACGGTCGCCAGACGGCGATGCTCGAGGAGTACCTGGACGCCGCCGATGAGTCTCTGCACGGACGCGCGCGGGCCATCGCCGACTCGTACGTCGAATGCGCGCTCGCCCAGGGGCGAGAGTTGACCGGCGTGCTCGCCGCCTTGGAAGGCTCACCGGAGCTCGAGCAGGTCAAGCGCGAATCAGAGCGTGCCTACTCCGCGCGGTGCCGGGAGATCCTCACTCCGTTCGGCGGCGCAGATGGCGTGCGGCCCGCGTCGTTGACCGCCGTCTTCGGGGCCGCGGATGCTCTCTCGCAGGCGGCGGTGACGACTGCTCTCCCCGCCGATCAGGCGAAGGAAGAACTCTCCGCTCTCATCGTCACGGTCATCGGCAGGGACTGACCCGCCTCGCCCTGCTGCTCAGGTCGCCTGCGTGGCGGGCTGCTCGGTCACGATCGCGGCCCGGTCGCGGAAGCCGTCGGCGGTGACCTTGTCGAGCGCCACCTGCTTGCGGATCGCAGCCGTCTTCTCGTACAGCGATGGCTCGCCGAAGCTCGTGAGAACCTTCACGAGCACCGGCAGCAGTTCGATCATGAAGAACAGGGCGGCGATGAGCCAGTGCGCCCAGAGGATCGCCGGTTCCTTCTCGGACAGGCGGTTCAGGCCGCTGATCTGGCTGAGCAGGCCCGTGGCCCCGGCGTTGCCGCCGGCGACGGCATCCGCCCTCGCGTTGTAGGCGGCGAGAGCCTGGTCATAGCCGTCCCTCGCGGCCGGAAGCTGAGTCTGCGCCTGCTCGCGGTTCTGCGACTCGGACGCCGAGGTGTTCTCCTTCGCGGCGGTGCCCGCGGATTCCAGCGCGTCGTTCGCATCGCGCTGCTGCGCGGCGAGAGCGTCATAGGTCTGCTGCGCCTCGGCGAGCTGCGCCTCGGCGGCGTCGGAGCTCGCGCCCTCGCCGTTCACGCCGGTGCAGCCTGGCACGGTACCGGCGCCCTCACCGGTGAGCTCGCACTGGTACAGCGCACGCGCCTGGTCGATGACAGCCTGCTGGTCGGCCATCTTGGCGTTGAGGTCGTCGACTGTCGCCTGGGCTGCGGATTCGCTGGCGGATGAGGAGTCGGTGCCGGCGACGATCCCGGTGGCGGCCTGGTTCTCCAGCGTCGCGACGCGGTCGGATGCCGCATCGAGCGCCAGCTTCTCCGGACCGGATTCCAACGCCTCCTGGTCGGACTGCGCCTGGACGATGTTGGTCGCGGCGACCTCGCGGGAGATGTCGTTGTGGAAGATCTGCAGCACGAGCGGCTCGGCGACGACGAAGCCGATGATCACGGCCATGATCACACGAGGGATCGCGAGACCGATGAGCTTCCAGACGTTGCGGGTCGACGTCATGGTCGAGGTGAGGAACCGGTCGAGGTTGAAGATGATCAGCGCCCAGATCATCGCCAGCGGAACCGCGAGCCAGATGATCGCCTGCACGCCGGTCGTGAGCGCGAAGAGCATCGAGATCGCCGAGACGAGTGCGGTGCCGGCGAGCACGAAGAACATCTGCACGAAGCGCGAGGTCTCCCCCGGCACGCGGTCGAGGATCTCGCCGTCGGCGCCGCCCAGGATCGCGAGAGTGCGCAAACGCGAACCCGGCGTACGGGGACGACGCGGGCGGCGGATGCGCTGCTGCCGCTCGGGCTTCACGCGCGTGGCGGTGGTGGGTGCGGCATCCGGCTCCGCGGGAGCCTGGCGCTGCGGCGTCGTTCCGATGAAGGGGTCGTCATCGACGCTCCCGGCATCGGCGACGGGAACGTCTTCGCCGTCGGTCGCGTCGTCGACCGACGTGGAGTCGGAACCGGTGGGCTCGAACTCGCGCAGGAAGTCGAGGTCATCGGTGTCGGCGTTCGAGTCGTCGTCGAGGATGATCTGACCCTGCGAGTCGAGTCGACCCGGTCGATGGGCGGAGTAGGGCATCAGGACAACTTACGGAAGAGCGCCTGTGGGCGCGGTGCGAAACCCCTGCGAGCGGCTCACAGGTTCTGGTGCCTGCCGCCTCAGGCCATCGCGGCCGCGGCGACCTCGTCCTCGGTGGTGGCCACGAGCTGACCGCACGCGCCGTCGATCTCCTTGCCGCGGGTGTCGCGGAGGGTCGTCGGCACGCCGGCGTCGTTGAGGCGCCGCACGAACTCGTTCGTGACCTCGCGGGTGGATGCCGTCCACACCGACTCCGGAGTCGGGTTGAGCGGGATCGGGTTCACGTGCACCCAGCCGCGGCCTCGAGCGTTGAGCTTCTCCGCCAGGAGGTCGGCGCGCCATCCGTGGTCGTTCATGTCCTTGATCAGTGCGTATTCGATCGAGACGCGGCGTCCGGTCTTCTCGTAGTACTCGCGCGCGGCATCCAGCGCCTCATCGACCTTCCACTTCGAGTTCACCGGGATGAGCTCGTCGCGCAGGTGGTCGTCGGGTGCGTGCAGAGAGAGCGCGAAGGTGACGGGGATGCCTTCGTCGGCGAGCTTGCGGATGGCCGGCACCAGGCCGACTGTCGACACCGTGATGCCGCGAGCGCTCATGCCGAGGCCGTGCGGCTGCTCTGCGACCATCGTGCGGACGGCATCCATCACGCGCTTGTAGTTGGCGAGCGGCTCGCCCATGCCCATGAACACGATGTTCGAGACGCGCTCCATGCTGTGGTCGTCGGACTTCTTGCCGCCGAGGCCGCCCTCGGCGATCAGGCGGTTCGCGCGGACGATCTGCTCGATGATCTCGGCGGACGACATGTTGCGGGTCAACCCCGCCTGGCCGGTGGCGCAGAACGGACAGTTCATGCCGCATCCGGCCTGACTCGACACGCACAACGTGATGCGCCCCGGGTAGCGCATCAGCACCGACTCGACGAGAGCACCGTCGTGCAGTCGCCAGAGGAATTTGATCGTGTCGCCCTTGTCGGTCTCGAGCCGGCGCACCTCGGTGAGCAGAGGCGGCAGCATGCCGGCGACGAGCTCCTCGCGCTGAGCGGCAGGCAGGTCGGTCATCTCGGCCGGGTCGGACGTGTAGTGCGTGAAGTAGTGCGTCGACAGCTGCTTCGCGCGGAACCCGGGAAGGCCGAGCTCCTTGACCTTCTCGATGCGCTCTTCGACTGTGAGGTCGGCGAGGTGAACCGGCGGCTTGCCGCGCTTCGGGCTCGCGAACTGCAGCAGCGGGCGCCCCGACTCGTCCTTCTTCTGCGTCCAGCCCTCGGTGCGGGGGCGCACCTGCGGGGCGGCGGATGCCGTCTTCGTAGCGGCGGGACCCGTCGAGCGGATGCGGGAAGACTCAGTCATGTCTCCAAGGGTACGCGGTGGCGGGTGGGAAGCGGCTGGTCGCCGTCTTGTCACTACAACCTGCGCGATGCGCGAGAATGGAAGCGTCACCGATCGAGGAGCTCCCATGACCGACCGTCTCGCCCGTGCCCGTGCCACCGGCGTTCTCGCCGTACTGCGCGCCCCCTCCCCCGAGCAGGCGCTCGATGCGGCCGAAGCGATCATCCGCGGCGGCGTCGCCGGCATCGAGGTCACCTACTCCACGCCGGACGCTCCGGCCGTCATCCGCGAGCTCATCGCCCGTCACGGCGACACCGCGTATATCGGCGCCGGCACCGTGACGACGCTCGAGCAGGCGACGGCAGCTGCGGATGCGGGTGCCGAGTTCCTCGTGAGCCCCGGCACACTGCCCGATCTCACCCGCGCGATGCTCGACACCGGACGCGTCGTGATGACGGGAGCGATGACCCCGACCGAGGTCATGGGCGCACTCGCACTCGGTGTCGACGTCGTGAAGATCTTCCCCGCGTCCCTCGGCGGTCCCTCCTACCTCGGAGCCCTGCGCGGACCGTTCCCCGATGCTCCGCTCATGCCCACCGGTGGCGTGAAGCCCGACAACCTCGCCGAGTGGTTCGCCGCGGGCGCGGTAGCCGTCGGAGCGGGCGGCGACCTCGCGAACTCCGCATCGATCAAGGCCGGCGACTGGGCCGACCTCACGACGCGCGCCGAAGCCTTCGCCGCGGCGTTCGCCGCCGTACGCGGCTGAGCGTGCCCGAACTTCTCCCCTGGGCGTGGGTCGTCCTGGGGCTCGCCGCGCTCACGATCGGCCTCGCGAAGACCGCGATCCCCGGTGGCGGCATCCTGCCCGTCGCGCTTTTCGCGGCCGTGCTTCCGGCGCGGACATCGACCGCCGCGCTGCTGCTCCTGCTGATCGTCGGCGACATGTTCGCACTGATCGCGTATCGGCGGCATGCGCATTGGCCGACGCTGCTGCGGCTGGCGCCGGCTGTGGTCGCGGGCCTGGTGGCGGGGTTCGCCTTCCTCGCGCTCGGAGACGACAGCATCGTGCGCCGCGCGATCGGTGTGATCCTGCTCGCCATGATCGCCGTGACGCTGTGGCGCCGCTGGCGCCAGCGCAAGACGGATGCCGCGGCCGCCGAGCACGGCATCGTGGTCGCGTCGACCTACGGCGCGCTGGCCGGCTTCACGACGATGGTCGCGAACGCCGCGGGTCCGGTGATGTCGATGTACTTCCTCGCGATGCGCACACCGGTGCAGGTGTTCCTCGGCACCTCGGCGTGGTTCTTCGCGATCGTGAACCTCGTGAAAGTGCCCTTCCTCGCGGGTATCGGCCTGTTCGACGGCCAGGTGCTGCTGATGGATGCTGTGCTGGTCCCGTTCGTCGTCGTCGGCGCGCTCGTCGGAGTGCGCGTGGCGCGGAGGATGAAGCAGCAGGTGTTCGACTGGATCGTGATCACCCTCACGATCGTCGGCGCCGTCTACCTGCTGCTCTGAAGTCCGTCCGCTGCTCGCAGCCTCAGCCGAGGAAGATGTCGGGGAACAGCCGGGCGTCGGGGGTACCGGGCACGGCGGCGTAGCCGGAGAAGTCGGTCACACCGTCGGCCTCCAGCACGTCCTCCACGATCAGGCTCTGCCCGGTGTACTCGGCAGCGGTCTTCGTGAGAACGGCGTACGCGGCATCCGCATAGATCTGCGGTGTGCGGCTCGCAGCCATCACCTTGTCGCCGCCGAGCAGGTTCTGCACCGCCGCGGTCGCGATCGTCGTGCGCGGCCACAGCGTGTTCGCGGCGATCCCGTCGGAGGCGAACTCCGCTGCGAGTCCGAGCGTGACCATCGTCATGCCGAACTTCGCCAGCGAGTAGCCGGTGTGTGCGCCGAGCCACTTCGGGGTGGGATTCAGCGGCGGCGAGAGCGACAGGATGTGCGGGTTCGAGGCCTCGCGCAGCTGCGGGATCGCCGCACGCGACAGCATGAACGTGCCGCGCACGTTGACGTCCTGCATCAGGTCGTATTTCTTCGCACCGAGGTCGAGCGAACGCGACAGATCAATGACGCTGGCGTTGTTGAGCACGATGTCGATGCCGCCGAACTCGCCCTGCGTCTTCATGACGGCCTCGGTGATGTCATCGTCCTCGCGCACGTCGCCGACGATGGGCAGCGCGTTGCCGCCGGCCGCCCTGATCTGCTCGGCGGCCGTGTGGATCGTGCCCTCGAGCTTCGGATGCGGGGTGTCGGTCTTGGCGAGCATCGCGATGTTCGCGCCGTCCGCCGCCGCGCGCAGCGCGATCGCCAGTCCGATGCCGCGGCTGCCGCCCGACATCAGGATCGTCTTGCCTGCGAGGTTGCTCATGCTGCTCCTTCTTCTGCGTTCGGGTCGCACTTTCCGTCGCTTTCCGACGCTGCGAGCGGCAGAAACTGCGACCTCAAAGTGCGGATCACTTCGGCGCCATCCGGATCGCGCCGTCCAGGCGGATCGTCTCGCCGTTCAGATAGTCGTTCTCGATGATGCTCATGGCCAGTGCCGCGTACTCGGCGGGGCGCCCCAGCCGGGCGGGATACGGCACCTGCTGCCCGAGCGACAGCTGTGCGGCTTCGGGTAGGCCTGCGAGCATCGGCGTCTCCATGATGCCAGGAGCGATCGTGCAGACCCGGATGCCGTAGCGGGCGAGCTCGCGCGCGATCGGCAGCGTCATGGCATGCACGCCGCCCTTCGACGCCGAGTACGCCGGCTGGCCGATCTGGCCGTCGAACGCGGCGACGGATGCCGTGTTGACGATGACGCCGCGATCGCCCGAGTCGGAGGGGTCGTTCTTCGCGATCACTGCGGATGCCTGCGAGGTGACGTTGAACGTGCCGACGAGGTTGATGCGGATCACCCGTTCGAAGTCCGCGAGGACCACGGGAATGCCATCGCGATCGAGCACCTTCGCCGGCGGGGCGATGCCGGCGCAGTTCACGACGATGCGCAGCGGCGCCACGTCGTTCGCGGCGGCGACGGCGGACGCGGCATCCTCGGGGCTCGTCACGTCACCGGGGGCGAACGCTCCGCCCAGCTCAGCGGCGAGCTCCGCGCCCTGAGATGAAGGAAGATCGAGCAGTGTGACGTGCGCGCCGGCGGCGGCGAGCGCGCGTGCGGCGGCGAGGCCGAGGCCTGAGGCGCCACCTGTGATCAATGCTCCGGATCCCTGGACCTGCATGTGTTCTCCTTCGAACGGCTGTGCAACTCAGTTCCAGCATACGCAGTTCTCAGTCCCACCCTGGCGTCATAGCGCGAACGGGTGTTGGGTGGAGGTATGCAACTGCGTCGCAAGCGAGCCTACGACACCCCTGCGGCGGCGGATGGCTTCCGTGTGCTGGTGGATCGGCTGTGGCCGCGAGGTCTCGCGAAGGATAAGGCCGAGATCGACCTGTGGGCCAAGGACACGGCACCCAGCCCCGATCTGCGCAAGGCCTGGCATGCGGCATCCGACGACGACTGGAACGACTTCGCCGACCGCTACCGTACAGAACTCGCGAACGAGTCGGCCCCCGCGCTCGAGAACCTCGCCGCAGACCTGAAGCAGCACGGTGTCGTCACGCTCGTCTACGCCGCCCACGACGTGGAGCACAACCATGCCGTCGTGCTCGAACAGGCACTGAGTGAACTGCTGTGAGCATCCCCTCCACACACATCGAAGTACCCTCGCGCGTGCGCGAGCTGGCCTGTCGCGCGACGCTCGCGCCGGTGTGGCACAACAACATCGGCGGGCTCACGTTCCGCACCGACGACGAACGCTTCATCAAGTACGGTCCTCTCGACGCCGAGGCGAACATGCGCGATGAGGCTGAGCGGATGCGGTGGGCATCCCGATGGACAGCCGTGCCGGAGGTGATCGACCAGGGACAGGATGAGTCCCACGAATGGCTCGTCACGGTCGCCGTCCCCGGCGAGAGCGCTGTGGCACCGCGGTGGATCGCCGAGCCCGCAACGGCCGTGAGGGCCGTGGGCGAAGGTCTGAGGGCGCTGCACGACGCACTGCCGGTCGGCGAGTGTCCGTGGAGTTGGGGCGTGCCGGAGCGTGTCGCCAACGCCGAGGCCCGTGGCATCCACGTCCCCGACGCGATGCGCGACGCGCCCCCGATGGATACGCTCGTCGTCTGCCATGGCGACGCGTGCGTGCCGAACACCCTGCTGGATGCCGACGGTCGGTGGCTCGCGCACGTCGACCTCGCCGCACTCGGTACAGCCGATCGTTGGGCCGACATCGCCGTGGCATCCATGAGCACGACCTGGAACTACGGCCCTGGGTGGGACGACGCGCTCATCGAGGCCTACGGCGTCGAGCCCGACCGTGAGCGGCTGGCCTACTACCGCGATCTGTGGAATGCGACGTGATGGCCCATCCGATCATGTTCCAGGACGACGACCCGCTGCTGGCGAGGGTCCGCACCATCGCGCTCGCCTTTCCCGAGGCTGAGGAGAAGATCAGTCACGGGCGCCCGGCGTTCTTCACGCAGAAGGTGTTCTGCTACTTCGGCGGCTCCGTGCGCATCGATCAGGAGTGGGTCGCCCATGATGCGGCGATCATGGTGCGCCCCGACCCCGCCGACGATCCGGCTCTGCGTCAGGATCCACGGTTCTGGGTTCCCGCCTACCTCGGCCCCTCTGGTTGGCTCGGCATCGACCTCGACGCTGAGAAGGAAGGCGCCGACACGGACTGGCAGGAGATCGCCGAGCTCATCGACGCCTCGTACCGCGTGACCGCGCCCCGGCGACTCGTGCGGGAGCTCGACGCGCGCTGAGACGCCGCTCCTGACGTGAAACACCATTGCAGGCGTGGTGTCTCACGCAGCGCGTGGTGTCTCAGCTCCAGACGAACCGGAACGTGCCCAGCAGCACGGCCGCCGCCAGAGCGAGCGCCATGATCACCGCGCCACCGAGCAGCGCGACGCCGTCGCGCGCGTGCAGGCGCGACGGGCGGGACCAGGTGCGCGGGATGTCGGACCCGAACCCGCGCGCCTCCATCGCCATCGCCAGCTTCGTACCGCGCCTGACCGCGAAGACGAGCAGCACGAAAGCCATCGAGAAGAACCGCCTGAGCGCTCCGCGATCTCCGACGCCGCGTGCACGGCGGGCGAGGCCCATCGTGCGCCAGTCGTCGAGGAACAGCCCCAGCATCCTGGTCCCGGCGAGCACGCCGAGCACGAACCGGCTGGGCAGCTTCGCGACCTGCGCGAGAGCATCGGCCAGCTCGGTCGGATCCGTGCGACCGAACAGCAGGATCGTCGGCAGCCCCAGCGCCAAGACTCGGAGGCTCACGGCAATCGCGAGACTGACCGAGTCCTCACTGATGGTCGCGAAGCCGAAACTCCAGTAGATGCGTCCGGCCGGTTCCGCATACAGCAGCATGCTGAGCCCGGCGACGGGCGCGAAGATCACAAGCGGAAGCAGACGCTTCAACACCGTGCCCCATCGCAGACCGGTGAGCGGCAGGCACAGCAGTTGCAGTCCGATCGCGACGAGACCGCTCACGACGTCGATCGACGCGAACAGCGGCACGGACAGGAGCAGTGCGAGCACCACCTTCGTCACAGGATTCACACCGTCGAGCCACGCGCGGCGCACCGTCTCGATTTCGATGCCTGTGCTCACGCGGCCGGCTCCAACACGATCCGATGCCCGCCGACGTGACGGATCACGCCCTCATCGTGCGTCACGGCGACGACCGAGGTGCCCGATGCGATCTCCTCCTGCAGCAGTGCGACCAGCTCGATCCAGCCACGCCGATCCTGTCCGAACGTGGGCTCGTCGAGCACGATCACCTCTGGGGATGCCGCGAGCACTGTCGCGACGGACAGTCGACGCTTCTGCCCGCCGGACAGGGTGAACGGGTTCGCGAGAGCGAGATCCGACAGGTGCAGGCGCTCGAGTAGCGCGTCGACGACGGATGCGGTGCGCGCGGCATCCCAACCCAGTGCCTTCGGTCCGACGCTGAGTTCGTCATGCAGGGTCTGGGTGAGGAACTGGTGCTCCGGCTCCTGGAAGACCGTGCCGATGCGCGTGAGCAGCTCGCGCGACGTCCACCGGAACGGTCGATGTCCGCCGCGTCCCGCAAGAGGCGAGGCAGCGACGACCTCACCCTTGTGCTCCGGGATGAGACCGGCGAGTGTGAGCGCGAGCGTCGACTTGCCGACGCCGTTCGGGCCCGTGATGACCGTCGCGCTCCCTCGCGGCACGCGGACGTCGAGCCCGGATTGCACGACGGTGCGCGAGGTGCGGGCGATCGCGAGGCCGGTCGCGGAGAGAACGGACTCGGCCGCATCCGGAGCCGCGGGAAGCACCGACAGTTCGATGTCCTGGTCGGGCACCCACACCCCGGCATCCGCCAGCGCGTGCCCGTGCTCGGCGAACACCTGCGCGGGCGAGCCGTCGGCGAGAAGACCACCGTCGGCGGCGAGGACGATGACGCGGGTCATCAGGCCCACCCAGACCGGAGTGCGGTGTTCGACGACGATCAGCGTCGCACCCGTGGCATCGACGACCCGCTCGACGCTCGCGCGCACCTCAGCGACGCCTTCAGGGTCGAGGTTCGCTGTCGGCTCGTCGAGCAGCAGCAGCCCCGGCCGCATGGCCAGCACACCGGCGAGCACCAGACGCTGCTTCTGTCCGCCGGAGAGTGCTTCAGTAGGACGACGCAGCGGCACGTCCAAGCCCACGGCCTCGAGTGCCTCCGTCACGCGCGCGGGGATCTCGGATGCTGGAACGCCGAGGTTCTCGCATCCGAACGCGACGTCGTCGCCGACCTTCGACAGCACGATGCCGGCATCCGGCTCCTGCATGACGAGGCCCGCCTTCCCTCGTCGCGACTCGGGAGCGGCGCCGTCGATCAGAAGCGACCCGGTGCGCTCGCCCTCGTCAGCGTCGCCGAGCACCCCTGCGAGCCCGGCGAGCATGGTCGACTTGCCCGCACCGGATGCGCCGAGCAGCAGCACGCGCTCGCCCGGCTCGATCGTGAAGGAGACGTCGCTGACAGCGGGGCGCTTCCGTCCGGCATAACGCCAGCCCCAGCCCGCAGCCTGCACGCGGGCCGGGGTGGCATCGGTCATGCTCAGACCTCGCGCGCGAGTTCTCTGCCCGCGGCGAAGCGGCTGAGCGCTCCGGTCTTCGCCAGTGCACGCACGAGCAACCAGCCGACGACGCCGGCGAGGATCGCGCCCGAGACGGCGACGCACACGAGGTAGATCGTGTTGAACTCGAGGGACTTGAGGATGTTCGGCGAACTGCCGTAGAACAGCTCGAACACCCATGCGGCGACGGCTGCGCCGACACCGGCGAGGGCTGCGACACCGATCCCGAACCGGCGATACAGGAACAGCGCGAAGATGAGCTCGGCGCCGAGACCCTGCACGAGGCCGGACAGGACCGTCGAGACGCCCCAGACGTTGCCGATGAGCATCGAGACGATCGCGGCGACCACCTCGACGACGAGGGCAGCGCCCGGCTTGCGGATCACGAGGCCGCCGATGACACCACCGATCAGCCAGATTCCGACGGCGACACCGCCCAGCCCGGGGGTCACGGCATCCGCAGCCCCGAACCATGCGCCGCCAACGACGTTCCAGCCCCAGAACAGCAGCCCGATCGCGACGCCGAGGACGGCGGCGACGACGATGTCGACGACGCGCCAGCGCCAGGGATTCGCGCCGGTGCCGGTGGATGTGGCGTGGGGCGTGCGTGTAGACGTGCTCATTTGAACTCCTCCCTGCGCTGGCATGACCCAGATCAGGTTCGACGGTCGAAGCGCTGGTCGCTCCCTCTCAGCCCGGCTCGCCGGACTCCCGTGGTTGTGCTGACGATCATACCCAGGTTCGAAAACGTCTGCGCCGGCTCGCAGCACCGTGCAGCGCGGGCGCAGCGCGTGGACCGCGTGAACGCGCGGTGCGGCACCGGATTCGGTAGCGTGAACAGGTGACCATTGATGACGCGACGCCCGAGACCGGGACTCTCACCCGGCGTGAGCTTCGTGCGGGCACGGGCGCTACCGAGACGGTGCGCCCGCCGGCCCTGCCCTTCAGCGATACGGCGAGCACGTCGGCCCCTGATGCTGCCGACCTCGACCCGGTGACGGATGCCGTTCTCGCCGCGGACGAGCCCACGGCATCCGCCGCTTCCACAGTGCAGTGGGCCGACAGGAACCAGCCGGCGACCGTGTTCACCTGGCTCGATGTCGACACCGTCGAAGAGAGCACCCGTCCTGCCGATCTCGATCGGATAACGATGCGAGAGACCGGTCCGGATCTGCTCGCTGATGCGCGACTGCGTCCGACGCTGTTGCGTGCGCGCTGGCTGGTGCCGATCGTCGCAGTCGCCGCCCTGGTGCTGGCGTACGCGGCGACTGTGTTGTTGTGGCCGCTGCACGAGGTGCCCCCGACCGTCGAGGCCGTCGAGTTCGAGACTGTCGCCGCGCAGATCGCGGCTCCCGCGTGGCCGGTCGCCGGCAGCGCGGGCGTGGGCATCGCAGGGCTCTCATCGGTCACGTCATCTGCGGACGCCGTATCGATCGCCAGCGTGACGAAGGTGGTCACAGCCCTGATGGTGCTGGATCGGATGCCGCTTCAGCTCGGTGAGCAGGGACCCGAGTTCGCCTTCAGCTACAGCGACAGCGTCGAGTACTGGGATTACCGTCGCGCGGATCAGTCGGCACTGGATGTGCCGGTCGGCGGAGTACTCACCGAATATCAGTTGCTGCAGGGCACCCTGCTCGGGTCTGCGAACAACTACGTCGACCGCCTGGCACGCGAGATCTGGGGCTCGGATGCCAGCTTCGCGGATGCCGCGGCGAGGTGGCTCGCCGACCGCGGGCTCTCCGGCATCACGGTCGTGACACCGTCGGGCTTCGATGAGGGCAATGTCGCCACTCCCGAGGCCCTGCTGCAGCTCGGCGAGCGTGCGATGCAGAACCCGGTGTTCGCGGAGATCGTCGGAACGGTCAGCGTGGACATCCCGGGTGCCGGCGTCGTCACGAACACGAACGGGATGCTCGCAGACCCTGGTGTCGTCGGCATCAAGACAGGAACGCTCGTGGGGTGGAGCATGCTCACCGCGAAAGATGTCACGATCGGCGACACGACCGTCCATCTTTACGCCGCAGTGCTGAATCAGGGCGACGACGCCGAGCGTCTCGCGGTGACCCGTTCCCTGTTCGCCGACGCCGAGGCCGCACTCGAGGCGATGGCACCTGCGGTTCCGTCCGGGACTGTCGTCGGTACGGTCGACACCCTGTGGGGTGCGAGCGTCGATCTCGTCACGGACGAAGACGCGACTGTGCTGCTGTGGAATGGGGCGGCTGCCGGCGCCAGCGCGACGCTCGCTCTCGGCGACGAGGAGCAGCGTGACGCCGGCGATGAAGCGGGCACGCTCAGCGTGAGCGGCCCCCTGGATGCCGTGGATGTCGGCGTCTCTCTGTCGGATGAACTGTCGGGCCCGAGTCCGTGGTGGCGTCTGACGCATCCGTTCGAGCTTCTCGGTGTTGTGGCCGGCTGACGCGCAGCCGGCCACAACCTCCGAACTCAGAGACTTCCGACCTCAGAGACCCGTCGGCTCCTCGGCGTCGACGTCAGCCGCGCCCGCGGGAACAGCGTCCGGCTCGGCCTCTCCGGTGACGACCACGGGCGTCGTGCCGGTCATGGCCTCCTCGGCATCGATGTCGGTCGCGGCCTGCTCGAACTGCGACTGGTACAGCCGCCAGTACGCACCCTGCGCCGCGATGAGCTCGTCATGCGAACCCTTCTCGACGATGTCGCCGTGCTCCATCACGAGGATGAGGTCGGCGTCGCGGATGGTCGACAGACGGTGCGCGATCACGAACGACGTGCGCCCCTGGCGCAGTGCCGCCATCGCGTGCTGCAGCAGCAGCTCGGTGCGAGTGTCGACGGCGCTCGTCGCCTCATCGAGGATGAGGATCGATGGCTTCGCCACGAATGCGCGCGCGATCGTGATGAGCTGACGCTCGCCGGCCGAGACATTCGCCGCATCCTCTTCGAGAACCGTCTCGTAGCCGTCGGGAAGCGCGTGGACGAAGCGGTCGACGTACGTCGCCTTCGCTGCATCCAGCACCTCTTCATCGGTCGCCGATGCCCGGCCGTACCTGATGTTCTCCAGGATGGAACCGGCGAACAGCCACGGGTCCTGCAGCACCATACCGGTGCGCGAGCGCAGCTCGGATCGGGTCACCTTGGAGATGTCCTGACCGTCGAGCAGGATCCGGCCGCCGCTGAGCTCGTAGAAGCGCATGATGAGGTTCACCAGCGTCGTCTTACCTGCGCCGGTGGGTCCCACGATCGCGACCGTCTGACCCGGCTCCACCCGGAACGAGAGGTCGTTGATCAGCGGGCGCTCCGGCGTGTACGAGAACGAGACGTTCTCGAACTCGATGACGCCCTTGCCCTCGACGAGGGCCGGTGCATCAGCAGCATCGGGATCCTGCTCATCGGCGTCGAGGAGGTCGAAGACCCGCTCGGCCGAGGCTGTGCCGGACTGCACCACAGCAGCCATGCCACCCAGCTCGCTCAGCGGCTGGGTGAACTGCTGCGAGTACTGGATGAACGCCTGCACGTCGCCGAGGCGAAGCTGACCGCTCGCGACCATCAGGCCTCCGAGCACGGCGATGCCGACATAGGTCAGGCTGCCGACGAACGTCATGGCCGGCATGATGATCCCCGACAGGAACTGCGCCTTGAAGCTCGCCTGGAACAGCTCTTCGTTCTCGACCTGGAACTTGTCGAGTGCATCCTTCTCACGTCCGTAGACCTTCACCAGCGCGTGACCGGAGAATGCCTCCTCCACCCGTGCGTTCAGGCGACCGACCTTGCGCCACTGCGAGCCGAAGGCCTTCTGCGACCTGGGACCGATGACGCCGAAGATGACGCCCATGAGCGGCAACGCGACGAGGGCGACGAGCGCCAGCTGCCATGAGATGGAGAACATCATCACCAGCACGCCGACGACGGTGAGCACCGATGTCAGTGCACCCGAGAGGGACTGCTGCATTGCGGTGGTGATGTTGTCGATGTCGTTCGTGACACGCGAGATCAGTTCGCCGCGCTGCACCTTGTCGAAGTACGACAGCGGCAGACGGTTGATCTTCGCCTCGACGGATTCACGCAGACGCCACATCGTTCGCACCATGATGACGTTGATGACGTAGCCCTGGATCCAGGTCAGCAATGCGGCGCCGACGTAGATGGCGAGCACAGAGACGATGATCCAACGCAGTCGCTCGAAGTCGATGCCCGCGCCGACCTGGAAGTCGGTGAATGCCGCGACCATGTTCGCGAAGTCATCTTGACCCTGCGACCGCAGGATCTCGATGACCTGCTCCTGCGATGTACCGGCAGGAACGCCGCTGTCGCCGAGCGTCTTCGAGATGAAGCCCTCGTAGATGATGTTGGTGGCCTCGCCGAGCACCTTCGGCGCAGCGACCGTCAGCACGACTCCGAGCGCTCCGAGGATCGAGACGAAGACGAACCAGAGGGCGGAGGGCTTCAGCAGACCGATCATCCGGCCGAAGCTCTTGCCGAAGTTGTCGGCCTTGCCAGGGGCGGGGGCGTCCCACCCTCCGGCATCCAGGCGCGCCGCGTCGGCGAGCTCGGCTTCATACTGCTCTTCTGCAGTGAGCTGTTCCGGCGTGCTCATGCGTCCACCCCCAGCTGCGATTCGACGATCTCCCGATAAGTCTCATTGGTGGCGACCAGTTCGTCATGAGTGCCGACACCGACCATTGCGCCGCCGTCGAGGACCACGATGCGATCAGCATCCATGATGCTCGACACGCGCTGCGCGACGACGATCTTCGTCACCTCAGGCAGTTCACGCCACAGGGCCTGCCTCAGTCTCGCGTCCGTCGTGAGGTCGAGTGCCGAGAACGAGTCGTCGAAGATGAGGATCTCCGGCTGGTGCACGATCGCTCTGGCGATCGCGAGTCGCTGGCGTTGCCCGCCGGAGACGTTGGTACCGCCCTGAGCGATGCGCGACTCGAGGCCATCAGGCATCTCCTCGACGAAGTCGCGGCCCTGTGCGATCTCGAGCGCCTGCCAGAGCTCTTCGTCCGTGGCTTCCTCTCGGCCGTACCGCAGGTTCGACGCCACTGTTCCGGTGAACAGGAAGGGTCGCTGCGGAACCAGGCCGATGGTCTTCCACAGCGCGTCGACGTCGGCTTCACGCACATCGGTGCCATTGACACGCACGGCGCCGCCTGTGACGTCGAACAATCGTGGGATCAACGAGACGAGTGTGGTCTTGCCCGCACCGGTGGAGCCGACGATCGCGACCGTCTCTCCCTTGTTCGCGCCGAAGGAGATGCCGGACAGCACCGGAGCCTCGGCTCCCGGATACGTGAACTCGACGTCTTCGAGCATGACCGTGCCGGGCGCGCTGAAGTCGGCGACGCCGTTGTCCGGGCGGTGCATGCTCGACTCGGCATCGAGCACTTCGCCCACGCGCTCGGCCGAGACGGCCGCACGAGGGATCATCATCGCCATGAAGCTCGACATGATCACGCCCATCATGATCTGTCCGATGTACTGCATGAACGCGAACAGGGTGCCGACCTCGACGTTGCCCGCGTTGATCTCGATGCCGCCGAACCAGATCACGCCGACGACGGTGACGTTGAGGATCAGCATGAACACGGGGAAGAGCAGCACGAAGAGCGAGCCGATCTTGCGCCCGAGGATCATCAGCTCCGTGTTGGTGTCGCGGAAGCGCGCTTCTTCGATGGGTTCGCGGACGAACGCGCGCACCACACGGACACCGGTGAGCTGCTCGCGCATGACGCGGTTGATCGCGTCGAGCTGCTTCTGGTTGCGGCGGAACAGCGGAACCATGCGACCGATGATGAGTACAGCGACGATCAGCAGTGCCGGCACCGAGACAGCGATCAGCCAGCTCAGTCCGACATCCTGCTGGACGGCCATGATGATGCCGCCGATCGCCAGCAGCGGGGCGGTGACGAACATCGTCGCGCCCATCATCGCCAGCATCTGCACCTGCTGCACATCGTTCGTGTTGCGGGTGATCAGCGAGCCGGCGCCGAACTGCGACACCTCGCGTTCGGAGAAGCCGCTCACGCGGGAGAAGACGTCGGCACGGATGTCGCGCCCGACGCTCATGGCCGCCTTGGCCGCGAAATAGGTGGCGACGATCGAGCAGATGATCTGACCGAGCGACACGACGAGCATGAATCCGCCGGTGCGCCAGATGTAGCCGGTGTCGGCCTGGGCGACGCCGTTGTTGATGATGTCGGCGTTCAGGCGCGGCAGGTAGAGCGTGGCGAGCGCGCTGGCGAACTGGAAAACCAGGACGCCGACGAGGAGCCATCGGTATTTGGAGAGATAGCGGACGAGGAGTTTTCCGAGCATGAAAGTGTCCTTGTGGGGATAGGGGCAGCGAGTGCCACAGAACAGATTGTCACGAAGCTCGGACATTCGAAACGACGAAGGAGGATTATCCGCTCAGGGCGAACGATCCGCTGGTCATCGGCGGATTCTGCACCGCGTACAGCAATAGCCGAATGCGCTTCTCAGCCGAAGAGCGGCACCTCTGGCGAGTACGCGCGGGCTGCGGCGCCGGCATCCGGCTCCAACTCCGCGAGCGTCGCCGGCTGCCACTTCGGCGAGCGATCCTTGTCGACCAGCTGGGCACGGATCCCCTCGACGAGATCGGGGTGGTGCGTCCCGAACCACAGCACGCGCCGGTACTCGCCGATAAGTGCATCCCGCAGGTCGCCCTCGCGTGCCTCGCGGACGGCGTCGAGCGTCACGGCGACTCCGGTCGGCGAGAGCTCCGCGAGCATCGTAGCTGTATCGGATGCCGCGGACTCGGTCCGCGCGGAGAGCCTATGAACGACCTCGCCGATCGTGTCCGCCGAGAACACCTCGTCGATCCAAGCGCGCTCGTCAGCGAGGGATGAGCGCTCCGGCGTCTCGTCGAAAAGCAGCACGAGCTCGGAGGGACTGGTCGGGTCGGCACGCTTGCCGAGGGCCTCGCGCAGCTCGTCGAGGTGCGCGGAGGGCACGTAGTAGTCCGCGAAGCCGGCGTACACGGCATCCGCTCCGGTCATGGTGGTGCCGGTGAGTCCGAGGTACTCGCCGATGCGACCAGGGGCGCGGCCGAGCAGATAGGTGCCGCCGACGTCCGGGGTGAACCCGATCCTGGTCTCCGGCATCGCCAGGCGACTGCGCTCGGTCACGATGCGGATGGCGGCGTGGCCTGCGAGGCCGATGCCGCCGCCCATCGTGATGCCGTCGGCGAGCGCGACGACCGTCTTCGGGTACTGCGCGATCATCAGGTTCAGCGCGTACTCCTCGCGGAAGAAGTCGCCGACGCCGTCGTACTGCCCGCTGGTGATCTGGTCGTAGAGCCCGCGCACGTCGCCGCCGGCGCAGAGGCCGCGATCGCCGGCCCCGTCGATGAGGACGATGTCGATGTCGGTGTCGTCGCGCCAGCGGTCAAGGGCTGCGGTGAGCTGACGGATCATGTCGAGATCCAGCGCGTTGATCGCCTTCGGCCGGTTCAGGGTGAGCCGTCCCAGTGATCCCTCGGTGCGGACGAGAACAGTGGGTGCCGCGGTGTTGTCAGTCACGAATGCCACGTTACCCGCCTGTTTCTTCACGCTTTGCACAGTGCCGACGCGAGATTCTGCGTGTTTTCCGACAAGATAGAGAGAACGCCCATCGCAGAAAGGCCCCGGATGCCAGACGGACAGCTGATCGAGTTCGATCACGTGACGAAGCGCTTCGGTGCTGTCGCCGCAGTGTCGGACTTCTCCGCGCGCGTCAACCCCGGTGTGGTGACGGGATTCCTCGGACCGAACGGCGCGGGCAAGACCACCACGCTCCGGATGCTGGTCGGCCTCGAACGCCCGACTATCGGTACGACCAAGATCGGCGGCAAGCGGTTCTCCGAATTGCGCGAACCCGCGCGCGTGATCGGTGCGATGCTCGAGAACCCCGGCTTCCGCGCCCGTCGCACTGTCGAGCGTCACCTGATCGCGACGGCCAAGGCGAACAGCATCCCGCTGTCGCGCGTCGGCGAGCTCATCTCGTTCGTCGGTCTCGGCGACGACGTCGAGACCCGCATCGCCGCCCTCTCGCTCGGCATGCGCCAGCGACTGAGCGCTGCCACCGCACTCATCGGCGACCCGGGTGTGCTCGTGCTCGATGAGCCGGCGAACGGTCTCGACCCCGAAGGCATCCGCTGGATGCGCACTCTCATCCGCCGTCTCGCCGACGAAGGACGCACCGTGCTCGTGTCGTCGCACGTGCTCTCCGAAGTCGAGCAGACCGCAGACGAGATCCTCGTCATCGCCCGCGGCGAGCTGAAGTTCGCCGGCACGATGGAAGACCTCGCCGACCCCAGCAGCGGACCCGTCGTCGTCGACGCCGCGGATCGTCCTGCCCTGTCCGAAGCGCTGCGCGGCGCAGGGTTCGAGTTCGAGATCCTGCGCTCCGGCCTGACCGTGCGCGGCAGCGACGCCGCCAGGATCGGGGCTGTGACCGCCGGTGCCGGCGTGGCGCTGACCACGCTGCAGCAACGCGGTCCGACCCTCGAAGACGTCTTCCTCGATCTCGTGAACGACCGGTACGTGCGCGTCGAGAAGCCCGCGACGAATGACCCCGCACTGTTCGAGATGCCGGTCGAAGACGAGCAGCTTCGGCTCGATTCTGCCGCTCAGCCCGTTTCGGCACCGGCGACGTCATCGCCTGCGCTCGACGACCAGGCGGCCGACGGCCCCGTCGATTCCGATTCCGAGGCCGAGGCCGCTGAACTCGACGCAACAGGTGATTCCACTCAGGTCGTTGAGCCGGCTGCGGGAGAGACGAGACGCTCCGAGCGAGCCGCACGAGTCGAAGCGTCCGCGAATTCCACCGACGACGACCGACCGCTCCCCGGCATCGCCGGACTCGCGGCCGTCGCCAGTCTGTTCAACACCAACACACCCTCATCCACTTCGGCTGCGGATGAAGCGGTTTCAGATGGCGCCGGCGCCGGCGAAGCCGAGAGCGATCCCGCCGCCGAGCTGTCGTCCACCGGCTCGAGCGATGAGGGAGATGCCGAGTCGGATGCTGAGTCATCGGATGCCGAGGGCATCGACCTCGACGCGACCCGCGTCATCGACGTCGTTCCCGGCGCCGAGCCGACCGCGTCCGCCGCGTCCTCCGACGTGCCGTTCGCGGGCGACGAGCCTGCTCCGTCATCGGTGTCGGCGGAGACGTCCGACGAGACCGACCCGACCGAAGAGTTCTTCGACGCGTTCACGGGCGATCCGTCATCCGACGATGACGATGCGCCCGACGCGTCATCCGGCGACGCGTCAGAAGGCGACGCGTCAGAAGGCGGAGACGCAGAGACCGAAGACTCAGGGGACGGCGACTCGAACTCCGACGAGTCCGCGCACGAACAGCACTGATCAGACGGTACTGACGTCAGTACTGATCACACGGGGCGTGGCCGGATGACCGGACGCTGACGTCCCTTCACGACCGGTATCGGCGCCGTGCTCGCGATCTCGACGACATCGACGGGCTCTTCTGTGACGTCGAGGCGAAGCGCCTGCGTGAGGGAGAGTCCGTGCCTGGTCGTGAAGATCAGCCGCTGGAACTGCTCATCGCCTTCGAGGTCGATGACGACGCTCGGGCGACGGCGACGGATGAGCACGAAGTCCGTCGTCGCTGCGGCCTTCCAGGTTCCGGCCGCGAGGATGCTCGGGATGTGCGTGCCCGGTCCAGGCACGCCGCGCAGCCACGTCCACGCGTCATCGGTGAGCTGCACCTTCGTGATGGTGTCGCGCGCGACTCGCAGATTCTCGCGATGGAACGTCGCAGCGCGTTCAAGCGGGGAGAGCACAACCTCAAGCTGTGTCTGATCCAGCAGCAACGTCACCATGAACCCAGTCTGCCAGCGACGCCCTGCAAACTGTCTGCGACTTCCTCACAGGACGGCAACAATCCGGTTGTGTGATTCCGCCAGGAGTCACGAACGCGAGGCGGATGCCGCGGCAGCGGCCGCAGCCGGCAACGCCGCCTCGATGCGGGACAGGGCCGCATCGTCGTGCGCGGCGGTGAGGAACCACGCCTCGAACACGCTCGGCGGCAGGGCGATGCCCTGCTCGCGCATCGAGTGGAAGAAGGGGGCGTAGCGGAACGCCTCCTGCGCCTGCGCCTCGGCATAGGTGCGCGGGGCGTTCTCCGCGAACACCACACCGAACAGGTTTCCGGCCCGCGGCACGGCGTGCACGACACCAGCGTCGGTGAGGGCCGCATCCAGGGCATCCGCGACACGAGCGGCCGCAGCATCCACCCGCGCGTAGACGGCGGGCGTCGCGAGCCGCAGCGTCGCGAGCCCCGCCGCCACCGACAGCGGGTTCCCCGAGAGTGTGCCCGCCTGGTAGACCGGCCCGGTGGGGGCGAGAAGATCCATGACATCGGCGCGACCGCCCAGCGCGGCGAGCGGCATGCCTCCGCCGACGACCTTGCCGAACGTGATGATGTCGGGCAGGTACTCCTCACCGAGCGAGGCCTGCAGCGCCCAGTATCCGGCGTGGTGCACCCGGAAGCCCGTGAGCACCTCATCGAGGATCATCAGCGCACCGTGCGCGTGCACGGTGTCGGCGATGAAGCGGTTGAATCCAGCATCGGGTTCGACCACGCCCATGTTCGCGGCTGCCGCCTCGACGATCACGGCGGCGATCCGGTCGCCGTGCTCGTCGAAGACGGCTTCGAGAGCGGCGCGGTCGTTGTATCCGATCACGAGCGTCTGCGCCGCGATGGGAGCGGGAACGCCGGCAGAGCCCGGCAGCGCCAGCGTCGCGATGCCGGAGCCCGCCTCGGCCAGCAGACCATCGGAGTGCCCGTGGTAGTGCCCGGCGAACTTCACCAGCAGATCGCGGCCGGTCGCACCGCGCGCGAGGCGGATCGCGGTCATGGTGGCCTCGGTGCCGGTGGAGACCAGGCGGACGCGTTCGATCGGAGCGAGGTCGCCCACCCGCACGCGTTCGGTGATGAGTCGGGCGAGTTCGACTTCGCCTTCCGTCGGCGCTCCGAAGGAGAGGCCGCGAGTCGCCGCTTCCTGCACCGCGGCGACGACGTCGGGATGCGCGTGTCCCAGTAGGGCGGGCCCCCACGAGGCCACCAAGTCGACATACTCTTCGCCGGCGGCATCCGTGACCATCGCACCCTTCGCGGATGCCAGGAATCGCGGTGTCCCGCCGACGGAGCCGTACGCCCGCACCGGAGAGTTCACTCCGCCGGGGGTGACAGCGCGCGCGGCGGCGAACAGGTCGTCGTTGCGATCATTCATGGGAATCCCCCTCAGTCGCGAAGCCAGCCTGCGGCCTCGGTCGCCCAGTACGTGAGCACGGCGTCGGCACCGGCGCGACGGATCGACAGCAGCGATTCGAGCACAGCCGCACGACGATCGATCCAGCCGTTCGCGCTCGCGGCCTCGATCATCGCGTACTCGCCGGAGATCTGATATGCCCACACCGGAATATGCACGGCATCGCGAACCTCACGGAGCACGTCGAGGAAGCTCATGGCCGGCTTGACCATGACGATGTCCGCGCCCTCGGCCTCGTCGATCAGCGCCTCGCGCAATCCCTCGCGACGGTTGCCTGGGTCGAGCTGATACGTGCGGCGGTCGCCCTGCAGCTGCGAGTCGACCGCCTCGCGGAACGGTCCGTAGAAGGCGCTCGCGTACTTGGCCGCATAACCGAGAAGGAGCGTGTCGGTGAAGCCCTCGGCGTCCAGTCCGCGACGTATCGCCGCGACCTGGCCGTCCATCATCCCCGACAGCCCCAGCAGGTGCGACCCTGCCCGCGCCTGCGCGAGCGCCATGGCGACATAGCGTTCGAGCGTCGCGTCGTTGTCCACCGAGCCGTCATCGGCGAGAACGCCGCAGTGTCCGTGATCCGTGAACTCATCCAGGCACAGGTCGGTCTGCACGACGAGCGCATCGCCGACCTCCTTGATCAGCGCGGTGGTCGCGACGTTGAGGATGCCGTGCGGATCATCCGCACCGGAGCCGATCGCGTCGCGTACTGCAGGGACGCCGAACAGCATCACACCGCCGACGCCTGCCTCTGCCGCCTCGACAGCGGCGCGACGCAGCGAATCGAGCGAGTGCTGGGCGACGCCGGGCATCGACGTGATCTGCACGGCCTCGGAGATGCCCTCTCGCACGAACATCGGCAGCACGAGCTGCCGCGGCTCCAACGAGGTCTCGCGCACCAGGTTCCGCACCGCCGACGACTGGCGGAGCCGGCGCGGGCGGATCTCGGGGAAACTCACGGCGCGAACTCGTCGGCCGCGTGCGGGAGGGTGAAGTGCGAGACCGCGTCGATGAGCGCATCGACGGTCTGCCTGTCGGCGACCACGGTGATCGGCAGACCCGCCTTTCGGGCGTCCTTCGCGGTGCGAGGGCCGATGGCTGCGAGCAGCGTGTCGTCCGGGATGTCGGGGAACTGCTCGCGCACCTGCTGCGCGACCGATCCGCTGGTGATGAGGATCGCATTGATCCGGCCGCTGTCGACATCACGGCGGATGCGGTCGGTCACCGGCACGCCGACCGTGCGATAGGCGACGATGCTGGAGACCTCGTGACCCGCCGCGATGAGCGACCGGGTCAGCACGGGCTTCGCGATCTCGCTGCGCAGCGTCAGGATGCGACGGGGCGACGGCTCGAGGGCGAGCAGCTGCTGCGCCATGCCCTCGGCCGAGTTGTCCTCCTCTGGCACGAGCGCGACCTCGTAGCCGACGGCCTGCAGTGCTGCCGCTGTCGTCTCGCCGACCGCGGCGATCTTCGTCGATTTGGGAACGACCGCACGGTGCGCGAACAGCACATCCACCGTCGTTGCGCTGGTGATCGTGAGCCAGTCGAACTCTCCGGCGGCGAGTTTCGTCAGTGCGTCGTCGAGCGCCGCCTGGTCGTTCGTGGGGCCGAAGTTGATCAGCGGCGCGACGACGGGAACGGCTCCCTGCGCGCGGAGGCTCGCGGCGACGCCGTCGCCCCAGGGGCCTCCTCGCGGAACGAGGACGCGCCAGCCGGTCAACGGCTTCTCATGATTCGTTTCGGGTGTGATGCTCATCAGGATTGCTCTCGGGAGACGAGTCCGGCCGCCCCTTGATCGAGCAGCCGACGGGCGACAGAAAGCCCGATCTCGCGCGCTGCGTGATTCGGGTCCGCACCATCGGCAGCATCCGCTCCATTGCCACTGCCGTTCAGACGAATATACCCCCGGCGCAGAGGTTCGGTGACGTCGAGGCCGATCCGGCGGTCACCTTCCGGCGCGTAGACAACGGTTCGTACACGCACAGTGTCACCCGTGACAACCGCATGCGCCGCCATCGGCGCCTGGCATCCGGCATCCAATCCCTCAAGCACGCCGCGCTCCACGGTGATCGCGAGCCGAGTCGCCTCGTCGTCGAGCTCTGCGAGGGCGGCGAGGAGTTCTGCCGGCGCGTCCGCTGTCGTCTCGACGGCGAGCGAACCCTGCCCAGGCGCGGTCGGCCACTCGGCGAGGCCGAGTTCCTCGCGTGCGAGGGTCACTTCGGATCCGATCCGCGACAAGCCGGCGGCGGCGAGGATCACGGCATCCAGCTCACCGGATTCGACCCGTCCCATCCGCGAGCCGATGTTGCCGCGGATGTCGATGACCTCCGCACGAGGCGCCCGACGACGCACCTGGGCGATGCGCCGCGGCGAACCGGTGCCGACCTTCGCGCCGGGGCGCAGCTCGTGAAGCGGCGTGCCGTTCTTCGTGAGCACGACGTCTCGAGCGTCTTCGCGCGCCGGCGTCGCGGCGATCACCAGCCCGTCCGGCTCAGCCGTCGGCAGGTCTTTGAGCGAGTGCACCAGGATGTCGCACTCACCGCTGAGCAGCGCTTCACGCAGACGCGTCGCGAAGATGCCCATGCCGCCGATCTCGGACAGCGATGCACGGTTGGTGTCACCTTCCGAGACGATGGGGACGAGCTCGACCTTGCGTCCGGAGATCTTCTCCAGCGCGGCGGCGACATGCCCGGACTGCGCCTGCGCGAGTGCGCTTCGGCGCGTGCCCAGAAGGATCGGGCGCTGACGGATCAGAGTACTCATCACGGCCTACTGCAGAACGTCCGCGATCTCGTCGAAGCGGAGCCTGCGGCCCGTGAAGAACGGGACCTCCTCCTTCACGAATCGACGAGCCTCGGTGTAGCGCAGGTCGCGCATGAGATCGACGAGTTCGGTGACGTCGTCGGCCTCGAGGGGAAGGATCCACTCGTAGTCGCCGAGGGCGAAGGCGGCGACGGTGTTGGCGATGACGCCCTTGAACGCCGCACCCTTGCGTCCGTGATCCGCGAGCATCCTGCGCCGGTCCTCTTCGGGAGCGAGGTACCACTCGGGTGTGCGCACGAACGGGTACAGGCACAGCCAGTCCTTGGGCTCGACGCCCCGGAGGAACCCGGGCACGTGCGCGCGGTTGAACTCGGCGTCGCGGTGCACACCCATGACGTTCCAGACGGGCAGCAGCGTGCGCAGCAGCTCGGTCCGGCGAAGGCGGCGCAGCGCCTTCTGAAGTTCTTCGGCCGTATCGCCGTGCAGCCACACGAGCAGATCGGCGTCGGCCTTGAGCCCCGAGACGTCGTAGAAGCCGCGGATGGTGACGCCGGAGTCCTCGATGTGCCCGGAGATCGTCTCCAACTCGGTGGCGTCGGTCTCGGCAACCGGTGCATCGGGATTGCGTCGCCATACGGCCCAGAGGGTGAAGCCGGTCGGGTTCTCTTCGCTCGCGTCGGACATGCGTCCAGTCTGCCCCTTTCTCGAGGAAGGAGCGAATGCTGACGGCGGGACGTCAGCGGGCGAGAGCGCGCGCGATCGCCCAGACGAGAGCACCGGCGAATGCGGCGACCCCGACGGCTGCGGCGACCGCGCCGACCGGGTTGCGATCCGCGAACACGCGCGCTTTCGCCACGCCTCGAACCGAGGCCTTCTCGATGCGACGGGGAAGGTTGCCCTTGACCTCGATCGCCGCGAGTGCGGCCTTGAGTTCGGCACGAGCGGATGCCACGGGGTCGGTGATGCCGGCAGGAACGGCGGTACGGGGCAGGTTGAGTTCAGAGTTTGTCATCACCGGCATCCTTCACGATTCGAATATCGGTCGCGACGGCCTGGCCGGGGTTCTCCCGGCGCAGCACCTTGCGGAATTTGAGCAGCCCGAACACCGCGCAGATCAGGACGCAGAGAAGCAGCAACCCGAGCACGGCGAGCGCGGACAACCAGACCGGCCACCACGACGACAGCCCGGCCACCGCGAAGACGAGGATCATCGGGATCAGCCAGAACAGGAAGAACAGCGCGATCAGGAACCAGACGCTGCCGATGCCGGCGTCCTTCGCGGTGCGCGAGATCCAGACCTTCGCCGCCTCGATCTCGGCCTTGACGAGCTTGCTGACGAGTTCGGGGAGATCACCGAGCAGCGTCAGGAAGCTGTCGTCGGCGCGGTCACGGTATCCGCGGACCATGTCAGTTCCCGTTCGTCGTCTTCTTCGCCGCGGAGCCCGTCGACGTGCTCGAGGAGCCGGCGCCCGTCTTGGCTGCGGGCTTCTTGGCAGCGGGCTTCTTCGCGGCCGCCTTCGCGTCTTCGATCACGTCTTCGGCCACATCGGCGACGTTCTCCGCCGCCTTCTTGGTGGTGGCGATCGCGGAGTCGAGCTTCTCGCCAGGAGTCGTCCCGTTACCGGCGGACTTGGCGACCTTGACGATCCCAGACCAGACGGCACCCGGAATCGCTGCGGCCTTGTCGCCCGCGAACGCCGTGAGCTTGGTGACCTGCTCCTGAACCGGGTCCAGGTGCCAGACCTTGAGCCACTGCGTCTTGATCTGCTCGTAGCGCTCGCGTCCGGCGCGCGTGCCGAGTACGTAACCGACGCCGAGTCCGACGACGAGTCCGATCTTCCCCTTCATGGGGTCTCCTCACGTTGTTCCGGTCAGGCCGCAGGATTCTGCCCCTGTCGGCCAGGTACCCAGCGTAACCCCATATGCCGATTTCGGCATCTATACCTCAGGGGGTTGACAGCCAGAGTTCACTTACGTCCAGAGCAGTGCCCTGCGCAGGCGATCAGCCTCGTTCTTCGCATCCGGGATGACCTGGGCCAGGCCCGTTCCGGCGAGCCACGCCCCGACGACGGCGAGGCCGTCGACCTCCTGAACGGCTGCCCGCACCGCCAGGCGACGCTCAGCCGCTCCGATGAGGGACGCCGGCTGCGCCTGCGTGAATCGAGCCCGATGCGAGTCGACGAGCATCGACTCCGCGAGCGGCACCCCGAGCATGTCGGCGGCCTCGCTCAGCGCGAGTCGAGCGGCCTCCTCGTCGTCGAGTCGCGCAGTGGCAGCAGGCTCTCCCTGTGCGCCGAACGACACCCGCACGATGTGACGGCCGGCTGCTGTCTCGCGCAGCCACGCCCACTTCGCGGTGGCGTGCGTGAGCGCCTTGGCCGCGTGGCTGCCCGGCACCGTGAGCACACCGGTGCCGCGCGGCGCGGCATCGAGCGCCGGGGCGTCGAGCAGCAGGCTCACGATCTCGATCTCCGGGGCGGCGCCCGGAGCACCGAGCGCATCGACGTGGGCGTCGAGCAGTGCACGGGCACTGGGCTCGGCGGTGGCGACGATGACGGCATCCGCCGTGAGCGTCTCCGTGCTGTCGTCCACGTCTTCCGCGGCGTCCGCCCCGTCCTCGCCGGCGGTGTCGGCCTGGAACGTGACGGTCCACCGGTCGCCGTCCCGAACCAGGGTCTGCACATCGATGCCAGTGCGAACGACGCCACCGAGCTCGGTCAGGTCATTCGCGAGCGCGTCCACGAGAACGCTCATACCGCCGGCGAGCGCCTCCACGGCGGAACCGGGGGCCTTCTTCGCACGGTCGGCGCGGTCCGCGAGCAGCTGAGCGACGCCTCCCGAGAGCGAACCAGCCCTGGTCATGGCCTCGTTGAGACCTGGCGCTGCGACTTCGGTGTCGACGCCGTCGGGATGCGCCGAATAGACGCCGGCGGTCACAGGGGTGACCAGTCGACGCAGCACCTTGTCGCCCATGCGCGACGACACGAGCTTGCCGAGGCTGTGCTCCTTGCCGATCGTCAGCGGCGGTCGCAGCCGGTCGACGTACGCGCGCCACGCTCCGCCCCAGCCGATGATCCGACGCACGTCGTCGGCGAACGGGTTCGAGGGGATGCCGAGGATGCCGCCCTTGGGGAGCGGGGCGGGGGCGACGCCGGGAACACCGACCAGCCACGCACCTGCCGGGTTCGGGGTGACCACGCGATCGGTGAGACCCAGATCGGCGAGCAGATCGCGCACGTGCCCGCCGCGCGTCGCGTAGCTCTCTGCCCCGGCATCCACCACGATCGAGTCGAGCTCGGCACGGCGGACGGCGCCGCCCAGGACCCCTGCCGCCTCGAGGAGCGTGACCTTCATGCCGACTTTGGCGCACTCACGGGCGGCGACGAGACCGCCGATGCCGCCGCCGACCACGATGACGTGGCGTTCGGCCGCTCTGGCCGCGAGTTCGACTGGATCGTCCGTCATGCCTGCGCCGACTCCGTTCGCGAGTGCACCAGTTCCACGATGCGGGTGAGCTGGTCAGGGTCTGTCTCCGGTGGCACGCCGTGGCCGAGGTTGAGGATGTGCGCACGGGCAGCACGGCCGCGCTCGAGCACGTCGAGCACATGCGTCTCGAGAACCTCCCACGGCGCAGACAGCAGTGCCGGGTCGATGTTCCCCTGCACGGTGACGTCGGGGCCGAGGATGCGGGCGGCCTCATCGAGCGGCTGGCGCCAGTCGACGCCGACGGCGGATGCGATGCCGTCGAGTCTCATGTCATCGAGGAACGGGCCAGTACCGACTCCGAAGTGGATCACCGGGACGCCGAGGTCCGTCACCGCAGCCTTGGAGTGCGGGGCGATGAACGCGCGATAGTCGGCGGGGTTGAGTGAGCCTGCCCACGAGTCGAAGAGCTGCACAGTCGCCGCCCCTGCGTCGCGCTGCGCCTCGAGGAAGCGGCGGGAGATCCGCGAGAGCCAGCCGGCGAGACGATTCCAGGCTTCGGGGTCTGTGTGCATCATGGCGCGGGCGCGGAGGTGCTCTTTTGAAGGACCGCCCTCGACCAGATAAGCGGCGAGCGTGAACGGCGCACCGGCGAATCCGATCAGCGGGGTGTCGCCGAGCTCGGCGGTGACGATGCGCACGGCCTCGGCGATCGCCGTCGTGTCGAGGGTGTCCGGATCGATCGCGGTGATCCGGTCGACATCAGCGCGCGTGCGCACCGGCTCTGCGAACACCGGACCGCGACCGGGCTCGATGACCACGTCGACGCCCGCCAGACGCAGGGGGATGACGATGTCGCTGAAGAAGACCGCCGCATCCACGCCGTGGCGACGCACCGGCTGCAGAGTGATCTCGGCCGCGAGGTCGGGGGTCAGGCACGCGTCCAGCATCCGGGTGCCGACGCGGAGCTCACGATATTCGGGAAGGGAACGTCCGGCCTGACGCATGAACCAGACCGGGGTCTGCTCTGGTCGATCTCCGGCGAGTGCGCGCAGCAACGGGGCAGTGGATGAGGACATGCGTCCATCTTCCCATCCGGTCTCTGTGGGCGCCCGGTGGCCGCGTCCAGGAGGCACTCCGGAAGGCGGCGTAGGATGTCCTTGTGCTGCTGTGTGTGACGGCGAACCACAAGACCGCCTCTTTCGAAATGCTCGAACGACTGAGCCGCACCCCCGACGACGTCGCGCCGAATCTTCTGCGCCTCGCTCCGTGCGTGCAGGGGGCAGTCGTCGTATCCACGTGCAACCGCTTCGAGGCGTACGTCGAGGTCGACGAACCGGTGACCGCAGCCGGCGCCGTCGGCGTCGAGGCCGTGCTCGAGGCGATCGAGCAGTCCGCCGGCATCCCCACCGAGGAGTTGGACGGCGCGTACGCCGTGCACTCCGGCCGCAGGGTCGCCGAGCACCTGTTCGCTGTTGCGTCGGGTCTGGAATCCGTCGTCTCCGGCGAGGGCGAGATCGCCGGCCAGGTGCGGCGCGCGCTCACGACAGCCCGTAAGCACGGCACCACCTCCCCCGAACTCGAGCGGCTCTTCCAGCGAGCCAGCCAGGCGCAGCGCAAGGTCAAGAACGTCACCGCACTGGGACGTGCCGGCCGGTCGCTGGTCCGCCTCGCGCTCGAACTGGCCGACAGTCGCATCGCCGACTGGTCCGCCGAGCGCGTGCTCCTCGTGGGCACGGGTTCGTACGCCGCCGTGACGCTCGCGACACTCCGTGAGCGCGGTGCGACGAACATCTCGGTGTACTCGCCGTCCGGCCGTGCAGAGCTCTTCGCCAAGAAGCACGACATCACGGCCGTTGCCGAAGCCGATTACGCGCGCATCGCGACGGCGTCGAGCCTGCTGATCACCTGCACCACCGCGACCGAGCCCGTGCTCGGCCGTGCTCAACTGCAGGGTCAGGCACGAGACTCGGCTGCCGGATGCCCCATGGGCCAGCAGACCTCGCAGCTCGTGATCGACCTGGGCATGCCGCGCAACGTCGACCCCGACATCGCGAGCCTCGAGGGCGTCGCGCTGCTCGACCTCGAGACGATCCGTCTGCACGCGCCCCTCGAGGAGCTGCAGGCGACGGATGCCGCGCGCACAGTGGTTCGCGAGGCCGCAGACACGTTCCACGTCGTCGGCGCGCAGCAGAGCGTGACGCCTTCGGTCGTCGCATTCCGCACGCACATCCTCTCGCTCATGGAAGCCGAGATCGAGCGCGCTCGCTCCCGCGGCGACGAAGGCGGCAAGGTCGAGCAGGCCATGCGCCACCTCGCCGGCGTGCTGACGCACACCCCGACGACGCGGGCGCACGAGCTCGCGGCTCAGGGCCGCGGCGACGAGTTCGCTGCCGCGCTCGAGACGCTGTACGGCATCACGGCCGAGGTCGCCACCGAGGCGCCAGCGGCCGAATCCGCCTGAGCCGCCGTTCGCCCGCCCTTCACATTGCACTTCTGGTCACCTGGCCCTTCACATCACCGGGGACGCCGCCGCCGACGCGCTGCTGACCGACAACCGGCTCGCTCTGCTGGTGGGGATGCTGCTGGACCAGCGTGTGCGCTAACCATTAACTGCGCGAAGACCCACACCGTGAGAGTGTGGGCCACGAGGAGGCGCGAATGACACAGGATCTGTACTCGGACGCGAGGCTGTACGATCTGCTGTTTCCGGCGAGCAAGGCAGCCGTGGATTTCTATCGCGCCGAAGCCGATGGCAGGGGCGGGCACGTGCTCGAACTCGGATGCGGAACAGGTCACAAGCTGATCCCGATCGCGGCCGATGGACACCCGAGCGTCGGCCTCGACCTGTCGCTGGACATGCTGACTGAGGCGCGGCAGAAGGCTGACGAGCGCGGCGTGTTTGTCGAGTGGCAGCAAGGCGACATGCGCGACTTCGACCTGGACAACGAGTTCGACCTCATCTTCATCGCTGGCAACGCACTGCTGCACCTGCACGAGGCTGACGACATCGTGCAATGCTTCCGCGCGGTCAGGCGGCACCTCGCGCCCGGCGGACGGTTCGCATTCGACGTCTTCAATCCCAATGTGCGTCTCCTGGCTGACGCCGACGGGGTCCGGCGCCCGCGCACATCATTCACCGATCCAGGCCGCGGCGATGTCCACGTCGATGTCGCCGACGCCTACGATGCTGCCGCGCAGGTGACACGCGGAACCTGGCACTTCTCGACGGACTCCGAGCCCGACTTCCAGACGGTGTCAATCGAGGTGCGAAGCATCTTCCCCCAGGAACTGCCGGTGCTCCTTGCGCACGCTGGACTCCGACTGGTCGAGCGCCTGGGCAATTGGGACGGCAGCCCCTTCGGGGCGGACTCCTCGACCCAGCTCTGCATCTGCGAATCCGCCGCCTGGTCGTAAGAGAGGATGGACTCATGGCCCTTCACATCACCGGAGACACCGCCGCCGACGCGCTGCTGACCGACAACCCGCTCGCTCTGCTGGTGGGGATGCTGCTGGACCAGCAGGTGCCCATGGAGACCGCGTTCGCCGGCCCGCTCAAGATCGAGCAGCGCACAGGTGCGTCGGATGCCACGGCGATCGCCGGCATGGACCCCGAGGCCTTCCTCGAAGCATTCCGGCAGACGCCCGCCGTGCACCGATTCCCGGGCTCCATGGCGACCCGTGTGCAGACGCTCTGCCAGGAGCTCGTCGATTCCTGGGGCGGCGATGCTGCAGCACTCTGGACCCAGGACGACCCGGACGGCCCCGAGGTGCTGCGTCGGCTGAAGAAGCTGCCTGGATTCGGCGAGCAGAAGGCGAAGATCTTCCTCGCACTGCTCGGCAAGCAGTACGGATTCACGGGTGAGGGGTGGCGCGAGGCATCCGCCCCCTACGGTGATGACGGCTCGTACCGCAGCGTCGCCGACATCGTCTCGCCCGAGTCTCTGACGAAGGTGCGTGAGCACAAAAAGGCGATGAAAGCTGCGGCCAAAGCCTCGGCGTGAACTTGTCAAGGCCCGTTCAGTCGAAGACCCGGTGACGCAGACTGGTCGGCAACGAGCCAGGGAGCGCGCATGTCGAGAAACGTCCGAAGGATGAACTGCCCGCCCGAAGCCGTCTTCCGCGTGCTGGCGGACGGCTGGCTCTACCCGGGCTGGGTGGTCGGAGCTTCGCGTATGCGCGATGTCGACGCCGCGTGGCCGCAAGCCGGATCGACACTGCATCACTCCGTCGGAGTCTGGCCCGCGCTCCTCGACGACACCACCAGCGCCGTGACCTGGGATCCGCCGCGCCGCATGGTGATGACCGCTCGGGGCTGGCCGATCGGAGAGGCGCGCGTGACGATCGACGTCAAGCCGTTCGGAGCCGGATGCCTGGTCCGCATCCAGGAAGAGGCGGTCAGCGGACCTGCGAAGGCACTCCCTTACGTGTTGACCGACGCGCTGCTGCAATGGCGCAACGCCGAGACGCTGCACCGGCTGGCGTATCTCGCCGAAGGGTCCGCACCCATGAGCACGGCATCCGATTCGGAGATCACATGACACCCCGCTCCTTCGATGTCGACGCCACCGTCGTCGGCGCCGGGCCCAACGGTCTCGCCGCCGCGGTCACGCTCGCACGCGCAGGACTCTCTGTGCGGGTCTTCGAGCGCGCCGCCGCCGCAGGGGGCGGAGCGTCGACCGAGGAGCTCACTCTGCCCGGCTTCCGTCACGATGTGTGCTCCGCGGTGCATCCGCTCGCCTTCGAATCCCGCTTCTTCCGCGAGTTCGGACTGACGCGTCGCGTGCCGTTCGCCGTGCCGGAGATTTCGTTCGCGCATCCGCTCGACGGCGGCAGGGCGGGGATCGCCTATCGGGATCTGGAGCGTACGGCAGAGAACCTCGGCGCGGACGGCAGGGCGTACGCGAGCCTGATGCGCCCTTTGGTCGAGCGATCGACGAGGGTCGCCGACTTCACCGGCGACACCCTCCTGCGCGTCCCGCGGGACATTCCGACCGCCCTGGCCTTCGGCCTGGCAGCGCTGGAGCAGGGCAGCCCGCTGTGGAATGCGCGCTTCCGTGAGGACGCCGCGCCGGCCATGCTCACAGGGGTCGCGTCGCACTCGATCCTGCCGCTGCCCGGCCTGGCCAGCTCCGGCGCGGGCCTTGCCCTGACCTCGTACGCGCATGCGAAGGGGTGGCCGATTCCGATCGGCGGAAGCCAGAGCATCATCGACGCCATGGTCGCCGATCTTCTCGCGCATGGCGGCGAACTCGTGACCGATCACGAAGTCGGCTCTCTCGACGAGCTGCCGGCGTCTCGCGTGACGCTGCTCGACGTCACGCCGCGTGCGCTGAGCAGGATCGCCGGCGAACGGATGCCGCAGCGCTACCGCAAAGCGCTCGGTCGATTCCGCTACGGCAACGCCGTCGCGAAGGTGGACTTCGCCCTCTCCGCGCCCGTGCCGTGGTCCCATCCTGAGCTCGGTCGCGCCGGAACCCTCCATCTCGGCGGCACCAGGGCGGAGATCGCGGCAGCCGAGAATGCCGTCGCTCATGGCACCCTCTCGGATTCCCCGTACGTCCTCGTCTCGCAGCCCTCGCTGTTCGACGAGACCAGGGCCCCCGCCGGACAGCACACCCTGTGGACCTACACGCACGTGCCGGCTGCCTCTCGTGCTGACAGGTCGGAGGCGGTCATCCGACAGATCGAACGGTTCGCACCGGGTTTCCGGGACACGATCCTGGGGATGTCGTCGCGCACGGCGATGGATGTGGAGCGGCACAATCCCAACTATCTTCGCGGCGATATCTCTTCGGGGACGCCGGATCTCGCGCAGCTGCTGCGTCGCCCTGTTGTCAGCCCGGATCCGTGGAAGACGCCGATGCACGGCGTCTACCTCTGCGGCGCGTCGACGACTCCGGGCCCAGGAGTGCACGGCTTGGCGGGCTGGCACGCGGCGCTGAGCGCGTTGCGGAACGACTTCGGGACGAGGATGCTGCCGAACCTCTCACCGGATCACGTTTCTGCTGGAGAATGAATCCATGAAGCAGACCGGTTCGAACATCGCCACCCTGATCGCCACCGCGACTCCCGCGGCCAGACGACGGGATGCCGAGACTCTGACCGCCCTGATGCAGGAGGTCTCCGGTCGCGAACCCGCCGCCTGGGGAACGATCGTCGGCTTCGGTTCGTGCCATTACCGCTATCCGACGGGCAACGAGGGCGACATGCCCATCCTCGCGTTCGCACCGCGCAAGACCGCCTCCACCATCTACCTGGACGACACCGGCCGATACCCCGAAGAGCTCGCGCAGCTCGGGCCGCACACCACCGGCAAGGGATGTCTGTACATCAAGGATCTGGAGAAGGTCGATCTCGCCGTGCTCCGCGGCATCCTGGAGAGCACGCTCGCGTGGACTGAGGCCGGGGGCAACGACCAGGTGGAGATCACCGTCACCGGCTGACGCTGCGACAGCGCCCCTCTTCGCTCGCCGGCGTGCGCATCAGCGCAGCACCTCGACCAGCGCCACCCACGAGACGACGATCGCCGAGACGATCGCAAGGAGACATCCGGCGGCGGCGAGGTGCAGGCCGGACGGATGCCCCGCCCACACCATCACGCCGGCGACGACATACGCGGCGAGCGGGAGGAAGCCGATCAGGTATTTGAGGGGTCGAGCGCGGTCGGCAGGGTCGGGATCTCGTGCGATCAGACGCGTGACGTTCACCTGGAAGGCTGCGGCGAGCAGCGTCACCACGATGATCAGGCCGCCGTACCAGGCGAGATCGAGGTCGGGCACCAGGCCGAGCGCCGAGACGGCGAGCGCGAGGACGAGGGCCGCGATCCCCGCCAGCAGCCGCGCGGTGAGCGTGCGCGACTTGACGATCTCGGCGATGTTGACGCTCGCCGCGACGATCACGAGTCCGGCGAGGGCCGCGGTGGCACCCGCCATGGCGACGTTGAACTCGCTCCACTGCGCGATCATGCGGACAGCATAGACCCGGCATCCACGCCGCCGAGGACGCCGCGATCGGGGCCCATTGCAAGGGCCCCGTCACGGACGTCAGCGCAGGCTGGCGAAGAACGATCGGATATCACCCGCGACCAGCGCGGGACGCTCGAGCGCGGCGAAGTGCCCGCCCTCGTCGAAGCGGGTCCAATGCACGATGTTGTCGTTGTCGCGCTCCGCGAAGACGCGGATGGTCTGGAAATCGTCCTTGAATACGGCGACCCCGGTACGGGCGTGGCTGACCTGCGGCTCTGCCTGGACTCGTGCGTTCTCGAGGTAGCTTCGGCTCATGCCGCTGGCGGCGTTCGCGAACCAGTTCACGCTGACCTCGAGCAGGATCTGCGCGAGTGTCACGAGCGAGGTCCCGTTGCCGAAGCTGTTGAAGAGCTCGCTGTACGCCAGCAGTCCGAGCGGTGAATCGCTGAGGCCGACCGCGACGGTCTGCGGACGCGACGCGTTCATGGTGTTGTATCCGCCGACAGATTGGAACCACTGCATGTGCTCGAGCCCGGCGTAGTCAGCGGGCTCGAGCTTCTCGAATTCGGCCGGGTCCCCGGACGGGAACGAGAACAGCTGCAGCACATGGAGGCCGAGGAAACCGTCCGGGTTCAGCAGACCCAGTTCGCGGGCGACCATCGCGCCGTTGTCCGAACCATGAATGCCGTAGCTGTCATAGCCGAGTTCGCGCATGAGCCGGTCGTAGGCAGCTGCTACGCGCGCGGTGGTCCATCCGGATGAGGTGAGCGGCTGCGAGAAGCCGTAGCCAGGAGCATCCGGTATCACGACGTCGAACGCGTCCTCGGCCCGCCCGCCGTGCGCCACCGGGTCGACGAGCTCGTCGATCATGTCGAGGTAGTCGACGGACGATCCGGGATAGGTGTGGGCGAGAAGCAGCGGCGTCGCGCCTTCATGCGCCGACCGGACGTGGATGAAGTGGATCGGCTGCTCGTCGATCTCGGCGATGAAATGCGCTCGTTCGTTGATCTTCGCCTCGGCATCGCGCCAGTCGAACGCACGCCAGGCGTCGACGGCCTCGCGAAGGTAGGAGTTCGGGGTGCCGGCATCCCAATCATCCGTCGGAGCGGGCTGCGGCAGACGGGTGCGGGCGAGTCGGTCCTTGAGGTCGGTGATCTCGGCCTCGGAGACCGAGACGGTGAAGGGGCGGATGCTGATCTGGATGTTGGTTTCGCTGTTCATGTCATCGACGATAGAAGCGCAATAGGTAGGATCAGTTCCTAATAGGAATCTCTTCCGAGGAGTGCTCACATGGCCGATCCGACCGCTCGCCTGCTTCGGCTGCTGGCGCTACTGCAGACGGGTTCGGCGCGCTCCGGACGAGAGCTGGCCGATCGGCTCGGCGTCTCCGGTCGGACGATCCGCAACGACATCGATCGGTTGCGTGAACTCGGATACCCGGTCGATGCGACGCGCGGCGCGATCGGTGGATATCGTCTCGGCGCGGGCGGGACGCTCCCGCCCCTGCTGCTCGATGACGACGAGGCCGTCGCCGTGACCGTCGGGCTGCGCGCCGCCGGTGGCGTCGCCGGCGTGGAAGAGGCGGGTGCGCGCGC
Organism: Microbacterium murale; assembly: GCF_014635185.1. Classification (GTDB taxonomy): domain Bacteria; phylum Actinomycetota; class Actinomycetes; order Actinomycetales; family Microbacteriaceae; genus Microbacterium; species Microbacterium murale. The sequence goes on from NZ_BMCM01000001.1 coordinate 458,725, forward strand.
GTTGGCCAAGCTCGAGCAGGTGCTGCCGTCACGGTTGCGTCCGATGGTCGATGCACTCCGCGCGAGCGTGGATCGCGCACCCGAGAACAACGACACCGACGCCCCCGACCCCGAGGTCGACGCCGCGGCACTGCAGGCCATCGCGAGCGCGATCCGCAACGAGGAATGGTTGCGCTTCGACTACTCGGACGCGCCAGTGCTCGTCGAACCGTACCGTCTGTTGACTTGGCACCGCCGTTGGTATCTCGTCGCACGCGACCCGCAGTCCGGCGATTGGGACACCTACCGCGTCGATTGGATGACCCTGCGTATGCCGACGCGCCGCCGGTTCGACCCCAGGCCACTGCAAGGCGGCGACTACACCGGGTTCGCAATGCGCACGATCGCGGTGAGCGGCTGGATCGTGCATGCGAGACTGCGGATCGACGCTCCGGCCGAGGCGGTGCTCGACCGGATCCACGCCGCGGTCGGCGTCGTCGAGCCGGTCGACGAGGACCACTGCATCCTCGTCACCGGCGCTGACAGCCTCGATACCGTCGCGGCGTACATCGGGATGCTGATGATGGACTTCACGGTCGAATCTCCCGCAGAGCTCATCCCCCGGCTGCGGCTGTTGTCCGAGCGCTACTCGCGGGCCGTCGCGGGCTCGTCCGCGTGAGCGCCGCCGTCAGCGACCGCCGTAACGTGCGACGATCTCCTCGGTGAGCGGCGGCCAGATGCGCTTGTGCTCGTCGCCGAAGGCGACGCCGGAGAGGAACGCTGCGCCGAGGTCACGGGAGCGGTCGATGAGCAGGAAGCTCCCCTGCCCGCCGAAGTGCCCAGCGGTCTCGGGCGGCAGGGTGTCACTCATCCAGTGCGGACTCTTCGTGCCTTTGAGCTCGAATCCCAGTCCCCACCGATTGTCGTCGAACGAGCCGTAACCGGGCACCACGCCGCGCAGCCCCGACCGTGAGACCGCAAGCGCAAGGTCGCGCAGCTCGACCGGGATCAGCGTCGGACGCAGCACCTCACGTGCGAACGTCAGCAGGTCTTCGATCGAGGCCAGGTAGCCTGCGGACGGCCGACCGGTCACGACGATGTCCTTCATGCCCAACGGCACGGTGACTTCGCGGGCCATCCAGTCGGCGAACGGCATACCGACAGCATCGGCCACGTGCGCGCCGAGTGCGTCGAACCCGGCGTTCGAGTAGATGCGCCGCGTTCCGGGCGCCGCCTGCGTCTGGTCGCCCTCGAAGGGCAGTCCGCTGGTGTGGTCGAGCAGGTTCAACAGCGTCGAGCCCTCCGGCCCGGCCGGCTCGTCGAGGTCGACGAGCCCACGCTCGACGGCGATCAGTACACCCCAGGCCGAGATGGGCTTTGACACCGACGCCAGCGGGAGGACCGTGTGCGCGTCACCCTGCACGGCGAGCGTATGCTCAGGATCGGTCACCCCGACCAGGGCCGTGTGGGGGAAGCCGTCTGTCGCTGCGAAAGTCGTGGTCTCCACCGCCCCATCGTCCCATGCCGCGGCATCCGCATGCCAAGCCGGGCAGCACGAAGCCCCGATTCAGACGTCTGAATCGGGGCTCCGGATGCCGTGGCTCAGGCGCCCTTGAGGCGCTCGGCCAGGTACTCGTGGAGCTTCTCGACGGGGATGCGCTCCTGCGCCATCGTGTCGCGGTCGCGCACGGTGACGGCGTGGTCGTCGAGCGAGTCGAAGTCGACCGTCACGCAGAACGGCGTACCGATCTCGTCCTGACGGCGGTAGCGGCGACCGATCGCACCGGCGTCATCGAAGTCGATGGCCCAGCGTCCGCGCAGCGAATCGGCGACCTCACGGGCGAGCGGCGAGAGCCTCTCGTTGCGCGACAGCGGAAGGACGGCGACCTTGACCGGCGCGAGTCGCGGGTCGAGCTTGAGCACCGTGCGGGTGTCGGTGCCGCCCTTGGCGTTCGGCACCTCCTCCTCGACGTACGAGTCGACGAGGAACGCCATCATCGAGCGGGTGAGTCCGAACGAAGGCTCGATGACGTACGGCGTGTAGCGCTCGCCGGATGCCTGGTCGAAGTAGGACAGGCTCTGGCCGGAGGCCTCGGAGTGGCTGGAGAGGTCGTAGTCGGTGCGGTTGGCGACGCCCATCAGCTCGCCCCACTCCTTGCCGGGGAAGCCGAAGCGGTACTCGAAATCGATCGTGCCGGCCGAGTAGTGCGCCCGCTCGTCCTCCGGAACATCGAAGCGACGCATGTTCGCGGTGTCGATTCCGAGGTCCTCGAACCATGCCCAGCATGCCTCGACCCAGTGCTCGAACCACTCCTGCGCCTCGGCGGGAGGCACGAAGTACTCGATCTCCATCTGCTCGAACTCGCGGGTGCGGAAGATGAAGTTCCCGGGCGTGATCTCGTTGCGGAACGCCTTGCCGACCTGGCCGATGCCGAACGGCGGCTTCTTGCGGCTGGCGGTGAGCACGTTCGCGAAGTTCACGAAGATGCCCTGCGCCGTCTCGGGGCGCAGATAGAACAGTCCGGACTCGTCGTCGACGACGCCGAGGTAGGTCTTGACGAGGCCCGAGAACGCCTTGGGCTCGGTGTACTGCCCCTTGTTGCCGCAGTTCGGGCACGGCACGTCGGCCAGGCCGTTCTCGGCCTTGCGTCCCTTGCGCGCCTCGAAGTCCTCGATGAGTGTGTCGGCGCGGAAGCGCTTGTGGCAGCTCAGGCACTCGACCAGCGGGTCGGTGAAGGTGGCGACGTGGCCGGAGGCCTCCCACACGCGCTTCGGCAGGATGATCGATGAGTCAAGGCCCACCATGTCGCCGCGTCCGCGGACGAAGGTCTGCCACCACTGGCGGCGGATGTTCTCCTTCAGTTCCGTGCCGAGGGGGCCGTAGTCCCACGCGGAACGCGAACCGCCGTAGATCTCACCCGCTTGGAACACGAACCCGCGGTGGCGGGCGAGGCTGATGACCTTGTCAAGACGGGACTGTTCGGCCACGGTGGCTCCAATGGTCGGGAGAGATTCGGATGCTGCGCGCGGACATGCCGCGGCATCCTCCATCCTATCCGCGCCGACGCGACCGATTCAGCCCTCGACTGCGGCAGCGGCGGCGGCCGCGCGCACCAGCCACGCCGGCGTCTTGCCCGGGCGTGCGAACGGCACGAGCCGCCCGGCTGCGCTCTCGGCCACGAGCTGCTCGGCGCGCGCGATGCGGGTGGCAGGGCGCTTGGCTGTTGAGATCCAGTGCCGCACGGCCTTGCGGTACCCCGCGGCTGCGGCATCGAGGAACGCCTGCGCTGCAGCGGAAGAGTCGAGCACGGCCTGCACCTCCGGCTCGAGTTCTGCGTCATCGTTCTCGTGCGAGTAGGTGCCGGTGCGGTCTGCGCTCCTGGCCTCGAACGCGGCCAGACCGGCGGATGCCATCTTCCCCTCGGCCACGAGCCGCTCGACGTGCGCCACGTTGACCTTCGACCAGGTGCTGCCCGCCTTTCGCGGAGTCCACCGCTGGCGACGCCGATCGTCGTCGATGGGCTGCGACACGGAGTCGATCCATCCGAAGCACAGAGCCTCTGGCACGGCATCCGCCCACATCAGACCCCGATCATGGACGTGCGCCTTGCGCACCTCCATCCACAGTTCCGCCTCGGAGGCGTGATACAGCTCGAGCCAGGCGCGGAACTCCGCCGCGTCGCGGAAGAACACCGCAGGCTTCTCCGCCGAGCCGCCCGCCTGCCCTGCCTCATCGTCCATGGAAACAGGATGCCACGAGCATCCGACATCGACTCAACGGTTGGGGAAGGCCTCTCCCCCACCCGCGGCGAGCGACTCGGCGACGATCACGATGTGTTCGTTCATCATCTCCTCCGGCATCGCCGGCATGCTCTGCTCCCAGTACGGCAGGATCGCGCCGCGCCCCTGCATCATCCCCGCCGGGCGGGCGTACGCCCACAGATGAAGGTGCGCCGAGCCGTCGTTCCACCGCGAGAAATGGCAGCGCGCGACCGCGGGGATCATCTTGGTGGCCTCCGACAGTCGCTGCAGCACAGGGCCGAGACCTGCAAGAACCTCGATCGGGGCGTCTTCGAGCTTCACGTGGCGGCGCGGCGAGATCGAGCCGATGAACGGCAGCCCGACGCCGCCTTCGAAACCCGAGCTCACCTGCCACTCGTCGTCGTGCCAGATCGTGCGCTTCGACGGTTTGCAGTGCCCGCATTCCGAGGCGTCGACCTCGCCGCGCCGCGGCTGCTCCGGAACGAGCATCGGCTCGAGCGGCAGCAGCTCGAACGCGGCGATGCTGGGCACCGGACCGCTGCCTGGCACGCCGCTCGTGTCGAGAGTCTCACCTATCGGCGCCCAGCGGTGCCACTCGGTGTCGGCCGGATGCTGTGCGAGATCGTCCTCGGATGTCATGCGTCCATGAAACCAGAGACTGTCAGGACGGCATGCGCGCGACGATGCCGATCTCCTCGGATGCGGAGGCCAGCCGCTCGTCGTAAGTCCATAGCTCGTCAGCCCCGACTGCCACCGCCGTCGCGAGGTGTATCGCGTCGAGGGACCGCAGTACAGGGGGCCCGATGATGCGGGCGCTCTCGAGGATCGGACCGGTCATCGGCGCGACGCCGATACCCTCCATGGCGAGGGCTGAGGCGACCGAGATCTGTCGTGGGTCGTGATCATCAAGTCGCACCCGCAACGCTCGAGACACCTCGACACGAGCAAGGGCAGAGGCGATGAGCAGATGTCCTCCTGCGACTGCCTGTGTAAGCGCGGTCGAAAGTGCGGCCTGGTGCTCCTCCTTCGAGACTCGCTTGATGAGCGCGCTCGAATCCACGTAGATGCTCACAGGCGATCCTCACGCAGTTCCTCGAGGATCTGCGCCATCGTCTTCCCCGGAGGGGGAACGATCGTCGGCGTCACGGGCCGGTACGGTCGCTCAGGTGGAATCACCCAATCCGGGTACGGCGCTCCACGCTTGGCCTCGCCGATCCCGAGATGTTCATCCACAGCGCGTCGGAGGATCTCCTGCTGGCTGACGCCCGTGCGCTGCGACTCGACGCGCAACGCTGCTGCCGCGTCATCGCTCAACCGCAGATTCATCGCCATGGGAGAACGGTACCAAAACCGGAGACCGATGGTACCAAAATCTGAAACTCACTCGGTGAAAAGGTATCCCTGCTGCACATCGAAACCGGCGACGCGCAGGCCCCGCCCGAGCAATTCCTCCATCTCGCCGCGCAGCCGCAGCCGCCACTCGTGCGCCGCGTCGGGGTCGGACGCGCGCATTCCCTCGACATCGGAAGGGATCTCCAGCGTCGCGACGACCGACTCCGCCGCTGGGTGCTTCGCGATGTCGGCGAGCGCCCACTCGACGTCGAGCCGGTCGCTCTCGTCACCGGCGTCCCCGCCTCCGAAGATGCCGTACTGGTTCACCGCGTATGCGGTCACCCTTGCGCCCAGCACGGTGAGGAAGAAGTGCGCGTTGCGTGCGACGAGCGGATCGAAGGTCCACGTGATCCGACCGACCTCCCGCGAGAACGCCCACTGACGCTGGTGCTCTTTGAGCTCGCGCCCCCACCCGCGGCCGCGGTATTCGGGAATCAGCGCGGTGATGTGCGAGTGCATCGTGCGCTGGCCGGGAACGCCGAAGAAGGCGACGGATGCTCCGACCATGCGCTCGGTCCCGTCCTCGCCGTCGAACAGCCCGACGACGTAGTTGCCGGATTGCTGCAGCGCACGCAGTGTGCCGGCATCGATGACGCGCTCGGGTCCGCGGATGGAATCCAGCAGGCTCTGCGCGTCGATGATGAGTTCAACGGTGTCCAGGTCACGTATGGTTCGCACGTCCCCAGTCTGCCCCTGATCGGCCCAGATGCGGAAAGCGCGGGCAGAATCACGGCTCGCGACGTCGATGATCAGGAACCGACGAACTCCTCGGTCAGGCCGAACTCGGGCCTCTCTCGCACATCGACGGTGGCACCCAGACCGTCGGTGTCGAGGACGATGATCTCGTTCGCTCCCGATCTCCAGAGCGGGGCCGGGGCATAGAGCGTCTGCTGCGGGCCGACCTTCCAGTAACGGCCGAGCAGGAACCCGTTGAGCCACACCATTGCTTTGTTCCCACCGGGGAAGGCGAGCCAGGCGTCCGCCGGAGTTTCGACGTCGATGGCCGCACGCGCGACGCCGGCGACGCGTCCGTCGTCGGCCGCACTCTTCGCCGTCACGTCGGCGGAGGCGACCGCATCCGCCGCTTCCCACGCACCCGCGGAAGGCACCCCGTCCCGAGGGAGTGCACGGTGCGTCCACCCGTGCACGAAGCGCCGACCGTTGATGCGCACGCCGCGCATGATGCCCTTGCCCTCACCAGTACGCGGACCGTAGTTGATGCGTCCGAGGCTCTCGACGATGAGCGTCAGCAGCGCTCGTCGCGCGCCGCCCGGCAGCGACAGCGACAGTCGTCCGTCGCGCTCCAGCGTGCCGACCCGCTCGTCATCGATGAAGACGGTCGCCCGATCGTGCAGGGTGTCGATGTCGATCGTCGCATCCGCAGGCACATCGACCTGCGCCTGGTAGACGACGATGCCGTCCTCCACGCCGAGTTGCTCGAATGTCTGCGGCATCGGTGTGCTCGCGCCGGTCATCGGCAGCGTCTCCGCGAAGTCGCGCAACGACGTCACCGGCTGCAGCGGCACCGACTGCGCGGCCTGTACCGGTGCGGGTTCGGGGCGCTGCGGCAGTTCTATTGCGTGGAAGGGAGCGAATGCCGTGCGGAGTGCCTCGAACTTCGCGTTCAGCGATCCGTCTTCGCCGATCGGAGCATCCGAGTCGTAACTGGTGATCGTCGGCTGCAGTGCACCGTCGTGATTGGCGCCGTTCCACAGCCCGAAGTTCGTGCCACCGTGCGCCATGTAGATGCTGACGGATCCACCTGCGGCGAGGAGCTCGTCGACCGTGCCGATCATGCTCTCAGCAGAGCGCACGTGATGCGGCTCACCCCAGTGGTCGAACCATCCGCCCCACAACTCGCTGCACACGAGTGCGTCTTCGGGGCGACGCAGCTCCTGCGCCGTGGCGACGCCTGTACCGAAGGTGAACGTCGGCAGCGCGCCGGCCACCGAGCCGTGCGTCAGCATGTCGGGCGTGATGCCGTCGGCCGTCGTGAGCAGCTCGACGATGCCTCGCGAACGCAGAGCGTCGCGCTGGTGCTCGAGGTACGTGTGATCGCTGCCGAACGAGCCGTACTCGTTCTCGATCTGCACGGCGACGACGGGCCCACCGAAGGCAGCCTGAAGCGGCACGATGCGCGGGATCAACTCGTCATACCAGCGGTCGACCGCGGCAAGATACTCAGGATCGCTCGTGCGGAGGGCGCTCACCCGTCCGGTCAGCCAGAACGGCAGACCACCGTTCGACCACTCAGCGCAGATGTACGGGCTCGGGCGCAGATAGACATCGAGCCCCACGTCGCCGGCCAGCCGGATGAACGATTCCAGGTCGCGCCAGCCGTCGAACTGCGGCTCGCCCTCGGTGCGTTCGTGGAAGTTCCAGGCCACGTACGTGTCGACGGTGTTCGCGCCCATCGCGGCGAGGCGACGAAGACGATCCTCCCAGTAGTCCGGATGCACGCGGAAGTAGTGCAGCGCTCCCGCGAGGATCCGGTACGGCTGTCCGCTCCGGAAGAGTCGCCCGTCCCGCCGTGTGATCGCGGGAGAGACATCTTGAGAGAACGAGGATGCGTGGTTCAAGAGGACTCCTGCGTGACTCTCGCTCCGACCCTTTCGGAGTGCGGCGGATGCGCGTCGTGCGCGACCGCGCATGACTCTACCTGATGGCAGCCATGTCGCCCATCCGCGCCCACCCGGGCTGAGCACCGATAGCCTTGCACGGTGGGAGACAGAGATGACAGAGCTAGAAAACGCCTCTCCCGCACCCCGAATCGTGGCCTAACGGTCGCGGTCCTCGCCTTCGCCGGCCTCTGCGCCTCGTTCATGTTCACCCTGGTGGTGCCTCTGCAGGCCGAGCTGCCCACGCTTCTGAACGCCTCTCGCGAAGACACCACCTGGGTCGTCACGATCACGCTGCTCGTCGCCGCCATCGCGACACCGATCTCCGGCCGTCTCGGCGACATGTACGGCAAGCGCCGCGTCATCGTGGTGCTGTTGGCGGCGCTCATCGTCGGCTCGGTGATCGCAGCGCTCTCCGGATCGATCGTCGGCGTGATCATCGGCCGCGCCCTGCAGGGCGGGGTCACCGGTGTCATCCCCCTGGGCATCGCGGTCATGCGCGACATCCTCCCGGCGAACCGACTCGGCACCGCCGTCGCCCTGATGAGCGCGACCATGGGCGTCGGCGGTGCGCTCGGGATGCCGCTGGCCGCGTATCTGGCGATCAACGCCGACTGGCATTCGCTGTTCTGGCTCGCCGCAGGTCTCGGCGTGATCGGTCTCGTCCTGGTCTTCCTGTTCGTGCCGGAGGACGTGCTGCTCTCCCCCGGCCGCCTCGACGTACTCGGCGCGATCGGACTGGCAATCGGCCTCACCGGGCTGCTGCTGTACGTCTCACGAGGCGCCGAGTGGGGCTGGACGTCGCCCGTCGGACTCTCACTCCTGATCGGCGGCATCCTGGTACTGCTGGTCTGGGGCTGGTATCAGCTGCGCACCAGCGAACCGCTGCTCGACCTGCGCGTCGCAGCACGGCCTGCCGTGCTGTTCACGAACATCGCGGCGATCGGCATGGGGTTCGCCCTGTTCTCCTCGAACGTCACGTTCCCGCAGATGCTCGAGCTGCCGGTGGAGAGCGGCTCCGGTTTCGGGCTCGACATGTTGACCGCGGCATTCATCATCATGCCCGCGGGCCTCGTCATGATGGTGATCTCGCCGTTGTCGGGCTGGCTCGAACGCACGGTCGGACCCCGGCCCCTGTTCACCGTCGGCGCCGCAGCGATCGTGCTGGCGTACGTCTACGTGTTGATCTGGTCATCCGAGTGGTGGCACATCCTGATCTCGAACGCGATCATCGGCGTCGGCATCGGCTTCACGTTCGCCGCCATGCCGATGATCATCATGCGCTCGGTGCCCGCGAACGAGACCGGCGCCTCCAACGGGCTCAACGCACTGTTCCGCTCCGTCGGCACGTCCAGTGCCTCCGCAGTCATGGGCGGTGTGCTCGCGGCGATGAGCGTCGAGATCGACGGAGTGGCTGTCCCCACCCGCGAGGCGTTCGACGTCTGCTTCTGGCTGGCGATCGTCGCCGGAATTGTCGCGCTGGTGCTGTCGCTGTTCATCCCGAAGACACGCTCCGTCGAACGGCATCCGTCACTGCCCAGCTGACGCGCTCGGTCTCGAACGGGCCCGCGACAGAATGCGTCAGAGCGTGAAGCCGTCCGGATCGCCGGGCCGCGGCGACCGCAGCCTTGCGGGGACTGGCCACGGCAGCACGAACTGATCCGTCGCCGTGCGATTCATATCGCCGTAGTCGTCGATCTTCACCACGATGCGGCCCGGGGCGCCGTCGCGATCCGGGGTGACCTCGACCATGCGCACTCGAAGCGGGCGTTCGGCCTCACCGTCGAGCATCCACGGCTCGGCGAGCCATGACAGGCCGTGCTCTTCCAGCGCAGCCTCGGCGTCGAGCCATTCGATGGGCTCGGAAATCGAGCGACCCAGCACATCGACGGCGACCCAGTCGTCACCCGCGGGGTGGATCCAGCCGAGCAGCTCGCCGTCGTCGCGGCGATGCGGGGTCCAGTCATCCATCCGACGAGGGTACCTCGGTACAGATGTCAGCAGGAATCACGGATGTCGGTCGAGAACCGCGGTTTTCGACCGACATCCGTGATCTGGACTGACAAGTGGCCGGGCCCAAGGTTCGACCCGATCAGGTTCGGAGTCAGGCGCGGACGGCGTAGCCGCCGGTCCAGCTGATCTGCTCGCGGACGGCGAGCACCATCTGCAGGAAGCCGAGGGCTTCGAGCTCACGCGCACGCTTCAGCGCACCGGCATCCGCCACCTTCAAGCCACCGGCGGTGACCACGTCGGCGAGCAGCTTCTTGGCCGCGTCATCGTCGCCGGCGAGCTGCACCACGGTGGGGGCGCCGCCCAGCTCACCCGAGGCGAGGGTCGCGGCGAAGTTCGTGTTGAAGGCCTTCACGACGCGAGCGCCGGGGACGGATGCCGCGAGTTCCGCTGCAGCCGATGAGTCGGCGGGAACGACGAGTCCGTCGAACGTCGCGAAGTCGACGGGGTTGGTGATGTCGACGACGACCTTGCCCGTGAGGTGGTCGCCGTAGGTGCCGGCGATCTCGGCGAGCGCCGGGTAGGGCACGGCGAGGACGACGATCTCGCCCTTGATCGCGTCGCCGACGACGCCGGCCGTCGCACCGATGGATGCGGCAGCGGTTCCGGCCTTCTCGAGGTCGCGCGCCAGGATCTGCACAGTGGAGCCGCCCTTCGCGGCGATGCCGGCGATGGCCTGGCCCATGTTCCCGGTTCCGATGACGGTGATCGCGGTCATTGTGTTGCCTTTCGTCAGAGCCGGTGCACTTTGTTGCTTCGGCAATTAATATTCACAACCAACTTGCCCCGACAACTATTCCCGACAGAATGGGACCATGGCCGCACCCCTTCCCCGCATGACGCAGGAGCAATCCCGCGCCTGGCTCGCACTGATCAGCACAGCCGAGCTCCTTCCCGCCGCGCTCGACGCGCAGCTGCAGCGCGACGCCGACCTCACCCACTACGAGTTCATCCTGCTCAGCACCCTTCAACGCGGGGGTGCCATGCGCCTGAGCGATCTGGCCGCGGCGACGAATGCGACGCTCCCCCGCTGCTCGAAGGTCGTCAGCAGGCTCCAGCAGCGCGGACTGCTCGAGCGGGCGGAGAGCACGACGGATCGTCGCAGCGTGCTGCTGAAACTCAGCAGGCAGGGCCGCCGCCGATTGGTGCTCGCCACACCCGACCACTTCGCCACCGCGCACCGGCTGGTGCTCGATCGCCTCACACCCGCGCAGCTCGATGCCCTCGCCGACGCGCTCGAACCCGTCGTGCAGGCCCTCGATCCGCAGCAGAGATTCGGGCCCTTCTGAGCGGCTCCGCTCCTGCACCGTCACCCACGGTCACGCGAATCGGCGCCGCCGCAGCATCCGGCTAGATTCGAAGACATGAGCACGATCGCCACCACCACCGCCGGAAGCCTGCCACGCACCGAAGCCCTGATCGCCGCGAATGCAGCGCGCGCCATCGCCGACGACGGCTTCACCCTCGAGTCCACACCCGCGTTCGAGCAGCTCGTGTCCGACGCCGTGGCGGATGTCGTCGCGAAGCAGCGCGCGGTGGGCATCACCCAGGTCGGCGACGGCGAGTTCGGCAAGGCGATGTCGAACCCGCGTGACTACGGAGCGTGGTGGGGATACTCCTTCCAGCGCGTGAGCGGCCTGTCGCTCACCGACAACAACCTGTTCACGCAGCCGACTGCGGTGTCGACACCAGGGCGCATCGAGCTCACGAGCTTCGTCGATCGCCGTGATCGTCACCTCTTCCCCGATGTCTACGCCGACCCGCACTCCGGCGCCTTCGAGGGGAAGCCGGCGACCGAGTTCCCGACGACGACGGGGCCCGTCCGTTACATCGGGCAGGATGCCGTCGCCGCCGACATCCGGCATCTGAAGTCGACTCTCGCCGACGGTGAGCAGGGGTTCCTCACCTCGATCGCCCCTGGCTCGGCCGCCCGCGTGTGGAACGAGCACTATGCGAGTCACGACGAGCATCTCTGGGCGTGGGCCGAAGCGCTGCGTGAGGAGTACAAGGCCATCACGGATGCCGGGCTCATCGTGCAGCTGGATGATCCTTCGCTGGCCGAGAACTGGGACCAGATCAACCCAGAGCCCAGCGTCGAGGACTACCTCGCCTTCACCGCCAAGAGCATCGAGGCGCTGAACTTCGCGACCGAGGGTCTGCCCAAGGAGCTGCTGCGGCTGCACCTGTGCTGGGGCTCATGGCATGGACCGCACGCCACCGACCTCGAACTGGCGCGTCTGCTGCCCGCGGTGCTCAAGGCGAACGTCGGATCGATCTCATTCGAGGCCGCCAACGTCCGTCACGAGCACGAGTTCGGAGTGTGGGCGGATACTGCGGTTCCCGACGACCTCGTCCTCGTCCCCGGCGTCGTCAGCCACGCCACGAACGTCGTCGAGCACCCCGACCTCGTCGCGCAGCGCATCGAGCGCTTCGCGAACATCGTCGGCCCCGAGCGCGTGATCGCCTCGACCGACTGCGGCCTCGGGGGTCGCGTGCACCCCGACATCGCATGGGCGAAGCTCGAGGCGCTGGGCGAGGGCGCACGCCGCGCGAGCGCCTGACCCGCGCCCAGGCGATATGCGCCCGCGCGGCGCTCTCAGTGCGTGTACTCCATGAGCTCGAGCCCGAGCACGCGGAATGCGTCATGCGCGCGCAGCCGGTGGGTGATCGAGAGGTCATCGAAGCAGACGATCATCGCGTACGCGATCCCTGCTCTCGGCCCGGCGAGCACGCCCGCTTCCGCGCGCACGCCGCGCTCACGGCCCGTCTTGTTGATGAACAGCAGACCGTGCGCGTCATGGTCGTGCGCGAACGGGTCAAGACCTGTGGATGCCGCGACCAGACTCAGATCGTGATTGAGGCTAAGCCACTCCGAAACCTGCGCGCTGACAGGGACATCCACGGCGGCGGAGTTCACGAGTGCGGAAAACAGTCCCGCAAGCTCGCGTGTCGTTCCAACCGCGAGATGCGGGGCGTCATCCGGTCCTCGCTCGTCCCGGAAGCGGTCGAGCAGCGCAGTGTTCGTGAGACCGAGCGAGTCGACGCGCTCATTCACGCGATCGTCTCCCACGCGGGCCAGAAGCGCATTCACCGCCATCGGATCGCCCGCTGTCGCCGCGAGCACCGCGAGGTCGACGAGGGGCAGGGCCGGAGCCCGAAGATTGCGCCAGACGCCCGCCGACGTCACCAGGTCGGTCGCGGAGCGATCGACGATCTCGAGCGGATCCAGTGCACCCGACTCGAACCCCGCGGCGACCTCAATCAGCAGCGGCACCACACCGAGACCGGCGATCGGCATCGTGACATGGTCATCGCCTGCGAGAACCTCTGCGCCGTTGTCGAGGTCGGTGACGTGCACCGACACCTGGGCACCGGCATCCGCCAGCTCCTCGAGCGCTCGTAAGGTGGCGACGAAAGACCGTCGCCCCACCGCCGCACGGCGTGGGAGACGTCGGTGGCTGCGTTGTGATCTGCGCAGCGTCGCAGGCGGCGAAGGCTCGGGGGGAGTGCCCACGCATGTTCCTTCCCGGGAAGGTGCTTTCTTGGGGCCGCCAGGGGCTCGCACCCCGGCAGCACTGGCTATCGTAACCCCACCCGCTCCGCAGTTGTCACGGCCTGGGGGCAAAGATCACCAGATCGTCACACGCTGTTCGCGGGGAAGGTGCAGCGCGTCCGCCTCAGCGACGTCGAAGGCATCGTAGAACGCATCGATGTTGCGCACGATCTGGTTGCAGCGGAACTCGTTCGGCGAGTGCGGGTCGATCGTCAGCAGGCGCACCGTCTCGGCGTCGCGGCTCTTCTGCTGCCACACCTGCGCCCACGACAGCAGCAGCCGCTGCACGCCGGTGAGACCGTCGATGACGGGCGACTCGGCCGCGTCGCCGCTCGAATCGACACCGAGCGACAGCTCGTACGCCTTCAGCGCGATGCCGAGGCCGCCGAGATCGCCGATGTTCTCGCCGATCGTCAGCGCGCCGTTGACGTGGTTCTCGGCAGCGAGCCCAACCGGCACGAGCGCGTCGTACTGGGCGATCAGGGCCTTCGTGCGCTCCTCAAAGGCTGAGCGGTCGGCATCCGTCCACCAGTCGTCGAGCTTGCCCGAGCCGTCGTAGCGGCTGCCCTGGTCGTCGAACCCGTGACCGATCTCGTGCCCGATCACGGCGCCGATGCCACCGTAGTTCGCTGCGGCATCGCGGGAGGCGTCGAAGAACGGGTACTGCAGGATCGCGGCCGGGAACACGATCTCGTTCATCGAGGGGTTGTAGTAGGCGTTGACCATCTGCGGCGGCATGTGCCACTCATTGCGGTCGATGGGCTTTCCCACCTTGTCGATGTTGCGGTCGTGCTCGAAGATGTTCGCGCGGCGGACGTTGCCGAAGATGTCGGCGGCGTCGATCTCGAGGGTGGAGTAGTCGCGCCACTCCTCGGGGTGGCCGATCTTCGGCGTGAACGCATCGAGCTTGGCGAGGGCCCGCTCGCGGGTCTCCGGGCTCATCCACTCGAGCGTCGTGATGCTCTGCCGGTACGCCTCGATCAGGTTCGCGACGAGCTCGTCCATCGCGGCCTTCGCGGTCGGCGGGTAGTGGCGATCGACGTAGACCTTGCCGATGGCCTCACCCAGTGCCCCCTCGGTCACGGAGACGCCGCGCTTCCAGCGCTCGCGGATCGTGGGGACTCCGGAGATCTCAGTGCCGTAGAACGAGAAGTTCTCCTGCACGATGTCGTCGGTGAGGTAGGGAGCGGCCGCGTGCACGACATGCGCGCGCAGCCATGACTTCCACTCGTCCAGACGGTCCTCGGCGAGCAGACCGCCGAGGCCCTCGAGTGCGCTCGGCTGCGAGACGACGGCTTCGGCGAATGCATCCGGGTTCGTCGGCACGACCGCGTCTCGCCACGGCGCGAGGTCGACGCCGATCAGGCTCTGGAGTTCATCCCAGGTCTTGAGGTTGTACGTGGCGACGGCGTCGCGGCTCGCGACGTTGTCCCAGTGGTGCGAGGCGATCTGCTTCTCGAGCTCGAATGAGCGCTCGGCATCGGCCGCGGCATCCGCGATGCCGGCGAGTGCGAGCAGACGCTCGAGGTGGGCGCGGTACGCCGCGCGGGTGCCTTCGAAGTTCTCGAGGCGGTAGTAGCTCTCGTCGGGCAGCGAGAGGCCTGACTGCACGAGGATCGGCACGTAGCGCTCAGGGTTGCCAGGGTCACCGTCGACGTAGAGGCCGATCAGGTGCGCACGGCCGTCGCGCTCGTAGGCCCCGACGGTGGCGAGGAGCGAGGGGATGCTGTCGATCCGATCGATCTCGGCGAGGGTCTCTGCGAGCGGGGTGACACCGGCGGCGGCGATGCTCGCGGTGTCCATGAAGCTCGAGAACATGTCGCCGATCTTGCGCGCAAGAGTGTCCGCCTCGGCGTTCTGCGATTCCTCGATGATCGCGCGGACGTCTTTCTCGGCCTGCTCGGCGAGCAGGTGGAACGAACCCCACCTGGCCTTGTCGCCTGGAATCTCCGTGCGCTCGAGCCACGAGCCGTTCACGTAACGGTAGAGATCGTCCTGCGGGCGGATCTCGGAGCTGAATTCTTCGGTGGCGAGGCCTGTGGGGAGAGCATCAGTCATGATGTCCACCCTAAACGCGCTCTCGGACACGTGAGTCGTTCGGATTGGATCGTCTGCGGTGGGATCGCGCGAGGCAATGGTGCGAAGAACACTTTCCGGGTTTCGCCGGCGTTCTAACCCCGGTATTCCTTCTTCCGTCGACGGAACCGGTGCCGAGGCGGTTCTGGCGCCGCGACGTGTGCAGGTCGTGCGGCACGGCGCTCGCGCCAGGCCTCGATCTCGGCATCCACATCTCGGGTCTTGGTGACCACCGGCGGACCGCCCTGCAGTTGGCGGCGGGCGGAGATGACCCGCTTGTTGAAGTCCTCCAGCACTTCGCGCACATCGCTCTCGCGAGCGAGCTGATCGAGGCTGGCGTCGAGCTCGCGATCTTCCGTGCGCAGCAACAGCGCGGGCGGGCCGAGGCCGGACAGGTTCTCGGTCTCGATCTTGCGGCGGATCCACCAGTCGGGGTCGTGGTGCGTGCCGAGACCCTCGATGGGCTTGCCAGCGCCGGGCAGATCGTCGAACTCGCCACGACGGATCGCCAGCTGGATCGCCGTCTCGACGAACTCGTGCTGGTTCTCGGCGGTGAGTTGCATCGGGGGCGCTTCGCCCTCGGCATCCTGCTCATCGTCGTGCCGCGCCCGGTATCGGGCCGCAGCGTCTCGAGGATCAGTCATCGTCCACCTCCGGATGCCGGTTCCTCCAGCCTACGACGACGGGGCGCCCGTGTCGCCGAGACCCCATAGGCTCGAACGGTGACCGCGCGCCAGACCCTCAATCGAGAGATCCTGCGCCTCGCCGTCCCCGCTTTCGGCGCGCTGGTCGCGGAGCCGGCGTTCCTCATGGTGGATGCTGCGCTCGTCGGCCACCTCGGCGTCACGCCGCTCGCCGGCCTCGGCATCGCGAGTGCGGTGCTGCAGACGATCGTCGGGCTCATGATCTTCCTCGCCTATTCGACGACGCCGGCGGTCGCTCGGCGATTCGGCGCCGGCGACAAGCAGGATGCAGTGAGCGTCGGGATCGACGGCATGTGGCTGGCGCTGGGCCTCGGTGCAGTGCTCGCAGTCGCGGGCGCGCTCTCCTCACCGTGGCTGGTCTCGCTGTTCGGCGCATCCGATGAGGTGGCCGAGCAGGCAGACACCTACTTGGCCATCTCGATGTGGGGCCTGCCAGCCATGCTCATCGTTTTCGCCGCCACCGGCCTGCTGCGCGGAATGCAGGACACCATGACCCCGCTGTGGATAGCGGGGGCCGGATTCGGCGCGAATGCACTGCTGAACTGGCTGTTCATCTACGGCTTCGGCTGGGGTATCGCCGGCTCAGCAGCCGGCACGATCGTCGCGCAATGGAGCATGGTCGCCGCCTACGTGGTCATCATCGGCCGCCTTGCCCGTCGGCACTCGGCATCGGTCCGTCCTCAGCGCGACGGCGTCCGCGGCTCTGCGCGGTCAGGCGGCTGGCTGTTCCTGCGCACCGTGAGCCTGCGCGTCGCCCTGCTCGTCACGGTCGGCATCGCCACGGGCATCGGCACCACCGAGCTCGCCGGATGGCAGGTGGTCTTCACGATCTTCTCGGCCGCGGCCTTCGCGCTCGATGCACTCGCGATCGCCGCGCAGGCGTTGATCGGCAAGGGCCTCGGCGCCGGTGATATCCCCGGTGTTCGACGGGTGCTCGCCCGTACGGTCGCCTGGGGCGCGTGGTTCGGAGTGATCGTCGGCGGTCTGATCGCCGCGCTGTCTGGCGTGATCGGGCTCGCCTTCACCGGCGACCCCGCCGTCGCGGCCCTCATCCAGCCCGCCCTCATCGTGCTCGCCGTGGCGCAGCCGATCGCAGGGATCGTGTTCGTGCTCGACGGTGTGCTGATGGGATCAGGTGACGTGCGATACCTGGCGATCGCCGGCGGACTCAACCTCGTGCCGTTCCTGCCCGCGCTGTGGATCATCACGCTCGTCGGCGTCGACGGCACGGCCGGGGTGACCTGGTTGGCGGTGACCTTCTTCGGCGTGTACATGCTCGCCCGCTTCGCGACACTCGGCTGGCGGGTCAAGACCGGTGGATGGCTGAGCGCGTCGGTGTGACACACACACCCGGTGCGTCAAGATGTCGGTATGCCCATGGCCTGGCCCGGCGACAGCGCGACAGTCGTGCGCTGGATACGATCCACTCTCGAACGCGCCCGCGACTCGGGCGAGATCGGCCTGAGAGGGCTTGACGACATCGAAGTAACGGCCGCACTGTCCGGATACGATCTCGAGCACCTCACCATGGATGCCACCGGCTCGAAGCTCACGCTCGGCTGGAACGCGCCGCCGATACCAACCGACCCCGTCACGAACGCTCCCGTCGCCGAAGACACCCGCGAGCCGGAGATCATCTCCCGCGAGCACGGCCTCGTGAAGAGCTTCCGCTTCTCCGCCCGGCCGATGCGTATCGAGCGCAGCCCGCTCAACATCGAAGTGCAGGCGTTCGACATGCCGATCGTCTGGCTGACCGCCGCCGAGCCCGCCAAACCAGGTGTCCCCGAGAGCGCCCACACGATCGCCCCCGATGATGATCTCGGCGACATGCGCGGCACCTTCCACACCTCCATCGCCACGAAGAACCTGGTTCCGCTGATCACCTCCGTCGCACGGCCGATGCTGCGCGAAGGCGGCATCCACCTCGGCCGGTTGCGCGTCGAGGTCGTGCAGGACGGCGGCGACGGCATCCGCATTACGGCATACGCCGGTGTGCGCTGGAGACTGCTCATGGCGTCGGCGCGAGGCGAGGCGCGGATCGCAGTGACGAAGGATGCTGTCATCACGGTCCGCGACCTCACGCTCGGCAGTCGCAACCTGTTCGTGAAAGCCGCTCTGTTGTTCGCCCGAAAGCACGTGCGCGCGATCGTCGGCCGGTCGATCGACCTCAACGAGTCGCTCGCCGCCGACGGCACAAACCTGCGTCTTCACGATGTGCGCGTCGCCACCGGCGAACAGCTCAGCGTCGAGGGGCGATTCGGCTGAGCGGCCCAGGCTCCCGCGGGACGACAGGAGCAGCGTCCTCGCGGCGAGCCATGGCGTAGCCCCACGTCGCGAGCGCGAGCAGTGGGCCCCACAGCCAGAACGGGAACGCGAACACGAACTCGAGGACCTGTCCGATGCTTCCATCGCTCAGTGTGCCCTCCATCACCGACAGCATCATGTCGACGCCGCCGACGGTGAACAGCGCCGCGACGATGGATGCCGGCACCACGGCGAGGGCGACCGGCACCGGGCGCCCGCCCAGACCTGCCATCCATCGCGGGAACCGCCGGCCCCACGGCAGAATCAGCCCGAGTGTCAGCAGCCCGCCCGTCAGCATCGCGGCGCCGAGGCTCAGCCCGGTGAACAGCGTCCCTGGGGCCGCGGCGAGATCGGCGCTGCTCGGCGCGAGCAAAGGCCAGGGCGTCAGCCAGGATGCCCGAGCGATCGTGTACGGCAGTGCGCAGCATGCGGCCGCGACGGTGATCGCGGTCCGGTGACGCAGCACCCAGGTGGCGAGGCGGCCGCGGTGTGCGCTTCGCCCGATCACCAGGCCGGCGATGAGGCCGACGGACGCGACCAGATACGCGCCGGCGTACAGCACACCCGGAAGCTGCTCGACGAATGCCGGGCCGAACCGGCTTGCGACGTCCGCGGCGTTCAGGCCGACGATCGCCCAGGTCGCGATGGCGGCGACCGCAGCGATCGCGACGACACCCCACCACGGATGCCGCCGCACGAGCAGCACGGTCATCACGACGACGCCGAGGATCACGACCACCGCGAAGGAGTACCCGGCGATGGGGATCAGCCCGCCAGGGGTCAGCAGAATCATGGCGACGGACACGACGACGGTCGCAGCGCGGAGGAGCGCAGTTGTACGACCGGCGCGACCTGCGGCGTACCCGAGCAGTCCGACGGCGATGCCCGCGAGACCGACAGCGAGGCTGAGCGCCGCGTCGACCGCATCCGGCAGCACGCGCCCGGCTAGCCCCGGAGCGACCTCCTCCATCCAGCCGAGCGATCCGGGGGCGATGAGGCGGATGCCGCCGACGAAGGCCAGCACGGCAGAGCAGAGCACGACGACGAACGTCAAGAGGGAGCGGATACGTGAGTTCATGACTTCACGGTACGAACGCGGCGCCGTCACTGGCATCGCCTGCTGCGGTGGTCTTGCTCACCCGTGCGGGTGAGTTCGGTTCGGCTCTCAGCCGCGCGGGCGCAGCACGCCGTGCTCGTACGCCCAGATGACCACGTGGATGCGGTCGGGCAGACCGAGCTTCGAGAGCACCGCCTTCACGTGCGTCTTCACCGTGTTCTCCGAGAGGAACAACCTGCGGGCGATGTCATCGTTGGCGACTCCGGTCGCCAGCAGTCGCGCGATCTCCTGCTCTCGTGGGCTGAGGACGGCCAATGCGTCTGTCGCATCCGTCGCCGGCGCACCCTCCCGTACGAACCCGAGGAGCGCCCGAGTCGCACTCGACGACATCACTGCCTCACCTGCGGCGACCGCGACGACGGCGTCTGCGAGCGCCTCGGGCGTCGCATCCTTCGTGAGGAAGCCGCTGGCTCCCTCACGCACCGCGGCGTACACGTACTCGTCGAGATCGAACGTGGTGAGCACCAGAACGCGAAGGCGTGGGCGCAGCCGCAGCACCTCCCTGGTCGCCGCGATGCCGTCTGTTCCCGGCATCCGGATGTCCATCAGTACGACGTCGACGGGGTGCGCACGGAGGTACTCGATCGCGGCGTCACCCGAGTCGACGGATGCCGTGACCTCCAGCCGCTGGTCGCGCGCGAGTAGCGCGGCGATGGCTTCGCGGAACAGCGCCTGGTCATCGGCGATCAGCACTCGAACGCTCATTCGACTCCTCCATCCGCGGCATCCGCATACGGCAATTCGATATGCACTCGCCATCCCCCCGAAGGCTCGAGGCCTGCGCTGAGGCTGCCCCGTGCGAGGCGGACACGCTCGGCCATTCCGATGAGGCCGAGGCCGCTCCCGGGGCTCGCCGGGCCGGGGCCACCGCCGCCGTCATCGTCGATCGTCGCGATGACGTGATCCGCCGCCCATTCGAGCCGCACGACGATCCGCCGTGGCGCCGCAGTATGCCTGACCGCATTGGTGAGCGCCTCGCGCACAGCATGGTGCACGGCGATCAGCGCATCCGATCCGAGCCTGTGCGGTGTGCCTGTCTCCTCGAACTGCACATCGGTCTCGGAGCTGCGCACGGACTCGACCAGGGCGCCGATCGCGTCGATGCCGGGCGTTGGCTCTCTCGGCGCATCGGCATCCGCGGCGATCGCACCTCGCATCGCGCGCAGTGCCTCCCGCCCGGTGTCGGAGACGATGTGCAGCGCGCGAGTACCGGCATCCGGATCGTCGCGGATGAGGGCGCGTGCGACATCCGCCTGCGCGATCATCACGGTCATGGAGTGCGCGACGACGTCGTGCAGGTCGCGGTTGATCCGCATCCGCTCGGCCACGATCGCCTCGCGGACGCGAGTGCGTTGGCGCTCCTCGGCGTACTGACCGCGCTGTCGCTGCAACAGACCGATCGCCCACGCGGCGGCGATCATCGCGGCGAGCCCGACGAAGAGCCCGATCCGGATGCCGTCAGGCATGGCCGACGCCGGCGTCCAGGCGATCACGGCCGCACCGAGCACTCCGATGCCGAGGGCTGCGAGACCGAGGCGAAGCGTGCGGAGGGCGGCGACCTCGCCGACGCAGAGAAGGTAGGCGAAGGATGACGGGAACAGCGCGGCCGGTGCTCCGGCGACGCCCTCGCCTCCCGGCAGCAGCGCGAGCGCGAACATCGCGAGGCTGGCGGCGGCGAACGCGATGACGGGGAATCGCACCGAGACCAGGGAGGCGGCATGCACGAGCGTGAAGAGTGCCGTGATCACGGCGGCGGCTGCGGGATCGGGCACTGCCTGCGCTTGAACGATCGCGATCAGGCTGGCCGGCAGCAGCAGCACCGTCATGGCGATCGCGAGAATCACATCGGGGCGGTTGAGTACACGCCAGCCGTCAGAAGTGGAGATCTTCCTCACGGCGCCGGACACGGCCCCATGCTCTCACGGGCGAGTTCGGCGGCGGATCACCCGCGAGGGTGAACCTCAGCTCGCGTACCGGCGGCACCACTCGTACATGATCACCGCGCCGGCAGCACTCGCATTGATCGAACGCGTCGAGCCGTACTGGGTGATCTCGATGTGTCCGGATGCCGCGGCGATCGCCTCTTCGGTCAGCCCAGGTCCCTCCTGACCGAACAGCAGCACGCAGCGCTCCGGAAGGTCTGCCTTGTCGACGGGCACGGCCCCCTCCACGTTGTCGACCGCGATGATGGGGATGCCCTCGGCTGCCGCCCAGGTTACGAACGAGGCGACGTCCTCGTGGTGGACGACGTGCTGATAGCGGTCGGTGACCATCGCGCCGCGCTTGTTCCAGCGGCGGCGGCCGATGATGTGCACGGTGTCGGCGAGGAAGGCATTCGCGCTGCGCACGATCGAGCCGATGTTCATGTCGTGCTGCCAGTTCTCGATCGCGACGTGGAACGGATGCCGGTGCGTATCGAGGTCGGCGACGATCGCCTCCATGCGCCAGTACCGGTAGCGATCGATGACGTTGCGGGTGTCACCGTTCTCCAGCAGTTCGGGGTCGTACTGCTCCCCCACCGGCCACTCGCCTTCCCAGGGTCCGAGTCCGTGGGTGGTGCGCTCAGGGGTGTCGGTCACTCAGCCAGCGTAGTCGGGCCAGCGTAGGCTGGAGCCGTGGCATCTCCAGCGGCAGACGACTATCTGAAGACCGTCTATGCGCATACCGAATGGCAGGATGCCCCGATCACTCCCTCGCAGCTCGCCGCGAAACTGGGCATCGCCCCTTCCTCGGTGACGGAGATGGTGAAGAAGCTCGCTGCCTCCGGGCTGGTCTTGCATGTGCCGTACGGCGCCGTGCGCCTGACGGATGCCGGCGAGCGGCGAGCCCTGTCGATGGTGCGCCGCCACCGCCTGATCGAGACCTGGTTGGTGAGCGAATTCGGCTACGGCTGGCACGAGGTGCACGACGAGGCCGAGGTTCTCGAGCACACGATCAGCGACCGCCTGCTCGAGGGCATCGACGAGCGGCTCGGTCGCCCCCGTTTCGACCCGCACGGCGATGCGATCCCGAACGCCGCGGGCCACGTCGCGCGCGAGCCGTTCGTGCTGCTGGCACAGGCACCGGTCGGGCACGAGGGCCGCGTGCTGCGTGTCTCCGACACCGACCCGGATCTGCTGTGCGCCCTGGAAGAGCTGGGGCTGTCGGTGTCTTCCGTCGTTCGAGTGACCGAGGGTGGCGTCGAGATCGACGGCGCCACCGCGCAGCTGCCGGACGGCGCCGTCGACGTCGTGTGGCTCAGCGCGTAGCATCCGCCGGCCAACGCCCACGCGCACACGTCACAGCATGACGGCGGGGCCGAGGACGTATCCTCGGCCCCGCCGTGTGCCGTCCGTCTCTGCGCGGATCAGACCTTCAGGTCGTGAAGACGAGAGCCGTCGGTGCTGAAACTCGCGGTGGCGGTCGCGATCGCGCCGACGATGCAGATCACTCCGGCGTAGATCACGACCGGCCAGATCCCGCCGCCTGCTGCCGCCATCAGTGCGGTGCAGATGAGCGGAGCGAGGCCGCCGCCGAGGGTGTTCGAGAGCTGGTAGCCGATGTTCACACCGGTGGTACGTGCCTCGGGGTCGAACATCTCGACCAGCATGGTCTGCAGCGTCGCCTGCATCGCGACACCGGGGATCACGAAGCCGATGATCATGCCGAGCCAGATCATCCACAGGTTGCCCGTGGAGTAGAGCAGGAACGTCGGCCATACGAGCGCGGCGAAGGCGATGCATCCGGTGATGTAGACCTTGCGGCGTCCGATCCGGTCGGAGAGCGCCCCGTACGCGGGGGCGACGAAGATCTGCAGTGCCCCGACGATCATGGTGCCGGCGAAGCCCTGCCACGCCGGGATGCTCTCCTGGTTGACCATGTAGGAGATTCCGAAGGTCAGCACGATGTAGCCGGCGATGCTCTGCGGCAGGCCGATGAGGATGCCGAGGATGGCGTTCTTCGGGTGACGGAACACCTCGATGAGGGGCTGGTTCTTGACGCCTGCCGCGATCTGGATCGCCTTGGTGTCCTTGAAGTCGTCGGATTCCTCGAGCTTGGTGCGCAGCAGGATGGCGATGATCGCGAGCACCATGCCGAGCAGGAACGGGATGCGCCAGCCCCACTCGAAGAACCACGACTCCGGGCCGAGTCCGAGCCCTGCCATGAGGCCGGCGGAGGCCACGTTCGCGATGCCCGCGCCGCTGATGAGGAAGGCGCCGTACATTCCGCGCTTGCCCTTGGGTGCGTGTTCGACGACCATGGTCGCCGCTCCGCCCATCTCGCCGCCGACGAAGAAGCCCTGACACATGCGGAAGAACACGAGCAGGATCGGGGCGAGAAGCCCGATCGCGGCCGTCGGCGGGATGAGGCCGATGCCCGCTGTGGCGATGCCCATGCCGACCACGGTGATCATCAGCGTCATCTTGCGGCCCACTCGGTCGCCGATGATGCCGAAGACGATGCCGCCGACGGGGCGGAGGAAGAATCCGACCGCGAAGGTTGCGAACGACTGCATCTGAGCGATGATCGGGTCGCCACCGGCGAAGAACACGACCGGGAACACCGCTGCCGACGCGAGGCCGTAGAGGTAGTAGTCGTAGTACTCCATGAGAGTTCCGATCGCACCACCAGCGATCGTGCGCTTCTGCTTCTTGCTCAGCTTCGCGCTCAGCGTCGGCGTGGCTGTCGTTGCCGCGGCCATAGATACCTCCGGGTTGTCCAGATGAGAGTGCCTGAGACCGATCAGCTTCGGGCAGCGTCGATCGGGCTACAGACAACATAACCGCATCTGAACACTTCGTCTATGAGGTGAACGTTTCGTTAATGTAAATCCGTGCGGAGGGGTCAGTCCCGTTCGGTGCGCACCTGGTCGAGATAGGCGTAGGCGGTGACCTTCGAAATGCCGAGCCGCTTCGCCACGGTCTCGACGCCGCGCTTGACGTGGAAGGCGCCGAGCTCATCCAGCATCCGCAGCGCCGCCATCCGATCGGCCTTGTCCATGAGCGCGACAGGCCGCCCCACGGCGGCGATCGCATCAGCGATCATCGTGTCGAGCAGAGTCGCGATGTCACGCGCGTGGAACTCACGCTCGCGATTCGGCGCCACAGACGTCGGCAGCACGGCTGCCAGGACATTCTGGATCGTCTGCAGCGGCGTCAGATCGATGTTGATGCACAGCGCCGCGATGATGTGCCCGTCAGCATCGCGGTAGTACACCGACGAGCAGTGCAGCTCTCGGCCGTCCGCCGTCCGACCCGGATAGCCGAACTCGTCGTGCTCCGCCGCCTCGTTCTTCATCACCTCGAGGCCGAGGTTCGTGGAAGGACCACCGATCTCACGACCGGTGACATGACCGTTGACGATCGCGTAGATCGAATGGTTCATGTCGCGCTGACTGAGGTCGTGCAGCACCACTTCGCAGTGCTCGCCGACCGCACCGGCGATGGCGTGCATCACGGGACCGAGTACGGCATGAGCGTCTTCGATGCTCGCGAAGCGCCCCTTGTTCACCGTCAGACCGAACTGCTCTTCCACGGCGCGCACGTCCCATCGACATCGGGCATCATCAGATGCCTGCGAGTCTACGCGGGCTTCCCCACGGTGCGAGGCGTGAGTCGTCCGCACGCCGAGTACCACCGGCGCACGGACGACTCACGAAGCGGTCACGCGGCGGGCAGCGCGGCGACGACGTCGATCTCGACGAGGATGTTCGCGAGCTGCGAGCCGACAGTCGTGCGCACCGGGTACGGCTGCGTGAACGACTCGGAGTAGGCCGCGTTGAACTCGGCGAAGTCGGCGAGATCCTGCAGGTGGACGGTCGTCTTCACGCAGTCGTCGAGCGTCAGTCCGTGCTCGGCCAGCACTGCGCTGATGTTCTTCAGCACCTGGCGGGTCTGCGCGGCCGCGCCCTCCGGAACCTCACCGGTTGCGGGATCCTGCGGACCGAAGCCCGCGGTGTAGAGGAAGCCATTGGCCACGATTCCCTGGCTGTAGGCACCGGCGGGCTGCGGTGCGTTGGTGATCTGGATGCCCTGCTTGGCCATCTTCTCTTCCTTTCTGTTGGTGATCCGGTGGATCGATCGGCCGATCAGCGCAGCGCGTGTGCGATCTGTTCGGCCGCCTGTCGGAGGAGCGGAACGTGCCCCTCCAAGTGCGTGAGGTCATGGATCATCCGCAGTGCGGTGATCGAGACGGCGCCGACGACGCCTGCAGGGGTCGTGATGGGAACGGCGACGCAGTTCACGATCTCCTCGAACTCGCCCTGGTCGACAGCCCAGCCGCGGGCCGCCGTCTTCTCGAGTTCCGCGTCGAGCTCGGCCCTGGTGGTCAGCGTCTGCGCGGTGTGACGTGTCCAGTCGGCACCGGCGAGCACGTCATCCCGGCGCTTCTGCGGTAGCTCCGCGAGGATCGCCTTGCCCACCGCGCTGCGGTTCGGGTGCACCGGCGATCCGATGCGCGAGTACAGTCGCACCCGGCGCGGATCCTCGACCTTGTCGACGTAGAAGATCTCATCTCCGACGAGTCCTGCGACGTGCACGGTGTTGCCGACGACGCGATGCAACTGCCGCACCGGCACGTGCGCCGCCTCCTTCAACGCGACATCCTCAAGGGCGGCCGCGCCCAGGACTGCGAGACGGAAAGCGACCGCGTAGGTGCCGTCGTCCCGCCGGCGCACGAAGCCGACCTTCTGCAGCGTCTGCAGCTCGCGGAACATCGTCGAACGATGGATGCCGAATTCCACGGCGAGTGGAGAGACGGCCTTGGGTTCGTCGGCGAGCGAATCGAGGATCGCGGCGGCACGTTCGACGCTCTGCGACATCTAGACCACGTCCTCTCGGTCCAGGGCATCTCGGCGCAGGCCGCGTCCTGGCAGCGCGGCCGTCAGCTCGCCACCGGCGAGAACGGGGACGCCGGCGACGAGGACGTCGTCGATGCCGATGGCCTCGCGCAACGGCTCCGCATACGTCGCCCGATCCGCCACGATGCGCGGGTCCACGACGACGAGATCGGCCACCGCACCCGGCTCGACGACGCCGCGCCGACCCAGACCGAAGCGGTCTGCCGTCGTGCGCGAGAGGTGCCTGGCGGCATCCCCCCAGCTCCAGGTGCCGAGTTCGCGCACATACTCGCGCAGGTAGCAGCTGAACGTGCCACGGGCACGCGGATGCGGGTGCGCGCCGATGAAGATGCCGTCGGAGCCCGCGACGTGCGATGGGTGGGCGAAGATCTTTGCGAGCTCCGATGCCGGCCGCTCATGTGCCACCGCCATCACGACGTTGGCCCGCAGTCGGGTCGCCGCCAATACGTCGAGTGCGAACGAAATCGGATCGGTGTTCGCCTTCTCGGCGGCGATGGCGATCTTGAGCCCGTGCGTCCAGTCGTACTCGGCGGCGGGCACATGCGCGAGCGTGAGCATGTGTGGCCAGTCCGGTCCGAGGCTCGGATTGCCGTCGATCCTGGGGAACCAATCGCGACGCAGACGCTCGCGCTCATCAGAATCGGCGAGGGCGACGAGCACGTCATCTACGGGCTGTGCGGTGAGGTCGGGTGGGAGCAGCGGCATGCTCATGAGTGAGCAGCCCCGGATGTACGGATAGGCGTCGAACGTCGCCTGCAGTCCCCGCGCGGCGAGCGCGTCCATCTGTCCGATGACGATGTCGGCGTCGGCGTGGAAGTGCGAGACGTGCACGGCGAGCGGCGCTCCGGAAGCCGTGCCCGCGCGCTCGGCGATCGCCGCGATCTCGTCGATGCCTGCGGCGGCGTTGCGCTCGTAGCCGCCGCGCATGTGGCTGACGTAGACCCCGCCCGCACGGGCGACGTGCGCGCAGAGTGCGGCGATCTCATCGGCGTCCTGGAACAGGCCTGGCACATAGTCGAGACCGGTCGAGAGCCCGACGGCGCCGTCGGCCATGCCCTGTGCGACAAGTTCTGCCATCGCGGCGAGCTGCGCGGCATCCGCCGGCTCCTGTGATCGACCGCACACCTCCCAGCGCACGGTCCCGGCGGGGATGAGTACGGCGGCGTTGAGCCGGGATGATCCGTCGATCGCGGCGAGGTAGTCCGCGATGCCGCCGCCGGTGTAGCCGGCGAACGGACCGTTGATGGCGCCGAAGTACTCGGTCGCGTAGGCGCCGTCGCCTGGCGCGTACGAGACGCCGTCCTGGCCGGCGATGATCGTCGTGACGCCCTGTCGCAGCAGGGCGCGTTGCACGCCGGCGTCGTCTGCACGACCGGTGAGCAGACCATCCGCGTGCGAGTGCGCGTCGATGAATCCGGGCATGATCAGCCGGTCGGTGCAGTCGATGACGTGATCGTCGGGTTCGGCGGCGACTTCGCCCACCACGGCGATGCGTCCGTCCAGCACGAGCACGTCGGCGCGCGTCGTGTCGTGCTCACCCACGACGGAGCCGCCGCGAAGGACGATCCGAGGGATCGGTCCGTCCGTCATCAGAAGAAGGTGTGGATCAGGTCGACGACGACGTCGGAGTCGACCGATTCGACGACGGGCAGCACCGTCCACTTGTCGAAGGCGGTGCACGGGTGCGACAACCCCAACCGCACCAGATCTCCGATGGCGAGCTCGCCGCCGTCTTCGAGACGCACGTAGCTGTGCTGGTCGTTCATGGCGGAGACGGATGCTCCGGGCAGGAGCTGCCACGCGGCGCCGAGCTCCGCGGTCGTCCCGCGCGGGATCGGCAGACCCTCGTCGAACGGGAAGTCGCGCTTGCCGCCGTCGATCAGGGCGAGGCCGGGCTCGGGGTGCGAGACGACACGGCCGACGCCGAACATGCCGGGGATGAATCGCGGCTCATCGTCGCTCGCGCGCGCCTCGTCGAACGGCGAGATGCCGCGATAGAAGCCGTCGTCGTGAACGATGTAGGCGCCGGAGCGCAGCGTGAACAGCGTGCGGCCTCCGCCAGTCCGCTCGGCGTCATCCGCGCCGGCCCCGGCGTCCGCGAACACCTTCGCGACGAGATCGAAGTACGCGCTGCCACCCGCGGTGACGTACACGTCGCCGTCGTCGTAGAGGTGGCCGATGCGCTCGTGCAGTTCGACCTGGCGGCGCAGGTAGGTCTCGACCGCGTCGATCGCGCGGATGCTGCGGTCGTGCGCGAGGCTTCCCTCGTAGCCGGCGACGCCGGCGAGACGCAGAACGTCGGATGCCGCGATGCGCTCGGCGATCTCGATCGCTTCGTCGATCGTGCGGGCACCCGTGCGTCCGCCTTCGCCTCCGAGTTCGACCAGCACATCGACTTGTCGCGGCGCGGCCGCCTCACGGAGTGGGGCCTCCATGGCCTCCACCGTGGCGATGGAGTCGGCCCAGCAGACGAAGCGGAAGTCGACGTCGGCGAGCTCACCGGCGAGGTAGCGCAGGGAATGCGCATCGACAGCGGCGTTGGCCAGCATGATCGAGGAGACGCCGAAGGAGCGGGCAGTACGCACCTGCCCCATGGTGGCGAGCGTGATGCCGAGCGAACCGGCATCCAGCTGTCGCTGCCAGAGCGCGGGAGCCATCGTGGTCTTGCCGTGCGGCATGAGTTCAAGGCCGCGCTGCGCGCACCAGGCCGCCATGACCTCGACGTTGTGGCGCATCGCCGCATCGTCGAGAACCACCAGCGGCGTCCAGAACTCCGACAGCCGCGGCCCGGAGCCGAGGAACTCCGCCGTCGTCATCCCGACCGCTCTCTCGGGTAGGCCCTTGTGCCGAGCCGTCAGCCGGATCTCCGCGAGTTCGTTCATCTGTCGTCCTTCCATCACATCAGGGTGTGCGTATGTTGCAACGTGAATTGCAGTTGACGCTCACTCTGGTCACACTCGAAGTGTAGTCGCGCTCGTGCCGTGACTCGTCCGTGCTCTCCAGAGCAGCGCTCCTCGAAAGGCGACACCCTCGTGCTCGACAACTCCTCCCTCGCAGCCCTCTTCGGCGACGTCCCCCTGATGGCGATCCTGCGAGGGATGGGCGCGGAGCGCACGCTCGCTGTCGCCACCGCCGCGTGGGACCTCGGGATCACGAGCGTCGAGGTACCGGTGCAGACACCTGACGATGTCGAGGCGCTGCGCGTGCTGGCCGACGCCGCCAAGGAGCGCGGGCTGACGGTGGGCGCGGGCACTGTGGTCTCCGTCGAGCACGTGCGCCAGGCCGCGGACGCCGGCGCATCCTTCACCGTCAGCCCCGGGTTCGACCTTGAAGTGGTGCAGGCGTCGCACGATGCCGGAATGCCGGCATTGCCCGGTGTGGCCACCGCCACCGACGTGCAGCTGGCGATGAAGTCCGGGCTCACGTGGCTCAAGGCGTTCCCCGCGTCGCTCCTCGGCCCCGGTTGGTTCAAGGCCATGTCCGGCCCGTTCACTCAGGTGAACTTCGTCGCGACCGGGGGCATGGATTCGACGAACGCCGCCCAGTACCTCGACGCGGGCGTACGCGTGGTCGCGGTCGGCTCCGCGCTCGAGGATTCCGCGCAGCTCCCCGCGCTTGCGAGCCTGCTCCGCGCGTAGCATCCGGGGCCTCTAGGCTGAGCACATGGCTGAACGCTCTGAGATCGAATGCTGGCTCACCGACATGGACGGCGTGCTCGTCCATGAGAACGAGGCCATCCCCGGCGCATCCGAGCTGCTCGCCGGGTGGGAGGCCGCCGGCATCCCGTACCTGGTGCTGACGAACAACTCGATCTTCACCGCGCGCGACCTCTCGGCACGGTTGCGCTCCAGCGGCCTGAACGTGCCGGAGGACCGGATCTGGACCTCCGCTCTGGCCACCGCGGCATTCCTGCAGCAGCAGGTGCCTGGCGGCTCGGCGTTCGTCATCGGCGAGGCCGGCATCCTCACCGCCCTGCACGACGCCGGGTTCGTCATGACCGAGACCAATCCCGACTTCGTCGTCGTCGGCGAGACCCGCACCTACTCGTTCGAGGCGATCACGAAGGCCATCCGCCTGATCAACCGCGGCGCGCGCTTCATCATCACCAACCCTGATGCCACCGGTCCGAGCGTCGAAGGTCCCCTGCCCGCGACCGGTGCTGTCGCCGCGCTCATCACCAAGGCCACGGGGCGCGAGCCGTACGTGGTCGGCAAGCCCAACCCGATGATGTTCCGCTCGGCGCTGAACAAGATCGGCGCGCACTCGAAGCGCACCGGCATGATCGGCGATCGGATGGACACCGACGTCGTCGCCGGCATCGAGGCCGGTCTGCACACCGTGCTCGTGCTCACCGGCATCAGCGACCAGGTCGAAATCGAGAAGTACCCGTTCCGCCCCGACGAGATCGTGAACTCGGTCGCCGATCTGCTGCCGTCGGGTTCATCGGAAGGCTGACACCATGGATCAGCGCGACCTGCTCTTCCTCGTGATGATCCTGATCGGGGTCAGCACCCTGACCGTCATCATCGTGCAGTGGGTCCGCTCACGCCGACGTGGCCGCGGCGACGACGATGGCCGCTCAGGCAACTGGTGGGAAGGCCCCTGGGACGACGACCGCAAGCACTGATGAGCGCCGCGGTCAATTCAGGGTCAGGCTGCGGACGGATGCCACCGGCTCCGGCATCCGCAGAGGGCCGGCACCAGGGGTGATCGCGCCGAGGATGCGCGGCTCGCGCGCTCCTGTTCCGCCGGGGATGACGGCCGGGACGCCGTGCATGGTGCACCAGCCGATCAGCGCGAACAGGATCGCCTCCTTGTTGTCTGCCGATGCACCGAGCTCGTCGGCGAGCACGACCTCGGTGTCCGACAGCGCAGCTCTGAGGCCCTCCATGATCAGTGGATTGTGGCATCCGCCGCCCGACACGGCGAGGAATCCGATGCCCGCGGCGCGCACGTCGTTCGCGACGGTCTGCACCGTCAGCTCGGTGAGAGTGCGCACGAGGTCGGTCACGCGCACGTCACGTCCCAGCGCGGACGCGTGCGCGCGTACGTAGTCGAGGTGGAAGTGCTCCTTGCCGGTGCTCTTGGGCGCGGACAGGGCGTAGTACGGATCGGCGAGCAGCGACGCGAGCAATGCGTCGTCGACGTCGCCGGAGCGGGCGATGCGCGCGTCTTCGTCGTAGCCGAGCGGGTCGAGGCCGTACTTCGCGATCACGGCGTCGACGAGCGCGTTTGCCGGGCCGACGTCGTAGGCCGCGATCGCATCATCGGAGACGATCGTGATGTTCGCGATGCCGCCGAGGTTCAGTGCGGCCGACGTCCCGGCGCGCCCCCGCAGCAGCAGTTCGTCGAGGAATGACACGAGTGGCGCACCGTGCCCGCCGGCAGTAATGTCACGGATACGCACATCGGAGACGACCGGGGCGCCGACGCGCTCAGCGATCCACGCCGGCTGACCGATCTGGAGTGTGCCGCGGGCATGGCCGTCGTCGACCCAGTGGTAGACGGTCTGCCCGTGGGTGCACACCGCATCGACGCCGCCGACGGATGCTGCGGCATCCGCCGCCACGTCGGCGAAGGCCTGCCCGATCAGGGTGTCGAGCTCGGCCACCTCGGCGAGCGTCGTCTGCGCCGGAGGCAGCGCCGCCACGAGCCGCGCGCGCAGCGCGGGCTCGTACGGGACGCTGTCCTCGTGCAGCACCGTGCCGCGCACAGCACCATCCGCCTCGCTGAAGTCGACGACCGTCACGTCGATCCCGTCGTGAGAGGTTCCGGAGAGCAAGCCGAGTACACGCATCCCTCGAGCCTACGTCGCGTGCACTGCCTGCTGATCCCCGGGAGCCTGTTCCACCCGTCGGAGGCTGTTGCACATGTCGGAGGTATCCGCCGGATTCCTCCGACGTACGCCACAAGCTCCGACGTGCGTCACACCGTCGGCCACATCTCCTACCTGAGCACGAGTGCGGCGGCACCGATCAGCGGCCCTTCGTCTCCCAGCCCGGAGCGCACCACGCGCGCGCGTCGGGAGTAGTCGTGTGCGGCACTGGTGGTCAGTGCCTGCTGCACGAGGTCGATGTAATCGCCCGACACCCTCGAGAACCCGCCGCCGATCGCGATCATGTCGAGGTCGACGAGCGTCGCGG
This sequence comes from Microbacterium murale, assembly GCF_014635185.1. Classification (GTDB taxonomy): domain Bacteria; phylum Actinomycetota; class Actinomycetes; order Actinomycetales; family Microbacteriaceae; genus Microbacterium; species Microbacterium murale. Next base: position 491,221 of record NZ_BMCM01000001.1, read on the forward strand.
CATCCGCCAGCGCCTCGCCCACGGCTTTCGCGGATCGTTCGATCGCGGCACGCGCGATCTGATCGCCGGATGCCGCGTCGCGGGCGAGATCCTCCCCCGTCGCCCCCGTCCATCCTTGAGTCTGTGCCCACGCAGCGCTGGCCGGCCCGGAGGCGATCTCTTCGAGCGTCAGTCCGCCCTCGCGTCGCACCTGGCCGAGGTGACCGGCGTTGCCAGAGGCGCCACGGATGTACTGCCCGCCGACGACGAAGCCGCCGCCGACGCCCGTCGACACGACGATCGACAGCGACGAGCGCGCCTCGCGAGTCGCGCCGAGCCAGGCTTCGGCGAGCGCGAGCGCACCCCCGTCGTGCCCGAACACGGTGTTCACGTCTCGACCGAGAACAGCGGATGCTGCGCCGCGCACCGCCCCGGCAAGACCGTAGCCGCGAGCCTCGGGCATGTTGACGGGGAGGATGGACCCGGTCGAGAGGTCGATCGGGCCTGCGCTGCCGACGCCGGCACCCACGAGCTCGGCGCCTTCCGGCAGCCGTGCAAGTGCATGCGAGACGACGGCCTCGACCGCGGCATCCAACGATGCCGGCGTCGCGGTGCGACCGGTCGCCTGCCGACTGCGGCTGCCTGCGACCAGCACGCCGTCATCGCCGACGAGCGCGGCTTCCAGCTTCGTGCCGCCCACATCGACGGCGAGTGCGTATCGAGTCATGCGCCGAGGATCACTGCGGGTCGAGCCCGAGATCGTCGAGATCGAAGGCGGCCAGCCACTGCAGCCCCTCCGCCTCGATCGCGGCCTGCGCGCCGGTCTTGCGGTCGACGATCACGGCGACGGCGACGACTTCTGCGCCCTCGCGCCGCAGCACCTCGACCGCCTTGAGCGCGGACTGCCCCGTGGTGGAGGTGTCTTCCAGTACGACGACGCGCTTGCCGGCGACGTCTGCGCCTTCGATCTGACGACCGCGGCCGTGGTCCTTGGGCTCCTTGCGGACGACGAACGCATCCACCGGACGGTCAGTGGCGACAGATGCGTGCAGCACGGAGTTCGCGATCGGGTCGGCGCCGAGGGTCAGGCCGCCGACAGCAGCGGCGTCGAGGCCGCCGATCAGGTCGAGCATGATGCGGCCGATCGCGGGGGCCGCCCTGTGGTCGAGCGTGAGCCGGCGCATATCGACGTAGTACGTCGCCTGCTTGCCGCTGGAAAGGGTGAAGTCTCCGTGGAACACCGCCTCGTCCTTGATGAGAGCGAGGAGGGACTGTCGGTCTGCGTCGAGTGCGGTCACGGCATCCAGCTTAGAGCCGCTGGCATCCCCCCTGTGGTGCGCCTATCGTGGGCTCTGACATCGCCCGAATCAGTGCAGGAGGTCCCATGCTCTCGTACGACCCATACGCCGAACTCGCCACGCTGCGCGATTTCGCGCCTCTCGAGTTGACCAGCCCCGACTTCGAACCGGGCGGACCGTTGCCGTTGTCCGCGTGGTCGGCCAATCGAGGCGGCGAGGATCGCACGCCGGCATTGCAGTGGTCGGGCGCGCCGTCGGGTACCCGAAGCATCGCGATCTCATGCTTCGATCCGGATGCTCCGACCGGATCAGGATTCTGGCACTGGGCCGCCTACAACCTGCCCGCATCCGCCCGTTCGCTCGCCAGCGGCCTCGGCGATCTCGCCGCACTTCCGCACGGGGCGACGGTCCTGCCGAACGAGTCGCGCTCCGAGCGATTCATCGGCGCCGCCCCGCCGGAGGGCACCGGGGTGCACCGTTACTTCTTCGTCGTGGATGCGCTGGATGTCGACGCCCTCGACATCCCGGCGGGATCCACCCCGGCGGTGCTGGGCTTCAACCGGCATTTCCATTCGCTCGCCCGCGGTGTGCTGATCGGCACCGCCGACCCTGCAGAGCGCTGAGGCCTCAGCCGAAGCCCCGCATCAGCGCCATACGGCGGTGTCGGGGTCGATGCCGTGCATTCGCGCCGATTCATCGATGATCTGCCGGAACCAGCTGGCGAGTCCGTGACGGATGCCGTCGTAGTGTGCGGCGAACCCCGGGTCGGCCTCGAACATCTGCCCCAGGCACACCTGCATCTCGCGCGTGAGGGTGAAGAAGTTCGAGAACAGTTCACGGTGCCGTTCGACGAGTGCCTCGGCGTCAGCGCTGCCCGGAGCGACACCCGCCGACATGGCATCGCCGAGATCGCGCTGGAGCACCGACATCGCATCCGACAGAACGCGCCACTGCTCCGGCGTGCGATGCGCCGATCGCTCGGCGAACTGCGCCCATTGATCCGTGCCGCCCCATAGGTTCCGCGCGTTCTGCGGACCGCGCGGATCCCAGTCTTCACCGAAGATGTTCTTCTGATCTTCGTCGCTGAGCAGGATGCCGCGCTCGTGTGCATCGGTCATCCGCTCCAGGCGCCGATCGAGGCGTCGCAGGTCGTCGATCTGCTCCGCCAGCTGCGCACGCTGGCGTCGGAGCGTGGTGCCGGCATCGGTCTCCGCGTCATCGAGAACCTCGCGCACTGCAGCCAACCCGAGCCCCGCCTCGCGATACGCGACGATCCGCTGCAGACGCTCCAGGTCCTCTACGGTGTACTGGCGGTACCCGGCTGCCGTCCGCACGGAGGGTGACGCCAGAGCGACCTCGTCCCAGTGATGCAGGGTTCGCACGCTCACACCGACGAGCTCGGCGGCCGCGCCTACGGTCAATCCGTCCCGCCCGAGGGCGGCGTCGCGTTCAACCATGAACACCATTGTCGCCCTCCTTCCCGCCCTCAGGCGCAGGGATGCCGGTGGCGATGAGATCTCGCGCCTCCTGGCTGTCGGGGTCGAACTCGCGAGGGGCCGTGCAGATGACGCGCACTCCTTCGGGTGTGGTGACCTCGACATCGCGGGTGATCCAGGCCGTGTCGCGTGGCCCGCTCACGCTCCCCGGAGACAAGTCAGCACACGCGTCGGCGATCTCGGTGATCTGACTGAGGACGCACGAGAAGCTGACGGTCATCGCAGGCGTCTCCATGTCCGCGGTGTCAGGACCCGGCACCAGCAGCACGTCCTGATAGGCCCAGCGGCGCAGGTGCACGACCTGGCCGGGGTTGCTGAACAGTTCTATGAAGCCGAGCCCCCTGACCCAGAAATCGGTCGAGGCCACGAGGTTCGACGTCGGAATCGTCACGAAAGCGGGCATCGCATAGATCCCGCGGAACACCTCCGGAGCCACGGCCTGCATGCCGCGCTCCGAGGTCTGGCCCATCTCGAAAGCATCGAAGTAATCGCTCATGTACGACAGCTTCCGGCCTCACGCGACGTGAGGGTCAAGTCGCAGAGGAGAGGGCCATCCCGAGCAGGGCGATGTCTGGCGTCGCCCTTAGGCTGGATGCATGCGCCTGGCCACCTGGAACGTCAACTCCATCCGCACCCGCGTGCGCCGCACCGTCGAGTTCGCCGTGCGTGAAGACATCGACGTGCTCGCGATGCAGGAGATCAAGTGCAAGCCTGAGCAGTTCCCCTATGCGCAGTTCGAAGAGGCGGGATATCAGGTCGAGGTTCATGGCCTCAACCAGTGGAACGGCGTCGCGATCGCGAGCCGCCTGCCCATGACGGATGTGTCGACGGCCTTCGACGGGATGCCGGGCTTCGCGAAGGGCCATGAGGGGCCGGATGCTCCGCTCGAGGCGCGTGCGCTGGGCGTGACGGTCGAGGGCGTGCAGATCTGGAGCCTGTACGTGCCGAACGGCCGCTCATTGGACGACCCGCACTACGCGTACAAGCTGCACTGGCTCGACGAGCTTCGCCAGCACGCGGCATCCGCTCTGCAGAAGAACCCGAATCTGCCGCTGGCTCTCGTCGGGGACTTCAACATCATCCCGTTCGATTCCGACAACGGCGATCCAGACATCGTCGAGGGCGTGTCGACCCACGTCTCACCGCAAGAGCGCGCAGCGTTCTTCGCCTTCCAGGATGCCGGGCTCACAGACGTCGTGCGCCCGCTGCTGCCCGAGGGCTACACCTACTGGGACTACCAGCGACTGAAGTTCCCCCGCAACGAGGGCATCCGCATCGACTTCGTGCTGGGCTCCCCCGCACTGGCTGGAGCAGTCACCGGAGCATCCATCCACCGCAACGAGCGCAAGGGCGAACAGCCCAGTGATCACGTGCCGGTGGTCGTCGACCTCGACTTCGGCGGTGCCGACGATGACGACGACATGCCGATGATCTTCGCCTAGAGCCACGGCTGGCGAGAGCGCCGCTGAACAGTCCGGCGTCAGTATCCCCGCGGCGTCACAGATCGATAGGGCCGGGTGAGGGAACTTCCGTCGGCAATCCGCCGTCGAGGATTCGCTCGACCATGCCGATCGCACGATCGGTGAGGCCGTCGGCCGGATAGTAGTCCTCGTAGTGCTCCTCGGCTTCCTCCAGCGTGGTGATGCTGCAAAGGGCTAGGAGCTGACGAATGTCGTTCACGTCGCGTCCGGGTCGGTTGGCGCGGAGCTTCATGGCAAGAAGCGCCTCCTTCGAGGCGACCTGGATGACGACGCCCTCGCGGTCGTAGATCGTCTCCCACTCGACGACCCGACGGCCGAACGTGGGCACCGAACCCGCATGCTCCACCGCGAAGTTGAACCAGCCGGGGCTCCACCCTCGCCGATCCCCCACACGCGAGGCCGCGGCGAGGACAGCGTCATCACTTCCCGGCTGGATATGAAGGGAATCGAGGTCTCCGGTCGTACGCCGGTCGAAGTACCTGATGACGAGCGCGGCACCACCGACCAGGCGTATGCCCGCGACTTCTCCAGCTGCATGAAGCTCCCCCACAAGGTCGCGGAGACCGGAGATGATGTCGTCGCGATCGAGGGCATCGGTCATCAGACGCTCGCCAGAGTATCCCGCCAGACAAGCACGCCACGCTTGAGGAACTCAGCAGGCACATCGTCGGGTGCTGGGATCGGGTCGGCAGGGTCGACGTCCAGAGAACGAGGCACCCTGAGCCGTCGGTTTGTGCCGTCAACCCACGCCGGAGCGGGGAGCCCCTCTTCGCTGAGGCGCAGTTCGACAAGAGCGGCAAGGGCAGCATCCCAGGCACGGTCACCAGTGGGTTCCGGCTCGGCGAGGCCGAGCACGCCGCGCACAAGGCCACGTTCGAAGGCGAGGTTGTCACCCAGCTGGATGAGTTCGCGAAGAGCACTGTATTTGTCGCCCGTACGAAGGTGTCCACGGATCGCCGCCGCGATGGTCGCTGCATCGTCCCGCCGCGTCGGTGCCGAGTACAGGCGGTGGCCGGCGCTGCCGAGGAAACGTTCGATGGTGCTGAACTCGGCCTCGCGGCCGCCTTCAAACCGCGAGACTCGCCCCTGGTCCACGTTGGCTCGTTGGGCAAGGTCGCCCTGAGTGAGGCCACGGCTCTTCCGTGCAGCGCGCACGAGCGCTGATGCGTTACCCATGTCGCCACCTCCAATAAATGTTCTCAGAGACATATTCTACTCCGAGTTTGGTGGAAGAGCATCGCTTCGAGTGCCTGCGAAACGTCAATCCCCCATGGTGCCGGTGCGCACCGGGCCGGGCGCGGGCGCATAGCGCAGGTTCATAACCCCGTTGTCTCCGACCTCGGCGCCGAGCAGCGTCAGGTTCGCGGCGGAGGCGCCGTCGGGGAACACCTTCTTGCCCTGGCCGAGCACGACCGGGTAGACCCAGAGCTGCAACACATCGAACAGCTGCTCGGCGAGCAGCGTCTGCACGAGGTCGACGCTGCCGATCACGTGCACATCCTCGTGCTGCGAGCGCAACTGCGCGATCTCGGCCGGGAGATCAGCGCCGACGCGCGAGCTGCCCTGCCATCCGAGCTCGATGTCGGCGTCACGCGAGGCGACGTACTTCGGCACCCGATCGAACAGCTGCCCGATCGGACCCTCCGGCCCGGTCGTGTGATGCGGCCAGTACGCGGCGAAGATGTCGTACGTGCGACGGCCCAGCAGCAGTGCGTCGAGAGTCAGCATTCCCTCCATGACGCTGCGGCCCACGGCCTCACTCTCCAACGGCGCCTGCCAGCCCCCGAAGGGGAAGCCGTCGGAGGTGTCCTCCTCCGGACCCCCTGGTGCCTGCGCGACGCCGTCGAGAGTGGTGAACAGATCGATGATGATGCGGCCGGTCATGATGCGGCTCCTTGCAATTCGAATGAAGCGATGTGGAAGGTGGAGGCGAAGGAGTCCAGGAAAGACTCCTCCCCTCGGACGACCGCGACGATGTCCTGCGCGATCGCCTCGACGGGCGTGATCTCGCCGCCGATGAGGCGGCGGATGCCGGGGCCGGCGACGAGCACAGCATCCGGTTCACCGTCCGGCATCCGCCCGCCGACGGGTGGCGCAGGAGGCGCGATCTGCGCGACCGTCAACTCCCCGCTACGCACCTGCGCGCGCAGCGCGACGTCGCCGACGTGCAGCTCGTAGTCGGCATCCGCCGCCCCTTCGGGCTGGAACGCCGTGCGCAGTGCCATCGTGAGCGAGTCGGGAGTGACGGCATCGCCGGGCGATGGGTCGCACATGGCCTGGAAGCCCCAGCGCCCGATCGCGAGCATGATCGGCTCCAGCGCACGCCCGTACGGAGTGAGCTCATAGACCAGCCCGCAGTTCTTCAGCGGCACTCTGCGCACGACTCCGCCCTCCTGCAGATCCTTCAGCCGAGTGGAGAGGATGTTCGTCGGAATGCGCGGCAGGCCCTGCTTGAGATCGGTGTATCGCCTCGGCCCCACGAGCAGGTCGCGGACGATGAGCATCGCCCATCGTTCCCCGATCAGTTCGACGGCCGTCGTGATCCCGCAGTACTGGCCGTAGCTGCGCGCGGCCACGTCAGGACGCGGAGCCCTGCTCGGCCATGTACGCCTCGGGCCCCTTCTCGACGGCCTCTTCGCTCATGTAGAGGAATCCGAGGCTGTTGCCGTCCGGATCGTCCAGGTCACGGGAGTACATGAAGCCGTAGTCCTGTGCGGGCTTCGGCTCGGTGCCGCCGGCGGCGAGTCCCTTGGCGATGATCGCGTCGACGGCCTCGCGAGAATCCTGGCTGAACGAGACCGAGACCTGGACGGACTCGTTCGGATCGGCGATCGGCTTGTCCGTGAACGTGGCGAAGAATTCGCGCTTGAGCACCATGAAGTAGATGTCCTCGCTCCACACGACGCAGGCGGCGTTCTCATCGGTGAACTCGGGGCTGATGTCGCAGCCGAGCCCGGTGTAGAACGCCTTGCTGCGCTCGAGATCGGTGGTGGGGAGGTTGACGAAGACCTTGGTTGACATGCTGACTCCTTTGTCGGATTGTCGGCGCCGGCGCGGTTGTCGGGCCCGTTGAACGTCATACTTGCAAAAAACAAGTATGGGTGTCAATAGCAGAGCGGCCCGAATCCACCGCAGGGCGGATGCCGCGGCATCCGCTTCCCCGTACCGTTGAGGCATGTCCGCACCATTCCGCGCGCTCACGGCGCGCCAACGCCGATCCGACGCGCTGCTGGCCGCCGTCGTCTTCGTCGCCGGCGTCATCAGCGCCGCGCTCTCCGCGGTGTCGGAGATCTACGGTGACGAGCAGGCGCCGCTGTGGCAGGCGCTGGTGTATCTGGTGTTCCTGGCAGCGCCTCTCGCCCTGCGCCGCGTCTGGCCCGCCCAGGTCGCGATCATCGTCTCGGTCGCGTACTTCATCGCCGTCACCCTGCGGATCCCCGAGCTGTACGCCGGCAACATCGCGATGTTCATCGCGCTGTACACAGTCGGCGCCTGGATGGCGAACCGGCGCGCGGCGATGATCGTGCGCGCCGCGATCATCGCCGGCATGTTCATCTGGCTGATGGTCACCAGTTACCGAGACGCGATCGACACCGCACGCGAGGAGGACGTCATCGCCGGTGCGATGTCGCCGTACCTCGCGTTCATGATGCTGCAGCTGCTGGTGAACGTGCTCTACTTCGCCGGCGCCTACTACTTCGGCGAGCACGCCTGGAAGTCGGCGATGCAGCGTCAGGCGCTCGAACAGCGCACGGCGGATCTCGAAAGCGAGCGCGAGGTCACCGCGGCGCAGGCCGTGGCGCTCGACCGCGTGCACATCGCCCGCGAGCTGCACGACGTCGTCGCCCACCACGTCTCGGTGATGGGCGTGCAAGCGGGAGCGGCACGCATGGTGATCGATCAGGACCCCGCAACGGCGAAGAAAGTACTCGCTGACATCGAAGGCTCGGCACGCGAGGCGATCACTGAGCTGCGGCATCTGCTCGAGACGCTGCGTTCTCCTGGGCATGACCCCGAAGACGCGTCGACGGTCACTATCGACGACATCGCCCAGCTCGTGGAGGCATCGACCTCCGCCGGCGTGCCCACCGAGTTCACCGTGATCGGCGACCAGAGATCCGTGCCATCGGTCACGCAGGTGAATCTGTACCGGATCGCGCAGGAGTCACTCACCAACGTGCGCCGCCATGCCGGCGCGGGAGCCACGGCAGACGTGCGCCTGCGCTACCTGGACACCGGCGTCGAACTCGAGATCGTCAACACCGGTCGCGCCGTACTGACGCCGCGGTCGGGGATGGGACAACTGGGCATGCGCGAACGCGCGCTGGCGTCGGGCGGCACGATCGAGTCCGCACCGCGCGAGCGCGGAGGTTGGCGGGTTCGCGCGCACCTTCCCGTCTCGGCACCCGTCGCGCTGTCGGGAGCGACGGCATGAGCGATCCGATCCGCGTCCTCATCGTCGATGATCACGCGACACTGCGCGCCGGTTTCCGCACCATCCTCGACATCCAGCCCGACATCACCGTCGTCGGTGAGGCTGCCACCGGCGCGGAAGCCGTGGCGGCGGCATCCGCTCTCCGACCCGATGTGGTCACGATGGACGTGCAGATGCCCGACATGGACGGCATCGAGGCGACGAGGCGCATCGTCGCCGAGCGCGAGGTGACGGCCGCGATCGCGATCGTCACGACATTCGATCGCGACGATTACCTGTTCGCCGCGCTGGATGCCGGAGCGAGCGGCTTCCTGCTCAAGAACGGCACGCCGGAGGATCTGGTCACCGCCGTTCGAGTGCTCGCGGCGGGCGACGGGATGCTGGCGCCCGAGGTGACGCGTCGCGTTGTGCGACGGTACGCCTCGACCGCGCCGGAAGCCCCGTCCCCTGCCCGGGGAGTCGCGCTCGTCGAGCCGCTCACCGACCGTGAGGCCGAGGTGCTCTCACTCGTGGCCGAGGCGATGAGCAATGCCGAGATCGCGACGCGACTGTTCATCGGCGAGGCGACCGTGAAGACGCACGTCTCACGCATCCTTCAGAAACTCGGTGCCCGTGACCGCGTGCAGGCCGTCGTGTTGGCGCATCGCAACGACCTGGTGTGAGACGAAGCCTCGGCTGTGCCGATGGGAGGAAAACGCATCAGAGCTCGCGGGCTGAGATACGATTTCCTCCCATCGATGCGCTGATTACGCGTTCACGAGCTCCGCGGAGTGCTGCACGCGTGAGATGAGGCCGTTGAATGCCTCGAGGTAGCCGACCAGGAAACCTGCCGTGCTGTCGTCGGTGACCTGGCCGTCTTCGGTGAACAGGCCGGGGCGGTCCTGGATGAAGCCCTCAGGCTGGCCCATGGTGATCGCGCTGAAGTGGCCGAGGATCGCACGCAGGTGCTGCTGGGCGGCGGCGGTAGCGACGCCGGAGCCCGAAGCGCCGATGACGGCGACGGGCTTGCCGAAGAAGGACATCTCGCCGTAGGGGCGGGTCGACCAGTCGAGGGCGTTCTTCAGCACGCCGGGGATCGAGCGGCTGTACTCGGGCGTGACGATGATGACGCCGTCGACAGCGGCGATGGCCTTCTTGAAGTCGGTCGCCACCTGAGGGAAGTCGCCGTCGAAGTCGGGCGAGTAGAACGGAAGGTCCTTGATCTCGATCTCGACGAGTTCGGTGCCTTCGGGGGCGAGGTTCGTCAGCACGCGCGCCAGACGGCGGTTGATGGACGTGCTGGAGATGCTGCCGACGATGTAGCCGATGGTACGAGTCACAGGTGTGTTCCTTCTGTTCGGGCTCGGACATGAGCCATGTGCAATCACAGGTGGCAACGCACCCTTCTGGAATTATATTCCGTTGCATAGAACGGAATGTCCGTCGCAGGGGGGATGCCGGCGGGCCGAGGCGCCTCGTAGCGTGGAGGCATGCGATGCATTGAGCGAAGGAACGAGTCGAGATGACCTCAGGAACCCTCCAGCTGACCGGCATAACGAAGAGCTACGGCACGCGCCGGGTGCTCGACGACGTCACCTTCCCCGTCGCCGCCGGCCACCTCACCGGCTTCGTCGGCGGCAACGGCGCAGGCAAGACGACCACGATGCGCATCGTGCTCGGGCTGCTCGCCTCCGACGGCGGCTCCGTCACACTCGGCGGCACGCCGCTGACGCCGGAGGCCCGTCGCCAGTTCGGCTACATGCCGGAAGAGCGCGGCCTGTATCCGAAGATGAAGGTGCTCGAGCAGGTCGTCTACCTTGCTCGCCTGCATGGCTTCAACAAGACGGATGCCACGACGCGGGCGACCGCGCTGCTGGAGGAGCTGGGCCTGGGCGAACGGTTGAACGACAACCTCGAGGCGCTCTCGCTCGGAAATCAGCAGCGGGCGCAGATCGCAGCATCCCTCGTGCACGATCCCGAGGTGCTGATCCTGGACGAGCCGTTCTCGGGTCTCGACCCGCTCGCCGTCGAGACCGTCGCCGGCGTGCTGCAGGAACGCGCGGCGCGCGGTGTCTCGGTACTGTTCTCCTCGCACCAGCTCGACGTCGTGGAGCGCCTGTGCGACGACCTGGTGATCATCGCAGGCGGAACGATCCGCGCTGCAGGACCCCGCGATCAGTTGCGCGAGCAGCACTCCGCACCGCGCTGGGAGCTGGAGAGCAGCGGCGATGTCGGGTGGCTGCGCGAGGAGCCGGGCGTGAGCGTCGTGGACTTCGACGGCGGCAACGCCGTGTTCGACGTCGACGAACCGGCAACAGCGCAGCGTGTTCTCCGCCGCGCGCTCGACGGCGCCGAGGTCTCGCGCTTCGCCCCCCAGCATCCATCGCTCTCGCAGATCTTCAAGGAGGTCATCCAGTGACCGTTTCGACCGGAACCTCGCTCTCGCCGGCGCAGGGCGTCTGGCTCGTCGCCGAGCGCGAGCTCAGCACGAAACTGCGCAGCAAGGCGTATCTCATCTCCACCGGCATCCTGCTGCTCATGGCCCTCGCCGGCGTGATCTGGGCCGGCATCGCGAGCGCCACTCCGAGTTCGACGCCGATCGCGGCGACGAGCACGGCGGCTTCCGCCCTTCAGGGCGCGGAGGGCTACGAGATCACCGACGTCGCCGACCGCGCCGAGGCAGAGAAACTCGTCGCCGACGGAACGGTCGACGCCGCGGTCATCGATGACAGTTCATCGCCCACCGGCATGGTCATCATCGCCGACAAGGAGGCACCGCAGTCGCTGCTGATGATGCTCTCCGAGTCGCCGCCCGTCGAGCTTCTCAATCCGGATGCCGGCGCAGGCGGACTGCGCTATCTTCTGGGCATCGGGTTCGGCCTCGTGTTCATGATGTCGGCGATCACCTTCGGGTCACCGATCGCGACGAGCGTCGTCGAGGAGAAGCAGACCCGAGTGATCGAGATCCTGCTCTCGGCGATCCCCGCACGGATCCTGCTCGCCGGCAAGGTGATCGGCAACACGCTGCTGGCGATATCGCAGATCCTGCTGCTGGTGGTGGTCGGCACGATCGGCCTCATGGTGTCGGGGCAGACCGCCGTACTGCAGGGCATCGGCGGGCCGATCGCCTGGTTCGCGGTGTTCTTCTTCTTCGGCTTCATCCTGCTCGCGGCGATGTTCGCGGCGGCGGGTTCGATGGTCTCGCGCCAGGAGGATGTCGGCGCCACCATGACGCCGGTGATGTACCTGACGATGATCCCGTACTTCCTGGTGATCTTCTTCGGCGACAACCCGGTGGTCATGACCGTGCTCTCGTACGTGCCGTTCTCGGCTCCGGTGGGCATGCCGATCCGACTCTTCTTCAATGAGGCGGCCTGGTGGGAGCCGCTCGCCTCCCTCGCGATCATGCTCGTGGCGTGCGTCGTCGTGGTGCTGATCGGCGCGAAGATCTACGAGAACTCGCTGCTGAAGATGGGGGCACGAGTCAAGCTGCGCGAGGCCCTGCGCGGCTGAGGCGCGGCCACGCTCATTGGCGGAAGGAAATCCCGGGTTCCCACGGTCGGGAACCCGGGATTTTCTTCTGGGTATTGCGCTCCCGAGTCACACGTGTTTCACTCCTATTACAACTTTCAGTAATCACTGAAAGTTCATTGACGACTGAACCGGATCCGTTCTAGCGTGCGAGGAACAGGCTGCACCCGAGCAGCCCATCCCGCCGCAGACGTTCCGTACGTTGTGGCTCAAGGAGGAGTTATGCACAGCAAGGCACGTCTGTTGGCAGCCGCATCAGCGGTGGTGGCGCTCACGCTCACAGGATGTTCAGCAGGGGCGACGGATGATTCCGCCGACACGTCCGATCCGATCAGGTTCGCCGTCGAGCAGCCGGATTCGATGATCCCCGGCAATCAGTTCAGCTCGTACGTGATCCTGGAGTCGATCTTCGCTCCGCTCACACAGGTCGACGAGGACGGCGAAGTCTCGTTCGTCGCAGCGGAGTCCGTCGAATCAGACGACGCACTGACCTGGACGATCACGCTCCGCGACGGCTGGACGTTCCACGACGGTGAACCCGTCACCGCGCAGGATTATGTCGACACCTGGAACTACGCCGCCTATGGCCCGAACGCCTGGGTGAACGGCCCCCAGCTGGCGAACGTCGCCGGCTACGCCGACCTGAACCCCGCCGAGGGCGAGCCGGTCGCGACCGAGCTGTCCGGGCTCTCCGTCGTCGACGATCGCACCTTCACCGTCGAGCTGTCGGCACCCGACCGCCAGTACCCACTGCAGCTCGGAATCGGCCAGACCGGCCTGTACCCACTGCCCTCCGAGGCGCTGGACGATCTGGAGGCCTGGGAGCAGGCACCGATCGGGAACGGGCCGTTCGAGCTCGCGGACGGCTGGAGCGAGTCCGACCCGATCGAGGCTGTCGCCTACGGCGACTACGCCGGAGATGCTCCGACGCTCGATGCCGTGACGTTCGTCCCGTACCTCGACACTGCGACTGCCTACACGGATGCCCTCGCCGGCGACATCGACATCGCGGCGATCGCCCCGGGTCAAGCCGTTCAGGCACGCAACGACTTCGGCGACAACGTCTACGAGCTCGACGCCCCCGGCGTCGACTTCCTCGGCTTCACGCTCTCGGATCCGCGCTTCTCGGATGTCCGCGTCCGCCAGGCGATCTCGATGGCGATCGACCGCGAGGCCATCAACGACGCGGTGTTCGGCGGATCCCAGGTGCCCGCCAGCTCCCTCACCGCGCCGAGCATGCCCGGTGACCCAGAAGGCGTGTGCGGCGAGTACTGCGAATTCGACCCGGATGCCGCGAAGGCACTGCTCGAGGAGGCGGGTGGCTTCGACGGGGAGATGAAGGTGCACTTCGTCGCCAACTGGGGCCAGGAGGACTACTTCGAGGCGATCGCGAACCAGCTGCGACAGAACCTCGGCATCGAGGCGGTCGTCGCAAGCCCGTCCGCCGACTTCGCGGCCTTCACCGAACTGGTGCAGAACGCCACGACCGACGGGCCGTTCCGCGCCCGATGGGGCGCGCTCTACCCGAGCCAGCAGAACACGCTCACGGCCGTGTTCACCGCCACCGGCGAAGGCAACTTCGGCGCCGGCGGCTACAGCAGCCCCGAGGTCGACGAGCTGCTGCGCCAGGCGAACGCGGCGGACACGCTGGACGAGTCCCTGGCCGGATACGTGGCCGCGCAGGAGCGAATCCTGCAGGACTTCCCGACCGTGCCGATGTTCGGCAACCGCTACCTGTACGTGACCAGCGACCGCATCGCCGAGTTGCACACGAACGCGGGAGCGGTCGACACGGCCAACATCGCCGTCGCCGACTGACCGGCGACTCACGTACCCAGGACGGAGCAGACAGACAGTGCACGACCCCGCGACGGCGCTCGGCACGACGGAGGACATCCTCCGTCGTGCCGGCGCGGTGCCCCCGCTGACCAGCATCCCGACGGTGGATGTCCTCAACGCCGACCTCGAACGCCTGCGCTCGGAGCACCCCGACCTCATCTCACGCGAACGCATCGGAACGAGCCGGCTCGGTGAGCCGATCTGGCTCTACCACGCGGGCACGGGACGCCGATCGGCGCTGATCGTGGGCGGGGTGCATCCGAACGAGCCGATCGGTTCGCTGACGATCCTGCACCTGGTCGAGCAGCTCGTGACCGACAACGATCTGCGCATCGACTGCGACACGGCGTGGCACATCGTTCCGTGCGCCGACCCGGACGGGATGCGCCTGAACGAGGGCTGGTTCGCCGATCCGTCCGACCGAAGTCTCTACACCCGCGAGTTCTTCCGCCCCGCACCCGACGAGCAGGTGGAGTGGACGTTCCCGTTCGCGTACAAGAACGCCTATTTCGACGCCATGATGCCCGAGACGGTGGCGCTCGCCAGGGCCATCGACCTCACCGCCCCCGACCTGTATGTGCCGCTGCACAACAGCGAGGGCGGCGGTGCGTACTTCTACTTGTCGCGCCCCGTGCCCGCGCTCTATCCGCTGCTGCACGAGATCACGGCATCCTGCGGTGTACCGCTGCACACCGGCGAACCAGAGGGTGCGCACTTCGCCGTCCTCGCCGACGCGATCTACGAAATGGGCACGCTCCAGGACGCCTACGACTGGACCGAGGAGGCGGGCCTCGACCCGTACCCGCCGGGCAGCGCCGGCGACGCGTCGACCTCCTACGCCCGTCGCTACGGAACCCTCTCCCTCATCGCCGAACTCCCCCAGTTCGGTGACCCAACCGCCGATGACGCCTCACCGACCGATACGGTCCACCGCGATGCGCTGCGCCGCTGCGGCGAGCGCCTCATCGAGACCGGTCGCATCCTCACCGAACTCATCGCGACGGTCGACCCGTACGTGCGCATGGACACCCCGCTGCTGCGCGCCGCGCGCGTGTTCTCGCCGATGGCCACGGGTGCCGGCGAGGCGGATCTTCGCCGCGCCGATACCGAGGACGACCGGCTCGCCACCGTCGCGGAGCTCACGAGTCTGGACGGAGTGGTGAATCTGCACCGCCTCCGGTGGGGCGGGATGCTGCGGCGCGCACTGTCCGCCGAGGTCGCCGCCGGCGTCGCCAGCCCCGAGGTGCGGCGGGCGGCAGCCGAGATCCAGGAGGTCTTCGACGGGTGGCTCGCCGAGGCGAGCGCGGGACGCGACGCGCCTCCGCTGCCGCTCGCGAAGGTCGTCGGCGTGCAGTACGGGGCGATCCTCGCCGCCCACGCACAGCTGGAGACCCGCTGATGCGGATGACACTGGGGATTCTGCAGCGACTGGCCGGTTTCGTCCTGGTCTTCCTCGGAGTGACCTTCATCATCTACGTCGCGGTCTTCAGCCTCCCGGGCGACCCGATCCGTGCGCTGGCCGGCGACCGGCAGCTCCCGCAGTCGGTGGTGGATGCCATCAACGCGAAGTACCTTCTCGATCAACCTCTGTGGGTGCAGTACACGAACTACCTCGGCAACCTGCTCCACGGCGACCTCGGACTCGATCTCACCGGACGCACAGTCGCCGACAAGCTTGCGGCCCGGTGGCCCGTGACCATCACCCTCGCTCTCACCGCATGGACGCTTCAGGTGATCCTCGGCCTCGCGGTCGGCATCGTGTCGGCGCTCAAGAAGGGCACAGTGATCGACAAGGGGCTTCTCGTCATCACGATCGGTCTCAGCTGCATCCCCGTCTTC
Organism: Microbacterium murale; assembly: GCF_014635185.1. Classification (GTDB taxonomy): domain Bacteria; phylum Actinomycetota; class Actinomycetes; order Actinomycetales; family Microbacteriaceae; genus Microbacterium; species Microbacterium murale. The sequence continues at coordinate 507,098 of NZ_BMCM01000001.1, forward strand.
GTGCTCGGTATCACGGCGCAGATCATCTTCGGCGTCCGGCTGGACTGGCTGCCGGTTGCCGGCGTCAGCGAGGGATGGCCGCTGTCGTACCTGCTCCCCTCGCTCGTGATCGCCGCGATCGGCCTCGCCGCCGTGTCACGACTCGTGCGCGGCTCGATGATCGAGAACCTCGAGGCCGACTACGTGCGCACGGCCCGCGCGAAGGGCATCGGTGAAGGTCGCGTCGTCGGCCTGCACGTCATGCGGAACTCCCTCATCCCCACGGCGACCTTCCTGGCGACCGATCTCGGCTTCCTGCTCGGCGGCACGGTCGTGATCGAAGGCATCTTCAACCTTCCCGGTGTCGGGAATCTGCTGTTCACGGCGATCCGCGATCACGAAGCTGCGATGGTCGTCGGCGTCTCCACTGCGCTCATCATCATCTTCCTGATCACCTCGCTGCTCGTGGATGCGATTCACGCGCTGCTCGACCCGAGGATCCGACGTGCCTGAGATCCCTCCCATCACCGCGAAGATCCCGGCGCCGAAGACGACGGCCGTCTCGCTCCCGCAGACGACGCGACCGTCGGCATGGCGGCTGCTGCTGCGCAGGCCGCTGTTCTGGGCGGCATCCGTCATCCTCTTGATCATGCTCGCCTTCGCCATCGCACCGGCAGCCTTCGCAGGGCTGTTCGGCAACGGCGACCCTCGCGCCTGTGACCTCGCGAACAGCAAGGTCGAATCGGCGCCCGGTCATCCGTTCGGCTTCGATCTGCAGGGGTGCGACATCTGGGCGGGCGCTGTCTACGGCGCGCAGGCGTCGATCACGGTCGGTCTCCTCGCCACCGGGATCGCCCTCGCCATCGCCCTCGTGATGGGCCTGCTCGCCGGTATGGGCGGCCGCATCGCCGATTGGATCGTCTCGCGCCTGACCGAGGTCTTCCTCGGCTTCCCCTTCCTGCTGGCGGCGATCGTCGTGCTCAACATGTTCGGCACCCGCAACGTGCTCACGGTCGGCATCGTGCTGGGCGTCTTCGGATGGCCGATGATGGCGAGGCTGATGCGCGCGTCCGTGCGGTCGGTCACGAAGGCCGACCACGTGCTCGCCGCTCGCACCATGGGTCTCGGCATCGGGCGCATCATCGCCCGCTACGTCGTGCCGAACGCCGTGCAGCCCGTGATGCTGATGGCGACGCTCACGATCGGCGGCGTCATCGTGGCGGAGAGCACGCTCACCTATCTCGGCATCGGACTCTCGTCACCGGCGATCTCCTGGGGTCTGCAGATCGCCGCCGGCTCCCGGGTGTTCCAGACGGCGCCTCATGTGCTCGTGCTGCCCAGCATCATGCTGGCCATCACCGTGCTCGCCGTCGTCGCGCTCGGTGAGGAGCTGCGCACGGTCTTCGATCCGCGTGAGCGTCGATGAGAGTGGGATGCTGATGACGCAGAAGAAGGGATCGAACATGGCGGAAGAAGCCCCGGAGCAGATCGACAAGCGCGTGCAGATCGATGAGCGCGAGGAGTACCGGCGACAGTTCGCCGAGGAGATCAGCCTGATCTGGGAGATGACCGGCACCTCGCGCATGGACGGCCGCGTGCTCGGCTATCTGATGATCATGGATCAGCCGTACATCTCATCGGCCGATCTCGCCGAGGCGCTCAGCGCCAGCACGGGGGCGGTGTCGATGGCGACCAGGCGCCTGATCGACACCAATTACATCCGCCGCCACTCCGTGCCAGGCGACCGCAGCCATTACTTCAAGGCGGAAGAAGACCCGTGGGGAAGCTTCCTCGCGAACGAGCGCCGCTACTTCGACCGGCATATCGCCTCGATCGACTCGGCGCTGAGCTGGTTGGGTCCGGAGGAGGCGGAGGCTCGCATCCGCCTCACGAACGGACGCGACTACCTGGAGTGGATACAGGAGTACCACCACAAGATGCTCGGTGACTGGCGAGAGCACAAGCGCGCCCGTGATGCGGGCGAGAAGAAGGCATGAACATGACCGCGCCGAGCAGCGAACCGATCCTCAGCATCCGGGATCTGCGCGTGCATTTCGGCACCCGCGATCCGATCGAGGTCGTGCACGGCCTCGATCTCGACATCGCACCAGGCGAGGTCGTGGCGGTCGTCGGCGAGTCCGGTTCCGGCAAGTCCGTGACCGCTCTGTCTGTGATCGGCCTCCTACCGGAGAACGCCCACGCCACGGGATCGGTGAAACTGCACGGCCGCGAGCTCATCGGCCTGAAACCGGCAGATCTGCGTCGCATCCGCGGAGCCGAGGTCGCGCTGATCTCGCAGGATCCCGTCGCCTCACTGAACCCGGTGTTCACGATCGGCTTCCAGGTCGTCGAGGCGGTGCGCGCGCACAGCCACGGGCTCAGCGCCGGCGCCGCACGCCGACGCGCGATCGAGTTGCTCGAGCTGGTCGACATCCCCGATCCCGCCCGGCGCATGAAGCAGTACCCGCATGAGCTCTCCGGCGGACAATGCCAGCGCGTCGGCATCGCCATGGCGCTGGCATCCGATCCTCAGCTTCTCATCGCCGATGAACCGACCACCGCGCTGGACGTCACGGTGCAGGCGGAAGTGCTCGATGTGCTCGCCCGTCTCGGTCGCCGCGACGGTCGTGCTGTGCTGCTCATCACGCACGACATGGGCGTCGTCGCCGAACTCGCCGATCGCGTCGTCGTCATGCGCGAGGGCGAACTCGTCGAACAGGGTTCAGTGCGCGGCGTGCTGCTGCAGCCGACCGCGGCGTACACGAAGCAGCTGCTCAGCGCCGTACCACGCATCGGCGAGCGCCCCACGGTGACCGAATCCGAGACCGAAGCCCCGCTCGTGCTCGATGTCACCGATCTGGAAGTCACCTATGGCGGACGCCTCCGCGGCCTCTTCCGCGCTGTCGAGGGCGTCAGCCTGCAGGTGCGCAGGGGCGAGATCCTCGGGTTGGTCGGCGAGTCCGGCAGCGGCAAGTCGACCATCGGCCGTGCGATCATCGGCGCGGCTCCTGTGACCGGCGGCTCCATCGTCGTCGACGGCATCGACATGCGCGCGGCGAGCAGAGCGGTGCGCAGAGAAACACGGCGACGAATCGGTGTCGTGTTCCAGAACCCTGCGCTCTCGCTCAATCCCCGCTACACCGTGCGGCAGAGTGTTGAGGAGCCGCTTGCCGCGATCAAGGGGCTGCGCGGCAGCGAGCTCAGCGATCACGTGGATGCGCTCCTCGACTCGGTCGGCCTCTCCGATCGTGCCGGACGCTACTCGCATGAGCTCTCCGGCGGGCAGAAGCAGCGCGTGGCGATCGCGCGCGGAGTGGCGCTGGATCCGGCCCTGCTCATCGCCGACGAGCCGACGAGCGCGCTGGACGTGTCGGTGCAGGCCCAGGTGCTCGACGTGTTCCGCGAACTGCAGGAGCGACTGAAATTCGCATGCGTGTTCATCAGCCATGACCTGGCTGTCATCGATGAGCTGTGCGACAGCGTGACGGTGCTGCGCCGCGGTGCGGTCGTCGAGTCGGGTTCGCGCGCGCAGGTGCTGCAGCATCCGACCGACGACTACACGCGCAGGCTGTTGGCGGCGGCGCCGGTGCCCGATCCCGACGTGCAGCAGGAGCGCAGGGCCGCACGGTTGGCTGCCACCGTCTGACGCCGCATCCCGCCGTAAGTGGTTCGTCATTCTGCGTCATCCGGAATATGCGCGCGCATGGAGAGGTTAGCGTAGGAGCAACGCGGACAACGGGGTCGGCCCAGATTCTGACTCCGAAAGGCACCATGAGCACGTCCACCATCGAGCGCAACGCTGAGACATCCGTACCCGTCCTCGACATCCTCTCGGCCCGCTGGAGCCCCCGTGCCTTCGAGGCCGAGACCCCGATCGACGAGGACAAGCTCGCCTCTGCGTTGGAGGCCGCTCGCTGGTCACCCTCCGCGAGCAACACCCAGCCGTGGCGTTTCATCGTCGCCCGACGTGGCACTGAACTGCACGCGAAGATCGACGCGGCGCTGATGGGCTTCAACCGCGAGTGGGCCGGCAGGGCCGCCGTGCTGATCGCCGCGTTCGCGGAGCAGACGGATGCTGACGGCAACCCCCGCCCCTGGGCGCAGTACGACCTCGGCCAGGCCGTGGCCCACCTCTCCGTGCAGGCTCATTCCGACGGGCTCTTCGTGCACCAGATGGGTGGCGTCGAGCGCGATCGGCTCGCCGAGCTCCCCGGCGTCGAAGACCGCTTCGCGCCGATCTCGGTTATCGCCCTCGGCGAGCTCGGTGACCCATCGGCGCTGTCCGAGAAGCTGCAGCAGCGCGAGGTCGCGCCGCGCACACGGCGTTCGCTCGCGGAGACCGTGATCGCGTCGGCCTGAAGTCCCGGGCTGGGCGCTTCGGCATCGCCACGGGTCGTTGCGCGAGCGGAGCGAGTCGAAACGGGTGAGCGAGCGGAGCGAGTCGAAGCCGCTTCAGTGCGTGCGCAACCCGTCCAGCGCGACGGCGAGCACGTCGTCCGCCAGTTCGGCTGCACCCTCCGGGCCTGTCGGCCGGTACCACTCGACGATCGAGTTGACCATGCCGAACAGCAGCCTCGTGGCGACGGATGCACCGATATCGGCGCGTACGGAACCCTCGGCCTGAGCGGCCCGCACCAGTACTGTCACCTGGTCATCGAAGGCACGCCGCCGCTCGAGCGCCGCGCGTTCGACGTCGCTGTTGCCGCGCACCCGCAGCAGCAGCGTCACGAATGCGAGCTTGTCGACGAGAACCCGCACGGCGCCGCGCAGCACGTGCTCGAGCCGATCCCCCGCCGGTCCAACGGTGGCGCCCGGCTCATGCAGCACGGCTTCCAACGACCCCATCGCCTCGTCGAGGGCGAGTTCGAGCAGGCGCTCCTTCGACGCGTAGTGGTGGTACAGCGCGGACTTCGAGAGGCCGAGGCGCTCGGCGAGCGACGACACCGAAGTCGCGTCGTACCCGTGCTCGATGAACACCTGCACGGCGATCTCGAGGATCTGCCGCTGGTCATAGCCGGGGCGCCCACGGCGCACAGCGGGCACCGACACCACGGCGTCTTCGGACGATGACACTGACACGCGCTCCAGTCTGACACCAGCGATTGCCGACGCCGCGCAAGCTTGGCATAATAATTACTGAACGATCGGTCAGCAACTGACGATACCGCCAGACGACGCAGTCGGGAGCGCGCATGAACGAGGAGCCTCTCGTCATCGATCGCAGCCCCGACCGCGTCGTCGTCCGGCTGAACCGTCCCGACAAGCGCAACGCGATCGACCGCGAGATGATCGACGCCCTGCACACACTGTGTGCCGAGCTCGAGGTCGAACCGCGCATCCTGATCCTCACCGGTGTCGACGGCGTGTTCGCGGCCGGCGCCGACATCACCCAGTTGCGCGCCCGCCGCGCCGAAGACGCCCGCCGCGGTATCAACGCCCTGGCGTTCATCCGCATCCACGAACTGCCCATGCCCGTGATCGCCGCGATCGACGGTTACGCACTCGGTGGTGGCGCCGAGCTCGCGTATGCGGCGGACATCCGCCTGGCCACGCCGGCGCTGAAGATCGGCAACCCCGAGACCGGTCTCGGCATCATGGCCGCGGCCGGAGGCACCTGGCGACTGCGCGAGATCGTCGGCGACGCGCTGGCGAGCGAGATGCTGCTCACCGGACGACTGCTCACGGCAGACGAGGCGCTGGGCGCCGGCCTGGTCTCCGGCATCCATCCGGCATCCGAACTGATGACGACCGCGCATGCGATCGCGGATCGCATCGCCGCGAACGATCCGCTCGCCACCCAGCACACCAAACGGGCCATGCGTGCACCGCGTGCGGCGCATCCCGACATCGACGGCGAGCTGCAGGCCGAGCTGTTCGAGAGCCCGGAGAAGATGCGCCGGATGACCGAGTTCCTGGAGAGGCGAGGTCGTCGATGAAGGTAGGTGTTCTCGGCGGAGGCCGTATGGGCGCCGGGATCGCGCATACGTTCCTGCTGGCCGGCGACGAGGTCCTGGTCATCGAGCAGGATGTGGAGTCGGCGGATGCCGCAGCATCTCGGATCCGCGAAAGTCTGGTGCGCTCCGTGAAGCGCGGCACCACGACGCACGCGCTGGAAGATCTGACCGACCGCCTGCAGACAGGCACTGAACTCACCTCATTCGCAGACCGCGACCTCGTGATCGAGGCCGTTCCCGAAGACCGTGCGCTCAAGTCCGAGGCGCTCGCCCGCGTGGAGAGCGTGCTGGCCGTGGATGCGGTGCTCGCCTCGAACACCTCATCGATATCGATCGACGCGCTCGCCGCACCTCTCGCACGGCCGCAGAGCTTTCTCGGGCTGCACTTCTTCAACCCCGTGCCGTCGTCATCGCTCGTCGAGATCGTGAGCGGATCCGCAACCGATCCGGCCCTCGTCGTTCAGGCCCGCGGCTGGGTGGAGGCGTTGGGAAAGACGCCGATCGTCGTCCGCGACTCCCCCGGATTCGCGTCCAGCCGACTGGGTCTCGTCCTCGCACTCGAGGCGATCAGGATGCTGGATGCCGGCGTCGCCTCGGCGGAGGACATCGACCGGGCTATGGAGCTCGGGTACCGGCATCCGATGGGCCCGTTGCGCACCACCGACATCGTGGGACTCGATGTGCGACTCGGCATCGCCGAGGAGCTGTGCCTGACGCTCGGCGAGCGCTTCGCCCCGCCCTCGCTGCTCAGGCAGATGGTCGCGGACGGCCGACTCGGCCGCAAGAGCGGCGAAGGCTTCTACAGATGGGATGACGAATGAGCGAGGTTCTGCCCGGTTACATCAAGGGCGCATGGTGGACGCCGGAATCGGACGCCGGCGCGCTGATCGTCCGCGACGCGTCGACCGGTGCGGAGATCACCCGCGTCAGCACGGACGGCATCGATCTGGCCAGCGCGCTCGAGTACGCCCGCACGGTCGGTCAGGCGTCGCTCGGCGCACTGACCTTCCACCAGCGCGCTGTGCTGCTCAAGCAGTTCGCGCTCGCCCTTACGGAGCGCAAAGACGAGCTCTATGCCCTCTCCGCGCGCACCGGGGCGACGAAGTCCGACTCCTGGGTCGACATCGACGGCGGCATCGGCGTGCTGTTCGCCTACTCCGGCAAGGGGCGACGCGAACTGCCCAACAGCCAGGTGTTCGTCGACGGACCGATCGAGCCGCTCTCGAAGGACGGCACTTTCCTCGGCCGGCACGTCTTCACGCGGCTTCCGGGAGTCGCGGTGCAGGTCAACGCGTTCAACTTCCCGGTGTGGGGGTCGCTCGAGAAGTTCGCGCCCGCGTTCCTCGCCGGGATGCCGACACTCGTGAAGCCCGCGACCCCGACCGGCTATCTCGCCGAGGCCTTCGTGCGCATCCTTGTCGAGTCGGGACTGCTGCCGGACGGGTCGCTGCAGCTGGTCAGCGGCAGCGTGCCCACGCTTCTCGAAGAACTGCGCCTCGGCGACGTCGTCGGCTTCACCGGCAGTGCATCGACCGCGTCAGGATTGCGCGCTCGCACGCCGGGCGGCGTGCGGTTCACCGCCGAGACCGACTCGATCAACGCCTCCGTACTCGGCCCCGACGCGACCGACGGCACGCCCGAGTTCGACGCCTACGTGCGCCAGCTGGTCACGGAGCTGACGACGAAGGCGGGGCAGAAGTGCACCGCGATCCGACGGGCGATCGTGCCGACGGCATCCGCCGACGCCGTGATCGACGCGGTGCGCGCCCGACTCGAGGCCAAGGTCGTGATCGGCGATCCTCGTGCGGAGGACGTGACGATGGGTCCGCTCGTCTCTCTCGCACAGCGCGACGAGGTGCTACGCCAGGTGCAGGCGCTGCAGGATGCCGGTGGCCGGATCGTCATCGGAACCAGCGATGCACCGGAGGTGCGCGGCATCGATGGCTCGTCCACGGCCGACGGCGCCTTCGTCGCCCCGATGCTGTTGCGCTTCGACGACGCGAACGCGGATGCCGTGCACGAGGTCGAGGCGTTCGGGCCAGTGGCTTCCCTGCTGACGTATGGGACGCCTTCCGAAGCGGCGGCGCTGGTCGCCCGCGGCGGGGGCTCACTCGTCACGAGCGTCGCGACGCACGACGCTTCCTTCGCGACCGAGCTCATGACCGGCATCGCCGCCTCGAACGGCCGCGTACTCTTCCTCGATCGTGACGATGCCCGCTCGTCCACCGGACACGGCTCGCCGATGCCCGGCCTCGTGCACGGCGGACCGGGTCGCGCCGGCGGCGGCGAAGAGCTCGGCGGCATCCGCGCGGTGCTGCATCACATGCAGCGCACGGCCGTGCAGGGTTCGCCCGACATGCTCACGGCGCTCACCGGAGTGTGGCATGCCGGCGCGTCCGCGCGGGCGGACGGCACCCATCCGTTCCGCAAGTCATTGGCGGAGCTTCGGATCGGCGACCGCATCGCCTCGGCGTCCCGCGAGGTGACTCTGGACGACATCGAGACGTTCGCGCACTTCACCGGCGACACGTTCTACGCGCACATGGACGAGAAGGCCGCCTCCGCCAACCCGTTCTTCCCCGGACGCGTCGCGCACGGTTATCTGCTCGTCTCCTGGGCTGCAGGGCTGTTCGTCGACCCCGAGCCCGGTCCCGTGCTCGCGAACTACGGGCTGGAGAACCTGCGCTTCATCACTCCGGTCTCGCCCGGCGACAGCATCCGCGTCGACCTGACCGCGAAGCAGATCACGCCTCGTGAGACCGACGAGTACGGCGAGGTGCGCTGGGATGCCGTCATCCGCAATCAGAACGACGACACGGTCGCGACGTACGACGTGCTGACGCTCGTGGAGAAGGAGCGCTCAGCCGCGTAGCGCGAGCACGAACGGCAGCACCTCGGTCGCCCCAGCCTGCCGAAGGGAACGGGCGGCGACGGTGAGGGTCCACCGACTGTCGGCTTGGTCGTCGACGAGCAGCACCGGCCCATCGGGGATCTCGAGGCCATCGGCGCTGAAGCGATCCCAGAGACCGGCGAGCCGGAACGCGCTGTTGCCGCCCGGCTGCCCGGTGGGCCCGCCGTCGACGGGCGTCAGCGTGCCGATGAAGGGCAGCTTGCCGATCTCGGCGATCCCGTGCGCGAGCGAATCGACGAGCAGGGGACGCGATCGCGACGGCATCGCGACGACCGCGACGGGGCGCTCGGCCCAGCCCCAGCCTGCGAGCACCCGCACGCAGCCGGCGAGCACCTGCGGGGTCACCTGCTCATCGGGCGCACCCGCGGCGAACAGAGTGCGCAGCGTGCCGCCCCATCCGAGGTCGGTGAGTCGAGCCAGCGCCCGTCCGCTGCCGGCCTGCTCACCCGCAGGAATGCGCCCCTTCGCCGGAACCCCGAGCCGGTCGGCACCGGTCGGCCACATGCGGCGCGGGTCGATCGCGACGCCGACCCGATCGAGAGACTCGGATGCCGCGGACGTCGCCGCCGCTCCGATCTCACGAGGGAACCATGTGCCGGCGCAGTTGTCGCACCGCCCACACGGCGCCGCCGTGTCGTCATCGAGCGAGCGCTGCAGGAACTCCATGCGGCATCCGTCGGTCTGCTCGTAATCGATCATGTGCTGCTGCTCGGCGACGCGTTCGGCGGCGATGCGGGCATAACGATCCGCGTCGTAGACCCATGGTTCGCCGGTGGCGACCCACCCGCCCTGCACGCGCCGCACCGCGCCGTCCACATCGAGCACTTTGAGCAGCAGCTCGAGCGGGGTGCGACGGATGTCGACCATCGCCTCGAGTGCGGGCGTCGAGATCGGTGTATCGCCGAGGGCGGCGATCACGCGCTCGGCGCGCTCCTGATCGGGCATGGATGCCGTGGCGAAATAATGCCAGATGTCGCGGTCCTCCGGCCCGGGCAGCAGCAGCACGTCGGCGCTGTCGCTCGCACGCCCCGCGCGCCCCACCTGCTGGTAGTACGCGACCGGCGACGACGGCGCCCCGAGGTGCAGCACGAACCCGAGGTCGGGCTTGTCGAAGCCCATGCCGAGAGCGCTCGTCGCGACGAGCGCCTTCACCTCGTTGCGTTTGAGCATGCCCTCCGACTCCTCACGCTCATCGGTGTCGGTCTGCCCGGTGTACGCACGCACCTCGTGGCCGCGCTCGCGCAGCAGTCGGGCGGTGTCGACGGCCGCGGCGACGGTGAGCGTGTAGATGATGCCCGATCCGGGCAGGTCGTCGATATGTCTGAGCAGCCAGGCCAGCCGGCGGGCCGCATCGGGAAGGCGCAGTACGCCGAGTCGCAGGGATGCGCGGGCGAGCGGCCCGCGGATCGTGAGCACACCGTCGCCGGCCGGGTCTTCTCCCGCGCCCGTGACCCCGAGCTGCTCTTCGACGTCGGCGACGACCCGGCTGTTCGCCGTCGCGGTCGTGGCGAGCACGGGCACCTCGGCGGGCATCTCGGCGATGAGATCGCGCAGTCGCCGATAGTCGGGGCGGAAGTCGTGCCCCCAGTCGCTGATGCAGTGCGCCTCGTCGACGACGAGCATGCCGATGCGGCGCACGAGCGCTGGCAGCTGCTGCTCGCGGAAGGCAGGGTTGTTCAGCCTCTCCGGCGACACCAGCAGCACATCGACCTCATCGCGGTCGAGCTGGGCGAGCACGTCGCCCCATTCGTGCGCGTTCGTCGAGTTGATCGCCACCGCGCGCACGCCGGCGCGTTCGGCCGCCGCGATCTGGTCGCGCATCAGCGCCAGCAGCGGCGATACGAGCACTGTGGGGCCGGCGCCCTGCCGGCGCAGCAGCAGGGTGGCGACGAAGTAGACGGCGGACTTGCCCCAGCCGGTCCGCTGCACCACGAGCGCCCGTCGGCGCTGGGCGACCAGCGCCTCGATCGCTTCGTACTGCCCCTCGTGGAAATCGGCGTCGGGGCGGCCCACGAGTTCGCGGAGGGCCGCGAGGGCGGCAGCGCGAGTGTCGACGGCAGACATTGAGGCCATGTCCCCACTCTGCCTTAGGCGACTGACACACTGGCTGGGCGTCGGGAACACGGGAGCCCCAGAGGACCGGCCGCACGCCCCGTCGCATCGTCTAGCGTGGAATGGTGATCACCCGCGAACTCGCAGTCGCACTGCGGCGGGCCGGCCTCGTGTGGCACCCTCAGAGCGGCGACCGATTCCTGCTCGACCTCCCCGACGAGGTCGAGCTCGAGGTCGAGGCCGAGATCTTCACGGTCAGCGAGATGACCATCGAAGCGCGTCGCACGCCGCGCGGCACCGACCTCGCGTTCAACGGCACGACCGAGTGGGCGCTGGATGCGGTCGAGCTGGCGGACGCCGTGTGGCTGCCCCGCGAGGATCAGCTGCGCGAGCTTCTGCGCGGCACCTTCCGCAGGCTGGTCCGCCTGGAGGATTCTTTCGTGGTGGAGATCGAGATCAGCGGTGAGGCGCTGCGTTTCGAGCATCCCGATCCTTCCGAAGCGTACGGTCGGGCGCTCCTGGAGCTCGTCTCCCGCTCCCGCTGACGCTCGAAGCCCCTCGCGAACTACGGCCTGGAGACCCTGCGCTTCATCACTCCGGTCTCACCCGGCGACAGCGTCCCTGTCGACGGTATATATCTCGCGCTGCCAGTACGACCTGGTCGCCAGTTCACCCTCCTGGGCAGTCGCATTCGCTGCCGCTGTAACACTGGCAGTGCAATGGCTGGAAATCCGCTTCTGTCACGGTGGCGCGCACGTCCAGCTCCTCAAAGGGGATGGGGTCGCCGTGTCGCTCGAAGAAGTTTTCTACGTCGCTGAGCCGGTGCCCCTGGCCGTCCGAGCAGTCGGCCGGGCCGGTGTGGATGGCCGACTCGGTCGTGGGGAATCGAAGCGTGAAGCACACCGTCGCGTTACGGGATTCGTAGAACCATCCGCCGCCAGTGCTCGCACCGGCACTCGTCGCGAGTGTCAGTGTCGCCGCGTCGGGCGAAGAGGCGACTCCCAGGAGCGTGTAGGCGCCTTCACCCACCGCGAATGCAGGGTCTCCGTACGCTGGTCTCGCGTCGGACACGAACGAAATCCCCGGGAGGGTTCCTTCCGGGTCTGTAGCCAGCGCCCCCCTGAACTGCCACAGATCGTCTTGCGCGCTTTCGATCATGGAGGCGAGGCTGCCTTTCAATCTGTCGTCGAGCGATGGCATCATCAGGCTCGTCGAGCAGCCCGCTGTGGCCGTGATCACTCCCCCGAGCACGGCGAGAACGAGCATGCGCCGCGCCACAATCATTATTAGTCGCACGGTTCCATTCATGCTGATCGGGTCTCCTCCCGCTGAAGCGGCCGGCGTCAGCCTTGTCCAGGCGCGCCCCACGTGCCGCCACCGGGAGGTGTCGCACAGACGGCGGAATCGGTGAGAGCGGCGACTTCTGCGCGGACGGCAACGCCGTCATCCATTCTCGCCAGGGTGTAGACGACTCCTTGATACGTCCCGTCGGCAGGTGTGTAGCCGACGGTCACTCCGTCGATGTCCTGATCGTCCGGCCAGGGTCCGACTGCCGTCGTAACAAGATCGCCGGTGGGATTGGACATCAGCCAATTGGCGGCCGCCGCGACAGTCATGTTCGGAATCGTCCAGAAGGCTTCCAGTTCTTCGACGGGCTCGCATACCCATCCCGTGTAGGAACTGAAAGCGAACGGGGAAGACTGCGATCGAACAGCCCCGGACGGCAGGGCAGCGGCATCCAGCCATGCCTGAGCCTGCGCCTGTGCCGCGGGGTCGGAGGCAGACTGCGGCTCACCCGTGGAGGGCGCTGCCGTCGATTGGGGTGGAGGAGACGACACCGCCGAGGCGCAACCGACAACTCCTATTACGATCACCGCCATGGCTGATGCAATCGGCAGAACCTTTCTGCTTCGAATCATCATCTCCCCCTGTTAGCAGTCACCCCACGAGAGCTCGGCAGCGCGTCGAGCGCCCGCGTCTCAATGTAGCGAGAGCATACGGCACGCACGAGCGAGTCGTGGCCCCACCCATCACCATCCTCGCGGTACTTGCCAGCCGAAAGCGTTCGTCCGTTGACCAGTACGGCGAGCGTTTACGGCAGACTCCCGAGCTCCGCCCAGAGACCGCACCGAGACGATCGTTTCCGGCGGGCTACCCGTGACTCAAAGTGCAGTCGGATTCGTCGTGTCGGCGAATGCTTGATCCATGGCTTCATTGTGGAGTAGGCGTCGAAAACTGCAACGGATGCCGCTTCCTGGAGCGCGGACAAAGTTCTTCAGAAAACTTTTCTGATCAGCCCGTTTTTCGGCTCGGAATGTCGGTGGCCCTCGGTTGAATAGGAGGTATGAACAGCATTGTCACTCACCTCGAAGACCTCGACAGGTCTCTCGCTGAGGCGAGTCGTGATGCGTTCGGTCGCGAAGAGATTCCCGATCTTGCGGATGCCGAGATCGCCGCGCTTCTTGAACTGAGCGGCAGCATCCACAAACGAATCGAGGGTCTGCAGGTTGAGGCGGCCGTCCAGGTGCTCGAACGGTCTGCGCCGATGCGCGACGACAAGCTCACGGCGAAGTACGGATGGTCACGGCCGGTCGACCTCGTGCGGGTGCTGACACGCAGTGAGACGCGCGATGCGAATCGCGTGATGAAGGTCGCCAGGTTGTTGAGCCGGGCTCGGGGGATATCGAACGGCGAGTTCCTTCCCGCGCGTTACCCCGCACTGCGCGAGGCGATGGTGACAGGATCGGTCGGCGTTGCCGGTCTGCTCGCGGCGATGGAACCGCTGGAGCAATCCCGCCGCCGAATCCTCGACGACGAACGACTGGAGGCCGACCGGCAGCTCGCCGACGTCGCTCGTGGGATCAGCCGCAGCGCAGACGGCGGTGTGAGCATCGGCCCGCTGCCCACACCGGAAGACCTGCGGATACTGTCGCAAGTGCTCGCCGCTTACCTCGATCCTGATGGTGCAGAGCCATCCGACGAGATCGGCGCGCGCGCCCGGAGTCTTACGCTCGGACGGGAGCGCGACGGCAGTGTGCCTCTGCGCGGAAATCTTCTCCCCGAAGTGGCCGGTCAATTGAAGTTGCTGCTGGACAGCATCCTCAATCCTCGAGTCGATGGGCCAGATGATCCGACGACCGGAGTGCACTTCACCGAGAGCGCCGACGAAGAGACGACTCCGAACGGCGATCCGCATACCGACTCGATGTACCTCGACCAGCGGACCAGAACGCAGAAGATGCACGATGCCTTCGCGATGATCATCAACGGCGCTGCGCGTGCGGGCGAGTTCCCGCAGATCGGTGGTGCGTCGCCGACCCTCGTGGTCACCGTCAGTGCTGAAGACTACGCAGCGGGCAGCGGGTGGGCAACGGTGCTGAACACCGGCGACCGAATCCCCTCGCGCGTGGCCGCGCAGACCGGGTGCTCCGGCGGCATCCAGCGCGTGCTGTTCGATGAGAACGGTCGGATCGCCGCCCTCGGCACTTCCGCGCGCATCTTCAACGCCCTGCAGCGCCGGGCGATCACCCTTCGTGACGGCGGCTGCATCATCCCCGGCTGCACGGTGCCGGCATCCTGGTGCGAGATCCATCACGTCACCGAGCACGCCGACGGTGGCCCCACCCATACCGACAACGGCGCACTGCTGTGCTGGTGGCACCACCGCAATCTCCACCTCTCGGAGTGGCGGATCCGTATGAACCGCGGCGTCCCCGAGATCAGAGGACCGCTGTGGTGGGATCGCGAGCAGAGATGGCATCCGGCCGGACTCCCGCGACCGCGCGCTCGAGAACGCGCAGGATGACGGTCGCCCCGACTCGGAGTGATGCGCGAGCCGTGCGCATGTGAGACAATTACTGAACGTACGGTCAGTAATAACGTACCGCGACGAAGGAGTCGGGATGACCACCGCACCGGAAGCCCCCAAACCGGACACGATCAGCGACGAGCAGCGCCGTTTCGACGAGATCATCGCCGCAGACTCGCGCATCGAGCCGCGCGATTGGATGCCGGATGCCTACCGTCGCGCGCTGATCCGCCAGATCGGTCAGCATGCGCACTCCGAGATCATCGGCATGCAGCCCGAGGGCAACTGGATCACGCGCGCCCCGAGCCTGAAGCGCAAAGCCATCCTGATGGCGAAGGTGCAGGATGAAGCGGGTCACGGGTTGTACCTGTACTCGGCCGCGCAGACTCTCGGCGCCACGCGCGATGAGATGACCTCGCAGCTCATCGAGGGCAAGGCGAAGTACTCCTCGATCTTCAACTACCCCACCCCGACATGGGCTGACATGGGCGCGATCGGCTGGCTCGTCGACGGCGCCGCGATCTGCAATCAGGTGCCACTGTGCCGCGCCTCATATGGGCCGTATGGGCGGGCGATGATCCGTATCTGCAAGGAGGAGTCGTTCCACCAGCGGCAGGGCTTCGAGATCCTGCTGGCACTGATGCAGGGAACGGATGCGCAGCGCAGGATGGCGCAGGATGCCGTGGACCGCTGGTACTGGCCGAGCCTGATGATGTTCGGTCCTCCGGACGGCGACTCCCCCAACTCGGCGCAGTCGATGGCGTGGAACATCAAGCGGTTCTCGAACGACGAACTGCGCCAGCGCTTCATCGGGATGCTGATGCCGCAGGCCGAGGCGCTCGGGATCACGCTTCCGGATCCGGAGCTGCACTTCGATGAGGAGACGCAGCAGTACGTCGGCGGCGAGATCGACTGGGCCGAGTTCTTCGAGGTGCTCGGCGGCAACGGACCGATGAACGCCGAACGACTGCGGGCCCGGCGCGAAGCGCACGAGGACGGCGCCTGGGTGCGCGAGGCGGCCGCGGAGTACGCGCGCAAGCAGGCCGCCCGGAACTCGAGCTCGAAGGAGGCCGCGTGATGGTCAGCACCGAGACCGCCGCCGAGACCTGGCCGCTGTGGGAGGTCTTCGTCCGCGCGAACCGCGGCATGAGCCACGTGCACGCCGGATCCCTGCACGCGCCGGATGCCGAGCTCGCTGTGCGCAACGCCCGCGACCTGTACACGCGCCGCGGGGAGGGCACCTCGATCTGGGTCGTGCCGGCGGATGCCATCACGACGAGCGATCCGGACGCCAAGGGTTCGTTCTTCGAGAGCCCTGCGGGCAAGAACTACCGCCACGCGGTGTACTACACGGCGTCCGAGGGGGTGCCGCACCTATGAGTGATTCCCGTCCACTTCCGCACGTCACCGTCGACGAGCTCTACCTCGCCGCCGAACTCACGGGCGACTCCAACGCCACCGCGACTCCCGCCGTCGCCGAGTACGCGCTCTGGCTCGGCGACGACGCGCTGATCCTGTCGCAGCAGCTCGGCGGATGGATCGCCCACGCGCCCGAGCTCGAAGAAGACGTCGCGCTCGGCAACATCGCCCTCGATCTGCTCGGCCATGCGCGATCGCTGCTGCACTATGCCTCTACAGCTTGGGCGGGCACAGCCGATGGCCGTAGCGAGGACGACCTGGCGTACTTCCGTGACGAGCCCGAGTTCCGCAGCGCGTGGCTGTTCGAGCAGCCGAACGGAGACTTCGCGCAGACGATCGCACGGCAGCTCGCGGCATCCGCCTACATGTTCGAGCTCTATTCGGCGCTGCGCACGTCCGAGGATGCGACGCTCTCCGCGGTCGCCGAGAAGGCGCTGAAAGAGGTCGACTACCACCGCGACCACGCCGTGCAGTGGACGCTGCGCCTCGCCGGCGGCACCGAGGAATCGCGACGCCGGATGATCCGCGCGGTCCGCGATGTCTGGCCGTACGTCGACGAACTCTTCCGCGACGAACCGTTGATCGACGAACTCGACAGCATCGCGGTTCGCCCGTCGACGCTGCGGGCAGGATTCGACACGGCGATCGCCGCGGTCTTCGCCGAGGCGGAACTCGAGACTCCCGATGTGAAGGCATCGTCCGGCGGCGGGCGGCGCGGCAGCCACTTCCCCGCCATGGGGCACCTCCTCGCCGAGATGCAGGTCTTGGCCAGACAGCATCCGGGGGCATCATGGTGAGCACTGCCACCACGCGCCGCGAGCACGTCTGGGCGGTCGCCGCCACGGTGACCGACCCGGAGATCCCCGTCCTCACGATCGAGGATCTCGGCGTCCTCCGCGATGTCACGCTCGACGGCAGCCGAGTGATCGTGACGCTGACCCCGACGTACAGCGGATGCCCCGCGCTCGACGCGATGCGCGACGACGTGACCCTCGCGCTCGCCGCCGCCGGGTTCGACGACGTCGAGGTGCGCACCACCCTGTCGCCGGCGTGGACGACGGACTGGATGACGGATGCCGGCAAGCAGAAGCTCCGCGACTACGGCATCGCCCCGCCGCACGCGCGTGCCGCACTCGGGCAGGGGCCGATCCGGTTGCAACTGGCGGTGAAGTGCCCGCGCTGCGGCTCGCTCGACACCCGCGAGATCGCCCGCTTCGGTTCGACGTCGTGCAAGGCGCTCTTCGAGTGCCGCGCATGCCTCGAGCCCTTCGACCACTTCAAAGTGCTGTGAACACGACCACGCGCCGCCGAGGGCGCTTCCACGAGCTCACCGTCTCCGACGTGCGACCGCTGACGGCGGAGAGCATCGAGGTCACGTTCGCGGTGCCGCCGGAATTGCAAGGCGAGTACGACTACCTCCCTGGCCAGTACGTGGCGCTCCGCGCGCACGTCGAGGGGCATGAGGTGCGCCGCAGCTATTCGATCTGCCGACCGCCGACCTCCGGCAGCATCAGTGTCGGCATCAAGCGCGACCGCGGCGGCCTGTTCTCGGTCTGGGCGCACGAGCACCTGAAGCCCGGCGACCGCATCGAGGTGATGAGTCCCGAGGGCACCTTCACCACGAACCTGCCCGACCTCGACCATGCGCACATCGCGGGCATCGCGGCGGGCTCGGGCGTGACGCCGATGATGGCCCTCGCCTCCCACGTGCTGGCGTCGTCGCCGACCGCGCAGTTCAGCCTCGTCTACACGAACCGTGCCACGCAGGATGTCATGTTCCTCGACGACCTCGCGGATCTCAAGGACCGCTACCCCGCACGCCTCGCCCTGCACCACGTGCTCTCCCGCGAGCAGCGCACGGCCCCGCTGCTCTCCGGACGCATCGATGCAGACAAGCTCAACGCCATCTTCGACGATCTGCTGCCCCCGGCGACGGTCACGGAGTGGTTCCTGTGCGGGCCGTTCGATCTCGTCGGTCTCTGCCGCGAGACGCTCGAGGGTCGGGGGGTGCCGCACGACAGCATCCGCTTCGAGTTGTTCACGAGCGATGCCGACGGCCCGCGCATCGATCGCGGACGCCCCGTCGTCATCGGCGAGGGCGACGAGACGCGGCGCATCGAGTTCACCCTCGACGGGCTTTCCTCAACCGTGGAGTCGCCGGTCGCGGCGAACGAGGCGATTCTGGATGCTGCGCTGCGGGTGCGCGGCGATGTGCCGTTCGCGTGCGCCGGTGGCGTCTGCGGCACGTGCCGCGCGCGGCTGCTCGAGGGTGAGGTGCGCATGACGCAGAACTACGCGCTCGAGCCCGACGAGATAGAGAGCGGTTACGTGCTGACCTGCCAGTCCCACCCGACGACCTCGAGTGTCGTCGTCGACTACGACGCGTGATCCGACCCCACGCGTGACCCACGAGAGACCGGAGCGAACATGATCGACCTGACCATCGCCGACGACGTCGCCCACGTGGTGTTGAACGCTCCGGACAAGCGCAACGCGCTCGACGTCGAGGCGCTGACAGAACTCGGCGAGGCGTACGACGCCGCCGAGGCCGCCGGCGTGCGCGCTCTCGTGCTGCGCGGCGAAGGCCCCGGATTCTGCGCCGGACGCGACATCGCCGGGGTCGATCCCGCCACAGACGACGTGACCGGATACCTCGACGGGCTCGTCGCTCCCCTGCTGAAGAGGATGTCGGCGTTCCCCGCACCCACGTTCGCCGCCGCGCACGGCGCATGCCTCGGCGTCGGACTCGGCCTGCTGATCGCCACAGACGTCGTGTACGTCGCCGATACCGCGAAGATCGGCTCCCCGTTCGCCGCGCTCGGCGCGACGCTGGACTCCGGCGGGCACGCCCTGTTCTTCGAGCGGCTCGGAGCGCACAAGACCCTTGATCTCATCTACACCGGGCGCCTCATGAGCGGCACGGAGACGGTGCAGTCGGGGCTGTTCTCGCAGGTGCTGCCGGCAGCCGACGTCGTCGCAGCGACGGAGGCCGCGGCATCCCGCGCCGCCACCGGTGCGACACAGGCGTTCCTCGCCAGTAAGCGCCTCGTCACCCGACTGCGCGACGAGCGCCTCGCGCTGTGGGATGCCGTTGCCGAAGAGAACGCGAACCAGGCCTCGCTGCGCGACACCGTGGACTATCGCGAGGGCTTCGCCGCGTTCCAGCAGAAGCGGCCGCCGGAGTTCACGGGGAAGTAGCCCTCGGCCGCGAGGCATCGTCGCCCGCGTGAGACGTCATCGCCGGCGTGAGACACCACGCCGGGTGTGGTGTCTCACGCGGGAAGTGACGTCTCGGCGGGTGAGCGGCCGGGGGTGCGCGACAGCACGACGCCGATGATCGCCGTCGTGACAGTGCCCAGCCAGCCGAGAAACGCGACGAGCACGGCGCCGGCGAAGATGTCCGACGACGCGTTGCTGCTCATCCATCCCCAGGTCGAGAGCACGGAGCCGAACGGAGGCGAATCCCCGCCGTCGACGATCGTGAACATCATCACGAGCAACGCGGCCCAGGTCACCCAGCTGGCGATGTTGTAGGACAGGCGGGTGCTGCGGGCGACCTTCGCATCGCGGTCGAAGACGACGATGATCGGCGCGATGTACATCGCGATCGTGACGAACGGCACCGCGAGGATCCCGAATGCGGCCAACCACCCCAGCGGAGCTCCGAACAGGGCCCGCCCCCACAGCACGAGCAGCGGCAGCAGCACCGGGGCGATCCAATGGAAGACGCGAACGAACCGACCGGAGAGTCTCATACGGCCACCGTAGCGGAGCGCGCTTCGCCCTCCCGAGACACCCGCGCCGAAGCCCCTCTCTAGCGTCCGCGCCCCACCTGATTCACGCGTGTCAAGAGGGGCGTCGGCGACCACGAGGGGCCTCGACGAATGGTGCCGTCGCGGTCACTCCGAGGTCAGCACCAGCCCTGAGCCATCCGCGGCCATGTCGACCCGCACAGAGTCGCCGTCGCGCACTCCGCCCGAGAGCAGCGCCGTCGCCAGCTTGTTCTGCACCTCGTTCGTGATGAGCCTGCGCAGCGGACGCGCCCCGTACACCGGGTCGTATCCGCGCTCCGCGAGCCACGATCGGGCATCCGGCGTGACCGCGAGCGTGAGCCGGCGTTCGCGCAGCCGGGTGTGCAACTGGTCGATCGCGAGCTCGACGATCTGGGCCAGGTCGTCCTGTGTGAGCGCCTGGAAGATCACGATGTCGTCGAGACGGTTCACGAACTCCGGCTTGAAGGACTGACGCACCAGCGCCATGACGCTCTCGCGCTTGTCCTCGAGCGAAAGCATCGGATCGATGAGGATCGGCGAGCCCAGGTTCGACGTGAGGATCAGGATGACGTTCGAGAAGTCGACCGTGCGTCCCTGTCCATCCGTCAGACGGCCGTCGTCCATGACCTGCAGCAGCACGTCGAAGACCTCGGGGTGCGCCTTCTCGATCTCGTCGAGCAGCACGACGCTGTACGGGCGACGCCGGACGGCCTCGGTGAGCTGACCGCCCTGCTCGTAGCCGACATATCCCGGAGGAGCACCGACGAGCCGTGAGACGGTGTGCTTCTCGCCGTACTCCGACATGTCGATGCGCACCATGGCGTGCTCGTCGTCGAACAGGAACTCGGCGAGCGCCTTGGCGAGTTCGGTCTTTCCCACGCCGGTCGGACCGAGGAACAGGAACGATCCGGTCGGGCGACCTGGATCGCTGATGCCCGCACGAGAGCGGCGCACAGCATCCGACACCGCCTGCACGGCGTCCTTCTGGCCGATCAGTCGCTTGCCGAGCTCGGACTCCAGGTGCAGCAGCTTCTCGGTCTCGCCCTGCAGCAGTCGCCCGACGGGGATGCCGGTCCACGCTGCGATGACGCCGGCGATGTCTGCTTCGGTGACCTGGTCGCCCACCATGCGGCCTTCGCCGTCCTCGGACTCTTCGGACTGCTCGGCCGCGATCAGCTCGCGCTCCAGCGCCGGGATGTCAGCGTACAGCAGCCGAGACGCCTTCTCGAGGTTGCCCTCGCGCTGCGCGCGTTCGGCGTCGCTGCGCGCGGCATCCAGTCGGGTCTTCAGATCGCCGACCTTGTTCAATGAGGCGCGCTCGCGCTCCCACCGCTCCTGCAGCTCGCCGAGTCGCGACTGCTCTGCGGCGAGGTCTTCGCGCAGAGTGGCGAGCCGCTCCTTCGAGGCGGCGTCCTTCTCCTTCTTGAGCGCGAGCTCTTCGAGCTTCAGCCGGTCGACGTGCCGGCGCAGCTCATCGATCTCGACGGGAGCCGAGTCGATCTCCATGCGCAGGCGGGATGCCGCCTCGTCGATCAGATCGATGGCCTTGTCCGGCAGCTGGCGCGAGGGGATGTACCGGTTGGAGAGAGATGCCGCGGCGACCAGCGCGCTGTCGGAGATCGCGACCTTGTGGTGCGCCTCGTAGCGCTCCTTGAGCCCGCGCAGGATCGCGATGGTGTCCTCGACGGTGGGCTCGCCGACATAGACCTGCTGGAAGCGGCGCTCGAGCGCGGCGTCCTTCTCGATGAACTCGCGGTACTCGTTGAGCGTCGTCGCGCCGATCAGGCGCAGCTCACCACGCGCGAGCATGGGCTTGAGCATGTTGGATGCCGCGACCGAGCCCTCGCCGCCGCCAGCGCCCATCAACGTGTGCAGCTCGTCGATGAACGTGATGACCTGACCGTCGGACTCGGTGATCTCCTTGAGAACCTGCTTCAGGCGCTCCTCGAACTGGCCGCGGTACATCGCGCCGGCCACGAGGGCGGAGATGTCGAGCGTGATGAGCTCTTTGTCCTTCAGCGACTCGGCGACGTCTCCCGCGACGATCCGCTGCGCGAGGCCCTCCACGACAGCCGTCTTGCCGACACCCGGCTCACCGATCAGCACGGGGTTGTTCTTCGTGCGGCGGGTGAGCACCTGGCTGACGCGCCGGATCTCGCTGTCGCGCCCGATCACCGGATCGAGCTTGCCCTGACGCGCGCGATCGGTCAGGTTGATGCCGAACTGCTCGAGGGCGGACTGCTGGTCGTTTTGCTGCGGCTGTGCGGGGTTGGTCATCGTGTCCTCCTGGACTGCTCCTCTTCAAATGCGAGTGGTTCAAATGCGGGGTGACTCAAAGTTGAGTGCTGATGACTCAAGTTTACCTCAACTGCGTGTCTTCTGCACAGCATCCCAGAGCGCACGAGCGACGTGACGTTTCGACCCATCGGCCGTCGCGACGACCGCACCGCCGTCCCCGATGACCTCGATCGCGTTGTCGGCCTTCTCGAACCCGTGGTCGGCATCCGCGAGGTTGACCGCGAGCAGGTCGACGCCCTTCCGCTCGCGCTTGCGCCGGGCGCGTTCGCGCCGCTGCTCCGGGTCGGACAGCGTCTCCGCCGCGAAGGCCACGATCGTCTGCCCCTGCGGACGGGAAGCAGCGAGGCCGGTGACGATGTCCGGGTTCTCGACCAGGTCGATGCGGTCCAGGATGCCGGCCTCTTTGGTCAGTTTCTGATCCGATGCCTCGGCCGGCCGATAATCCGCGACGGCGGCCGCCATGATCACGACGTCGGCGGATGCCGCGGCATCCGTCATCGCCTCACCGAGCTGAGCGGCAGTGCCGACTGTGCGCACCCTGATACGTGGATGCCGCACCTCGGCGAGCACGTCGGCTGTGATGTTCGCGGCGACCAGGTCGACATCGCCGCCGCGAGCCGCGGCCTCGACGGCGAGCGCCACGCCCTGCCGTCCGCTCGATCGATTGCCGAGGAAGCGCACCGGGTCGATGGGCTCGCGCGTCCCGCCCGCCGAGATGACCACGCGCACTCCGGCGAGGTCCTGCGGCTCCAGGAGCGCGAGGGCGGCATTGACGATCTCGTCCGGTTCGAGCATCCGACCTGGGCCGGAGTCACCGCCGGTCAGCTCGCCGTCACCGGGGCCGAAGACATGCACCCCGCGCTCGCGCAGGGTCTGGATGTTCGCCTGGGTGGCCGGATGCCGCCACATCTCGGTGTGCATCGCGGGGGCGATCGCGACCGGTGCCGTCGTCGCCAGCAGCGTCGTGCCGAGCAGATCGTCGGCGAGCCCCGCGGTCATCTTCGCGATGGTGTTCGCAGTGGCCGGCGCGACGATCACGAGTTCCGCCGCTTGACCGAGCGCGACGTGCCGCACCTTCGCCACGTCATCGTGCACGCTCGTCGTGACGGGGTTGCGGCTGATCGCCTCCCAGGTCGGCGCGCCGACGAATCGCAGTGCGTCCTCGGTGGGGATCACGGTGACATCGTGCCCTGCCTTGATCAGCAGTCGAACGAGATGAACGCTCTTGTACGCGGCGATGCCGCCAGTGACTCCGACGACGATGTTCATGGTTCGATTCTGCCCTGTGTCGGCACGGTACGGGCGTGCGCGTCGAACGTTCAGGTGACGACCGCCGCCCCGGAGGCGTAACGTGACGGGACATGAGCACTTCTCCTCCGGTGTCCTCGACGCCAGCCATGGGATCCGCCGATAAGGGCTTCTTCGGCCACCCGCGCGCCCTCGCGCACATCTTCGGCGTCGAGATGTGGGAGCGGTTCAGTTTCTACGGCATGCAGGGCATCCTGCTCATCTACCTCTACTACTCGGCCACCGAGGGCGGCTTGGGCATGCCGGAGGCGGTGGCCGCCGGCATCGTCGGCGCGTACGGCGGCGCCGTCTACCTGTCGACGATCCTCGGCGCATGGATCGCCGACCGATTGCTCGGCGCAGAACGCGTGCTCTTCCTCAGCGCAATCGTCATCGTGGCTGGACACGTCGCGCTGGCACTGCTGCCAGGGTTCGTCGGGGTCGGCGTCGGCCTCATCCTCGTCGCCATCGGTTCCGGCGGGCTGAAGGCGACGGCCACCGCGGTCGTCGGCACGCTGTACTCCGCAGACGACACGCGGCGCGACGGCGGCTTCTCCCTCTTCTACCTCGGCATCAACCTCGGCGCATTCCTCGGCCCGCTGCTCACCGGACTGCTGCAGTCCACGATCGGTTTCCACTGGGGCTTCGGACTCGCCGCCGTCGGCATGACCGCCGGCCTCGTGCAGTACTCCTTCGGTCGTCGCGCGCTTCCCGACGAGGCGAGGAAGGTCTCGAACCCCCTGCCGCGGCGCGGATACCCGCTGGTCGGCGGCATCGCAGCCGCAGCGGTGGTCATCATCGTCGTGCTCGTCCTCACCGGGGTCATCCGCGCCGACAACCTGGCGCTGGTCGTCATCATCACGGTCATCGCCGCGACGATCGCGTACTTCGCCGTGATCCTCGGCAGCCGCAAGGTCACCTCCGAGGAACGCAGTCGCGTGTGGGCGTTCGTGCCGCTGTTCCTCACCTCGGTGGCGTTCTGGTCGCTGTACCAGCAGCAGTTCACGGTGCTCACCGTCTACTCCGACAAGCGCCTGAACCGCGACCTGTTCGGCTGGGAGATGCCGGTGTCGTGGGTGCAGTCGATCAACCCGGTGTTCATCATCGTGCTGTCGGGCGTCTTCGCCTGGCTGTGGACGCGACTCGGCAGCCGCCAGCCGTCGACACCCGTGAAGTTCGGCCTCGGTGCGATCGTCATGGGCGGAGCCTTCCTGCTGTTCCTGCCCTTCGCCGGGGGTGGCGAGAACTCCACGCCGCTGCTCGCGATCATCGGCATCCTGTTCGCCTTCACGGTCGCCGAACTGCTGCTCTCCCCCGTCGGTCTGTCCGTGACGACCAAGCTCGCCCCGCAGGCGTTCCACACGCAGATGGTCGCGCTGTTCTTCCTGTCCGTTTCTCTCGGCACGGCCCTGGCCGGTCAGCTCGCGGTCTTCTACGATCCGACGAACGAGGTGCCGTACTTCCTCGTACTCGGACTCATCGCAGCGGCAGTCGGCATGGCGATGCTGCTCGGAGCCAAGCCGGTCCTGCGCCTGATGAAGGGCGTGCGGTAGCGATCCGTCCGGCATCCGGCAGCGCCTAGACTCGTTCGCGTGTGCACCGTCGTGATCGATGTCGCTGAACCAGGAGGGTCGCGACTGCTTGCGGTCCGCGATGAAGATCCGGAGCGCGAGTGGGATTCACTCGGCGAATGGTGGCCGGAGACGTATCAGGGCGTGGTCGGCATCCGCGATCGTCGCGCGGGCGGAGCGTGGCTCGCCGCGGATCCGAGAACAAGGCGACTCGCCGTGCTGCTCAACCGGGCCGACACCCTCGATCTTCCCGAGGATCAGGTGCTCACCCGCGGCAGCCTCGCGCTGGAGTCCGTCGCCGGCCGCTCGCCGTCGGCGCCGTTGCGGATGCATGGGTTCAACCTTCTCGAGGTCGGGCCGGATGCTGCGCGCGTGCTGTCGTGGGACGGTGAGAGCCTGACCGAGACCCCAGTGCCGACAGGCGTGCACATGATCGCGCACGACGGACTCGATGACCCGGCGACCGCGCGCATCGCCAGATGGCTGCCCGAGTTCCGAGCTCACGCCGCCAAGTCGGACGATTGGGATGCTGAGTGGACCGCACTGCTCGCGACATCCGCTGCTCTCGACCCCACCGACGACGCGGCGATCATCCGCGACAACCGCCCGCACGGCTATCCGACGCAGTCGCTGCTGTACTGCATCGCCGCCGTCGACCACGCGGCGCTCGACGTGCGCCAGACGACGCTGCCGGCGCCGGGACACTGGTTGCACGCCGAAGGCTGAGGCGTTCAGGCGGCGGGTTCATCCACGCACGCGAACTTCGCGCGATACGCCGTCGGCGTGGTGGCCAGTACCCGCGCGAAGTTCTGCCGCAGCACGGCAGCCGAACCGAAGCCGCACTCGACGGCGATCGCGTCCAACCCCAGATCGGAGCGCTCGAGTAGACGCTGCGCCTGGATGATGCGCTGCCTGGCCAACCACGCCGCCGGGGTCGCACCGTGCTCCGCCTTGAACCGGCGGGCGAAGGTGCGCGGAGACATGTGCGCGCGTGAGGCGAGCTGATCGACGGTCAACTCCTCACGGAGGTTCCCGATCGCCCAGTCCGTCACGACGGCGAGCGAGTCGCTCTGCGCGACAGGCAGCGGACGATCGATGTACTGCGCCTGGCCGCCATCGCGCTGCGGCGGCACGACCATACGGCGAGCGACGCGGTTGGTGAGCTCGGCACCGATCTCCTGCCGCAACAGGTGCAGGCACGCGTCGAGACCCGCAGCCGTACCAGCGCTCGTGATGATCCGCCCGTCCTGCACGAACAGGACATCGGGATCGACGTCGACCTCGGGGAACATCGCCGTCATCGTGTCGGCGTACATCCAATGCGTCGTCGCCCGGCGGCCGTCGAGTACACCTGCCTGTCCGAGGATGAACGAACCGCTGCAGATGCTGAGCAGCCAGGCACCCCTTGCGTCTGCATCGCGCACCACATCGAGGATGCGAGGGTCGGTGGCGCCCCACCACGTGCGAGGGATCGGGCTGACGACGACGAGATCGGCCTCGTACGCGAACGAGAGGTCTTCCTCGACGTTGATGGAGAAGCCGAGCTTCGAGGCGACCTCGCCCGGTTCGGCGGCGACGACGCGGAAGTCGAAGTTCGGCACACCGTCATCGGTGCGATCGAGACCGAACGCCTCGCAGGCGACCCCGAACTCGAACGGCGAGAACCCGTCTTGAACGATGCAGGCGACGGTCTTCATGGCACTCCTTCACGTGTGAACCTGACGATCACAGTTTGGCAGTTTTTCATTGATGCATGTCCATCCTGCCACTCGTGGCATGAAAACACCAGGCGTAGCATTTCTGCCATGTTCATCATCATCCTTCTCGCAGCGCTCGCCCTCAGCGGCCTCGTCGCGACCTTCGTGGAATTGCGTCGGGACGGCTTTCGACCAGTCGCGACGGACTGGACGCGCGTCGCCGAGCGCGACAGCATCCAGAACGCGGAGTCCGCTCCGATCTACCGCTGACGCGCGGGCGACGGATAGGCTCAACGCCATGAGCGACCCGCAGCAGAGCCCGGTTCCGCCCTACGCTCAGAGCGCGGGTCAGCCGCCGCAGCCGGCCTATCCGCCGCAGCCGACCACGAGCGGGGCGCCGGCGCCGAGTGCGCAGCACTACTACCAGGGCGGTGCCCAGCCGCCCCAATACTCCCAGCCTCAGTACGCGCAGCCGCAGTACGGGCAGCCCGCGTACGCCTCGGCCGCATCCGGCAGGGCCGACACCAACACTCCAGGCCGGATCGGCTTCATCGTCGGGCTCGTCGGGCTGGCCTTCAGCCTGCTGACGAACGTCATCATCCAGATCATGATCCGCTCGGCCGGCTATCAACTGATCGGCCTCGTCAGCGGCGCGCTGTCGGTGATCACCTTCCTCGCAGCACTGACGGCACTCATCCTCGGCATCATCGGACTCCGTCGGGCCGGCGAACCTCATGGACTCGCGGGAATCGCGACAGGACTCGGCGGCGCGGGCGTCGTCGGCGCGGGATTCAGCTTCATCCTCAACGCGGTCAGCTCGTTCCTCTACTTCTGAGGAACGGCGCGCGGCGCTCTCAGCGCTCCGCGAGCACGCGTTCGTAGAGCTCGATCATCGCCGCCGTGCGAGACGACTGGCGGAAGGCCGCTGCGACGTCCGGATCGGGCGACGGCGCGTTCCCTGCTGCGATGTCGGATGCTGCGCGCTGAAGCGTCTCGGCGAGCGCGGTGACCGACGCATCCGGCACTGCCCACAGGCCGCCGCGCAGTTCGCCGGCGATGTCCGGATCGCTGACGACGGTCGGCGTGCCCAGCGTCGCCGCTTCGAACGGCGTCATGCCCTGCGTCTCGAATCCGATCGACGTCTGCACCACGGCATCCGCTGCGGCGATCCTGGCGAGAGTCTCGGCGTACGGCAGGCGACCGGCGAATCGGATGCCATCATGACCGCGGGCGATCTTCTCGGCGGCGCGCAACTGCCCGCCCCCGCCGATCACCTCGACATCGGCATCCACGCGCGATTCGACGACCGCCTCCAGGAACGGCAGCAGCCGCTTCTCCGGACTCATCCGCCCGAGCCACACGAAGCGCGGGCGCCGCGGGCGCGAGACATCATCCTCGTCATGAGACACCACGCCAGAAGCGGTGTCTCGTGCAGCTGCTGGCGTCTCGTCCACGACACGCGCAGCGAGCGTCTGCGCGAGCAGTTCGTCGTCGATGCCGTTCCACACCACGTCGACCCGATCGAAGACTCCGTGCTGCTCGAGCCGGCGCGCGAAGTGACCCGAGGGCGCAGTCACAGCGCTCGACCCCTGCGCGATGCCCCGCAGGAACGCCCAACCATCACTGCCGGCGATCGACTCACCGATGCCCCGCATCGCGGCCCGCCGCCAGAGGTTGAGCACGGCCAGCACCGGCCGGTGCAGCGGGGTGACGGCGGCCATGCCGACGTCGACGCGATTGTGCATGGTGTGCACCACAGGGATGCCGTGGCGATGGGCGAAGCGATGCCCGATGAACGCCCCCCAGAAGTCGGCCTGCACATGCACGAGGTCGACGGGCGGTCGATGTGCGAACGCCAGATCGAGGAAGCGATCGGTGCGCCGCCCCGGCCACGACATCGAGTACTCGCGGTCGACCGTGATCGGCATCGAGGGCAGGTCCAGGTAACCGGCATCCGCAGCGCGCGGCAGATGCATCGCGGGGGCGACGACCGTCACCGTGTGCCCCGCGCGCTCAAGGTATCGTCGCTGCAGCCTCATCGACACCTGCGCGCCGCCGAGCGACTCCAGGTGCTGATCGCCGAAGAAGACGATGTGCATGGATCAGGCCGGCAGCGGTTCGTCGCGGTAGAGCGCTTCGAAGGTGTCGAGCGTGCGGTTGATGTCGTGCACGATGACGCCGTCGAGCGAGGCCTGCTGCATCCGCTCGTACTCGGCGGGCTCTGCCGTGAGCACGTCGGTGAGGCGTGCGGCGAGGTCTTCGGCGTTGCCCGGTTCGAACAGGTAGCCGTTCTCCCCGTCGTGCACGAGGTGCGGCAGCGCGACAGCATCCGCGGCGACGATCGGCAGCGCCGAAGCCATCGCCTCCATGGTCGCGATCGACTGCAGCTCGGCGATCGATGCGATCACGAACAGGCTCGCCCGCGAGAGCAGAGCGCGGAGTTCTTCGTCCGTGGTGCGGCCGTGGAACGTGACGCGGTCGGCGAGACCAAGTTCGGCCGTGAGTCGCTCGAGGTTCTTGCGCTGATCGCCGCCGCCGACGATGTCGAACGTCACGTCGAGCGCAGGATCGAGCTTCGTCATCGCCTGCAGGATGACCTCGACCTGCTTCTCGGCCGTGAGGCGGCCGACGAAGATGATGCGATTCTTCTCACGCGGGGCGACCACAGGTGTGTACTGGGTGCGATCGATGCCGCAGCTGATGGGGATGACGCCCTGCACCTCGACGGTGCGCTCGAGGAAGTCAGCGGCGCGACGGGTCGGCGTGGTGATCGCCCGCGTGAGGTCGAACGTGCGCTTGGCGTCAGCCCAGGCGAACTTCAGCACCAGATTGTCGACCCACTTCGGCAGGGTCGTGTGATCGAGGATGTTCTCGGCCATCACGTGGTTGGTGGCGATGATGGGGATGCCGCGCTCGTGGGCGATGCGGGAGAGACCACGACCGATCACGATGTGCGACTGGATGTGCACGACGTCCGGCTTGACCTCATCGAAGATGCTGCGCGTGTGGTGCTTCACGCGCCATGGCCACACGAACCTCAGCCAGTCGTGCGGCGCCCAGCGCACCGACGGCAGCCGGTGCAGCGTCATGGGCTCGCCCTCGATCACCTCGGTCTGGGGCTTCGCCCTGCGGTACTTCCGGTTCGGCGCCACGACGTGCACGTCGTGGCCGCGCTGCACGAGGCCTGCTGCCAGCCGCTCGGCGAAGCGTGCGGCACCGTTGATATCGGGGGCGAATGTGTCGCAGCCGATCACGATGCGCAGCGGTCGATCACTGCGGGGCGGGGCGGGCTCGGGGGCGCTCGACGGGGCGACCTTGTCGATCGGAGCGTCAGAGGAGGTCACGGATGGCAGCCTTACGGTACGCGTCGGGGAAGAGCCCGGTTCAGGGCGCTGGCAACTCTACCCGAGCGGTCTGCGGGCCTTAGGGAGGCCAGCCGCAGTCAGGGCGCCCGCGCAGGGTCATCCTCTACCGTGGTGACATGCGCATCGCCAGCTCCGCAGACCCGCAGCTCTGGATCCCCGTGACGGATTCCTTCGGATGGAAGGGCCGCCGTCACCGCAAGGCCGCATTGCGGATGCTGATGGGCAACGCCGTTCAGGCCGGCGGCGGCACGCCCGCCCGAGGAACGCGCATCGGCGCGTGGGCGATCAGCCAGCTGGCACCGGCCATGATGAAGCGCGCGGACGGCCGCGTTCTGGTGTGGACGTGGAAGGCCGAGCCCGAACTCGTCGTCGCGATGGCGACGACGCAGGAGCTGACGAACGACGTGCGCACGGCCCGGGCGATGATGCCGATGGAGTACGACGACACCGAGTCATTCCCCACCAGGCTCGGCGTCGGCGAGAAGCTCGTGATGTCCTTCCCCGAGCAGCCGTCCGCACCGCCGTTCGCCACCTACACGTGGGACACCGGAACGCACCTGGTGACGCTGACAGCGGTCGGCGGTTCCCGCGAGACGTTCGGCACGCTGATCCCTGCGCTGGACGACCTGGCCCGCAGCATCCGCATCGCTGACGACCTGGAAGGCGGCGAGGCACGCGACGTCCTGCGGATCGATCCCGCCTGATCGGATTCAGTCGCGAACGAATTTAGTGAAGTAGGGTAATGATGTAGTAGCATCACTACCATGAACCCGCTGCTTCTCGACCGCCTGCTGCAGATCGCCGACCTCTTCCAGAAGGACATGGCGCGCGCATTCGAGGGCACCGGATTGACGACCTCGCGAGTGCATCTGCTGTGGGTGCTGCAGCATGCCGGACCGTCGACGCAGCAGGCGCTGGCGGCGCTCTGCGCCGTGAGCCCCCGCAACATCACCGGCCTGGTGGACGGGCTGGAGCGCTCCGGCCACGTGCGCCGCACGCCCCACCCGACGGATCGTCGGGCTGTACTGGTCGAGCTGACCCCCAGCGCCGTCACGACCATGACGCGGATGCAGCAGGAGCACGTCGAGCTCAACGAGGCCCTGATCTCGGCGATCGCGCCGGAAGACCGTGACGCCGTCCAGCGCGGGATCGCGGCCCTCGCAGATCACCTCGGGACGCTCGTGGCCGAAGCCGAGAGCGCCACATGAGCACCACGACGATCGACACGACGTCCCCATCCGTGTGGCGGCGCTTCCTCTCACTCGCGCACCGCGCGCTCCTCGCGGAGTTGCGCATCTACGCGAGCATCGGCCGAGCGATCGCCCGCCGCCCGGCAGTGCCCCGGGGTGGCACCGGGATCGGATACCACCGCCCCGTGCTCACCATCCTCATCGTCTTCATCGTGCTGTCCGCGATCGAGCTGCCGATCATCGACCTGATCGTGCACCGCTGGCCTGCCGTACGTATCACCCTCCTGATCATCGGCATCTGGGGGCTCACCTGGATGATCGGACTGCTCTGCGCGATGCTGCTGCGCCCGCACTCCGTGGGCCCCGACGGCATCCGGGTGCGCAACGGGCTGGAGGTCGATGTCGCACTGCCCTGGGACGAGATCGCATCCGTCGCGATCTCACGGCGCATCGACGAGCCCAAGCAGCCGAGGATCGACGGTGCTGAATACGCCGAGCGGATTCAGGACGAGACCAACATCGAGATCGAGCTGGAGCGGCCGCACGCCGTGCGACTGCCCGGTCTCCCGCCACGAGGCGGCGAGCATCTGGTCACCTCCGTGCGCATCTGGGCCGACGATCCTCGAGCGTTCCTCGATGCTGCCCGACCATTCCTCCTCGCTGCGGACTGACCGCCCGACGAGCCGCGTCGTCACATCAGCGAGCCATCGCCTGCCATCATTGGCCGATGAGCACCACGTCGGCACGCCCGCCCTCTCGCACCGAGCTCCTCGAGCAGGGCCGCAGCGCCCGACGAGCGGCGCCGCGCGCGGATCTGGCGCTGCTCTCGAATGCTCCCCGCGATCCGTTGGGCATCCTCGCCGAGCAGGATGCCACTCGCCTGCCCGATCTCGTCCCGCTGCGAGCCGAGCGCATGGCGGCGAGCCCCTTCGCCTTCTACCGCGGTACTGCCGCCCTGATGGCAGCAGATCTCGCGAGCGCGCCGCACTCCGGCATCCTGGTCGCCGCATGCGGCGACGCGCACGTGTCGAACTTCGGCTTCTACGCCTCAGCGCAGCGCGCCCTCATGTTCGATCTGAACGACTTCGATGAGGCCGCGTGGGCGCCGTGGGAGTGGGACGTGAAGCGACTCACCGCGAGCATCGTCGTCGGCGGGCAGGCGTCCGGTCGCGCGGATGCCGTGATCGAGCACGCCGTGCGCGCCGCGGTGAAGGCATACGCTCGCGGCATCCGCGCGAACACCGCGCTCAGCCCGACCGAGCGCTACTTCACGCACTTCGACGTCGAATCCACCAAGAAGATGCTCGATCACGACGCGCAGCGCGCCATCCGCAAAGCCGTGAAACAGGCGCGGCGCCGCACCGGCGAACGCGCAGTGCACCGCCTGACCGAGACGGACGCCGACGGTCGGCGACACTTCGTGCACCAGCATCCGACCGTCAGCGCCGTGGAGCCGGAGCTGCATGACCTCGTCGACGACCTGGTAGAGCAGTACCGCCGCACCGCCAGCAGCGACATCGCCCTGCTGTTCCAGCACTTTGCGGTGTCGGACGTCGCGCGGCGGGTGGTCGGCGTCGGAAGCGTCGGCACCCGCTGCTATCTGGTGCTGTTCCAGGACGGCGAGGGCCACACGCTGCTCATGCAGCCGAAGCAGGCGTCGCAGAGCGTGCTGGTGCAGTACGGCCGCGTGGCACAGCCGACGGTGCTCACCGAGCTCATCGACTCGTCCGGCGAGGGCGCCAGAGTCGTCGCAATGCAGCGGATACTGCAGGCGCTCTCCGATCCGTTCCTCGGACACCTGCGCAGTCGCAACGGCGATTTCTACGTCCGCCAGTTCCACGACATGAAGGGCGGCGTCGAGGTCGAGGAGCTCGACGACGGGCCCTTTGTCACCTATGCCAGGGCCTGCGCGGCGACGCTCGCGCGTGCGCACAGCCAATCGGTGACGGCGACGGCGGTGGCCGGGTACATCGGCGGCGGCAGGTCGATCGCCGACGCGGTGCTGTCGTGGAGTCGCGAGTACGCGGCTGTCTCACTCGCCGATCACCGGGCGTTCATCGCAGCACGCAGACATCCCGCAGTCTGATGGACTACATTGGCGGAGGCAGCGGGCGATCGCTCGGCTGCCTCACGACCGCATCTGAGGCGGTCTGCGAAGACGGAAGCGAGGTGGTACTCCCATGAGTGGTGATAGTTGCCATCAGCATCCGGACTCCGCTGTCGCTCTCGCGGCATCACACCTCTGACGTCTCGCGCGGGTGTCCGGCTTCGACCGATCCGTCCAGCCGACGATCATCAGCGCCTCCTGCTGCGCTTCGTGTCGGCCTGCCCGAAAGAAGCTCTCCATGACCACGGAGCAGATCCCCACCCAGAACCTCGACACCGCAGACCTTCTCGACTTGATCGAGCAGAGCCTGTCGCGTCGAGACCTCGCCGCAGCATCCGCCACTCTGTCACCGGTGCCGACCTGGCAGATCGTGCAGGTTCTCGAACGACTGAACCCGAAGGATTGCGCTGTCATGTACCGGCTGCTGCCGAAGCAGCAGGCGGTGGAGGCTTTCGAGGCGCTGTCGCCTGAGCTTCAGGGTGAACTCGTGCGCAGCCTGCAGGACGCCGAGATCGCCGCCCTGTTCGCCGAGATGGACCCGGACGATCGGGTCTGGCTGCTCGACGAGCTGCCCGCATCGGTCGCTCCGAGGCTGCTCCGCGGACTCGCGCCGAGGGAGCGGGACCTCACGGCGTCGGTGCTCGGGTATTCGCAGGACTCGATCGGCCGGCGCATGAGCCCGGAATACGTCACCACGCACCCCGATCTCACCTCCGCCGAGACGCTGCGCCGGATGCGTGCACGTCTCGCCGATGCGGAGACGATCTACACGCTTCCTGTGACCGATCACGCGCGCCGCGTCGTCGGCGTGGTCAGCCTCCGCGACCTGCTGACCGCGGATGACGACGCTCTCGTCGAGTCCCTGATGCAGGACGCCCACACGGTGCCGGCCGACTCCGGCGCCGAGGCCGCCGCGCGCGATTGCACAGACCTCGGGCTGCTCGCCGTCCCGGTCGTCGACAGCGAGCATCGCCTCGTCGGCATCTTCACGATCGACGACGCCGCGCGCATCCTCAAGCGCGAGGAGAGCGAGGATGCTGCACGCCAGGGCGGTGCGGAACCTCTCACCCGGCCCTACCTGTCGACGCCGATCCGTCGGATCGTGCGTTCGCGCGTCGTGTGGCTCCTGGTGCTCGCCGTCGGCGCGACACTGACCGTGAAGGTGCTGTCGGTCTTCGAGGCGACGCTCGAACAGCTCACCGTGCTGGCATTGTTCGTGCCTCTGCTGATCGGCACAGGAGGCAACACCGGGAACCAGGCCGCGACGACGGTGACCCGCGCGCTCGCGCTCGGCGAGGTGCGTCCGCGGGATATGGTGCGGGTCCTCACCCGCGAACTGCGGGTGGGGCTTTCGCTCGGCGTACTCCTCGGGCTGCTGGGATTCGGGATCACCGCGCTGATCTACGACTGGCAGATCGGACTCGTGATCGGCTGCACGCTCATCGCGGTGTGCTCGGTGGCCGCGACGATCGGCGGGATCATGCCGCTGGTCGCACGGACGATCCGGGTGGACCCTGCCGTGTTCTCGAACCCGTTCATCACCACGTTCGTGGACGCCACCGGCCTCGTGATCTACTTCGTCATCGCCAAGGCGATCCTCGGGATCTGAGCCGGTCGGTCCCCGTCGATCGGCGACCGCGGGTTCGACACCGTGGCAGTCCTCCGTAGAATCGCCGGATGACGTGAACCGCGTCGAAAGGGGAGGCTGACGGCAGTGAGGGCACGAACGACGTTCGGCGCACTTCGCCTTGCCACGGCGGCCTTGTGCCTCACTGCGCTCGTTCACCGGTTGTTCTGGGGCCTGAGCTCGCAGACGATCGCCGGGCGCAACTTCTTCGCGTACCTCACCGTCGAATCGAACTGCGCACTCGTCGTCCTGCTCGTGATCGGCGGCGTCCTCGCTTTCCGACGCGACGACGATCCGCGGTGGTTCAGCGTCGCCCTCTCGCTCGTGCTCACGTGGACGATCACCGCGGGGCTCGCATTCGCGCTCATCGTCTGGCAGGCGGGGCTCCGCGGCATCCGCGTCGACGTGCCGTGGTCGGATCAGGTGCTGCACTTCTGGCTGCCGGCGTTCACCGCGATCGCATGGACGCTCACACCGGGGCACCGCTCCGTGCCGTGGTGGATCATCCCCGGATCCCTGGTGTTCCCGCTCGTGTGGGGCGGCGTGACGATGTGGCGCGGGCCGATGATCGGCTGGTACCCGTACTACTTCCTCGACCTGCGCCAGGTGAGCGGGATCGGCGAGTTCCTGCTGACGAGCGCGCTCGCCCTGGCGATCTTCGCGCTCATCGCCACCGTGCTCGCGGTGATCAGCCGGGTCAGCCCGTCGCGGCGGAAGGCAGGAAGAGCTCAAGCGATGTGAGCGCCGACAGTAGTGCGCCCTCCTCCTTGAGCTCTGCGAACGTCTCCGCGTCGTCTCCGCCGACGATGCCCACCAGCAGATTCTCTCCGGTGACCGGAAGCAGGTTGATCCAGGTCCGCACGGCCACCGTGTTCTCCAGCACCAACCCGCCGTCGACGCTCTGCTGATCGCCCACGACGTGCCAGATCGTCGCCTCGGTGTCCCAGAACGGCTCGTCATAGCGCAGCCAGATCGTCTCGATATGGCCCATGCCGAGGGCGTTCAACGCGCCACGATGGGCGAAAGGCAGCGGTGGGGCGAACTCGATGCCTTCGCGTTGCAGCACGCCGAGCGGAACGGTGACCACGACCCGGTCGAACGACGTCGACTCCCCTGTTCCGAGCCGCAGACTGACGCCTGAGTCGTCGTAGGCGATGCGGGTCACGGGCGAGGACAGCGTCAGCTGGGCATCCCCCAGCCGCTCCTGCACGAACGCCGTGAGATCTCCGATGAACCCTTGCGCGGCGGCGAGCGGCATCGCAGGGGGGAACCAGGCTGAGAGCTTCTCCGCTTCGGCCCCCGTGGTGGTCGCGAGGTACGCGAGCAGCGCGGCGAGAGTCGGCTCTTCCGGGTCCGCGCCTGTCGCGGTGAGAGCCTCGGTCAGCGAGACATCGGCCGGGAGCGCCTGCGCCGCCGCGATCGCGCTCTCGAGCGGCGCGTTCACCGGGGGCTCGATAGCACCCTCGGCTGAACGCCACATCGCGGTCGCCAGTTCCACCGTCTCGGCGAGGGCGGCGGTGTCATCGTCCGCCCCGACCAGCCATCCGCCGAGCTGCACGGGCAGCGGCCAGTCGTCGTCGATCTCGGAGTGGATGCGTCCGCCGACACGATCGCGCGCTTCGAAGACGGTCACCTCGACGTCGAGGTCGGCGAGATCAGCCGCGACGGTCGCGCCGGCGAGACCCGCGCCGATCACGGCGATGCGCTCGCCTGCTTCCACGGTGGCACGCAGTCGCATCGCCGCGCTCTCACCCGAGTGGATGGCGCCTCGCATCGTGCCGGGGTTGTCGACGTCGGTCGCCTCGCCGGCGAAGTAGACCCGCCCCTGGACGGGCTCAGCAAGCGTCTGGCGCGTGGCGGACTGCACGCCGATGCGCGTGTAGCTCACAGCACCGCGCGAGAACGGGTCGGTCGCCCATTCGCTGCGCATGCTCGCGGCGGGCGTGGGCACCTTCGTCGTCGGCAGCGGAGTCGGGGTGCGCGTCGGGGTGCGCGTCGGCGCCGGCTCAGGGGTGCAGGAAACAAGCAGCACGCCGAGAGCGCCTGCTCCGGCGCCGATCAGCAGCTCGCGACGCGTCATCCTCATCGTGTGGCCACACTACCCGCTGCGCCAATGCCTCGGGACCGACCCGAACCTCTAAACCGCAGCACCACGCCGAGACAACGGCGATTCGCCGCTGTCTCGGCGTGGTGCTGCGCTCTCGTAGGAGTGGAGGAGGACTCAACCGCGAACGTACTCCTCGAGCACGACGCCCGACTCGTACGATGTGATCCCTGTCGGGCGGAAGTCGGCCGGCGCGTAGTCGCGTCCTTCGAACAGCGGGATGCCGTCGCCGAACAGCACGGGGTTGCGCTTGAGCGCCAAGCGGTCGATCTCGTCTCGCAGCACCGCTGCGAGCGCTCCGCCGCCGCAGAGCCAGATGCCCTTGCCGTCCTCGGCTTTGAGTTCGCGGACCACCTCGACGGGGTCGCGGTCGGTGAACTCGACGTCGTCGGATCCGGTGGGGGCCTCGTGTCCGCGTGTGAAGACGACCTGACGGAAGTGGCGGTACGGACTCGGCAGCTCAGGAAGTCCGACGGCATAGGTGTTCCACCCCATGAGCACGGTGTCGAACGGACCGCCCTCGATCGGCAACCCTGCCCTCTCGGCGAGTTCGGTCGGCGCGGTGCCCCGGTACTTCTCGCCGATGCCGGCGGCGTGGTCGCCCTCGAACAGGAAGCGGTCGAACTCGCCGCCGGGACCGGCGATGAATCCGTCGATGCTGACAGCGACGTAGTAGGTGAGTTTTCGCATGATTCTCCAATAACTACAGGTGCAGTGATTGGAGACTACAACAGGTGCAGTGGTTGCGCTAGGGTCATGCCATGGCGAAGAACGAAATGCGGCGCAACCTGCTCGCGGATGCCGGCATCGCAGTGCTGGCACGCGAAGGCTCTCGCGGGCTCACACATCGTGCGATCGATGCGGAGGTCGGCGTGCCCGTCGGAACGACCTCCAACTACTTCCGCAGCAGACAAGCCCTCGTCGCCGGGATCTTCGAGCGGATTGGTGCCCGCCTCGCTCCGGCGCCTGAGGACCTGGAGGCTCGCGCAGAGGCGCAGCCCAGCCAGGAACTGTTCGCGGACTACATCCGCGACATCGTGCGCAGGCTGCTGGCACAGCGTGACGTCACGGTCGCACTCTTCGAACTGAGGCTGGAGGCCGCTCGCAACCCCGAACTCGCTGCGTCACTCAGCGAATGGCAGCGCGCGGGATTCGACGGCGACGTCGCCTTCAACGAGGCAGCGGGCCTCCCTGGTGGACGCCGAGAGGTCGCACTGTTCCACTACGCGATCGACGGGCTGGTCTTCGATCAGCTCACGTCACCCATCGACCCAGGCACCTCCACAGATGCCGTCGTCGACGCCCTCGTCGCGGGCTTGCTGCCCGCCTGATCTCGCTCCCAGCATCCCGCCGCCCTCGGCGAGAAACTACTTCCGGCGTGAGACACCACGGGTTGCTTGGTGTCTCACGCCGGAAGCGATGTTTCACACCTGGCCGCGCGGCGGTCAGACCGCGACGTCGCCGATCAGGTTCACCTTGATGCCCATGCCGTCGAACATCGCCGCCTTCGCGATGAGCGCCTTGTCGGCGGTCTCGGCATCCGGAGCATAGACGAGCTGCGCGTGGTTCGCCTTGTGGCGTGCCATGAACTGGTCGCGCGAGACGCCGTGCAGCACGACGTGCGCGAGCGGCCATTCCTCGTTCGTCGCCGCCTTGCGGCGCTCGGTCTCCGCAGCCGGCAACTCGACGACTGATGCGCGGAAGATGTCGGCCTGAAGGATGCCGTCGGCGATGAACACGCGCGAGAGCACGATCTCACCGGGCTTGGAGACACCGTTGAGGGTGGCGCCGCCGGCCGGGAAGAAGACGTGACCCTGACGCCATCCCTCCGCCTTGTCCCAGCCGCCGAGGTGCGAGGCCGGCACCGAGCCGGAGATCTCGTACGCCCAGACGAACTGGCCGTCGTACTCCTCGCCCCAACGCACGTCGTGCAGCGTGTTGTCCGGCACGAGACCCATGGCCCGCCACACGCGATCGGTCACCAGCGCGTCGACCGCGACGCCCTCGTCGGCCTCGTTGAAGTGCGGGAAGGCGCGGCCTTCGTGCAGCACCCGCGACCCGTCGCGCGAGGTCACCGGAGGGCGCTCGGTGGAGTTCAGGATGCCTTCAGCGAGGTCGGATGCGGGGACGAGGTCCTTGAGACCCTGCTGGTACTGGATGCCGACAGCATCCAGACCGAAGTCGTCGGCGATGCGCAGGGCGGCGATGTACATCTTCATCTGCCACTGCACCTGCTCGCGGGTGAGCTCAGTGGTGCCGTCCTCGCCGTAGCGGAAGGTCATGCCGTGGTCGATGAGCCAGTCGTAGGCGGCATCCGCCTCGTCCTCCCGCACCTGAAGCATCTCGGCGTACAACGCCGACTGCGACAGCCGCTCCTTGTAGATGCCGGTCTGGTTGAGCAGTTCGTCGTCGAAGATGGCGTTGTACATGCCCATGCAGCCCTCGTCGAAGACGCCGATGATGGCCTTCTCGTCGCGCAGTTGCGCTGCGAGCGCCTCACCGAGCTGCTTCTCTGGGCTGTCAGGCAGGGCCGGCAGTTCGCGCACGTGCGAGTAGTCGTGGGTGATCGTGCCGGTCTCGATCCACTCCTGGATGGTCGCCTTGAACCAGTCGTCGGAGAAGTCGACCGACCAGGTCGACGAGTAGGGCTTGCCCATCTTCGTGAGTCCGGCGTTCAGGCCCAGCAGGCCGACCAGCCCCGGCCAGTCCGGTGCGAAGTTCGCGGTCGTGAGGATCGGGCCCTCGTGCGTGCGGAGCCCCGCGAGCACGTGGTGCGAGTACTGCCAGTTGGCGATCGCGACGATCAGCGGGGCGTCGGTCGGGATGTTCTTGAAGACCTCCATGCCCATGCGCTGGCTCGAGATGTAGCCGTGGCCGGTCTCCGGATCGACGTCGAATGCGCGGATGACGTTCCAGCCGAGCTCGTTGAAGACGCCGGTGACGCTGACCTCGAGCGCGGCCTGCGTCGCCCATCCGCCAGTGTTGGCGGCCTCACGCAGGTCACCGGAGGTGATCAGGTATGCGGTCTTCGGGGCGGATGCCGGGCGGGATGCCGCGGCGGGAAGGGTGTAGGTGCTCATGATTCCTCCGGGGTTGGGGTCTGTGGAAGTCGCGCGGTGTGAGATTCACCGGCGACGAGTCGGATGCTGCGGGCGATGCTCTCGCCGCGAAGCAGCAGTTCGTCGATGTCGAGGGTTCCGCCGTCGAGGCGCAGGGTGAGTCCGGATGAATCGATCTCGACTCTCCCCCAGCCCGAGCCCGTCGTGAACAGGCTGCGCAACGGTTCGTTCACGTCGCCGGCCGGGGCGAAGGCGAGAGTGCGCGCCGGCGCATCCCACTGCGCTCCGCTCGCGCCGAGCAGCAGCGCCCACGATGCGAGGGAGCGCGCGTAGTGGTTGCCGCACTCGATCTCGTTCCAGGGGTTTCGATGTGCGCCGTCATAGCGTGCCCGCAGCGCACGTTCGACGAGCAAGGCGTCGTCGAGACGATCGGCGAACAGCAGCGAGGCTGCGACCTGATGCTCGATCCCGGTCCAGACCTCGTCCGAGTAGACGAACGGAATGGCCGGCCGGCCGCCGTTCGGCCACGACGCGAGCAGCAGGCCACCCTCGTCGTTCAGTGCGTAGACGCGCTGGGTGCTCTCGTGCGCGGAGAGATCGGAACGATGGTTGTGGCCGACGATGGCTGCGAGCGCGGAGTCGACATGCTCCTTGGGCAGGATGTACCCGAGCCCGCCGACGAAGGCGTGGAACTGTCCGAGCAGCTGATCCGAGAGCACGCCGTCGCCGTACTGATAGCGGTGGCTGTCTGGATCATCTATGACCTGCCGGTAGTACTCGCCGTTCCACAGCACGGCGTCCATGGCCGCCGCGACACGGTCGGCCTCGGCCGCCCACGACTGTGCTTTCTCGCTCTCGCCGAGGTGAGACGCCATGCGCGCTCCAGCTCGTAGAGCGGCAAGGTAGACGCCGTTCGCCAGCGGCTCGATGCCGTGGAACTCGATGTCGTAGGTGTTGTGCAGCTCGCCGTCGAGCAGGCCGTCGCCGTCGCGATCCCACTCGCTAGCGGCATAGTCGAGCGAGCGGGATGCCGCGGGCCAAAGTTCGGTGAGGAAGTCGTCGTCGCCGCTGAAGCGCCATTCGCGATGCAGGCGCAGGAGCGTGCCCAGCTGGCCGTCCACCGCCGGCCCCATGAACCATGACGGTCCGCCGAAGATGCGATTGCCGCGGAACTTCTGTGCACCGGAGTCATCGGTCTCGAGCAGATACTCGGCCCGGCGTGCGCTGCGCTCGAGCGCAGGGAACAGCCATGCGAGCGTCTGCGCGTACGACCACACGTGCGTGCAGGTCCCCTCGCACGACCCAGAGTGATCGAACGACCCCTCCCAGGCGGCGAAGACCGGGCCGTCGCCGAGATCGGGGTTGGGCGATTCCAGCACGAAGGCGGTCGTCGAGCGGATCGCGGCGATGTTCGCGCCGATGGCATCGGTGAGCGCGGGGTCGAGGCTGCCGCCGTACAGCGCGTCGACGAACGCTTCGGTGCTCTCTTCGAGTGCAGGAAGATTCGCGTGCAGGTGCGCAGCGGCCGACCAGGCGTCCGGCCAGAGCGTCGCGTAGCGGTTCTTGACGACGCCGGAGGCCTCCGCATCAGCGGCGACGATGTGGCCATGCCAGCCACGCGATCGGTTCGGGAAACTCCACGACAGCACGAACTCGAAGTCGACGCTCTCGCCCGGCGCGATGGTGTGCACGATGCCGAGGGATCCGGTGCGGATGCGTGGGAGCCGCGCCATCATCTGCTCTTCGGTGAAGGTGCCATCGGCCGCATCATCGAGCTCGGCGAACAGGCCGCGCGGACGATCTTCGAGCGTCAGTCGGGGCTCAGGTGCGAGCATCCCGTCGTCGGTGAGATCGTTCCAGAACAGGCGTGCCCCATCGGGCCAGTAGCTCGTGACCCATTGCGGTTTCACGGTGGTCGCGGCATCCGTCGTCGTGAGACTCAGCGTTCCATAACCGGGGTCGACGTTCGGCAGGTCGATGCTGAAATCGAGTCCCCGGACGGCTCCGTCGTCTCGCCACTGCACGGATTGAGTACCGCGCATGCCCCACGGCGCATTTGTGCCCGGCTTCGCGCGGCCGGCGGTGTGCGACATGCTGCCGACGACCGTGACGGCGGCCGGGGTCGTACCGGGATTCGTGACGCGGTAGCGCAGCACCGCGGCGGGGATTCCGGATGCGTCGGAATCCAGCGGAACGAACGGCGTGAAGGCGTGCAGCGTCACATCGACCGGCAGCACCTCATCGGTGAAGTCGACATCGACGACGGGATATTCGCCGTGCAGCGTCGCGGAATCCAGCCGCGGGAGCCCGGCGAGCTGGTCGAAGGCGTATCCGGCATCCGCGTCGTGGCGACCCTCGAGCCGCGCCTCGAGCACTCGTGTCACCGCCGGCCCATCTTGCGGAGCGGCATGGATCGCGAAGAACGAGTGCGGGTTGCGCCTGCCCTTGTCCGGCAGGTTCTCGAACTCCCAATCGCGCAGCTCGCCTCGCGCACCGATCGACACGTTCCCGGTGCCGATGCCGCCGAGCGGAAAGGCGGTCGCCTGGGAGGTGTGCGGGATGCCGCGCGCGCGACGTGGGTCGTCGCCATGTCGCCGCTCACGCATGGGACGCTCCTCGTTGTTCTGCCGCAAGTTCGTGGGCGACGTCTTTCGTGCCTTCATACAGCCGCACGTAGCGATCGAAGAGCGTGTCGTAGAAACTGCGGAGGTCGGGGTTCGGCGTGATGGTCTGCGTGATCGGGTTCCAATCGGCGATCGCGGGTGCCGCACCGTCGGCGGCGATGGCGGATGCAGCGAGGAATGCGGCACCGTAGCTGGCGCCGATCGTGGTCGCCGGCACCTCCTGCACGAGGCCGGTCACATCCGAGATGACCTGAAGCCAGAGCTGCCCCTGCGTTCCGCCGCCGACCGCGACGATGCGGCGGATGTCGGCACCCGCAGCCCGCATGGTCTCGACGTTGTGGCGCACCCCCAGCGCGGTCGCCTCGAGTGCGGCGCGGTACAGATCGCCTCTGCCGTGCTCGAGCGTGAGCCCCGCGACGATGCCGCGGGCGTCGGGGTCCTGAATGGGCGTACGCTCCCCTGCGAAGTACGGCAGGATCAGCAGGCCTCTGGCGCCCGCGCCCGAGGCTTCGGCCTCAGCGAGGAGTTCCGGATAGTCGGATCCGGTGAGGTCTTTGAGCCACGCGGTGAGTGCGCCGGAGGTGGAGAGTCCGCCTGCGAGGTTGCGCGTGCCGGGGAACGCCCCGGCCGTGGTCCACATCGACGGCGTGCGCAGCGTCTCCGCGCCGGTCGCGACGAGAAACATCGTCGTGCCGTACATGAGCATGAGATCGCCGACCTCGTGGGCGCCGACGCTGACCGCCTCAGTCCACGCATCGATCGTCCCGGTGATGACCGGTGTGCCCGCCGGGATGCCGGTGAGAGCTGATGCCGCGGCTGTCACCTCACCCGCGATGTCGCCCGCCCAGGTGAGTCGCGGCTGCGCGATCGTGCCGGCGTACCGCTGCCACCACGGGTCGTACCAGGTCTCGTTCTCGATGTCGTAGAGCGGAGACGTCTGACTCGCGGACTGGTGGTCGAGCACATAGGCGCTGGTGAGCTTGCGGGCGAGCCAGGATGCCGGCATGAAGAAGCGCCGGGCGTCGGTCCACGCATCCGGTTCCTCGTCGGAGATCCAGGCGATCTTCGCGCCGCCCGCCTGAGAGGTCAGGGTCGATCCGCCGACGCGGGTGATCTCGTCGATGCCGAGTTCGTCCGTCATGCGCGCGATCTGGGCACCGGAGCGCGTGTCGACGCCGTAGAGGATCGCGGGTCGCACGGGCTCGTCATCGGCGTCGGCGAGCAGCACGCACGGGCCCATCCCGCTCACGCCGACGGCGGTGATCTCCGCATTTGGATGCGCCGTGGTCAGCTCATTCGCAATACTCACGAACTCGTCCCACCAGATGTGCGCATCCATCTCGACCCA
The DNA here is from genome assembly GCF_014635185.1 of Microbacterium murale. GTDB lineage: Bacteria > Actinomycetota > Actinomycetes > Actinomycetales > Microbacteriaceae > Microbacterium > Microbacterium murale. The sequence goes on from NZ_BMCM01000001.1 coordinate 551,271, forward strand.
TCCGGTGTGGGGACGGTCGACCTCGTGGGCACGTGTTGCGGATGCCAGGATCCTGCCATCCTTTGCTACCAGTACGCCCTTCGTGCTCGACGTTCCTACGTCGACTCCGAGTGTGTACTTTGCGGCGTCATTCGTCATCGATCTGCTCCTGCCCCGGCTGGCCGGTCGGCTCGTCCTGTGAAGTGCACGGCGAGCTCCGAGATCGACGTGCAGTGCCGCCCGCCGCCGGCCGGGCCGGCGATGCGGATGCCGTCGGCGTCGACGGCCGGGAACTCGAAGCGGAACTCGCAGAAGCCGGTGGCGCTCGGGTCGCACGGGTACGCCGGAACGATACTGCAGCCGGGCGCATCGAACCATTGGCCGTCGATGCGAACCTCCACCCTCGGCCCCTCGGTAAACCAGCCGCCGGTGTAATCACGCGGACCGGAGGTGAGAACGACAGTGTCCATCCGCATGGCCCGCGGCCAGGTGTATCCCCAGACGTCGGCCGCTCGCACCAGCCCGTTCCAGCTCTCCTCGCTGCGACTGGTGTCGCCGTCGTTGAGAATCTCCACCCGGCCGCGTCGCGCAGCCGAGACGACCGGTACGACGCCGGTGGAGGGGTCGGCGAGATTCCTGCTCGCGTCCGCGACATTGATGGGCCGGCCGGACCGGTAGGGTGTGAGCGTCATCCGGCGCAGCGAGAACCGGTAGGTCGTCCCCGTGTACGAGTCCGAGCCGACGAACCAGTTGCTCTGGATCCACATCTCGAGACCGTCGTCGCTGATGAACTTCGACGGCATGGTCGTAGCGTAGCCGCCGTGCTTGGCATGCGGGCTCAGGGGGCCGTCCCATGGGTAGGGTCCGAAGTCCTGCTCATGGAACAGCTCCCACGGCCCCCACGGCTGAGGCGACGAGTAGAACTGGAACGTGAACTCCGTCCACGACGTGTAGAAGTAGCGCTTCAGCGGTGCGTTATAGACGACACCGCCCTGCCCCAGAACGGAATGGCCGCCCGCGCCCATCTCGGTGTTCTCGTCGTACAACCGCCTCGTGTCGGTGAGGACGGGCACCCTCGAGTCCTGGCCGGCATCCCACACGGGTACGCCGTCGGCGTCGAGGCCAGCGAAGTACTGCCACCGGCCGATGTCCTGGATGGCGTCGATCGGCACCCGTGCGAGGAACAACTCCGTCGGGTCGGGCACGACCCGGCTGTACGACGTGCGCCAGTTGCCGTCGAGACCGTAGGCGTAGGCGTACCGGGCGCCGTCGGATCCGAGGACCGCTGACCCGCTGTTGCTCTGGCCGAAGTCGAGGAACATGATCGTGGTGAACGCGTAGTCCGTGAACATGGGCTGCGCGGTCGCGATCCAGGTGCACCCGTGATCGTCGGAGCGGACGATGCTCGCGGATGGGACGTGGTCGAAGGCGCCGCGGGCGTCTCCGTACGCGAGATCCTGCACGGCGAGGTAGAGCTCGTCGCGGCCGTCGCCGTTGCCGTCGACCGCCAGCATGCCGGTCGGTTTGCTGTTGTAGACAGCCGGATCTCCCCACACCGGGCTTACCGCACGCTCGGCCGCCAGTCGCTCTCCGGTGATCCCTTCCGCAGGCGTGCCCTCCACCCTGTTCACGACGACGTCACCGAACGCGCCGTCCGAGAACCCGGCACCGTCACCATTGGCCGTGTACAGGTGGCCGTCGTCCGCCCACGCCGAGGGCCAGAGATCGCCGTCGCTGTCGCTGCCGACGGATTCGCCGTACTCGACCTCGACAGTGGCGAAGCCCGCACGAGCGGCCGGATCGGGGATCATCTTGTTTCCTTCTGTCATGAGATCAGCCCTTGAGCGCGCCCGCCAGTGTGCCGGTGATGAACTGACGCTGGAAGATCAAGTAGACGATCAGTGGCGGAGCCATCACGATGAAGGTCGCCGCCGCGAGACTGGGCACGTCGATCGAGTGCTCACCGACGAAGTAGCCGAGTCCGGCCGGCGCAGTGCGCATCTCGGAGTTCTGTATAAGCACCAGGATGAGCAGGAACTGGTTCCAACTCCAGATGAACGTCAGGACTCCGAGGGTCGTCAGTGCCGGTCTGGCACCCGGAACCAGCACTCGCCAGAGGATCTTCCAATCTGTGGCGCCGTCGATCTGCGCGGCTTCGATCAGTGCTCGCGGAACGCTCCGGAAGTACGCCGTCATCCAGAACACACCGAACGGGATGAACAGCCCGATCTCGCTGAGGATGATCGGCCAATACGATCCGATGAGACCCAGCGACTGAAAGTCGAAGTAGAGCGGGATGATGATCATCTCGACGGGCACGGTGAGTCCGAGGATGAGATACAGGTAGAGTGCGCTGCGTCCTCGGAAGGTCATCGTCCCGAATGCGAAGCCGGCGAGGATCGAGATGAGCAGTGTAGCCGGAACAACGCATAGCAGGATCAGGAAGCTGTTGCGGATGAGGAGCGCGAAGTTCGCGTCCGTCCACGCCCGCGCGAAGTTCTCCCAATGCGGGACTTCGGGCCACTGCACACCGCTGACGAGCGACCCGGCCGGCTGAAGCGACGCGAGGGCGAAAGCGCCCAGCGGGGCGAGGGTAACGAAGGCGATCAGCACGAGGAAGAGCGTGCTGATCGGCTGCGCGCGCCTGAGCCGTCTCACGATTCCGCTCCACTTCGATCGATCTTGTTCACGAGAACCACGTACAGTCCGGTGATGACCATGAGGCAGATCGCCAGCGCCGAAGCGGCGCCGATCTCACCGGTCGTGAATGCCAGTCGATAGACCAGCAAACCCGGGACGGTCGTCGAATTCCCCGGCCCGCCCCTGGTCGCGATGAAGATGAGGTCGAACGTGGCCAATGCGGCGATGCCGGTGATGGATGCCGCGAGCGCGATCTCGCGCCGCAGACTCGGAAGCGTGACGGCGAAGAACTGCCAGATCCGCCCTCCCCCATCGACGGTGACCGCGTCGTACAGTCCGGAATCGATCTTCTGCACTCCTGTGAGAAAAAGCGTTAGACACACTCCGTAGAGCGCCCACGTGCCGACCAGCCCGATCGCAGGCAGTGCAGTGGTGAAGTTGCCGAGCCAGCCTTCGACCGGCCCGGCGATCCCGAAGAACCCCAGCGTGGAGTCGACGACTCCGTCGGCGTTGTACATCCAGCGCCAGATGATTCCGACGGCGACCAGCGGCACGACCTGAGGAAGGAAGTAGACGGTTCTCAGCACGGTCAGCCCAGGGCGCGGTCCCGGTCCGATGAGCGCGGTGACGAGCAACGCGAGCAGAATCGGCAGCAGAGTGAAGAAGAACAGCAGCACCAGTGCGTTTTTCAGCGCGCCGAGCAGCAGTGGATCCTGGACCAGCGCTAGGTAGTTGTCCACGCCCGCCGATGTCGCCGCAGTCAAGCCATCCCAATTGACAAAGGAGAGGTACAGCGTGTGCAGCCCGGGCAAGACGATAAGCAGCGTGAAGATGATGACGGCCGGCAGCACGTAGAAGTACGCCGACCGCTGCGTGCGCCGAAAGCGACTGTTTCGCCTCCTGTTACTCGTGATACTCACTCCACGCCTTCTGTACGTCGGCGGAGAAGTCCTCCGGGGTGCTGTTTCCGGCGAGAACCAGCTGCAGACCGCCGGTGAGCACATCGAGCAGCGCAGGGGCAGACTGATCCGGGAAAATCACGGCGCCGTCCGCTTCGGCGAGCCGCGCGTATGCATCCGCGATGTCGGCGTTCACGCCTTCCAGCCCATCGTTGCCTTCGGGATTGAGGGACAGATTGCCGGTCACCGTCACTCCGGGCGCAGCCTCCTTCGAGTAGAGGAAGTCGAGGAACGCCACGGCCGCCGTGGGGTGCTCGGTCTTGGCCGACACCGAGAAGGCGGCCACCGAGGCGGTCGCGACCTGCGGCCATGAGGCTTCGTCCATGGGCAGGAGGAAGAAGCCGACGTCGTCACCCAGGCTCTCCTCGAACGCATTGGCATTCCAGGAGCCCGTGATGAGGTAGGCGCTGGAGCCCGCGGCGAACTTCGCAGCGGCATCCGCATCGCCGGTGCCGTTGGCTGACGGAAGGTAGTAGCCCTCCGAAGCCCACTCCTGCATGGTCGCGGCGGCATCGGAGATGGTCGACGAGATGTCTGCACCCTTCTGGCCGAAGAGCCAGGAACGCAGGTCGTCCGAATCCGAATGCGCGTTGAGGACCGCGGCGAAGTTGTGGATGCCGCCGAAGTCGAGGGCCCCGAGCTGGAGGGGCAACGAACCGCTCGCCTTGACCTTCGCGAGCGCGTCTTCAAAGTCCGCGAAATCAGCGGGCACCTCGGTCACCCCCGCAGGCTCGGTGAGACCCTTGTTGTAGAACACTCCGACGAGGGGCACGGTGCTCGGGGCCGCCAGCAGTGACCCTTCGCCCATGGTCTTGCCGTCGGCGCTGAAGCGTGTCTGGTCAAGCAGCGAGCCGGGGATGACATCCGCCCAGCCATAGGCCTCTTCGTAGGGTGTGAGGTCGAGGATCAGGCCCGCCGCACCGAGCTCACGCACCGGCGTGTTGTACTGCACGATGTCCGGCGGGTTCTCGGACTGCATGACGAGCTTGATGGTCTTCTGATAGTCGGATGCCTCGGTGTATTCGTGCTCGACGTTCACCTGCGGATATTGCTTCTCGAAGGCCTCGATGACCATTTCCATCGACTCGCTGTTGTCCCAGTCGGCAACCCTGAGCGTCACTTCTTCGTCCGGAACCTCGGTCGAGACCTTCTCCGATCCGCCGCCAGAATTCGACGCGGTCGGGGTGAGGAAATTGCAACCTGCGAGCGTTCCGGCGGTGATGAGAGCAAGGGCTCCCGTAAGAAGCACGCGTCGAACCTGTCGTGAGCGCTGTGCGAACATGTGGATCCTTTGACGATGTGCCGTCATCTCTGAGGGCATGGACTCGGGCTGGACGAAACGAACGGCGTTCAGAGAACGGCATCGGTCGACCTGCGTCACAAGTATTGAGCATGAAATCGATTTCGTCAACTGGCGAGCGACGGTCACGAGGAAGCAGCCGCCGAAGGTCAGAGGACTGTCGCGCTGGATGGAAACCGATTACGGACGTTCGTCAGCGCGGGACGCTGGCCGCCCGCAGTTCGTTGCGCAGTACGACCGTGCGCGAGGGCTGCTCGTCGCCGCCAATCCGCTCCAGCAGCATCTTCGCCGCCGTGACCCCCATGTGACGTGCGGGCAACCGAACGACCGTGACGGCCGTGGGCGAGAGAGTCGTGAACGGCAATGAACCGATGACGGCGACACCGACCCTAGGAGGCGTGAGCCCGTGCTCGGTGAGCACCTGGATCGCACCGACACCGATGAGGTTGTTGCCGGCGACGACGGCGTCAGGCGGCTCCGGCATCGAGAGGAGCTCCTCCATCGCGGCGCGACCGCCGTCGACGCGGAAGGTCGCGAAGCGCAACAGCGCTTCGAGGTCGGCATCGGGCTGCGCGTGAGCGAGCGACGCTCGCCAGCCGGACGCACGCTCGGCAGCCGTGTCGATGTGCTCCGGCCCGCCGATGTACGCGATTCGCTGATATCCGGCGTCGATCAGTGCCCTCGTCGCCGACGCTCCCGCAGCACGATTGGCCATCACCACGCCGTCGACGTCGTAGGTCGTGCTGCGGTCGACGGCCACCACGGGCCGACCGGTCGCCAGAATCAGATCGAGATCAGACTGCTCGGAGGCGGTCGCGATGATCACGCCCGACATGTTCTCGGAGATCGCGATCTGCAGATACGTCGATTCCTTGTCGACCTGCGCGTCAGTGTTGCACAGCACCACCGAGTAGCCGGCCTCCGACGCGACATCTTCGACTCCACGCGCCATTTCGGTGAAGTACGGGTTCTCGATGTCGGGGATGATCAGCCCGATCACCTCGGAGCTCTGCCGGCGCAGCGTGCGCGCTGTGCGGCTCGGAACGAACTTCAACTCCTTCGCAGCATCGCGCACGGCCTTCGACTTCTCGACGGAGACGCTCGTACCGTTGAAAACGCGTGAGACAGTCGCCGGAGACACGCCGGCCAGCTCTGCGACGTCATAGATCGTGGTCATGCCCACCCTCACTGCATACTCCGGCCGAACCGGGCGTGATGCAACAGTATCGCGCGTAGGGCGTTTTGTGGCGCGTAGGCCTGAAATCGATTACAGTGGTGACGATCTCGCTGCACCGGCATCGCCGCTGCACATCCCACATAGACACAAGGACGTGAAGAAGAGATGACTCTCGCACCCTCCGATCTGGCAACGATCGCGGCCCTGCGCCCGGTTCAGACCCGATCGATCTCGCCGGAGAACTTCGATGGTTCCGTCGGCGGAGGCGGGCGGGCGACTGAGGGCACGGGCGCGGAATGCGCTCGCGATCTCGGCGCCGGCTGGAAGATCTCGCCGAGCGTCGACATCAAGGCGGGCGAGACGTTCGACCTCGCGAACATCCAGGGCGCGGGCAAGATCACCCATATCTGGATCACGACCCATACCGACAACTGGCGCACACTGCTGCTGCGCGCCTACTGGGACGGCGCGGAAGAGCCCGCCGTCGAGGTGCCGTACGGCGACTTCTTCTGCAACGGCTGGGGCGTGTTCGCACAGGTGAACTCGCAGACCATCGCCGCCAACCCGCACGGTGGTTTCAACTCCTACTGGCCGATGCCGTTCCGCGAGAGCGCCCGCCTCACGGTCGAGAACACCTCTGACCTTGACGTTCGCGTCTACTACCAGGTCACGTACGAGATCGGCGGCGATTACTCCAACGACGCCTATTTTCACGCGCAGTGGCGCCGGTCGAACCCGCTCGAGGACAAGACCCCCCACGTCATCCTCGAGGGCATCGAGGGTCAGGGACAGTACGTCGGCACCTACATCGCCTGGGGCGTGAACTCCAACGGCTGGTGGGGCGAGGGTGAGATCAAGTTCTACCTCGACGACGACACCGACTATCCGACGATCGCCGGCACGGGCACCGAGGACTACTTCGGCGGTGCGTGGAACTTCGATATACCAGGCAAGGGCTACACCGAGTTCTCCACCCCCTACCTCGGCATGCCTCAGGTGATCAAACCCGACGGCCTGTACGTGAGCCAGCAGCGCTTCGGCATGTACCGCTGGCACCTGCTCGATCCGATCCACTTCACCACCGGCATCCCCAAGGTCGACATCCAGGCTCTCGGATGGCGCAGCGGATGGCGTTACCTGCCACTGCGTGACGACATCGCCTCCACTGCCGTGTTCTACCTCGACCGGCCTACCGCTCGCCGCCCGAGGACGCCCAGCGCCGACGACCTGGAGGTTCACTTGGCGACGGGTCCGGTCCCTGACATCGGCGCGACGCCTCCCCGCGCACCGCGGGACTGACGGCCGATGCGCCGGACCGTCGCGATGGTCGCGCTCACTGCGTCGATTATGTTCACCGCCGGTTGCTCGACAGCGGGCGGTTCTGGAACAGGCGGAGACACGGGGCCGTTCTCGGCCGTCATCGAGGATGCACCCACCGCGATCGGGGTCTCCGATGGCGACCTCTGGCCCAGCTGTTGGTCGGACGACGACGCCCTCTACACGGCGAACGGCGACGGCGCGGGGTTCGGAAACGAGTTCAGCGACATCGTAATGAACCGGGTCACCGGCACCCCGGCATCCGACGATCTAGAAGGCGAAGGACTCGCACTCGGCGATGAGCTCGGCCAGGTGTGGTCGGGCGAGGGGTTCACGCGCAAGCCGACCGGCATGCTGTGCACGGACGGCACGATCTTCCTGGCTGTGCAGGATCTGGCTCGGGATTTCAATGCCGCTCCCGCCGCAACGATCGCGCACAGCGACGATCACGGCCAGACCTGGAAGTGGGACACGGCCGCGCCGATGTTCGACGACGGCGTGTTCACGACGATCTGGTTCGCTGATTACGGTCAGGACGCGGCATCCGCCCCCGACCCCGAGTACGCGTACGCCTACGGACTCGACGGCAACTGGCGCGACTCGTTCTCGGACGTCGTGCCAGACCCCACCGAGCTGTTCCTTGCTCGAGTGCCGGTCGACTCGGTGCAGGATGCCGCGGCGTGGCAGTTCTACGCCGGCGAACCGGGCGATGCCGAGGCGACCTGGACCGGCGACATCGCCTCGAAGCGTCCGGTGCTGATCGACGAGCGACGCCAGCATGATCTGAGCGTCATCTCGCAGGGCGGCGTGACGTATCTGCCGAAGCACGACCGTTATGTCTATACGTCCTGGACGGAGTTCACATTCGAGTTCTACGAGTCGCCGACTCCATGGGGACCGTGGGAGCCGTTCCTGACGGAAGACTTCGGGGAGTACCCATGGGATGCAGAGCAGATCGGCGGGTACGGCACGACGATCCCCTCGAAGTTCGTCTCAGAGGACGAGAAGACGATGTGGGTGCAGTCGAACGTGTGCCCATGCGCGCCGGCGGGTACCACCTCGTACTGGTTCGGGCTGCGCGAGATGACGCTGGAAGATTCCGCCAAGTGAGACGAGGATGACGACATGACCGACGCAACCTATCCAGATCTTGACTGCAAGCTCGCCGTCGTCACCGGCGGCGGCCGCGGCATCGGGCTCGCGACCGTCCGGCGGCTGCTCGATCAGGGCGCGCGGGTCATCGTCGTCGACCTGAACATGACGGTCGGCGATGTCGGTCAGGCGGATGCGGATGGCTGGCAATCGGTGAGCGGTGAGGTCGAGCTCGACTTCGTGCGCGTCGACGTGACGGATCCGGATGCTGTCGCCGAGTTCGCCCGCATCGTCGCAGAGCGCCACGGCGCTCCGGACGTCGTGCTGAACGCCGCCGGTATCGTTCGCTCGGCGAGCGCGGAGGAGATGAGCGCCGCAGACTGGCGCCAGGTCGTGGACATCAATCTGTCCGGCGTCTTCTACGTCTCGCAGGCACTCGGGCGTCTCATGCTCGACGCCGGACGCGGTTCGATCGTCAACATCGCGTCGATGAGCGGCGCCATCAGCAATTACCCGCAGAAGCAATCCAGCTACAACGCCTCCAAGGCCGGCGTCGCCCATCTCTCTCGCACGCTCGCGGGTGAGTGGGCCAGTCGCGGCGTACGCGTGAACTCGGTCTCGCCCGGTTACATCGCGACAGATCTGACTGCGGCCCTCCTGGAGCGGGAGCCGGAGTTGGGCGTCACGTGGCGCGAGCGCACGCCGATCGGCCGCCTGGGTACGCCGGACGAGGTGGCATCCGTCATCCTCTTCCTCGCGTCGGACGCCTCGAGCTTCGTCGTCGGCACCGACCTCGTCGCGGACGGCGGCTACACGGTCTGGTGAGATTCGGTCGGTGACCGAATCGAGAACGGGTATGGCGCCGCTATCAGTGGTCGCGCATGGCGCCGTCATCACTCCACGCGTTCCAGAGGTCTGCGTAGCCTCCGGCGGCTGACACGAGTTCGTCGTGCGTGCCGAGTTCCACCAGGCGCCCTGCGTCGACGACGGCGATGCGATCCGCGTCGTGCGCAGTGGACAGCCGATGCGCGATGGCGATGACAGTGCGACCGGCCAGCGCGGCACCGAGCGCCGACTCCAGTTCGCGGGCGGCTCCCGGATCCATCGACGATGTCGCCTCGTCCAGCACGATCGTGCGCGGGTCGGCGAGTACGACTCGCGCAAGGGCGAGCTGCTGCTCCTGTGCGCCGCTGAGCACATGACCGCCTCTGCCGACCATGGTGTGCCATCCTTCCTCCAGCGCGGTGATCCACCGCTGTGCTCCGACCGTCGTCAGCGCCGCTGACAACTGCATGTCATTCGCATCTGGGCGCGCGAGAAGAACGTTGTCGCGAATGCTCGTCGCGAAGATGTGGCTCTCCTGCGTCACGAGCAGTACGGCACGGCGCCGATGCGCGACGTCGAGCTCGGCGAGGTCGACTCCTCCGACACAGACGCGGCCGGCAGCCGGCGAGTCCAGCCCCGCGAGCAGGCGCGCCAGAGTCGACTTTCCCGCTCCGGATGGTCCGACAACAGCCAGACGCTCGCCCGGAACGATGTGCAGCGACACCCCGTGCAACACCTCCCGGCCCGCGCGATAGGCGAAGCGCACATCATGCAGCTCGACATCCCCCGAGGCAGGACCAACGGCAGGGTCAACGGCAGTAGCCGCGGCGGGGTGCGCGATGGGGACTGGGTCATGCTCCTGCGGCGTACGGCTGATGCCGAGAACACGGGCGAATGATACGAAGCCGCGCTGCAGCTCATCCGTGCACTCGATGAGCGACTCCATCGGAGCGACCAGCGCGGATGCGTACAAGGTGACAGCGACCACGGCGCCGATCGAGACCCGCCCATCGATCGCGAGCCAGCCGCCCCACGCAAGTGAGGCGAACACCGGAATCGCGAACGAGAGGTTCGACCACGGCAGCATCATCTGGCGCAGACGGATACGCCCGACCGCCGCAGACCAGTGCGCGCCGATCGTCTGATCTATCGATCGGTTGCGCGCATCCTGAAGGCTCAGCGCCTCGACGGTGCGAGAGCCGGACGATGTCTCGTGCACCGACGCGAACATCGCGCCGTAGCTGCCACCCAGCCGGTGGTAAACCGCGGGGGCCCGGCGCACGTACCATCGCATCACCACCACCAGCAGCGGCAGCGCGAGCAGGTACACCGGCGCGATCAGAGGCGCGGTCAAGGCAGCGGCGACGACGGTGAGCACGACGGTCACCACGGCGATGAGCGTCTGAGGTATCGCATCACGCACCGTGCCGCCGAGCGAGCGGACATCCTGCGTGGTCCGCGTGACGAGCTCACCTGTACCACCGCGTTCGATCAGGCCGATCGGCAGCCGCAGCGCGTTCCTCATGAACTCGTCGCGTACGCCGCGGAATACGTCCTCGCCGAGCACGAGTGCAGTCCGCGTCGCCAGTAGCAGCAGTGCCGCCTGCGTTACGACACTGACGATCATCCCTCCGCAGAACAACGCGATGACGCCACCATCAGCTCCCGCATCCAACCGATCGATGAGTGCCCCGAACAGCTTCGGCGGTGCGAGAGCGGCCACAGCCGCCGCCCCGTAAAGCACCGCGATCAGGACGAACCGGCCGCGCCGATCACGCCAGAAATTCGACAGCGCAGCCCACACGTCGCGACTGCTCGCGATCGGGAGTGTCGGATCACTCATCGTGTCGCCTCCTTCTCGTCAGCGGCAGGTTCCGGTTGTGCTCGCAGCACAGCGGTGACGTAGGCGCCGTCTCTTCTCAGCAGTTCGTCATGAGTGCCGTCGGCGCGCACCTCGCCGTCTATGACGAGTGCGACTCGATCAGCGACGCTCAACACGAGCGGGCTCGAGGTGACGATGATCGTCGTGCGCCCTCGGCGATGTGAGCGGATGCCGTCGGCCATTCGCTCCTCGGTGGCGGCGTCCACGGACGAAGTGGGATCGTGCAACACGAGAACCTCGGGCTCGGAGAGCAGGGCTCGCGCTGCTCCGAGCCGCTGGCGCTGGCCGCCGGAGAACTCGATGCCTCCCTCGCCGACGAGCACTCCCAGACCACCGTCCACCGACTCGATGACGTCGAGCGCATCGACGCTTCTCACCGCTCGCAGCAGTGCATCGTCGTCGTGCTGAGCCCACGGGTCGAGCACGCTGCGCAGCGTTCCACTGAAGAGGAACGGTACGGGGTCGGAGACGACGACAGCGCTGCGGACCTGCTCGATCGGCAGTCGGCAGATGCTGTCGCCATGCAACCGTACGGCAGGCGCCACGGCATCCGGCTCGTCAGCGTCCTTTCCTTCGACGTCCATTCGTCCGAGCCGATCCACGAATTCCCTCGCCTCGGAAGAGTTCGGAATCACCACCGCGAGCAACTCGCCATCCCGCACGGTCACACCGGTCCGCTCGTCTACGAGCGCCGGCATCTCCGCTGCGGCATCCGACGCTCGGCTCTCCCCGTCCTGGGCCCACAGCGGGTCGACCTCCAACACGTCGACGACCTTGCGTGCACCGATGAAGCCGGAGACCACGACTCGCAACACCTGGTTGAACAGCGCCACCGGCATCATCATGAAGCCGGCGTAGCCGTAGAAGGAGACGAGCTCGCCGACTTGCAGGTCGCCCTGAGCGACCAGCCCGGCGCCGATCCACGTCAGCGTGGCGACCAGGATGCCGGCGATGAGCACGTTCAGGCCTTCGGCAGCCGCCAGCGGCCAGGACGCCTTCTTCGCCGCTTTACCCAACTGCGACGAATGCGTGCGAAAGCGCGACAGGAACTGCTCCTCGCCGCCAATACCGCGCAGCACGCGCATTCCTTTGACGCTGTCGGCGGCGACGGCGTTCATCTGCTCCGAGGCTTTGCGGACGATCCATTGCCGCTTGTGCAGAGACTTCACGAGCGCGAACTGCACGAGTGCGAACGCCGGTACGCCGACGACGACGAGCAGGCCGAGCAGCAGCGAATCACGCAACAGCAGCGCGGACACCGTGATGAACGCGACCAGCGAAGAGATCAGGGAACCGACGTTGATCGGAATGAAGCTGATCGCCCAGGAATCCGACGACGCCACCGTCACCATCGCTCCCGCCGGCAGCTTCTGGTCGGCTGCCACCGTCACCCTGGTCGACGCACGGGCGATCACCTGACTCACCCGGCTCGAGGCGCGCTCGAAGTTCACCGAACCGGCGCGGTCACGAAGACCCTGAATCAGCGAATGCTGCAACTGAAGCCAGATCACGACCGCGAGCCAGCGCAAGAATGCGGCAAAGTCGCCGGCGACGAGGCCTTCGTCGATCGCGCGTCCGATGGCCCAGGGCGTGAGGGCGAGTCCCAGCAGCCAGATGATGTCGCACACAGTTCCCTGCACAACGGTGGTCCACTGCATCCGGGTGATCCAGAGTAGGAAGCCGCCGGGCGTCACCCCAGCCGGCGGCGCGGTGTACGGTTCGGGGACGGCGCGCATGGGCGCTCCTTAAATTCGCTGAGTGAACACGGGAGTCGCCGTCGACCCGATTCGGCGTCGACGGCATGGTCCTTCACCTCGATCGGGTGCGGACTCGACGTTCTGTGTCACTTGCGCATGTCGAGCACACTATCGGATTTTCTATGAAACCGATATCAGCATGGGTAAAGCAATCGCTATCACCGTCGTTTCCTCGCTCACCGTACGATCGAGGCATGACCGACTCTGCGCTCGTCCTGGTCGCCAACGCCGGCGAAGGATCCATCAGCACCTTCCGCCTCAAGAACGGGAGGATCGAGCTCCTCGCCGTCACTGACGGACTCCCCGGATGCTCGACCTTCGCTGTCGACTCCGACCGCGATCTCGTCTATGCGGGTGTGAAAGGCGAGCCCGCCGGCATCCTGACCCTGTCGCTGGACCGCCAAAGCGGACGGCTCACTCCGCAGTCCCGGCTCGATCTCCCAGGCGGGGGCATGAATTATCTCGCCATCGTGCGGGGTGGCACAGCGCTTCTTGGTGCGTCATACGGCGGCGGCTACGGCATCAGCTGCCCGGTTTCAGGCGACGTCGTCGGCGAGCCGGTTTCGAAGATCGAGTTCCCGAACCTGCACTCGGTGTTGCCGAGCGTCGATGGCCGATTCGCCTACTTCGTGTCGCTCGGCGCGGATATCGTGGCGCAGTACGCACTCGACGGAGACTTCCGACTCGTACCGCTGACCCCGCAGACGGTGGAAGCACCGGCCGGCAGCGGCCCGCGCCACCTCGTGCTGAACGACGCACAGGACGCGGCGTACGTGCTCACCGAGTTCTCCGGTGAGGTGCTCCACTACTCTCGCGACGCCCGGAGCGGGCGGCTCGAGCTCCGCGACGCGACCACCGCGTACGACACGACCAAGGACCTCGGCCACAGCGTTTTCGGCGCTGACCCGCTTGCGAACCACTACATCTGGGGCGCCGACCTGCACTTCGGCGCGGGGGGCAACTGGCTGTGGAGCTCGGAACGCACCGAGAGCACACTGGGTGCGGTGGCAGTGGCCGATGACGGATCGGTGTCGGCACCGACGCGCTTCACCGTCACCGAGACACAGCCACGCGGGTTCGCCGTCAGCCCCGACGGCGCCTATCTCATCGCCGCCGGAGAACGGTCGACGACCGTCTCCCTCTACGCCGTCCGCGATGATGAGCTCGAACTGCTTCAGCGGGCCGAAACCGGCACCGGCGCGAACTGGGTGCGCTTCGTCTGACCAACAACGGTCCACGGAATCTCGGTAACGCGAAGGCGAGCCGCACCATATGGGATCAGGTCGATCATCTGCACGTCTCCTTGCACAGAAACGGGACTCATCGGGGGTGCTGCGGCCGCGCCGTGCTCGACCCGCCACCCCGGGGCCCGACTCGCCGAGGCGCGCAGTCGCATGGGAGCGCCGTCCGGAGTGAACGGCTCATCCCCGAGCGGTCCGCGCGCGAGCTCAACCTCGGGTCGCTTGGCACCCGGGTCGAGCACGAGTGCGAGATTCCATGGGCTCAGCGGCAGCACCTCCCACATCTCGTGTGGCGGCTCGCCGCCGATCACGCGCCATCCCTCTTCGATCGCAGCGGCGAAGACGATCGGGCCACGGGTCAGAGTCACAGCGTCGTTGAATCCGCGTCGCACCTCGACGGGGACGTCCCACTGCAGCACGATCCGATGCCGGCCGCCCCAGTGCCGATCGAGCGTGATCGACGTCCCGGCGGACGGCGAGAGCGGTTCCTCCCCGTCGACCGTCACCGTCGAATCGCGCGCCCAGCCGGGAATCCGCAGATGCAGCGGGAAGGCCGCTCCGGTACCGGCGGTGATCTCGATCATCACACGATCCTCGAACGGATACTGCGACTCCACCCGCACCCGCACAGCGGCACCCGTCACCTCGGTGTCGATCTCGCACGGCGCGTACGAGATCGCTGCTAGTCCGCCATCCTGGCTTCGCATCCACAGACGGGACGCGAACTTGGGCCAGCCCTGGTGTCGATTCGCCGTGCAGCAGCCGAAGTGCGGAGCGAGCGCGAAGGTGTTCGACTCCGGACCGTTGTTCGTGTACACACGGTCCTCAGTGACGTGGCAGATCACCTGGTTCGCCTGCTGATCGTACTGGTGGGCCGATTCGTCCGAGCGCGCGCTGGCGGGCAGCGCATTGAACGCGAGGCGTTCGAGGCGGTCTGCGACGTGCTCGTCGGCGCCCCACGCCTCCAGTGCCGTCTCCAGCGAGAACATGAGCTCCACGACCGTGCAGGTCTCGGTCCCCTGCGACGGATTCGTGCCGGCGAGGTGCTCGTCGCTGGTGAACAGTCCCGTCGCTTGGCCGTGGTGCCGGTCGAGTCGCTCGAGCATCGACGAGAACGCCGCGCGTTGCCGTTCATCGCCGCTGGCCCGCCACCACACAGGCATCGCCTTCAGCCCCATCGCGATGTTCACACCGTGCGTGGCGAGGAAGTCGTCGTTCATCCACACGCCGTCGGCACGGTCCTCGAAGCTGTGGAGAACGGCATCCGTCACCTTCTCGCGGTACGGAAAGGTCTCCGCGTGCTCGGTCCAGTCGTAGCCCTGTTCGCGCACGAGCACGGCAACCTCGAGCAGGGTATCGTCGCCGGTCTGCTCGTGCAGTTCGAGGATCGACATCACGAGGTCGGCCCACCTCACCCGCCCCCACTCATGCAGCGGGTGCGCAGCGAGGACGTGGCCGATCCGCTTGACCAGGCGCACGGCGGCCGGGATGATCCGCTTGTCGCCGGTCGCAGAATGGAACTGCAGGAGCGCCTTCAGGACGATCATCCGCGGCCACACGTCATAGTCCCCGAAGTCGGCGTGGTGCAGTTCCGATGGGTCGCCGGCGGCCGGTCCGATCCATCCGTCGTTCGTCTGATGCTCGATGATGTGGTCTACCCAGCGAGTGACCTTCCCGATGAGTTTCGCGTCGCCGGTCAGGAAGGCGAGCGGCACCATGGCGTCGAGCCAATACGGTCCGCGCTCCCATCCCTCTGCCGGTCCGCCGATCCACCCGCTGTCGCGCACATCAGGCCAGAACTCGTCAAGTGTGCCGCCCATGCCCGTCAGCTGGCGATCGAGCTGGCCTCGCAACCATCCGGCCGGCCGCAGCTGTCCGAGCGGGAGTGGTGTCAGAGTTCGCGCGAAGGACGCGACGGAATCGCGCGCTGTCGGAGTCATGGTGCCTCTGCCTACTTCAGCCCCGCCATCTTGATGTTGCCGATGATCTGGCGCTGGAAGATAAGGAACAGGATGACCACGGGCGCGGCCGCGAGCACGGAACCTGCCATCAGCAGTCCCAGTTCCGTCGAGCGCTCGGAGCGGAACGTCGCGAGGTACTGCTGCACGACGAAACGCTCAGGGCTGGTGATCGTCAGGATCGGCCAGACGTAGGAGTTCCAGTACGCGAGGAACGCAGTGATGCCCATCACGACGAACGGCGGCTTCGACAGCGGCAGGAAGATCCGCACGAAGATCGCGAATCGTCCGCATCCGTCGAGCATCGCCGCCTCTTCGAGGCTCGCCGGGATGTTGAGGTAGAACTGCCGGATGAAGAACACCGTCGCCGCGCTCGCGGCTCCTGGCAGAACGAGCACCGCGAGGGTGTCGAGCATGCTGAGCTTGGTGACGACGATGAAGCTGGTGAGGAGGATGGTCATGGCCGGAATGAACATCGTGGTGATGACGATCGTCCAGATCGTCTTCTTAAACCGGAACTCCAACCGTGCGAAGGCGTACGCCGCGAGCGAGTTGATCGTGAGGCTGAGGAGCGTGAACAGGACGGCGCCCATGAACGTCCACCCCATGGTGAGCGTGAACGTGGGATCCGCCAGGATCTGCACGTAGTTCTCCCACTTCCACACCTCCGGGAAGAACTGGAACGGCGTCTGAATGACCTCGGTCTTCGACTTGAAGCCGGCGATCACCATCCATGCGAGCGGGAAGAGCGCGGCCACCAGGAACAGGAGTCCGGCGATCCCCTTGCCGATGAGCACCAGCCACGAGCCGGGTGTGCGCGGCAGCGGCTTGCGCTGGGGCTCTTTGCCTGCGAGGACGATCCGCGTCGTGTCCTGAACGATGGCCATCTCAGTCCACCAGCCTCTCCGAGTTGACGAATCTGAAGACCACGGCCGAGACCGTGCCCAGCACCACGAACATCAGCAGGGCGGCGGCGATCGAGTAGCCGACGTTGATGTCGTTGCGGAAGTGATTGAAGATGAACAGGTTCGGCAGCATGGTCGAATCCAGAGGCCCGCCGTTCGTCATGACGAGCGGAAGTTCGAACTGCTGAATCGCGGCGACGAAGCCGGTGATCAGAAGGTAGAGGAGGATGTTCTTCATCTGCGGGAGTGTGATGTAGGCGGTCTTCTGCCACCAGTTCGCGCCCTCCATCGCGGCGGCCTCGTAGAACTCCTGCGGGATGTCGACCATCGCCGCCACCATGATCAGAGACGTGAGCCCCATGCCCAGCCAGATCGCAGGGACGGCGATCGCGAGCAGTGCCCATGCGGGATCGCCGATCCAGGCGATCGGGTCGATGCCGAAGAACGCGAGGAACCAGTTGAGCAGGCCGCCGGAGTAGTCGTAGATGAGTACGAAGATGATCGAGGTGATCACCGCGGAGATGATCGTCGGGATGTAGATGCTGACCTTCAGGATGCCGGCGAACCTCTTGCCGACGCTGACGACCAGACTGGCGAAAAGGAATGCCAGGACCAGCATGGGCGGCACGGTCAACGCCACGAAGCCGAAGCCGCGGGCGACCGACGCCCAGAACAGCGGGTCTGACATCACATCCGTGAAGTTCTTCCAGCCGACGAACTCAGGGTCCTTGTAGAAGCTCCAGTTCTGGAACGAGAGGTAGCCCGCGTAGATCGCCGGCCAGATCACGAAGATCCCGAGCAGCACCACCACCGGCACCAGGAACCAGTAGGCGATCTTGTCGTCCCGGAATCGATGCCGGTTCTGCCTCTGCCGGATCATCCGGCGTTCTTGCACAGCTTGACTGGCCATGTCCACCTCATCGTTCGGGTGCGTCACGGTTCGAGGGCCGGGATGATCCCGGCCCTCGACGTGAGCGCTGTCAGTTCTTCGGAGCCTTATCGGCCAGTCCGTCGCGGTCGATCACGGTCTGGATCGCCTTGTTCGCGGTGTTGATCGCGTCATCGGCAGATGCTGCGCCCTTCATCACGGTCTCGAGCGCGGTTCCCACTGCCAGGGACACGTCCCAGGGATAGGTCGGCTCGGGGATCGCGGTGGGTGCGATCTCGTTGACGATGATGTCCGACCAGGGTGCGTCGGCGGCTTCGTCGCTCTCGGCGACGGCATCCTGCACGGACTGCCGGACCGGCACCTTCGTGAACTGCGTGTCGACGAAGAACGGCACGACGTTCTCCGGGTCGCCGGCGATCGCCCAGCTGAGGAACTCACCGGCGGCCTCGGCGTTCTTGGTCTTCGCGTCGACGACCCACTTGAAGTTGCCGAGCGTGGTGGCCGTGCGGTCGTCGGAACCCGACGCACTCGGGAACGCGCCGATGCCAATGTTGGTGAGCATGTCGGGGTAGTCCGACCCCATCTCCGACATCGTCCACGAGCCGGAAACCTTGAAGGCGACCTTCTGCTCGCCGAAGTCCTTGCCCTCGACGTAGGCAGCGAGCGGCTGCTTCGGCATGTACCCGTTGTCCCAAAGCGACTTGTACTGCTCCATAAGATCGCGGTAGCCGTCATCGTCGATGTTCGGCGCGGTCCAATCGTCGGTAAGAGCGGTGTGCCCGGCGAAGTTGTACTGCTGTCCGACGGACGACCAGGCGAAGGTGGCTGCGTCCTGCGCGGGAGAGATGCAGTATTGGCCCGAGGCAAGCGTCGGCTTGATCTCAGCGCAGGCGGCCAGGAGTTCGTCCCACGTTTCAGGACCGTTCTCCGTGTCGACGCCCGCCGCGTCGAGTAGCTCCTTGTTCCAGTAGAGCACGGTCTGCGGCTCAAGCAGCAAGGGGTAGGCGTAGTAGGTGCCGTCGATCTCGGAAACCGACTTCGCGGAGTCAATGATCTCGGCCAACGCGTCCTCAGGGACGATGGAGTCGAGGTCGTGCAGTTGCCCGGCGTTCACCGCATCCTGGATGCTGCCCGAGTGGGTGTAGACATCAGGCGCCTTGCCCGCGGCCTGGGCGGCCTTCATCTTCTGATCCCACGTGTCGCCGGGAACCTCGGTGTCGACGACCTTGATCTCGTCCTGCGACTCGTTGAATTTCTTGACGATGCCCTCGTACCACTCGTTCTCGACCGGAGTGAACGTCCGGTGCCAGAACTGAATGGTCGTGACTCCGTCTTCTCCTCCGCCGTCTCCGGCGGACTCGCCGGGGGTGCTGGAGCCGCAGCCGGCCAGCAGACCGACTGCGGTGACCGCGCTGAGGGCCGACAGAGTGATCCGCCTTCTGCGGGATGTGTTGATTGCCATGGGTTCCTCCTCAGGAACGTGACTCGACATCGAGTCATGCTGTTCGGGCTGGTGCCAGGGAGCCGGTTGATCGGGTCGCCGTCGACCGGTAGACGACACGCTAGACGAAATCGATTTCAAGCACAAGCGGGAAAGAGGCGAATGCGAGGAGAATTCCCGCATCCGCCTCTCCCACCTCACCGAATCAGTGTCCGGTCTGCCTGCGGCGAACGGCGGTCATCACGCCTCCCGCCACGAGCAGCAGAGTGCCGATGACCAGTGGCACGATCAGCGCCACGCCATCGGAACCCGTCGCCGCCAGCGGCCCGCCGTCGCCGCTTCCGCCCGATGCAGGAAGCGCACCAGGCGCCGGGTCGGTCGGTCCGCCCCCGCCAGGTGCCGTCGGCGGAACCGTGACTGGCGGGTCGGTCGGATCCACCGGGTCGGTCGGATCCACCGGGTCGGTCGGATCCACGGGATCGGTCGGATCCACGGGATCGGTCGGATCCACGGGATCGGTCGGATCCACCTTGACCACGGCGAGATCATCGATCTGCACCCACCGATCGCCGTTCAGCGCCGTCCCGACGAAGGCCTCGACGCTGGTGGCCGATCCGGAGTTGAACGCGACCTCGAACCGCTGATAGGGCGCGACCGCGGTGAAGCCGGTCGATCCGAGCGCTGCCGCCCCTGGACCGACCTCGCGCACACCGAAGGTCCCGTCGGCCGGCACACCTCCCGTGATCACGAAGCCCGAGAAGACGTAATCCGTGTTCGGCTCGACGGCGACTGCCTGATGCACGTCCACGGTGCCGGCGTTGCTGCGCATCCACGCTTGGCGACTGCCCGCATACGACCAGGCGTGATTCGTGTCGATCCCGCAGTTGCCGTTGCACGCCCAAGGTGCGGCGATCGTCGAGCTATGTTCGAAACTGGGGTTCTGGATGAGATTCGGGTTCGTGATCGAGCCGTCCTCGTCGAGGTGGACGCGCACGAGGAAGACGTTGTACGGATCCCACTGCGACATCGCGACGTAGAGATCAGGACCCGACGACCAGGGGTGGATGTATCCGCCGTAGAGGCCAGGATAATCGAGCGAGTTCGCGATGCCTTCACCCTGCGTCCAGGGGCCTTCCGGGCTGTCTGCGGTTCGCAGCAGCATCGTGCCGTCGGCCTTGCCGTCCAGAGTCACCATCAGCCATTTCCCAGTGTACTCGTTGAACTGCACGGACAGCTCGGAGTTCATCGGAGGCACGATCGCGACGGCGTTCGTGCCGTCGCCCGCACTCCATGCCGCACCGTCCCAGTACCGCCAGGCCGCCTTGTCGAGCATGTCGGTCTCCGCGACGCGCGCGACATGGACGGCGCCGAGACGGCCGTTCGGCGTGCCGAACATGTAGACGTACCCGTCGCGCTTCTCGAAGGCGACCATCTGGAACGGATGCTGCGGACCATCCGGATCCGCCCACTGCGACGCCGTCGCCGTGTTCTGCCAGGTCGGGCCGTCGGTGGAGTTCCACGTCTCGCCGTTGTCGTCCGAATACGCGATCCGGCTGAAGTTCGTCCACCACTGGCCGGGGGGACCCCACTCGCGCACCGACATGAATGCCATGTACTGCCGATCGCCGACCGCGATGCCGGCCGTCGGAATCGTGGTCATCTCGTCGCCCGAGATCTTCTTCGACGGGATCAGCTCGCCCGCATGCCCCGGCACATCCTCAACCGCGGAGTCGAAGCTCATGCCGTCGCTGAGGTCGGTGTCCGTGGAGCGCAGGAGCACATTCGAGCGCCAGTCGCCTCCGCCGCCGCCCGGCCCTCCCCAGTCCCCGAACGTGTCGCCGAAGGCGGTGAGCACCTCGTCCTCGCCGTTGTCCCACATAATCCCGAGGTCGGTACCGGTGACCCGCCATCGGTCGGCCACGTCGGTCGTCGCGCTGCTTCCGGTCATCTGCGCGATCATCACCGCCGGTGACGACGGGAGAGGTTCAGCAGCAGCGGCACCGGTACCGGCGGCGCCGAGGCCGGCGATCGCCAGCAGTGCGCCGACGGCGCACGCGATCCTCGGCCGCGCTCGGCGTCGAGCGAGGCGGGGAGATGAAGGTGGGGTCACGACGTTCCTTTCGACACGCTCCCGCCGCGCGACGGGCACCACGAAACAACGGTGCGAGCATCGCGGCGAGGAGCTGATTGGCATCGGCATCCGGTCGGAGGACAGCATCGTCACCCGCGAATGAAACCGATTTCAACACAGAATAGGGAGAGTCGCGCGACCCGTCAAGAGGCGCGTTCGAGATCGGCCGAGAACCAGAACACGTTGTACGGCCCCCACAGCGACAGCGTGAAGTAGATCGTCTGACCATCGCCCGACACGTATCGCGGGTTGAGGTACGGCGAGTAGAGACCGGGATGGTCGGCGCCCGAAACCAGTTCGTGGGGATCGCCCCATGGCCCCCATGGCGTGGCCCCTTCTCGGATGTACGCGGTGCCCGCGTCCGAGTACGTCATGATCCAGCGGTCGAGATAGGTCGACCACATCACCGACAGCTCGCCGATGGTTCCCTCGACGATCGTCTCGGCATCCGACATCTCGGAACTCCAATGCGGCTCCGCGCCGTCCGCCCCGACGAAGTACTCGTAGGAGGTCTGATCCTCGACCGCTTCCTCCGTCGCGGGCACACGCATGAGCTGAACACCGCCGAAGCGTCCTGATGGGATCGCCCAGAAGTAGACGTAGTCGACGCCGTCCTCGGTGACCGGCACTGTCGCGAACTGGACGAAGTTCGAATCCCCCGGCCACTGCACGCCCTCGACCGGCATCCAGGAAGCGCCGTCATCACGCGAGACGATCAGCGCGGAGTGGTTCGCATCCCAAGCGCCCGGCTCGCCCCAGTGGCGCACAGACATGTACGAGACGTAGATCGTCTCACCCACCGCGAAGCCGTAGGTCGGAATCTTCGTGACCTCGCCTTCCGCGTCGTTGGCGTCGTGATCGCCCTCGGTGAGCGCGGCGGCCAGCCCGATGTCATCCGTGACCCAGTCGTCGAAGGTGATGCCGTCGCTCGGGTCGGCATCCGTCGTCCAGGCCGCGACATTGGAGCGCCAGAACCCTCCCTGCCCTCCGATGGACTCGGGATCGCGTTCGCCGAACGTGTCGCCGAAGAAGAAGTACGTCCTGTCGTCGACGTTCACCATGGAGCCCAGATCCGTGCCGGCGACAGAGACCGACGAGGTGTCGTTGATCGCGTCCGGCCCCGTGAGCTGAGCGATCTCCGTGAGATTCGAGACGCCGTCGAGAACGAACGGCTTGTCCGGATTCGGATCGACGATCACGCTCGCTCCACTTGAACATGCCGCGAGCCCGATGGCCAGCAGAGCGGATGCTGCGACCGCAGCGGTACGGCGAACGGACGTGCGGTCATGTCGCATGATCCTCCTCGATCAGCGCCACTCTAGCGAAATCGATTTCAGGTCGCTACCGTGTTCAGGATGCACTCATCATGGACACGACCAGAGCCGACCGAGAACACCGAGCCGCGCTGGGGGCACGCCGACGGCATGCAAGTCGGCATTCCGCCGATCCCCGGGCCACGCGGGCTGCTGCGGATCTTCACGCCATACCTCGACCACCCCCGCGAGCGTCTGGTGAACTTCATCGCGATCGAGCCCGTCGTCGAGGGGCAGACCGAGCGCGGGTACTCCGAACTCGAGCCGAGCACGCTCGATCCTGGCCTGCGCGGCAAGCGCCTCTGGTCCATGGATCGCCCAGGCGACGGCCCCGACGGTGTCGCGCAGGGCGTGACCGAAACCATCGACGGCGTCGAGTGCCTCACGGTCTGGATCGGCGTCGAGCGCTTCGACAGCGGGGCGGATGTGCGGGTGCGCGTGCGTTTCCGAGCCGATCGCCCGCACGAGGTGGAGGTCGCCGGCTTCGCCGAGGATGCGTCGGCGCCGCTGAGCCACCTGATCCTCACAGCCACCATGGGCAACTGGGCACGACTGCGCACACTGGAGCTCTCCGACCGCACAGTGACTCCGGCTGAACTCTGGCCCGGGTTCTCCGGCACGGCATTCGCCGAGCACGCCCGATTCGCGTTGTCCGAGTTGCGACGCGACGGCGAGGCCGCTGTCGTGAGCGCCGTCGGCGATGAGACCGAACCGTGGTCCGCCGTCTACTCCGACGACACGGCGAAGCACTGGCACTTCTTCGGCCGCCTGGCCAGACAGACGTGGACCGTCGATGACCCGCATCCAGAGCTCGAGGCACTCGTGAACGCGCGGTGGTCGTACTGGGCGAGCGCGTCTCCCATTCCTGGCGGACCCGCGTTCGAGAACTTCGAGGTCGTGGAGCCGTTCAGGCAGGGCGCGGCGTTCCGGTTCTCGGTCGAGCCGCTGGATTGATCACGCGAGAGGGGCGCGGGCTCAGCGGTGCCGCGCCACAACCTGCGCGACCGCTTCGCGCTCAGCATCCGTCGGCTCGGCGATGGCCATGCGGCAGTGCGTGTCGGTGACGCCGAGGGCGCGATAGCCCTCTTTCATGCGCGCCATGTCACCGCCGATGAGCGAGACGACCTCGTCGACATCCGCCTGCGCTGCGGCGATGGCGGCGGCGTCTCCCGAACGAGCGGCATCCGCCAGCGCCCGGAACGGCTTCGGCGTCACCGATGAGACGCCAGAGACGACACCCTGGGCGCCCGCTCCGACTGCGGCGATGAGGTCACGGTCGGCGCCGGTGTAGAGCTCGAAGCCCTCGGGCACCACGGCGCGGTATGCAGCGATCTCTTCCAGCGACAATTCGCTGATCTTCGCGCCGACGACGTTCGGCAGGGCGGACAGCCGTACCAGGAGCTCAGGCGAGACCGGGTTTCCACTGCGCGCAGGGTAGATGTACACGTACAGGCGCCCGTCGCCGACCGCATCCGACACGGCCTGGAAGTAGTCGAAGATCGCGTCATCGGTCGAACGCAGGTAGTACGGGGTGAGCGCGGCGAACTCGGTTGCACCGAGGTCGCGCGCGATCCGTGTGAGCCGAACGGCTTCGAAGGTGCTGGGCTGGCCGACGTGCACCACGACGCGCATCAGATCAGCGAGCTCTGCGAGCGCGGCCTCGATCAGAGACGTGAATTCGGCCATGTCCACAGCGGGGAACTCACCCGTCGTCCCGAGCACGAAAGCGCCCTCGTTGCCCGACTCCCCCACGAACCGGAAGATCGCACGCGATCCCTCGAGATCGAGGCTCCCGTCGCGGTGGAACGCGGTCGGAATCGCCGTGAGGATGTCGTAACGGGTCACTTCTTGTTCTCCTTGGAGTTCTTGCGAAGCCGACGGCTCTTCGCCGCCTGCGGGTTGCGCACCGTCGAGGTGAGCAGGTCTGGGTCGGCGGCGAGCTCTTCATGCGCCTTCGAGAGCTGCGTCACGCTTGCCGTGTCGAGCACGGAATCGGCGAAGGATGCGCGCTCTGCGCGGGGCTTGCGTGCGGCGCGGATCGCAGGCATCACGATCGACAGCACAGCGAGCACGAGCAGCACGATCGCGATCGGGCTGACGACCTCGAAGAACGGCCTCGTCGGCAGGATCGCCAGCGTGCGGGCCAGATTCTCCTCGGCCAGCGGGCCGAGCAGCAGCCCCAGGACGACCGGCCCTGCCGGCACCTGCATCCGCTTGAGCAGCACTCCGACGACACCGAACACGAGCATCGTGATGACGGTCGAGAGGCTGTTCGACGTGGCGTAGGTGCCGATGATGCAGAAGATCAGGATGCCGCTCCACAGGTACGGCTGCGGCACATCGAGCAGTTTCACCATGCCCTTCATGCGCACGAGGCTGAGTCCCAGAGAGAGCAGGGTGGCGACGAGCATGATGCCGACGATCGACACGACGAGGTCGGGCCGCTCGGTGAACAGCGTGGGGCCGGGGGTGATGCCCCAGATGATCATCGATCCGATCATGACCGCCATCACCGAGTCACCGGGGATGCCGAGCGCCATGGTCGTGGTGAGCGATCCGCCGAGTGTCGCGCTGGATGCCGTGTCGGATGCCGCGACGCCCTCGATCGAACCCTTCCCGAACATCTCCGGGTGCTTGGAGGCCTTGCGGGCGCGCTCCCAGCCGATGAGTCCCGCGATGTCGCCACCCGCGGCGGGGATGAGCCCGACGCCGAGACCGACGGCGCCTGCGACTGCTGTGGCGCGTCCGCTCTGCTTGAATTCGGACTTGTTCGGCCACCAGCGACCGAGACTCGAGATCGGACGCACGTGGCTCTTGCGGTGGGTGAGCAGCTGATCGAACAGTTCGGCGATGCCGAAGAGCCCGATGATGACGGCGATGAAGTTCACGCCTTCGACGAGATCGAGCGAACCGAACGTGAAACGCTTGTCGGCGGTGGCCGCGTAGGTGCCGACGGTGCCGAGCATGAGTCCGAACACGCCGGCGAGGATGCCCTTGAGCATCGACTTCGACGAGATGCCGATCATGATCGCGATGCCGAACACGACGAGCGCGAACAGCTCGGGCGATTTGAAGTAGTCGCGGGCGAAGCTCGCGATCGGCACGGCCGCCAGCGCGAAGAGCACGAGCGAGGCGAGGATGCCGACGGCCGAGACGATGGCCGACATAGTGAGGGCGAGGCCGGCCCTGCCCTGTTTCGCCATCGGATAGCCGTCGAGCGTGGTGGCGATGGATGCCGGAGTACCCGGAGTGTTGATGAGGATCGACGGCACCCGGTCGCCGAAGTTCGCGGCGACATAGATCGTGAGCAGCACCGCGAGGCCCTGCACGGGTTCCAGAGTCATGGTGAAGCCGGCGGCGAGCGCGACGGCCATGGTCGCCGTGATGCCGGGGAACGCCCCGACCATGAAGCCGAGCAGCAGTCCGACGAGCATGTACAGCAGGATCGAGATGTCGAGGAGCGAGTTCAGCCCCTCCAGCAGCGGGGTCATAGCGGGATCCTCAGCAGCATCCCGAACACGACGTAGATGAACGCCGTGATGGATGCGGTGTAGATGACGAGACTCAGCCAGCGCCGGTGCCCGTAGACGAGCATGAGGCCGGCCATGAGCAGGGCGGCGGCGATCGGGAACACCTCGACGCGGTAGCCGAACAGGATGACGGACCCGAGCGACCACAGCGCGATGAACGCGATCGAGATCACGAGCGTCGCCGCGACCCGTACGACGCCTCCCGGCTGGATGCGCTCGATGTCCTCACGGCCCGGCGCGGGTCGGGTGATGGCGATGACGAGGAGCACGATCGCCACGACGATGCCGGTGACGGCAAGGACCATCGGCCAGAAGCGCGCATCGATCTGCCCGGGAGCAGCCTCGCGCCGGAGGGAGATCTGAGTGGTGAGCGCCAGGTAGCCGACGGTCACCGCGAGCGCGACGATGGCGAACGCGATCTCAAGCCCACGCGACGGCGTCGCGCCCTGGTACTCGTCGCTCTCGGCGACTTCTGTTGAAGACATGTGCTTCCTCCGACGGATGCGGAGGTCGGAGAGTGACCCCGACCTCCGCAAGGTGATCAACCCAGCAGATCCTGGAACAGCGCGAACTGTTCGCCGACGAACTCGGTGAACTCGGCGGAGTCGCGGTAGACGACCAGGTTTCCGGCGTCTTCCTGGAACTTCGTGTAGGTGTCGGATTCGACGGCCTCCTTGATGGCGGCCTCGAGGGTGTCGTGCACGTCATCCGGCAGGCCTGCCGGAGCGTAGATTCCGCCCCAACCGCCGAAGACGAGCTCGGTGCCGATGGCCTCTTCCGCCGTGGGCACGTCTGGTGCGTCGGGGTGGCGCTCATCGTTCATCACGGCGAGGATGCGCACTGCGTCGCCCTGCGAAAGTGCTTCGCCGAGCCCGGAGACCGCGGCGACGGTCTCACCGGACGCAGCCGCGGCGACGGCGGGTGCGCCGCCGTCATACGGAACCGGAGTGACCTCTCCGCCGGTCTCCGCGCCCAGCGCGATGCTCGCCGCCTCCCAGATCGAACCGGCGCCCGAGTTGGCGATCGTGACCGGTGCCGTCTTGGACTGTGCGACGAGATCTTCGAGCGTCTGGATGTCGCTGCCGGCCGACACCGTGATGACGCCGGGGGCGAGCATGATCTGGCCGAGCATGTCGAAGTTCTCGGGCAGGACGTTCGCATCCTGCGTCGTGTTGAGCATGGCGATCTCGACCGGGCCGAAGCCGATCACGTAGCCGTCGGGGTCCTGCTCGGCGACGTACTCCATCGCGAGCGCACCGGCGGCGCCAGGCATGTTCTCCGGGATGACACTGACGTCGAGGATCTTCTCGAGTTCGGTGGCCAGCGCGCGCGACGACAGATCGGAGCCACCGCCAGGGTTGGCCTGGATGATCAGCCGGATGTCCTTCTCGGGGAAGGAGGACGCAGCATCGCCGCCCTCTTCCACCTTCGTGCATCCGGACATGATCAGTGCGGCTGCGGTGAAGACCGCGGCGGCTGCGAGCACGCGGTTCACACGCTTGATGGGCATCTTTGCTCCTCTTTGAGTGCAGGTGGGGACCGTACCAACGGACCCGAGCGTAGCATTGTTGACTGTTAACAGTCAACGTCGCATGGGTCGTCGATGTCCGAGGTCGTCGGGGCAGGGCCGCGGACGCGGGACTGCCAGGTCAGGGCAAGCGGATCAGGGTCGCCGCTGCGACAGCTCGCTGAGCATCCGATCGCGCGCACCGTCGAGATGCTCGGTGAGCACGGTGGCGGCCTGCTCGGGCGAACCGGTGCGCATCACGTCCATGAGCCTGACATGATCGCCCGACGACTCGTGCAGGTCATCGTCGTGATTGATCGTCACCTCGAGAAGTGCTGAGAAGGTGGGCAGGTACTGCTGCCATGCGCCCGCCAGCCGCGGATGGTCGGCGAGGGCGTAGATCTGCGAATGGAACTCGAGATCCGCAGCGACGAACGCGGCGTGATCGCCGGAATCGGCGGCCTCTCCCATGCGTCCGACGGCCGCAGCCATCGCTGTCCAGCGTGAGGGGTCCTCGACGCGCATCGCCCGCGACAACGCCAGCTGCTCGAGGGCGCCCCGCAGGCTGTAGAGCTGATCGACGTCGTCGTGGGTGAGGCCGACGATGTACACCCCGCGCGGGCGCTGCACCTCGACCAGCTTCTCGAAGCTCAGCTGCGTCAGGGCGTCGCGGATCGGACCGCGACTGACGGCGAACTCCTCGGCCAGCGCTTCCTCGGTGATGCGCTCGCCCGGAGCGAGCTCTCCACGAACGATGCGCTGTCGCAGCACACCCGCGACCTGGGCGCCAAGAGATTCACCGCGCTTCACTGTCTGCGTCAAGATGACCTCCTGTTTACTGTTGACAGGATACACACCCGGCAGCCATCGGCGCACTGAGGAACAGGGTCGAGGCGTCAGTCCTCGCCGCGACCGCCCGGCCGCCACAGCACGATGTCGGTGGAGCGGCGGATGCGGCGGCCGCTCGGCACGGGGACGACGCCGCTCGCACCGGCGGCGAACACACGCACGCCGGGGCGGTTCTCGCGTTCGGCGCGCAGTGCGCCTTCGAGATCGACGACTCTGCGGCGCAGCATCCGCACCTCGTCCTCGAGATCGAGCAGGCGAGCGATCGCGGGCAGGCTCATGCCATCGGCGGAGAGGCGGGCGACCTCGCGCAGCTGGGCGATGTTGCGTGCCGAGTAGCGGCGGGAGCCGCCGCGCGTGCGACCAGGGACGACGAGTCCTATCCGGTCGTACTGACGCAGAGTCTGCGGGTGCATGCCCGCGAACTCCGCGGCGACGGCGATCGCGAAGATCGGGGCGTCTTCATCCTCGACCATCGCGATCACCTCCGCTCGACCCGTTCATCAGGCCTGCGCCTTCGCCATCAACTCCGCACGCGGGTTCTCCTTCGGCTCCAGGTCGTGGAACTTCTGCAGCGCTTCGCGCGCGGCATCGTCCAGGTGCGTCGGCACCGCGACCTGCAGCTCGGCGAGGAGATCGCCCGTGCCCTTCGACGATGCGACGCCGCGGCCCTTGACGCGCAGGACACGTCCGGAGGGCGTACCCGGTGCGACACGGAGCTTCACGATGTCGCCCGCCAGGGTCGGCACCTCGATCGTCGCGCCGAGCGTCGCCTCGGTGAAGGTCACCGGCACCGTCAGGCGCAGGTTCAGACCGTCGCGAGTGAAGACCGGATGCGGACGCACCTTGATCTGCACGACGATGTCGCCGTTCTCCCCACCGTCGGGAGATGGGCGACCGCGGCCCCGCAGACGGATCTTCTGCCCGTCTGCGACACCGGCAGGGATCTTCACCTTGAACGGCTTGCCGTCCTCGCCCTGCAGCGAGATGGTCTCGCCTTGCACGGCGGTCGCGAAGTCGAGCGTCGTGCGCGCAGTGACGTCCGCGCCCTTCTGCGGTCCGCCGAATCCGCGGTATCCGCCGCTCGTCTGGCCGAAGCGGCCGGAGCCGAAGTTCCCGCCCTGACTCTGATTGAACATCGCGAAGATGTCCTCGAAGTCGGCGTTGCTCTGGCCCCGCCCGCCCTGACCGAACCGGCTGAACACGTCTTCGAAGCCGCCAGCGCCGCCGCCGCTCGCCGTGAACCGCGCACCCGAACCCATGGCCCGGATCTCGTCGTACTCCTTGCGCTGCTCCGAATCCGAGAGCACCGAGTACGCCTCGCTGATCTCCTTGAACATCGCCTCGGCCTTCGCATCACCCTGATTGGAGTCGGGGTGGTACTTGCGCGCGAGTTTGCGGTACGTCTTCTTCAGATCCGCATCACTGACGTCCTTCGCGACGCCGAGCGTCTTGTAGAAGTCCTTGTCGAACCAGTCCTGGCTAGCCATCGATCACCCGCCTACTCAGCGGGCACCGCGACGACGACCTTCGCCGGGCGCAGCTCGACATCGCCGAGACGATATCCCACCTCGACGACCTCAAGGATCGTCGAGGATTCTGCGCCTGGAGTCGGCTGCTGGAAGATCGCCTCATGGTGCTGCGGGTCGAAGATCTCGCCCTTCTCCCCATAGGCGACGACGCCGAGACGCTCGACCATTGCACGGATCTTCTCGCCGATCACGAAGAACGGCGTCCCGTCGACGAGATCGCCGTGCTGGGTCGCACGGTCGAGGTCGTCGAGCACGGGGATCAGGCCCTTGGCCGCTTCGCCCTTCGCGCGGTCGATCTCGAGCTGACGCTGCTCTTCGGTACGCCGACGGTAGTTGGCGTACTCGGCCTGCAGTCGCTTGAGGTCGTTGAGCAGAGTGCTCTCGAGGTCGGCGAGCACGGCGTCCTCCGCCGCGGCCTCACCGGTCTGCTCCGCGCCGAGGATGTCGTCGACCGTGAGGTCGTCGTCGGATCCTTCGGCAGCGGCAGCCTCCGCAGAGTCAGGGTTCTCCTGCGACGCTGCGCCTTCCTGCGGCGATGGGCCGGATGCCGCAGCATCCGACCCCTCGTCCTCAGGAACTTCACCGTTCTCGTTGAAGTTCTTGTCTGTCATGGTTACTTCTTCTCGTCCTCGTCTTCGACGACCTCGGCGTCGACGACGTCCTCCTCGTCGGAGGCGTCACCGGCCGGGGCCTCGCCCTCAGCGGACTCGCCGGCTGCGGCATCCGCCTGGGACTGTGCGTAGATCGCCTCACCGAGCTTGCCCTGCGACTCGTTCAGCTTGTCGAACGCCACCTTCACGGCGTCGTCGTCCTCGCCGGCGAGAGCCGTCTTCAGAGCATCGACGTCAGCCTGGACGGTGTCCTTGACGTCGGCGGGGAGCTTGTCCTCGTTCTCCTTGATGAGCTTCTCGATCGAGTACGAGAGGGTCTCGGCCTGGTTGCGCTGCTCGAGAGCGTCTGCACGCTTCTTGTCGTCAGCGGCGTTCTCCTCCGCCTCGCGGACCATGCGCTCGATGTCTTCCTTCGACAGCGACGAGCCGCCGGTGATCGTCATCGACTGCTCCTTGCCGGTGCCCTTGTCCTTGGCGGACACGTGCACGATGCCGTTCGCGTCGATGTCGAACGTGACCTCGACCTGCGGGATGCCACGGGGAGCCGGAGCGATGCCCGTGAGCTCGAACGTACCGAGCGGCTTGTTGTCGCGGGTGAACTCGCGCTCGCCCTGGAAGACCTGGATCGCGACGGACGGCTGGTTGTCGTCTGCCGTGGTGAAGGTCTCGCTGCGCTTGGTCGGGATGGCCGTGTTGCGCTCGATGAGCTTGGTCATCCGGCCGCCCTTGGTCTCGATGCCGAGGCTCAGCGGGGTGACGTCGATGAGCAGGACGTCCTTGCGCTCGCCCTTGAGGACACCGGCCTGGAGCGCGGCTCCGACGGCGACGACCTCGTCAGGGTTGACGCCCTTGTTCGCTTCCTTGCCGGTCTCGCGCTTGACGAGTTCGGCGACGGCGGGCATACGGGTCGATCCACCGACGAGCACGACGTGGTCGATGTCTGCGACCTTGACGTTCGCCTCGCGGATGACGTCCTCGAAGGGCTTCTTGGTGCGGTCAAGCAGGTCCTTGGTGAGGTCCTCGAACTTCGCGCGCGTGATCGTCTCGCTCAGCGACACGGGGCCCGACTCGGTCAGAGACAGGTACGGCAGGTTGATCGAGGTGCTGGTCGAGGAGGAGAGCTCCTTCTTCGCCTGCTCCGCAGCCTCCTTCAGACGCTGCAGGGCGATCTTGTCGCCCGAGACGTCGACGCCGGTGGTCTCCTTGAACTGCTTGATGAGGTGGTCGACCAGGCGCTGGTCCCAGTCGTCACCGCCGAGGCGGTTGTCACCTGCAGTCGAGCGCACCTGGATCGTGGAGAAGTCGTCGTCCTTGCCCACCTCGAGCAGCGAGACGTCGAACGTTCCGCCACCGAGGTCGAAGACGAGGATGAGCTCGTCTTCCTTGCCGCGGTCGAGGCCGTAGGCCAGAGCGGCGGCGGTCGGCTCGTTGATGATGCGCAGCACGTTGAGGCCCGCGATCTCACCGGCTTCCTTCGTGGCCTGACGCTCGGCGTCGTTGAAGTAGGCGGGGACGGTGATGACGGCATCCGTCACGGTGTCACCGAGGTAGGACTCGGCGTCGCGCTTGAGCTTCATGAGGATGCGCGCGGAGATCTCCTGCGGCGTCCACTTCTTGCCGTCGATCTCGAAGCTCCAGTCGGTGCCCATGTGGCGCTTGACGGATGCGACGGTGCGGTCGACGTTCGTGACGGCCTGGCGCTTCGCGGTCTCACCGACGAGCACCTCGCCGTCCTTCGTGTATGCGACCACCGAGGGAGTGGTGCGGAAGCCCTCGGCGTTGGCGATGACCTTCGGCTCGCCACCTTCGAGGACGCTGACGACGGAGTTCGTCGTACCGAGGTCGATTCCAACAGCACGTGCCATGTGATTTCTCCTTCTGTTGCTGACGTTGGTTGATTCTTAAACCTGCGGCGACCAGGGAAACCTGAGTCGCGATGACTCAACTGTAACGCGATGTCGAATATCTGTCAAAGCAAACTTGATATGAGGTCGCTCAACTTTCAACAGGTCGTGTTCGGCCGATGCCCCGTGTCGACCTCCGCCAGCCACAGCATCAGTTCGGGGATGGACGCATCCGCTGCGAGCGCATGCGTGATTCCGGGGAACCTGTGGAAGACGACATCCGCCTCCTGTGAGCAGAGGAGTTTCACATAGTCCTCGGTGGTGCTCGGCACCACGAGTTCATCGGCGAGGCCTTGACCCACGAAGATCGGCACGTCGATCTCCTGCCCGCCGGCACTGTTCTCTTTCAGCAGCGTCTGCCAGGGTTCGGTGGTCGCGGGGTCCGAGCTGACGTAGGCGCCCACCAGCGGGTCGGCGATCGCGTGGATCTCCTTCGTCTGGGTCAGCAGACACAGCGCCGCCATCTTCGGCGTCGCGGCGAGGCCCGCCGGTGTCAGGATCGCGTCGATCTCGTCCTTCGAATAGCGGTCGGCATACGCTGCCTCGTACGCGGGGATCGCGAACGAGGCGATCGTGGTGCCGGAGAGGTTCACGATGTCGTCCGACATCAGGGCAATGAGGTTCGCCGCAGGCGCGGCCACGGCGACACCTTCCAGCTTCAACTCCGGTGCGTATGAAGATGCCCGCTCTGCGGCGAACAGCGCGGCCTGGCCGCCCTGCGAGTGACCCCACAGCAGCAATCGGTCGCTCGCTCCGGTGCCGGTCAGGGCCCGCGCGGCCCTGGCTGCATCGAGCATGCTGTTCGATTCGGGGATTCCGAGGAGATACGAGGATGCCCCTTCGACACCGAGCCCCGGGTAGTCGGTGGCGGCGATCGCATATCCCGCGGCGAGCAGTTCGTGCAGTCCTTCGATCAATTCGAACGGATCGAGCCCGAGCGACGGCGCGCATCTCGCGGCGGCGCCGGTCGTCGGGTGCGCCCAGGAGACGACGGTGCGGCCGCCATCCGGGACCGGCCCGTCCGGCACGATGACCACACCGGACACCGCGATGTCGGCGCCGGCCAGATCACGCGAGTGATAGAGCACCCGCCACGCTGTCGAACCGATCGGAGCGCTCGCGATCGGTTCGCTGCGGATGATCGTTCCAGGCGCCGCAGCCTTCAGCGGCACCGGCGGCACATAGAAGGGTGCATCGGTCTTCTGCTCGGCGGAGCCCTCGGCCACCCGGCGGATGGCCTCGACGGCGATCAAGGCGATCACCACCAAGAAGATGGCGACGACGACGAGAACCCAGCGACGCGAGCGGGTGCGCATGGTTCTTTCTAGCGCATCGACCGCTGTCGTGGTGCTACGCGTGCGACTTCGATCACTTGCCGCCGGGAGGGCCGATCGTCAGGAGGATCACGTAGAGCGCGATCACGGCGGCGGCGATGAGGGCCACGAGCACCCATGCACGACGCAGGAACCAACGCATCGTGCGGTCGTACCAGGTGCGGTCCTGCGGATGGTCGGTCTCCTCGAGACGCCACTCACCCTTCAGGCGGCCGGAGCGATGCAGCCAGATCTCCATCGGGATCGTGGCGTAAGGCACGATGGCGCTGGCGACGGCGAGCACGCCGACGCCGATCGACCAGCGCTGGTTGAACGCGACGAGGATCGCCGTGGCCCCATAGGAGAGGAAGACGAATCCGTGGATGCCTCCGGCGATCGTGACCACGATCGGTGGCGCCCCGACGGCTCGCGCGATCAGCGCGGCGATCAGAAGCGTCCACGTGATCGCCTCGGCGATGGCGAGGACTCGATAGAGGCGGGCAGGCGTGCGGAACATCGTGCTCCTTGCGGGTTGGGTCGTCACAAGCCTACGCAAGCCGATTGCGAGGTCACGTGCTCCCCGCCTCATCCGAAAGGTTGATATCGCGCGGCCTGCACCCTGATCGTCTCGTCGGAATAGCCGGACGTGCTCATGCGTTTGAATGAGAGGCGCACCGACCCTTGCTGGTGCAACGCCACTGTTGCCCGCCGTGACGCCGCGGTCCGCGCGACACGACCCTTTCTCCTAGCATCGAAGAGACATGTCCACACCCCTCACCGCTTCCGAAGACCACGCCCGCTGGCAGTCCGAACGTCGCGACGCCGTGACGGCGCGTACCGGCAACCTCGCACTCATCGAGACGCGGTGGACCGGCTCTGAGCGCCCCGATCTCGCCGCCGAGCAACAGGGCGCGGCGTCGGCATCCGTCACGGTGACGGCACTCGAGCGCAAGGACCTCACGACCGGAGAGGCCGAGTACGGCCTGCGCGTCTGGGATGCGGAGTCGCCGGCGATCAGGGCGTTCGACCACATCGACACCTACGACTACGACCCCGACTGGGTCATCGAGGCGCAGTTCACGCCGGTCGACAGCGATCGCACCGTGCCGTTCGAGCACATCCGCGACAACGGCGGCTCCCGTGAACTCGTCGTCCCCGGCGACATCACCTTCACCCTGGGCGGGGTCGCGCATCGGCTCGCCGCGTTCGACGACGCCGGCTCACTGCTGCTCGTCTTCGGCGATGCCACGAACGGCGCAGAGACGTATGGCGCGGGT
Source organism: Microbacterium murale (assembly GCF_014635185.1). Lineage (GTDB taxonomy): Bacteria > Actinomycetota > Actinomycetes > Actinomycetales > Microbacteriaceae > Microbacterium > Microbacterium murale. The sequence continues at coordinate 586,597 of NZ_BMCM01000001.1, forward strand.
CGCTTCCTCTTCGTTCCCTGCGACGCCGCAGAATTCGGCGCTGAGGGCACCGTCGTCCTCGACTTCAACCGCGCCTTCGTGCCGCCGTGCGGCTTCTCCGCGCAGTACAACTGCCCGATGCCGCCCGCACAGAACCGCTTCGCAGAGCCGATCCGCGCCGGAGAGAAGAACGTCGTCTTCCAGGGCGACTTCGACATCTACGCCGCGCTCTGACCCGTAACCAGAAACCAACCCCGGAGAAACCCCTTGAGAAGACCACTCGCGCTCGTCGCAGCCATCGCCGTCTCGGCGCTCGTCCTCGTCGGCTGCTCACCGAGTGGGGGCGAGACGGCCGAGGAAGACGCCAGCATCCACATCGGCTCGCTCTACGAACCGCAGAACCTCAGCAACACGCAGGGTGGCGGCCAGGGCGTCACCGAGGCATTCAACGGCAACGTCTACGAGGGTCTTTATCGGCTCACCGACGACGGTGAGGTCGAGCCGCTTCTCGCGACGGATGCCGAGAAGAGTGAAGACGGACTCACCTACACGGTCACGCTGCGCGACGATGTCACCTTCCACTCCGGCAAGGCGCTCACCTCGGCAGACGTGAAGGCCAGCGTCGAGGCCGTGACCGCCGAGGACTCGCAGTCCGCCCGCGCTTCTGCCTTCACCGTCATCTCGGGCATCGAGACGCCGGACGAGCAGACCGTCGTCTTCACGCTCTCCGAGCCGTCGATCTCGTTCCTCTACAACCTCGCCTACATCTGGATCGTCAACGGCGAGGCCGACGACCTCACCACGGCCGAGGACGGGACCGGCCCGTACACGCTCGACGAGTGGAAGCAGGGCAGTACCCTGACTCTCACCCGCTGGGACGACTACTGGGGCGAGGCCGCCAAGAACGGCGAGGTCGTCTTCAACTACTACACCGATGCGACCGCACAGAACAACGCGCTCCTCACCGGCGAGATCGATCTGATCACCAGCATCCAGAGCCCCGATGCGCTGGCGCAGTTCGACAACGACGACTACACGATCAGCGAGGGCACCTCCACGACCAAGGAGCTGCTCGCCTTCAACGATCGCGTCGCCCCCTTCAACGACCCGCTCGTCCGCAAGGCGATCTACTCGGCGATCGACACGCAGAAGCTCCTGAACTCGATCTGGGCCGACTACGGCACGCTCATCGGATCCATGGTGCCGCCGACCGACCCCTGGTACGAAGACCTCACCGACGTCAACCCGTACGACGTCGATCTCGCGAAGCAGCAGCTCGCCGAGGCGGGCTTCCCGAACGGCTTCGAGTTCACGCTCGACACCCCGAGCTACGACCCGCACCCCGCCGTCGCGGAGTTCCTGCAGTCCCAGCTCGCCGAGGTCGGTGTCACGGTGAACATCAACACCATCAGCGCCGACGAGTGGTACACGAAGGTGTTCCAGGAGCGCGACTTCGAGGCGACGCTGCAGGAGCACGTCAATGACCGCGACGTCGTCTGGTACGGCAACCCCGACTTCTACTGGGGCTACGACAACGCCGACGTGCAGCAGTGGGTCGCCGAAGCCGAGCAGGCAGCGACACCCGAGGAGCAGACCGAGCTGCTGAAGAAGGTGAACGAGCAGATCGCCGAGGATGCCGCGAGCGTCTGGCTCTACCTCTACCCGCAGATCGTCGTCGCCTCGGCTGACGTCACCGGATACCCTGTCAATGGCTTGAACTCGCAGTTCTTCGCCTACGACATCGTCAAGTCCTGATCCGCTCGCAGTGTGTGTGAGGGCCCGGACAGCGGCTCTCACACACACTGACTCATTGCGTGCTCATGCTCCCCTACCTCCTCCGCCGCCTCGCGTTCCTCGTCGTGTCGCTCGTCGTCGCGATGGTCGTGATCTTCGTGCTGCTGCGACTGCTGCCCGGCGACCCCGCGAACGCGCTGCTGTCGGTGGACGCCACGCCGGAGCAGATCGCGGCGGCGCAGGCGCAGGTCGGATCGGACCAGCCGCTCGCGCAGCAGTTCTTCACCTGGGCCGGGCAGATGCTGCGCTTCGATCTGGGCGACTCGTACATCAGCACACTCCCGGTGGCGCCGGAGATCGCATCCCGCCTGCAGATCACCCTCCCGCTGACGCTCCTCGCATTCGCACTGGCACTGGTCATCTCGGTCGTCGTCGGCATCACGGCCGCCGTCAAGTCCGACCGCTGGTACGGGTCGGTGCTCTCCGGCTTCTCGCAGCTCGGCATCGCCGTGCCGGTGTTCTGGGTCGGCATCATCCTGGTCTGGATCTTCGCGCTCGGACTCGGCATCCTCCCGTCCGGCGGCTTCCCACGCGACGACTGGGAGGATCCGGCCGAAGCGCTGCGCGCCCTCACCCTCCCGGTCATCACGATCGCACTCGTCATGAGCGCCTCGCTCGCCCGCTACGTACGCGCGGCCACGCTCGATGTGCTGGGCAGCGACTATCTGCGCACTGCACGGGCCGGCGGCTCCGGCCTCGGCGAAGCGCTGCTGCGGCACGGACTGCGCAACGGCGCGGTACCGGTCGTCGCCATCCTCGGCATCGAGCTCTCGACGACTCTGCTGGGAGCGGTCGTGGTCGAGAGCGTCTTCTCCCTCCCCGGCCTTGGCAGCATGCTGCTGACCGGGATCGAGCAGCACGACTTCGCCAACATCCAGGGCGTGCTCGTCGTAAGTACCCTGTTCGTGCTGCTCGTCGGCTTCGTCGCCGACATCGGTCAGCGCCTGATCGATCCGCGCCTGCGCGGCAGTGTGGCGGGTAACCGATGAGCGCCGTGATCGAGCAGGAGCTCGAGGATGCTGCGCCGCACCGCCGCATCGGCCGTCACGCGACCCTCGTGCTCGGACTCTCGCTGACCGGGCTCGTCGTGCTGCTCGCGGTGGTCTCCCTCGTGTGGCTGCCCTACCCGCCATCCGACATCAGCGGAGGACGCCTCGAAGCACCCAGCGCCGCACACCTGCTCGGCACGGACAAGCTCGGACGCGACCTCTTCACGCAGCTCATGATCGGCGCGCGCATCGCGCTTCTCGTCGGCATAGGCTCGGTCGCCCTCGCCGCTGTACTGGGCGTGCTCATCGGTCTCGTCGCCGCGTTCGCCCGACCGTGGGTGGATGATTCGCTCTCGGCCACGCTCGACGTCGTGATCGCCTTCCCCGTGCTGCTGCTGGCGATGCTCGTCGTGGCGGTGCAGGGCGCTTCCCTGTGGTCGGCGATCCTCGCGATCGGTCTCGCGATGTCTGCAGTCGTCGCCAGGCTCACCCGCATCCTCGCCCGCCGCGTGCTGCAGGAGCAGTTCATCACCGCTGCGCGCACGAGCGGCACGCGCTGGCCCGGCATCGTGCTGTTCCACGTGCTGCCGAACATCGCCCCGACGCTCGGCGTGAACCTCGCACTCCAGTTCGGCGCGGCGGTGCTGGCCGAGGCGAGCCTGTCGTACCTCGGACTCGGCGCGCCCCCGCCGAACGCCTCATGGGGTCGCCTATTGCAGGAGGCGCAGGGCACAGTGCTCACAGCGCCGGTCGGGGCGATCGCTCCCGGCGTTGCGCTGGTCACGCTCGTACTGGGCGTGAACTTCGTGGCCGACGGCCTCCGCGACTTCATCGACCCGACCCGCAGGAGGCAGCGATGAACCTTCTCGACGTCTCCGGCCTGACCGTCTCTGCCGGCCGGCAGCGTCTGGTCGACGACGTGTCGTTCACGATCGCTCCGGGAGAGCGTGTCGGTGTGATCGGCGAATCCGGTTCCGGTAAGTCGGTGACCTCGCTCGCGGTCACCGGGCTCCTGGCCGACTCTCTCACCGCCTCCGGGTCGGTGCTGCTCGACGGCACGCAGGTCGTCGGTGCTCCGGACAGAGCGCTTCGTCCGCTGCGCGGCCCGGTGGCCGGCATCCTGTTCCAGGAGCCGCTGACGGCGCTCGATCCGCTCATGCGCGTCGGACGGCAGATCGCCGAGCCGATGCGTCGCCATCTCGACCTGCGTGGAGTCGCGCTGCAGGATGCCGTGCGCGCTGCGCTCGAAGACGTGTCGCTGCCCGACCCGAGGTTCGCGAGGGCGTTCCCGCACGAGCTCTCCGGCGGACAGCGTCAGCGCGTCGCCACAGCGATCGCCCTCGCCGCACGGCCGAAGCTGCTGATCGCCGACGAGCCGACCACGGCGCTCGACGTCACCGTGCAGGATGAGATCCTCACTCTGCTCGACCGGCTGGTCTCGGAACGCGACATGGCGCTCATGTTCATCAGTCATGATCTGGCCGTCGTGAGCCGCATGACCGACCGGGTCGTCGTGATGCGCGGCGGGCGGGCGGTCGAGCAGGGAACGGTCGAACAGATCGTCGGCGAACCACACGATCCTTATACGGCGGCACTGGTCGCGAGCGCGCGGGCGCTGGATTCCGCCCTCGACGCGCCGGCATCCCCGTCGGCGGACGGAGAGGTGCGCCGATGAGCATCCTGGAGTTGCGAGGCGCCGGATTCGCCTATGGCCACCGCACCGTGGTCGACGATGTCTCGCTCGAGGTTTCGGCGGGTGAGGCTGTGGGCCTCGTCGGCGAGTCGGGCGCCGGCAAGTCGACCATCCTGTCGCTGCTGCTCGGGCTCGCGACGCCCCGTACAGGCGGCGTGCACTTCGACGGCGTACCGCTCGACCGACGTGATCGCCGGCTCATGCGGCGCTTCCGGGCGAACGTGCAGACCGTGTTCCAAGACCCGTACTCGTCACTCGACCCTCGTCAGCGCATCGACCGCATCGTCGGTGAACCGCTGCGTTCGCTCGGCATCGCAAGCGGTGGCGAGGCAAGACAGGCAGTGGCGGATGCTGTGACCTCCGTCGGTCTGGACGTCGACGTGCTCCAGCGATACCCGCATGAGTTCTCGGGCGGACAGCGTCAGCGCATCGCGATCGCACGTGCGATCGTCTCCAAGCCCCGCGTACTGCTCGCCGACGAACCCGTGAGCGCGCTGGACGTGACCACCCGCATCCAGGTGATCGACCTGCTGCAGCAGCTTCGGCGCGAGACGGGGCTCGCGCTGATCATGGTCTCGCACGACCTCAGCGCTGTCGCAGCACTCTGCGAACGGACCGTCGTGTTGCAGAACGGCCGCGTCGTCGAGGCCGGAGCGACGACAGATGTGCTGCACGACCCGCAGACCGACTACGCCCGCACCCTCGTGTCGGCGATCCCGCGCCTGCCGTCTGCGCGCGCCGCGGAATAGCCCCGGCATCCTGATCGTTGCCACCACCATGGCGACGATCGATCAGGCGACACTGGAGCGTGTGCTCGCAGGAGTGAACGTGGTCTCCGGTGCCACACGGCGCATCGAGTTGCCGGCATCCGGCGTGCTTCCGCTCACCGACGGCGTCGTGAGTTTCGTGCACGTGATCTCGGGTGCCGTGCGCGGCCACCCGCCGCTGGCGAGCGGCTGCACCCTCGGCGTCGACCGTCTGACCCGGGCCATCAGCGTCAGTCAGCCGGCTGCTCCCGATCTGCTCTCTGCGGGCGGAGCGCTGCTCACGCTCGGAGACCGCTCGGTCATCCTCGATGCCTCGCAAGGCGCCACCCTGGTCGTGGGTGAGCTGCGGCTCTCCGACCCGACAGCGCTGCACATGGTGCCGGGCTTCGTGGTCGTCAACGATTTCGCTGCACTGGAACCGGCGGCCGCCGCGCTCGCGGCGCAGCTGGGGCTGGACCCGTTCACCACCGACGACGTGCGCTCGGGTGATCCGGTGATCTGCCGGATGATGGCGACCACCGTGCTGCTCTCGGTGATCCGCGCGTGGGCCGAGATCGGATGCGTCCCGGACGAATGGGCTGCCCGATCTCACGACCCGTTCCTCGACCGCGTGATCGCCGCGATTCACCAGGCGCCCGGCCGCGAGTGGACGGTCGAGTCGCTCGCGGGTGTCGGCGCGATGTCGCGCTCGGTTTTCGCCGAGCGGTTCCGCTCCGTGATCGGCCGATCGCCGGCGAGCTATGTCGTCGGCGTGCGGATGGATGCGGCGAAGTCGATGCTCGCTGCCGGAAGTACCGTGTCGGAGACCGCGCGGGAACTCGGCTACTCGTCGGATGAGGGCTTCAGCCGCGCGTTCCGCCGCCACTCCGGGATGACGCCCTCGGCGTGGCGGGCGCAGCGCGTCGTCGTCGCCGCCTGAGGCGCGGCCTCGGCGCCACCCCGGTCAACCGCGCACGCGGTTCGAGAGTCCGAACAGGATCGCACCCACCACGAGCGCGACAGCGCCGAGGCCGTACGACGGCTCCACGCCGATGCTGTCGACGAGGACGCCGCCCAGGCCCGCGGCGATCATGATCGCGCCCTGGAATCCGACGACGACGAGGCTGCCGCCGGCTTCGAGGCGGTCGGGCATCCGGTGCCCCACCCAGGTGTTGACCACGATCAGCCATGACGCGAAGAAGAATCCCCACACGAACACGGCGATTCCGACGCCGAGAACCGTACCCGAGAGCAGGATGGTCGCGGCGACCGCCACCGCGATCACGGCGGGCGCCAGTACGGCGAACAGCCGGAACGAGCGGTCGATGATCAGCCCGATCGTGAGGTTTCCGATCAGACCCCCGACGCCGAACACCGCCAGCAGCACGACGATCGTGCCGGCGTCGACCTCCGGAATCCGCTCGAGCGCGAGGCGGACGTACGTGTAGGCGAGGAAGTGACCCAGCACGACCAGCACGTGACCGGTCAGTCCCAGTCCGATGCCGGGGCGCCGGATCGTGTCGGCGAGCAGCGCGAAGCTCGATGTCTGCGCTGCGGGAACCCGCGGCAGCATGGTGCGCAGCGCCACTGCCAGCAGGCCGGTGACGATGCCGGCGAGAGCGAACACCGCGCGCCAGTCCATCACCTGGCTCAGCATCACGCCGACCGGAACGCCCGCGACAGTGGCGAGCGAGGTGCCGGCAGAGGTGAACATCACCGCGCGTCCGAGTCGTTCCGGGCCGGCGATGCGCACGGCGACCGTGATCGACATCGACCAGAAGGTGCTCAAGGCGGCGCCGAGCAGGAAGCGCGCGAGAAGGATGATGATCAGATTCGGCGAGACCGCGACGATGAGGTTCGACGCCGCCGCGGCGAGAGCCATCCAGACCAGAAGGGTTCGGCGATCGACTCTGGGGAACACCATTCCGACCGTCGGCGCGACGATGAAGCCGACGAGCGCGGTGACCGTGACGGTCTGCCCGGCCTGGCCCGGCGTGACGCCGAGCGCATCCGCCATCTCGGTGAGCATGCCGTTGGGCAGGAACTCGGCCGTGACGAGGAGGAAGCTCAGCAGCATCATGACGACGAGGGCGCCGTAACGGATCCGCTCGGCAGGGGCGGAGACGTTCACGGGTATGGATGCGGTCGTTGTCATGGTTCCATGCTGGCAGGCGAGCGGATGCCGCACCCGACTGCGCGTCCGCAGCATCCGACCATTCGTCCGCCGTCATGAAGTTCGGCGCAGTACGTGACAGGGCCGCACCCTCGCGGTATTGTCGGATGGCACCGGGGCCGCCCCGGGGAAGAACCGAGCGGAAGGAGCCGAAGATGTCCACTGTCTTTGTCGCGCCTCTCGCCGACATCCTTCCCCTCGAGGCCACCCGCTCCTGATCCGCGTGTGGTCTCCCTTCCGGAGCAACCACCGTGACTGATCCCTTCGCGTCATTCGACGCATCCTCTTCCTTCTCACTCGATTCCACGCTCTCGTTCGCCGACGTCGAACCCGGCGACGGCCAGCGCTGGTCGACGTGGCCGGCGATCACTCCAACTGAGCGCGGGCCACAGCCATGGCCGGAGTGGGTCGTGACCTCTGCCGGCGCGCTCGACACCGAGCTCGGCATCCTCAAGACGGGCAAGGAGGCCGACGTGTTCCTGATCGAGCGCGCCGTGCCCGATGATCCGACGCAGCGCACGCTGCTGGCGGCGAAGCGCTACCGCAGCGAAGAGCACCGCTCGTTCCATCGGTCGACGGTCTACACCGAGGGCCGTCGCGTGCAGAACTCGCGCGATGCGCGCGCACTCGCGAAGAAGTCGTCGTTCGGACGAGAGGTCGCCGCCGCCGAGTGGTCGTTCGCCGAGTTCAACGCCCTGTGTCGGATGTGGGAGCTCGGTGCCCCGGTGCCGTACCCCGTGCAGGTGAACGGCACCGAGGTGCTGATGGAGTTCATCGGCACAGAAGCGACGGCGGCTCCACGGCTCGCACAGGAGCGCGGCGACCGTCATGTGCTCGCGGACTACTTCACGCAGGTCGTCGACCTCATGCGCATCTTCGCGGCTGCGGGCTTCGCCCACGGCGACCTGTCGCCGTACAACCTCCTCGTCCACGAGAGTCGGGTGCGCGTGATCGACCTGCCGCAGATCGTCGACATCATCGCGAACCCGCAGGGGCTCGATCTGCTGCATCGCGACTGCGTGAACGTGTGCGACTGGTTCGCCAGGCACCGAGTCGACTGCGATGCGGAGGAACTCTTCGCGGAGCTGATGGCGTCGTCGTACGCGTGAGCGGCGGTGCCACTTCGAGGACTCCGGCGCGGCGCGCCGCTACCTCTCGTTCACCGGATCCCGCCAGACTTCGAGCATGAGCGCTTCCGACAACGACGCCGTTCCGACTCCGGGCCCCACAGCCAACAGCGGCGCGGTCGCCGTCGTGGGCTTGGAGCTGCGCGGCGACACCGAGGCCCCGAAGAAGCAGATCTATTCATGGGCGCTGTGGGACTGGGCGACGCAGCCCTTCAACACCGTCATCCTGACGTTCATCTTCACGGCGCTCTACCTCACGACCGAGGCGTTCCTGCCGGCGGACATCGCAGCGCTCGCGGAGGACGACCCCATCCGCAAGACTGCGGAGGCCGGGCTCGCCTCGGGGCTGGGGCTGGGCTCCACGATCGCCGCTCTCGCGATCCTGATCCTCGCTCCCGTCCTCGGCCAGCGCGCCGACGCGGCAGGGCGCCAGAAGCTCTGGCTCGGGATCGGCACCGGTGCGCTGATCGCCTGCATGCTCGGCCTGTGGTTCGTCGAACCGACGCCGACGCTGTTCTGGTTGGGCGTCGCTCTCATCTCGGCCGGTTCCGTGTTCGGCGAGATCGCTGCGGTGAACTCCAACGCCATGCTCATCGGCATCGCGAACCCTAAGACTGTGGGCAAGATCTCCGGACTTGGTTGGGGTTTCGGCTATATCGGCGGCGTCCTCGCCCTCGTCATCGTCATCGTCTTCTATGCCTTCGACTGGTTCGGAGTCTCCGACGATGCAGGCCTGCCGTTCCGCATCATTGCGCTCGGGTGCGCGATCTGGGCGATCGTCTTCTCCATCCCGATCTTTCTCAACGTCCCGGAGCCGTCGCTCGGGCGTCCTGAGCGGCAGGTCGGTTTCTTCACGTCGTACGTGCTGCTCGTCAAGGACGTCATCGGCCTATACCGCTCCCCCGAGACGCGGCCCACGTTCTGGTTCCTGCTCGCCAGCGCCGTCTTCCGCGACGGGCTCGGCGGAATCTTCGCATTCGGCGCGATCATCGCCGGTCAGGTCTTCGGCTTCAAGTTCCTGGAGCTCGCCATCTTCGGCATCGCGGCCAACCTCATCGCCGGCATCTCGACCATCCTCGCCGGCCGCCTCGACGATCGGTTCGGCCCCAAGCGCATCATCCTGTTCGCACTGGGCGCGATGGTGATCGCCGGTCTCGCCGTGTTCTTCCTCGTGGACGCCGGCACCGTCGTCTTCTGGATCGGCGGCCTGGTCCTCTGCGCATTCGTCGGCCCGGCACAGGCGGCATCGCGATCGTTCCTGGCGCGCGTCACGCCGGCCGGGCGAGAGGGCGAGATCTTCGGCCTCTACGCCACAACCGGCCGCGCCGCGAGCTGGATGGCCTCTGGCGCATGGACGCTGCTCATCGTGCTCACCGGCGCCACTTCGTTCGGCATCCTGGGCATCATCCTGGTGCTGCTGCTCGGGTTCCTGCTTCTGCTGCCGGTGAAGGCTCAGCAGAAGGTCTGAATCCTCACCTCTCGGCGAGAACCGCCTCCTCCTCCTGCGCCCCGGCGTACCGGTTCTCCGGGATGCCGAGTCCGAGGTTCCCCCGCAGCGTGTCTGCCTCGTACTCGGCGCGGAAGACACCTCGGTCCTGCAGGATCGGCACGACCTCATCGATGAACCGACCCAACTGCGCCGGATGGCCGGCGTGGATGTTGTACCCGTCAACGCCGCGCTCCTCGAACCACTCCTGCAGGCGGTCAGCGACGGCCTCGGCCGTGCCGGTGAATGGTCCACGATCACGACGAAGGCTCTGCTGCACGGTCTGACGCAGCGTCCAGCCCTCCTCGGCCGCGCGTCCCGCGATGCGTTCGGCCTGCGTGCGGAAGCTGTTCTGCGCGTATCGCAGAGCCTGCTGCGGGAACGGCGCATCCAGATCGTACTGGCGGAAATCGTGCCATCCGAATGATCGGCCGAACTCCCCCAGCGCCTGCACGAAGGAGTGGTCGCTCGAGCGGTAATGCTGCTCGAGGTCGACAGCCTCGTCATCCGTGTCGCCGATGATCACACCGACGCCAGGGAGGATGAGCAGGTCCTCGGGCCGGCGGCCGTACTTCGACACCGCCCTGCCCTTGATGTCGTCGTAGAACGCCTTGGCCTGGGCGAGCGACGCCGCGTGCGTGAAGATCCCCTCCCCGACCTCGGCACCCAGATCTCGCCCCTGTTCGGAATCTCCGGCCTGGAAGATGACCGGCCGACCCTGAGGCGGACGCTCCAGATTCAGCGGCCCCTTCACGGAGAAGTACTCGCCGCGGTGGTTCAGCTCATGCAGCTTCGACGCATCGAGGAACTGCCCCGTCGCCCGATCACGCGGCAGGGCATCCGGCTCGTACGAGTCCCACAGCGCCTGCACGAGCTTGACGTGCTCGCTGGCCCTGCCGTAGCGCGTGTCGTAGTCGTAGTGCTCATCGAGCGAGTAGTTGCCCGCCGTGCCGGCATCGCCACTGGTCACCACGTTCCATCCCGAGCGGCCGCGGCTGATGTGATCCAGCGACGCGAACCGGCGCGCGACGTTGAATGGGGCGTTGTAGGACGTGGTGAGCGTGCCGACCAGGCCGACGTGCTTCGTGTGCGTCGCAACCCCCGACAGCAGCGTGAGCGGCTCGAGCCTGCTGAGGTAGTGCGGTGGGGAATCCGGGGTGATGTACTGACTGTCCACGATGAAGACGAGATCGAACTTCGCCTCCTCCGCCTTCTTCGCGTACTCGATGTACCAGTCGATGTCGACGCTGGCATTCGCGGGGATTTCAGGATCGAGCCACAGGTTGTGGTTTCCCGGGCCCCCGGAGCCGGTGAGTACCAACCCGAGTTTGAGCTGTCGCTTCGTCATGACTCACGCCTCCACGAGGGCGGATGCGTCGGTATCCACCGCATAGCGGTTCTCCGGCACCTTCAACCCGAGATTTCCGCGCAGCGTCTCCGCCTCGTACTCGGTGCGGAACAGTCCGCGCTTCTGCAGGATCGGCAGCACCTCCTCGGTGAAGCTGTCGATGTCGTCCGGAGTCCGCGCGCGCAGGTTCAGCCCGTCGGCTGCGCGACCGAGGAACCACTTCTCGATCGTGTCTGCGACGGTCTGCGCACTGCCGATGAACGGCGAGGGCTTGTACTGCGCGGACTCCTCCACGACCTGGCGCAAGGTGAGCTTCTCCTCGCGCGCCCGTTCGATGATCGCCTGCGACCGCGTGCGGCCGCCCTTGTCCGCGAGAGCCGCGACATCGGGGAACGGCGCATCCAGATCGTGCTGCGAGAAGTCATACGCCCCGAATCCGCGGCCGAAGGCAGCCAGCTTGCGATCGAAGTCGTTGTCGGACTCGTAGATCTCGCGGGCACGGTCGTGTGCCTCAGCATCCGTCGACGCGATCACCGGCGTCGCGCCGACGAGGATGACGAGGTCGTCCCAGTGCCGGCCGTGCGCGGCGAGCCGTCCCTTCACGTCGGCGTAGTACTCGACCGCCGATTCGAAGTCCTCGCCGGGTGCGTAGATGCCCTCGGCGACCTCCCCCGCGAGGGTCTTCCCTTCTTCCGAGATGCCGGCCTGGAAGATCACCGGCTGCCCCTGCGGCGAGCGCGAAAGGTTCAGCGGACCGTCCACCCGGAAGTTCTCGCCCCGATGGTTCAGCGCGTGCAGCTTGGTCGGATCGAGGAACAGGTCGTTCTCGACATCGGCGACGAACGCGTCGTCCTCGTACGAGTCCCAGAGTCCGCGGATGACCTGCACCGCCTCGAGCGCACGCCCGTAACGCGTCGCGTAGTCGAGGTGCTCTTCCAGGCCGTAGTTGCGCGAGGTGCCGGTGTCGAAGCTCGTGACGACGTTCCAGCCTGCCCTCCCGTGGCTGATCTGGTCGAGCGACCCGAAGCGGCGGGCGAGGTTGAACGGCGAGTTGTATGTGGAGCTCGCCGTACCGATGAGCCCCAGATGCTTCGTGTGCGTCGCGACGGCGGAGAGGAGCGTGAGGGGCTCGAGACGGTTCAGGTAGTGCGCCGGGTAGGTCGCGTTGATGAACTGGCTGTCCACGATGAACAGCGCATCGAAGAGCGCGGCCTCGGCCTGCTTCGCCCTGGCGATGTACCAGTCGATGTCGATCGAGGCGTTCTTCGGGATGCGGGGGTCCTTCCAGAGGCTGTGATGGCCTGGGCCGCCGACCCCGTAGACGCTGAGGGCGAGCTTGAGCTTTCGTTCGGACATTTCGGTCTCCATGGTTCGGATGCGTTGGGTGGTTCGGATGTGTCGGATGCTGCGGATCGTCAGTGCGCGTCGAGCAGTCGACGCAGCTCGGCGCGCTCCTCGCGGGCGATCGCCCCGGTGTGCAGGCTGGGCGCGGATCCCACCAGGAGCCTGGTGTACGGATGCTGCGGCTCGCTCACGACGTCGACTGTCGGCCCCGATTCGACGATCTCTCCGCGGTACAGCACGAGCACACGATCGGTGACGCCGGCGACTGAGCCGAGATCGTGCGAGATGAACACCAGTGACGTGCCGGCAGCCCGCAGATCGTTCAGGATCTCGAGGACCGACACCCGGTTCGCGGCATCCAGAGCGCTCACCGGCTCATCGAGGATGAGGACACGCGGTTCGGTGGCCAGTGCGCGGGCCAGCAGCACGCGTTGGCGCTGCCCGCCGGAGAGCTCACCGGGAAAGCGCTCGAGGAGCCGGGGATGCAGCCGCACCTGCTCCAGCCGGAAGGCGATGCGATCCCGGATCTGCGCTTTCGACAGCCGCCCTTGCAGGCGCAGCGGCTCGGCCAGCGAATCGCCGATGGTGAGGTCGGGATCCAGCGCACGCAGCGGATCCTGGAACACGTACTGGATCACACCGCGGCGGCGGAAGTCGCGCCACTGGCCGGGTCTGAAGGAGGTGACCTCTTCTCCACCGACCGCGACTGTTCCCGCTGCAGCGGGGACGAGCCCGACGATCGCGCGTGCGATCGTCGACTTCCCCGACCCGGTCTCCCCGATCACTCCGACCGACTCGCCGGCCCCCACCTCGAACGAGACATCGTGGATGATCTGCTTGCGGTTCCGCCCGGTGCCGTAGGAGACAGCGAGCCCTCGGGCCTCGACGACGGCATCAGACATGACCCACCTCCACCCGTTCCGCGGCGGGCACGTGCCCTGCGACCGGGTTGCGACGGAACCGATCCAGGCCGTAGGTGTTGTGCTCATCGATCAGCAGGCGGGTGTATTCGTGCTCGGGTGCGAACAGGATCTTCTTCGCGTATCCGTGCTCGACGACTTCGCCGTGGCGCAGCACCAGCACGTCATCGCAGGTCTGCGCGACCACGGCGAGATCGTGCGAGACGACGATGAGGGCGAGTCCGTGCGACTCCTTGAGGTCCATCAGCAGATCGAGGACCTCGGCCTGCACGGTGACATCGAGCGCCGTGGTCACCTCGTCGGCGATGAGGATCCGCGGCTCCAGCGAGATCGCCGACGCGATCAGCACACGCTGCAGCATCCCGCCGGAGAGTTCATGCGGGTAGCTGCGATAGACGAGTTCGGGGTCTCGCAGCCGCACGTCCGCGAGAAGCTCCAACGCGCGCTGCTTCGCCTCACGACGCGTGCGTCCCCCGCGCACACGCAAGGCCTCGGCGAGCTGGGGCCCGACGCGCAGCGACGGGTTGAGGTACGAGCCGGGGTCCTGGAACACGGCCGTGATGCTCACGCCGCGCAGCTGTTCCCAGTCGCGGGCGGTGAATCCGGCGATGTCCTGGCCGAACAGCTCCACCTTCCCACCGGAGACCTCGAAGAGCTTCGGCAGAATGCCGAGGATCGCGCGGCAGGTCAAGGTCTTGCCGCTGCCGGATTCGCCGACGATGCCGACCACCCTCCCCGGATGCAGATCGAAGGTGACACCGCGGACGATCTCCTCCCCGGTGTGGCGGTGTGAGATGCGCACGTCGTCCAGACGCAGGATGCTGTCGGTCATGATGAGCTCCTTCCGGCGAGCGCACTGCCCGTCTGATCGGTACCCGATGGCGCGTCGACGCCGCGGCCATTTCGACGCCGGCTGCGCACGGCATCCCGCTCGGCGAGCAGGGTGCGCCCCGACTCCCCCGCGACGTCACGGATGACGTCGGCGAGGAGGTTGAACGCCCAGACCGTGAGCATGATCAGCACGGTGGTGAAGATCGGCGCATACGGCCGGTAATTGAGATATCCGAGGTCGCTGGCGAGCACGCCACCCCACGACGGTGCGGGTGGCTGGATGCCGATCCCGAGGAACGTCAGGCTGGAGACGACCACGAATCCGATGCCGAGCGTGTTCGCCGTGGCGATCGCGATCGGGGGCAGCACCTTGCTGAACACGTGCACGCGCACGATCCAGTCGGTGCGGGCCCCGGAGAGGACCGCCGCTTCGACGTACTGCGACTTCGCCACGCTCATCGTCGCGGCACGCGAGACGCGGTAGAACAGTGGCGAGACCATGATGCCCACGACGAACATCGCCTGCGGGATGCCGTTGCCCAGCAGCGCCGTGGCAGCGACGGCGAACACGAGGAACGGCAGGGCGATCAACGTGTCGACGAAGCGCAGCGTGAGCCACTCGAACACGCGGCCGAGGTAGACCGACAGCACCCCGGGGATCGCCCCGACGAACAGGGCGATCGCGGCGACCTGCACGGCACCGAAGACGCTGATGGTGGATCCGGCGAGGATCCGGCTGAGCACGTCACGACCGAGGTAGTCGGTGCCCAGCCAGTGCGCGGCCGACGGGTGCGACAGGATGTCGTCGGTGCCGGCGAGCGGATCGTAGGGCGCGAGCACCGGGCCGAGCAGCGCGAGGAGCGTGATGAACACCAGGAAGGCGGCGGCGAACCGACCGGCCGGCAGCGCGAGGATGCGACGGACCATCTCAGACTCCTCTCGCGGAGGCGGGGTTGAGCCGCACGAGCAGCAGGTTGACGATGAGGTTGAAGACGACCACGAGCACGATCGCGACGACGAGCACGCCCTGCACCGAGGGGACATCTCCGCGGCTGGCCGAGTCGGCGGCGAACTTGCCGAAGCCGGCGAGTCCGAAGATCGCCTCGGTCACCACCGCACCGCCGAGCAGCGCGGGGAACTTCATGCCGAGCACCGTGAGCGCAGGACCTGAACCGTTGCGCAGCACGTGGCCGAAGAAGATGCGACGCGAACCGAGTCCGCGCATCTGCGCCCCGGTGACGTAGTTCTCGCGTCCGGCCTGGATGAGTCCGACGCGCATCTGGCGGGCGAGGTCGGCGACCGTGTCGAAGCTCAGCGCGATGGCGGGCAGCCACAGGTGCCAGAGCCAGAGCCCGACGCCGCCCCGCTCGATCGGCACGTAGCCTGCGGAGGGGAACCAGCCCAACGAGACCGCGAAGACGGCGACGAGCGCGATGCCGACGACGAAGGACGGCATCACCGAGATGACCGTGGTGAAACCGGTGATGGAACGGTCGAGCAGGCTCGTCGGATACGCGGCCGCCAGGACCCCGAGACCGAAGCCGAGCACGATCCCGATCAGGAGCGCGAGCCCCGCGACCGAGAGGCTGATGCCGGCGCGCGACGCGAGCAGGTCGGTGACGCTCGCGCCGTTGTACCAGCTGTTGCCGAGGTCGCCGTGCAGGATGCCGGCGAACCAGTCGATGTACTGCACGAGGAACGGCCGATCCAGGCCCCATTCGTGCTCGAGGGCGGCGACCTGCTCGGGGGTGGCGGATTCCCCCAGCTGCAGGTGTGCGGGGCTCAACCCGCTGAGACCCTGCAGCGCGAAGGTGATGAAGGTCGCGAACAGGAAGACGGTCGCGAAGACGATCACGGTGTGCGCGACGATGCGCGCGAGCGTTCCCACGTGCGCGTTCAGGCGCGGCGGGCGCGGGACTGCGGATGCTGCGGCAGGCGATGCGATGGCGGTCATGTGCTGCTCCTCTCTGTTCGTGTTCGTGTTCGTGTTCGAATTCGTATTCGTGTTCGTCTTCGTGCGCGGAGCCGGCATCACGCCGGCTCCGCGCATCCGTCACTCCCCGATGGTGACGCCCGTCAGGTTGATCTGCCCCGGGATCTGTTCGAGATCGGAGACCTTAGGGGACTTCACGACGAGCGTGGGTGTGCCGACCGTGAAGATGAGCGCCTCGCTCTGCAGTCCGGCGCGGGTGGCGGCCTGCAGGTTCGCGGCGTAGTCCGGCGAGTCCAGCGGTGTCTCACGGGCGACCTTGATGGCCTCGGCGAAGCCGTCGGGCTCGTACGGGGTGGACAGGTTCAGCGGACCGTCCGGTCCGAAGTGCGCCGTGAGCGTCTGCACCGGCGACTCGCGGCCGGTAGTGCCGTACGTCGACAGGGTGAGGTCCTTCGCGAAGAAGGGCGTCGCCCAGTCCGGTGCCACCGTGATGTTCGCGGTGATGCCGATGGCGGCGAGCTGCGATTGCACGATCTCATTGGAGACGGCATCCGTGCTCACAACGAAGTCGACGACGATCTCTCCTGGCTCGTACCCGGCGTCCTCGAGGATCTGCTTCGACAGCTCCGGGTCATACGGCCAGAGGTCCTCCGACTCGGGGTCATAGGCGACGTACCCTTCCGGGAACGGCTGCGTCGTGGCGTAGCCCAGACCGAACGTGACCTTCTCGAGGAACTCGTCACGGTTGATCGAATGCCGCACGGCCTCGACCACGGCCGGGTCGTTGAACGGGGCCTTGTTGATGTTCAGGCTGATGTTCGATGCGGAGTACACCGGGTGCTGCGAGACATCCAGGCCCGCGTCGATCGCCGTGTCGTACTGCGACGCATCAAGGCCATACGCGAAGTCGTAGACGCCGGTCTCGATCGAGGCGACCAGCGTGGACGGGTCAGGTGCGGTGGAGAGCTCGAGACGGTCGATGTGGATGTTGTCGGCGTCCCAGTAGTCCTCGTTCTTCTCGAAGTAGATGTGCGACTCGGGGACGTACTCGGTGACCGTGAAGGGGCCGGCGCCGACTGGCCACTGGTCGAGTTTCTTTGGGTCCTCTGCGGCCGTGGGGCTGGTGATCTGCGCCGTGCGCTTGCCCAGCAGCAGGGGAATCTGATGGTCGACCTGGTTGAGATGCACCGTGACGTCGAGTTCGCTGTCGGCCGTGACCGATTCGATCGAGGTGAGATCGCCGAACAGTGCCGAGTTCTCCTGCGTCTTCGCGCGCTCGATGTAGAGCTTGATCGCTTCGGCGTTCACCGGTTCGTCGTCCTGGAAGGTGAGGCCCTCACGGAGGTGGAAGGTGACCGCGGTGCCCTCGTCGTTGTAGTCCCAGCTCTCAGCGAGGCCGGGAGCCGCATCGCCGTTCTCATCGATCTCGGTGAGTGACGCGTAGGCGAGAGCGGTGAGGTTGAAGTTGAAGCCGGAGCCCTGGACGACCGGATCCCAGTGCGCGGGGAGCGTCGCGGCCCAGCGGAGCACCTTCTCCTCGCCGTCGCCGGTGGCTCCGGACGGCGATGCCGCGCACGCCGTGAGCGCAAGGGCGCCCACGAGCACGGCCGCGGCAGCCGTTCGAAGTCGAGTGATTCTGCTGGTCATGGTTCGGGTCCGTTCTGCTGTGTGGAAGTCGATGTTCGGGGGTGCTGGCAATCATTCGCGGGGATGCATATGCCCGGGAGGGGTCGTGTCACAAAGCTTCTGCGGGCGTCACACAGCGACATACAGCCGCTGTATGACGCCGGCAGGGCGCCCCCGTTCGGGAGGAGTTCTCCTCGTCGGGAGGAGACGACGCTCCAGTCCTTCCTCCCGAGCGGGAGTTCTCCTCCCGAACGTGAAGCCCGCCGCGTCACAATTCGTCCGCTGCCGTCACACGGAGACACGGATCCCAGCCGGCATCCGACTCTGGCTACCGTGACCGCAGGCGCACCGAAACAGCGCCGCCGGCCAGATGGGCCGCTGTCGAAGGGAGTCGCCATGGGCGACGCAGGATCATTCCGTCTCGGATTCCTCACACACGTCGAGGGTGGTGAGAACGTGCGCGAGTCGTACCGCAACGCGCTGGAGCTGTTCGTCGCCGCCGACGAGCTCGGCTTCGATTCGGGCTGGGTGGCGCAGCATCATTTCGGCGATGATGCCGCCGGCGGCCTCGGCTCGCCCTGGGTGTTCCTTGCGAATGCGGCAGCGCGCACGCGCAGCATCCATCTGGGAACGGCGGTGACGCTGATCCCGCTCTACGAGCCGATCCAGCTCGCCCAGGATGTCGGCCTGCTCGACGCGATCTCGGACGGCCGCGTCGAGCTCGGCGTCGGAACGGGCTTCGATCCTGTGGCGTACGGCATCTACGGCCGCGACTTCGAACGGCGAAGAGAGCTGACGACCGACTACTTCGCCGCCGTGCGATCCGCCCTGCGCGGCATCCCCCTCGACGCCCAAGGCACAGTCTTGAAGACGGCGTCCCCCGCGCTCGCCGACGAACGCAGCTGGCACGCCGTGTTCAGCGCGGAGGGTGCGGCGCATGTCGCCGGCGAAGGCGCGAACCTCCTACTGAACCGTGCGACCTACGGGTATGAGGAGCGCACCGACGTCGTGCAGCGGGCATGGGCCGAGCGCTACCTGGCCGAGTGGACGCAGCCGCGCGCGCCGCGGATCGGTCTCTCCCGGCTCATATTCGCCGCGGAGGACCGGCAGAGCGCACTCGGCCACATCGGCGACGCTCTCATCGACAACGTGCGGCGTGCGAACGCAGGCGGCAGACCCCTCGGCGAGGAGACGCTGGAGAACGCGCTGTTCCGCTATCACGCGCACTACGGACATCCGGACGAGGTCATCGCGCAGTTGCAGGGCGAGCAGGTACTGCCCCTCGCGACGGACCTGTTGGCGCAGTTCAACCCGGCCCGGCCGACGCTGGATGCCTCGATCAGGGCGTTGGAGCTGCTGGCGACCGAGATCGCACCGGCGCTCGGCTGGAAATCCGCCCGCGAGAAGGTGGCCGCCTGAGCGGCCGGAGGAGACATCATGAGCATCGCAGAGACGGCCACCACGTTCGCCGCGGAATGGCAGGACTGGCACGAGGCGCTCGAACGGCGCCGACGCGAGCCGCACGGTTTCCTGGCGTACACGAGTTTCAATCTGCTCAGCGCCGATCCCCAGCGCTTCGACGACGTACCAGGGTCGTGGACCACAGGTCCTGATGGCGTGTCCGTCGAACTCGATGCGGGGCAGGTGCTCGACGTCGACGGTGTCGCGGTGCGGGGCCGGCACGACTGGGGCGTGATCGCCGAGCGGACCTTCCATCGCGCACGCTTCGAGGATGCCGTGATCGAGGTGTCCAAGCGCGGCGGACGTGACATCGTGCGACCGCTGCATCCCGAGCACGAGCTGCGTACCGGGTACCGCGGCACTCCGACCTTCACGCCGGACGAGCGGTGGGTGATCGAGGGGATCTTCGATCCGACGGATCCGCGCGAGATCCCGATCGCCGCGGCGATCGACGCGATCGAGCACACGCACGTGACCCCGGGCAGAGTGCGATTCGCCGTCGACGGCGTCGAGGTCGCGGTCACGCTGATCTCGCGGGGAGCGGATGCCGCGACCGTGCTGTTCCGCGATTCGACGAGCGGCGTGACCACCTATGGTGCGAGCAGAACCCTCAGCGTGACGCTACCCGAGGGCGACGACCGACGCGTCGTGCTCGATTTCAACCGGGCGAGCAACCTGCAGTGCGCATACACCGACTACTCACCCTGCCCGTTGGCGCCGGTCGAGAACTGGCTTCCGTTCGCGATCGAGGCCGGCGAGAAGACACCGCTCGATCGCACCTGACTCAATTCCCCCAGTTGTCGGCGAGCTTCGACAGCAGACGGGCGAGTTCGCGGGCCTCTTCATCAGTGAACGACTCGAGCGCCTTCGACAGCACCTCACGCCGCTCGCCCCGCATGCCGCGGGCGATCTTCTGGCCGGTCTCCGTGAGGGCGATGCGTGTGCGACGTGCGTCGTCGGGGTCGGCCTCTCGCTGCACGAGCCCGCGCTGAACCCCCTGCTGCACGAGTCGCGAGGCGCGCGGCTGGTCGACGCCCACGGCCTCGCCGAGCGCGCTCACACTGAGCGGTTCGGATGCCGCGGCCAGAGCCTCCAGCATCCGCATCCACGCGGGCCCGCCCAGACGTCCCCCGGGCCCGCCGGCCCACGGCGGAGGGACGATCCCGCGACGGCCGAGCGGCGAGTGGTCGCCGTGCCCATGGCCATGCGCGTGATGATCCCCCGGGAAATCTCCGCGCATCCCATGCGGACCGCCGCGTCCTGGACCGTGCGGTCGTCGTCCGCGCAGACGCCCGAGGGCCTGCGCGATGATCTCGGCCGGGTCTGGATTGTCTGTGCTCACGCGTTCGATTTTACATGCGACTTGACATGTATCCGCATTGCATGTCACACTACATATACATGCACAGTTACAAGCAAAGGATTTTCCCATGAACACCATCAACCCTGATGAGAATTCCCGCCCGTTCGGATTCTGGCTCAAGGCCGTCGATCGCCTCATGGCGGCCGAGTTCGCCTCCGCCTTCGAGTCCGAGGGCATCACGCGCCGCGAATGGCGCCTCCTGAACGTCATCGACGGCACGGTTCCGGCCGACCGTCCGAAGAGCGATCGTCCGCTGCCCGCACACAAGCTGGCGCGGCTGATCGAACTGGGCTGGGTGACGGATGCCGAAGGCACCTGGACCCTGACCGCCGAAGGCCGCACGGCCAAGGAACGCCTCGGCGGCATCGTCGACGGCATCCGCGCGAAGGTCACCGACGCGATTCCCGCTGAAGACCTCGCCACCACCATGGCCACCCTCGAGAAGCTCGCCCGCACATTCGGCTGGGACGAGGAGACCCCACTCCCCCGCGGACGCGGACGTCGCGGCTTCGACCCTCGTGGATTCGGCCGAGACGGCTTCGAGCGCGAAGGCTTCGACCCTCGTGGTTTCGGCCGAGGACGCGGTCGCGGGTTCGGCCCGCACGGCTTCGGACCCCGCGGATTCGGCAAGCCCGGATTCGGCCCGCAGTCCTTCGACCACGAGGGCCATGGCGCCCCCGACTACGACGGACGCGGACACTGCGAGCATGGCGACCGCCGGTTCGCGCACGACGCCGACCACGGCCACCGTGGTGGCCCGCGCGCTCACAATGGACGCGAGGGCTACGAGCACCGGGACCACGGCCGCGGTCGGGCGCACTTCGCACGCTTCGTGCAGGGCTCCTACGAGCGCGGCTTCGACGCCGGATTCGCCCGCGGTCGCGACGCGCAGTGACAATCACCCACCGGTCCCACGCGGGGCCGGGCTCACCAATGGCGGATGCTTCGGCATCCGCCATTGTCATCTATCGAGAGTGATGACCAGATCTGACGGAGCGCCCGCCGCGATGAGTCGTTCGGTCATCGCCGCAGCGGCGAGTGCGTAGGGACGGTCGTCGTTCATGAGCAGCGAGCGCGAGTTCGATTCTTCGTACAGCGCGATCAGGTGGAACGCGAGCACTTCTGCACCCGCGTTGTCGATCGTCAGCTCGTCGGCGTCGACGGCGAATCCGACCTGCGCCTCGATGTAGCCGTACCAGTCGGTGGACGCAGCACGCACGGCGTCGCTCACCATTCCCGGTTTGGAGTCGACGTCGGCCGCCGTGGCCGCGAAGAAGCAGCCGCCGGCGAAGACCCGATCGCGCGAGTAGGTCATCGCGCCGCGCAACAGTGCCACAAGTCGCGACAGCCCGCGCGGCTCGTCGCGCGCCGGAGTGATGACGCGATCGATGAAGATCTCCCTGGCCGCCGCGACGGTCGCGAGCTGCAGCGCTTCTTTGCTGCCGAACAGCGTCGCGATGCTGCTCTTGCTGCGACCGGACGTTCCCGCGAGCCGACCGATCGTCAGGCCGTCGAGCCCTTCGACCGAGGCGAGATCGGTCGCGCTGGACAGCACGACACGCCTGGTGGCGTCGCCGCGGGTACGCCGCCCATCCT
Source organism: Microbacterium murale (assembly GCF_014635185.1). Taxonomy (GTDB): domain Bacteria; phylum Actinomycetota; class Actinomycetes; order Actinomycetales; family Microbacteriaceae; genus Microbacterium; species Microbacterium murale. Next base: position 609,006 of record NZ_BMCM01000001.1, read on the forward strand.
GGACGAGATTCTCTGCCATAGCGCTAGTGTACGCACGATCGTTCGTATACTCTACATACGATCGTACGTATTCATTGACCGAGGAACTCATCGACCCAGGAACGAGGAATCATGTCTGCTTCCGTCGCTGCCCTTCGGCGCAGCATCCGCATCTCCGCCGCGATCTCGCCGACGATCGCCGCCCGACTCGCGCTTTTCGCGTTCTTCCGACCCGGTCCGAAGATGGCTGTGCACGAACGCGATGCCGCGACCGATCTCGCCGGGCACCGCGAGTACCTCCGCTTGCGCGGTCGCGATGTCGCCACCTACCGATGGGGCACGGGCGAACGCACGGTGCTCGTGCTGCACGGCTGGCAGGGACGCGCTTCGCAGCTCGCGCCGGTCGTGCACGAGCTGGTCGCGGTGGGATGCACCGTGGTGTCTTTCGATGCGCCGGCGCATGGCGCCTCAGACGGTCGACGCGCTGACATCACCGACTGGCTCGACGTGAGCGCCGAACTGGCGCGCCGCCACGGCGGTTTCGACGCGGTGGTCGGACACTGCTTCGGTGGCCTCGCGGCTCTGGCGTTCGCGCGTGATGACGCGGCGATCCGGTCGGTGGCCGTGATCGCCGCAGCTGCGAGCCCCGCAGCCTTCCTGCACGAGTTCAGCACGATGCTCGAGCTCGACGACGAGACGCATACCCGGTTCGAGCGACTCTTCTATGCACGGCTGGGTGAGACGCCGGCCATCGCGATCACGCACTATGACGCCGTCGCGCACCCCCTCCCGGCCACGACAGAGTTGCTCGTCGTGCACGATCGAGAGGACCGACGGATGCCGGATGCCGGATCGCTTCGCCTTCACGACGCGCACCGCGGCCAGTCCAGACTCATCCGCACGAGCGGCCTCGGTCACGCCAGGCTGCTCTCGGATGACGCCGTGCTCGACGCGATCGTCGAGATGACGACCGGCGGTGTGGATGCTGTCGACGCCGTCCGATCTCAGGCAGGCGACTGGAAGAACGAGGCCATCGACAGCGCGACAGTCGCCCCCTCGGAAGACGCCGACGCCGACGGGGCGTTGCCGACGAGGAATCCGATCAGGACGATGGCGCCGATGAGCAGCACCGCGAGTACGGCGAAGATCGTCACCGTCCAGCCGCGGTAGCTGGTCCCTTCCGTGCCGCCGGCGGCCGGACTGACGTAGTTCCGGCTCGCCTCATCACGGGCCGTGGCGGCCCGCGAAGCGGCGGCTCGAGACTCGGCTTTCTGCGCAGCGGTCGGGGGCACGACCTCCTGCTTGTGGGCGGATGCCGAGGTCCACGTGTCGTTGGGCGCCCAGGTGTTCCGCTTGCGCAGTGCGGGCTCGCCAGTTGCGGCATCCGCATTCTCCGAAGGCGCCGGCGGGATCACAGGCTCCGCGCTGGGAGCCGGCGCCGCTGCGCCGAACTTGGGTGGCGGCGGCACCTCGAAGCCTTCGATGGCCGCCTCGGCGTCGGGAATCGCGACGGTCTCCGGCGCCGGGACAGCGAAGGGCTCCACGCCCGGGGCAGCGGCGGGCGGAGCCGACGCCGCCGATTCACCACCAGACACGGGCGCGTCGGTGGTGGCATCCTCGCCGGGATCTTGCGGTTCTTCCGTGTTTTCGCCGCTCACGCTCTCGATACTACGTGTGACGCGGCGATCCGCACCCGGTCATCCGGCGATATGCGCGAGTCAGCCGCCGACCGACCCGAGGTCGGTGTTGCCGACGTCGGTGCGGTGGAAGTTCTGGAACGAGCGGGATGCCGTCGGCCCGCGCTGCCCCTGGTACCGGTTTCCGTACGGGCCGGAGCCGTAGGGGTTCTCGGCGGGCGAGGTCAGACGGAAGAAGCACAGCTGCCCGATCTTCATCCCGGGCCAGAGTTTGATCGGCAGAGTCGCGACGTTCGCGAGCTCGAGCGTGACGTGACCGGTGAAGCCGGGGTCGATGAATCCGGCCGTGGAGTGCGTGATCAGGCCTAGGCGGCCGAGTGAGCTCTTGCCCTCGAGTCGCGCGGCGATGTCATCCGACAGCGTGACCTGCTCGAACGTCGCGCCGAGCGCGAACTCACCGGGGTGCAGGATGAACGGCTCGTCGGGCTTGACCTCGATCAGGTGGGTGAGGTCGGGCTGATCCTCCGACGGATCGATGAACGGATACTTGTGATTGTCGAAGAGCCGGAAGTACCTGTCGAGTCGCACGTCGATGCTCGACGGCTGGATCATCTCCGGCTCGTGCGGAGCAAGACCGATCTTGCCGGAGGCGAGTTCTGCTCTGATGTCGCGGTCGCTGAGAAGCACGGGTACAGCCTACGGCCACATGGCGGCGAGACCATTTCCGATGGCGGAGAACCCGAGCACGAGGAAGAGAACGCACATGATCGTGTGGTTCTCACGGACGAGCCAGGCGTGGAGCGATTCGAGCGGCGCGCGCAGGCGCGATGCAGCGACCAGGTAGGCGATCACCGGAACGAGGACAGTGGATGCCGCGATCGACGTGAAGAGGACAATGCCGACGACGATCCCGTCGAGTGCGAGGCCGGATGTGCCGAGATCGACAGCCACTGTGGTGCTGAAGATGATGTTCTTCGGATTCACGACGGAGAGGAACAGGCCGAGCCGGAGTGCGCCACCGAACCCGAGCCCGTCGACCTTCTGCATCCATCCGGGCAGTGGCGGGATCTCACCGTTCGCCGGGCGCTTGCGCCACTGCCTGCCCGCGAGGAACAGCAGGAGCGCACCGAGGACGAGCTTGATCACGCCTTCCCAGATGCTGGGGCCACTGGCGTTGTGCGCCGGCAGGAACGTCGACAGGGCGGTGAGCGTGACGATGACGACGAGGATGCCGACGAGCCACCCGGACAGGAATCCGACGCTGCTCGTTCGCGCCTTCGGGCTCAGCAGGGTGAGGATCACGACGATGATCGGCAGCGGGCTGATCGCGATGCCGAGTGCGAACGGAAGAAGCTCGCCGATGACGGTGCCCACCCAGGCCTCAGTTCTCCCCCACGAACGCAGAGGTCAACAACAAGCATGGCCTGTCGCATCGAGCTTTGGCCATGCGCGCGACTGCAGGTAGGCTTGCCTTCACCTGTTCTTCATGAGCAGGTTCGGGACTGTAGTTCAATGGCAGAACTTCTGCTTCCCAAGCAGATAGCGCGGGTTCGATTCCCGTCAGTCCCTCCACTGCACCTCTACCCCGCGACGCCGTCTTCTGCTTCGATGGCCTCATGCCTCACGACGTCGTGAATCAGCCCCCGCCTCGCACGGACCTCGACGAGTACGCGATCAACACGGCATTGGTCGAGGGAGTCGAGCGTCACGACGCGACCTGGGCTCACCATCGCCTGCATCTGACGGGTCAGCGGGTCGGCACAGCATCGTTTCAGCGCGATGCCGAGCACGCGAACCGTCGCGAACCCGAGCTGCACACGCACGACCGCTACGGGCACCGTATCGACGAGGTCGAGTACGACGATTCATATCACCGGATCATCGGCGCCGCGGTCGCAGATGGCGCGCACACCGGCGCGTACGTCGAGCCGATGCCCGGCGCGAACGTCGCGCGAGCTGCAGCCTTCATGCTCTACGCGCAGGTCGAGCCCGGACACGCGTGCCCTGTCTCGATGACGCATGCCGTGGTGCCGGTTCTGCAGCAGCACGGCGAGACCGCCTGGCTCGCTCGCACCCTCAGCACGAGCTACGACCCGGCACTCGGCGCCGACAAGCGCAGTGCACTGTTCGGCATGGCGATGACCGAGAAGCAGGGCGGATCCGACGTGCGGTCCAACACGACGACCGCGACGCCGATCGGCGAGGGACGATACCTGCTGAACGGTCACAAGTGGTTCTGCTCCGCACCAATGTCGGACGCCTTCCTCGTGCTCGCCCAGGCACCGGGCGGACTGTCCTGCTTCCTCCTGCCGCGTACTCTCGACGACGGCTCCCGCAACGGCATCCGCATTCGACGTCTCAAGGACAAACTCGGCAACCGTGCGAACGCCTCGAGCGAGGTCGAGTACGAGGATGCCGTCACCACCCTCGTCGGCGAGGAGGGCAGAGGCGTCCGCACCATCATCGACATGGTCGCGCGCACTCGCCTGGACTGCGTTCTGGGGTCGACCGCAGGCATGCGTCAGGCGACAGCCGAAGCCGCATGGCATGCACGGCATCGATCGGCATTCGGTCGGGCGCTGATCGACCAGCCGGCCATGACCGCGGTGGTCGCGGACCTGCAACTCGAGACGGAGGCGGCCACGGCGACCGCGCTGCGGCTCGCCCGCGCGCACGACGACGATGCCTCGGATGAGGAGATCGCCTTCCGTCGCCTCGCCACTGCGGTCTCGAAGTACTGGATCTGTAAACGCGGGCCGGGCCACGCGTACGAGGCCCTGGAGTGCCTGGGCGGCAACGGCTACACCGAGTCGTTTCCGCTCGCGATGCGCTACCGGGAGCAGCCGGTCATGGCGGTGTGGGAGGGATCAGGCAACGTGATCGCCCTTGACGTGCTGCGCGTACTCAGCCGTGACGGCGACTCGCTCGCCGCGTTCGACGCGGAGGTCGCCCGCGCCGCAGGTGTCGACTCAAGACTCGATGCACGGATCCGCCGCACCCGCGAACTTGCCCGCGAGGTGGCATCCGATCCGCAACCGGATGCCACCGCACGTCGCCTCGTCGGTGCCCTCGCGCTCACCCTGCAGGGCGCGCTGCTCGTGCGCCACGCACCTCATGCCGTCGCCGACGCATTCTGCGCGACGCGTCTGTCTGGCGACGCGTACGACGGTGCTCTCTACGGCGCACTGCCGAGAGCGGTGGATGCCGCGGCCATCGCCGCTCGCGCTTAGGCGCACCCGCCCAAACCCGATCAGAGTGCGAGAATCAGGGTCGACACGAATAGAGGCGATCACATGGCAGACCGGTTCAAGGTCGGCGACCACGTCGGTTGGAACTCGGAGGCCGGACACGTCAGTGGCCGCATCGTGAAGGTGCACACCACCGATTTCGATTACAAGGGTCACACGCACCGCGCAAGCGACGACGACCCGCAGTACGAGATCAAGAGCGACAAGACCAATCACGTCGCCGCACACAAGGGCAGCGCGCTGAAGCGCCTTTCCGACTGAGCGAACCTCGGCGTCCAGCCTGCGATTCAATCAGTGACCCGCGCCGCCACGATCCGAGCGGTCGCCTCGGGATCCATCCGGTGCCCCACGGATTCCGGCACCTGCAGGAATTCAGCATCCGGCATCGTCTCCGCGAGACGCGATGCCGCGGACACGAGGAACGGCATCGTCTCGACCCCGCACAGGATCGTCACCGGCATCCGCACGCCACGCATCTCGGCCGACGGGGTCGCCACACGTCGGGTCACCATCGTGTCGTAGATCGTGGACCGACCGAGCGGCGCGATCTGAGCGAACGCCGGTGAGGCGCGGAACTGCTCGATGAAGGCCTCCGGCAGACCGACGCCCTCGCGCTGGAACAGCACGACAGCCTCCTCCGGATGCCCGTCGTCGACGAATGCCTGAAGACGATCTTCGAGATCCGGTGCGGGGTCATCCTCACCGAATCGAAACGGCGGCTCGGAGAGGAACAACCGCGAGATCGGCACGCCCTGCCCTGCGGCGAACAGTGCGAGGACAGCACCGGATGAGTGGCCGATCACGGCGGTGTCAGGACCGGATGCCGCGATGATCGCAGCCAGATCCTCCACCTCTCGCTCTGGCGCTGCGGTGTCGCTGTCGCCGCTGTCGCCTCTGGCACGCCGGTCGTAGGTGATCGCACGCAGCCCGGCATCGGCGAAGGCGCGGGCGATCTCCGCCGCATCGTGCGCGGTCGACAATGCGCCATTGATGATGACGATCGTCGGGCCCGCACCGTCCTCGTGCATGGCGATGAGGGTTCCGTCCGCAGACGTGACGTGCTTCATCGTTCAAGGCAACACCCGCGCCGTGAGCGCGTCAAGGGCTGAGTATCCCCGCGAGCAGTCAGTCCGTCCGGCCCGAGTACAGCTCACCCACCGGGACCGCTGCCGAGAGCACGTTGCCGGGCTGGGCGAGCGGGCAGGCCCACGCAGGGTCATAGGCGCAGGACGGGTTGTAGGCGAAGTTGAAGTCGAGCACGATCGTCCCGCGCTCGGCATCGGATCCGAGGTCTGCACCCTTGATCGTGTCGATCAGGTAGCGCCCGCCCCCGTAGGTTCCGCCGGGCTGTCCGGCGAGTGCATCGCGCACCGGGATGAACAATCCGCCGCCGTATGACATCAGGCGCCACACGTCGAGCGCTCCGACATCCGGGATCTCGACCTTGCCGATCCGCTCGAACGGCACGACCCCGTCAGTCCCTGTCGCGAACTCGAAGCCGCCTGGGTCGGCGGGCAGGATCGGCAGTTCGAAGCGCCACTCCGCGTCGTCGGAAGCGATGGACAACCCCTCGAACAGGGCGCGATCCTCGGGCAGCAGCGGAGTCGCCGGGTGCCGCAGCATCAGATCGTCCCGCTCGATCCGCCAGAGTTCGTGCGCATCCTCCGGAGAATCAGCACGCCACACTGCCGCGTAGAGGGCGAAAACACGGCGGCGCCAATCGACGACCTCGGTGGCCGTGCGCGCGTTCGTTGCGATCATGTGCCCCAGGCTACGCGGGTCGCCTCACGCTCCCGGCGTAGCGCGCGTCAGCTCACGCGGATGAGCGAGCGCTGCCAGCCGGATGAGCCGTTCGGCGCGATGGGCGCGCGCTCCTCGATCTGGAGATCGCCATTCTTGTTGACGGCGCGAACCGCGACGTAGTGCGTGCCCGGTGTCGCATCCCATTCCATGAACCACTGCACCCAGGTGTCGTCGTTGATGGGCGTCGACAGGGTCGCCGGCATCCACTCGCCCTCATCGATGCGCACCTCGACCCGCTCGATGCCCACGGTCTGCGCCCAGGCGACGCCGGCGATCGGGATGCGCCCGGCCGACACCGCTTCGCCGATGCTCGGGGTGTCCAGACGGGACGAGAACTTGATCGGCGCCTCGGCGCTGTATCCGCGCGGCGTCCAGTAGGCCTCGTCATCGGCGAACGTGGTGACCTTGAGCTCGGTCAGCCACTTCGTCGCCGACACGTAGCCGTACAGGCCTGGCACGACCATCCGCACCGGGAAGCCGTGCTCGAGCGGCAGCGGCTCTCCGTTCATGCCGACCGCGAGGATCGCGTCGAGCTCGTCATCGACGAGTGCCGCGAGCGGGGTGCTCGCGGTGTATCCGTCGACGCTGCGGGAGAGCACCATGTCTGCACCGGACTTCACGCCGGCCTTGCGCAGCACATCGCGCAGCGGCACGCCGAGCCACATCGCGTTGCCCACGAGCTCGCCGCCGACCTCGTTCGAGACGCAGGTCAGGGTGATCGCGTACTCGTCGACGCCCATGTCGAGGATGTCCTGGAAGCTCATCTCGACTCTCTGGTCGACCATGCCGTCGATCACGAGACGCCAGGTCTCGGGATCGATCGTTGGCACGGTGAGCGCAGTGTCGACCCGGTAGAAGTCGTCGTTCGGGGTGAACAGTTCGCTGAGCCCCGGAACATCGAGTTCCGCGCCTTCGGGCACCTTCACGGTCGTGCGCGGGGCCGGCAGCTTGAGTGCCTTGCGGATCGTCTCCACGGATGAGACCGCCATGCTCACGGTTCGGGCCGTGATGCCGACGACGACGGCGGATGCTCCGGCAATTGCCGCCAGAACGAAGAACCGTCGCCGATTGAGCTCCTTCGGGGCCCCGGGGGTGTCGACGACGAGGTCGACCTGAGCATCTTCTTCTTCTCGGTGATTCTCCACGGCGGCGGATGCAGATGCGCGCCATGCCCGCAGGCGTCGGACGAGGACGACCAGCAGGACCGAGCCGGCGATCGTTCCGAGAACCGGCGGAAGGAATGCGAGCGGCGTCACGCCGGAGCGGGTCACGATCGCGGCGGTCGAGAGCACTCCCGCGATGACCAGCGCGACAACTCCGAGGGGAGGACGCACGAGTTGCAGAACACCGGCGATCGCCGAGGCGATCACCACGGCAAGGCCCAGCCCTGCCAGCAGAACGATCTTGTCGTACTCCCCGAAGGTGGCGATCGCGAATTCCTTGAAGGGCTGCGGCACGATGTCGATCACGAATCCGCCCACCGCGAGGATGGGACTGGCTCCACGCGCGAAGAGCAGAGCGAACAGCTCAGCGGTTGCGAGGAAGACCGCACCGCCGATCACGCCCGCGAGCGCCGCCCACGCGATGAATCGTTTGCCTCTGTTGCGCTTTGCCACGATGTCCTCCAACTTCACCTGTGAAGGTGTGCTCCACCTCTATTCGGAGCCGGAGCGGAATCGGATGTGTTCGCGGCGCTCACCCGACCCCGCACATCAGATCCTCGTTACGCTGGAAACGGAGCGGCACAGCCGAAGCCCGTTCCAGGCTCAGATCGAGAGGACGGGCGCGGATGTCACCCCAGGACTTCGACGCGATCACGGAAGCCGACCTGCGCGAGGCAGGCAGCATGAAGTGGACGATGTTCCCGGACATGATCGGGGCGTTCGTCGCCGAGATGGATTTCGGCGTCGCACCGGCGGTGAAGGACGCTGTGAACGAGGCTCTGGAACGCGGACTCACCGGCTACCTCCCGGCCGGTCTCGCCGACGACCTCGCCCAGGCGACCGCCGCCTGGTACGCGGATTCGTACGGCTGGGACGTGCCGGCCGAGCGGGTGCACCACGCGCCGGATGTCATCGCGGCGTTCGAGTTCGCGATCGAGCAGTTCACGAGTCCCGGTGCCGCCGTCATCGTGCCGACCCCCGCCTACATGCCGTTCCTGATGGTGCCGCAGATGCATGGCCGCCGCGTCATCGAGGTGCCCAGCATCGAGGTCGACGGCCGCTGGCAGATCGATCACGACGCTGTGACCGCAGCCTTCACCGACGGTGGCGAGTTGTTCGTGCTGTGCAATCCTCACAATCCCCTCGGCACGGTCTCCACGCGGGAAGAGCTCGAGCGCGTCGCCGACACCGTCGCCGCAGCCGGAGGACGGGTGTTCTCCGACGAGATCCACGCCCCGCTCGTGTACTCCCCTGCCCGGCACATCCCGTATGCCTCGATCTCCGAGACCGCGGCCGGCCACACGATCACCGCGGCATCCGCCTCCAAGGCCTGGAACCTCGCGGGCCTCAAATGTGCGCAGATCATCCTGTCCAACGATGCGGACGCGTTGCTGTGGGAAACCGCCGGCGGATGGGTCGGCCACGGCACGTCGACGATCGGAGCTGTGGCGAACATCGGCGCCTACACCGGCGGGGCGGGCTGGCTGCAGGAGGTCGTCGAGTATCTCGACGGCAACCGTCGGCTGCTCGCCGAACTCGTCGCAGAGCATCTACCGGACGTCCGGATGACGACGCCGGAGGGCACTTACATCGCGATGTTGGACTTCCGCTCCACCGGACTCACCGGCGACCTCGGCACCTGGTTCCGTGAGAACGCCGGCGTCGCGATGACCGACGGAGCAGCCTGCGGCGTCGCCGCCGTCGGCTTCACCCGCTTCGTCTTCGCGATGCCGAGGCCGCTGATGAGAGAGGCGATCATGCGGATCGCCTCGGCGCTTGCGGATCGCACTGTGTCAACCACAGCCGGCGCAGCGCTCTGATCACGGCGCTACGCCGCTGACCCCTCCTCAGAGGCGTCATCAGCCGGCGGAAGCCCGTCGAACCGCCGCCAGATCTGGGCGAAGAGCAGCCCCAACGAGCCGGCGAGGGCAGCGATGATCACCGCCGTGAAGAGTTGGCTGGGATCGAGAACCTCCGCGACGACGAACAGCGAGACGACGAAGGCGACAGCGCAGAGGCAGGTGATGATCCTGTCCTGCATTCGATACCACTTCCTCGCTCGCGCCGGAATATCGCGCTCTCCGGAACTGCGTCGGTCCAAGAAGAGCGCGATGAGCATGAGCGGCACGACCTGCATCGCAGTTTCATAGAGCAGCACTGCATCTCCTCATTCGGGTTTCGACGCGGGCGTCGCGCCATGGTCGGGTCGTTCGTCAGCGATGAGGATCGCTCGGCGGAGTGCGTCGCGCTGCGCAGCGTTGTACAGCTCGGGCATCACGTCTCGCAGAGTGGCATCGACGAGGTCGCGCTCAACACGCGTCCCGGATTCCTTCTCGTTCAGCCACGGATAGTCAGCACGGTGTCTGGCGAGCAGCGGAGCCATGCGTTCAGCCAGCTCCTGCTTGGTGCTTTCACTCGCGTCTGCGGCGAGGTCGTTGTAACCCCGTTCGATATCGGACGGCTCGACCTCGATCATCCGTCTGATGTCACTCAGAGCATCCTGATCGAAGAAGCGCGTGTAGATCGTGATGAGTGCCCGATCCGCATCGCTGAGGTGGTCTGCGACGGTGCTGAAGCCGAGAGGGACATCGAGCGAGGTCGGGTCGTCGAGCATGAAAGCCAGCTCGGTGCGTGCCCGCTGGAGTCGTTCGATGCTCGTCGCGAGTTCAGCGTCGATCATCCGGAGTGCATCGTGGGCGTCACCGCCGTCTGCACCCAGCGAATCGACGCGATCCAGTGGCATACCGAGCTCGCGCAGTCGACGAATCCGGATGAGGCGGGCGAGATGATGCGTCTTGTACTGCTTGTATCCATTGCTTCGTCGTTCGGGCTCTTCGAGGAGCCCGACCCGGTGGTAGTGACGGATGGCATTCACCGTGGTGCCCGCCAGTTCGGCGAGCTCACGAGTGCTCCACGCCATCCCGACTCCTCACTGCACCTCTGCGGGTGCGCCACTTCATCCACGCTATGTCCATCGGTGACGGATTGCACGAAGATGTCACATCGTGCACGTCGCTCCCTCCTCGGGGACCTCGAGGTCGATCAGATAGGCCGCCGCGACCGCGTCGACGCAGTCGTTCATCCCCTGCGCGACGATCGTGTGCCCCTGACCGTCCACCGTGAGCAGCGCGCTTCCCAAGGTTTCCGCGAGACGTATCCCGCCCTCGTGCGGTGTCGTGGGGTCTCGGGTGATCGAGACCACGAGCGTGTCCGGCAGCCCTTCGATGTCCTGCGCGTACGGGAATCCGAGAGTGGGCTCGGCCGGCCAATGCTCGCACCCGTCACGCGCACCCGCGGTCACATCCACGCCGGGATCCATGAACGGTGCGCTCTCGTACGTCGCGGTGCGGAGCTCTCCGCCCTGCTCCGGGGTGAGACGCTCTTCGTCCATGCAGTTGATGGCGTAGTTCGCCTCAGGCGTGTTCGGCCATTGCCCGCTCTCGCTGCGCGGACTGAACCCGTAGAGCAGCTGCATCAGCTGATCTCCCCTGCCTTCGGTGACGACCTCGGTGATGCCGGCGATGATGGCCGGCCACGACGCCTGGTTGTAGAGCCCAGCGATCATGGCCCCGACCGCGTCATCGAAGTCCAGTTCTGTCTCCAGCGCGGGAATCGGATCGTCGCGCAGCGGCTGGAAGATCTCCTGGAACCTCGCCGTCGCCTGCTCCGGATCCGTTCCGAGCGGGCAGTCGGGTTGCGTCGCGCACGAGGCGGCCAGCTCGTCGAACGCGGCCTGGAAGCCGGCGTATGCGTTCACCCGGGACTCGAACGTGCCCTCGGACGGATCCCGACCGCCGTCCAGCAGCATCGCGCGCACGTTCTCCGGGAACATCTCCGCGTACACCGCGCCCAGACGTGTCCCGTAGCTCTGACCGAAGTAGGTCAGCTCGTCTTCGCCGAGGGCCGCTCGGAGAACATCCATGTCGCGAGCGGTGTCCCTCGTTCCCATGTGGGTGAGCGCGTCGATACCACCCGACCCCTCGGCGCATTTCTCCATGATCGCCCTGGTGTCGTCTTCGGTGAACTCGACCGTGGTGCCCTGTGATCCCAGCGCCACCGTCCCGGCATCCGCTTCCTCGTCTGTGTAGCAGTCCGCTGCGGGGATCGTGGAGCCGACGCCTCGCGGGTCGAACCCGACCACGTCGAAGGATTCGGTGATGGGGCTCTCGACCAGGCCCGCCGCCGTGATGATCGCGCCGGTCAGACCCGATCCACCAGGGCCCCCAGGATTGATCACCATCGGCCCGAGCGATTCCCCCCTGGCAGGCATGCGCAGCACCGCCACTGACGCGAGTTCGCCTTCTGGTTCGGCATAGTCAAGGGGCACGTCGAGACGGGCGCACTCCGCATCGGGCACAAGCCCCAACAGCTTCTCGTCGTCATCGGTCACCGCGTAATCGGCGCCGCACGCCTCCCACGAGAGTTCCTGATCGTAGAAGGCGTCGAGATCCGCCGTGGATGAATCGGATGCGGTGTCCTCCGCCGGCGTCGGCGCGCAGGCCGCCAGCGACAGGGCCACGGCGAGCGCCCCGAAACCGGCGACGACGGGAAGCCCTCGCCGCCGCATGAATTCTCTCTTCGGTCGTCCTGCCTCGTTCACGTTCGTCCCTTCGTCACGTTCCACACAGCACACACTGTGTTCTGGGAACAGGGTCAAGTACCGGAGGCTGAGAAAGTATGCCCAGGGTCTGCGTTTCGCGCCTAGCCTGAGAAGATGGCGACCTCCGCGATGTCTGCAACGCGCTGGGCAAAACTGCTGGTGCTGGTCCTCCCCCTCGCCGTGTCGACAGGTTGCGCTGCCGCCGATGACGTGGAGAATACAGCGCAGTCCGGGGCGCCGGCGACGTCCGAAGTCGTCGTCGACGGTCTGGACGCCCCGTGGTCCGTGGCGTTTCACGACACGACCGCGCTGGTCAGCGAACGCGACTCCGCGCGCATCCTCGAACTCGACGGCACGGGCGGCGCTCGCGAAGTCGCGGTGATCGAAGGCGTCGCTCCGGCCGGCGAAGGCGGACTCCTCGGCATCGCCGTTCACGATGATCATCTGTACGCCTACTACACGGCCGCTGACGAGAACCGCATCGACCGTTTCGAGCTGACCGGTGAGCCCGGGGCGTTGGGCCTCGGCGCTCCCGAGCGCGTGTTCGACGGCATCCCTGCCGCAGGCAATCACAACGGCGGCCGTATCGCCTTCGGTCCAGACGGCATGCTCTACGCGACGACCGGCGACGCCGGCGACCGGCAGAACGCACAGGATCTCGAGAGCCCAGGCGGCAAGATCCTCCGTCTCACACCCGACGGCGGGATTCCGGAGGACAATCCGTTCCCCGCGTCGCCCGTGTACAGCCTCGGACACCGCAACGCCCAGGGCATCGCGTGGGCAGGCGACGGCACCATGTATGCCAGCGAGTTCGGGCAGGACACCTGGGATGAGCTCAACGTGATCGAGCCGGGCGGCAACTACGGCTGGCCCGAAGTCGAGGGCATCGCCGAGCAGGACGACTTCATCGATCCGGTGCAGCAGTGGTCACCGCAGGACGCGAGCCCGAGCGGCATCGCCGTCGTGGGAGACGTGATCCTCATCGCGAGCCTCCGCGGCGAGCGCCTCCGCGAGGTTCCGCTCGCCGATCTCACCACCTCGACCGAGCACCTCGTCGGCGAGCACGGGCGTCTGCGCGACGTCGTGCTCGCCCCCGACGGATCAACCTGGGTGATGACGAACAACACCGACGGACGAGGCGCCCCCGGGCCGGACGACGACCGGATCCTCAGGGTCGCCATCGATTGACGCCGCGCGAGCGGATCACGCCGGTTCCGGCTGCGCCTCCGCCGTTCCTTCGGGACCTGCCGTCGGGATGATGTCCAGCGGCATCGTGCTGGTGTCGAGCAGTTCGTTCTCGTCCTGCTCGGCGACGAGTTCCTTGGCCTCGGCACGAGTCTCCACGCTCGGGAACGAGCCCTTCAACGGCCGCTTCGCGGTCTCTTTCATCGACAGCATCGCCACACCGCCGAGCGCGGCGAAGAACATGATGTAGAACGCCGGCATGTAGGTGTTGCCGGTCAAGTCGATCAGCGCCTGGCTGAACAGCGGCGTCGTGCCGCCGAACAGCGACACCGCGACGTTGTAGGCGATCGCCATCGCTCCGAACCTGGATGCTGTCGGGAAGAGTGCAGGCAGCGCGGATGCCGAGATCGCGACGTAGAACGCGACGGGGATCGCCACCATCGCGAGGGCCAACATGACCGCCCACTCCTGGCCGATCTGCATCACGGTGAACGCCGGCACCATGAGCACGATCGTGGAGATCACGGCGATCCCGTACACGGGTCTGCGACCGATGCGGTCGGACAGCTTTCCGATCAGCGGCAGGCATGCACTCATCACGACCAGGACGGGCACCGTGGCGACGGCCGCCATCAGATTCGAGACGCCCACTTCGGTCTCGAGATACGTCGGCATGTAGCTGGTGAGCGCGTAGCCGGCCGTGTTGGTCGCCGACACCAGGGCGATGCCGATCAGCACCTCGCGCCAGTGGTGGCGGAAGATGCCGATGATGCCCTGGCGCGCAAGCGGGTCGTTCGGGTCCCCTTCGCGCTCCTCCTCCGGCTCCGCCTCGAATGCCGGGGTCTCGGGGATCTTCAGGCGGAACCAGATCGCCACGATGCCCAGCGGGATCGCGATCAGGAACGGGATGCGCCAGCCGAACTCGGTCATGGCATCCGGGCCCGCGTTCGCCTCGGCGATCCAGGTGGTCACCGCGACGACCGATGCGCCGGCGGCGAAACCGATGTACGAGCCGACGTCGAGGAACGATGACCAGTAGCCGCGCGATCGGTCGGGCGAGAACTCGGAGACATAGGTGGTCGCCCCGGCGTACTCGCCTCCGGTGGAGAAGCCCTGCACCATCTTCAGCAGGTACAGCGGCACGATGGCCCACAGCCCGATCTGCGCCGAGGTCGGCAGCACGCCGATCAGCGCGGTCGCGATCGCCATCATGGCCATCGTGAAGAACAGCACCCTCTGGCGCCCGATCCGGTCGCCGAGCGGACCCAGCACGATTCCGCCGAGCGGGCGCACCAGGAACGAGATCGCGAACCCGAACAGCGTCAGCAGCAGGCCGAGTCCGCCTGGCGCATCGCCTGTGAAGACCGTCGTCAGGGTGACGGCGAGATAGCCGTAGACACCGAAGTCGAACCACTCCATGAAGTTTCCGACCACGGTGCCGGAGATCGCGATGCGCAGTTTCGACTTCTTGATGACGAGCACGTCGTCGACTTCGAGTCGTCTGCGACGGACGATCGCCTTCTTGCCGCGCCGCGGACGCGCCTTCGGATCGGATGCCGCGGATCTGCCCGCGTCGGATGCAGGAGTGGTGTTCGACATGGGTGATCCCTTCAGCCCTGTCCGTCGAACATGGCCTTGTAGCCCTGCCCGCCGACTTCGATGCCCTTCACGATACTCAGACCCGATTCCATCGGCGACAACTCGTGCGGCGTTGCCCCTTCTCGCGGGTGATGGGCCCGGAGTGCCACGCAAGCCGATTGCAGGTCGGTACCTGGGGAGGACGTGCCCGCCGACCCCGCTCCGTAGCGTTGACGACATGATCACAGCAGAAGGCCTCACGAAGAGGTTCGGAGACAAGACCGCGGTGCAGGACGTGTCGTTCACGGTGCAGCCGGGAACCGTCACAGGGTTCCTCGGCCCCAACGGCGCCGGCAAGTCCACCACGATGCGCATGATCGTCGGCCTCGACAAGCCCACTTCGGGCCGGACGACGGTGAACGGCAAGGAGTACCGACGCCTGCGCGCACCGCTCACCGAGGTCGGGGTGCTCCTCGACGCGAAGGCCGTGCACACCGGCCGTACAGCCAGGAACCATCTTCGAGCGATGGCGGCGACCCACGGCATCCCGTCGTCGCGGGTCGACGAGGTCATCGATCTCGCCGGTATCGGCTCGGTCGCCCGTAAACGCGCGGGCAAGTTCTCACTGGGCATGGGTCAGCGGCTCGGCATCGCCTCGGCGCTCCTCGGCGACCCGCACACGCTCATCCTCGACGAGCCGGTCAACGGCCTCGACCCGGAGGGCGTCCGGTGGGTGCGTCAGTTCGTCCGCTTCGCCGCGTCCGAGGGCCGCACCGTGCTGCTGTCCAGCCATCTCATGAGCGAGATGGCGCAGACGGCGGATCACGTGATCGTGATGGGTCGCGGACGAGTACTGGCGGATGCCCCGTTGAATGAACTCGTCCGGTCCTGGACCGCCACGACGGTGCGGGTCCGAAGCCCCCGTGTGGCGGATCTCGCATCCGCGGTCGCCGCCGCGGACGTCGAGATCGTCAGCACGAGCCCGGATTCGCTCGAGATCGTCGGGCTCCCGGCATCCCGCATCGGCGACATCGCCGCCGACCGAGGCATCCCCCTGCACGAGCTCACGCCCAGCAACGGCTCGCTCGAGGACGCCTACCTCGCACTCACCGGCGAATCGGTCGAGTACCGTTCCGCCGAATATCCCGCAAAGGAACTCGCATGACCACCACAGCCGCACCGGCGATGCGCACACGAGCAGCCTCGCCGTACCGTCTCACCTTCGGGCGCCAACTGCGCAGCGAATGGATCAAGCTCTCGACCCTCCGCTCCACGTGGTGGTCGATCGGCATCACCGCCGTCGTCACGATCGGCGTCGCCCTGCTGATCGCGCAGTCGATGGACGTTCCCGGCTTCGAACCGATCCAGGCCGTCGTCTCGCCCGTGCAGTTCACGATGCTGCTCGCCGGCGTGCTGGGTGTCATCGCCGTCACCGGCGAGTACTCGACGGGGATGATCCGCTCCACACTCGCGGCCGATCCGGTGCGCGGCTCCGTCCTCGCAGCCAAGGCGATCGTCATCGCGGTGTTCCTCTTCATCGCATCGCTGGTCATCTCGCTCGCCGCAGCGCTCGCGGTGTCGCCGATCTTCGCGTCCAGGGATATGCCGTTCCCCTGGGGCACCCCGGCGGACTCGATCCTGCCGATCTTCGCCGCGGCCGTGTCGATGGCGGTGTTCGCCCTGATCGGCGTCGCGTTCGGCTTCATCCTGCGCTCCGGTGCGGGTGCGATCGCCGCGACCGTCGGGCTGCTGTTCATCCTTCCGATCGTGATGAACATCTTCGCGATGCCCGGAGACGAGTGGCGCTGGATCATCGATGTCTCGAACCACCTGCCGATGTCGGCCGCGCAGAGTGCGATCCTTCCCCAGGACGGCTGGGGACTTCCCGTCGGCGAGGCATATCTGACGCTCGGAGCATGGGTCGCAGCGGGGATGCTGTCGGCCTGGGCCGTGCTGCGCACCCGCGACGCGTGACAGCGCGACGCCGCGAAGCACCGACGCGTAGAGTCGAGGCCGTGTCGAAACAGCGCAGCCGCAGCGCCTTCTCCAGCGAGGAGGAGGAGCTGCGGCTTCCGCGTCCCCCTGGCATCATCCGCCGCTTCTGGGCGCGACATCCGGTCTTCGCCGACGTCCTCATCGCGGTCGTGTGCCTTCTCCTCTCGATCGCACCGGCGACGGTCTTCACCACGTACGGCACACCGCCCGATGGCGGCGCCGTCATCGCCAACATCGTCATCGTGGCCTTGGTCGTGGTCACCTGCGCTCTGCTGCTGCGCCGCCGCCAGTGGCCGGTCGTCGTATCCGTTTCCGCGTACACCGTGGCGATCGCCTACCTGTTCGTCCTGGACCCCACCGGGGGTCCCCTCCTTCTCGTGACCAGCTACGCGCTTGCGGTCTACCGCTCAACTCGCGCCGCCTGGATCGGGCTGGCAATCGGCATCGGCTCACTGACTCTGGTCTCTCTGCTCCTCCAGATGACCGGAGCCATCACACTCCAGATCGCGCTGAACGGCGTCCTCGGTCAGCTCGTCCTCGCCCTCATCGGAACGCTCATCGGTGTGAACGTCGGTGGCCGCAAGCGCTATATCGAGGCGGTGATCGGCCGGTCCAGACAGCTCCTGACCGAACGCGACCAGCAGGCGCAGATCGCGGCATCCGCAGAGCGCGCCCGCATCGCGCGCGAGATGCACGACATCGTCTCGCACTCCCTCACCGTGATCGTCGCGCTGTCGGAGGGCGCAGCGGCGACGGGCGATCAGGAACGCGCGAGGGATGCCGCGACCGCTGCCGCCGCGACCGCCCGCGGTGCTCTCGCCGAGATGCGATCCATGCTCGGGGTGCTGCGGGACGGCGAATCGGACGTTCCGCTCGCACCGACCGAATCGGTGTCGCCGAACACCACCGTCGCCGCCGCTCAGAACGCCGGCTACCCCGTCACGCTCACCACCACGGGTGAGCCGCACGTGCCGCCGGCCGTGGGCTTCGCGATCGGCAGGATCGTGCAGGAGGGGATCACCAACGCCATGCGACATGCCAGGAGTGCAACGAAGATCGCCGTGCGCGTGGACTACTCAACCGATCCGGTCGTCATCGAGATCCGCAATGACGGCGTCGCCGGTCCGGCCGGCAGGACGGGCTACGGGCTGCGCGGGCTGCGCGAACGTGCCGCCCACGTGAACGGCACGGTGCATTCCGCCCCGGTCGGCGACGGCAGCTGGTTGCTGCGCGCCGAGTTGCCAGCGGCATCCGGACCGAACACCACCGACATCGCCACCGACGCAGCAGAGGATGCACAGTGACCGACCCCATCCGCGTACTTCTCGTCGACGACCAGGAACTGATCCGCGTCGGGTTCCGACTGGTGCTGGAGGCGGAGCCCGACATGGTCGTCGTCGGCGAAGCCGGTGAAGGTGAGGCCGCGATCGCACGGTCGCGGGACCTCCGCCCGGACGTGGTGCTGATGGACATCCGGATGCCGGGAGTCGACGGCATCGCCGCGACCGAGGCGATCGTAGAAGCGCTTCCCGAAACACGAGTGCTCGTTCTGACCACGTTCGACCTCGATGAGTACGCGTTCGGCGCGATCCGCGCGGGCGCGAGCGGATTCCTCCTCAAGGATGCGCAGCGGCACGAGCTGACCTCGGCCGTGCGAGCTGTGCATCGAGGCGACGCCGTGCTCGCGCCGCGCGTCACCCGCCGGCTGCTCGGGCATCTCGGACCGCAGATCACACCGATGAGCGACGAGCCCGATCCCACTTCTTCGCTGACAGAGCGCGAGCGCGATGTGTTCCTCGCCATCGCTCGCGGTCTCACGAACATGGAGATCGCTCAGAGCCTGTTCCTGAGCGAGTCCACGGTCAAGACCCACGTCGGTCGCGTGCTGATGAAGCTCGAGGCACGCGACCGCATCCAGGCTGTCATCCTGGCGCACCGGTACGGTCTGGCGTGAGAGGTCAGGCCGCGCGGTCCCGACCATCCCTGATGCCGCGACGCCAATCCCGCGGCGTCACGCCGTGCACGCGCCGGAACGCTCGTGTGAAGGTGGTCAGGTCGCTGAACCCCGCCTCGTACGCGACCCACTCGATCGTGCGATCCGGTGCGTCGCGCAGCAGCCGCTCGGCGATACGCAGACGCTCGGCACGCAGCACCGACGCCGGCGACAGTCCAACCATCTCGAACACCTGGTAGAGGCGGCGTCGCGAGACGAAGTGCTCTCTCGCGACCGCATCCATATCCAGACCCGCCACCGTCGCGTTCGTGCGCAGGTACTCCTGCACCGCATGGCGCAATCCCCGTGAGGTACGAGGCACGCTGCTGCCCTCACCGAATGAGGAGCGGATCATCACAGCCGCGAGATCGCGCACGGTGTCGCCGACTTCCGCCGTGGCGCCGTCCGGAAGCGCGTCGACATACGAGAAGAGATTCCTGGCGGCCGGTGCTCGCCATCCACTGGGCAGCGCGAGTCGCCGCATGGCGTCCTCCACCATCATCCGCGGAAGGCCGAGCGACGCCCGCGACACCTGCACGATGAGCTGCTGCTGGCCGGGTGGCGAGTAATCCAGGTAGTACGGCCGATCGGTCGCATAGATGCTCACCGACCCTGGACGCACCGCGGCGGATCCGCCGCCTGCGGCGACCGTGCCAGACGAAGACCGCTGAAGCGAGAGGTGCAGGTCATCGCTGTGTGCATGGTGGGCCAGGCTCTCGGTGCGATCCGCACTTGTACCGCTCGTGGTCACAAGCGCGACGGAGACCCGCTCGTCCAGCCCGGTGTGCTCCATCCGTCCCTGGAAGTAGGGCTCGAATCCCGCACACCGCAACGGCACGAAGCATCCGCTGACGACCGTCTCCCAGTCATCGGCGCTCTCCACTTCGAGAACAACCACGTTCGCCTCCCAGTGGCATGGAGCCTACCCCGCAGCGCGGCAGGTTACGAGAAACGCTGACCGCACTGCACAAAACGCCGATTCGAGGAGTGCACACAACGCCCACCGCGGTGCACGGAACGCCGGAACAGCAGGTGGCACCCGGGGCGAGTCTGGTGGTCACCGAAACGACGGGAGAGAGATGTCGTTCTTCACACAGGACACCTGGCACGGCCGCGGATACCTCGGCGGCTGGATTCACTTCGATCAGACCGCGAAGGTCACGTCGCCGTCGACCGGCGAAGTGCTCGCCGAGATCGGCATGGGCAGCCCGGCGGAGATGACCGAGGCGATCGAGAGGGCGGATGCCGCGCAGCGCGACTGGGCCGCCTTGCCTGCCGAGCGACGCGCCGCCGTCATGCGCAGGGCGGCCGCGCTGCTCGAACAGCACGGCAGCGTCCTCAGCGACTGGCTCATCGATGAGGCAGGATCCGCGCAGGGCAAGGCCGCCTTCGAAGTCGGTCTCGTCACCGCCGAGCTGCATCTGGCCGCTGCGACCGCCATGATGCCCTACGGCGAGCTGCTCACCTCATCGCTTCCCCGGCTGAGCATGGCGCGCCGCCGCCCCGTCGGAACGGTCGGGGTGATCTCGCCGTTCAACTTCCCGACGATCCTCGCCGCGCGTTCGGTGTTCCCCGCACTCGCCCTCGGCAACGCGGTGGTGCTCAAACCCGATCCCCGCACCGCGGTCTCCGGCGGGCTGTTCCTCGCCGCACTCCTCGAGGAGGCCGGGTTGCCCGCCGGCGTGTTCGCCGTCGTCCCCGGCGGCGTGGACACGGCATCCGTGCTGATCGACCACCCGGCTGTGCCGGTGATCTCATTCACCGGATCGACTCAGGCCGGCCGAGCGATCGGCGAGCGCGCCGGACGCAACCTGAAACGCGCGCATCTCGAGCTCGGCGGCAACAACGCCATGATCGTGATGCCGGATGTGGATGTGGCCGCCGCAGCCTCCGCCGGCGCCTGGGGCTCATTCCTGCATCAGGGGCAGATCTGCATGACGACCGGCCGTCACCTCGTGCACGCAGATGTCTACGACGAGTACTCCGAGCGTCTCGCTGCGAAGGCGAACAGCCTCACGGCGGCCGATCCGTCGACCGGTGCCCCGCTCGGTCCGATCATCGATGCCGGTCAGCGCGACCGGATCCACGATCTGGTGACGGCGACGACTGATGCCGGAGCCACCCTGCTGGCCGGCGGCGAGTACACCGACCTCTTCTACCAGCCGACAGTACTCGGCGACGTGCGGACCGATCACCCCGCCTACGCCCAGGAGGTGTTCGGGCCCGTAGCGCCGCTGCTGCGCTTCGAAGACCTCGACGAGGCGATCGATCTGGTCAACGCCAACGAGTACGGTCTGTCGGTCGCGATCCTCGCCGGCGACGCCTTCCGGACGTACGAACTCGCGGAGCGCATCGACGCCGGCATCCTGCACATCAACGACCAGACCGTGGACGACGAATCGCAGGCCCCGTTCGGCGGTACCGGGGCGTCCGGCACCGGCGCGCGCTTCGGCGGTCACGCCGCCAATATCGAGGCCTTCACCGACACCCAGTGGGTGACCATGCAGTCCCGCATCCAGCAATACCCGTTCTGACCCGCCCGAGATCACAGCAACATCGATGAGAGGAAGTGCGAAGATGCACCGTCCAACCCGAAAGATCCTGCGCTCTGCCGCAGTCGTCACCGTCGGAGCCCTGCTCCTGACGTCCTGTTCGAGCACACTCGACGATGAACCCGTCGAGCCCGACGCCGACGGCGACTCCAGCGCGGCCGTCGAGGCAGCGAACGAGTTCCTGGAGCCGTGGCTCGGCGGCGCCGAGAAGAACCTGCTGATCGATGAGCCGTTGAGCGAGCCCATCGCGCCCGGCACCCATGTGGTCTACCTCGACGTGGGCACCCCGGTGAGCGCGGTGATGTGGGACAACCTGCAGGAACCGGCACAGCTTCTCGGCCTCGACCTCGAGCGTGTCGAGACCGGCCGTGACGCGCAGAGCATCAACGCGGCTATGAACACCGTCGTCGAGCTCGAACCGGACGGGGTGATCAACATCACCCTCGACCCGATCTTCTTCGAAGGTCAGATCGCGCAGCTCGAAGCGCTCGGAGTTCCAGTGGCCAGCGGATCGGTGATGAACACGGTCGAGTTCGGGCTGCCCGAGGCGTTCAACGGCCCCGACTGGATGACCATGAACGGGGAGGTGCTGGGCGCTGCCGCGATCTCGCGCTCCGGAGGCGCGAGCGAGTTCGTCTTCTACAACGTCCCCGAGTTCCCGTTCTCGTCCTACGAACTCGATGGCGTCAAGAGCCGCATCTCCGACCTCTGCCCCGACTGCACACTGCGTGTGGTCGACATCCCGATCGCCGAGCTCGGCTCGACGGCATCCGACCGGGTCGTCAGCGATCTGCAGGCCAACCCCGGCACGGAGTACTTCATCGCCGCAGTCGACGAGGTGCAGATCGGCCTGCCGCAGAAGCTGTCGCTCGCCGGGCTCGATGTCGACGGCATCGCGATGTGGCCGGCACCGCCGAACTACGAACAGCTCGCAGCGGGCGATCAGGATGCCACGCTCTCGGTGGATCTGAACCTGATGATGTGGACCGTGCTCGATCAGCTTCTGCGCGAGATGAACGGCCAGGAGTACGAATGGCCGGACACCCTCACCCGGGCGTCGACGCTGACCCGCATCACCGATGAGGAGAACGCCCCGGAGGATCCGGTGCTCGGCTACGTCGCCATCGACGACTTCCGGGATCGCTTCGCCGCGAACTGGCTCGTCGACTGATCGACGGTGTGGGGCGCACATCCGGCGCCCCACACCACACCCCTCGAAAGGACACCTGTGTCTGAAGATCTGTCACAGCCGCTGCTGCATGTCTCCGGCCTGCTGAAGGCATTCCCCGGCCTCACCGCGCTCGACCACGTCGACCTCGACGTGCGCTCCGGCGAGATCGTCGCGATCGTCGGACACAACGGGTCAGGCAAGTCGACGCTGATGAAGATCCTCGCCGGTGTCTACACCGCGGATGCCGGCGTGATCGAGACCGCGCACGGCACAGAACTGCACTTCATCCACCAGGATCTCGCGCTGATCGGGCAGCTGTCGGCGAGCGAGAACCTCGCCCTGCATCGCGGCGAAGGCGCAGCTGCGCTCTCCCCCTATCGCGACCGTCAGCTGACCGAGCGCGCACGAGAACTGATCGCTCGCTTCGGCCCGGTGTTCGACGTCACCTGCCCTCTGAGTGCACTCACGCCCGCGCAGCGCGCTGTGGTCGCGATCAGCCGAGCGATGGACGGCTGGACGCATTCACGCAACGTCCTCTTCCTCGACGAACCCACCGAATCCCTGCATCGCGGCGAGGTCGATGTGCTGTTCGAGGCCGTACGCCGACTCGCTGCCGAAGGTGCGGGAATCGTGTTCGTCTCACACCGGCTGGACGAGGTGCGCTCCCTCGCCCATCGCATCGTCGGACTGCGCGACGGCAAGAAGGTCGCTGACCGGCCGACCGCCGAGATGGACGAGTCTCACCTCATCGAGATCGTCACCGGTGTCGAGCCGGCAGCCGCTGCCGAGCGCCCGATCCGTGAACGCGGAGCGGCGGCATTGCAGGTACGAGGATTACGCGGCGGCTCGGTCGAGTCGATCGACCTCGTACTGCACGCCGGGGAGATCGTCGGCGTCGCCGGAACACTCGGATCCGGTCGCGAAGCGGTGCCGTCGCTTCTGTACGGCGCGACGGACGCCGACGCCGACGAGTATGTCGTCGCAGGCCTCGACTACCCGCATCCCACTCCCGCGCTGAGCTTGACGCACGGGATCGCCTTCGCACCTGCCGATCGCGGCCGGCTGGCGATCATCCGTGACCTCAATGCCCGCGAGAACTTCACCCTCCCGCATCTCGCCCGCACCCGCAGAGCGTTCGCTCCCATCTCGGGCACCGAACGCGCAGAGACCGTCGCGGCGTTCGCTGAGTACGACGTGCGTCCGGCCCGCACCGAACAGCGCATCTCGCTGTTCAGCGGCGGCAACCAGCAGAAGATCGTGATGGCGAAGTCGATGCACCAGCGCCCGAACGTGCTGCTGCTCGACGAGCCGACCCAGGGCGTCGACGTCGGCGCAAAAGCCGCGATCTACGCGGCGATCGACCGCGGAGCCGCCGCCGGCACAGCGGTGCTGGTCAGCTCGTCCGACGCCAAAGAGCTCGCCCTGCTCTGCGACCGCGTGATCGTCATGCGCGACGGCCGCGTGGGGGCCGAGCTCACGGGCGGCGCGCTCACCGAGCGGCGGCTCGTCGCCGAAGCTTACGGGCTGCCCTGACCGGCAGCATCCACCTGCCCAGACCTGAAACCGCCGCCCCGAAGGAGCCCCCGTGTCCGTGACCCGAGCCGACATCGCCCACGCGCTGTCGTTCCGCAACATCAGCGCTCTCTACATCTTCGCGATCCTCTTCATCGTGTTCTCACTGTGGATCCCGGAGAAGTTCCTGCAGCCGGGTGTGTGGCGCTCGCTGCTGGATGCCGAGGCGCTGACCGGCATCGCCGCGCTCGCAGCCCTGATCCCCCTCACCGCCGGCGCCCTCAACCTCGCGATCGGCGCACAGGTCGGGTTCTGCGCCATCCTGTCTGCGTTCCTGCTCGGCAAGATCCACATGCCGATCGTCCTGCAGTTGCCGGCAGTCATCGTGGTGGGTGGGCTGATCGGACTCGTCACCGCGCTGGTGATCACACGCCTCAAGGTCGAGCCGATCATCGCGACGCTCGGCATGAGCTCGATCCTGCTCGCGGGAATGGCGTGGGTGTCCGGCAGTCAACAGATCCTCGGACTCGACCCCGCGTATCGCGAGATCGCCGCTGCCCAGTTCGCAGGCATCACGGTGCCGGTGTGGACGCTGCTGGGTGTCGCGATCGTCAGCTGGTACGTGCTGGAGCGGACTCCGGTCGGTCGCCGTCTCTACGCGGTCGGCTTCAACCCCGAGTCCGCACGTCTCGCCGGAATCGGGGTCGAGCGTCTGCAGATCGGAAGTCTCGTCGCAGGCGGCGCTCTCGCAGCGCTCGCCGGTGCGTTGCTCACCAGCCGTCTCAACGCCGGCGACCCGACGGTCGGACCGAGTTTTCTGCTCCCGGCGCTGACCGCGGTCTTCCTCGGATCGACGCAGTTCAAGGGCGGTCGGTTCAATGTGCTCGGCACGATCGTCGCCATGTACGTTCTGGCCGTCGGGATCAAAGGGCTGCAGCTCGCGGGGTCTCCCCGCTGGGTCAACGACCTGTTCTACGGCCTCTCCTTGCTGCTGGCTGTCGCACTGTCGCAGTGGGAGAAGAGCTCGCGGCGCAGTTCGGCGATCGGCCGGGTGATCGGCGGAATGAAGCGGAAGACGAGGACGCCGTCCTGAGCGATCAGTGCCCGCCCTCCATGGCCCTGCGGTCGATCTCCTCCTGGTTCTCGACATACGGAGTGCCATGGGTGTGGAAGGTCGGGACAGTCTTCATCCCCCAGGCCTGGCCCTTGGCGCGCTCTGCCTGCGACCACTCCACCACGGGGGAGTCGGGATCCAGGATCAGGCGGGCCTGGGCGTTGGCGAACTCGATGCGGTTGCCGCCGGGCTCCCAGACGTAGAGGAAGAACGTCTGATTGATCGCGTGCTTGTAGGGTCCGTACTCGATGTGGATGCCGTTCTCGAGACAGATGTCGGCCGCCTTGAGAACGTCCTCACGCGAGTCCGGTGCGAACGCGAAGTGGTGGAACCGCCCTCGCTCCCCCGTCCAGTCGTCGGAGTACACCACGTCGTATGACTTCTGATGTAAGCGGAACCACCAGGCGCCGTAGCCGCCACCGTCGAGCTTCACCCGTTCGGACTCGCGCGCCATCATCACGTCGCGCCAGAATTCACCGGCGGCGTCCACGTCGCTGGTCAGGTAGTTGATGTGGTCCAGCCGCCGGGTGTTGATCCCGCGGCCCGGGTACGCCGACGCCTGGTTCTTCAGCGCAGGACGATCCTCGTCATCGGGCACATACTGCTCGGTGTCGTAGTACAGCGCCATGAGATGCCCATCGGGATCCTCGAACTCGAACGACCGCCCGACGCCGACCTCCGGCTCGCGCCAGCCGTGCCCGAGCCCCGTCTTCTCGATCGCCGCGACGCGACGTTCGAGCGCTTCCGGCGACGTCGTGCGGTAGAGCGTGCGCCCTACGCCGTTGGTTTCGGATGCCGTGAGCTTCAGCGAGTACACCTGATATTCGTCCCAGCACCGGAGGTAGGCGGAGTCGCCGACACGTGCCACCTCACGCATCGCGCAGATGTCGCGGAAGAAGTGCAGGCTCTCCTCGAACCTCGGCGTGAACAACTCGATCGCGCCGAGGTGGGCGAGATCGAAATTCTCTGCGACGGCCATGACGGGGGTCCTCTCTGACCTGGTCAATGTAGGGCCGCATCCGATACATTGTCAACAATCTTGCTGACCTTGAAGCTGCGGAACGCAGGATGTTCTCGAGACCGCCGCCGCATTCGTGGTGCAGGATCGAGAGGACCATCACTCGAGAGGACACGTCCGGTGCCTGAGAATTCCGACGTTCGAAATCAGCTGCGCGACGCGATCCTTCGCGGCGCCTACGCCCCGCGCCAGCGGCTCATCGAGGCCGATCTGGCAGCCGAGTTCAAAGCCAGCCGTTTCACCCTGCGCAACGCCCTCATCCAGCTCGAAGCCGAAGGGCTGGTCGAGTTGCAGCCGAATCGGGGAGCACGTGTTCGGGAGATCACCGTCGAGGAGGCCATCGAGATCACGGAGATCCGACAATCGGTGGAAGCCCTCGTCGCCGCGCGAGCGGCTGAGCGGGTCACCGACGAGCAGATCGACTTCCTCCGCTCGCTCGGCGCCGAGATGCGTGAGGCTGTCGATCGCAACGAGCTGATGCGCTATTCGGAACTCAACGCTTCGTTGCACGGCACACTTCGCGAGATCGCGCATCATGCGACGGCCGATCGCGTGCTCACCCAACTGCATGGCCAGATGGTGCGCCACCAGTTCCGACTCTTCCTGCTCCCGGGCCGCCCCAGCACATCGCTTCCTGAGCACTTGGCCATCATCGACGGCGTCTGCGGGCGCGATCCGGAATCAGCGCGAAATGCGATGGTGGCTCACACCGGGAGCGTCATCACGACGCTGCGGTCGTTCGACGACGCCGCAGCGTCCGTCTGAACAGATCGACTCAGATTGTTATCAATCTCGTCAACGTAATTGACAACGACGTCACGGCGTGGGTACCGTCAGGCACATCGGCGGCACAGCAGCCCTCGATGACCCGAACCATTGACACGACGGAGTGACATGAAAAAGGCAGGCTTCTTCGCCCTCGCGGCGATCACCGCTCTGGTTCTGAGCGGATGCACCGACTCGGACGCCCCGGCAGACGGCGGCGCCGACGACGGAGACTCCGGCAGCTCGGCGGAGCTGACTCCGGTCACGGTCGGGGTCATCCCGATCGCCGACACCGCCGCGATCTACCTCGGCGACGATCAGGGCTTCTTCGAAGACGAGGGCCTCGACCTCACGATCGAGACAGCTACCGGTGGCGCCGCGATCGTGCCGGCCGTCGTCTCCGGCGACTACCAGTTCGGCTTCAGCAACACGCTGTCGCTCATGGTCGCCGCCGATCAGGGGCTCGACATCAAGATGGTCAGCTCCGCAGTCGCCACGACGGGCGACACGAGCAAGGACATGGGCGCGGTCATCACGAAGGCCGACTCCGGCATCTCCAGCCCCGCAGATCTCGCCGGCAAGACCGTGTCGAGCAACAGCGTCGGCAACATCAACGACACCGTTGTGCGCACTGTCGTCGATGAGGCGGGTGGAGACTCCTCGACGATCGAGTTCGTCGAGGTGCCGTTCCCGGACGCGATCGCCGCCGTCGAGAACGATCAGGTCGATGCCGCGTTCGTCGTGGAGCCGTTCATCACCTCTGCGCTGGATGCCGGCCTCGAGGTCGTGAGCTACGCGTACGCCGAGTTCGACCCGAAGCTCGACATCGCCGCGTACTTCGCGCTCGGCGACGTCGACCCCGACCTGCTGGAGAAGTTCCAGACGGCGATGACGAAGTCGCTCGAGTACGCCGATGCGAACCCGGATGCTGTCCGCGAGATCATGGCGACCTACACGAAGACCGACCCGGCGGTGCTGGCGGAGATCACTCTGCCCAAGTACCCGACCGAGATGGATCGCGCCTCGATCGAGAAGCTCGCCGCGGCGGCGCAGGAGTACGGCGTGCTCAAGGCCGAACCGGACTTCGACAACCTGCTGCCGTGACAGCTGTCATCAACACTCTGACGGAGGTGCGGCGGCTGCGTCGTCGCACCTCGTCGGGGAGCGGCATGGTGCTCGGGGCGATCGGGGTGATCGGTTTCCTCGGCATCTGGGAAGCCGTCTCGCGGCTGGGCCTGGTCAGCTCCCGATTCGTGCCGCCGGCCAGCGAGGTGCTCGTCCGCTTCGGCACGTACGTGGTCGACAAGGCATTCTGGCGCGACGCCGGCTCGACCATGCTCAGCTGGTCGCTCGGCCTGCTCATCGCCGTCGTCGCCGGCACTGTGCTCGGGTTCCTGATCGGCTCGAGCAGGTTCCTCGAGCGATTCACGCACTCGACGATCGAGTTCCTCCGCCCGGTGCCATCCGTCGCCCTGATCCCGCTCGCTGTGCTGCTGTTCGGCACCAAGATCCAGGCCGGACTCCTGCTGATCGTGTACGCCGCGTTCTGGCAGGTGCTCCTGCAGGTCATCTACGGCGCGAAGGACGTCGACCCGGTCGCCGATGCCACCGCGCGCAGCTATGGTCTCAGCCGGTTCCAGCGCATCCGCCACGTCATGTGGCCGACGGCACTGCCGTACCTGATGACCGGCATCCGCCTCGCCGCCGCCGTCGCGCTGATCCTCGCGATCACCGCTGAGCTCATCATCGGCACTCCCGGCCTCGGCAAGCAGATCGCGGAGACGCGCGAGGGCGGAGACATCACAGGCATGTACGCCCTGATCCTCGCCACAGGGCTCATCGGCGTCGCGATCAACCTCGTCGTGCGATTCGTCGAGCGCCGCGTGCTCGTGTGGCACACCTCGGTGCGGATGGAGGCAGTCGGATGAAGTTCTTCAAGTCCGTGTTCTTCCTGCTCGCGCTGCCGATCATCCTCGTACTGCTGTGGTGGATCTCCACGATCGTGAACCCGACGTTCTTCGTGCCGACGCCCGGCGAGCTGATCACCACCTTCTTCGGCACCTGGTTCGGCGATCGGTTCACGGAAGACGTACTGCCCAGCATCGGGAGGCTGTTCCTCGGCATAGCCGGGTCGATCATCGTCGGCGTCGTGCTCGGCATCCTGATCGGATCGTTCCGTCCGCTGCGTCAGCTTCTCGAGCCGCTGCTGGAGTTCTTCCGCGCCATTCCGCCACCCGTGCTGCTGCCCCTGCTGATGATCATCATCGGCGTGAACTGGCGGATGCAGGTGTTCGTGATCATCTTCGGATCGCTCTGGCCCGTACTTCTGAACACCGTCGAGGGCGTGCGCGCCACCGACGAGGTGCAACGGGACACGGCACGCAGCTACGGGCTCGGTCGCCTCGACCGGCTGCGCTACCTGACCCTGCCGGCGGCCGCCCCGCAGATCCTCACCGGGGTGCGGCAGAGCCTGTCGATCGCCCTCATCCTGATGGTCATCTCCGAGCTCTGGTACACCTCCGCCGGCCTCGGGTTCACCATCGTCCAATTCCAGCGCAACTTCGCCATCCCGGAGATGTGGAGCGGCATCCTCGTGCTGGGACTGATCGGTCTCGGCCTCGCGGTGCTCTTTCGCTACGTCGAGCGCTACATCCTCCGCTGGTATCACGGATTGAGAGAAGTCCAACGTGAGTCTTGAAACCACCACACCCGTCCTGCGCGTCGACGGACTGCGCAAGGTCTATCCGCCGGCGACACCGGGCGGCGAGAGCGTCGAGGCGATCCGCGATCTGACGTTCAGCATCCCGCAGGGGCAGCTGGTCTGCATCGTGGGCCCGTCCGGCGCCGGCAAGACCACACTGCTGAAGTGCATCGCCGGGCTGCTGCCCGCGACGGCAGGGAAGCTCGAGCTCGAGGGGAAGGCGATCACCGGTCCCCCGCGCACGATGGCTGTCGTCTTCCAGGAGTACGGCCGCAGCCTCTACCCCTGGATGAGCGTGCAGGCCAATGTGGAGCTGCCGCTGAAGAGCGCAGGCAGCTCGAAGGCCGAACGACGCGAGCGCTCCAGCGAGGCACTGCACGCCGTCGGACTGGACGGCTCGGAAGACAAGTACCCGTGGCAGCTGTCCGGCGGAATGCAGCAGCGCGTCGCGATCGCCCGCGCCGTCGCGTACCGACCGCAGATCCTGCTGATGGACGAACCCTTCGCCGCCGTCGACGCGCAGACCCGCGCCGACCTGGAAGACCTCGTGCGCAAGATCTGGAAGGAACTCGGCGTCACCGTACTGTTCGTCACGCACGACATCGATGAGTCGGTGTATCTCGGTCAGCGCGTCATCGTGCTGTCGAACCGGCCGACGGTCGTGCAGGACGACGTCACGATCGACCTGCCGGATGAGCGCGATCAGCTGTCGACGCGGTCCGATCCTCGATTCGTGGAACTGCGCCACCACATCTACGGTGAGATCCAACGGGCCAAGGGCAACAGCGGCGGAGACGAGCAGGTCGCGGCAACCGCCTGACACCCACTCGGTCTTCGTTCTGAGAGGACTCCGATCATCGCCGACCCCCAACGCCCCCGCACGCTTCACGGCGTCGTGGCAATCGTCGCGCTGTGCCTCGTCGCAGTCATGATGCGGCCGGCGATCTCGGCGGTCGGTCCGCTGATCGACCGCATGTCCGCGGACACCGGCATCCCGCTGGCGCTTCTTGGCGCGCTGTCGACGATCGTTCTGATCACGTGGGCAGTGGTGTCGCCTTTCGCACACGGCTTCGGGCGGCGACTTGGGCTGGGAGGGGCGGTGCTCGCGGCGCTCGGCCTGCTCGGCGTCGGCTTGGTCGTGCGGTCGCTGCCGGGGTCGAGCGTGTGGCTGTGGATCGGCACCGGGCTCATCGGCGTCGCGCTCGCGATCGGCAATGTCCTGATGCCCGCCGTGATCAAACGCGACTTCCCGTTGCGCGTGCCATTGATGATGGGCGTGTACTCGGCGATCCTGGGCGGCGCAGGTGCCGTGGCATCCGGTCTGGCTGTTCCTTTCGCAGAGCTCAGCGGAGGCGATATCGGGGCTGGATGGCGGATGTCGCTCCTTCTCACCGGGGGTGCGGTTCTGCCGTTCGCGCTGATCACCTGGTGGCTCGCGAGTCGTCGCGGGATGCGCACAGCAGCACCGGTGGGACGCGCGCCGCGCACCGGGATCTGGCGCGATCCGGTGGCGTGGCTGGTCGCCGCCTACATGGGCGTGCAGTCGACGAGCTTCTACGTGCTGGTCACCTGGCTCGCCTCAGTGTCGATCGCGACCGGGCGCAGCGCCGCGATCGCCGGGGTCGACGTCATGGTCTACCAACTGTTCTCGCTCGTCGGCTCGCTCGCTGTGGCGCTGGTCATGCGCGGGCACGGCGAACGGATCACGCCCGCCCTGCTTCCGGTGCTCGGTGTCGCCGGGGTGGTCGGACTGATGATCTGGCCCGGAGCGATCGGATTCTGGGTCGTGCCACTGGGGCTGTTCTCCGGCGCATCACTCGGAGTCTCACTGACCCTGATGGCGCAGCGCGCACGCGATCACAGCACCTCGTCCGCACTGTCGGGAATGTCTCAATCCGTCGGCTACGCCATCGCCGCGATCGGACCGGTTCTCTTCGGTGCGATCCACGCCGCCACCGGAAGCTGGACCCTGCCACTGGTCGTCCTCCTGGTGACGATGACGCTGCAGGCGGTCTTCGGCGTCTACGCCGCCCGCCCGCGTTTCGTCCTCGAGCGCTGAGCCCTCCAGGCGAGACTGCAACACCACGCCGAGACAGCGGCGAATCGTCGCCGTCTCGGCGTGGTATTGCAGTCTCGGGAAGGACTACTTCGTCGTGAACGGCAGCACGAGCCTCGACGGATGCGCGGCGTCGCGGTAGACCTTGTGCGTCACGGGGCGCCCCACCGGAAGGTGGAACGCGTCCGGCGGCAGCAACGCGTTGTGCTCGTCGGCCAGCGGCTCGTCGTTCGACAGCTCCGCGATCAGCCGGTGCCCCGGCAGCAGCGTCGCCGCGAATGGGTAGATCCGCAGCACGTACTCCTCGATCTTGCCCGGCTCGACCGGCACCGCACGGGTGTGCGGATGGATCGGGTCACCCTCACGCGTGCGTTCGAGATCGAGCTCACGATGCGACGCCTTGAGATACGCCGACGTCAGCAACTGCCGCTTGCCGCCGGGCGCCTCGTCCCAGAACCGCATGATGAGGTTGGTGTCGGGCTGATCGATCTCGACGAACAGGTGCGCGGCGCCCGTGCCGATCATCTCGACCGGCTCTTCGAATGCCGGCGTCGCCCAGCGCAGCACCTCGACCTTGTCGGTAACGGTGAGCGGCGCCTGATAGAAGCCGTCGGGGGCCGCGGCCGTCGCATCCATCGTCTCGGGCTCGGACGAGAGCCGCCCGCGAGTGCGCAGGAAGAGCGGCTTGTGCTCGACGGGCTTCGGCGGGAACTGGTCGCCGGTCGCGTACTCGCGCGTACCCTCGACGAACACGCTCACAGCGGGCTCGTCCATCACACCGTTGTCGATGCCCTTGATCCAGTGGTCGTACCAGCGGAACATCTTGTCGTGCTCTTCGACCCACGGCCGCGACTGCATCGGAGGGTACGAGCCGATCGTCAGCTTCTTCGGACCGCCGAGCTGGTTGAAAGCCTCGATCGTGCCGTCGATGGTCCACCCTCTCCCCTGGTCGATCTGCAGCCACACCGGCACCTCGACCTGCGCGGCGAGGTTCACCGGGTTGCGCTCCTCGTACCACTCACCATCGAGCTCGTTGGTGATGATGTCGAACCACGCCTCGTGGTTGGTCGGGTAGTGCAGCGTGTGCACGAGGTTCGGCCATGCCTGCACATCCGGGTCGGCCAGGCGCGCAGCGACGCGGGCCTTGACGTCTTCGTCGGAGAGCGTCTCCAGCATCCGGCTCTTCACGCGGTCGGTGAACGCCCAGCCGCTGTCGCCGCCGCGGCCCTCACGGGCGGCGCGGGGCATGAACCACATGATGCCGCCGTGATAGGTGGTCTCGTAGAAGTCGAAGTGTCCGCCCGAGATGAACAGCGCCTTCAGGTGCGGCGGACGCTCGGCGGCCGCCAGCAGCTGCATCGACCCGAAGTAGGAGATGCCGATCATGCCGACGTTGCCATCGCACCATGGCTGCGCCGCGACCCACTCGATGAAGTCGTACGCGTCCTGACCGAGCGAGACGCCGCCGGCGTTGTAGTTGCCGATGTGCTCGCCCTCAGAACCGCCCGAGCCGCGCAGGTCGCCGATCACGTGCACATAGCCCTCGTCGACCACGCGCGCGATGTCGCCGGCCTCGATGCAGCCGTCCCACATGGGCGAGGGGCGGCGCTGCGGCGGCATCGTCAGTGCGAGCGCCTGCAGCTCCTTGCCGTAGGGGCTCAGCGCCACGAGCGCCGGGCGAGGCTCGTCAACGGAGGCGCCGTAGGCATCGGCGACGAGGGCGACCCCATCGCGCATCGGCACCTGCAGATCCTTTTCGACGCGGATGGATCGTCCGGCGGTGTCGATCGTGTGAGTGCTGCTCATGAGTCTGCTCCAGGGTCGGGGCTGAAGTGCGTGACGTACGCGTTCATCGTGGTGAAGAAGGGGGCAGGTTCCAGCGTCGGGTCTCCGGTATAGCCGAGCTCTTCGGCGACGAGCTGGAACGGCGCGTACGGAGAATCGGTCTCTCGCAGGCCGCTCGCCAGGTGCGGGAGAACGGATGCGCGAATGCGCGCCTCGTTGTCGAGGCTTCCCTGAAGCGCGTCGAACGCATCAGTGACATCCAGCACCTCGGGCAGCGGCGAGCCGTCCGCACGACGATAGGGATGGCCGAGATACATGCGTTCGGGCCTGACGAGGTCGCGCAGGAACTCGAGACTCGCACGGTAGCGGTCGGGGTCCTCGTAGCCGGGGAATCCGGATGCTGCGCCGTAGGCCTGCACGGCGTCGCCGACGAAGACGTCGCGGGTCTCGTCGACGACATAGGCGACTGCACCGGCAGTGTGGCCGGGGATCGAGTGCGCAGTGACGCGGATGCCATCGCCGAGGTCGAGCACCTCGCCGCCGTCCAGGACGACGGTCGGCTCCATCTCACCGCTGATCGCGGCGCGGAGCAGTACCTCCTCCTTCGCCTCGCCCTCGGGGTCGGTCAGCCAGCGTCCTCGACCGGAGCGCCACTCGTCGACGTGCGCCTGCCGCGAGCGCAGCATCGGCGCGTCAGCACGATGGATGACGACCTCGGCCTTGCGCCCGGTGAGCTCCCACAGCGCATGCGCACCGCCGACGTGATCGATGTGGCCGTGCGTGAGCAGGATCCAGCGCACGTCCTCGATGCGACGTCCGATCGCCTCGAGTCCGGCGCGCATCCCGTCGATGGACTCGGTGACTCCGGTGTCGACGATCGCGGGTTCCGGCGCATCGATGAAGAAACTGCGCAGGCCGAATCGCCCCCACGGGGCGACGAGCGGGTGGATGTCGACCATCAGGCGTCCTTCACGAACGCGGCGGTCTCGGCGAATGCCGCACCGTACTCGGGCAGCCACGAGAAATGCTGCACGAAGCCGTGTCCCGCCCCCTCATGACGGTGCACGACCGTGCGCACTCCGGCATCCTTCAGACGCTGACCGTACAGCTCGCCCTCGTCGCGCATCGGATCGAACTCGCCGGTGAGGATGAGCGCCGGTGGCAGCCCCGTGAGGTCTGACCGCTTGATCGGCGAGACGCGCGGGTCGATCGGATCGGCGCCGGAGTCGAAGTAGAACTGGTTGAACGGCGCGATACCGGCAGTCTCCATGCCGTAGCCGACGGCGTTCTCGACCATGGACGGGTAGCGCTCGGGATCCAGATCGAGGTCGACCGACGGATAGTAGAGAACTTGGTGCGTGATCCGGTCGATGCCTCGATCGTGCAGAGCGGATGCCACGACCGTGGCGACGGTTCCGCCCGAGCTGTCGCCGACAAGCGCGAGAACACCACCATCCCAGCCCGCTGCTTCGCCGTTCTCGAGAAGCCACTCGACGACGCCCGTGACGTCATCGATCGCGGCGGGGAACGGATGCTCCGGCGCCAGGCGGTAACCCACCGAGAACACGCGCAACCCCGTCGCGATCGCCAGTTGGCGCGCGATGTGGTCATGTGTGTTCAGGCTGCCGAGGAAGTACGCGCCGCCGTGGATGTAGACGATGGCTCCGGTCGCGGCATCCGACTGCGCGTACACCCGCACCGGGACGTCGCCGGCGGGAGTCGAGATCGTGCGATCGTCGACGTGCGCGACCGGGTGACGGTCCTCAAGGGCGGGAACCTGCGCCTCCTCCCCCGCGCGCATGGCGGCGGGATCGAGGGGCGCTGCGTCGTCGGTATCGGGCTCGTCGTGCGGGAAGGATGCCAGGACGCGGGCGATCTCGGGATGCAGTGGCATGGGTCCGTCTCCTCAGTTGGCGGATGCGGGCTCGGGGGTCGCAGGCCCGGCAGCGTCCGAGTCGGCGTGCTGACCGGGGAATCCGTCATCGAGCGCACCGGGGTCCCACCCGTTGCGCGACACGAACTGGTACCCGTCGGTGATCGGCTTGCGTGCGGCTTGGAAGGCTGCGAGTCCCTCCTTCGCCGAAGGGGCCGAGGCGAGAGCATCCGCCAGTCCCTTCGCGTCGAGGATGGCCGAGTTCGCCCCCTGCCCCTGGTGGTGCAGCATGGCGTG
Source organism: Microbacterium murale (assembly GCF_014635185.1). Lineage (GTDB taxonomy): Bacteria > Actinomycetota > Actinomycetes > Actinomycetales > Microbacteriaceae > Microbacterium > Microbacterium murale. The sequence goes on from NZ_BMCM01000001.1 coordinate 645,031, forward strand.
GGCCGCGTCGCCGACGAGCACCACCGAGTCGCTGTGCCAGGTGTCGACCGGATCGATGTCATAGGCTGCGCGGCAGTTGATCGTGTCGATGTCGATCGACTCGGTGATGTGCTCGAAGCGCGGGTCGAAGCCCTTGAGAGATGCCACGATGACCTCGCGGGTGACCACCGGCGACCAGGTCTCATCGTCAGAGGGCACCGTGATGTCGAACGACACCTGACCGCGGTGACGCAGCGGCAGCAGGTAGAGGTGCCGGTTGGTGGGGGCGTCGAAGTAGACGCGGAAGTCGTCGTCCTCGTCGAAGACACCCGGCACGAGCGAGATGTCGAACACGGCGCGGTAGGCGTGCTCATGCGCGAACACCGGAGCGTTGTCGCTGAACAGAGCCTTGCGCACGCGCGAACTGATGCCGTCGGCGCCGATCACCAGATCGGCCGTGACGCTCTCGCCGTTCTCGAACGTGACCGTGGCGGTGTCGCCGTTGTCGACGATCGACTCCATCCGGTGGCCGAACTTCACCATGCCCTCTGGCAGCACCGACATCAGCGCATCGATGAAATCCCGGCGGTGGATGAGATGCGTCGTGGTGCCGAACAGCTCCTTCTCGGGCCACTCCTCGGCGTGCACGAGATCGTCCTGCGGGGTGAGGATGCGGATGCCGTTGCTCGCTGTGCTCACGGCGGCGATGGCATCGTATGCACCCCACTCGCGGAATGCATCCATCGACGACGGACGAAGGCCGATGCCCGCGCCCACTTCGCCCGACTGGCGGGCCTGCTCGTAGACGGTGACGTTCGCGCCGCGCAGGCTCAGCGCCTTGGCGGTCGATGCGCCTGCGTATCCGGCGCCGATGATGGCGACGTTCAGTCCGTTGAGATCCATGGTTCACTCGCCTTCGAGAGGGGTGGTGGGCGCTGGTGTGGTGGTCGAGAAGAAGTCGGCGACGTTTCCGACGAAGAGCTGGTCGATGGTGGCGTCATCGACGCCGTCCTGCCTGAGGTCGGGGATGAGCTGCTCGAACAGGTAGTTGATCGTGTGCCCCTTGACGCCCGGCCAGCCCAGCGGGCTGCAGTTGGCGTCGGCGGCGACGAGCACCTTGTCGATCTGGCCCGAGCGCAGGTAGCGCATGAGGTGCTGGAAGCGCTCGTCGCGGTGGCGGCCCCAGAACGGCGGGTCTGGGAGCTCGAGGTCATAGCCGAAGGTGTCGAAGCCGATGCGACCGCCGGCCGAGACGATGCCCTCTTCGTCGACCTTGCCCTGGCTGACTCCGTCGTCGGCGTGGCCGAACAGCACGCGGGTGAGCGGCAGGCCCTCCTCGTTGAACACGTCGATCGCGGACTGCGCGTCGACGGCGAGGTGCGTGATGATCGGCGCACCCGTCGCCAGCGAGGCACGAGCGGCTGCGCGGTAGATGCGCAGGTCGAGCGGCAGCATCTTGAATCCTCGGCTCACGCCGACCTTGATGATGCCGGCCTTGCCGCCCGTGCGGCCGATGCCGACGGTCAGCTCGTGGATGAACTGGTCGGCCAGGTACTCGACGCTCGCCTCGGCGAAGTGCTTCAGTGCCGTGTCGCCGCCGACGAAGCCGGTGGACGCGATGATGTTGATGCCGGTCTTCTCGGAGATCGACTGGTAGTAGTCGATGTCGCGGCCGTTGCAGATGCCGGTGGCATCCACGAAGGTCTGCCCGCCGTACTCGGCGAACTTCCGCAGCTTCGGAATCGTCTCCTCGTAGCGCTGCTCTGGCGTCTTCCACCAGCGGGTGTCGAGCTCGCTGCCCGGCATCCCGTAGCCGATGTGCTCGTGGATCGAGGTGAAGCCGAGCTGCTCCACGGCGATGGGTCCGGTGACGGTGTTCACGCGGGTCATGTCAGGCCTCCTTCACGGCGAGCGCGGGCTTCACAGTCAGCAGAGCTGCGGGGTTGTCGACGAGGATGCCGCGGATGCTGTCTTCGTCGAGACCGAGGGCCGTCAGTTTCGGGGCGAAGCCGGTGAGCACGGCGTCGTAGGCGACGTCCGTTTCCGGGTGACCCTTGGCGACGCCGACGGCGCCGGCCGAGAGCAGGATGCGGGAGCCGTGGCCGGCGACGATGAGCTCGGCCACCAGGGCTGCGCGCTCGTCGTCGCTCAGGAGGTCGGCATCCGACTGTCCGACGTGGTCGATAGCGACGTTCGCGCCGCGCTCGACCACGGCGCGGATGATGTCGGCGGAACCGGTGCGGTCGAGGCCGCCGACGATCACACGATCAGCCGTAAGCCCCTCGGCGAGCGCGAGTTCCAGCGCACCGATCGGGTCGTCGGCGGGCGCCGAGAACGACAGGGCGACACCCGACTGCGTGGCCGCGCGAGCGGCACCCTGCAGCAGGCTGTCGTCGGTCGGAGTGGCCCCCGCGGTGGTCTGGGTGGTGACGATAAGGCCGGCGGAGGCGCGGCGTTCGACCCGCGGGATGACCATGCCGTCGGTGGCCTCGGCGGCGAACAGCTCAGCGAACCGCTCGGCGGGCCACGGCGTCGGCGGGTTGGTCTGCGGAGTGAGGAAGTAGCCCCCGAGGTTCTCCTCGGGGCCCATGCCGGTGGATGCCACGATGTGCACGCCCGTCGTGCGAGACAACGCCTCGTACAGCGGCAGGTCGCGGCCGTGGAACATGCCGGTGCGGTCGACGATAGTGCCGCCGCCGGCCGCCTTGAAGCCCTCGAGCTTGCCCTTGAGGACCTCGAAGATCTCAGCGCGATCGATGTCGATGTCGTACGCGTACTGCGCTCCCGGCACCACGGACAGCAGCGCCTCATGGATCGCGACGACGCCGAGCTCATCGGCCGCGACCGGCCCCAAGACCGTGTTGACGGTTGTGCTCACAGGGTTCCTCTCCGTTGAGTCTTCGCCCCCAGACGCACGACGTCGCGTTCGGGGGATGTGTTGATCCTGCCATTCGCTTTACAGTCTGTCAAGCGACTTGGCGCAATGGACAGAGAAAGCTTTACAAGATGCAAACCCAAGGCTTTACTGTCTGTAAAGCCTTCCGCCACGGCGGCGGAAGTACGCACGAGACTCGAGGACGAGAATCATGAGGACAGCACCCGCATCAGACATCGACCTGTTCGCCGACGACGTGCTCGTCGATCCGTATCCGACGTACGCGACCCTGCGCGAACTCGGCGCGGTTGTGCACGTGCCACGCAACGACGTCTACGCCCTCACCCGCTACGACGCCATCCGCGACGCACTTGCCGACTGGGAGTCGTTCTCCTCAGCCACGATCGGGTTCAACCCGATGGTCAACGAGGCACTCGCCGGCACCTCCCTGCGCTCCGATCCGCCGGAGCACACCACGCTGCGCGCGACCCTGTCCGAGAATCTCACCCCGCGTGCGCTGCGCGGCCTGGGCGTGCAGATCGAGGCGAAGGCCGATGCGCTCGTCGCCGAGCTCGCCGCGCGTGGCGACTTCGAGGCGATTGACGACCTCGCCCGCGCGTTCCCGCTCGAGATCGTCGCCGACCTCATCGGCTTCACCGGCGAGGTGAAGGAGAACATGATGCGCTGGGGCCAGGCCGCGATGGAGGTCATCGGCCCGATGAACCAGCGCACGCAGGAGAACTTCCCCATCGCCGGCGAATTGTACGGCTGGTGCAGCAACGTCACCGCTGCCGACCTCGCTGAAGGATCCATCGGACGCGGCATCTTCGACGCCGAGACGCGCGGAGCGATCCCCGAGGGCAGTGCCGGCCACATCATCCACCAGTACCTCGGCGCAGGTGTCGACACCACGGTCGCGTCGATCGGCAACATCGTGGCGCTGTTCGGTCGCCACCCCGAGCAGTTCGAGCTGGTGCGTCAGGATCCCTCGCTCATCTCCGCGGCCTTCAACGAGGTGCTGCGGTACTGGGCACCCGTGCACGCGTGGGGACGGCGCGCCACCCGCGACGTGGAGCTCGACGGCATCGTGATCCCCGAGGGCGCCCAGGTCGCGATCCTCTTCGGCGCGGGCAACCGTGACCCCCGCCACTACGAGAACGCCGACGTGTTCGACATCACCCGCAATCCGGTCGACCACCTGTCGTTCGGATACGGTCCGCACGGCTGCGCCGGGCAGGGACTCGCGCGACTCGAGGCCCACGCCGTGATCCGCGCACTCGCCGTGCACGTCGGGTCGTTCTCACTCGGCGACGAGATGCGCGAGCCGTCGAACATCACCCGCAGCATCCGCACCCTGCCCGTGCACGACGTCGTACCGGCGTGAACGTGACCACCGTCAGAGAGGACACCCCATGATCATCGAGCTCGACCGCCCCCGCTGCGAGGGTCATGGCCTCTGCGAAGAGGCCGCTCCCGACCTCATGCACCTGGACGACGACGGCGAACTCGTCGTCGATGTTCCCGAGGTCGAAGGCGCCGATGTCACCCGCGCGCAGGCCGCCGTGCGGGTGTGCCCGGTCGCTGCACTGCGCCTGGTCAGTCCAGATGCGGCCGACCCCGCAGCCGCCTCGGAATGACCATCAACCGCCTCGAACGCGTCGTCGTCGTGGGCGGTGGGATCGCCGGCCTCACCGCCTGCGACACACTCCGCGAGCGCGGCTTCGACGGCGATCTGGTCGTCATCGGCTCGGAGTCGCACGCCGCATACAGTCGCCCCGCGCTTTCGAAGGCGCTGCTGAAACTCGACGGCGACCTCACCGCCCATGAGCTCTCGCCCGCCACCCACGGCGCGAGAGAGCTTCGCGGTGTATCCGCGATCGGGCTCGACATCGAGCGCCGTACAGTCTCTCTCGACGACCGTGACGATCTGACCTACGACGGGCTGGTCATCGCAACCGGCTCGCGCGCGCGGCGCCTCAGCGATCACCCTGGCGAACTGACGCTGCGTGGTCTCGACGACGCGCACGCTCTGCGGGACCGGCTCGAAGGGCGCCCAGAGGTTGTCGTGCTCGGCGGCGGAGTGCTCGGCATGGAGATCGCTTCCGGCGCTGTCGCCGCTGGATGCCGCGTCACCCTGATCGCGACATCCGAACCGATGTCGCGGCAGCTGGGGGCGCACGTCGCCGGCATCCTCACGACATCCGCCAGAGAACAGGGTCTGCGCATCGTCGTCACGGCGTCCGCGAGTGTGGATGCTGAGGGTGAGCGAGCCGTCGTGCGCACCGCCGACGGCTCGATGTATACCGCCGACGTTCTCGTCAGCGCAGTCGGCGACGTGCCGAACACGGAATGGCTCGGCGCCTCCGGCATCCTCAGCGGTGGGCGACTCCTCGCCGACGAGTACGGGCGCATCGCGCCGGGGGTGGTCGCCGCGGGTGACGTCACGGGCTGGGGGCCGGGCGCCATCCGCACCCCGCTGTGGACCAGTGCGATCGAGCAGGCGAGGGCCGCGGCATCCGCTCTTCTCGACCCTGAGGCTCCCGCGCTGCGCTTTCAGAACTACTTCTGGACCGAGCAGTTCGGCCACAGCGTCAAGGCCGTGGGGCCCCTGCCCGTCCGGGGAGCGCCCGAGGTGCTGATCGGCGAACCGGATGCCACTCCGTCACTGCTGCGCTGGCACGGCGCCGACGGCACGCGCTCGGTCATGGCGATCGATCACCGCATCCCGATACCCCGGCTGCGCCGACTGACGGACGCCTCTTTCGACTGAACCCCTGCCTGCACAAACAGAGAACCGGCCCCGGAGATGATCTCCGGGGCCGGTTCTCGGTGGTTCGGGAACTACTCCGCGATGACCTGCTCACGCTTGGTACTCGGCAGGAACAGCGTCAGCACGGCCGATCCGACAGCGGCGAAGGCGGCGACGATGTAGACGACGCTGAATCCGCCGCCGAGCGATGATCCGGCCAGACCCATGATGTCGCCCTGCGCCGCGGTGATCGATGCGACCGCGCCCTCGACGGCCTCAGCCGGAGCACCCGCAGCAGACATCTCGCCGGCGAACTGCCCGACCACGCCCTCCCAGCCCGAGAGCCACGCGAGCGGCGGGACGTGCGAGAGGCCCTCGACGGCCTCGGGCGGGATGCCGGTTCCCTGCAGCACGCTCACAATCGGCAGTGCGAACGCCGACGCGCCCACCCCGAACGCGATCGCCGAGCCGACCACAGGGCCGAGAGTGAAGCCGAGGTCACGCATCAGACTCGTCGTGGCCGAGGCCATGCCGATCTGATGCTCGGGGACCGTGTTGATCGCCACGGCCGTGATCGAGCCGATCGTGAGCGCGAAGCCGACACCGAGCAGCAGCAGGGGCAGGAGGAAGTCGGTCCACGGGGTACCGCCGAAGCGGGCCGGAACTCCGATCGTGTACGACGACAGCCAGAAGCCGGAGATCGCCATGAGCGCGAAGCCGCTCGTGAGCAGCCAGCGAGGCGCTACCGAGTGGATCAGGCGGCCGACGATCGGAGACAGCACGAAAGCGGGACCCTGGATCACCACGAACAGCACGCCGATCACCCAGACCGGCTCCTGGGCGAGCGCGCCCATCGAGATCGAGGTCGCGAAGCAGATCGCGAGGAACGCGAACATTCCCGTCACGGCGACGATCGCCGCGGTCGAGTAGGTGCGGTTGCGGAACAGTTCGAGGTGAAGGAGCGGAGACGGCGACCGCAGCTCGATGATGACGAACGCCACCAGAAGCACGACGCCGATGATGTATGCCGCGATGACCTGCCAGTATCCGAAGCCGTGATCGACCGCGGTGACCGTCGCGTAGAGCACGGCGATGAGGCCGAGCGCGAACGTGATCTGGCCCGGCAGGTCGAGACGGCGGCCGGCCGGAGCCGACGAATCTCGCGTGGTCGCTGAGACCGCGACAAGCACCACAGCGACCGCCGCGATGATCCAGTACGAGACGCGCCATCCGCTGAACTCGTTCGGGGCGCCCGGCTCTGCTCCCGGGATCGTGAAGAACTGCGCGGTTACACCGGCCATGACCGGCGAGATCACGGCGCCGAGTGACAGGAAGCCTGCCCAGGTGGCGATCACACGAGATCGTTTGGCGCGGTCGGGTGTGAGCGCCGATACCATCGCGAGTCCGATCGGGAAGAGCAGACCCGCCCCGATTCCGATCACGGCCTGGGCGAAGATCATGAATGCGATGTCGGTGGCGAGGGCAGAAAGCGCTGCGCCGAGAACGACCATCAGGGAACCTGCGATCATCAGCTTCTTACGGCCGAACTTGTCGCCGAGCAGGCCGAAGGTGAGCTCGAAGGCGACGATGCCGATCTCGAAGATCGCGGTGATCCAAGTGAGCCCGGCGCCGGTGGCGTGGAACTCGGCTGCGAACGCGCCGTTGAGCGCGCCGGGCACTGCGTAGGCGGTCTGTGCCAGAGTCACGGACAGGAAGGCGGCGATGAAAGTCGCCCGCACTGACCCGCGCGAGGCGATGATCGTACTGGTCTGCGTTGACATGGTGGGAACTCCTTTGTCCCTGATGCGTGGATGCGGTGGACCCGCGGCTCGGGCGCCGAGGTCTACGCCAAGAATGGCCTTCACTTTATAGCTTGTCAAGCGAATGTACGGACTGTTATGTGGTTAGTGTTGGCGCATGGCAAATCTTCGCGAGAAGCAGAAGCAGCAGACACGGCAGTCGCTGCTCGATCACGCGCTGCGGCTCTTTCAAGAACAGGGGTACGTCGCCACCACGATCGATGACATCGCCACGGCAGTCGGCACGACGCGCGTGACGTTCTACGCGCATTTCCCGAACAAGACCGAGCTCATGCGCGCGCTGTTCGGCGAGCTGAATCGTCACCTGGATCGCCGCGAGGACTCCGAACACGGATCGACGGCGGGCTCCCTGGTGGATGCTGCGAGAGAAGGCAGCTTCGACGCGATCCGCGCCTGGATCGGCGCGCAAGCAGAGCGCTGGCCCGACATCCGGCCGTACATCACCGTGGTCGAAGAGGCGTCGGCCGTCGACCCGGAGATGCGGGACCTTCGAGAAGCATGGTTCGGTGAGGTCATCGACGACATCACGACCGGCCTCGCCGCCGCAGGCCGCTTCGACGAGGCCACGCGGAGGTACCGCGGCTACCTGGCCATGGAGCTCCTGAACAGCGCGAACCTACGATGGATCCAGCACCCCTGGTCACTTGATGACGGTCCGGAGCTCGACATCCTCGCCGTCGCGTGGACGAGCCTGCTCGGAGACTGAAGGCATCGGTCACCGCCCGGATACGGACTCGCTTCGCTCCCGCCCGGCGAGATCGATCAAGAATCAGCCACGACGTCCACGATCGCGATGCGCTCATACGGGCGGCCGATGTTGTTGAGCCGTGGTGTCACCTCGTCCACAGCAAAACTCTTGATCTGCGAGACAAGCGCAGCGATCAGCGCATGCGACTCCATGCGTGCAAGCCCCTGACCCGCGCATCCGTGCGTTCCGTATCCGAACGACAGATGATCGGTCGGGTTGCGGGTGATGTCGAACATCTGCGGGTCCTTGTAGTGGCGCGGGTCATGGTTGCCCGCCGACAGCAGCAGTGCGACCTGCGCGCCCGCGGGAATGACCGTTCCGCCCACCTCGACCGCATCCTTGACGAATCGCCCGATGACGGGGAGCGGTGCCATCGTTCGAAGCACCTCGGCGAATGCCGACGCGATCAGTGTCGCGTCTTCGCGCAGCATCCGATACTGCTCCGGGTTGCGCCCGAGCAGGATCGTCGCGTTGCCCAGCGCCGCGATCGTCGTCTCCATGCCCGCCACGACGATCTGCTCGATGAGGATCGACCGGTTCTCGTAGGGGATCTCTCCACGATCCGCGGCGGCGAAGATGCCGCGACCCAGGCTTCCTTCGCGCAGGTCCTCCGCAGTGAGGCGTCCTCGCGTCCAGGCGAACATGCCACCGGCCACCGGAAGCCCCGCCCGACCGCGCTCGTTGAGCGGGCCCTGCGCATTCAGGGCCGCCTCGGCCCAGACCAGCAGCAGGTCACGCTCCTCACCCTGCACGCCGATCATGTCGACGACGACCGAGAGCACGAAGTCGCGAGCGAAGTCACTGTGACCGTCGAACGCGCCACGGCCCGCAAGGCCTCGCACATGTGCTGCGCCCTTCGCTTCCATCTCGGCCTTCAGCCCGCGCAGCGCACGCGGAGTGAGATTCTCCATGAGCGCGTCCCGCAGCTGCTTATGATCCGGCGGATCGGTGGCGATGGTCGTTCCGACCATGATGTCGTTCATCCTGTCGTTGAACGCGACCTTCTGCGACGAGAAGATCGCGGGGTCGTTCAGGATGCTGCGGATGTCGTCGTAGCGCGTGATCGCCCACAGCTCGCACGCCGGCAGGTACACGACGGGAGCGAGTTCGCGGAGCTCGTCCTGAACGGCCTGCGTGCTCCGCAGCACATCATCGGAGAACAGATCCAGGTCGTCGACGGTGACGGGCCGGACGCCGGTGCGAGTGGTCATGAGCAGTCCTTCGGGTAGGAGCGGGTCGGGGCGTGGAATCGGATCCGGCGGTGAAATCGGGTGGATGCCGGATGCCGGCGGATCAACGAGCGTGCAGGCGAACGGGCAGGGCGGACATGCCACGCACGACCGGGTGGCTACGGCGCACCGGGTCGCCGATCAGCTCGATGCGATCGACGCGCTTCAGCAGTGAAGTCATGAGTGCCGCCGCCTCGAGCCGCGCGAGCGCCTGGCCTGCGCATCCGTGTGCGCCAAACCCGAACCCGACGTGGTCGATCGGCCGGCGCTCCGGCCGGAAGAGGGCAGCGCCTGGAAAGTGCCGATCGTCGCGGTTCGCCGACCCGAACGACAGCAGCACGCGCTCGCCGGCCGGCAGCACGAATTCGTCGTAGGCGACGTCGCGGGTCGTCACGCGGAAGAAGCCCTGGATCGGCGACTCCAGCCGCACGATCTCTTCGAATGCGCCGGCGGCGAGAGACGGGTCGGCGACGATCCGCTCCCAGGCCTCCGGCCGCGTGGCGAACAGGTGCAGCAGTGACGACAGCGCGTTGACGGTGGTGTCCATGCCCGCGACGAGGTAGCCGTTCATCAGCCAGACGCCCTCCTCGTGCTCGATGAGGCCGTCGTCGACGGCATCCAGAATCGCGCTGCCCCACGAACCGGACCGCAGGATCGATCGATCGCACTTGGCGGCCATCCACCCGAAGTAGTGGCCGGCCTCGGGCAGGCGTTCGGCGAGCTCGGGCGTCAGCGGCCCGAACAGGCGATTGACGACGTCGGCGCCGGGCAGCAGCGGCTCGCGATCGTCCTCAGGCAGGCCGATGAGGTCGGCGACGACCGACACCGGGATGACCTCGGCGATGTCGGTCACTGCGTCGAGGCTGCCGCGATCCACGGCATGCGCCACCAGGGCGTCCACCTGCGCGAAGATGTCGTCGCGCACCGCGGCCATCGCGCGCGGTGACGTCTTCGACGAGAGCACGGAGCGAAGAACCGGGTGCCGCTGTCGGTCGGAGGAGATCACGGACGACGTGTGCGACTCCTCGAGCAGGCCGGTGCCGCGCGCGGTCGAGAACGTCTGGTCGTCGGCGAGCGCGGCCCGCACATCCTCGTAGCCCGGCAGCACCCAGGTCTCGTGCGCGGGAAGCTGCATCACGCGACCGAGTTCGCGCCACTGCCGGTATCCCTCGAACGGGTCGTGGGTGAATTCCGGCGCGAACGGGTCGAGGTCGCTGTGCTGGACGGTCGCCGGGAGCGTGGTCATGTGCAGATTCCACTTCTTCGTGTGATCCAAACGGTAGTATTTACTACTGTTCCCATAATGCGAGGATGAGGGGGAGATTGCAAGCCTCAAGATCGACGCATCCCTCAAGAGCAAGAGAACCGATGAGACCTCCCCGTCAGCAGCGCAGCCGGCAGACCTGGCAGAGCATCGTCGACGCTGCCCTGATCGTGCTCGAGCGCGAGGGGCTGGGCGGCTTCACGATCGCCGCTGTCTGTGCGGAGGCGGATGTCGCACCGACCGCGATCTACGCGCGGGTGTCGAGCAAGGACGAGCTGTTCGCCGCTGTCTACGAGAGCGGAAATCAGGCGCTCGCCGATGACGGGCTCATCTTCCTCGACGACGAGCGATGGGAGTCGCTCACCCTCGACGACGCGGTCGATCGCGCCGTCGAGGAACTGATGGCGATCGTCAGCCGACGAGCCGGATTCCTGCGCGCGGTCGTCAAGATCGGCGGGGATGACCTGGACGCTCGGCGCACCGGCTCCGAGCGGGTGGCGCAGCTCGGGGAGCAGTTCTGCCATGCCATCCTGTGCGGCCGTACGGATGGCGAGGTGCTCGCGACGCGCGCGGCCGCCGCGTTCCGGCTCGTGTACTCCGCGCTGTTCTTCGATGCGATCCATGGGGAGGACTTCGGCGCGGTCGTGCGCGTCGACGACGCCGAACGGCACGCGGGCCTGCGCGCCGCGGCCCACGCACTGCTCGCGGTGCCCTGATGCCCGCCCGCACCCGTTCCGTGCGCAGTCAGGCGCGGGCACGCGACTTCGGCCAGGCGCTCGACGGATGGGGTCACTTCACCGATGCGGGTGGCCTGGACGCTCCGCCCGGAGAGTGGATCCGCGCCGATGGCGAGCTGATCCGCGGCGGCCTCGACCGCACGCAGCTCGACCTGCTGAGCGTGAGCGCCCCCGGACTCGTCGTCACACGCATGGCCGAGCACGTCGCGCGGACTCCGGACGTCAAGCACATCGTCGTCGTGCAGCTCGAGGGCACCAGCGTCCTCACCCCGACCGACGGTCGTCCGCCTGTGCACCTCGGGCCGGGAGATCTCAGCTACGGCGATCCGACCGTCCCGTACCGGTGGGAGTTCGAGGGCCCACTGAGCCTCATGATGCTGCGGGTGCCGTTCGCGGCCTTCCCGCTCGCGCCGGCGTCGCTGCGTCCGATCCTCGGGCAGCCGTACAGCTCGCGCGAGGGGTTCGCGCGCCTCGCCGTCGGGTTCGCCCGTGACGTGCTCGCCGACGCTGATCTGCTCGGTGGGCCGACGGCGCCGCGAATCGTGCAGAACGTCGTAGACCTGTTCGCGACCATGCTCGCAGGTCGCTTGGCCGAGACGCACTCGGACGATCCGACCCAGCCCGCATTCCGTCGCGTGATCGGCTACATCGCCGAGCGCTTGACACCGCCGTCATTGACGCAGCCGCTGGGCCTGCCGCAGATCGCACGCGCCGTCGACATGTCGCCGCGGTACGTGCAGTCGCTGTTCCAATTACGCGGGATGACGGTGTCGGGCTGGATCCGGCAGCGCAGGCTCGAGGTCGCCCGCCAGGCGCTCGCCGATCCCGCGTGGGCCGGAGCCGACATCGCGCAGGTCGCAGCAGCGCACGGCTTCTCAGACCACTCGCACTTCACGCGCGTGTTCCGCTCCGCCTACGGCGAGACCCCCAGCCGGTGGCGGTCGGACGCCGGCTGAGGGTCTCGATTGCCTGGTTCAGGACGCCTGGCGATCCAGAATTTGCGCGAACGCTGCTCGCAGCACCGCCCCGGGGTCCTCGGCGCGGTGCGTCTGGCGCAGCGCGATGTGGTGGTCGGGGCGGACGAGCAGGCAGCCGTCCTCGTCGATCCCGCCGCGCCGGCCGAAGTCGCCGTAGAGGTCCTGGACATCACCGACATGACCGATCCGCACCACGACGAGGTCGATCCCGAACTCCGCGGCGACCGTGGGCGCGGCATCCGCCCATGCCTGGCCGCGGTCGCGCGTGACGAGCGTGAACCGCTCGTTGCCCGTGATGTCGAGCGTAGACACCGTGTGCGTCGCGTCGCCGACCCAGGCGTGCAGGATGCGCGCACCGGGGTGGCTGGTCGGCTGGATGTACAGCTGCGCGTCACGCTCGTACGTGAGTTCGGTGCCGTCGTCGACGACCGCGGACGACGTGTAGACGTGGTTCATCTCCACGCCGTGGGCCTCGAAGATGTACGACTCCTCGTCCAGCGCCTCGCGCAGGCGGCGCCGGCGCTCGGCACCGGCATCCGATTCCTCACCGAGCTCGGCGAACGTCGCCGAGCGCTCCTCGAGCGGCAGCGACGGGTCAAGGCCGATGGCGGGCAGGAGATCGGCGCCCAGGACCCAGCTGTCCACGGCGCGGTTCACGACCTGCGCACCGATCGGCTGGCGCTCGGCGCTGTAGCTCTCGAGTAGCCCCGGTCCGGCGAGATCCTTGACCGCGAGGGCGAGCTTCCACGACAGGTTGAACGCGTCCTGGATGCACGTGTTCGCGCCGAGGCCATTGGTCGGGGGATGCCGGTGCGCGGCGTCTCCGGCGACGAACACCCGGCCCTTGCCGTATTCGGCCGCGACGACTCGGTTGATGCGCCACGGGTACAGACCCTTGATCGTCACCTCGACGGTGTCGTCGCCGATGGCCCGGCGGATCTCGTCCGCTGCCTCCTCGGCGGTGAGGCGCGAGTTGCGCTCGCCGAGGTAGACGAGGGATGCCGACCACTCGTGCCACGGGCGCACCATGCGGATCATCGCGCGGGCCGGGCCCTCCGGACGGTTCTGGATGATCTCGTACAGCGACCCAGGACGGTGCGCGACGTAGCGGGACAGGTCGGCCTCGAAGCTGATGTTCAGGGCGTTCGCGAGTCCGGACTCGCCGACGTACTCGAAGCCCAGTGCCGTGGCGACCGGGCTCTGCCCCCCGTCGGCAGCGACGAGGTACGCCGCGCGCAGCGTCTCGGCCCTGCCGGTGACACCGTCGACGACGTGGACGGTGACGCCGTCGGCATCTTGCTCGATGCCGGTGAACGATGTCTGGAACCGGATGCGCGCGCCCAAACGCGCGGCCTCGCCGAGCAGGATCGGCTCGAGGCGGTTCTGAGGGATGTCGCATCCCTCGACGGGACTGGCCGTGAGGTACTCGCTCTGGCGCGAGGGGTTGTTGCCCCACGACCAGGCGCGGCCGAGCTCTGTGCCGTTGAAGCCCGTGGCGACGATCTGGCTGGCCATCGTGCCGCGGGGCGATGCCTGCTGCTGCACCGCGTCATCAAGTCCGAGGGCGCGCAGCACCTCCATGGTGCGCTGGTTCGTGATGTGGGCGCGCGGGGAGTCGGCGACCCAGGTCTCGCGGGTGATGACCGTGACCTTGACGCCGTGGCGCGCGAGCATGACGGCCGTCGCGACGCCGGTGGGGCCGGATCCGACGACGATGACGTCGTTCTCCGCGGCCTCGCCTTCGATGTGCTGGCGTGCAGATGACCAGGATGTGCGGGTGAGGTTCTCTGCCATGAGAACTCCGTTTCTTCGCTGAAATGCCCGCCGTCGATGGCAGGCAGAACACCATCCTCCGTCGCGCATGCAGAATGCGCTTGCGTGACTGCGCATGGACACTGGCTGATTCGCGCACGACGTCAGCATCACGTCTCGAGAACCGGCATGGATGATTCACCGCGAATCTCCCGAGCGTGCAGGCGCCCGTCCACTTCCGACCACCGAGATCGCGCTTCTTGAACAGGTGATCGGCTCACCGGCATCGACTGTCGGCGAGCTCGCCGGTTGCCTCGGTTTGCAGGAGCCGAACGTGAGCACGGCGTTGCGCGCTCTGGAACAGTTCGGGTTCATCACGCGGCGCCGAAGACGCCGGGAATCTCATCGTCAGACTCGCGCTGCGCGCAACTCTGTCTCGATGAGGGATGCCGTGTGCTGCAGGGCCGGCAGCAACTCGGCCCGCACGTCCTCGGCCGCCCCGCGAGCGGTGCTGGTTGAGACGTTGAGTGCTGCCGTCGCCCCGGAGCGCGTGACCAGCGGAACAGCGATCGAGCGCAGCCCCTCTTCGAGTTCGCCGTCCACCATCGCCCACCCCTGGTCCCGCACGGCGTCGACCTCGGCGATGACCGCGGCTCGATCGGCACGAGTGCGCGGCGTGTACGCGACCAATTTCGACGCATCGAGCACAGCGGCGGCATCCGCTTCCGGAAGCGCGGCCAGCAGCACCCGCCCCATGCTCGTCGCGAATGCCGGAAGCCGTGTGCCGATCGTGATGCGCACGCTCATGATGCGGCGTGCAGCAGCGCGGGCGACGTAGACGATCTCGTCGCCGTCGAGCACGGCGACTGAGACCGACTCGCCGATCTGGTGCGACAGCGCGTCGAGGTGCGGCTGCACGATCTCCGGCAACGACAGCGATGAGAGGTAGCCGTAGCCGAGCTCAAGCACCCGCGGGGTCAGCAGGAATCGAGCATCCGCTGTTGCCCGCACGTAGCCGAGCTGCTCGAGCGTGCGCAGGAACCGTCGGGCCGCGGCCCGTGGGATCTCGGCCCGGCGGGCGACCTCGGCGAGGGAAAGCTCGGCGGGTTCACCGTCGAAGGTCCTGATGACCGCCAGCCCGCGTGCCAGCGACTGCACGAAATCGGCCGTCGCCGCCGCGTCGGCAGTGGGCGCAGCATCCGATTCGGTCACTCGAGAACCCTATCGATGACTCAGCGCTCGAGAACGACGGCCAGGCCCTGCCCGACACCGATGCAGATTGCGACCACGGCGACTCCCCCGCCTCGACGGCGCAGCTCGTGGGCGGCGTGGCCGATGATGCGGCCACCGGATGCGCCCAGCGGATGCCCGATCGCGAGCGCACCGCCGTGGATGTTGAGCTTGTCGGGGTCGAGTTCCGGCCAGCCACGAAGGCATGCGAGCGACTGCGATGCGAACGCCTCATTGAGCTCGACGAAGTCGACATCGGCCCAGGTGCGCCCGGCGCGGGCGAGTGCCTTGTTCGCCGCTTCGATCGGCGCGATCGGGAACTCGTCCGGATCGACGCCGTGTGCGCCGCGCCCTGTGATCCGCGCGAGCGGTTCGCCCGGCAGCGCGCCCTCGGCACCCAGCAGCACGGCGGATGCGCCGTCATTGATCGACGAGGAGTTTCCGGCCGTGACCGTGCCGTCCTCGGCGAACAGCGGCCGCAGACCGGAGAGCTTCTCGATCGTGGAACCGTCGCGGATCCCCTCGTCACGAGCGAGCTCGGCACCGGGCACCTGCACGATCTCGCCGTCGTAGATGCCGGCAGCCCATGCGCGGGCCGCCAGCTCGTGCGAACGCACGGCGAACGCATCCTGCTCTTCGCGGGCGATCCCTGCGACCCGAGCGGTCTTCTCGGCAGCCTCGCCGTTCGAGATGGTCCAGGCTGTCGGCAGCGCACGGTTCGTCATGCGCCAGCCGATCGCGGTGTTCCACATCGTCTGGTTGCCGGTCGCCGGGTACGGCTTCGCCGACTTCTCCACCACGAACGGCGCGCGACTCATCGACTCGACGCCTCCCGCGAGGATGATCTCCGCGTCCCCCGACTCGATCGCGCGCGAACCCTGGATCACAGCCTCCACGCTCGACGCGCACAGCCGGTTCACCGTCACTCCGGTCACCGAGGTCGGGAAGCCCGCGAGCAGCGCACCCATCCGGGCGACGTTGCGGTTGTCCTCCCCCGCCTGGTTGGCGTCGCCGAAGATCACGTCGTCGATGCGCGCAGGGTCGAGCCCGGTGCGCTCGACGCTCGCGCGCATCACGACCGCGGCGAGATCATCAGGGCGGATGCCGGCGAGCGCACCGCCCGCGCGACCGAACGGCGTGCGAACGGCGTCATAGATGTGCGTGGTGGTCATGACAGCTCCAGTCCGGTCAGCGCAGCGAGGGATTCGACAGTATTGTCGCCGAACGCCTCGCGCACACGGAAGCCCTCGGAGGCGACGTCGAATACCGCATGATCGGTGTAGACGCGGCTGACGCAGCCGACGCCGGTGAGCGGGTAGGTGCACGAGGCGACCAGCTTTGGCGACCCGTCCTTGGCGAGCAGGTCGGTCATCACGTAGACGTCCTTGGCGCCGATCGCGAGATCCATCGCGCCGCCGACCGCCGGGATCGCCCCGAGAGCACCAGTGGACCAGTTCGCGAGGTCGCCGTTCTGCGCGACCTGAAAGGCTCCGAGCACGCAGACGTCCAGATGCCCGCCGCGCATCATCGCGAAGGAGTCGGCATGGTGGAAGTACGCCGCCCCCGCGAGAGCGGTGACCGCCTGTTTGCCGGCGTTGATAAGGTCGGGATCGACTCGATCGGATGCTGGAGCCGGGCCCATGCCGAGCAGACCGTTCTCGGTGTGCAGGATGATCTCGAGGTCGTCGGGCAGATAGTTCGCGACCAGCGTCGGCGCACCGATGCCGAGGTTCACGAACGCCCCTTCGGGGATGTCGGCGGCGATCCGGGCGGCCAGTTCGTCGCGGGTGATGCGGGTGCTCATGATGCGACCTCCTCTGCGACAGCATCCCCTTCGACGGCGTGCAATGGCCGGCCCTCGAGATCGACCCCGCCGATGAATCCTCCGTCGTGCAGCCAGCGTCGCTCGCCCACGGCGACGACACGGTCGACGAAGATGCCGGGCGTGACAACGGTCTCGGGGTCGATCGCGCCGAGGGGGACGATCTCGTCGACCTGCACGATCGTCGTGGTGGCGGCGGTCGCCATGATCGGACCGAAGTTGCGTGCCGTCTCTCGGTAGACGAGGTTGCCCCAGCGGTCGCCCTTGAGGGCGCTGATGAGTGCGAAGTCGGCCGCGATCGGGTACTCGAGCACGTAGCGGCGCCCGTCGATGACCCGCTCCTCCTTGCCCTCGGCAAGCTCGGTGCCGACGCCGGTCGGCGTGAAGAACCCGCCGATGCCGGCTCCGGCGGCACGGATGCGCTCCGCGAGGTTGCCCTGCGGCACGAGCTCCAACTCGATCTTTCCCGATCGGTACAGATCGTCGAAGACCCATGAGTCGCTCTGCCGCGGGAACGAGCAGATGATCTTGCGAACCAGCCCCTTGGCGAGGAGCGCGGCGAGGCCCGCATCACCCTGGCCGGCGTTGTTGTTGACGATCGTGAGGTCGCCGGCACCGTGTGCGATGAGTGCGTCGATCAGCTCGACGGGCTGACCCGCCCGCCCGAAGCCGCCGATCAAGACGGTAGCGCCGTCAGGGATGTCGGTGACGGCGGATGCCGCATCCGGCACGGTCTTGTCGATCACTGCGCCTCCTTGCTGTGTTCGCTGTGCGAACGCTGGTTCGCTGTATGAACAGTGTACGGCAAGGCCCCGACGGATGTCAGCGGGAATCACAGATGTCAGCCGAGATCGCCGATCCGGACTGACATCTGTGATCCGGACTGACATCTGTATCGGGCCCGCGGGCGGCTCGCGGATCAGTCGGTGGGCGCGAACAGCTCCGGCATCCGCGCGCGAACCTGCTCGATGTCTGCGAAGACCGCGCGAACGTGACCGCGCAGCAGCTCGATGGCACGCTCCCGTTCGCCGCCGACCAGGGCGTCCAGTATCGCGGCATGCTCGGCGATGTACGCCGCCGGTGTCACCTCAGCGAGACCGAGCCTGCGGGCGCGGTCGAGGTGCGCACGCTCCGAGGCGATCGCCTCCCAGGCACTCTCGTGTCCGGACAGCGCCAGCAGCCCGCGGTGGAATTCCTCATCCAGGGCGACGAAGGCCGCGATGTCACTCTCGGTTCCACGCTGCCTCGCGACGTTGTCGGCCAGGCGGGCGATCACCTGCGCGTCAAGATCGTCCCCGGCTTGCTGCAGGCCGCTCGTCTCGACCGCCTCGCGGATGAACTGCGCATCGGCGACGCGTCGCGGATCGACGCGCGAGACGAAGGTGCCCACTTGCGGCACGACCTCGACGAAGCCCTCCTGACGCAGCATGATCAGGCACTCGCGGATCGGCGTACGGCTGACTCCGAGATCGGCAGCGAGCTGGTTCTCGCTGAGCACCTCCCCCGGCGCGAGCTCGAGCGAGATCACCCGCTGCCGCAGCTCGGCATGCAGAGCAGTGCGGCTCGCCGGCCGCGGTCGGGGTTGACGCACGTCGTCCAATCTATGACACCCAGCCATCGGTTGTGCGCTTGTGTACTTGTATATTAGTCACCTATAGTTGATCGACCCGTCGCGCGCGCACCGGATATCGGCGATGATCCAACCAACGCGCACCGTGACGGATGGCCCACCCGGAACGCCAATGAGAGGCGACGTCATGTCATCGACGACAGCACCCACCCAGCCACGCGACCCGTACATCCTCGACGCGGCCGACGTCCGAGAACCGCCC
This sequence comes from Microbacterium murale, assembly GCF_014635185.1. GTDB lineage: Bacteria > Actinomycetota > Actinomycetes > Actinomycetales > Microbacteriaceae > Microbacterium > Microbacterium murale. The sequence goes on from NZ_BMCM01000001.1 coordinate 664,045, forward strand.
CGCGGGTGGAAGGCGAGCCTCAAGTACTTCGGTCCCGGCTTCCTCACCAGTGCCGCCGTCGTCGGCTCCGGCGAACTGATCACGGCCACCGCACTGGGAGCCCAGGCCGGATTCGTCCTGCTGTGGATCGTGCTGATCTCCACGCTCGTCAAGGTCGCCATCCAGGTCGAGATCGCCCGCTGGTCCATCTCGACCGGCCGCGCATCGATGGAGGGCTACAACGACGTCCCGCCGAAGATCCTCGGCCGCAGCTGGATCTCGTACATCGGCATCCTGATGTTCCTGCAGATCATCATCGGCCAGGGCGGCGTGATCGGCGGGGCGGCGCTCGCACTCAGCATGCTCGCCCCGGTCGGCGGCGACCCGTTCTCTCTCGCCTCTATCGGCGTCTGGCTCGGCATCCTCATCGCCATCGCGATCGCCGTCCAGATCACCAACAAGTACTCGCTCATCGAGGGCCTCGCCACCGTCATGGTCGCGATCGTCACCCTGCTCGTGGTCTTCATGGTCTTCGGCGTGCAGTTCACACCGTTCGCGTGGACCGCGGCCGACCTCGGCGAGGGGCTGCTGTTCCAGATCCCGCTGGGCACCATGGGCATCGCCCTGGCGATGTTCGGCATGACCGGCGTCGGCGCCGGCGAGATCACCGCGTACTCGTACTGGTGCGTCGAGAAGGGCTACGCCCGCTTCACCGGCCCGAACGACGGCTCTGACGCCTGGGTCAAGCGCGCACGCGGTTGGATGTCGGTGATGAAGAAGGACGCGATGCTGTCGTGGGCCATCTACACGATCTCCACAGTCGCGTTCTACGTGCTCGGCGCGGCCATTCTGAACCCGCAGGGGGTCGTGCCCTCCGGCACCGACATGTTCGACGTACTGGCGCGCATCTTCACCGACACGCTCGGCGAGTGGACCCGCTGGATCTTCCTCATCGGCGTCGCGCTGACGCTGTTCAAGACGGCGATGGCGAACATCCCCGGATTCGCCCGCCAGGTGGCCAACACCCTCGCGATCTTCGGAGCGTTCGACTGGCGCGATGTGAATCGCCGCAACCTCTGGCTCAAGGCGCTCGTCGTGATCCTGCCGATCACCTGGGGCATCTTCTATCTGTTCATCCAGTCGCCGTTCCTGATGATCGTGCTCGCCGGAATCGGCAATGCGATCTTCCTGATGGCGATCGTCGTGGCGACCTGGTATCTGCGCACCACGCAGATCGACAAGAGGGTCGCCGACGGCAAGTGGTTCACCGTGTGGCTCGCGATCTCGTCACTCGCCGTGTTCGCGGTGGGCGTGCTGTCACTGATCGATCTGTTCTGATCCGGCATCCGGATCGCGAGAGAGGAAAATCATGAAGGCCGTCATGGTCCATGCCGCGAACGACCTGCGCGTCGCGGAGGTGGCGTCACCGGATGCCGGTGACGAGGGCGTGCTCATCCGATTGGCGTATGGCGGTATCTGCGGCAGCGACCTCTCGTACTGGAAGCACGGCGCATCAGGCACTGCCGTCCTGAGCGAACCTCTCGTCCTCGGGCACGAGGTGTCGGGCACTGTCGCGGCGATCGGCGCCGCGATCACGGCGGAGGCGGCCGCGGCCGGTGTCGAGATCGGCACGCCGGTCACCGTCCACCCTGCGACACGGGTCGGCGATCCAGCCGACTGGCCGGGGGCCGCCGAGCGGACCAACCTGTGGCCGGTCGTGCGCTACTTCGGGTCGGCCGCGTTCACGCCGCACGAGCACGGCGGCTTCTCCACTTCTCGCAGGGTGCGCCTCGATCAGCTGCGAGTGCTGCCGCCGGAGGTGTCGCTGCGCACCGGTGCCGTCGTCGAACCGCTGTCCGTGGCCCTGCACGCCATCGCGCGGGCAGGCGAAGTACGCGGGCGCACCGTGCTCGTGAACGGCTGCGGCCCGATCGGGTCCCTCGCGATCGCGGCACTGCGTCAGGCCGGGGCTGCACGCGTGATCGGCGCCGACGTCTCCGCGCATGCGCTGTCCGTCGCCTCAGCGGTCGGTGCGCATGAGACCGTGAACGTGGGCCTCGGCGAGAAGCTGCCCGAGAACGTGGACATCGTGATCGAGGCATCCGGCGTCGCCGCCGCCCTCGGCGGCGTGATCGGCGCGACCAGGCCCGGTGGCGTGATCGTGCAGGCTGGCAACCTGCGCGCCGGCGCGATCGAGGCGAACATCGCCGGCATCGTCACCAAGGAGATCGACTACCGCGGCAGCTATCGGTTCGCCGACGAGATGGACGCCGCGATCCGGATGCTGGCCGACGGCCTCGACGTCTCAGCCGTGATCACCCACGAGTTCTCGATCGACAACGCAGAAGAGGCGTTCCGCACTGCGACGACGGCGGAGGCATCGAAGGTGCTGCTGCGGCTCGCGGAGTGAGCCCTGCAGTGGCTGACGCCGGCTCCAAAACTATATTCATCGGAATACTTATGGCCGAGATCTGTTTACCATGACAGAGGCGGAAGCCCACCGGCATCCGCCTCGTTCGTATCTCGATGACTCGCCCGCAAGCCGGGGAGAAGAAGGAGAAGGATGACAATGGCTGAGAACAAGGCTTCTGAGAACAAGGTCGCACTCGTCACCGGAGCAGGACAGGGAATCGGGCGCGGCATCGCGCTGAAGCTCGCGTCGGACGGGTTCGACATCGCGGTCGTGGATCTGCCGTTCCAGGAGGAGAAGGCCGCCGGCGTCGTGTCCGAGATCGAGGCGCTGGGCCGCAAGGCGATCTTCGTGGGCGCCGACGTCTCGAAGAAGGACGACATCGTCGCCGCGGTCGACCGCGCCGCCGCAGAGCTCGGCAGCTTCGACGTGATCGTGAACAACGCCGGCATCGCCCAGGTCAAGCCCTTCGAGGAGATCACCGAGGAAGAGCTGAACAAGATCTTCGCGATCAACGTGAACAGCGTCGTCTGGGGTATCCAGGCAGCGGCCGCCAAGTTCACCGAGCTCGGCAAGAAGGGCCGCATCATCTCGGCCGCATCGATCGCCTCCGTCAAGGGCTTCCCCATCCTCGGCGCCTACTCGGCCTCGAAGTTCGCGGTACGCGGGCTCACCCAGGTCGCCTCACAGGAGCTCGCACCCAAGGGCATCACGGTCAACGCGTACGCCCCCGGCATCGTCGGCACCGGCATGTGGGACGAGATCGACAAGCGCCTGTCCGAGATCAACGGCAAGCCGATCGGACAGAACCTGAAGGAGAACGTCGAGAGCATCAGCCTCGGCCGCATCGAGACCCCGGAGGACGTCGCGGGAGTCGTGTCGTTCTTCGCCGGACCGAACGCCGCCTACGTCACCGGGCAGACCCTGCTCGTCGACGGCGGGATGCTGTACAGCTGACGCCACTGCGGAGGGCGCGCCGCCGGGATCCCCGCGCGGCGCGCCGTCCGAACGTCAGACCTTCGCGGCATCCGCGGCGCGAGTCGCCAGCGGGCCGAGGAAGGCTGCGTTCGGGTCAGTCCCGTTGAGATGCCAGTCACCGACGATGCGCGCCTTATAGACGCGCGGGTTGTGGGATGCGACGGTGCGGGCGTTTCGCCAGTGCCTGTCGAGTGCCTTCTGCTCGCCGAGGGCGGAAGAGCTGAGGGCGTCGAACAACAACGTGGATGCTGTCAGCGCCGCGTCCGTGACGGTCAACTGCGCCTCGTACACCGCGATCGTCGCGGTGTGCAGCGCCTCCACGACGATCGGATCGTCACTGCCGGGGTCCGGTGCCAGCAGACTGACGATGTCGTCGAGCCCGCGTGCCGCCCAGCGGACAGATGCTTCGGCCGCCGACGCGAGCGCCGAGACGCGCCCGACGACCTCCTGGATCTGAGCATCCTCGCGCGGCACCGACCCCAGTCCCTGCGGGTACGCGCGCGGGCGAGTGCGGACGGCATTCACGAGGTCGCGCTGCGCAGCACGGGAGATGCCCGCGAGAGTCGCGAGGTGATTCAGCTGGTAGACCGCTTCCTGATACCGGGAACGCGCCGCGAACGGATACCAGGACCCGGCAGGCAGCTCGACGTTCTCGAGAACCGTCGTACCGCTGCCGGTTAGTCTCTGACCGACACCGCTCCAGTCGTCGATGAGCGTCACCCCGTCGGCATCCGCCTCGATCAGTACGAGGCTGACATCGGCGGCATCCGGGCCCTTGGCGAGCACATGGATCCAGTCCGCGAACAGGCTGCCGGTGCTGTAGAACTTCTCGCCGTTCAACAGGAACCTGCCGTCCTGCTCCACCAGCACCGTGCGCATGTCGAAGAACGAGTCGCCTCCGGTCTCCGACCACGCTCCGCCGAACAGCGCACCCTCGGCGATCTTCGCGCGCCACCTCTCATTGCGACCCGCCTCGTCGTCGAAGAGCACGTCCTCGACGAACGCGAAATGGTTGCGCCAGATCTGCGGGAAGTTCGAGTCGGCGGCGCCGAGCTCGAGCAGCAGCACGTGCTCCTGCTCGAGGGTCGCATCAAAGCCGCCCTCGTCACGGGACAGACGCACGGCCCCGAAGCGGGCCTCTTTCAGCCAGGCGATCTCCTCGTGAGGGAGTCGGCGGGTGAGATCGCGTTCGGGAGCGCCGGCGGCGATGCGTTCGAAGATGGGGCGGAAATGCTCGATCAGCTCTGATGTGGCGATGCCGGCAGGAGCCGCGTATCCGGTGGACATGTCCGCCTCAGGCCAGCGCACCGGTGCGGGCGGCCTCGGGCGACGCCTGACCGGCGAACGCCCCGCGATAGCGCGCCGCCGGGTGGCGGTCGTTGAGCCGCGGCGCACCGAACAGCTTCTCGCGCAGGGTGCCAGGTGCGTACTCGGTCTGAGCGAGTCCACGCTCGCGAAGGATCGGAAGCACCTTGTCGGCGAACTCCTCGAACGACCCGGGGATCACTGCGTTGATGACGTTGATGCCATCGACTCCGGCTCGTTGCCACTTCTCGAGTTCGTCGGCGATCTGCTCGGGGGTTCCGACGATGAGGTTGTTGCGCGTCACGCGCGATGCGAGGTCGGCGACGGTCGGCTCGCGATCGGTGATCGAGCGGCGCAGCAGTTCGGTGAACCCCTTCGCGGTGTTGGTGTCGACGTCCTTCAGCTCCGTCTCCGGTGGGTATGTTCTGCCCGTGCGATCGACGATGGCGGAGTGCGCGAGGAACCCCTCGTGGCTGGACCAGCTATTGAACTCCTCGGCCTTCTGCTGCGCCTCGGCCTCGGTGTCTGCGACGACGAACGTCAGGCCCTGGAAGAACTTGATGTCGTCGGGTTCGCGTCCGTGCTCGACGGCGAGCGCTCGCGTCTCGTCGATCTGCCACTTCGCGATCTCGGGGTTCGGAGCGATGATGAAGACGGCCTCTGCGTTGCGGGCCGCGAACCGCCGCCCCGATTCGGACGACCCAGCCTGGAAAAGCAGCGGCGTGCGCTGGGGCGACGGCGATGGCAGATGCGGCCCCTCGACGCGATAGCGCTCGCCTTCGTGGTGGATCTTGTGCACCTTCGTGACGTCGGCGAAGACGCCGCTCTCCTTGTCCTTCAGGACGGCGTCCTCATCCCAGGAGCCCTCCCACAGTTTGTAGACGACGTCGACGTACTCCTCGGCCCAGCGGTAGCGCTCGGCGTGATCGGTCAGCTGAGGGAGTCCGAAGTTGCGCGCCCCGTTGTCCTGCGTGCCTGTCACGATGTTCCACGCGATCCGGCCACGGGAGATGTGGTCGAGCGTCGAGACCTGTCGAGCGAAGTTGAACGGGTGGTTCTGCGCCACGTTCGAGGTGAGCGCGAGTCCGAGATTCTCGGTGACCACGGCGAGGGCTCCGAGCAGCACGGTGGGGTCGTTGCTCGGGATCTGCAGTCCGTGCCGGACGTACACCTCGTAGTCGGCGTCGGCGTCTCCGTAGTGGCCGACGACGTCCGCGAAGAACATCGCGTCGAACTTCGCGGCCTCGAGCGTCTTCGCGAGGTCGATCCAGACGTTCACATCCTCGAAGTCGACCTGGCCGGCATCGGGCCTGCGCCAGTGTCCGTGTTGGATGTGCGAATTCGTGTTCATCACGAATGCGTTGAAACGGAGGGGACGATGAGCGCTCATGACTACGAGAATGCCTGCGTCACGTCACGCGCGCGCGAGTGTGTCGAAGGATCACCGCAGGTTACGCCGTGCGTCGCGTGCGGGCGGCTGCGTCCTGCAAGATGGGAACGCTCGGGCTTCAGGGCGTACTGAAGTTGTGCTCGGCCTTGATCGGCTGGGCCGCCTCAGCGGCGAGGAACGCGAGCACCTCGGCGGCATGGCCAGGCGAGGCGGATGCTGTCACCACGGCGCCCGCGAATACAGTGTCGATCGCACAATCGGAGGGCATGACGCCGAGGATGCGGATGCCGGGCTGGCCGACGAGCTCGCTGAGCTGCTGGAACCCGAGATCGACGACTCCGGCGGCAACAGACTTCGCCACGGGGATGCCGGGCTTCGCCTGCATGAGCCGGTCGCCGACTTCGTCGGTCAGGCCCCAGTCGTCGATCATCTGCACGAGCGCTGTGCCGCTGGGCCCGGTCGAGTACCCGATCCGGGTCGCGGAGCGCAGAGCCTCGCGCAGCTCCGCCGCATCCGCAAACGCGGTCCCCTCGGGGCGCGTCGCCGGCTCTGACGAGTGCGACGGCACGGCCACGGCAACCTGCGACAGCACCAGCGGCGTCACCGTCGCAGCATCCACATGGCCGGCATCCGCCAGCTTCACGAGAGCACCGGATGCGAGGAACACGAGGTCGAACGACTCGCCGGCGGCGACTCGCTCCGCAGCGTCCACTCCCCCGACCGAATCGATGTCCAGCTCGGGCAGCCCGGCTTCGACCGCAGCGGCCGCGAGATCGGCGAGAACATGACGGGTCGCCATCGAGGAAATGGCCCTCACGCGGCATCCTCGAACGTCTCGGCATCCACCTCGGCGGCGGGACCGGGCGCATAGCGCGGTCCCGCAACCGTGGACGTGGAGATCAGCGCGCCGGCGCGGGCCAGCAGGGAATCGTCGATCGTCAGCGCGGTAGCCTCATGATTCTCACGCATATGCGAAACACTCGTCGTCCCTGGGATCGGCACGACATGCTCACCACGCGACAGCAGCCACGCCAGTGCGAGCTGCGCCGGAGTACATCCGGCCTCTGCGGCGAGCGCACGCCAGGCCGGCAGCAGTGCGGCGTTGGCGGGCCAGTTCTCCGGCTGGAAGCGCGGCATCGCCCGTCGGATGTCCTTCTCGGTCAAGGAGGCAGGGTCACCGACCGCGTCGCCGAGGAACCCGCGCGCCACCGGCGAGAACGCGACGAGCGCGATCCCATCGTCCGCCGTCGCGGAAAGCATCCCCAGTTCGGGATTGCGACTCCACAGCGAGTACTCGTTCTGCACGGCAGCGATCGGGGCGACGGCTTGCGCCTCGCGCAGGCGCGCGACCGACACCTCAGAGAGTCCGGTCGCGCCGATCTTCCCTGCGTCGACCAGCGAAGCCAGCGCGCCGACGCTCTCGCCGATCGGCACGCTCTTGTCCCAGCGGTGCAGGTAGTAGAGGTCGATGTGGTCGACGCCGAGGCGCCGCAGCGAAGCATCCACCTGCGCACGCAGCGTCGCGGGACGACCGTCGATGACCTTCACGCCGTCGACCATCGCCATGCCGCCCTTGCTGGCGAGCACGACCTCGTCGCGGCGACCCTTCAGAGCCTTGCCGACGAGTTCCTCGTTGCGGCCGCCACCGTACAGCGTCGCCGTGTCGAGGTGCGTCACGCCGTTGTCGAGCGCTTCGCGCAGCAGTGCCAGGCCTTCCTCTTCAGACGGCGGGATGCCGTAGGCGTGGCTGAGGTTCATGCAGCCCAGTCCCATGCGGGGAAGGATCACGCGAGTTGCTCCTCCAGCTGACCGAGCACGCGGTAGCAGTCGATCACCTGACGAAGCGACGAGTTCGGCTCGCGGCCCTCGCGGATCGCGGCGATGAACTCACGGTCCTGCAGCTCGATGCCGTTCATGCTGACCGCCACGTTCGAGACGTCGATCTGCTCTTCCTTGCCGGTGAAGAGGTCGTCGTAGCGCGCGATGTAGGTCGCGGTGTCGCCGATGTAACGGAAGAACGTGCCGAACGGGCCGTCGTTGTTGAACGACAGCGACAGGGTGCAGATCGCGCCGGTCTCGCTCTTCAGCTGGATCGACATGTCCATCGCGATGCCGAGCTCGGGATGGATCGGCCCCTGCAGCGCATGAGCCTCGACGATCTTGCCCGCCTGGTAGGCGAAGAGATCGACCGTATGCGCGGCATGGTGCCACAGCAGATGGTCAGTCCACGAGCGCGCCTCGCCCTTGGCGTTCGTGTTCGTGCGACGGAAGAAGTACGTCTGCACATCCATCTGCTGCACGTTGAACTCGCCGGCGGTGATCCTGTCGTGCACGAGCTGGTGCGAGGGGTTGAACCGGCGCGTGTGACCGACCATCGCCACGAGGTCCGCCGCTTCGGCCGCCTCCGCCGCAGCGAGGGTGGCTTCAGCATCCGCCAGCGAATCCGCCAGGGGGATCTCGACCTGCACGTGCTTGCCGGCCGCCAGCACGGCCTGCGTCTGCTCGGCGTGCAGACCGGTCGGGGTCGCGAGGATCACGGCATCCACATCGCCACGCTCGAGAACGCCCTCGAGCCCGACGACCGCGTTCGCGACGCCGTACTGCGTGGCGACAGCATCCGCCTTCTCCTGCGAGGTGGCGGCGACGACCGTCACCTCGGCGTCCTCGATGTTCTGAAGGCCGTCGAGGTGCTTCATTCCGAAGGCGCCGTTGGCGCCGACGACGGCGACGCGGATCTTGTCGGTCATTCGCTCTCCCTTTCGCGTTTCGATGTGTCGCACTTCGATATCAGGATGTCAGGCGTTCGCCACGGCCGCGGTCTCCGCAGGCTCGGGGGCATGCACCTGGTCCGCGGGCTCAGCCACGCCTGCTTCGTCGTCGGCGAGGTCGGTCTTGCCGACCGGGTTGCTGAGAACGAGGTGGCCGACCGCGGTGTTGGATGCCGGCACGTGGTAGAACCGGTGGTTCATCTTCGGCGCCTCTCCGCCGAACTGGTCATCCATCGCGCCGCGCGCGATCAGCCAGTCGACGAGCTCGATGCCCTCGGAACCCGCCTCGTCGACGTACTCCATGTGCTGCCACTCGGTCAGGCCGAGCGGATCCTCGATGAGGTGATCGAGGAACGCGTTGTCCCACTCCTCGTTGATGAGACCCGCGCGCGGACCCTGCAGCTGGTGGCTCATGCCGCCGGTGCCCCAGATCTGCACGTTGAGCTCTTCGCCGTCCCACTTGTCGAGCGCGCGACGCAGTGCGCGGCCCAGTTCGTAGCAGCGGCGACCTGAGGGCACCGGGTACTGCACGACGTTCACGGCGAGCGGGATGACCTTGACCGGCCACTCCTCATCCGGGGCGTGGTCACCGAAGACCAGCGACAGCGGCACGGTGAGGCCGTGGTCGACGACCATCTCGTTCACGAGTGTGAGGTCGAAGTCATCCTGGATCACCGACTGCGCGATGTGCGCGGCGAGCTCGGGGTAGCCCTTGACGCCGGGAACCGGACGCGGGCCGTAGCCCTCGTCGGCGACGGGATACTCCGCGCCCGTGCCGAGCACGAACGTCGGGATGATGGAGGCGTCGAACGCGGTGGCGTGGTCGTTGTAGACGAGGATGACGACGTCGGGCTTCTGCTCCTTGGCCCACTTGCGCGTCCACTGGTAACCGTCGAACACCTTCTTCCAGTACGGCTCCTCGGTCTTACCGAGGTCCATCGCGGCGCCGATCGCCGGCACATGCGACGTGAACAGCGCCGAGGTGTACTTCGCCGGCGCGTTCGGCCGGAACGTGTCGGCCTTCTCGCCCGGCGCGGGAGGAGTCCAGCCGTCGAGGTCCTTCAGACGGTTGCCCTCGGGGCGACGTCCGCCGCCGACCATCATGTCGCGGTAGGCCGCCTCGCTCATGCCGGTCATGGAGCCGGCCATCTGCTGGAAGCTCATTCCATGCGTCGCGCCGATCTTGCTGAGGAAGTAGATGTTGCCGCCCTCGTCGATCATGGTGTTCATGTCCATGTCGAGCACGGCCTGCCGCTGCCGGGCATTGAGAGGCCACTCGTCGAGGTAGGCCTCCTGGTCGGCGAGGAAGCGCTCTCGGTTCTCCGGCTTCATCAGCGACATCGAGAACTGGTTGAGGTGATAGCCCTTACGAGCCTGCTCGGCGTCGTAGATGGTGGTGCCTGGAACGTCCTTGTACGGCTTGTCGAGTGCCATGATCATGCTCCTTCTTGCCAGTAGAGGCGGCGCGGGTTGTCGACGAGCAGCTTCTGCTGCAGGTCGGGCGTCGTCGCGATCTGAGGGATGTAATCGACCAGCAGCCCGTCGTCGGGCATGTGGTCCTTCAGGTTGGGGTGGGGCCAGTCGGTTCCCCACAGCACGCGGTCGGGGAATTCCTCGACCACGCGACGGGCGAACGGCACGACGTCGGTGTACGCGTGCTGCTCACCATCGAGGGCGCGGGGCCCCGAGACGCTGAGGCGCTCGGGGCACGAGACCTTGGTCCACACGTTCTGGTTCTCACGCATGAACCGCAGGAACAGCTCGAACTCAGGGCCGTTCGGGTCTTTGGTCACGTCGGGCCGGCCCATGTGGTCGACGACGACGTCTGTCGTGATGCTGGAGAAGAAGTCGTAGAGCTCGGGAAGGTCTTCGGCTTCGAAGTAGATGACGACGTGCCATCCGAGCGGGGCGATCTTCGCGACGATCTCCTGAAGCGAATCGGTGGGCACGCGATCGACGAGGCGCTTGACGAAGTTGAAGCGCACGCCGCGCACGCCAGCCTCGTGGAGCTCTGCCAGCTGCTCGTCGGTGACATCGCGGCGGACTGTGGCGACGCCGCGCGCACGACCTTCGCTGCGGCGCAGTGCGTCGACCAGGGCAGTGTTGTCGGCACCGTGGCACGTGGCCTGCACGATCACGTTGCGGTCGAACCCGAGGTGGTCGCGCAGAGCAAACAGCTGCTCTGCCGAGGCATCACACGGGGTGTACTTGCGCTCCGGAGCGTAGGGGAACTGCTCGCCGGGGCCGAAGACGTGGCAGTGCGCGTCGACCGCGCCCGCCGGCAGGCGGAAGGTCGGCGTGGTCGGGCCGTCGTACCAGTCCAGCCAGCCCTCGCTCTTGGTGAAGTCACCAGTGGTGACTCCATGTTCGATACCGGTGTGCGCCATCTCAGTCCTCCACGTATTCCAGGCCTGCGGCGGCCAGCGGCTCGCGCATGCCGTACAGGTCGAGTCCGAGCACGCCTTCACGGAACTTCTGGCGCTTGGACTCCTCGTTGTCCTCGCGCTTCTGCGAAGCATCCGCTACCGCGCCCACGAGTTCACGAGGAACCACGACGACGCCGTCGACGTCGGCGACGACCACGTCACCCGGGTTGACGAGCGCGTTCGCCGCGACGACCGGGATGTTGACCGAGCCGAGCGTGGCCTTGACCGTGCCCTTGGAGTTGATGGCGCGCGAGAACACCGGGAAGTCCATCTTCTCGAGGTCGGCGACGTCGCGGACACCGCCGTCGATCACGAGACCCTTGCAGCCCCGGGCAGTCAGCGAGGTGGCGAGCAGTTCGCCGAAGAAACCGTCCTCGCTCTCGGTGGTGCAACCGGCGACGATGACGTCGCCTTCCTGGATCTGCTCGGCGGCGACGTGGAACATCCAGTTGTCACCGGGCTGCAGCAGCACGGTGACGGCGGGGCCGCACAGCTTCGCGCCGTTGTAGGCGGGGCGGATGTAGGGGCGCATCAGGCCGACGCGGCCCATCGCCTCGTGGATCGTGGCGACGCCGAACTGCGAGAGCCGGGCCACGTCGTCGGGGTCGGGACGCTGGATGCTGGTGCGGACGATGCCGAGGTTGTTGAGTCGCATTCTTGGGCCTTTCAGAGCTTCTAGAGTCAGAGTCCGCGGGCCTTGAGGGCACGGTCGAGACGCGGGTAGACGTTGCGGGCGTTGCCCTCGAAGACCAGGTCGCGCTGGAAGTCGCTGAGGTTCGTCGTCGCGTCGACGTAGCGCTTGGTGTCGTCGAAGTAGTGGCCGGTGCGGGGGTCGATGTCGCGGACGGCGCCGATCATCTCGCTGGCGAACAGGATGTTCTCGGTCGGGATGACGTCGGTCAGCAGGTCGATGCCCGGCTGGTGGTAGACGCAGGTGTCGAAGTAGACGTTGTTCAGCAGGTGCTCTTCGAGCTCGGGCTTGCCGAGTGCCATCGCGAGTCCGCGGAACCGGCCCCAGTGGTACGGCACCGCACCGCCGCCGTGCGGGATGACGAGCTTGAGGTCGGGGAAGTCCTTGAACAGATCGCCCTTGAGCAGCTGCATGAAGGCGGTCGTGTCGGCCCCGAGGTAGTGGTCGCCGGTGGTGTGGAAGACGTCGGGCCGGCAGGTCGTCGAGACGTGCACCATGGCGGGGAGCTCGTACTCGACGAGCTTCTCGTAGATCGGGTACCAAGAGCGGTCGGTGAGCGCGGGAGCAGACCATTTTCCGCCGGACGGATCGGGGTTGAGGTTGACGGTGACGGCGCCGAGTTCTTCGACTGCACGGGTCAGCTCGGCGATGGTGGTCTTCGGGTCGACGCCTGGCGACTGCGGCAGCATCGCGCCCATCAGGAAGCGGTCGGGGAACAGCTCGCTGACGCGGGCGACGAGATCGTTGCAGATGCGTGCCCACGTCTCGCTGACGGTGAAGTCGCCGATGTGGTGGGCCATGAACGACGCACGGGGGCTGAAGACGGTGAGGTCGCTACCGCGATCATTCATCAACCGCAGCTGGTTGGCCTCGATGGTCTCGCGGATGTCGTCATCGCTGATCTTCAGGTCGGCGGGATTCGGCGCTTCACCGTTCCCCTTCGTGAAGGCGATCTGCAGGTCACGCCAGGCGCCCAGCTGCGCAGGGGCGGTGGTGTAGTGGCCATGGATGTCGATGATCAACGCGTGTCGTCCTTGTCACTCGGATGCTGAACTCGGATGCTGCTGGTCCCGACTCTAGGTCGGGTGCTGTATATAGTCCAATAGATGTGAAGCACGTTCTCCATAGAGAGGATCGATAGATGGCGCTGGCGGATCTGAACCAGTTGCGGACCTTCGTGGTGCTCTACGAACTGCGCAGCGTGACGGCCGCGGCAGAGCGGCTGCATGTCACGCAGCCGACCGTCAGCTACACGCTGCGGCGGCTGCGCGAGAAGTTCGGCGATGAGCTGTTCCGCCGCGAGGGCCACGACATGGTGCCGACCGCGAAGGCCACCGCCCTGTTCGCGCCGCTGCACGAGGCTCTTGCCCAGATCGACGAGACGGTGAGCGACCCCGAGGCTTTCGAGCCGGCCGGCTTCAGCGGCGAGCTCTCGCTCGGTCTCACCTCGATCGGCGAGCAGACGTTCCTGCCGCCGATCATGGCGGCACTCGCTCGCGCGGCATCCAGTCCGCACCTGCAGGTGGCGCGTCTGGACTCCGATCAGGTCGAGGACGGCCTCATCCGCGGCACGATCGACCTGGCGATGACGGTGTCCATGATCGGCAGCCCGCGGCTGTGGCGCACGCACGTGCGTGCGGTCGAGTACGTCGCCCTGTCGTCGGGGCAGCATCCGCTTCCCTCGACCGGGCCGGACATGTTCGATGGCCGGCACTTCGTGCGCGTCTCGGCGCGCGGCGGTCACGTGTTCCCGCTGCAGGCGCTGACCGAGCACGGCCTCATGCCGCAGGTCGCGCTGACCGTCGAGGAGTATGCGACCGTGCCCGCCGTGCTGGAGGCGACGGATCTGATCGTGCTGCTGCCACGGCACGTCGCCGAGGTGTTCTGCGGCTGGTTCCCCGGGTTGCGCATCGCCGAGCTCCCCTGGCCGGGACAGAGCACGCCCGTGTCGCTCTACACGCGGCGGGAGGCCAGTCTGTCTGCGGCACAGAGATGGTTCCGCTCGGTGGTGCTGGATGCTGTCGCCGCGGGTGAGTATCGGCGGCGGTCCGGCTAGCGCGCGCATCGAGACTTGCATCGCCAGCATCCGAAGTCGAGCACCGCCCGATCCCACGGCAGCGTCAGTCGAGGGTCGCGTTTATACACCCACGCGCACGGGGCGCCATCCTCGGCGTTCACCTGCAGCACCCAAGCGTCCGCCTTTTCGTCACGAATCAATACCGGCTGGAGGTCGGCGTCTTGCGGAGCGTCTGCGAACGGCACGATCTCGTCAGTCGACCTGGAAGATGTCCACCGTCACACGATCTGCGCGGTGGGGAGGACGCAGGCTTCCGACGCACACGACGTCGTTCAGCCACGCCGACGGCCCGTCGAGGTCCACCTCGAACTGCGGCTGCGTGCGGCAGTACCATCCCTCGTCCGGCTGCGTCTCCCCGCTGAAGATCCGACGCATGGTCTCGTCGTCCTGCGTTCCCCATCCTTCGTTGGTGATCATGATGTGCTCACCGGTGTCAGTGCGCAGCGTGTACCTTGCCCACAGATGGGTGATTCCGTCGGTGCGCGCAACATTCCAGTCCGCCCCGCCCGGCAGGATCTTCCCATTCAGCCTTGGCCCGGAGAAGAAACCTCCGGTGATGGGAATCACCCGCCGCACGCCAGCCGCGGTCCTGCCCACCTCCAGCGCGGGTGCGAGTTCCACTTCCAACGTGGTCAAGTGTGACAGCGCGAGCATCATGCGTTCTCTTCCTCGGTGATGGCGGGTGCGAGATTCGACTGATCATCCGGCTTCGCCAACTTGCGCATCACGATCAGCACGATCAGCGCCGACACGACCGAGAGCCCGGCCATGGCGAACAGGCCGAGGTCGAATCCCTGCTCGAGAGCTGCCGTTGCGATGGGCGCGACGATGTCTCGAATCGGATCGGGAAGCGGAGCGTTCGCGACCGCGAGCGGTCCTCCGGCTGCGAACACCTCGTTCGCCACTCCGGCGACCTCCGCAGGAAGCTCACCGGAGTTCAACTGCTGAGCGGTCGACGACGACGCCGTGCCGATCGCGACAGCGGCGACCACCGCGGGCCCGAGCGTCTGTCCGGTTTCGCGCACCAGGCTGGTGGCTCCGGATGCCATCCCGATGTGCTCGCGGCTCACGGAGTTCACGGCTGCGGCCGTCAGGGAGGTGAACATCACGATGAAGCCGATGCCGAGGAGGAGGATCGGCACCGCCAGCGACAGCAGGTCGGTGGTGCCATCGGCCAGCATCGCGAGCCAGACCTGCCCCACGGCCAGCAGCAAGAGACCGATCACGAGCAGCGTGCGCGGCGAGACGCGATGGATGAGCTTCGGAAGCCACCCGGCAAGCGCGAGCGGCACCAGTTGGATGAGCACGAACGGGAGGGCGACCATGAGGGGCGCCGCGTGCGCGATCGGACCGAGCTTGATCGCGACGGCGTAGGCAGTGCCCATGAAGCTGAGCATGCCCAGCAGCCCGGCGGCAGCCGCAGCCGCGAATGCCGGGATCTTGAGCAGGCGGACCTGGAACATCGGATTCTCACTGCGGGCCTCGATCCAACCGAACAGCGCCAGAGCCACCGCCGCGACGACGAATCCAGCGATGACCTCGATGCTGCCGTATCCGGCCTCGGAGCCGTGGATCACGGCGAAGATCAGTGCCACCAGACCCACGATCACCGTAATCTGGCCGGGCCAGTCGAGCACCCGCTTGTGCACGGACCGGCTCTCGTTCGCGAAACGCGCCACCAGCGCGAAGGCCACGATCGACGCCACGAGGATCGGGAGGAAGGCCGAGCCGAGACCGAACTGCTGCACCATCAGAGCGCCCGCCAGGGGTGACACCGCCGCCCCGAGCGAGATGGCGATGGCCCAGCGCGAGAGCGCGTGGGCTCGCGACTCGTCGTCGGGAGAGTACTCGGCTGCCGATGCCAACGTCGACGGCAGCAGGATCGCCGCACCGAGACCGAGCAGGACCAACGCGATCGCCAACACGATCAGAGTGGATGCGACCATGCCGACCACGGCGCCGATGGCGACAACGCCGAGACCCAGCAGCATGAGCCTCTTGCGTCCGAAGATGTCGCCTAGCACGCCGAAGTTCAGCTCCAGCAGCGCGGTTGGGATGAAGACGGCGGCGGTCAACCATGTCAGTTGCGTGGCGCTTGCGCCGAAGGTGACCTGAATCGAGTCGTTCAGTGGGGCGAGGACCGTCAAGCACATCTGAGCGACGAAGACCGCGGCTGCGGAGGTCCAGATCGTCGGACCGTGCATCGCATGCACAATCGAATCGCGGGGGGTTGGAGAACTCACGAAGCTACCTCCTCGTAGCGGAATGGGATCCGGCGGGCCGGGCGAAGCGCTGTCTCTGCGGACTCGGGTGGCACTTCAGCGACAAGTCTCACCATCTGGCTCACTCCCCCGCTTCTCTCCTGACGAGGAACTGTCCTATCGTGATTGTTGTCCAACGACAGATTCGACGAGGAGATCCCCATGCGTCAGTGGTTGCTTTCGCTGTCCCCGGCACATCCGGCGACATCAGCGGCTTCGCCGCGCCTACGGGCCCTCGCCGAATCTCGGGTCGGCACGGGGGCAGCGGACTGGGCTGCCGAGCTCACACTCGCCGTGATCGCCCGATTGTCGGATCAGATGCATGATGTGAGTTCACCCACGGAGATCGCCGGGGCGCGCGGCTGCGAGGAATGCCTGCTGACCACCCTCATCGGGCTCGCCGACAGCAGTGCCGGCAGCATCGTCACACCCGAGGCCGCCCTCGACGACGCGAGAGTGGCCGCCCGCGCGGCGATTCCGCTGGATCGCCTGCTCCGGATCGTGTGGGCCTGCCACGCCGCTGTGGAACAGCAACTGCTCGACGTCATCGGCGAGCGCGCTGAGCCGTCCGAGCTGCTCGACGAGGTTCGGGAGCTCGTCAGGCTCCTCGCTCAGTTCATCGATCGCTACGTGCACGACATCAGCTCCATGTACGCCACCGAACGACTCGAGAGCGAGAGCCGGCTTCTCGTCGAGAGGCGCCGTATCGTCGACGCCGTCCTCGGCGGCCAGGATCCCGCGGCGGGAACGGAGGCGACCGTCGGCCTGCGCTGGGACGGATATCACCTTGCGGCAGCCGGGTGGGCCACATCGCGCAATCGTGCCCTCGGCTCCGAAGACAGCGCCTACCGCTTCGCCGAGCGCGTAGCGAGACAACTCGGCGGCAGCTGGTTGGTCGTGGAGCGCGGCGATCACGTCGAATTCCACTGGGCGTTCCCGCACGCAGGCGCCTTCGACAGCGCCGTATTCGACGCTGGGAAGCCTACCCGCATGCGGATCGCGCTCGGCACCGTCGAACGCGGGGTCGCCGGATTCGTCGGCACGACGCGAGCTGCGCGCGCAGCTCGCGCGATCGGGCTGACAATGAACCGTCCGTCGGATGTGGTTCGCTACGACGACGTGGGACTGCTCGCGCTGCTGTGTGCGGACCGTGACCAGGCCCGAACGTTCACGCGTCGCGAACTGGCCGGCCTGCTCGGCGCTGATCCCAAGACCGAAGCGGTCCGCGAGACGCTGCGGTACTTCCTCCTGGAGGGGCGCAGCCGACAGGTCGCCGCCGCGGCCATGCACGTGGCGGCGACCACCGTCGCGTACCGCGTCAAACGCGCGGAGGAGCTGCTGGGCAGGTCTACGACCACGCGCACGCAGCAGACGGTCGCAGCCCTCGAGTTGGCTCACGCCTTCCCGGACCTGGTCGCGACACCTCGGTGACCACGGGTGCCCTCACCACCGACAGCGAGGCCACACCCTCCCCAGGTCAGAACGGATAGCGCGCGATGTCGGACTGAATCGTGACCCACTGCAGGTCGCAGAAGGTGCTGAGGTTCGCCGACCCGCCGAAGTGACCGCCCGTGCCCGATGCCTTGGTGCCGCCGAACGGGGCGACGGCCTCGTCGTCGACGGTCTGGTCGTTGATGTGCACGGCTCCCGACTTGATCCGGTCGGCGAGCTCGAAGGCTCCGTACGGGTTGCCGGTGAGCACCGAGACCGACAGTCCGTACTCGGACGAGTTGATGATGTCGATGGCCTCGTCGACGGTGTCGTACGTCGTGATCGGGGCGACCGGTCCGAAGATCTCCTGCGAGAACGCCGGAGCGTCGTGCGGCACGTTCGACAGCACGGTCGGCCGGTAGAACAGGTTTTCGTAGGTGCCCCCGGCGCTCAGCGTCGCGCCGGCGGCGACCGAGTCCCGCACGATGCCGTCGATCTTCGACAGCTGACCGGCGTCGATGATCGGTCCGAGAGCGTTGGTCGGATCGGTCGGGTCGCCGACGGTGATGCGGTTCGCGATCTCGCTGAGCTTGGCGGTGTACTCCTCGGCCATGGAACGGTGCACGAGGTGACGCCCCGTGGTCATGCAGATCTGCCCCTGGTGCAGGAACGATCCCCACGCGCCGGCGGATGCCGCGGCATCCACGTCGGCGTCGGGCATGACGAGCAGGGCGTTGTTGCCGCCGAGCTCAAGGTGCAGCTTCTTCAGCAGCGGAGCCGCGGCCTCGCCGATCTTGCGACCGGCGGCCGTGGAACCCGTGAACGAGATGCACGGCACGTCCGGGTGCGCGACCAGCGCGGCACCGACGTCTGCCCCTCCTGGCAGCACGTGCAGCAGCCCATCGGGCAGACCGGCTTCGGCGAGGATCTCGGCGAGGGTGAGTCCGCCGGCGACGGGCGTGCGCGGGTCCGGCTTCAGGATCACGGCGTTGCCGAGCGCGAGCGCCGGGACGATCGAGCGGGCCGACAGGATCGACGGGAAGTTGAACGGACTGATCACGCCCACCACGCCGACGGGCACGTACCGACCGATCGAGGTACGCGGCTTCATGCTGCGCAGCAGCTGTCCGTAGGGCTGAGCGGCCAGGCCCGCACCCTCGGCGAACTCGGAGACGACCAGGCCCGCCTCGAATGCGGCCTTGCCCGCTCCGGACCCGGACTCGGGGATCAGCCAGTCGGTGAGCCGCTCGGGCGCGGCCTTCAGGATCGCCGACGCCTTCGCCATGACGGCGGCACGTTCGGTGTACGGCAGTGCCGCCCACGCGACCTGCGCCTTGGTGGCCTCGGCGACTGCGGTGTCGAGGTCAGCGGTGGTGGCCTGGCCGACCGTCGCGATCACCTCACCCGTTGCCGGGGCCAGTACGTCGAGGGTTCCACCCTCACCCGCCACGAAGCCGCCGCTCGTGTAGATCTTCTCTTCCCAGATTGTGGTGCTCATCGTTCATCCTTTTTTCGTGGTGTGAGGTGAGTCAGGCGGCGTTCTCACGCTGCGCGGCGATGGCAGCATCCAACTGCTCCGCCTCGGCCCACGAACCGTGGAACGCGAACGGCACGCGCACGGGCAGCTTCACCCGGGCCAGCGGTGCGGCGGTGAAGGACACCGTCTCATGCACGAGCAGCTCGGACAATCCCGTTTCGCGGTTCCACCACAGCGACAGCAGGTAGCCATCGTTCTCGGCGTTCGCGCCACGGCGCTGCACGAACACGGGCTCGCTCGGGTTGGTCAGCGCATCCTCGCCCTCGATGACGATCGTCTGCCCGGTCTCGAAGTCGAAACGGGCGAGGCCGTCGGTCATCGTCTCCGGGGTGAGGTCGCGCGTGGTCGCGAAATAACCGAACTGCTGCTTCTGGCCGAGGAGCGCGTCGTTGATCATCGGGAACTCACCAGCCACACCGCTGAGCATCCGATTGGACGCCTTCTTGGTCACCGGGTCCAGCTCGAACCTCCACGCCATCGCCGGCGGGAACCAGCTGTGCGAAGCCACCGGGTCGTCCGGGTGCTCGGCCGGGTTGCCCAGGCGCGAGATGACATGCAGGTCGACGACGATGCGGTCCTCGGTCTCGTAGGCGTTGAAGAAGTGGGTCGGGGCGAGCATGAGTCCGGTGTCGTACCAGGTCACCTTCTTCGTCCGGCGGTCGAGCACCGCGAACCGGCTGCCGTCCGGCACGGCATCCTCGTCCCAGAGCACGCCGGGGCGGCCCTGCATGATCCGGTCCATCCGGAACTGCGTGGGCGAGATGAGGAAGATCGCGTGGTGCTCGCTGACGATGTAGTCGTGCACCATCGCGGGGCAGCCCATGTCGAACGTGAAGCTGTCGATGATGTTCGCGTTGCGGGCATCCGCCTCGTACCAGGTGAGATTCTGACCGACCGCGGCGAAGAAGAGCATGTTGCCGCTGTGCGGGTCGATCTTGTAGTGGGCGGTGCACAGCACGTCGAGGCCGCCGTTGAAGTCGTAGTTCCCGAACGTGTCGAGGGTTCCGGCATCCAGCGACTGCGGCAGGCCGCCCTCGAAGTACACCAGCAGGTGGTCGGCGAACAGGCCGACGTTGGTGTTGGCGACGTTCTTCGCCGGCGGAGCACCGGCGGGCATCTGGGCCGGCGGCGCGGCCAGGCCATTCACGAAACCGCTGTAGACGGCCTCGCCGGCCTCGACCTCGATCTTCATCGAGTCGGTCATGACCCACTTCATGCGAAAGGAGGCCTTGCCGTCGCGGATGTAAGTCGCCGCTACGCCGCCATCGCCCTCCCACCAGTGGTAGCGATCGAGGTCGCGCGGGGCGAAGCGGGGGTTGTTGGCGATGCGGAACAGTGCGCCCGCGAGGTCCTCGGGCAGCTTGCCGATGACCGGCAGGTCGTACGCCTCGGACTCCTCGGCCCATGGTGCGAACGGGCCGTTCAGGAACTTGTTGGCCGTGTCCCACTGCACATCCGCCGGGTGGCGCTCAGCGGGCTGAGGGCGCGGCACGATCGTGGTCGGGTTCACCAGTGGCACATCACGCATGGGGGCTCCTTCGAATCGGATCAGGTCAGTGGGTGCGTTCGGACGGCCAGATGCCGTGGCTGCCGGGCGCGAGGATGCCTGCCGGATCGACGGCATCCTTCAGGCGGGAGTAGAAGCGGTGCAGCGCTCCGTCACCGGCGCTGTACAGGGATGCGATACGGTCCTGGATGGTGACGTGGCCGCGGTACTCGCTCCAGCCCCATTCGGCGGCGCGGTCGATCATCTCGTCGGCTGCCGCCCTGGCACGCGCGGCCTCTTCGGGGTCGCTGCTGTCGAAGATGATCATGCAGGCGCCGATGAGCGTGCGCGATTGCGCGATCCAGCCGAAACCGGCGACGAGGTCGTGCTTGTCGAGGATCTCCATGACCATCGCCTCGTGCTGCGCCGCAGCCTCACCCGTGAACGGGATGATCGGCGAGAAGTCGAAGTGCCCGACGGTCGGCCCGAAGTGCTTGCGCAGCATGTCGAGCAGGAACTGGTTCGGGATGCCGGCGGGCACGAGGTCCAGCGGGTGGACCTCGTGCGGGTCCACATCGCCCGGGTAAGTGCGCAGGTCGACGATCGCGCCCGGGATGTGTGCGACGGCTTCGCGGACGATCGCCTCGCGCGCGCTGATGAGCGACGGACGCCCGTAGAAGCCGACCCGCGCGTTCACGCGGCCGGGAGGGAAGACGGCCGACATCTTCTGCTTCTTCGATCCGCCACTGGTGTCGTCCCACGGGGCCATACGGCCGCCCTCCGGTTCGGGCGAGCTGACGATGAGCGGATGCCCCTGGATGGTGCCGTCCTGCACGAGCGGGCCGAGCGCGTCGATGAGGGCCGGGATGCGGGCAGCGTCGTCGAGGATCACAGAACCGACCGTGAAGGCCTCGGGCTGGGGCGCGAGCCAGATGCCGAGCTTGGTGATGATGCCGAAGTTCGACTGCAGGAACAGCGAGTCGATCGACGGGCCGAAGCCGCGCTTCGCGCGGGCGCCGAGGGCGTTGTTCGGCAGCGCCCACAGTCCCGTGCGCAGCACGGTGCCGTCGGGAAGGACGACCTCCATGCCGGCGACGGCGGAGGCGTGGTCGCCGAACTCGGTGTAGCCGACGCCGTGTTCGGCGGTGTTGCCGACGACGCTGCCCCAGCCGAGGTCGGGGGTCGAGATCCACAGCTTCGCGCCGCGCTTGCTGATCTCCGCGTGCAACTCGGTGAACGAGACGCCGGGTTCAACGATGGCGTAGCCGCCCTGCTCGTCGAGCTCGAGCACCTGGTTCATGCGGCGGAGGTTCAGGCTGATCGACCCTCCCACGACGGGCGCCGCTCCGCCATAGCCGTAGTTGCGGCCCTGCGAGCTCGGCCACACCGGGACTCCGGCTTCGGCTGCGATGCGGACGATCGCCTGCACCTCTTCGACGGACGCGGGCTGCACCACGACGGCGGGCTCGGGCGTGGGCGTCAGGCTCGTGGCCCACGGATCCAGGAACTCGGCCGCGTCATCGCCGATGAGCACGTGATCAGCTCCGACGATGTCGGCGAGCCGGGCGCGTAGCTGCTCCGACGCGACCTGGACTTCTGCGCCTTGGGCGATCGACATTCAAACTCCCGTGTTCTTCAGCCGCGCCACTCCTCATAGTGGCGTTACACGATAGTCTTCATCGTCGAGCTGCCCTATTTCTCGATCTGCGGTGATGAAGCAGGATTGGAAAATTATCGCGGCGCGACAGTTCACGATCGACGCGGCCGATCGCCTGGTGGAGGGCACGACTCCGGAGTTATGCGGAGGCGTCGGCGGCGTCGCCGCGCTCGAGCATCTGCCACAGCACGCGGAACAGGGCCGCGGACTCGGCCGAGTCCATGTGCGCGGTGAGCTCGCGTTGCACCTCGACCACCAGCGGCGCGAGGCGCTCTCGCTCGGCAGCACCATGAGCGGTGAGCGCCACGACGTTGCGGCGCGCATCGCCCGCCGCACGCTGACGGGTGATAAGGCCCGACTTCTCCATCCGCCGCACCAGATCCGCGACCGTCGATCTGTCGAGATCGACCTCGTCGCCGAGCTCGCGCTGGCTCGCCGCGCCAAGCCGTTCGAGCACGGCGAGGATGCTGTACTGCGTACTCGAGATGTCGGGCGAGGCCACCCGAGCCCAGGTCGACAGGTGCAGCTGCTGCGCGCGGCGGATGAGGTTGCCGACGTGCCGCTGCGGCTCGGGGAGATCTGCCATCGTCATCACGGCATCCATCCTTCCTTCTTCAGATGAACAGGTGTCCGATCGCCACAACCATGACACCGTCCGGACGCACATAGCTGGTATCGCCTGCCGTGAGAACGACCTTGGCCCTCAGTTCCGACGCCCGTTGCAGGGTCACCTTGGCCTCCAGTGCGAGAAGACTGCGCGCCGCGGCATCCACCGCCTTGGATCCGCCGAGCTTGACCTCGAACGCCGACGTTTTGACTATCACTTCTGCGATGAGCCGACGACCACTTCAGCGCCGACCGGCAACAGGAAGTCGGCGAAGAAGTCCCGCAGCTCGTCGCGCGCCGACAGCGGCAGGACGTGCGCGATGTACTGGTCCGGCCGGACCACGACGATCGCACCTTCCTCTGCGATCCCGCGCCGCGCGAAGATGTCGTCGGCGGGGTCAGCTGCCCATACCTTCTCCCAGTCCTGCAGCCCGAGCGGACCCGTCTTCGGCACGAGCAGCGCGGGCAGCGACGTCACGTCGACGTCGTGGTGCGAGCCGCGGAAGATCCCGTGCACGTCGATCACGCTGTCGATGTCGGCGTCCGCTGCCGTGAACGTGCGCACGGGCGAGTCCGCATCATCTGCCAACCACGTCGCGAGATCGCGCAGTGCTGCACCCGAAGCGTCGCCGAAGGCGTAGATGCGCCAGCGTCCGTCGGCGCTGTGGGAGTGCCCGAGCTGCATACGGCGGGCATCGGCCACGCGGCGGACCGGCGCGGAGTGGAACCGCGTGCCGATCTCGAAGCCGGTCGCGAGCTGCTGGTGCTCAGGCGATCCCGTGAGCGTCGACGGCGTGTACGTCGTCGCGAGCCCGGCGGTGTACCGGCCCTGGCGGGCGAACTCGGCCTGCATGTCGGCGGGCGAGACGCCGCCGCGCTCCGGATGCTCCGGGTCGAGCGCCGGCTGCGCGATGAACGCCGACCAGTGCTTGTCGAACGCGATGAGATCAACCGCTATTGCCTGACGCTCCTCCGAGTATGTGCGCAGCAGCGCAGCATCCGAGCGTCCCTGCAGAACGGCGGCGAGCTTCCAGCCGAGATTGAACGCGTCCTGCATCGACACGTTCATGCCCTGCCCGGCCTTGGCACTGTGCGTGTGGCAGGCGTCGCCCGCGAGGAACAGGTGCGGTGTGGCATCCGCCGCGGATTCCGGGGACAGATCATCGAAGCGATCCGCGACCCGCTGACCGACCTCGTAGACGCTCGACCAGGCGACCTGCTGCACATCGATCGAGTAGGGGTGCAGAATCGCGTTCGCGACGTCCGCGAGCTGGGTGGCCGTGGTCTTACGGATCTCCGCATCGCCTGCCTCAACCACGCCGAGGTCTACGTAGCAGCGCACCATGTTGCCGCCCTCACGCGGGATCATCAGCAGGCTGCCCTTGCCGGCGGACTGCACGACGTTCTTGGTGCGCCAGTCGGGGAAGTCGGTCGTGGCGAGCACGTCCATGACGCCCCACGCGTGATTGGCCGCATCACCCTCCAGGCGGATGCCGAGAGCGCGACGCACGTTGCTGCGCGCGCCGTCGCAGCCGATCACGTACTTGGCGCGGACGGTGAACTCCTCGCCCTCGGTCCGCCGCAGGGTCGCGATGACCGGATGCTCCGACGAGGTGTCCATCTCGTAGCCGATGAACTCCACGCCGTAATCTGCTTCGAGCCTGCTCGCGGACTTCGCCGCGTGATCGAGCAGGAACTGCTGCATGCGCGCCTGGTTCACGATCACGTGCGGGAACTCGCTGAGTCCTGCAGGAGTGTCATCGACCCAACCGCTGCGCGCGATCTTGGATCGGTCGTCGTCGGAAGGGCCCCAGAACCGCACCTCGTTGACCCAGTACGCCTCACGGACGAGCGCGTCGGCGAGACCGAACGCCTGGAACATCTCGACCGTACGGCACGCGACACCATCGGCCTGTCCGACCTCGAGCGGGCCCGACCGACGCTCGATGACGCGCGTCGTGATGTCGGGGAACGCCGCGAGCTGCGCGGCGAGCACGGTGCCGGCGGGCCCGGTGCCGACGATGAGCACGTCGACTTCGTTCGGGAGCTCGGCAGCGCGGTCCCTCGTCTGCGGCGCCGCGGGCACGACGTCCGGGTCACCGGGGCGATATCCGTCGCGGTAGAACTGCATGGGATCTCCTTCGATCACTCCGGCTGTGGCGACACTGCCGATCCAAATTCGTTGGGGTACCAACGATAGCACGTGGACGAGACCCTTGCTCAGTCCGGCGTCAGTTCTTCTTGCGGTTCCAGCTGGCCTTCGCCGGGGCGAAGGGGCTGCGCACGTGGATCGCCCACGTCGAGTGCGGGTGGATGCGCAGCAGCGCGGTCTCGTAGAACGACACCGCGTCCGCCGTGAGCGACGGGAGAACGGCGTCCTTGTCCGTGGTGTCCTCCGCGCGAGGACGCAGCGCCTTCCAGACCAGCTGCACCTCGGGAGCGCCGGTGGGGATGCCCTCGATATCGAGCACCGCGCGGTCCCACGGCAGAGTGAGCCGCGGGTCGCGCTTGTAGACCCAGGCCCGCGGGGCGCCGTCTTCGGCGTTGACCTGTAGCACCCAGCAGTCCGTGGCATCGTCGCGGATGAGCACCGGCTGCAGATCGGCATCCTGCGGAGCATCCGCGAACGGCACGATCTCATCCTCGTCCGGCACCCACGCGGTGAACCCCTCCGGAAGACTCGCGACCAGTTCTGCGAGATCTGCGGCGACGACGCTCACGTCGATGTTCTCGCGCGCACGGATCGGATGCCCGAGCCAGCGATCGAGCGCGGCCCCACCCGACAACCACCAGCGCACGGATGCCGCGGCGAGGAGCCGGGCGACCGCCTGGGGCTCGAGCGGCGCCCACGGCGTCGCTGAGGTGGGGGTGGAGGAGGGCATGGGACGAGGTTACCCGGGTCTGACCATTCGGCATCCGCTCACAAGGCGACTGACAGGTGGCAGGCTAGCCGCATGGCGAACTCCCGCTCCGGCGACTCGATGACGGATCGGATCGTGCGCGTGCTCGACACCTTCACGACCGAGCGCACGATGCAGACCGCCACGGAGATCGCCGAGCGCACCGGCCTGCCGGCATCCACTGCGCACCGCATCGTCGGCGACCTCGTCACCGCCGGGCTGCTGGAGCGCGATGAGGACCATCGCATCCGCCTCGGCATGCACCTGTGGGAGCTCGCCCTGCGGGGCTCGAGCGCGCTGCGGCTGCGCCAGGCCGCGCTGCCGCACATGGAGCACGTGCAATCACTGATCCGCGAGCACACCCAGCTCGCCGTGCTCGAGCAAGAGGAGGCGCTCTTCCTCGAACGGCTCTCGCATCCGGATGCCGGCGCCAACATCACCCGCATCGCCGGCCGTCTGCCAGTGCACGCGTCGTCGTCCGGCCTGGTGCTGCTCGCCCACGCCGATCCTTCGATCCGCGCGCGGGTGCTGGACGGCCCGTTGCGTGCGGTGGCGAGGGAGACGGTGACGGATGCCACGACGCTGCGCGCGATGCTCGCATCGATCCGGCGGCGCGGATACGTCATCGCGCCAGGGTCCATCGAAGCGGTCTCCACCGGCGTCGCCGTGCCGGTGCGCGATCGGGGTGAGGTCGTCGCCGCACTGTCGGTCGTGCTGCCGCGGGATGCCGCGACCGAGCCCGCCGTCACGGCTCTGATGGATGCGGCCAAGGGCATCGAAGCGGACCTGCGGGCGATGCGTTGAGGTGAGGCGGCGGCTTCGACTCGCCTGCGGCTCGCTCAACCCGTTTCGTCTGCGCGGCCTGCGGCCGCTCCGCTCAACGACCCACGACCCACGGCCTGCCTGGTTCTCATTCAATGGGAATCAAGCGCATATGCGGGTGACGACGCCGCAGACTGGTGCGCAGCATCCCTGTCGAAGGAGACACCATGATCACCAGCATCCGCACCCGCGTCGCGATCGTCGGGGCGGGCCCAGCGGGGCTGATCCTGTCGCACCTGCTCGCCGACGCCGGCATCGAGTCGATCGTGATCGACCAGCGATCCCGCGACGAGATCGAGCACACGATCCGCGCCGGCATCCTCGAGCAGGGCACCGTCGACCTGCTCACCGCGATCGACCCGAACACCCGCGTGCACACGATCGGCGACCGGCACGACGGCATCGAGCTGCGCTTCCAGGGCGAGGGACACCGCATCGACTTCCCCGGGCTCGTCGGTCGCAGCGTCTGGCTCTATCCGCAGCACGAGGTCCTCAAAGACATGCTGCGGCTGCGCCTCGGCGCCGGCCAGGATCTGCGCTTCGGCGTGACAGCATCCCGTGTCGAAGACGTCGAGAGCGAACGCCCTCGCGTGTTCGCGACCACCGCCGACGGCGAGGAGCTCACGATCGAGGCCGACTTCGTGGTCGGCGCCGACGGCTCGCGCTCTGTCGTCCGCCCCGCGATCACCGGCGACTCGCGCAGCGGGTACTTCCGCGAGTACCCGTTCGCCTGGTTCGGCATCCTGACCGAAGCGCCGCCCTCGGCAGAGGAACTCATCTACAGCAACTCTCGCAACGGCTTCGCCCTCATCAGCCAACGCAGTCCCGAGGTGCAGCGCATGTACTTCCAGTGCGCACCCGACGCCGACCCGAATGCGCTGACCGAGGAGCAGATCTGGGAGACGCTGCAGTCACGCGTTCCGGGCACGACGCTCAAGGAAGGCCCGATCTTCCAGCGCGACGTGCTGCGCTTCCGCAGCTTCGTGGCGCACGAACTGCGCCATGGTCGCGCAGCGCTCGTCGGCGATGCCGCCCACACGGTGCCGCCGACCGGGGCGAAGGGCATGAACCTCGCGATCGCCGACGTCGTGCTGCTCGCTCGCGCCCTGCGAGCGCTGCTCAACGAGAGCGACGAACGCCCGATCGACGGCTACGCCGAACAGGCGTCGCGTCGCATCTGGAAGGCGCAGCACTTCTCGTGGTGGATGACGAGCATGCTGCACACCGCACCCGACGCGAGCGACTTCGACCACCTCCGCCAGGCCGGAGAGCTGCGGTCGGTCGTCGAATCCGAGGCCGGTCGCACCTTCCTCGCCGAGGCGTACACGGGCTGGCCCATCGGCTGAGGGCTCAACCGGACGTCCGTTGCGCGAGCGCACGCGCATCGTGCGGTGCATGGCCCCGGGCGTCGTTGTCGAAATAGATGTAGACGTCCCGAGGGGGCTCGTCGCCCTCGCCGTGGGCCCAGCGCCTGATGAGTCCTGCCCACTCATCCAGCTCGGCATCCGTATATCCGCTGTGGTAGAGCTCCTGGGCACCGTGCAGCCGCACGTACACGTGATCGGAGGTCAGCGCGTCGAAGCGCGGAAACCGACCTGCGGTGTCGGCGACGACCATCGCCACGCCGTGCTCACGCAGCAGATCGTCCGCATCCCGGAAGCTCTCGGCTCTCGGCTCCAGTGCGTGACGGATGGGCCGTTCCTCGTCGATCTCCAGCCACGTCTGCCCCGCGAGGCGCGCATCGTGACGTTTCGCCAGGGCGAGCGCCTCGCCGGTCGAACGCGGAAGCAGTGTGAAGAACGCTCGAGCAGCTCGGGCTGGAACTCCTGCCGCTCCGGAAGCTGCCACAGCACCGGTCCGAGCGCCGGTCCCAGTGCGAGAACACCTGAGGCGAAGAAGTTCGCGAGAGCGGTCTCGACGTGACGCAGGCGCAGCATGTGGGTGACATACCGAGAGCCCTTGCCGGCGAAGACGAATCCCTCGGGAACCGAATCGCGCCAACGGTGATAGCTCGCCGGCCTCTGCAGCGAATAGAACGATCCGTTGAGCTCGAGCGTCGAGAAGTGCTCCCCGATGTACTCGAGCTCGCGGCGCTGAGGGAGCCCGACCGGATAGAAGTCGCTGCGCCATGAGGCATAGCGCCACCCGGATGTGCCCACCCGTACGACGCCGGATGCCACGGCGCGCGCCGATCAGCCCCGCGCGGCGGGCTTCCGGTTCTCGGCGCTGACCATCCATGCGAGCTGTTCGAGCCTCTCGATGATCGCGTGCAGGATGTCGGCGCTCGTCGGATCCGCCTCGTCGACGTCGTCGTGCACGTCGCGCATCGTGTGCACGACCGCCTCGAGCCGGACCGTGATCAGGTCGACCGTCTCACTCGTGTCGATCTCACCCTGCGGATACTCGGGCAGGGTGGTGGTCGCCGCGACGACGTCGCTGCGACCGTCCGGCACCGCATGCAGCGCCCGCATCCGTTCGGCGACGGTGTCGCTGAACTCGCGCGTCGCCTCGATGATCTCGTCCAGCTGGAGGTGCGTGTCGCGGAAGTTGTGGCCGACGACATTCCAGTGCGCCTGCTTGCCCTGCATGGCGAGTTCGATGAGATCGACGAGCACCGCCTGAAGGTTCTCGCCGAGCTGCTTCGATGCGACGAAGCCCTTCTCGGCGTTCTGTCGACGCGTGCTCTTCTCGCCCGTTCCTCCGCGTGCCGCGCGGCGCGTGCTGGCGGGGTCCTGCTTACCGGATGCTTTCGTCGTTGCCATCATGGACCCGACGGTAGCGGCGACCTGTCGGCGACACCCAGGGCCTTGACAAGAGGTGCGTCACCTCACCAACTGATTGCCGGAGCGAGCGACCGAAGGGCTGATCACAGCATCCGCATCCGGTACCCACGCAGCAGCTCCGCCGATGCGGAACCGCGCCCGCTCACCAGGCAGCAGCGTCACGAGTCCTCGATCGACCGTGGCCGAAGGATCGAGCTTGTCGACCAGGAGTGTGAGGTCGCGCACCAGGCCCTCGGCCGTGATCGTCACGTCGTACCCGCCGTGGTCATCCACAGCCTCCACCTCGGATGACAGTCGCGCCGCAGTCAGCGCGCTGTCGCGCGGCTCGGCGAACCACCACAGCCCACGCGTGCCCAGCGCCTCGATCGTCACCAGCTCTCGTGCGGCATCGCCCGCGACGGCGAGCGATGCGGGCACGTCGATGCGCAACGTCTCGCGCGCTGCGACCTCGACGTGCACGGCATCCGACGCGAGAACAGCGCCGTCGAAACCGATGCGACGGACGACGACCTCGCCCCGCCAGGCATCAGCCGTGTCGTTCGACAGCACTCCGACCAACCCGACGGACCCCTCTGCGGGATCCGCAGGCTGCACCGACACCGTCCGAGGCGCGAACGCGTTCTTCAGTGCGAAGTACAGCGGCTTCTCCCGCCCGTCGCCGTCGATCGCCGCCCACGACGTCACCGGCCAGCAGTCGTTGAGCTGCCACACGATCGCGCCCACATTGTGAGGGGCGAGCGAGCGGAACCACTCGAGTGCGCACGTCACGGCGTTCGACTGATTGAGCTGCATGGCCCAGTGCCACGTCTCGATGTCCTCCGGCACGCGGTAGTGCGAGACGAGACCGCCGGTGAGCTTCGCGTTGCCGTCGGCCGCCTTCTGATGCACGATCATGCCCGGCGACTCCGGGGTGAGCGGATCGTCGCTGATCGCCCGGGTCAGCGTGGTCCATGTCGGCGGCCCCTGCCATCCGAACTCCGCGACGAAGCGCGGTCTGTGCTCGCGATACGTGGGCCAATCACGGCGGTTCCACTGCTCCCACAGGTGCATCGAGCCGTGCTCCTCGTCGTTCGGATGCGGTCCGGTCTGCGCGGTCCCGTCCCATCCGCCGCCGGGACTGAACGGGCTGCCCGGCGCATAGGGCACGTGCGGTGCGAGCTCGGCGATCAGTGCGGGCAGCAGCTCGTAGTAGTAGTGCGCACCCCAGGTCCTGCCATCCAAGACGTTCTTCCAGCCCCAGTCCTCGTAGCCCCAGGTGTTCTCGTTGTTCCCGGTGAGCAGCACGAGCGATGCCCAATGCGCGAGACGGCTGATGTTCTCGCGTGCCTCCGCCTCGACCTCGGACCGCAGCGGATCCTCCTCGGCATACGCGGCGCACGCGAACAGGAAATCCTGCCACACCAGAAGCCCCAGCTCGTCGGCGAGGTCGTAGAAGTCCTCCGACTCGTAGATCCCGCCGCCCCAGACCCGGATGAGGTTCAGATTGGCATCCTTCGCCTGCTGCAGCCGTCCGCGGTAGCGGCCACGGTCGACGCGGCTCGGGAACGCGTCGTCCGGAATCCAGTTCACGCCCTTCACATAGATCGGCTGGTCGTTCACGATCAGCGTGAACGGCGTGCCCGCGGCATCCGGCGTCGTATCCCAGCGCACGTCGCGGAAGCCGACCCGGCGCGACGCCTCATCGAGCACTGTGCCTTCCGAGGACAGCGAGACCTCGACGTCGTACAGCACCGGTTCGCCGTATCCGGTCGGCCACCAGCGCTCGACGGCGTCCAATCGCACGCCGGCCTGCACATGCTCGGCATCCGCTGCGACCTCGATGACCTCCGTCACGTCGCCGATGCGTACCGTCAGCGACAGGGCAGCGGATGCTGCGCGCTCCAGCGCCGCGTGCACCCAGAGCACGCCACCGGAGCCCTCGGGCTGCGCGTGCAGGCTCACCTGCGCGAGCCGCGCATCCGACCACGATTCCAGGCGCGCCTCGCGCCAGATGCCGCTCGTGTACGTGGCGATGCCCCAGTCCCATCCGAAGCTGCACGCCGACTTGCGGATCGCGTCGTACGGCAGCGGGTACGGGCGCGGGCGCACGCCGAGGGCGACGCTCTGCTCGTTCGCGTATCTCACCGGACTGCGGAACGCGACCGTGAGCTCGTTGTCTCCCACGGTCAGGATGCGGGTGACGTCGAAACGGTAGGAACGGTGCTGGTTCGCGACCTCGGCGATCACCTGGCCGTTGAGCGTGACCGTCGCGACCGTGTCGAGACCGTCGAAGACGAGATCGTGCCGTGCAGATGCCCGCAGCACCTCATCCGACAGTGAGATCGTGGTGCGGTAGGTCCAGTCGACCAGGCCGATCCAGGCGAGCGCGGACTCGTTGTCGTCGAGATAGGGGTCGGGGATGAGACCTTCGCGCAGCAGATCGAGGTGCACGACCCCAGGCACCGTTGCGGGAATCGGATCAGCGCCGACCTCGGCAGGACCGGATGCCGCATGCACCTGCCATGCGGCGGCGAGCGGAGTGCGGACGAGGCGAGAATGCACGGAGGTGGTCACTGACCAACTGTGCCGCGCTCAGCCCCCTGAAGTCCATCCCCGTCGCGGCCGACCTTCTCGGCGGCGCGCGTCACGCGTGCGCGGAAACGCCACGCCGTCACCACCAGCACCGCGGCCGCCAGCACGACAGCGGTGGCAGCGACGCCCGGCGCCGCCGGATCTTCGGACCATCGTCCGACCGCGATCCACACGAGACCCCATGCCGTGGCGACAGCCGGCGCCCACCGCCCGCCGCGCCAGGCCGTGAATACGGCGATGAGACCGGCGAAGATCAGAGTGAGGACTCCGGGCACTCCGGGGGCCTGCGCCCACGCGTCCATCCCGACGGCGGCGAGCCAGGCGGCCAGGTTCGCGGCGGCCGCGACCGTCACCCACCCCAGGTAAAGACCGATCGTCCCGTCGACGAGCACGATCTCCGCGATCGTGCCGCGCCTGGGCCTGCGGCAGACCCGGACGAAGGTGACCAGCAGCACGCCGAGCAGGATCACGATGATCACGAACGACTCCGCGATGCGCCACGCCTGCACGCACATGAGCCACACGGCGTTCAGAAGGGCGGATGCTGCGACGCCGTAGCCGACCGCTCGATGAAGCGGCTTCGCCGCCTGGGATGGGACCAGCTGCCAGAGCGCGTACGCCACCAGGCCGAGGTAGATCACCGACCAGATCGCGAACGCGACCCCGGCTGGTGCGAGCACGGTGGCGTCTGCGGCGAACGCACCGCCCGCGGCATCCGGCATGGGCGTTCCGCCCAGCAGACCTGAGCCGAAGACTGCGGCGACGACCGCTCCCGCGACCGTCAGTGCGACGACGATGCGGCGGACGCGGTCAGACTTCTCCGTCTGGGGCATGCCCCCACATTAGACGCGACACCGCGACGACTACTCGGCGGGCGGCGGCGTGGCGCAGATGGCGAGGTCGGTGATCGCCTGGTGATACTGCTCGGCGGTGAACGGCAGCCCGAATTCGGGAGCCGTCTGACCATCCGCTGCCGGCGCCTTGGACGCGATGGCCGCGAGCTCCCAGGCGAGATAGGCGGCGGGTGAGCTTCCGGCCGTGGAGTTGTTCAGCACGACGGCGACGGTGAATCCGGTCTCAGGGTCGGAGTATGCCGCGGTCGCGTACCCGGGAGTGTGCCCGTGCTGCCCGATCAGGGGCCCGACGAGGTACGCGCCACCCGTGGCCTGGTACCACGACGGGGCGCCTTCGCTGGTGGGAAGCGGAGTCGAGTAGCGATCGGGCTTCGCGCCCTCCTCGCGCAGGCCCTGGCGCGCCGTCGCCTGCACATACCGGCCGAGGTCATCGATGGTCGAGACCACACCGGAGTCGGTGAATCCGGTGCTGGCGGAGAGCACCGTGATGTCGACGGGTGCGGTGCAGTCGTATCCGCCTTCGATGGCCGAAAGGTGATTGCCGCTGAGCGCGTTGCCGCCCGGTGCCGCGGCCTTGGAGCCGGGGAGCGACGTGTTCGCGAGTTCCAGCGGCTCTGTGACGTACTCGGCGATGAGCCGGGACGCGCTCTTGCCCGACGCGCGCTCCAGAGCGAGACCGAGCAGCAGGTAGCCGGCATCCGAATCGCGGTATGTCGTGTGCGGCTCGAGCTGATCCTGGCCGAGGCCGAAGGACGCCAGCTCCAGCGGCGGCCACTCCCGCGCCGGGGTGTTGAGCAGCATGCCCGTCACCGCGGCCTCGGACGAGCCCACACCGCTGGTGCCGTTGCAGAGGTCGAGCAGCGTGACGTCTTCGAGCTGCGCGACGCCGGAGACGTACTCGGGAACGGACGCATCCAATGCGACGACGTCATCATCGGCGAGCCCGTACAGCACATCGCAGGTCATCATGCGCGTGACATCGGCGACACGGAAGGTCATGTCCGTCGCGACGGCGGTCTGATCCTCGACCGACTGCGTGCCGAGGCCAGTGACCCAGGTGCCGCTCCACGGCACCCACACTCCGACGACCGCTCCGGTCGCGCCCGTCTCGACCATCGCGTTCTCCACGGCGGCCTGAAGCTGGGCTGCGGTGTCATCCGGCAGCGCGGCATCGACCTGTTCGGGCGGCGTGTAGGAGAAGGAATCCTCTGACGAGCAGCCGGTCAGGACGAGCGCGAGCGCAACGGCGCCTGCGGCGGCGGCACGCCAGCGGCGCGACGAGAGAAGGTGCATGAAGGTGGCTCCCGGAAGATTTATGTTCCCGAGTCTAAAGCGCACATCCTGAAACACATCATCCGCCGCCGCCGCTCCGAGGAGACGTACAGTGATGACGTGCCTCACATCTTCGAATCCGACGTCGTCGCCGCCATCCTCCACCACATGAACGTCGACCACGCCGACGACAACATGCTCATCGCGCGTGCCTTCGCCTCGGCATCCGATGTCGAGATCACCAAGGCCGTGATGACCGACCTCGACGGGTACGGCGGCGTCTGGCAGATCACGCGCGCCGGCATCCCGGAAGAGCTCCGTGTTCCGTGGCCGAGCGGTGAGATCTCCGAGCGGCCGGCCGTGCGTCGCGAGGTCGTGGCCCTGTACGACGCCGCGTGCGAGAAGCTCGGCATCGAGCCACGTCCGCACTCCTGAGGATCTGCGCTTTTACAAAGGTTAGGTTGCCCTTACACTGGCGGTATGGCCGATATCGTCTCCTTCTCCGCCGCTCTGCGTGAGCGTTCCTCGGGTTCGCACTCGCGCAGCGAGCACGCCGGGTTCATGTCCGACCTGCTCAAGGGCGAAGGCTCACGCGAGGACTACGTCGCCCTCGTCGCGCAGCACTACTTCATCTACGAGGCACTGGAGGCCGTCGGCGAGCGCATGCGCAAGGACCCGGTCGCCGCCGTGTTCATCAGCGACAAGCTGACTCGCCTTCCCGCCCTCGGAGCGGATCTCGAGTTCCTCATCGGCCCGGACTGGCGTGAGAGCATCACCCCACTGCCGACGACGCAGCGCTACGTCGACCGCATCGATGAGGTCGGTGCGACCTGGGTCGGCGGGTTCGTCGCACATCACTACACGCGCTACCTCGGCGACCTCTCCGGCGGCATCTTCATCGGACGCGTCATGCAGCGCCGGTTCGGCTTCGAGACGAACGGCGTCGGCTTCTACCTGTTCGACGACATCGCCGATCCCAACGCCTTCAAGGACGTCTACCGCGAACAGTTGGATGCCGCGCCCTGGGACGACGCGGAGCGCGAGCGCGTGATCGATGAGGTGCTGCTGGCGTACAAGTTCAACACCGAGCTGTTCCACGACCTCGACAAGGCTCGCGCGGCAGCTTAGGCGTTGACCTCGGGTGTCGACGCCCGCTCCCACGCTTCCCGCATGAAGCGGCGCACATCCTCATCGACCCTGATGTCGCTCGGACGCAGCGGCCTGGAGAGGTACAGGCCGTCGAGTGAGGTCAGGCGCGAGAGTGCCACGTAGGTCTGCCCTGGCGCGAACGCTCCTCCGCCGAGATCGATGATCGCGCGGTCGTACGTCTTGCCCTGGGACTTGTGGATCGTGACCGCCCACGCCAGGCGCAGCGGGAACTGCAGGAACTCCGCGATCACGTCGCGGCTGAGCGTCTTGGAGTTCTGATCGTAGGAGTAGCGGAACCTCTCCCACACGGCCGGCTCGACGTCGACGTCCTCGCCGTCGATCTCCACGCGCACCGATCCACCGAGGATGCGTTTCACGGTGCCGATCGTGCCGTTCACCCAGCGCGGCGGCTCGCCGCTCATGGAGACGTCATTGCGCAGGAACATGACCTGCGCCCCGATCTTGAGCTTGAGTTCGGCATCCGCAGGATAAGAGGAATCTCCGCGCCCGAAGTCGCCGTTGATCTCGGCCCGCGCTGTCTGCTCCTTGCCGGCGAGCGCCGCGAGATGGCGACGGTTGATGTTGTTGACGATGTCGTTGCGGGTCGCGAGCGTGATCATCGGCACCTCGCCGGGTTCGGGCTCGGGAGGTGTGCGCGCACCCTGCTCGTTCAGGACACCGGCGATCTCCGCCGTCACCCGCCCGTAGCGCACGGCGTTCAGCATCGCCTTGAAACCGTCATCCGACTGCCGGTGGATCTGCACCAGCTCGCGCACGTGCAGCTCGGCACCGTGCCTGCCGAGGTCGATGAGTCCGTCGGATTCGCCCATCGTCGCACCGGCCCACACCTTCGCGTCGAAGAACCAGAACGAACGGTAGTGATCCTGCACGTAGCGCAGCTCATCGCCGCGCGGCGGCACGGGTGCCAGCTGGTACGGGTCGCCGAACATGACCACCTGCACGCCTCCGAACGGCTCCGCCCGCCGGCCCCTGGCCTGCCGCAGCGCGCGGTCCATGCCGTCCATGAGGTCGGCGTTGACCATCGAGATCTCGTCGATCACCAGTGTGTCGATGGCGTTGAGGATGCGGCGGGTGGCGTCGTTCTGCTCGATCTCGCTCTCGGCGATGAGACCGATCGGAAGACGGAACAGCGAATGGATCGTCTGCCCCTCGACATTCAGCGCCGCAACCCCGGTCGGCGCGCAGATCGCGATCTGCTTCTCGGTGTTCCAGGCGAAGTACTGCAGCAGCGTCGACTTGCCGGTTCCGGCGCGGCCGGTGATGAAGACGTGCTCCCTGGTGTCCTCGATGAGCCGATACAGCTCCTGCTGCTCGGATGAGAGGGCGGGAAGAGACACGACTCTCATGGTACGTGCCTGCTCGGCGTCACAGCTCACGGCGCTCGGCACTGTCTCAGGCCGCCCTCCTAGACTGGCGCCATGGATCAGCCCCAGCCGACGACGCCTCGGCGCCGCCGACTCTGGGTCGACCTCACGACGCTCGCCGTCGTCGGCGTGCTTCTCGTCGGGGCGATCGCCGCCGGCGGAGCGGCACTGTACAAGGAGTACTACGGTCCTGGCGCCTTCGTCACGCGTTACCTCGAGCTGCTGGCGTCCGGTCGCGCGGCCGATGCGCTGCAGGTACCGGGGGTCGCCATCGATCGCGCCACCCTCGAGGATGCCGGTATCGAGGAGACGGCATCCGAGGCGCTCCTGCGCCAGGCTGCTCTCGCCCCCCTCACCGATGTCGACGTCGTGAATGAGGCCACCGTCGACGGCGTCACCTCTGTGACCGTCTCGTATGTGGCAGGTTCCCACCCCGGCAAGAGCACCTTCGATGTGGAGCAGGACGGCTGGGAGGGCGTGACCCCGAACTGGCGATTCGCCCGCACGCCTCTTGCGGCGGTCTCGCTCACCGTGCTCGGCTCTGACCGGTTCGCTGTCAACGGATTCGAGATCGATCGCCGTCAGGTGTCATCCGCCGGGATGGAGGCCGCGCCGCTGGACGCACTGCCGATGCTGGTGTTCACACCCGGCCTGTACTCGATCACGGTCGACACGGCAATCTCCAGTTCGCCGGGAGTCAGCATCCTGGCCGATTCCCCACTCACGCAGACGCCGGTCGACATCCAGACGCAGCCGACCGAGGAGTTCCTCTCGGTCGTGCAGACACGGGTCGAGGAGTTCCTCACCGAGTGCACCACCCAGCAGGTGCTGCAGCCGACGGCCTGCCCGTTCGGACTCGAGGTCCAGAACCGCATCGAAGACCTGCCGACCTGGACGATCAGCCAGCAGCCGACGGTCACGGTCGAACCGAACGGTGCAGCGTGGGAGATCCCCGCGGCCGAGGCCGTCGCGCACATCGAGGTCGACATCCGCTCCCTCTTCGACGGCTCTATCGAGCACGTCTCGGAGGATGTGCCGTTCCGCGTGAACGGGACGATCGACATCCTCGCCGACGGATCGGCGTCGATCAGGGTGGGTTCCGCCGGGGAGTGAGCGGTCAGCCCTCTCGGGCCTTCTGACGCGCATCTCGATCTGCCAGAGCGGCGAGCTGCGCGTTGTACTCCTCGAGCTCGGCGTCACCGGTGCGGTCGGCGTGGCGGTCGTTGCGGCGCTGCACCTTGGTGTCGTCGCGACTCCACTGGATCGCCACCGTGATCGCGACGATCAGAGTGGGTATCTCGCCGATGGACCAGGCGATGCCGCCGCCGATGTACTGATCCTCCATCGGCGTCGGGCCCCACGTGCGCGCCATGGAGCCGAACCACTCGGCGACCATGAGCCCTTCCTGCATCATGATCGCGATGCCGAAGAACGCGTGCATCGCCATGACCGCGATCAGGGTGATCAGCCGTCCGGGAAACGGCAGACGGTACGGGACAGGGTCGATGCCCACCAGGCTCATGACGAAGAGGTAGCCGGTGATCAGGAAGTGGATGACCATCCACTCGTGGCCGAGATGCTCATACATCGACCACCGCACGAGATCGGTGAAGTAGAACGCCCACAGCGATCCGATGAACAGGCCGGCCGCGACGAAGGGATGGGTGATGACCCTCGAGAACGGGGAGTGCACCGCCCACATGATCCATTCGCGACCACCGCGGGTGCCGTCGTCGCGCTTGTGGATCGCCCGAAGTGCGAGCGTGATCGGCGCCCCGGCGACCAGCAGCAGCGGGATCGCCATCGTGAGCATCATGTGCCCGAGCATGTGCACGCTGAAGAGGTAGTCCTGGTACAGGTTGATCGGCCCGCAGGTGACCCACACGAGCATGATCAGCCCGAGGACCCAGAAGATCGTGCGGTGGATCGGCCAGCGGTCGCCGCGGCTGCGCATGCGCCAGACGCCGGCGAGATAGAAGAACAGTCCGAGCGCGGCGGCCATCGCCCACAGGATGTCGATGTCCCAGCCGGTGAACCACATGTCGATCGTGAACTCGGGCGGCAGTGGGGAGTCGGTGAGCAGCTCGGCCGGTGTCTTCAGGATCGCAGCGGTCTCACCGGTCGGCGGAGGCGTACGCGCGAGCGCCGCCGCAGCTCCCGAAGCCAGCCCCATCAGGGCGACTTCGCAGAGCACCAGCATCCAGAACCAGCGCGAAGCGCTCTCGCCACCGAGGCGAGGGATGAGGCGTGCGCGATACCAGGCTCCGAGCAGACCCATCCCGCCGAGCAGCACGGCCTTGGCGATGATGATGAGGCCGTACGGCGTCCAGAGTCCGTCCCAGCCGCCGAGGCCGACCGTTGAGCGCATGATGCCTGATACAGCTACCACGAAGAACGCGGCGATCGCGAGCGACGAGTAGCGGCGCACCAGGGCGGTGTGGTCGATGCCCTTCGCGCGATGCAGCACGATCAGCAGGAACAGTCCGCCCAGCCAGACGGCGGCGCCGACCGTGTGCAGCAGGATCGAGTTGACGGCTATGACGTGACCGGCGAGCTCCCCGGAATGGCCCTGGGTGGCCAACGGGAGCAGAGATGCGACGGCGATTCCCGCCGTGAAGAGAGTGGATGTCCAGCCGCGCCACGCGAAGGCGAGGATCGTGACGAGCGCGCCCATGATGGTCGTGATCAGCCAGGCCTGGCCGAGGGGAAGGGTGAGCAGGAAGCGTCCGAGCTGCTCACCGAACTGCTGTTCGAGGCTGAGCTGCACGTTGAAGGCGCCGAGGAAGGTGAGGAACGCGGTCACCGCGGACGAGACCGTGAAGACGGCTGCGCCGATGGATGCCGCATCCAGCGCCGTCTCGAAGGGCTTCTCCCCCGCACGCAGCGCGAACAGGGCGAGCACCATCGAGCCGATCATGACGGCTGCGCTGATGTTGTTCACCATCCGCGCGGCCGGGAGACCCCAGCGCACGAAGGGTCCTGGATCGCTGAGCAGCAGCGGCGCTGCTCCCCCGCCGAGCTGCAGCGCGACCAGGAGCGCGACGACGGCTGCGACGGCGAGGATCACGAGACCGGCCGCACGATACGCCGACGCGCGTGTGGTGCGCAGGCCGGGAGAAGTCACCCTTCCAGCCTAAGCGCGTACGGCTTGCGGCGCGGACGACCGCGAACAGCACGAAGGCCGCCCCCATCGAGCAGGGGCGGCCTTCGAAAGGAGCTGTCTTACTTGACGGCTGCCTTGAGCTTGGAACCGGCGGTCACCTTGACGCGCTTGCCGGCCGGGATCTTGATCTCGGCGCCGGTCTGGGGGTTGCGGCCCGTGCGAGCTGCGGTGTCGACCTGCTCGAACGAGATCCAGCCCGGGATCGAGACCTTGCTGCCCTTGGCGACAGCGTCGGAGACGGTGCCGAAGAGTGCGTCGAGGACACCCGAGACGGTGGCCTGGCTCTGGCCGGTGGCGCTTGCGATGCTCGCGACGAGCTCGGTCTTGGTGATGGACTTGTCAGCCATGTCAGCCTCCAGCGACGAAGTGTCGCATCGTTGTGGTTCGGGAGGCGGATGCCGCCCGCTGGTCGAGTGACCGCCTCGAATGTATCAACCACTGCCCACATTTCCGCGTCATTTCGCGGGTTTTGGGGTTTTCATAGGCGTGTCGCGGTGCAGATGTGACGATTGTGACTCGAGTGACGTGGTTTCAGCCGCGATGAGATGCGACCACGCCACGAGCTGTGCGTTCGAAAGCGGGCCCCACATCGCCATCCAGATAGCCCCCGACCAGTGCCGCATCACGCAGCAGAACCAGGGATGCGGCGACCTCCGCCGGCGCCCTCAGCCCGGCCGCCGCGGCGAGTGCTTCGAGGCTCGAACGGAACCATTCGCGATGCTCGGCGATGAGCAGACGAACCGGGCCGTCGGCATCCGGATATTCGGCTGCCGCGTTGATGAACGGACATCCTCGTGTGTGCCGACGGGTGACATCGGACGCGATGCCGTCGATCGTGAGGTCGATGAGGGCGTCCGGCTCGTCCGTCACGGCCAGTGCAGCGTCCAACAGACCACGGAGATAGGCGTCCTCGCCGCGCAGGTAGGCAAGCACCAGATTCTCCTTGCCCGCGAACTGCTTGTACATCGTCGCTCGGGTGACACCGGCTTCCGCGATGACGCGGTCGATGCCGACCGCGTGGATGCCCTCCTCGTAGAAAAGGCGGCTCGCGGCTTCGAGGAGGCGCTCACGCGCGGCGCTCGGCCTCTGAGTGGTGTCGTCAGGAGTGCTCATGCGTTGGTCCTTCCCCTCTCATCGTGGCATCCGGATCCTCGGCTCCCGAATTCTCTTCGAGTTCTGGGAATAGACTGCAGTAGACCGAACGTTCTGTCTACTATCACGATATCGCAGTCCGGAAGACGCCGGGCCGAAAAGGAGAAGAAACAATGAGCATCACCGAGAAGGCACCGATCGTCCTGATCCACGGACTGTGGATGACGCCGAAGAGCTGGGGCACCTGGGCGGAGAGGTTCCGTGCACAAGGTCATGAAGTGATCGTGCCCGGCTGGCCTGGGATCGACGACCGCAGCGTGGCCGACATCCGTCGCGATCCGAACGCGCTCAAGGGCATCGGTCTCAAGCAGATCGCCGACAACTACGAGCGCATCATCCGCGCACTCCCCCAGAAGCCGATCATCATGGGCCACTCGTTCGGCGGCGTGCTCACGCAGATGCTGGCCGACCGCGGTCTCGGAGTCGCCTATGTCGGCGTCGCCCCCGGGCAGACGGCCGGTGTGACGACGCTCCCCCTGTCGACGCTGTGGACCGGGACACCGATCCTCTCGAATCCGTTCGGGAAGAACGGGGCGAAGCCGCTGTCGAAGCGCCACTTCCACTTCACATTCGGCAATGACCTCTCGCGATCGGCATCCGATTCCCTGTGGGAGGAATACGCGGTCAACTCCTACAACCGGGTCTTCTTCGAGGGAGTGGCGTCCGCATTCGACGAGAAGAACGGCGTCACCCACGTCGACTACGCGCGCAAGGATCGCGCACCGCTGCTGATCATCACGGCCGGGATCGACCACGTCGTGCCTCCGGCGATCGGACGCGCAGTGTTGAAGAAGTACACGGACTCCGGCAGCCCGGCGATCGTGGACTACAAGGAGTTCCCCGGCCGCACCCACCGACTGGTCAGCCAGGACGGCTGGGAGGAGATCGCCGACTACGCGCTGGACTGGGCGGTGTCCCGCTCAGCGGCGTCAGTCGCCTGAGTGCGGGGTGGGTGCCTCGGTTCGGGATGGGCGCGCCCTGGGGTGCAGGGCGTGGGCGCCTGGGTACGGGGTGGGTGCCTGGCCGGGGCACCCCGACTGGCACCCTGTCGGGAGGAGAACTCCGCGATGGGAGGAGGATGCCACGGCATCCGTCCTCCCGAGGGCGTGAAGTCCTCCCGAGCAGGTGCGAGCAGATGCCGAGCGGGTGCGGGCAGGTGCCGATCGGGTGCCGAGCAGGTGAGGCGAGCAGTGCATCACGCCGAGAGGTGCAGGCGCTGACCGATCGCGGCCAGAATCGTGGCCTGCACCACGGCCCACTGGTTCATGAGTTGCTCGTAACTGATACGGATCACGTGGTATCCATTCAGCTTCAGGAGCGCATCGTGCGCGATGTCGCTCGTGCGCTGCGCCCCGACATGATGACCTCCGTCGATCTGGACGACGAGACGCTCGCCGATCAAGAAGTCGACCCTATGTCCGAGAATCCACACCTGCGGCGTGAT
Organism: Microbacterium murale; assembly: GCF_014635185.1. GTDB lineage: Bacteria > Actinomycetota > Actinomycetes > Actinomycetales > Microbacteriaceae > Microbacterium > Microbacterium murale. The sequence continues at coordinate 706,542 of NZ_BMCM01000001.1, forward strand.
CGGAGTATTCAGCCAACTCAGACGCGTGCGGAAGATGCTCTCCGTGCCGGCATCCGCGAACGGACGCGCGTCGGCAAGCAACCGACGTGCCGCCGGCGGCAACGGAGCGCGCTCGAGCATTCCCGGATCGACGAGATTCTTTCGAAGTGCCGATTCCCATGTCGCCAGAGCGCTCTCATATGACTGGCATCGCGCCACGAGGATCAGAGCGTTCTCCAGTGTGTCCTCGCAGGAATCCGGGACGCGCGGAAACTTCGGTACATCCCAATGAATCACCCCACGAGAGACAGCGGCGTGCCCGGAATGGGGTGGCGCCGCCACATGAGGTTCGGTGCTGTCGAGCACCCACAAGCCCTTTCTCGCCGCGAGCGTCACACAAGTGAGCACCACACCTCGCCGAGCAGCGGTGACGAGCATGGCATCCGCGTTGCACAACGCTACCCATCCCCGTCGCACCGAGACGACTTGGCCGCTGCGCACCGCGAGCCGGAGCGCATGCTCCGTCACGCCCGCGCGTCTCAGAGTCGCCACTCGAGCGACACCAGCGCGCTCTGACAGCGCCTCGATCGGGTTCATGTGTCGATGATGACGGGATGCGGCATCCGGTCTTCACCCAGAAGTCGCGTTCCGTGGATGGCTCGCCCGCCACGCCAGTTGTGGAGGAAAAGTCGTCGGGAGGAGTTCCCCCTCTCCGGAGGAGAATCCCAAGGCAGGAGTCCTCCCGACGCGGAGTTCTCCTCCCGAGAGGGAGCGCAGAAGCCCCGACACGCAGAAGCTCAGGCACGCAGAGGCTCAGGCACGCAGAGGGTCAGGCACGCACAGCCCCTGCAACACACACCCCGGGCACGCAGAAGGGGCGAGGATCCGAAGATCCTCGCCCCTTGAAAGCGTTGCTTACCAGCTCGACTTGGTGATGCCGGGCAGCTCGCCACGGTGTGCCATGTCGCGGAAGCGCACACGCGAGATGCCGAACTTCGTCAGCATGCCACGGGGGCGGCCGTCGATGGCGTCGCGCGAACGGACGCGCACCGGCGATGCGTTGCGCGGCAGCTTCTGCAGGCCGACACGAGCAGCCTCGCGGGCTTCGTCGGTTGCGGCAGGGTCGACCAGGGTCTTCTTCAGCTCGGCACGACGGGCGGCGTAGCGCTCGACGATGACCTTGCGCTGCTCGTTACGAGCAATCTTGCTCTTCTTAGCCATGTTTAGCGCTCCTCTCGGAATTCGACGTGCTTGCGGACGACCGGGTCGTACTTCTTCAGCACAAGACGGTCGGGGGTGTTGCGACGGTTCTTCTTGGTCACGTACGTGAACCCGGTGCCTGCCGTCGAACGCAGCTTGATGATCGGACGGATGTCCTGAGACTTCTTGGCCATTAGAGCTTGACACCCTTCGACTGGAGGTCCTTGACGACGTTCTCGATGCCGCGGACGTCGATCACCTTGATGCCCTTGGCGGACACGTTCAGCGTGATCTTACGGCCGAGCGACGGCACGAAATAGGTCTTCTTCTGCACGTTCGGGTCGAAGCGGCGCTTCGTCCGGCGGTGCGAGTGCGAGATGGTGTGACCGAAGCCGGGAACAGCTCCTGTCACCTGGCACACTGCAGCCATGTGATTACTCCTTCATTACCGTGAGGCCGGACGGCCTCACCCAAGATCCCTTGTCTGCGCGCCGCACCTCTCGGACGAACCAGGAGGGAGACAGCACACGAACTACGCACAGGAGTGTGCGCAGACAAGGAGTCAGTTTAGCATGGCCTGCGCGTCGGCTGCGCCCCGCCCCCAGCGGAACGGCGAGACGGATGGGTCTCCCTCGATCCAGAACCTCCAGGGGAACGCGTGCGTGCCGGCGTGCCCGGCGACCCCGACGCGTGGCCCCGTCGCGATGCGGACGGCGCCCTCGGCAAGCCACAGCCCGGCACTGGCTCCGTGCATCTCGGCCCCGGTGATCGCGTCGATCCCGTCGTGGAGCGGATGCCGGAGGCCCGACACCTGCCCGAATCGACCAGGACCGCGGGCGAGGTCTCTGCCTGATCTGCCTGATCGCTCAGTCGCAGCATCCGCGCCCTCGACGACGGAACCTGCACGCAGCAGCACACCTCCGGCGATCCCGTCGGGCGCGCACACGACGTTGACGCACGAGTGGATGCCGTGACTGAGGTACACGTAGAGGTGTCCAGGCTCGCCCCACATCGTGGCGTTCCGCGCGGTTCTGCCCATCCGCGCGTGGGAACCGGGGTCTGCGAGCGCGCCGGTGCCGCGGCCGTGATAGGCCTCGACCTCCGTGATCCTCAGTCGCACCTCGGCTCCGCCAACCACTGTGCGCAGCTCGCCTCCGAGCAACCTCGGTGCCACCTCCAGCGGCAGGGCTGCGAGGTCGTCTCGGTTCGCGCGGCGAAGCGTCATGAGCTCAGAACTGCGGCGCCATCTGGCACCACGACGCATCGAAACCGGTGAGCACGACCATCTCATCGCCGGAGCGCAGGTCGATCAGGTGCGTCTGCAAGGTTTTCGGAAGCGGCACGAGCAGGTCGTCGTAGGGGTTCTCGACCAGCTTCGGAGCGACGGTCACTGCGACGTACTGCCCGCTCGGCGACGGGCACGCCTGCAGGATCGCGTTTCCGGAGGCGACGTCGAACAGCGAGGTCGCCGCACCGTCATCGTCGACTCTGATGATGGCCTGCCCGGTGGGAAGACCGACCTCATCACGCGCCACGACGTGTCGCAGCGTGCCGCCAGGAAAGGGGGTGATCGTCGTCGCCACTCCGAAGTCGGGCTCGGATGCCGCGAGCGGGGTCTCAGAGCCGTCGGCGAGGTTCAACTCCACGGTGCTGCCGTCGGCCCTCCGCACGATCGCGGTGTACGTGCCGCGCGAGATGCCGAGCAGGCTCATGGCCATGCCCATGTTCTGCGCCCCTGCGTCACCGGATCGATCATCGAGCGAGAGGGTGCCGGCGAAGTCGATGAACAGCACCGCGGCCGAGTCGGGCACGAACTGCCATTCAGCGATGCTCGCCTCGGCGTCGCCGACCTCGATGATGTGCGGCTCGTCATCACCGTCGAGCGATTGGGTGACGAGCACACTCGCACGCCCGGTGTCCTCGCTGAGTTCCCGGTCGGAATAGGTGTAGCCGACGAGACCGCCGCGCTCGGAGACCTGCACCGAACTGACATAGCCGTCACCGGGCAGGGTCAGCTCGCGGACGTTGTCACCGTCGTGGTCCATCACCAGGATGCGTGACCCGTCGTCATCCTCGACAGCGACGACGAGCCGCGTCGACGTCGAGCGATAGTCGTTGATGCGCGGATGCGTGAAGACGGGCACGGCATTCTCGCCGCCGAGGTCGGTGCGGAATATCGAGTCGTCGTCATCGGACCGGTTGAGCAGGAAGATCTTGGCCGCGGGTGTGGTGAACGTGGTCGACAGATCGGATGCCGGTCCGCCGCCGGTACCGGTGGCGCCGTCGACCCGTACGGTGTACTCGGTCGCGTCGTCGAGAGGGACCGTGAAGCGGATGCCGATGCTGCGGCCTGCGGCGTCAACAGTGAACGGCACTGCCGGCTCGACCGTGACCTGTGACGCGTCGATCGGCTGCAGCGACTGGTTGGCCGTGAGGATCACACGACTGCCCGAGACGTCGATGGCCTCGGCCGCATCGACCTGGACGTCGCTGACCCGCGGACCCTGGAAGAGGCTGACCGCTCCGAGTCCGCCGACCACGACGACGAGCACGGCGACGACCGCGAGGATCGTATAGAGGAAGCGGCGGTCGGGGGTTCGTTGCTGCGGGTCGTTGAGCGGAGGCGACGGAGGCGCCGGAGACGAAACGGGCTGAGCGACCGGAGGGAGTCGAAGCCATTCCCCCTCTGGCGCGCGAGGGACCTCAGGCGGGTTCGGCGCTTCGTTTCGACTCGCTGACGCTCGCTCAACGCGTTTCGTCTCGCTGTGCTCGCTCAACGACCCGCGTGGGGAGTCATCCTCGGCGCCTGCGGCGTCTCGCTCTGCGGCCTCGCGGGCGGCGCGCGCTTCGGCGCGGGTGCGCGGCGCGTCCGGGTGATCCTCAGTACTCATAGGGATCCCCTGGCTCATCGATCTCGACCACAGAGGTCGGAACGACGCGGAGCGATCCATCGCTGTCGGCGGTCACCTTGCCGGTGACTTCGATCCACTGCCCTGTGCTGAACTGCCCCTTGCCGCTCTCGCCGGCATCGACGCTCACCGGCACTGCGGCGGGCTGGGCATCGATCACGCAGTGCGTGATGATCATGCGGGTGAGGTTCACGGCATCCGCATCGGCGCCGGGCGTGACGAACCCGGTCAGCGTGACGGTCGAACCGTCGTACGCCTCTGGGCGGGTCGCAGTGGCGAAGACGCTCGACCACTCCCCGACGCCGAAGGTCGTGGTGTCCGCGACGCCGAGTGTCGGGGTGTCTGCACCGGCGAAGAGGGTGCCGGTCGCGTCAGCGCGCGACATCGCGAGTTCGACGGACAGCGATGCGGGCGGCAGCACGAGCGCGGCCACGACGACGCCGCTCGCGACGACTCCGGCCGACACGACGCCGGCGAGTTTGAGTGCGCGCCGGGGAGATGCCGCGGCATCCGACTCGTCATCCGCATGTCCGTGATCATGGCCGTGATCCGTCTCCGCGCCCAACGGGAGCGTGCACGACCAGATCGCGCCGGCGAGCACGACGACGGCTCCGGCGCATGCGAACCAGATCGACTCGGGGCTGATGTAGAGCGTGAGCCGCCCCGTGATCCCCAGTCCGAGCGTCACGACCGAGATGCCGACTGCCAGGCCGAGGCCGAGCCAACGCGTCGCGATGGCTCGCCAGCGGGTGCGGGACTGCTCAGCCAAAGACGTTCACCCCGATCCCGATCGCGAACGCGCTCATCACCACGACCGCGACGACGCCCACGAGAGTGCGCGTCGTGAAGGTCGTGCGCAGCAGCGCGAGCATCTTGATGTCGACCAGCGGCCCCACCAGTAGGAACGCGATCAGCGCACCAGACGAGAACGTCGATGCGAATGACAGCGCGAAGAAGGCGTCGACGTTCGAGCAGATCGCCACCGTCATCGCGAGCGCCATCATCGCGACGATCGAGAGCACCGGGTTCGAGCCGATCGCGAGCAGCATGTCGCGCGGCACGAGCACCTGCACCGCACCGGCCAGCGCGGAGCCGATGACGAGGGCAGGCATGACCGCGCGAAGCTCGATCAAGAACTGCGTCAGGCTGCGACGCGTCGGAGTGCCGTGCTCGTGCTGCACCCGCTCGCAGGTGGCGGTGAACTGCTGGGTGAGCAGGGCGTCGGGCGAGGGATGGCGGCTGTAGATCCAGCCGATGAGGTTCGCGATCAGATAGCCGCCGACGAGCCGGGCGACCAGGATGCCGCCGTCCCACCCGAAAGCCGCATGAGTGGTGATGATCACGATCGGGTTCACGATGGGCGCCGCGATCAGAAAGGTCATCGCCTCCGCAGGTGCCAGACCGCGCATCATCAGGCCACGGGCGAAGGGCACGTTGCCGCACTCGCACACCGGGATCAGCATCCCGAGCAGCGACAGCACCGCACGACGGGCCCATCCTCTCGTAGGCAGCCAGCGCTGGATGAGATCCGGCGGCAGCCACACCTGCACCACGATCGACAGCACGACGCCGAGTACGACGAACGGCAGTGCCTCGATGAGAACGCTCAGCGCGAGCGTGAGACCGTCCTGCGCGCGGCTGGGAAGCGAGTCCTGGAACAGCGCCGGCGCGAATCGGTCGATCAGGAACAGCGCCGCGATGATGACGACGCCGATACCGACGCCGATCCACGGCGAGCGAGGGGCACGCTGGTTGCGACCGAACCCTGCGGCAGTCGACGCGCGCGGTGGGCTGACGGTGCTCACGCGGACGCGGATCCCTCAGCCGCTGCGCGCCTGTTCGCGCACGGGGTGCACAGTCCGAAGATGTCGACGACGTGCTCAGCCTCGCTGAAGCCGTGCAGCGATGCGGTGCGCTGCGCCCAGGCCTCGACGTCCTTCGCCTCGATCTCGACGGTGAGCCCGCACGAGCGGCAGATCAGGTGGTGGTGATGCCCTTCGGTCGAGCAGGCGCGGTACAGTGCCTCGCCCTCGGGGCTCTGCAGCGAGTCGGCATCACCGGCGGTCGCCAAGCCCGACAGCGCACGGTAGACCGTGGCGAGACCGATGCCGGTCTTCTCCTCACGGAGCGTGGCGTGCAGGGTCTGCGCGCTCACGAAACCGCGCGCATCCGCGAGCGCTTCGCGCACTCGCTCGCGCTGCCAGGTATTGCGCTGAGCCATACCGAGAGTCTAGGCCGCGGCGCTTGTCACGGGCTGAGAGCGACGCTTCACCCGCGCGCGCGAGCGCTGCACCACCCAGCATCCCGCGTAGATGAGGAACGAGATCGTCGTGATGTACGGGCTCACCGGCAGCGTTCCGGCGAGCGCGAGCAGGATGCCGCCGACCGCGGAGACGAAACCGAACAGCGCCGCGAGCAGGGGCACCGTGAGCGGGCCGGCAGCCACGCGCATGGCCGCGGCGGCGGGCGTCACGAGAAGCGCCATGACCAGCAGCGCACCGATGATGTGCACGCTGACCGCGACGATGAGGCCGAGCAGAACCATGAACGCCAGGCTGAGCGCTCTGGTCGGGATGCCGCGGGCGGACGCAGCCACATCGTCGAGCGAGTCGAACCGCAGCGGATTCCACATCACCAGCAGTCCGATCAGCACGAAGGCGCTGATGCCGATGAGCCAACCGAGGTCGGGACTGGACACCGAGACGATCTGCCCGGTGAGCAGGCTGAAGCGGTTCGCGCTGCGTCCGTCGTAGAGCGACAGGAACAGGATGCCGAGACCGAGGCCGAACGGCATCAGCACGCCGACGATCGAATTGCGATCGCGCGCCTTCGAGCCGAGGATGCCGATCAGGATGGCGGCGACCAGCGCGCCACCCAGGGACCCGGCCACGACGCTGCCGCCGAACAGCAGGGCCGCTGCGGCACCGGCGAACGACAGCTCGCTCACGCCGTGCACGGCGAAGGCGAGGTCGCGCTGCATCACGAAGACACCGATCAGGCCGCCGACGATGCCGAGTACCGCGCCCGCGATGATCGAGTTCGCGAGCAGGGCCACGAGCGCGCCGTAGTCCTGGAAGGAGAAGACGTCTCCCCAGTCGATGCTGTGCACGATCATGCGGGCACCTCCGCGCAGCATCCGAGCACGAATGCCGACGCCGGGCCGAGCACCGACGTCGGAGAAGTGCAGCTATCTCGGGGCGATTCGTGTGATTCCTCCGAAGAACGTGCAGTTCTCCGAAGTTGCTGCACACCCGTCGGCGCGATCATGCGACTTCTCCCGCGTCGTGGTCATGGTGCGGCTCGGCATCGGGCACCCCGACGACGACCAGGCGGTCGCCGGCGCGGAGCACGAAGACCGGAGTGCCGTACAGATCCGTGAGCACGCGGCTCTGCAGCACCTCGTCCGGGGTGCCGAGCACGAAGCGGCCGCCCGCGATGTACAGGATGCGGTCGACTCTGCCGAGGATCGGGTTGATGTCGTGGGTCACGAACAGCACGGCGGCGTCGCGCTCGCGGCGCTGGCGGTCGATGATGTCGGTGATCCCGAGCTGGTTGGCCAGGTCGAGGTTCGACAGCGGCTCGTCGCAGAGTAGCAGCGTCGGCGCATCGGCGAGGGCCTGACCGACCCGCAACCGCTGCTGCTCTCCGCCGGAGAGCAGTCCGACGCGACGATCAGCGAAGTGCGATGCTCCGACGCCCTCGAGCAACGCGTCGACTCGCGCGCGATCGCCGCGGCGCGGGATGGGCAAGCCGAACCGGGTGCCGTTGACGCCGAGCGCGACGACATCGCGCGCGCGCATGCTCGTGTCGGGCGGAAGGGGACGCTGCTGAGGGATGTAGCCGATGCGCGGATTGCCGCGGCGCACGGGGTGTCCAGCGACGCGGATGCTGCCCGAACTCAGCGGCTGGAGGCCGAGGATCGCCCGCATGAGCGTGGTCTTGCCGGAGCCTGACGGCCCGAGCACGGCGATGAACTCACCGGGTTCGACGGTCAGATCGAGTCCGGACCACAACTCCCGGTGCCCGCGGTGAAGCGCCGCGCCCGTGATCTCGAGCACCGGCGCCGCGGCCGGCCCCTGAGCGCCCCCACTCACTTCTGGAGTGCGGCGGCGAGGTCCTGGATCGCATCACGCATCCACTCAGAGTACGACGATCCGTCCTCGAGCAGCTCCGTGAAGGCGACGACGGGGATGCCGGCGGCCTCTGCCACCTCCTCGACACGCTGGGTCTCGGCTCCACCGGTCTGCGCATTGGTGAGCAACGCCTTCACCTCACCGCTGTCGATCACGTCGAGAGCGGCGAGCAGAGTCGCTGGTGCGACATCGGTGCCCTCTTCCACTGCTTCGGCGAATCCTTCAGGTGTCACATCGGTGAGGCCTGCAGCTGCGGCGATGTAGCCGGGCAGCGGCTCGGTGATGAACACGGATGCGCTGCCGGCCTCGGTGCCGATCGACTCGAGCTCGGCTTCGAAGCCCTCGAGGTCGCTGACGATCTCGGCGGCGGCGGCCGTGAAGTCGGCTTCGCCGTCGGGGTCGAGCTCGCTGAACTCGGCCGCGATGCCCTCGACGACGTGGATCATCGTGTGCGGGTCGAACCAGACGTGCTCATTGAAGCCCTCGATGTGGTCGTGGCCCTCGTGGCCCTCCTCTTCCGCATGATCCTCTTCTGCGTGCTCATCGCCCTCGGCATCCTCGTGGCCCTCGTTGCCGGGATAGTCGTGCGAGAACGAAGCCGCCGTGAAGATGTTCACGTCGGAGTCTCCGATCAGGGTGTCAATGAACGCGTCGTATCCTCCGCCGTTCTCGATGACCAGCTCTGCGTCCTGCACGGTCAGGCGATCGCGCGCGGATGCCTCGTAGGAGTGCGGGTCCTGCGAAGCCGAGGTGATGATCGAGGTCACATCGACGCGGTCACCACCGATCTGCTCGGCGAGTGATCCGTAGACGTTGGTGCTGGCGACGACCTGGATCACGTCGTCGCCCCCGCCTGCATCGGCCGCGGGCGTGGCAGAGCATCCGGCGAGGACGAGAGCGGAGACGGATGCGAGCGTGAATGCGACGACGGACTTCATGCCTTCGACTCTACACGCTAATGATAACCATTCTCACCACGGCGAGCCTGAGACGAACCGAAGCCTCAGCTCGGCGCGATCCAGGCCGTGGCCTCGCCCGGCAGCAGCTGCCCGTCGAGTGCGAGGCTCGAGAGCACGACGCTCGCAGCATCCGGGCCGAGATCAAACGATTCCTCGCCGAAGTTCGTCACGATCTCCCAGCCGTTCGGCCTCGCGAAGCGCAGCACGTCCGCACGGCCGGTCTCGATCCACTCCAAGCTCTCGCCTGTCTGCAGCAGATGACGCCGGCGCAGCGCCTCACGGTAGAGCGAGAGCGTCGAAGACGGATCGGCCGCCTCGACATCGACGGCGTGCTGGGCGAACCAGGCCGGCTGCGGCAGATGCGCACCGTCGGAACCGAATCCGAACGAGGATCCGGATGCCGTCCACGGCAGCGGTACGCGGCATCCGTCTCTCCCGAAACCGTCGAATGACGCGCCACGGAAGAACGAAGGGTCCTGTCGCTGCTCGGCCGTGATCGCCGCGACCTCGTGCAGCCCGAGCTCCTCGCCCTGGTAGAGGTAGGTGCTGCCTGGGAGGCCCAGCAGCAGCAGCGTCGCCGCGTTCGCCCGGCGCGCGCCGCGTTCACGATCCAGTTCGTCCTCCGGACCTCCTGCCTCGACCCACTCGACGCCCTGCTTGCCCGGACGCCCGCCGAGGGGAGGCAGCCCGTAACGGGTGGCGTGCCGCGTGACGTCATGGTTGGAGAGCACCCAGGTCGTCGAAGACCCGGTCGCCCGCGCCTGCTCGAGGTTGTCGGCGATGATGCGGCGGAACTGGTCGGCAGCGAAGTCTGCGACGAGAAGGTCGAAGTTGAACGCCTGACCGAGGCCCTCGGCTGAGGCGTACTTCGCGCGTCGCTCCGGCGTCTCGACCCAGGCCTCGGCGACCGCGGTGCGCGGCGGGTCGTACTCATTGAAGACCTTCCGCCACTCGGCGTAGATCTCGTGCACCTCGTCCCGGTCAGCCAGCGGGTGGCGGCCAGAGGAGCGGTCGAGCTTCTCCAGCTCTGCGCGGGATGGCAGCGGCTCCGTGAGATCCTTCGTGAGCATGTGCGCGACATCGATGCGGAAGCCGTCGACACCGCGGTCGGACCAGAAGCGGAGCGTCCTCAGGAAATCCTCGCGGACTTCGGGGTGATCCCAGTTCAGATCCGGCTGCTCGGTGGCGAAGCTGTGCAGGTACCACTGACCGTCCTCGACGCGCTCCCACGCGGGTCCGCCGAACGCCGCGCCCCAGTCCGTCGGCGGCTCGGATCCGTCTGCCCCGCCGCCCTCCCTGAAGATGTATCGCTCCCGCTCGGCCGAGCCGCGCCCTGCGGCGAGCGCCTCCTGGAACCACTCGTGCAGGTTCGATGTGTGGTTCGGGACGATGTCGACGACGACTCGGATGCCGCGTTCATGCAGTGCCGCGACCATCACGTCGAAGTCGTCCAGGGTGCCGAGCCGAGGATCGACGTTGCGGTAGTCGGCGACGTCATAGCCGCCGTCGGCGAGCGCGGAGGGGTAGAACGGGCTGAGCCACACCGCATCGATCCCGAGCTGTGCGAGGTAGTCGGCGCGGGAGACGATCCCGGGGATGTCGCCGAGTCCGTCTCCGTTCGCATCCGCGAAGCTGCGCGGGTAGATCTGGTAGACGGCGGCCTGACGCCACCACTCTGCTGTCTTCTCGTCTGCCGTCTTGTCGTCGCGGGTCTCGGTGAGAGGCGCATCGGTCATGAGTGGTGCTGCTCCTTCGGTGTTTCGGTGGTCTTCGAGAGGATCGGGTGTCAGCCCTTGACGGCGCCCTGCGTGACGCCTTCCATGACGAAGCGCTGCGTGAACAGGTAGGCCAGGATCGCGGGCGCCATCGCCATCAGATACGAGGCGAACGACACGTTGTAGTTGTTGCTGAATTGGGTCTGGAACAGGTTCTGCCGCACCGGCAACGTCTGCAGCGCCGGGTCGGAGATGATCAATGACGGCATCATGAAGTCGTTCCAGGCGTAGAGGAACGCGAAGATGCCGACCGTGGCGCTCATGGGTGCGAGCAGCGGGAAGATCAGCTGCCAGAAGGTCTGCCACGTGGTGGCGCCGTCAATTCGGGCGCTCTCCTCCAGCTCGATCGGGATGGATCGCAGGAAGGCCGTGAACAAAAGCACGCTGAAGCTGAGCTGGAACATCGTCGCGAGGATGATCACGCCCAGCGGGTTGTCGAGTCCCACTCGTCCCGTCAGCTGGATCTGCGGCAGCGCCACTACCGGGAACGGGATGAACATCGCCGCGAGCAGGTAGAAGAACGAGTAGCGGAACAGCCGCCGATCCCAGTTGCGCACGATCGCGTACGACGCGAACGCGGCCAGCAGGATCGTCGCGATCACGGTGCCTGCCGTCACCAGCAGCGAGATCGCGGCGCCGACCGGGAACTTGGTGAGATTCCACGCCTGGACGAACCCGTCGATGCTGAACGGTGCGGGCAGCGAGAAGGCGTTGCCGTCGACCGCCTGCCCCGTGGTCTTGAACGCCATCGAGATCGTGACGTAGAGCGGCAGCAGCACGGTGACGGCGCACAGGATCAGGATGATCGTGCCCGACCAGTTGACGCGCTCCATGCGGATGCGCGGCTTCTTGCCCGCGGTCTGAGTGGTGATCGTCTGCGTCGACATCAGAGCGCATTCCTTCCGCGAGTCAGCGAGAGCTGGAGGAGCGAGATGAGCACGGCGACGATGAAGAAGATCGTCGCGTTGGCCATCTGATAGGCGTAGTCGCCGCTGTTGAAGCCCGCGATGATGGTCATGGCGACGCTGCGGGTCGCGGTCCCCGGACCGCCGTTGGTGAGGCCGACGATGATGTCGTAGGCGTTCAGGAAGCCCTTGAATCCGAGGATCACGTTGATCACGACGTACCCGGCGACGAGCGGGATCGTGATGCGCGTGAGCTGCTGGGTCTTGCTCGCACCGTCGATGCTCGCCGCCTCGTACACGTCGTTCGGCACCGAGAGCAGGCCGGCGATGTAGATCAGGAGGGCACCGGGAACGGCCTGCCATGCGGTCACGATGACGATCGCCACCCAGGCGAGATCCGGGTTGGCGAGCAGGCTCGTGGAGAGCCAGGGGATGCCGGCGGCCGCTCCAGCGGCAGGAATCGAGTTCGAGAAGAGGAAGTTGAAGACGTAGGCGATGATGATGCCCGAGATCACCATCGGGATCACGAAGATCGTGCGCAGTCCGGTCTTGAATCGGATGCGGGAGGTCAGTCCCACCGCCAGGAGGAAGGCGATCACGTTGACCACGATCACGGTGGCGATCGAGAAGCCGAACGTGAACAGGTAGCTCTGCAGGATCGCCGGGTCGCCGAACATCGCGATGTAGTTGGTCACCCCGTTGAAGCTCCACTCGCCGATGCCGATCGAGTCGGTGAAGCTGAAGAAGATGCCCATGACGGCCGGGAGGGTGATCGCGAGCGTGAAGAGCACGAGCGTCGGAAGCAGGAACAGGTAGTAGATCGGCTCGACTCGGCGCGTATGCCGACGGAGCCCCCGTCCCTGTCCGGTGACGATGGACGTCGTGTCCGTCGTCGGGCTGTTCGGCCGCGTGGTGTTCGCTGATGCGGTGGTGCTCACGGTGCGGACTCCTCTGTCTCGCCGGCTGCCGCATCGCCTGTGGTGGGGATCGGGGCACGGAAGGCGATGCGAGCCCAGTCCGCGTCCATGGTGCGCAGCGTCGAGGTTGTCGAGGCGCCGAGCACCATCGCCTGCGCGTAGTTCATCACCGGGATCGTCTTGGGCACGAGGACCGATGGCCCCTGATAGATCTGCCCGTTCTCGTAGTACTCGATCATCCCCTCGATCCGCGGATCGTCCGGGGCCGGAGCGTCCTTGGTCGGTGTGAAGCCGAGCTGAGACGCGTTGTACTCCTCGATGTTCTCGGGGAGGTACAGATACTCGAGGAAGTTGCGTGCCGCCTCCTGGTGCTTCGACCCTTCCGGGATCATCGCACCGAGGTCCATGTTCACGCGCACGCCGAGGTCGGCCGGATCATCGGTGGTGGGCAGTGGGAAGGTGCCGAGCTCGAGGTCGGGTGCGGTCTTCGCGATCTCGCCGAATGCCCACGGCCCCTGCATGTACATCGCCGCCTCGCCCTTGCTGAAGGCGAGGTTGCCATCGCCGTAGCCTCGGCTCGCGGCATCCGCATTCGTGTATTCGTCCGCGAGCTGCATCATCTGCTCCATGGGCTCGGCGAACTCCTTCTCGAACGAGACCTCGGAGTCGGGTCCGACCGCGGCGCCTTCGACCGCCATGGCGTCGAAGAAGTCGATCGTGTCGACCGAGCCGCCGATCGCGTAGTCGTACCAGCCCTGCCCGACGGTCCAGTCGTCCTTGAAGGTGCCGTAGAACGGGTCGATACCAGCCTCTTTCAGCTGGTCGCAGAGCGCGATCAGCTCGTCCCAGGTCTGCGGGATCTCGAGCCCCTGCTCCTCGAAGATCTCCTTGTTGTAGATCACGGAGGCCGCCATGACCGAGTAGGGCAGGGCGCTCGTGCGGCCCTCGCACGATCCGTACTGCTCCATGAGCGGCTGCAGATCGTCTCGGATGCTGGCCGCGGCATCCGTATCGGAGAGGTCGATGAGGGCGCAGCGCTGCACGAAGCGCGCGATCTCGTAGTTGTAGTTGCCGAGGATGAGGTCGGGCGGGTTGCCACGCACGAAGCTGGCCGAGATGACGTCCGGTCCTGACGTGTCGATCTCCACGTGCACGTCGTCCTGAGACGAGTTGTACTCGGCGACGAGATCCGTCATGAAGGGGATCGCCTCGCGTTTGTTGAACGTGAAGCGGATCGTCTCCGCACCTGAGCCGGCCGCACAGCTCGTGAGGGCGGCCCCGACCATCGCGAGGCCGAGAGCCCCGGCGGTCATCCGCAACGCCCGTGTTCGTTTCTCAGACACCATCGTCCTTCCGATCCTGTAGATCCGCCCACTAAATCTAGCGAGCGAATCTACTCTGCCGAGAGGTACTCTCTCATTGGAACGTCAGGAAGGTCAAGGGGTGACAGAAGTCTCGAGAGGTCTCGGAACCGGACGCGCGAGCGTCGGCGCCGTGCTCGACTTCGCCTGGGACGCCGGCGAGTTCACCGCCAGCGACGTCATGGCCCGCACCTCGCTCACCCGTTCCACCGCGATCGATGCGATCGACACCCTGGTCGGCGCCGACATGCTGCACGAACTCCCCAATGCCCGCGTCGCCGGGAGCTACCGCTCCGGTCGCCCCGCGCGGCGCTTCGCCCTCTCCCCTGACCTCGGAGTGGTCGTCGGGATCGACGCCGGCGACACGCACCTCGCCGTGACCGTGGCGGATCCGCTCGACCGCACGCTCGTGCATCACCGGGTGGAGATCTCCTCGGACCAGTCGGCCGACGAGCGCAGGGGCACGATCCTCGAGCGGCTGCGTGCGGCGCTCGAGGAGGCGGGCATCCCCCGAGACCGTGTGCTCGCGCTCTGCGCCGGCGTCGCCGCCCCTGTGAACCGCGAGGGCATCTCGCCGCCGCATCCCGACGGTTTCTGGGAGCGGACGAACCCCGGCCTCGCAGACGCGCTGCGCGACTGGGCTCCCGTCGTGGAGATCAAGAACGACGCGCAGCTCGCCGCGATCGCCGAAGGCGCGGTCGGCGCTGCGATCGGATACCGCGACTACGTCGCCCTGCTCGCCAGCGAGCGCTTCGGCGGTGGAGTGGTCGTCGACGGGCACGTGCTGCACGGTGCGCACGGCGGCGTCGGCGAGAGCATCGTGTTCGATCACATCGTCGGCGTCGGCTCGGCCTTCGGGCTCCGATACGCCGTGCAGGACCAGGTCCGCGCCGCGGTCGAGAAGGGCGAGATCGCGGTGAACAGCGCCCTCGGACACCTGGCCGGCAGGCGGCACATCGACCCACGCCTCGTTCTGACGCTCGCCGCCTCGGGAGACGCGGATGCCGTGCGCATCACCGACCGCGTCGGCGCGACCCTCGCGCGCGTCGTCGGAGTGCTCGGCAGCATGTACGACCCGTCGCGCGTGATCGTGTGCGGTGCGGTCGCCGAGAGCATCGAACCAGTGCTCGCCGCGGCCCGGCGCATCCTCCCCGATGAGCTTCATCTGCCGGCGCCGGAGATCCTCGCATCAGCGCTGGGGGCCGAGGTCGTCTCCGTCGGAGCCGTCGCGACCGCCCGTCGTGCGGCCCGCGAGCGGACGGTGCCCCAGCTCGCGGAGCGGCGGCTCAGCGAGCTCGCCTAGCGGCGATTTCTCGTCACTCCGTGGCATCTCGCAAGTCGAAACGGTAGGCGATCCCGTCGCTCTCGCGTTGCTGCCCCGCGACGAACCACTCCTGCCCCTCGGGAGCGGGATGCTCCTCCGCGTAGGCGGCCAGTATCTGCTCTTCCACAGAGGACCGGGCCTGTCGCCCAACCCACGCGTTGAGGTCATCAGTAAATTCTGACATCAGTGGACGCCTCTCCCTTGGTCTTTCAACGAGGTCTCAGATCAGTCGACGAGCAGCGCCGGCTCTTCCAGGATGCTGGCGACGTCGGCGATGAAGCGGCTCATGCCGTCGCCGTCGATGACGCGGTGATCGAAGGACCCTGCCACCGTGGTGACGAACCGCGGACGCACCTCGCCGTCGACGACCCACGGCTTCTGGCTGATGGTTCCCATCGCCACGATGCCCGCCTCCCCCGGGTTGATGATCGGGGTTCCGGCATCCATCCCGAACACTCCGATGTTGGTGATCGTGATCGTTCCGCCCTGCTGATCCACCGGCGGGGTCTTGCCCTCGCGCGCGGTGAGAGTGAGGCGGTTGAGCGCCCGCGCGAGCTCGCGCATGTTGAGGTCCTGCGCGTCCTTGATGTTCGGCACGAGCAGTCCGCGCGGGGTCGCCGCGGCGATGCCGAGGTTGACGTAGTGGCGCACCGAGATCTCGGCACCGCCCTCGGTCTCGACCCAGGCCGCGTTGACCATCGGGTTGCGGCGTACGGCCCAGATCACGGCGCGCGCCACGATGAGCAGCGGCGACACCTTGATGTCGGCGTAGTCCGGTGAGGTCTTCAGGCGCTTGACGAGTTCCATCGTGCGCGTCGCGTCGACCTCCTTCCACACCGTGACGTGCGGCGCGGTGTACGCGCTCTGCACCATCGCCGATGCGCTGACCTTGCGCACGCCCTTGACGGGGATCGACTCGGTGCGCGAATCCGAATCGTGAGAGGCGGATGCGGCGACACCGCGGGCGAGGCCGACCGGTGCGCTCTTCGGCGCCACCGTCTCCTCGCGTACCTTGCCCCACTCGGGAGTCTCGATGTTGCGGAACACACTCGCCTGCGAGGCCTGCTTCACCACGTCGTCGCGGGTGACTTCGCCGTCAGCGCCTGTCGGGCTGACCGAGGAGAGGTCGACACCGAGGTCGCGGGCGAGCTTGCGGATCGGGGGCTTCGCGATCACGCCGACCGACGAACGCACGGGGCGCACGGCAGGGCGGGTACGCCGAGAGGTCGCGCCGGCGCCGGTGCCGTACCCGACGAGGACCGAGCCGCCGGGCTCCTCCGCGGGGGCGGCGGGCTGCGGCGCGGCAGCGGGTGCAGCATCCGACGCGAAACTGATGATCGGGGTCCCGACCTCGACCGTCGTGCCCTCGCCGACCAGCAGATCGCCGACGACACCCGCGTACGGCGACGGCAGCTCGACGAGCGACTTGGCCGTCTCGATCTCGCAGATCACGTCGTTGATCGCGACGTCGTCACCGGGGGCGACCTTCCACGTGACGATCTCGGCTTCGGTCAGGCCCTCGCCGACGTCGGGGAGGTTGAAGTTCTGCGTGCTCATTGCGAGTCCTTTCGGAACAGAGTCAGTAGGCCAGTGACCGGTCTACGGCCTCGAGGATGCGGTCGGCATCCGGGAGGAAGGTGCCCTCGAGCTTCGCGGGCGGGAACGGTGCGTCATAGCCTGACACTCGCAGCACCGGAGCCTCGAGAGCGTAGAACGCGCGCTCCATCACGGTCGCCGCGATCTCGCTGCCGACACTCGTGAAGCCAGGGGCCTCCTGCGCGTAGACCACGCGACCGGTCTTGCGAGCCGAGTCGAGGATGGGTCCGTAGTCGACCGGCGACAGTGACCGCACGTCGACGACCTCGCAGCTCGTGCCCTCGCTCTCGGCGAGCGCGGCGGCCTGCAGCAGTGTCGTGACCATCGCGCCGTGACCGACCAGAGTCACATCCGTGCCGGTGCGCACCACGCGCGACGCGTGCAGAGCCGCGGCGGACTGCTCGAGGTCGACCTCGCCCTTCTGCCAGTACTTGCTCTTCGGCTCCAGGAAGATGACCGGATCGTTCGACGCGATGGCCTCCTGGATCATCCAGTACGCGTCGTTCGGCGTCGACGGCGCGACGACCCGCAGACCAGGGGTGTGGGCGAAGTACGCCTCAGGGCTCTCCTGATGATGCTCGATCGCGCCGATGTGCCCGCCGTAGGGGATGCGGATCACGATCGGCATCGAGAGCGCACCCTCGTGCCGGTTGGTGATCTTCGCCAGCTGCGAGGTGATCTGGTCGAACGCCGGGAACACGAAGCCGTCGAACTGGATCTCGCAGACCGGGCGGAAACCCGCCATCGCGAGGCCGATCGCCGTTCCCACGATCCCCGACTCCGCGAGCGGCGTGTCCAGCACTCGCTTCTCGCCGAAGTCGCGCTGCAGGTTCTCGGTGATGCGGAAAACCCCGCCGAGCTTTCCGATGTCCTCGCCCATCAGCAGCACACTCGGATCGTCTTCCATGGCCTTGCGCATGCCGGCGTTGAGGGCCTTGCTCAGCGGCATCGTCTCGAGCGTCATGCGTGGGCTCCCGGCTGCTCGAAGGATGCTTCGTACTGCTCGCGCCACGCGCGCTGCTCATCCATCAGCGGATGCCGCTCGCTGTAGACGTGATCGAAGATCTTGTTCGCCGGTGGCGACTCGATCGCGAGCGTGCGGACGCGGAGGTCTTCGGCAGCATCCGCCGCCTCGGAATCCACGTCGTCGAAGAGCGCTCCGGCGGCGCCGCGCCCCTCGAGGAAGGCGCGCATGCGCGGAATCGGGTCCCGCACCTCCCACGATTTCTCCTCGTCGCTGGTGCGGTACTTCGTCGGGTCGTCGCTCGTCGTGTGCGCGCCGAGGCGGTACGTCTCCGCCTCGATCGCGCGGGGGCCCTTGCCCGCACGCGCCTCGTCGAGCGCGACGCGCGAGACGGCGTAACTCGCGAGCACGTCGTTGCCGTCGACGCGGATGCTGTCGATGCCGTAACCGGCGCTGCGCTGCGCGAAAGGCACGCGGGTCTGCGTCGCGACCGGAACGGAGATCGCCCACTGGTTGTTCTGCAGGAAGAAGACGGTCGGGGTCTGGTAGCTGGCGGCGAAGACCATCGCCTCGTGCACGTCGCCCTGACTGGAGGCGCCGTCGCCGTAGTAGACGATCACAGCTTCATCGCGCTCCGGGTCGCCGGTGCCGGAGCGGTCGCCGAAGTTCAGGCCCATGGCGTAGCCGGTGGCGTGCAGCACTTGAGAACCGAGCACCAGGGTGTACAGCCGCGTGTTGCCGTTGGCAGGATCCGTCGGATCCCAGCCGCCGTGCGAGATCCCGCGCATCAGCTTGATGATGCCGATCGGGTCGACGCCGCGGATCCGTGCGACGGCGTGCTCGCGATACGAGGGGAACAGCGTGTCCTGCGTGCGCGCGGCGCGGGCTGATCCCACCTGCGCCGCCTCCTGGCCGCGACTCGGCGGCCAGAGCGCCAGCTGCCCCTGGCGCTGCAGGTTCGTGGCTTGATTGTCGATGGCGCGGATGACGACCATGTCGCGATAGAACTGCTCGAGCTCTGCATCACTGATCGCTTCGATCAGGGGCAGGTACTGCTCGGCGGCAGGGCTGGGCGCGAAACGGCCATCCGCCTCGAGGACGCGGACGAGATCAGTCTCTGACGAGGTCACCGTCTTACGCTATCCGAGCCGGCATGCCCCGTCACGCATACCTAGGACGCCCTCGTATCTGCCCGGAGCCCGAAGAAACCGCTGGTCAGCGGACAGTGGAGGCGACGTGGAGCACCCGGTCGATGGAGGGCTCCTCGCCGACGGAGATGCGGATGCCGTCACCGGAGAACGGCCTGACGACGATGTCGGCGGCCAGGAATGCGGCGGCGATCTCGTCGGTACGGTCGCCCGTGGGCAGCCACACGAAGTTGGCCTGGCTGTCCGGAACCTCCCAGCCCTGCGCGCGCAGCGCGGTCACCAGGGCGGTGCGGCGCTCGACGATCACCGCGACCCGGTCGAGGAGTTCACCCTCGGCGTCGAGGCTCGCGATCGCGGCGGTCTCGGCAGCGGCTGTGACGGACAGCGGGATGCCGGTGGCCCTGGCGGCGTCGAGCACCTTGGCGTGGCCGATCGCATACCCGACCCGGAGACCTGCGAGGCCGTACGCCTTGGAGAACGTGCGCAGCACCACGACGTTCGGATGGTCCTCGAACACGCGGGCCCCGAGGCCGTCCACCGCGTCCTCTGCCGTGACGAACTCGGCATACGCCTCATCGAGGATGATCAGCACATCGGCCGGGACCCTGGCGACGAACGCCGTGAACTCGTCGGCGGTGATGATCGGGCCGGTGGGGTTGTTCGGCGTGCACAGCAGAACGGCGCGGGTGCGATCGGTGACGGCATCCGCCATCGCGTCGAGGTCGTGGCGCGCGTCGGCGCTCAGCGGAATCGGCACGCCGGTCGCACCGGCGACGAGTGGCAGCCCGGGGTAGGCCTCGAAGGAGCGCCAGGCGTAGACGACCTCATCACCGACGGATGCCGCGGCCTGCACCAGCTGGTACAGGATGGCGACGCTTCCGCTGGCAACGTGGACCTGGTCGAGGTCGACGCCGTAGCGCGCTGCGAGGCGCTCACGCAGACGGGTGGCTGTGGCGTCCGGATAGCGGTTGATCGGCGTGGTGTGCGCGAGGGCCTCGAGCACCGACGGCAGGGGCTCGAACGGATTCTCATTGCTGGAGAGTTTGAAGGCATCCGGACCCGCCTGCTTGCCCTGCCGGTACGGCGCGAGGGCGGCGATCTCTGGGCGGATGCGGGGAAGGATCGGCTCGGTCACGAGGTCAGTCTACGAGCGCGATGCGCTGTCGCACTCCTGGCAGCGCTGGTACCATTTTGGTATGGCTATGACTGTGAGACTTCCGGAAGAGACCGATGCGCAGCTCAGCGAGCTGGCCGCGCGTCGACACACGTCCAAGCATGCGCTGCTCATCGAAGCGGCCAACCGGTTCCTTCGCGAAGAGGTGACAACCGATCAGGCCGTCACCATCGCACTCGGTGTAGCCGACCGTTACTCCGAGTTGCTGAAGAAGCTCGAAGACGCGTGACCCGATACGTCGAGCTGCCCCACGCCGTCGGCGTGCTCAACGCCCTCGGACTTCACGTTCGTGACATCGGGCTGCTCTCGTCCGCGCTCGCGCGCCCGTCGAGCTCCATGTTCGGTGTCGAGGCCTACCCGGAAATCGAGGTCAAGGCCGCGTCGCTGTTGTCATCGCTGAGCCAGAATCATCCGCTCTTCGACGGCAACAAGCGCTTCTCCTGGATCCTCACCCTGACATTTCTGGAGATGAACGGCATCATCATCGACATGGATGTCGAGACAGCATTCGATCTCGTACTCCGCACCGCACAGAACAAGGCATCACTCGAGGAGATCGCCGAGGACTTCCGCACCCACATCCGGTGACAACCGCCAC
The DNA here is from genome assembly GCF_014635185.1 of Microbacterium murale. GTDB lineage: Bacteria > Actinomycetota > Actinomycetes > Actinomycetales > Microbacteriaceae > Microbacterium > Microbacterium murale. The sequence goes on from NZ_BMCM01000001.1 coordinate 727,484, forward strand.
CCATCATGCAAGACTGAATCCACAATGCGCTTCATCATCAGAGTCGTCATCAACGCGTTCGCCCTGTGGGTGGTCACGCTGATCCCTGCACTGCAGGTCAACATCACCGCGTTCCCTCCGGGCGAGACCCTGCAGCTGGTGCTCACGCTGCTCGCGGTCAGCGCGATCTTCGCGCTGGTCAACACGATCATCGGCACGGTCGTGAAGATCCTGGCGTTCCCGCTCTACATCCTCACGCTCGGACTCATCGGCCTCATCATCAACGGCTTCCTGCTGTGGTTGACCGCGTGGATCACCTCCGGCTTCGGCTGGGGCCTGACCGTCGGCAGCTTCTGGTGGGGCGTGCTCGCGGCGATCATCATCTCGATCATCAACGCGGTGTTCGGCGGCATCCTCCGCCCGCAGAAGAAGCAGCGCCGCGACTGATCGCTGTGCGCGATAGTTCCCGCGCACGCCAGTTCCCGCCGCGAGTCACTCCCGCTGCGCGACGTACTCGGTCGATTCGATCGCCACCGCCTCATTGAGCTCGCGGGCCTTGTCGAGCCATGCGTCCAGCCGGACGTCTCCGGAGGCGTCGACCATCTCGGCGGTCTCGGTATAGCTGTCCATCAGGTGCGCCGGGAAGAGCACATCGAAGGGATCGCCGTCCCTGGTCACGACCAGGCTGTCCGGGGAGCCTGTGCCACCGGGCGACCCGCCACCGGCGAGACTGCTGACCGCATCGTCGGTGTGCCGGAACTCGATCAGCAACTGGTCTTCTCCGACCGTCGGATGAACAGGGCTGCCGGCGGTCACCTGCACCGTCACGTCGAACTCGCTCTGCGATGACAGGTAGGCGGCGTTCATGGCCGACTGCGAGTGCGCATACACGTGCAGCTCGTCGCCGGGTCGCGCGCCGGCCGCCTCCAACGCCTCGACCGTCGCGGCATACGATGCCGATTCCTGGCCGGTGTACAGGTCGAGGTTCGATTTCAGATCGAAGGGCTCCTTCGGATCCAGGCTCGGCTGCGTCCCCTTCGCGTAGAGCACGAACCGGTTCGTGCCGTCGGCCATCGTGTACTTCTCGACCTTGAGTTGCGCGCCACTCGCTCCCGGAAATCGCCGGAACGCCTCAGCCAGGCTCGTCGGAGGGGCGATCGCCGTGGACGTCCTGACAGGCGTCACCGAGACCGGCCCGCCGCGTCCGGACAGTGTCGCGTTCGGCGCAAGCCGGCCGGTGCCGGTCGCTGCGACCGACGCCGCCATGAGCAGCACCCCTCCCAGATTCAGGTCGGATCCTCCCGACAAGGCGGAGGGGCCCAGGTAGAGCTGCTCGCCCAGCCCAGCGAACCGCTTCTCCTTCCAGCCGGCGAGCAGCCACTGCTCCATCTCCGTCACCCGAGGATCGGATGCCTCAAGCTGCGCGATGCGCGCATCAAGTGCGAAGGCCTGCGCCGTGTCCTGAATCGCGAGCGCGGCCAGTTGCGCCCTGAGCTCGACGAGTTCGTAGACGTCGGCCATCAGCAGGGTGTTGGAGGACGCGGTTCGGCATTCGTCGTACAGCACCTCCGCCCGCTCCGCGCTCGCCCAGAGCGACACGGTGTCGACCTGACCGCTGAGGTTCGGCGTGCCGACGATGAAGCCGTAGGCGCTGCGGATCGCGGCGGCCGCATCCGCGAAACCCGGCGCGATTCTGCCCATGGCCTCGGCCACCGCTCGAAGCGCCTCGGGGTCGACGGCGATCGCACCGCCATGTGTGATGTCGACGCCGTCACTCATGACCGACCCGCTGCCTCGAGCTCCCACAACCGGCTGTTCAGCACGCCCACCTCGGCCATGGTGCGGTCCTTCAGGTCGATGATGAGCGCATGCAGGGCACGCACGCCGTCGGCCTGCCATTCGCTCGCCTCAACGAGGGGAAGCAGCCCGGATCCGGCATCCTCGAAGGCGGTGATCGCCTCACTGATGGCGCGTTGCGCCGAGAACCACCTCCAGAGGTCGTCCGAGGCCGGGGACGAGGTCGCGATGATGTTCAGCATGCGCCAAGGATGCCGCGTGCCTTCCTCCGGCGGTGCGGGCTGAGGCGCGAATCGTGCAGAGTCGGCCCACCGGCGCGATGGTGCAGAAAGAGAGAGTGCGACTGTGCAGGAGGGATGCCGACAGGCAGAATGGGACGCGTGACATCGCCCGAGCCCTTCCGCGTCATCTTCGTGTGCACGGGCAACATCTGCCGCTCTCCCATGGCGGAGGTGGTGTTCCGCGACCTCGCCGAGCGCCAGGGGCTCGGAGCACGCATCACCTCGAGCAGCGCCAGCACGGGCGAGTGGCACGTCGGCGAGCGCGCCGACAACCGCACCATCGAGGCTCTGGAACGCCGCGGGTACGACGGGTCCCGCCATCGCGCGAAGCCGTTCACCGCGGCATCCTTCGCTGACAATGATCTCGTCGTCGCGCTGGATCGCACGCATGAGCGCATCCTGCGCGAATGGGCGCGCGATGAGGACCAGGAGGGCAAGATCACCCTGCTGTTGTCGTTCGATCGCGAGGCCGAGAACCTCGACGTGCCCGACCCGTATTATGCGGAGGCCCAGATGTTCGACGCCGTGCTGGCTATGATTGAGACCGCGACCCGAGGCCTGTTCCGTCAGCTCGAACCCGCCCTGCGTTCCCGCCGTACAACGCCCCGCACGTTGCCCCAGAACTGAGTTGGGGCCCGATCAGGAGGACTCCCCTGACTTCCCCGAACTCCTTCCCCGTCCAGCCGCTGAGCCCCCTCGACGGGCGCTACCGTCCGGCTGTCGCACCGCTCGGCGACTACCTCTCCGAGGCCGGTCTGAACCGCGCTCGCGTCGAGGCCGAGGTCGAGTGGCTCATCGCCCTCACCGACCGGTCGCTGTTCGAGACGTCGCCGCTGGCGGATGCCGACAAGGAGCGCCTGCGCGGCCTCTACCGCGACTTCGGGCAGAACGAGATCGACTGGCTCGCTGAGAAGGAGGCCGTCACGCGTCACGACGTGAAGGCCGTCGAGTACCTCGTGCGCGACCGCCTTCAGGCGCTGGGTCTCGACTCGATCGCCGAGTTGACGCACTTCGCGTGCACCAGTGAGGACATCAACTCGGTCTCATACGCGCTCACTGTGAAGCGCGCCGTCGAGGATGTGTGGCTTCCGGCGTTCGACGGCCTGATCGCCAAGCTGCGGGAGCTGTCGGTCGAGCATGCGGATGCTGCGATGCTGTCCCGCACGCACGGTCAGCCGGCTACCCCGTCGACCATGGGCAAGGAGCTCGCGGTCTTCGCGTGGCGCCTCGAGCGCGTGCGCGCCCAGATCGCGGCATCCGAGTTCCTCGCGAAGTTCTCGGGCGCGACGGGCACCTGGTCGGCCCACCTCGCCGCGGATCCGGATGCCGACTGGCCGACGATCGCCCGCGAGTACGTCGAAGGTCTCGGCCTCGGCTTCAACGTCCTCACCACCCAGATCGAGTCGCACGACTGGCAGGTCGAGCTCTATGACCGCATGCGTCATGCCGGCGGCATCCTGCACAACCTCGCCACCGACATCTGGACCTACATCTCGATCGGCTATTTCACGCAGATCCCGGTCGCCGGCGCCACCGGATCGTCGACCATGCCGCACAAGATCAACCCGATCCGGTTCGAGAACGCCGAGGCGAACCTCGAGCTGTCGGCGGCTCTGCTGGGATCACTCTCGCAGACGCTGGTGACATCGCGGATGCAGCGCGACCTCACCGACTCGACCACGCAGCGCAACATCGGCGTCGCGTTCGGGCACTCGCTGCTCGCCCTCGACAACCTGCGTCGCGGCCTGAACGAGATATCGCTGGCCCGCGACGTGCTGCTCGCCGACCTCGACGTGAACTGGGAAGTCCTCGCGGAGGCCATCCAGACCGTCATCCGCGCCGAGGTCGTCGCCGGACGTTCGACGATCAGCGACCCGTACGCACTGCTGAAGGAGCTGACCCGCGGTCACCGCGTCGGGGCCGCGGAGCTGGCATCCTTCGTCGATGGCCTCGAGATCGGGGATGCTGCGAAGCGGCGTCTGCTCGCTCTCACGCCGGCGACGTACATCGGCATCGCCGAGCGCCTCGCGAAGTAGGGCGCAGGGCGGCATTTCGCCGCCGAAGGCGTCAGCGCTCAGAGCTGGAGGAACCGGGTTCTCCGCTGCCGTCAGCGTCGTCCCCGGGCTCTTCGTCGTAGAGCACCGGCCGGTCGATCGTCTTGTCCTGGTAGTCGCGCGGGTCGACCGCGAGGATCAGCATCGACATGATGAGCAGCGTGACGATGAAGGCGCCACCGCCGATGACGAGGCCGAGGGCGATCGGAGTGAGGCCCTGGTAGGAGCCGTTCGCGATCGACGCGTTGACTCGTGAGGTGAACGCACCGGTCGACACCAGTGTGACCACGGCCGCGAAGATGCCGCAGACGAGCGCGATCCCGAGCAGGTGCAGCGGGCGCAGCAGCTCTCGACGATTGGCCTTCTTCTCGCTCACGCGGCTCCTCCACTCTCGACCGAGGCGCTCGCGGCGTCATCGGTGTCGGCATCCTTCGTCTCGTCTTCCGTCGCGTCGGTGCGATTCGGCGAGAAGCCGGCGATCGCGAGGAAGACGGCGACGATGGCGGTGTAGCCGCCGAACATGCCGACGGCCAGGATGATGCCGGTGAGCGTCAGTGCTTCCGCCCCGTCGACCGAGTACTGCAGCGAATAGCCTGCCGGGATGACGAGCAGGACGACCGCGAGGAGGAGTCCGAGCGCGCCGATGGTGATGGCATCCTTCGCCGTCGGATCGGTGCGCCGGGCGCGGAGTCCGGCGATGAGTTCGACGAGACCGGTCGCTGCGGCCCAGATGATCACCACGACGAAGAACACTCCGTCGGTGCGCCAGGTGGGGATGCCGCTGGCGACTGCCGTGAGCAGGTCGATGACGCCGAGCAGGATGAGAGGCCAACGCGAACCGGAGGGCACGGCGAGCCAGGCGCCGAGCACGAAGATGAACCCGCTCGCGGCGACGAACCCGCCGAACACGGCGAATCCGACGGCAGCCGAGTGATCGGGCGAGAACGTGATCATGAGCGCCGACACCGCCGCGAAGAGCGCGCGCAGCAGTTGGATGTTGCGCACGGTGAAGGTGCGGGCTGGGGCAGACATGACGATTCCTCGGTCTTCCGGGGTGGTATGTCCAGTCTACGCGTGGGCGAGGAGCCGGCGTGCCCGACGCCTGCGGTGCCACTGTCGGGTTCGGTGGCGTCCCCAGAACGCTCACCGAACCCCACAGTTCACGCAGGGGGCCCTGCGTCGAGTCCGACCATCGTCGCAGAAGCGGGCGCCGCCTGCGAAGATCTGACCCGTGACCCGCGCATGACGCCCCGGGCCCGAGGTGCCTGCGACTGGTCCTAAGCTCAAGGTACCGAGTGCTTCTTCACATACCTGGGGGAGGTCTGTGATGTACGAAGAAGATTCAACAGGCACGACTGATTTCGCGACGGCTCTGCGAGCCGCGATCACCGCACGAGGCATCACGCTCGCGCGGTTGCGGGAGCGGTTGACGGCCAGCGGCAATCCCGTCTCCGCAGCCACTCTGAGTTATTGGCGCTCCGGAGCCAGGCGTCCGGAGGGCCCGCAGTCGCTCGCGGCCGTCGATGAGATCGAATCGCTGCTGCACATGGATGTCGGATCGCTGCGCCGGCTCGTCGGTCCGAGCCAGCGCGTCGGCCCCATCGGCACGCCGCAGTATCCGCTTGCGGCCGCGCTGCTCGAGAGCGCGACCGCCGACACGTTCATCGCACTGGGCGCTCCGGTCATGGACCCAGGACGCGATGTCTCCACCACAGCCGTGACAGAAGTGGGCGCCGACGGATTCGTGGCCTCGCGCACCACGCGCACGCTGCTGCAGAGCACCGCCGGCACGATCACGAACGTGCCCTACCTCGACCTCACGCCAGGCGTGCGCACGCCGGCTCCGATCTTCAGCGTGGTCTCCGGTGGTCACATCTCGCGAGTGCACTCGCACCCGAGCGGCGAGGTGCACGGAGCGATGTTCGAACTCGAACGCCCGTTGGGGCCGGCGCAGACGACGATGCTGGAATGGAAGCTGGAGTTCCCTCCCGGGTATCCGCCGAACACCGAGACGGGCCACGGCGTCGCCCGTCGCGCCCGTGAACTGGTGCTGTGGACCAGGTTCCACCCCGACGCGCTGCCGGATTGGATCGAAGAGGTCGAGGAGACGCCGACGGAGACAATCGTGACCCCGCTCTTCCTCGACGGCGCCACGACCATCCACCAGGTACGACAATCCTGGGGACCGGGGATGCTGGTGCTGCGCTGGGGGTTCGGCGAGCGCGAGTGACGTGGCTGCGCGCGGCCACACACCGATAATGCGGATTTAGCGGCGCCCGCGCTGACGCCTCGGGCAGGCGTCAGCCGCTAATAATACGCATTATCAGATTGACCGTGCGCGCCGTACAGCGCAGACTTCTGTCTCGTCACCATGCCGCCATCGGGGCGGAACATCAGATCGAGGAGGATCGATGCCGCGTCACCGCTTCACGCAGGCCGACGTCGCCGCGATGGCCGGCGTCAGCCAGTCGACGGTCAGCTTCGTCCTTAACGGGAACGCCCCGGCCGGCGTCCGCATCTCCGAGGAGACCCGCAAGCGCGTACTCGACGCCATCCGCATCACGGGCTACTCGGCCAACCCGGTCGCGCAGCGCCTGGCAGGCGGGCGCAACCAGATCCTCGGCGTCTTCACGTACGAGGCGACCTTCCCCCGCGGCGGCCGTGACTTCTACGGCGCGTTCCTCGTCGGCATCGAGCACGCGGCCGAGCAGCTCGGCGTCGACATGCTGCTCTTCACCTCGGCACGCGTCGTCGACGGCCGACGCCAGCTCGCCCGCGACGGCTGGCAGCGCCTCGGCATCGCCGACGGCTGTCTCCTGCTCGGCCAGCACGAGGATCGCGGCGAACTGCAGCACCTTCTCGACACCAAGTATCCGTTCGTGTTCATCGGCAAGCGTGTCAGCGAAGGGCGGCTCCTCCCCTACGTCGGCGCCGACTACCTCACCGCGACGTCTCGCCAGGTGGAGCGGCTCATCGAGAAGGGCCACACCAGGATCGGGTACGCCGGGCCGCAGGCCAGTGATCAGCCGACACTCGATCGCGTCGAGGGATATCGGCAGGCCATGCGCGCCCACGAGCTTCCGCTGCGCTTCGTCGACGTCCACGACGTCGCTGGTGCCGCGGAGGAGATCGCAGAGCGACGTCTCACATCGATCCTGGTCGCACCGGAGAACTACCCGGAAGAGCTCGCGGACGAACTCGAGTCCCGCGGGCTGCGCGTGCCGGACGATGTGTCGATGCTGCTGCTCGGTCAGCCGCTTCACCCGCGCCACGGCGGTCGCAGCTGGTCCGGCTTCGCGGTCCCGCGCGAGGAGATGGGTGCACGTGCTCTCGTGCTGCTCTCTCGGATCGTCGACCAGGAATCCCCCGCGCCGCGTTCCCCGGAGGGGCGGATGCCGAATGCCCCCGCCCTGGACGAGTCCGACTACCACCAGATGCTCGATTGCCCCGACATCGACGGCGCCTCGCTCGCCGCAGCCCCGACCACCGCCCGCAACACCGAAGGAACCATCCGTGACCACGCGTGAACTGACCGCCGACATCCTCATCGTCGGAGCCGGCCTCGGCGGCATCGCGGCCGCACTCGCTGCCGCCGACCGAGGAACGAACGTCGTCCTCACCGAGGAGTATCCCTGGATCGGTGGGCAGCTGACCTCTCAGGCCGTGCCGCCGGACGAGCACCCATGGGTCGAGGAATTCGGCATCACCGCCCGTTACCGCGCACTGCGCGACGGCATCCGCGACGTCTATCGCCGGCGTTACCCGCTCATCGACGGAGCCCGCGATCGCGCCGACCTCAACCCCGGTGCCGGCTGGGTGTCGAAGCTGTGCCACGAGCCGCGCATCGCCGTCGGCGTGCTCGAGGAGATGCTCGCCCCGCACCGCTCGACCGGCCGCATCCGCCTGCTCGAGCGCACCCGCCCGATCGCGGCGACGGTCGACGGCGACCGCGTGACGGGCGTGACCCTCGAGTCGGTCGTCGGCGAGGGCACCATCATCGTCACCGCGCCGTACGTGATCGACGCAACCGAGACCGGCGAGCTGCTGCCGTTGACCGGCACCGAGTTCGTCACGGGGTTCGAGTCCCGCGCCGAGACCGGAGAACCGAGCGCCCCTGACGCCGCTCAGCCGGACAACATCCAGGCGCTGAGCGTCTGCTTCGCGGTCGAGCACGTCGACGGCGATCACAGGATCGAACGCCCGGAGAACTACGACTTCTGGCGCGAGTACGCACCGGCCGCCTGGCAGGGCGAGCGGATGCTGTCATGGCAGGCTCCGAACCCGCGCACGCTGCAGATCGGCACTCGCGCGTTCGAACCGAACCCGGGTGACGACGTGCTCGAGGTCGATGCCGACCAGTCCCGCAACGCGGGCGACCAGAACCTCTGGAACTTCCGGCGCATCGCGGCGCGCGACCTCTTCGAGCACGGCTTCTACGCGAGCGACATCTGCCTCGTCAACTGGCCGAGCATCGACTACTTCGTCGCCCCGGTGATCGGCGCGACGAGGGACGAAGAGCTCGCCCACTACGAGGCCGCGCGGCAGCTGAGCCTGTCGATGTTCTACTGGATGCAGACCGAGGCGCCGCGCGCCGACGGTGGATTCGGCTTTCCCGGCCTGCGTCTCCGCCCCGACGTGATGGGCTCGGCCGATGGCCTGGCGCAGGCGCCGTACCACCGCGAGTCCCGCCGCATCCGCGCACTCACGACGATCACCGAGAACGACGTCTCGTACGCGATCCGCGGCGACGAGGGTGCGACCCGCTACGAGGAGTCGGTTGGGGTCGGGATGTACCGAATCGATCTGCACCCGTCGACCGGCGGCGACACCTACATCGACGTGGCATCCACGCCGTTCGAGATCCCGCTCGGCGCCCTCATCCCGCAGCGCGTGACCAACCTTCTCGCGGCGAACAAGAACATCGGCACGACGCACATCACCAACGGCTGCTACCGGCTGCACCCGGTGGAGTGGAACATCGGCGAAGCCGCCGGGCACCTTGCCGCGTTCTGCGTCGCGAACGGCACGACGCCGCACGCCGTGCACGCCGACACCACGCAGCGCGCCACCTACCAGGGCGAACTCGACGCCACCGGAGTCGAGCGGCACTGGCCGGAGGGCCGCGTCCACGCGTACTGAGACCTGCACCACACCCGAACACCACGATTCACAGAATGGAGAGACCCATGAGCTACCCGCAATCACGTAGACGTGCACCCCTCGCGGTAGGCGCCGGCATCGCAGCCGTCGCCCTCACCCTTGCCGGATGCGGCAGCAGTGGCCCGACGGAAGCCGAGACGCCAGACGAACCGGTCGAGCTGCGGATGACCGTATGGACAGCTGACGAGACGCAACTCGCGCTGTTCCAGGAGATCGCCGACGCATACGTCGCCGAGAACCCCGAGCTGGTCTCGGGCGTGACGTTCGAGCCGATCCCGTTCGACGCGTACACGACGACTCTGACCACTCAGCTCGCCGGCGGCAACGCACCCGATCTCGGCTGGATCCTGGAGAGCTACGCACCCGAGTTCGTGCAGAGCGGCGCGCTGGTCGACATCGCACCGACGCTGCAGGAGGCCGAAGGATACGAGTACGACGACCTGCTGGACTCGTCGCTCGCGCTCTGGCAGCAGGATGACGGACTCTTCGCCTATCCGTTCTCGAACAGCCCGTTCGCGATGTTCGTCAACACCGACCAGCTCGCCGCGGCGGGTCAGCCGAACCCGGCCGACCTCGTCGCCTCCGGAGACTGGACCTTCGACTCCGCGCGCGACATGTCGGCCGCTGCGGCCGCCGCGTCGGGGAAGCAGGGGCTCGTCGTCCGCGACTTCGACTACAAGGCCTGGGAGGTGCTCGCCTCGGTCTGGAACGGCTGGGGTGCGGCGCCGTGGAGCGAGGACGGCACGCAGTGCACGTTCACCGATCCGGAGATGGTCGACGCGATGACGTGGATCCACGACGCGGTCTTCAAGGATGCGGCGATGCCTGGACCCGGAGTCACCGCCGACTTCTTCGCCGGTGACTCGGCGATGACGATCACGCAGATCAGCCGCGCATCCGCTCTCGACGACTCGTTCGCCTGGGACATCGTTCCGCTCCCCGCGGGACCGGAGGGCCAGCAGAACGTCATCGGCCAGGCCGGCATCGGCGTCTTCGCGAATGCGAAGCACCCCACGATCGCTGCCGACTTCCTCGCGTACTTCACCGACCCGGAGAACGCCGAGAAGCTCGCGACGTACTTCCCGCCGCCCCGTGAGTCGCTGCTGAACGCCGAGACCCTGGGCGCCGCCAACCCGAAGCTCAGCGAGGAGCAGCTGCAGGCGGTCGTCGTCGACGGCATCCAGGACGCCGTCACCAAGCCGACGCACGCCAACTTCGCGAAGCTGCAGGACACCGTGCGGGCTGAGCTCGACGCGCTGTGGACGGCGGATGCCGATGTCGAGGCCGTGCTCGAAGACACCTGCGGCGCCATCTCACCGCTGCTGGAGGGCTGATACCGCATGACCACCACCGCCGCCAGCGGCGCGGCTGAGACCACGGAGCGGAGGGGACGCGCAGAGCGTCCTCCCCGCCCCGCGGGTGTGCGCCGGCGTCGCTCGGCTGCCACTCGCGGCGACTGGATCGTCGGTTACACGATGGTCGCACCGGCCGTGCTCGGTGCGCTCGCCTTCGTGATCGCACCGCTCATCGCCGTATTCTGGTTCTCGCTGCACGACTGGAACGTCCTGGCGAACACGTTCGTGTTCTCCGGAACGGAGAACTACGAGCGGATGCTGAGCGATCAGGGTCTGCATGATTCGCTGCTCGCGAGCCTGTGGTTCTCGATCGGCCTGGTCGTGCTGAACATCACGCTCGCGCTGTTCCTCGCCGTGCTGCTCAATCAGAAGCTGCCGGGGACGACCACGTTCCGCACCTTCTTCTTCTCACCGGTGGTCGTGTCGCTGGTGGCGTGGACCATCGTCTGGAGCTTCCTGCTGCAGGCGGACGGTGGCATCAACGGATTCCTCTCGCTCATCGGCGTCGACGGACCGAACTGGCTGCGAAACGACTTCACGGCGATGGTGTCCGTGATCATCGTGCAGGTCTTCAAGAACGTCGGCATGAACATGATCCTGTTCCTCGCCGCGCTCCAGGGCGTGCCGGAGGAGATCATGGAAGCGGCCCGCATCGACGGTGCTGGCGCGTGGCGTCGGTTCCGCTCGATCACCCTGCCGATGATCAGCCCGACGATCCTGCTGGTCTCGATCCTGACGATCGTCGGATCGCTCGAGGTCTTCGCCCAGATCGCCGTGCTCACCGGCGGCGGGCCGGGAAACTCCACGACCGTGCTCGTGTACTACCTGTACCAGCAGGCGTTCCGCTTCAACGACTTCGGCTATGCGAGTGGCATCTCCGTGCTGCTGTTCATGATCGTTCTGGTGCTCACCCTCATCCAGTGGCAGACACGAAAGAGGTGGGTCTTCAATGAGACCTGACGCTCCCCTGGCAGACGTCGACCCGATCGACACGACGACCGTCGTGACCGGATCGACCATCCCTCCGCGCCGCGTGCGTGCCGGCAGTTCGCGCGCCAAGCGTCGGTGGGTCTCGATCGGACTCGTCGTACTGCTCGCGATCATCAGCATCCCGTTCATCTTCCCGACCTGGTGGATGGCGACATCGAGTCTGAAGCCGATGAGCGAGATCCTGCGCAAGGTCCCGACGCTGTGGCCGGAGAATCCGAGCTTCGACGCGTACGGCGAGGTGTTCCGCCTGCAGCCGTTCGCGCAGCAGTACTGGAACAGTCTCTACATCGCGGTGATCGTGACCGTCGGAACGCTGCTGGTCGCGGCGATGGCAGGCTACGCGTTCGCGCGGATCCGCTTCCCCGGTGCCAACGCGCTGTTCCTGATCGTGCTGGTCGGCCTGCTCGTGCCGAGCGAGGTGACGATCGTGCCGCTGTTCCGCCTGGTCAACGGCATGGGCCTGATCGACACCCACTGGCCGCTGATCGTGATCCCGATCTTCGGCGCACCCGCCGTGCTGTCGATCTTCATCATGCGCCAGTTCTTCCTCGGGCTGCCCACCGAGCTGGAGGAGGCCGGGCGCATGGACGGCCTCAGCCGTTGGGGGATCTTCTGGCGGATCGCCTTCCCGCTGTCACGTCCGGCACTGGCGGCGGTCGCGATCTTCACGTTCCTGAAGTCGTGGAACCTCTACCTCGAGCCGATCGTGTACCTCTCGAGCAAGGACATGTTCACCCTGCCGCAGGCGCTGACCCAGTACGTTGATGCCTACGGCGGGCCGATGTGGAACGTGCAGCTCGCCGCGACGACGTTGACCGTCGTGCCCGTGCTGCTGGTGTTCCTGTTCGCGCAGAAGCAGTTCGTGCAGGGGCTCGCGCACAGCGGGCTGAAGGGGTGACGCCCGGGCCGGCACTTCGACGGAAGAAGAGTTTCGGGGCTTCTCACCGCTCGGAACCCATGAAACTCTTCTTCCGTCGCGCCTAACTGGCGACTTCACCGGATTCTTGGCCAGACCTTCCAGGTATCAATGCCCGAGAGCGTCCGCACCGCGGCATCCAGGCGTGCTCGCGGAATGTCCTGGCTCCGTCCAGACCCGCCACGCGTGCCGCTTTCGTCGGCAAGACGGAACCCGACGCCGCTCCGTCCGGCCCGTTCCTCATACCCGCCGGCGACGACCGTCTGCACATCCCATTCCATCCTGTCGGCGATGCGCTCCCAGTCCTCATCACACGCATCACAGGTGCAGACCGGATAGAGGAAGTCGTGCAGGAGGCCGGCGTGGATCATCGCTGAAGGATGCGAGGTGAACACGAACGTCAGCGACGCCGCGAACGGGTCCGCCGGCGTCACGCGCACGGCTCGCTCAACGTCGCCGCGGGGATGCATCAGATCGGAAGCCAGCGATACATCGTCTTCGACGGTCACTTCGTACACCGCGACCAGCGCATCGATCAGGGCCGCAGCAACCCGGTGCAGCGGACGGAAGCGCTCGACGTTGGAGAGCACTGAGTACGAGTCCTCCGGTGGCGATTCCCCTCCCCAGCGGTTTCCATAGTCGATCACGACCCCGTCCGCGTCGCGGAACTCGACAGGCTCGATTCTCGGCCGGCGGTAGGAATCCATGCGGCTAATCCCCCGTGGCCACCGGGCGACCTGGAGTGTTCGACCACTGGCTCCAGGATCCGTGGAAGATCTTCGCGTCGATGCCCGCCTCGGCGAGCACCAGGGCGGTGTGCGCGGCCGTGATGCCCGAGCCGCAGTAGGCGGCCACCGGGGTGCCATCGGCGATGCCGGCATCCGCGAAGTTCTTCTTCAGGGTCTCGAGGTCGAGGAGCGTGCCGTCGCCGGCGACATGCTTCCCGGTAGGAAGGTTCACGGCTCCGGGAATGTGGCCGGCGATCGGATCGAGCGGCTCGGTCTCGCCGCGGAAGCGCTCCGGCGCGCGCACGTCGAGCAGCACACCGGATGCGGGGAACTCAGCCGCTTCGTCGATCGTGAGACTGCCGCCCGAGAGATCCGTGAGGGTCGCCGTGCCTGGTTCGGGGGTCACGTCGCCCGTCTCCGTGTCGCCGGCGGCATTCTTCCAGGCCTGCCAACCTCCATCGAGCACCCGCACATCGACACCGCCGTGACGCAACAGCCACCACGCTCGTGCCGCAGGTAACCCGCCGGCATCGTCATAAGCGACGACCACGTCGCCGTCGTTCAACCCCCACCGGCGCGCAGCATCCTGCACCTGCGAGGTCGACGGCAGCGGATGCCTCCCCTCGTCAGGCCGGCCGTGCCGGGTCAGCTCGCTCTCGAGATCGACGAACACCGCTCCGGGGATGTGGCCCTGAAGGTACTCCTCCCGGCCATCCGGCTGCGTGCGTCCGCCCGGAACGCTCAGACGCCAGCGCACATCGATCACGCGCACGGCGCCGTCGCGCACCAGCTCAGCCAACTCATTCACACTCACCAGGTGGGACATGGTTCCAGGCTACGGCGACTCGAGGTCGCCACGGGCAGTGCCGCTCGTGTGCGGCGCCGGTGGACGCACATCCGCCTCACCAGCGCCGCACGACGGCGTCGTCATCGCACGCGGCTCGCGTCAGCTCGGGAGCAGCCCGTACCCGTTCCCGTGGCCATTCCCCGGACCATTGCCGTGGCCGTTCCCCGGACCATTGCCGTGTCCGTTCCCAGGACCGTGGCCGTTCCCAGGACCGTGGCCGTTCCCAGGACCGTGGCCGTTCCCGGGACCGTGGCCGTTCCCGGGACCAGAGCCGTCCTCGCAAGCTGCCAATTCATCCTCGCTCGGCGTGAACCGCAGCCAGTCGAATCGCGCCTCGGTGTCGGGAGCGCTCGTGGCACCGCGGAACGCGGACACTCCGACGCCGGTGGCCGCGAGCACATCCGACTCGATCGGCTGGCCGATGCGGATGAACTTCTCGCCGTCGGTGGACAGCGAAGCTGTCACCCATTCGCCGTCGCTGCTCATGCGCAACCACACGGTGCCACCCATGTCAGCCGGTGGGAAGACGCTGTCCTCCCACGTCCAGGTGTCGAAGCGATCCTTGCCGTTGTTCTTCCAGGTGAAGTCGAATCGCTGACCCTGCAGGGCGTGCGACCACACGAGCTTGGCGTTGTTCGCATCGTCGCGGTACAGCACGAGTCCGGCCTGCTGATAGTTGGCCGTCGGCGCATATTCCAGCTCGGTCGTGACCTCCCACGCCCCGTCCGGAACCGGCAGCTGCGGGATGGTCGCGCCGCCTATCGACGTGGTCGGAGACGACATCACCAGATCGCCGTCTTCGACGCGCTGCCGGTCCTCGCCATCGCGGACAACGCTCCACGCCTCGCCCAGAGCATCGCCGTCGAACTCATCCGAGCCCTCGCCCGCGCACAGTTCGTACATCGGATCTTCGGAATGGGTGTTGAGCGGATCGCGCGTACCCTCGGGGTCGAGCACAGCATGCGCGATCGTCGTGCCGCTGCGTCCGCCGATCTCGAAGATCATGTGAGTGACGCCGTCCTCTTCCACGATCTGCGGCGATGACGCGCGTCCTTCCTCCGGCGGGAACGGGCTCGGGATGTACAGGGGCATCGGGTCGCCGACGCTACGGAGGTTCTCATCCAGCCTCTTGGCGAAGATCGTCCCCGCGCTGGAGCCGTAGAGCACGTACTGCGCGCCGTTCCATTCCCAGATCTCCGGGCCTGCGACGTTCGTCCCTTCGACGACAGTCGGTTCGACGACCCACCCCGGCTGCGCCTCCCAGTTGATCAGGTCGTGCGAGTACGCGAGGCCGATGCGCCGCACGTTCGAGGTGTCGTTGACCATGAAGAACATGGCATGCTCCCACCCGTTCTCGGGGTACGGATTGTCGAAGATGCGGTTGTACGAGGTCTCGGTGGCGTTCTGGCCGAACTGCTCGGTCGTCATCACGACGCCGCCGTAGTCGAAGTGCACACCGTCCTCCGACGTGGCATAGCGATCGGTGGTGTTCTCGCCGTGGAAGTAGAGGAACACCTGCCCGGTGTCCTCATTCCACACGGCATCCGGTGCGGACACATGCGAGACGTCGTAGATGCCGTCCCAGACGTTCGACACGATCGGGTTGGCGTCGTAGTGGGTCCACGGCCCGTCGAGCGAATCGGCGTACATGAGGTTGATGCCGCCGGGGGCGTCATGCGGCGCGTAGTAGACGTACCACTCGCCGAGAGGGTTCTCGAGATACTCCCCCGCGTGGAACACGGACGGGAAGATGAACTCGTTCCCCGGATTCCAGGTCTCGTCCGTGAATCGATCGATGATCGGACCCTGCGTGGTGAAGACCGGCAGTTCGTCTTCCGGGGCAGCGGATGCCGCGGTCGACGCCGTTCCTGCGATGAACGCAGTGGCGACGAGCGTCAGCGAGACCGCTGCCGCGGCGATTCTCCTTCGAATGGCCATGGACCTGCTCCTCTCGGCGCCTTCATCGGCGTCGCTCAGGCAAGGCGCCCGCCTTGCTCACAGCGCCTGATCGTACCCACGCCCTGGCGTCGCAGTCACGGCCATAATGCGCATTATTTGGCGGTGCGAGGGATTATTCGGATGCCGGCCCCGAAGTAGCAGGAACGCGAGAAGGGCGCCCAGCAGCCGTGCTGCGGGCGCCCTTCTCGACAGTTGGATCGGCCTCAGGCCTTGGCGTCGTCCTCGTCGTCGTCGGACTCATCATCGTCGCCGTCTTCATCAGACTCGTCGCCCTCTTCGAGGTCGTCGTCTTCGCCCTCGGGCGCCAACTCGATGATCTCGTCGCCCTCTTCGAGCACGTCCACATCGTCTGCGTCATCCGTGCCGTCGTCGTCCGCAGCGTCCGATCCGAGCACGCCGTCGGGGCGGATGAGCTCGCGCACCTCGGCCATGAAGCTGTTGAGCTGCTGCTGCTGCCAGCGCAGCTGGCGGGTGCGGTCCTCGGCGTCGCGCAGCACCTCGGTCGTGTGCCCGGTGACCGTGCTGACGATCTTCTGCGCCTTCACTCGTGCACGCTCCAGCGTCTCGCGCGCACGCACCTGGGCGTCGGCCTCGATGGCCTGAGCCTGCGAGCGCATCAGGCGCTCGTAGTCGTCGGCCTTCGCCGAGATGCGCTTGGAGTGCTCCAGGGATGACGCGACCTGCTCATTGGCGTCGGTCGTGATGCGCTCCGCGTGGGCGACGGCCTGATTGTGCAGCAGCAGGAACTCCTGCTGCGCGTCATCCTGCCGGCGGGTGAGGGTCTCTTCGAACTCCAGCACGCGTGCATTCATCTCGCGCACCTCGCGCTCGGCATCCGACCGCTGCTGGCTCGTCTCGCGGGTGACCATCGAGCGCAGCGCCGCCGAGCCCTTCTCGGCCTCGGTGCGGACGGTCGCCGCCTCCTGCTCGGCCTGGATGACCTTCTCGGATGCGTGCGCCGCCTCGCGCTGGAGGGTCGCCTCGTGCGCGGTGTACTCGGTGTCGATCCGAAGGCGCACCTGATCGGCGTCGTGCTGCGCCTGCGCGGTGATGCGGTCGACCTCTGCGGCGAGCTCGACCCGACGCGACTCGGCCTCCTCGCGGGCGGCTTCGAGAAGACGCTCGGCCTGCACGGCCGCGTTCTGGATCAGGACCGATGCCTGCTCCTCGGCGACACGGAGCACCGCCTCGAACTGCAGGCGCGACCCCTCGGTCTCGGCTCCTGTCTTCGGCGCATCGACGAGCTCGCTCGTGAGCGTCGCTACCTGCTGCTCGGCGTCGTCGGCCTGGGCGCGAGCGGCAGCGAGATCGGCTTCCAGCGCCGCGATGCGGTCATCGTTCTGCGCCTCGAGCTCGGCGATGCGGGCTTCGCGCTCGACGAGCGTGGCCTCGAGATCCGAGCGCGCTGACTCGACATCGCGGCTCACGCCTGCACGGGCGTCCGCGAGGTCCGCATCCGCCCGCTGCACCTGCATCCGCAGGCCGGCGAGCGCAGCATCCACCTCTCCGCGGTCGTATCCGCGGAATCCGATCGTGAAGTTGCCCTGTTCCCTGGTCTGGCCCTGCGCGAGCTGGTCGAAGAAGTCGGCACCGTGCTCGTCGACGTTGTTCTCGGCGGAGTTGCTCACAGGAAGTGCCTTTCTGGAGGTGCTCACCGAGCGGCCCTCGCGACGCACAGCATCGGCGAGGGAAGGTGACGGTTTGCAGAAATTGGGGGGAGGATCGAGCTGCGGACTCGGTACTCAGCCTAATGAGTTCGCCTCTCTTGCGGAACCGCGAGATGTCCCTGTCTGTGCCTGCGCGAGGTGCGCCGTTGCGACGACAGCGGATCGCACGGATAAACTGCCGCCGACCCCCGAGAGAAGGATTCCGCAATGCCGCGTTTCGATCTGCCACTGGAGGAGCTACGCTCCTATCGCCCCGACGTCGCGGAGCCCGCGGACTTCGACGACTTCTGGGAGCAGACGCTTGAGGAATCACGTGCGGCAGCACAGCCCATCGAGCTGCGCCGCATCGACTCCCCGCTGCAGTCGGTCGAGGTCTACGACGTCACATTCAGCGGATTCGGCGGCGACCCGGTGGGCGGATGGCTGCTGCTCCCCTCCGACACCGACGAGCCGCTCCCTGCGGTCGTGGAGTTCAACGGCTACGGCGGAGGCCGGGGCCTGCCGCACGAGCGCCTGGGATGGGCCTCGTCCGGCTACGCGCACTTCTTCATGGACACCCGTGGGCAGGGCAGCGCATGGGGCACCGGCGGTGTCACGGCCGATCCGCACGGCTCAGGACCGGCGACGCCCGGCTTCATGACCCGGGGGATCGACGACCCCAGCACCTACTACTACCGCCGCGTCTACACCGACGCCGTGCTCGCGATCGACGCCATCCGCTCGCTCGACCGGGTCGATGCGGCACGAGTGGCCGTGTGCGGCGGAAGCCAGGGCGGCGGCATCGCGATCGCCGCCGCCGGACTCTCCACCGGACTCATCGCCGCGATGCCCGACGTGCCCTTCCTCTGTCAGTTCGAGCGCGCCGTCGGGCTGACCGGGCGCGACCCGTACAACGAGATCGTCCGGTATCTGTCGATCCATCGCGGCACCGAGGATCGCGTGTTCGAGACGCTGTCGTACTTCGACGGTGTGAACCTCGCGCGCCGCGCCACCGCCCCCGCCCTCTTCTCGGTCGCCCTGATGGATCCGGTGTGCCCGCCGTCAACGGTCTTCGCCGCACGGAACAGCTGGGGCGGCGTCGCCGAGATCGCCGAGTACGCCTTCAACGAGCACGAGGGCGGGCAGGGAGTGCAGTGGCAGAAGCAGGCCGCCTTCCTCGCTGAGCAGCTCGCCGGCTGAGAACTAGCGGCGCCGATACTCCTCGTCGGTGACGTGCTCGAGCCAGGTCGTCGTCTCGGCCGGATCGTCGGCTCCCTCGAGCAGCGCGAGGTGCTGCATGAAGCAGTCCCCTGTCGCGCCGTGCCAGTGCTCTTCACCCGGTGGGGTGTAGATGGTCTGACCCGGCGCGGCTTGCACGACGGTGCCGTCCCGGGTGCCGCAGAGCGCGACACCCTCGGTCACCCGAAGATACTGTCCGCGCGCATGCGAGTGCCACGCTGTCCGAGCACCGGGCGCGAAGCGCACCAGTCCGCCGGACATCCGCTGATCAGCATCGTGCGGAGCGATGATCGGGTCGAACCAGACGTCGCCGGTGAACTGCTCCGGTGGGTTCTTGACGGTCGGGATGCGGGGTTCGATGTTCATGGGTCTCCTCTCGGCGTTCGTCGATCAGACCGTCAGCAGCACCTTGGTGGCGCGACGCTCATCCATCGCCTTGTACCCCTCGGCTGCGTCTTCGAGCGGCAATGTGAGATCGAACACGTCACCGGGTGTGATCTTCCGCTCCCAGATGAGCTGGATGAGCTCGGGAAGGAAGCGACGCACCGGCGCGGGTCCGCCATGCAGGTGCACACCGGAGAAGAACAGCTCCTGGCCTGGTAGCGCCACGTC
The DNA here is from genome assembly GCF_014635185.1 of Microbacterium murale. GTDB lineage: Bacteria > Actinomycetota > Actinomycetes > Actinomycetales > Microbacteriaceae > Microbacterium > Microbacterium murale. The sequence continues at coordinate 747,047 of NZ_BMCM01000001.1, forward strand.
GTGCGAGACGCCGACATAGCCGACGTGTCCGCCGGCGCGAGTCGAGCGGATGGCCTGCATCATCGACTCCTGGGTGCCTACGGCTTCGATCACGGAGTGCGCTCCGAGCCCGTTCGTGAGGTCCTTGATCTTCGCCACGCCCTCATCGCCGCGCTCTTCGACGATGTCGGTCGCGCCGAACTTCCGCGCCAACTCCTGACGGTCGGCGTGCCGGCTCATGGCGATGATGCGCTCTGCACCGAGTTCCTTCGCGGCCAGGATGCCGAGGAGCCCGACGGCTCCGTCACCGACGACTGCGACGGTCTTGCCCGGTCCGACCTCCGCGGCGACGGCGGCGAACCAGCCGGTGCCGAGCACGTCGGATGCCGCGAGCAGCGCCGGGATCAGGTCGGCGTCCGGCTGTCCAGGGGTCGCGACGAGCGTGCCGTCAGCGTGCGGGACGAGGCTGTACTCCGCCTGCGTTCCGTACTGCCCCATCGGCACGACGTGCACGCAGCGGGACTGGTATCCGGCCTGGCAGATCTCACAGGTGTTGTCGGATGCCATGAAGGACCCGACGACGAAGTCGCCGACTTTGATCGTGTTGACGTCCGCGCCGATCTCTTCCACGACGCCGACGTACTCATGACCCATCGGGGCCTCGTGCACCGCATCGGTGCCGCGGTACGGCCAGAGGTCGGACCCGCAGATGCAGGTCGCTGCGATCTTGATGACGGCGTCCGTCGGCCGGGTGATGGTCGGCTTCTCGCGCTCTTCGACCCGGACATCGCCGGGTCCGTACATGACTACTCCACGCATGTGGTTCTCCTTCTTACTGTCAGTTCTTGGTCTTGGTCCTGCTCAGCCCCGCAGGGCGCGGATCCGCTCGAGGTCGGCGATGGCATCGGCCGGCTCCGAGTCGACTGGCATGTTGTCGGCATCCTTCGCCCCATCCAGCTCCACATCCGCGGCGAGCGCGGCGAACAGCGGGTCGAGGTCGGTCTGCGCCGGACCGCGCTCTGCCACGAGTTCCAAGGTCTTGCCGACGGCGGCATCCGACGTCAAAGCGGCCACCAGCACCTCGGCGATCTGTGATCGGGCGATCACGCCGTCCGCGGGGCTCTCCGCATGACGAGTGTCGCCCTGAAGGAAGTGCAGTTCGTGCTGGTCGTCGGCGTTGTAGTCGAACCATGCCGGGCGGACGATCGTGTACGGATGCCCGCTTGCGCGCACGAGCCGCTCGGCCCGCCGCTTCCAGTCGTGCGCTTTGTTCGAGCGATTGAATGCGCCGTCGCGGCCGGTCACGCCGATCGCGGTCATCTGCGCGATGCGCACCGGTCGGTCACCGATGGCCTCGAGGATGCCGCGCACACCGCCGTAGTCGACGTCGCGGTAGCCCGTCTCGTCGCCATGCGTGCCCTGAGTGAAGACGACGGCGTCGATGTCGCGGACGGCATCGACGAGCGTGGACGGGTCGGTGAGGTCGCCGACGACGGTGTTCTCGCCGCCGCCACGGCGACTGAGGATGCGGATGCTGTGGCCAGCCGCCTGTGCGACGCGGGCGACGTGCCGGCCGACGCTTCCGGTTCCGCCGACGAGGAGGATGTTCAGAGTGGTCATGGTTCCCCTTGGTTGTCTCAGGTGCGGGCTGCGGTCTTGATCTCGGCGAGGGCGCTCATGAAGCCCTCCGAGCATCCGCTGGCCCCTGCGAGCCGGTCCATTGCGATGCTGTCGATATCGACGCCGAGGATCTCTGCATCGATCGCTTCGGCGAAGCGCTGCTGGTGTCCGAGCGACGTCGAATCCTCGGCCGGTGTGGTGAGACTGACATCCACGACCACATCAGCCTCGAGAGTGAGAGTGACGTCCTGATGCGACGGCAGCGACCCGTACCAACCGGTCGCCTCGTAGGTGCCGTCCGTGTAATCCATTGCCGGTGTCCCATCCGTCGCTGGGGCCTCAGTTGCCGTGGATGTCGGGGCCGGTGTCGCGGTTGCTGTCCCGTCGTCCGGAGCGGCAGAGCAGCCCGCGAGCCCTGCACCGAGGATCACGGCGCCGACGGTCGCCGACACTCTGGGGGCCAGGAACACAGATGTCGGCGCATTCGGGCGAATCCGTCCGACATCTGTGAATACGACCCCCGGAGTGTCGCCCGCCGTGCGGGTCATGCTTCCGGGATCTCCCGTCCGAAGCTCTCGAGCGTGATGTCTTCGGGCTCTGGTCCGCGACGCACATCGGTGTCGAGCGCATCGATGGAGGAGAGCTGCTCCGCCGTGAGCTCGAAGTCGAAGACGTCGAAGTTCTCGGCGATGCGCGCGGGGCGCACCGACTTCGGCAGCGCAGAGCGGCCCTGCTGCAGGTGCCAGCGCAGCATCACCTGCGCGGGGGACTTTCCATACGACGCGGCGATCGCCTTCAGCGTCTCGTCGTCGAAGGCGGATGCCCCGTTCGGTCGGTACGCCGTGATGCCGCCGATCGGCGACCACGCCTGCGTGATGGTTCCCGCCGCCGCATCCGCAGCCTGCACCGCGCGCTGCTGGAAGTAGGGGTGCACCTCGATCTGATTGATCGCCGGGACGATGCTCGTCTCTGCGGCAAGCCGCTGCAGGTGATCGACCATGAAGTTGCTGACCCCGATGGCGCGGACACGGCCGTCGGCGACCAGCGTCTCGAGCGCCTTGTAGGCACCGGCCGTCAGGTCGAAGCGCGACGGCAGCGCCTGGTGCAGGATCAGCAGGTCGAGCTGGTCGACGTCGAGCTTGCCGGTCGACTTCTCGAAGGCGTGCAGGGTCTCGTCGTAGCCGTAGTCGCTGATCCAGACCTTGGTCTCGATGAAGATCTCGTCGCGTGGGATGCCGGAGACGCGGATCGCCTCGCCGACCTCTCGCTCGTTGCCGTAGGCGGCTGCGGTGTCGATCAGGCGGTATCCGGTCTCGAGAGCCGAGCTCACGGCGGCGACGGTCTCCTCGGGTGCGGCCTGGAAGACGCCGAAGCCGAGGGCCGGCATGGCGACGCCGTTGTTCAGGGTGAGATTCATGGTCATGCCTCCAGTGTGCGGGTGGGTCGGGTGGAAAGGGAGGTGCTGACAGTGCCTCCCACAACGGGAATACGGGGTCTTGACGGGACGATCAGGGCCAGGGCGAGGATCAACGCGACGCCGAGCAGGACGGCGGCGGCCGTGAGAGCCGCCGAAACCTCGCCGGTCAGTGCCGTCTCCGTGGCCTCGCCCTGGACGTCGGATGCCGCGGCCACCGCGACGAGTACGCCGAGGCCGAGCGACATCCCGACCTGATGGAACGTGTTGACGACGCCGGAGGCCGCACCGGCATCCGCCGTCGTCGCGCCGGATATGCCGAACGTGGTCATCGGGGCGAACGCGAGACCCTGCCCGGCGCCGATGAGGAGCATGGGAAGCGCGACGCCGGTGACGTAGGCACTGTCGGGCGCGAGGCGACTGAGCCACAGCATCCCTGCCAGTGTCAGCGCGACGCCGACGACCAGCGGCCAGGTGTTGCCGACCCGCGCGACGAGCCGCGGGATCGCCATCGCGACGACGAAGTTCACCAGCGTCATCGGCAGGAATGCCAGCCCTGCCTGCATCGCGGTGAATCCCAGTACGCCCTGGAGGAACTGGGTCGTGAAGAAGAAGAACCCGATCATCGCGCCGAGGTAGGTGAGGCGCACGAGATAAGCGCCGGTGCGGATGCGGCTGCTGAAGAGGCGCAGCGGCATGATCGGCTGGGCGGCGCGCGATTCGGCGAGAACGAAGACGAGGAGGAGCGCTGTCGCCGCAGCGAAAGATGCGAGCGTGAGCAGGTCACCCCAGCCGTCCTCAGCCCCGTGCAGCAGAGCGAACACCAGTGCACCGATGCCGAGTGTGGAGGTGATGGCGCCAGTGGCATCGAAACGACCGGGAGATGTCGGTGTCTCGGGCAGGAACCGCGGGGCGAGCACGATCATCGCGATGCCGATGGGCACGTTGATCCAGAATCCAGCGCGCCAGCTCAGCAGTGTCGCGGCGGCACCGCCGACCAGCATCCCGAGGCTTGCGCCGATCCCGGCAGTGGCGGCGTACCAGGCGACCGCCCTGTCACGTGCCGCCCCCTCGAAGCTCGCCGTGAGCAGCGACAGCGCCGAAGGAGCGACGATCGCAGCGCCCACGCCCTGCAGTGCGCGCGCGGCGATGAGGATCCATGCCGTCGGGGCGAGGGCGATCAGCAGGGATGCGATCGAGAACACGGCCAGACCGAAGACGAAGACCCGACGGCGACCGAGGATGTCGCCGGCCCTGGCGCCGAGCAGCAGAAGCCCGCCGAAGACGAGCGTGTAGGCGTCCTGCACCCAGGCGAGCTCCGCGGGTGCGAGACCGAGGTCGACCGCCAGGGAGGGCAGCGCGGTGAAGATCACCGAGTTGTCGAGCAGGATCATGAAGTAGCTGACGAGGATGACCGTCAGGATCGCTGCAGTGTTCCTCGAGCCGGGGTTCTTCGTGCCGGGGTTCCGCGTTCTGGTCATGGATCCATTCCACTCGCGCCCGCACGTTCCAGGCAGTGGCGCGTGTTCCCGGTACTGCCAGTGCCTCCCTCATCGCGGCGAGGCGGCGTACCTTCGGAGCATGGACACCCGCAGCGAAGTGCGCGAGTTCCTCTCCACGAGGCGCGCACGCATCACCCCCGACCAGGCAGGACTGCCCGCATACGGCGGCAACCGCCGCGTGCCTGGTCTCCGCCGTGAAGAGGTCGCGATGCTCGCGGGCGTCAGCGTCGACTACTACACCCGGCTCGAGCGGGGCGATCTCTCCGGAGCATCCGACAGCGTGCTCGATGCGCTCGCCAGAGCACTGCAGCTCGACGATGCCGAGACGGCCCACCTGTTCGATCTCGCCCGCACGGCGAACGCGTCGCCGGTGGTGCGCAAGCCCCGCAAGAAGGCGGACGGTCTGCGCCCCAGCATCCAGCGTCTGCTCGACGCGATGACCGGCGCGCCCGCGCTCGTGCGCAACAACTACTTCGACTATCTCGGCGCGAACGCGCTCGGCCGCGCACTGTACGCACCGCTGTTCGCCGAGCACGAGCCCAACAGCGCGCGCTTCGCCTTCCTGAATCCCGCGGCGCAGGACTTCTACCCCGACTGGGAGCGCAACACCCAAGACCTCGTGGCGACGATGCGCGGCGAAGCAGGCCGCAACCCCTACGACAAGAGGCTCACCGACCTGGTCGGCGAACTGTCGACACGAAGCGAGCGGTTCCGCGTTCTCTGGGCGGCACACAACGTGAAGTACCACCGCACCGGGGTGAAGCGGATCAACCACCCGACGTTCGGTGAGTTCGAGCTGACCTACGAAGCATTCGAACTGCCGGCAGACCCTGGACTGCAGCTGTCGACGTACACCGCAGAGCCGGGGACGCCGTCGGAAGAGAAGCTGAAGCTGCTCGCCAGCTGGGCGGCGACGGATGCCGCGGCAGAGGTGCCGGTGCACCCAGAGGCGTGAAGCGCGAGCCCCGACCTCGAAACATTCCGGAATCATCGGCCTTCTACGCTTGAACAATGGCGAAGCACGCATCCGGCTGGAACCCCTCTGACGACGGCATCAACTTCCACACCCGCAAGTGGGTGCGTCCGGAGGATCTGAACGCGAACGGGTCGCTGTTCGGCGGCAGCCTGCTGAAGTGGATCGACGAGGAGGCCGCGATCTACGCGATCGTGCAGCTCGGCAACTACCGCGTGGTGACCAAGCTCATCTCGGAGATCAACTTCGAGGCATCCGCCCTGCAGGGAGATCTCATCGAGATGGGCCTGACCGCGACGCATTTCGGTCGCACCTCTCTCACGATGCGTGCAGTGGTGCGCAACATGATCACGCGCAAGCGCATTCTCACGATCGAGAAGATCGTCTTCGTCAGTCTCGGCGAGGACGGGCATCCCGTGCCTCATGGCTACTCGAACATCACCTACGATCGTGACCGGATGCCGCACAAGCACCCGGGCACGGGCACGATCAGGCTCCCCTCCGCCTGAGTGCGAGCTGTCGCGTTCTGCTCTGAGCAGAACAGCGGTGACACCGACGAACGTCAGGGTTACCGTGAACCATGGCCGAGATCGTCCCGTTCCCCCGCACACCCCACCCCTCTCGCAGCCCGCGCCCGCAGAACGGGCCGGAGCCGCTCTGGCGGCATCTGCTCGGAGATCAGCTCCGGCGCCGGCGGCATGAGCGTGAAGAGACCCTCACCGAGACAGCCGACAAAGCCGGTGTCTCACCGCAGTACCTCTCCGAGATCGAGCGCGGGCTGAAGGAGCCGTCCAGCGAGATGATCGCCGCGGTCGCCGGGGCCCTCGACACGACGCTCATCGAACTCGCCAGCAGCGTGGCAGATGAGCTGCGTATGGCCTCGGCGCCGGCATCCGCTGCCGTGTCAGTCGGCGCTCGCGGCGCGCTCGCTCTCGCCGCCTGAGTCGCGCATCTCACCCGCTCGGGTGAGGCGATTCGCCCTGCGGAGGGATGGCCGCGACCCGGGGCCGCTTCACGATTGAGGCATGACACATCCGGACACGGCCGCATTCCCCGACTCCGCCTCAGATGATCGCTCCGCCGAGCCACGTCGTGACGGCGCATCCGTGCGTCCCGACCGGCTCACGGTCGCGGGCGCGATCTCCCTGCTGACGATCTCGGCGTTGCATGCCGTGGTGTTCGCCCTGCACCCGTGGTGGGGCCCCTGGATGGCCGGACCGTTCCGAACCACCCAGCTGCCGACGGATGCGGCGGTGCAGTTCTGGGGACTTCCGGGCGGCTTCGTCGTTCCCGGCGTACTGCTCGCGCTCCTCATCCTTCGGGCCGGCCGACGCGGCGACACCGTGCCGCTGTACATCGCGCTCACGCTCGGCATCTGGGCGCTCGTCTGCATCTGGATCGTCGGCCCGAGCGGCTTCCTGCTGCTGTTGATTCCGACCACTCTGCTGCTCATCGCGAGTCTCAGGTCGCGGCGCGGTGTCCCGCGTCGTGGGTGACGGCGCCCTACCCCCGCTCCCCCAGCACGGTGTCGATCAGCCCGTAGTCGAGCGCGGTGGATGCTGTGAACACCCGGTCCCGATCGGTATCGACGCGCAGCGTCTCGACGGTGCGACCGGTGTGCCTGGCGAGCACGGCCTCCATGTCGGCACGCACCCTGACCACCTCGTCGGCGGCGAGGATGAGATCGGGGATCGCCCCGCGCGACTGGCCGGCCGGCTGATGCAGCACGATGCGCGCATGCTCGAGCGCCGCGCGCTGCTCCGGCGCTCCGGCGGCCGCGAGCAGGGCCGCTGGTCCGATCGCCTGCCCGACGACAGTCGTCGCGATGCTCGGACGGATGTGCTGCATCGTGTCGTAGATCGCCAGCGCCGCACCAGGGTCGCCGCCCTCGCTGTTGATGTAGAACTGGACGCCCGTGTCAGGGCTGTCTGCATCGAGATGCAGCAGCTGCGCGATCAGGGCGTTCGCGACGCCGGCGTCGATTCCGGTGCCCAGATAGATCACGCGCTCCGCGAGCAGGTGCGAGTAGACGTCCATGACACGCTCACCCCGCGGATGCTGCGCGATGACGTTCGGGATCGTGTAGCTGCTCATGACTTCGCTCCTTCCGTGGCGGATGCCGCGGCATCCGTCCCCAATCCGACCCGCGCGCGACGGCGCGGCATGACCTCTGCGACCGAACTGACGATCGCGTCGATGAACCCGTACTCCTCGGCCTGTGCGGCCGTGTACCAGCGGTCGTGCAGCGAGTCCTCGAAGATGCGCTCGGCGGGCTGACCGGTGTCAGCGGAGATGAGCCCGAGCACGGTGTCGCGCATCTGGCGCAGATCGTCGGCCTGCACCTCGATCTCGACGGCGGAACCGCCGATGCCCGCCGACCCCTGATGCATGAGGATGCGCGCGTGCGGCAGCGCGCGGCGCTTGCCCTTCGTGCCGGCGGAGAGCAGGAACTGCCCCGCGCTGGCAGCGGTTCCGAGTGCGAGGGTGGCCACATCGTTCGGGATGAGGTGCATGATGTCGCGGATCGCAAGCATCGACGGCACCGAGCCGCCCGGTGAGTGGATCCACAGGGCGATGTCGGCGACCGGATTCTCCGCAGACAGCGTCAACAGCTGCGTCATCAGCAGCGTGCCGTTGTCGTCGTCGAGGGCGCCGTCGAGCACCAGGATGCGGTCGTGGAAAAGTGCGCGTCTGGCCTCTGGACCGAAATGCGGGATGGGATTCTCTTCGCTCATGACTTCAGCCTGTGACGCGGGAGCGGGGCCGGCGCCGGAATCCGCTCACGGCGGTTCTGCCCTGGGCAGAGAACCTCCAGTCCCGCCCACCGCCGCCCCGACAGCGAACCACCCCGGCGCGAGCGATGCGCCGGGGCGGTTCAGTCGTTCAGGGCCTCAGGCCGCCAGTGCGAGAGCCCGACGGTGCTGCACGCGGTGACCGATCCAGAAGCCGATCGCGATCAGGCCGACCAGGACTGCGCCGAGCATCCACGGCAGCATCGAGGGTGCCGCTCCGGCCGTAGCTGTGGCCAGCGTGCCGGAGCCGTCGGCGATGAGACCGTTGCCCGCCGCGAGGTCGGCAGCACCGGCCGCGAGAGTCTCGCCGCCGTCTGCGATCTCGCCCGATCCGTCCGAGATCGTGGCCGCTCCCTCCGAGAGCGCGCCGACGCCGGTGTCGAGCGTCGAGGCGCCGGTGGCCAGCGTCGCCGCGCCTGCCGCGAGTGCCGCTGCGCCCTCGTCGAGGCTGGTCGCGCCGGAATCGATCCTGATCGAACCGGCGTGCAGCGAAGTCGCACCCGCGGCGAGGGTGTCCATGCCCCCGGCGAGACTGTCCGCGCCGGCGGCCAGCTCAGCTGTGCCGTCCTTCAGCGGCTGCAGACCGGTGGAGAGCTGCTGCGCACCGGTGGCGACCTGAGCGGTTCCCGCCTTGAGGGGCTGCGCACCGTCTGCGAGCTGCGATGCACCAGCGGCGAGTTGCGTCGTGCCATCCGTCAAGGGGACGATCCCTTCGGCGAGGGCGGAAGCGCCGGTGGAGACCTGCGCGGTACCGGCCTTCAGCGCCTGCGTGCCGACGAGCAGAGCGGGTGCCCCTCTCTCCGCATCGACGAGAGCCACCGTCCCCGGCCACCCCTGCGCGACATTGCCGTTGACCAGCGCGTTGGCACCGGCCGCCACCTGTCCGGCCGCGGTTGCGGCGTTCAGCGTTCCTGCGGCGAGCGCGGGTGCGGCAGCAGCCGCGCCGGCGATGCCGTCGACCTGTGCGTCGACGCCCGCCGAGAGTGCCGCGAGCTGCTGGAACTGCGCGTTGTCGGGATTGGCTGCGGCGAGCTGCGCGAGTGCATCGGCCAGCTGCTGGGAGTTGCCCGGCGCGCTGCCGGCCGCGGCGGTGATGGCTGCAGCGGACCCCTCACTGGCGAGGAACTGCAGCTCGGGGGTGACGGCTGCCGCGAGGCCGGCGTTGAGCTGATCGGCGCCGGCGAGCACCTGCCCGGCGACCTGGTGGGCTCCGGCGACCCCGGCGGCAAGGCCGGTCACGCCGTCGAGTACTGCCGTGGCTCCGGCATCCGTCTGCTGTGCGCCGGCAGACAGGAGCTGTGCGCCTTCCAACGCCTTCTGCGCACCGGCATCCACCTGCTGGGTTCCGGTGGAAAGCCGGGTCGCGCCGTCGAGCACCGACTGCGCACCGGCGTCGATCTGCGCCGCACCGGTCGACAGGCTCTGCGCACCATTCAGCGCGGCTTGCGCACCCGAGTCAGCCGATGCCAGTCCGGCGGTGAGCTTCTGAGCGCCGAGCAGCGCATTCAGTGCGCCCTCGCTGAGCTTCCCGGCTCCCGCTGCCGCATCCGATGCTCCGGCAGCCAACGTGTCCGCGCCCGCGGCCAGCGAGGCTGCACCTGTCGATGCGCTCTGCGCGCCGGTGGCGAGTTTCTGCGAGCCGGCATGCGCACTCGCTGCGCCCTCGGCGAGCTTCTCGGTGCCGTCGGCCAGCGTGCCGGCTCCGGTGGAGAGATCGTCTGCGCCGGCGGCCAGCTGGGTCGAGCCGTCCTTTGCCGTCAGTGTGCCGTCGGACAGCTCGGCTGCACCTGCGGAGATCTTGCCTGTCGTCAGGAAGAACAGAATCACCATCGCGGTCAGCAGCAGGCTGAGGACGATGACGGTGATGCGCATGCCTCGGCCGTGCGCGTGGGTCGTAGAACTCATCATTGGGGCTCCAGGGTCAGTGGCGTCGTTGCCACCCGCAGTGTAAGTACGTCGTTCTTGCGCCTTCGCTTACTTTGATCATTGAAACCAAGTTTCAGTGGTCGCGATACTCGGTCTTCTGTGGCGACTCGACAGAACCCATTGACTTGGAGTCAACAATCGTTCCGGCCGCCTATCGGTGCGCGCTTGTTTTCGGTGTGCCTAAAAGGTAGGTTTTCGGTGTGCCTAAATCTCGCAGCGTCAGTGCCGCTCCGTCTGCCGGGTCGGTCGCGCGCGCCGTGGCACTCGCCGCCGGTCTCACCCTCGCGCTGTCCGGCTGCGCGGGTCCGGATGCCGTGACCGACGATGACCGCCCGGTCGTGCTGACCACTTTCACGGTGCTCGCCGACATCGCCGAGAACGTGGCGGGCGACCACCTGCGCGTGGAATCGATCACGAAGCCGGGCGCCGAGATCCACGGCTACGAGCCGACGCCGGGCGACGTGCGCAAGGCTGCGGACGCCGATCTGATCCTCGACAACGGGCTCAATCTCGAGGTGTGGTTCGCGCAGTTCGTCGAATCGGTCGAGGTGCCGCACGTGGTGGTCTCGGACGGCATCGACGTGATCGACATCACGGAAGACGCGTACGCCGGCAAGCCCAACCCGCACGCCTGGATGAGTCCGGCGAACGCGCAGCTCTACGTCGACAACATGGTCTCGGCGTTCAGCGACCTCGACCCCGTGCACGCCGATGACTTCGCCGCGAACGCCGACGCATACAAGGCAGAGCTGCAGCAGGTGCAGGACGATCTGACCGACGAACTCGCGGCGTTGCCCGAGAACGAACGCGCCCTGGTCACCTGCGAGGGTGCGTTCTCCTACCTCGCCAGGGATGCCGGCCTCACCGAGGCGTACATCTGGGCCGTGAACGCCGAGCAGCAGGCGACGCCGCGTCAGATCGCCGACGCGATCGAGTTCGTGGACGACAACGAGGTGCCGGCGGTGTTCTGCGAATCGACCGTGTCCGACAAGGCGATGCAGCAGGTGGTGCAGGCGACGGGTACGAGCTTCGGCGGCATGCTCTACGTCGACTCGCTGTCCGAGGCCGACGGCCCGGTGCCGACGTATCTGGATCTGATCCGCCACGACGCCGACCTGATCGTCGCAGGCCTGACGGGGAGCGGATCATGAGCTCGATCGACGTCAGCGGCATCACCGTGCGGTACGGCGACGTGCTCGCTCTCGACGATGTCTCGCTCACGGTGGAGCCCGGACGCGTCACAGGGCTGATCGGCATGAACGGATCGGGGAAGTCGACACTGTTCAAGTCGATCATCGGCCTCGTGCGACCGGCCGCAGGACAGGTGCGACTGGAGGGAGCGGATCCGGCATCCGCTCGTCGGCGCGGGCTCATCGGCTACGTGCCGCAGAGCGAGGACGTCGACTGGACCTTCCCCGTGTCGGTGCGCGACGTCGTGATGATGGGCCGTTACGGACAGCAGGGTATGCTGCGGCGAGCGCGTGCTGCGGACAGGGATGCCGTCGACGAGGCGCTGGAGCGCGTCGAGCTGACTGACCTCGCCGACCGGCAGATCGGGCAGCTCTCCGGGGGGCAGCGCAAGCGCGCCTTCGTCGCACGCGGCATCGCCCAGGGTTTGGCAGAGCGCGCCGGCATCCTGCTTCTCGACGAGCCGTTCGCCGGCGTCGACAAGCGCAGCGAGGCCACGATCGTGCGACTGCTGCGTGAGCTCGCAGCGGCCGGCAGCACGGTGCTCGTCTCGACCCACGACCTGCATGCGCTCCCCTCTCTCGCAGACGAGGCCGTGCTGCTGCTGCGACGGGTGCTCTTCCACGGTTCTGTCTCAGAGGCGCTCGAACCCGGAAATCTCGCGCGCGCGTTCGGGCTGGAGAGCGATGCCGATCAGGAGGAGGCGCCATGATCTGGGAATGGATCCTCGAGCCCCTGCAGTACGACTTCATGGTGCGGGCGCTCGTCACCACCGCCGTCGCCGCTGTCGTGTGCGCGGTGCTGTCGTGCTGGCTGGTGCTGGTGGGCTGGTCGCTGATGGGCGACGCGGTCTCGCACGCGGTGCTGCCAGGAGTCGTGCTCGCGTACATCTTCGGAGCACCGTTCGCGTTGGGCGCCCTGGTCTTCGGGCTTCTCGCCGTCGGCCTGATCGGCCTCATCCGCGGCACGAGCAGGGTCAAGGAGGATGCCGCGATCGGCATCGTCTTCACGACGCTGTTCGCGCTCGGACTCGTGCTGATCTCGGTCACCCCCAGCCAGACCGATCTCAACCACATCATCTTCGGGAACATCCTCGGGGTCTCCACCGGTGACCTCGTGCAGATCGCTATCCTCGCGGCAGTCGCATTCGGCGTGCTGATCATCAAGCGCCGAGACCTCACCCTGTACGCATTCGATCCGACCCACGCGTTCGCGATCGGGCTCTCGCCCCGCCTGCTGGGCGCCCTGCTGCTCGGCGTGCTCGCGCTGACTTCGGTCGTCGCTCTGCAGGTCGTCGGCGTGGTACTGGTCGTGGCGATGCTGATCATCCCCGGCGCGACGGCGTATCTGCTGACGGACCGCTTCGGGCGGATGCTGGTGATCGCACCCGTCATGTCGGCGCTGTGCAGCGTGGTCGGGATCTACCTCAGCTATTGGATCGACGCGGCATCCGGAGGTCTCGTCGTCGTCGTGCAGGGGTGCGTGTTCGCGCTCGTCTACCTCTTCAGCCCGCGCCAGGGGGTCATCGGGAAGAGACTGCGGCGGCGTTCGCCGGTCGGTGCGGCCGCATAACGGTCGACGCCGCGAACGCCTGGGCGAGGTCGGCGATGAGGTCGCCCGCGTTCTCCAGTCCGATCGACAACCTCAGCACGTCGGCGTCGGGGCGCGCGTCGGCCGGCACCGGGCGGTGGGTGAGGGCGGCCGGATGCTGGATGAGCGAGTCCACTCCGCCCAGTGACACGGCGTGCGTGAACAGTGCCACCGACGAGGCGACGGCTTTCGCCGCCGCGTAGCCACCGCTCATCCGCATCGCGATCATCGCTCCGGTGCCGCGCATCTGACGCTCGAGGATGCCGCGCGGATCACCGTCAAGCCCGGGATAGAACACCTCATCGACCTCGGGCTGATCGATCAGCCACTGCACGATCTGTTGGGCGTTCTGCTGCTGCTGGCGTATCCTGACCGGCAGCGTGGTGAGGCCGCGATGCAGTAGATACGCGCCGAGCGGATGCAGCAGCCCTCCGGTGACCGCACGCACGCGTCGCAGTGCCTCGGCGATCCGCTCACTGCACGCCACGACTCCGGCGATCACGTCGCCGTGGCCACCCAGGTACTTGGTCGCGCTGTGCAGCGACATCGCGGCGCCGTGGTCGAGCGGGTTCTGCAGCAGCGGCGTCGCGAACGTGTTGTCGACGACGACGGGCACGTCCCCGGCGGCCGCGACGATCTCGGCGATGTCGACGAGCTCGAGCGTCGGGTTGGCCGGGGTCTCCACGACGACGAGCCCGGTGTCCGCCCGCATCATCGACCGCACCTCCGACGGATGGCAGTAGGTGGTCTCGGTTGCGAGCAGGCCGGAGCCGAGCAGGTGATCCGTGCCGCCGTAGAGCGGCCGCACCGCCACGACGTGAGACTTGCGCGCCGCACTCGTGTGCGCGAGGATCACCGCGGTCATCGCCGCCATGCCCGACGAGAACGCCACCGACGCGTCAGCGTGCTCCATCTCGGCGAGAGCGTCTTCGAAGCGAGCGACCGTCGGGTTCCACAGTCGCGCGTAGACCATGCTGCCGTCAGCGGGTGGTCGGCCTCCCGTCGCCATCGCCTCGTAGGAGTCGCCGCCGCGTTCGATGTCCGGCAGCGGATTCGTGGTCGACAGATCGATCGGCAGGGCGTGGACACCGAGTTCGGCGAGGTCGGCCCTGCCGCTGTGCACGGCCATCGTGTCGGGATGCAGATGCTGGTCGGTCATGCTTCCAAGGTGCCCGAATCCCAATCAAGATGGGAGAATTCGACAGCATCCGCCATGAAGCTCGCACAATCCGCATTCTTCAGCAAATCGGTGGGGCGAGGAGGAGATGAGATTGGCCAAAGCACAACTCGATGAAGTCGACCTCGAGATCCTCGCCGCGCTCAGTGTTCGCGCAGACCTCACGAACAAGGCACTCGCGCAGCAGCTGGGGCTGGCCGAGTCCACCTGTGCGCACCGGGTTCGCAGCCTGCGCGATCGCGGCATCATCCGCGACACCCGCATCCGGCTCGACGCGGCCGCGCTCGGCTATCCGCTCGAGGCGATCATCAAGGTGCGGTTGGCGAACCACACCGGCGAGAAGGTCAACGCGCTGTTCGATGCGCTCGTGGCGACGCCGCAGGTGCTGCAGGTGTTCCACGTCGCCGGCGTAGACGACTTTCTCGTGCACGTCGCGGTGCGCGATGCCGTGGCCCTCCGCGACATCGTCCTGGAGCACATCACGGTGCATCCGGTCGTGCGCGGCACCGAGACCCAGCTGGTCTTCGAGCTGCGCGACGGCCGCGGGGTGCTCGGGTAGCGAAACGCTCAGCGGCGTAGCAGCTTCTTCCACCGCCGCTGCACGATGATCGGCACTGGCTGGGTGACGACGGCATCCACATTCAGCGAGCTGTTGTCGGGCCCGACGAGCGCGATCGGGGTGGTGAGAGTCGGCTCGAGCGGATCGACGGGCATTCTCGCGAGGGCGCGATGCGCACGCATGTACGCGGGGACGAGGATCACGACCGCGCCGACCCACGCCAGCGGGTTGCTCGCCGCAACGCCGCCGAATCCGAGAATCGCACCGAGCACGACGGCAGCGCCGACGCGCATGAACAGTTCGACCACGCCGGTGATCGTCGGGATCATCGCCTGTCCGAGCCCCTGCAGTGCGCCGCGCAGTACGAACAGCACGCCCAGCAGCGCGTAAGTCGATCCGTTGATGATGAGCATGAGGTGGGCGCTCTCGACCACTTCGTCCGACCCATCGCCGACGAACAGCCGCACGAGATGGGTTCCGAACGCGATGAGCACCACGCCGAGGATGACGGAGGCGATGACGGCCATCCAGAGCGCCTGCTTCACGCCGGCGCGGATGCGGTCGGGCCGGCGTCCGCCGAAGTTCTGCGCCACGTACATCGACACGGCGAGGCCCAGCGAGGCGAGCAGCGCGGTCGCGAGGCTGTCGACGCGGCTCGCGGTCGTGTACGCCGCGACGGCTTCCGCCCCGAGCATGTTCAGCGCCACCTGCACGACCAGCGTGCCGATCGCGATGATCGAGGCCTGGAATCCCATCGGCAGGCCGAGTCGCAGGTGATCGGCGATGTCATCGCGCGTGACCTTCCAGTCCGCGCGCCGCACGTGCAGCATCGGCATCCGACGCCTGACGAACTCGAGGCAGAGCAGCACCGAGACCGCCTGCGAGACCACGGTCGCGAGCGCAGCGCCGGCGACACCCCAGCCGACCGGTCCGACCAGCACGACGACGAGCACGACGTTCAGCGCGCACGCGATGGTGAGGAAGATCAGCGGGGTCTTGGAGTCGCCGATCGCGCGGATGATCGCGGAGAGGTAGTTGAAGAACATCGTCGCGCCGCCGCCGAGGAAGCTCACCTGCGTGAACAGCGTGGCCTCGGCGAGCAGCTCGGGCGGCGTCTGCATGAGCACGAGCACGGGTTCGGCGAGCAGCGGCCCGCCGATCGTGATCAGGATGCTGGCCGCCGCCGACAGCAGCGTGCCGGTGGCGACCGAACGCCTGACGGCTGCATGGTCCTTCGCGCCGAACGCCTGCGCCGTGGGGATCGCGAAACCGCTCGTCATGCCCCACGCGAAGCCGAGCAGCAGGAACAGCAGGCTGCCGGTCGCCCCGACGGCGGCGAGCGAGTTCACGCCGAGCTCGCGGCCGACGACGATCGTGTCGACGACCTGGTAGAGCTGCTGCACGACATTGCCGATGAGCAGCGGGACGGAGAACGACAGGATGACACGCCAGGGGCGGCCCGTGGTGAGGGAGATGGCCATGCGGAGGAGAACTTCCGGAACGCGGGGGGATGGGGGATCGGATGCCGGGAACGACGAAGCGACCAGTTTATCGAATCGATTCGGCAAGGGAAGACCTACGGCGAAGATCATGCCGAAGGTGCAGGATGGACGGATGAGTCGCACTGCCACCGCCGCCACCCTCGCGATCCGCGAGATGCGCCGGCATCTCTTCGCGCACGCCACGGATTACGACACCGCAGTCGAGGGATTCCGCTGGCCCGAGCTCGACGAGTTCAACTTCGCTCTGGAGTGGTTCGACGTCGTCGCCGGCGAGAATCCGGATCGCCCTGCCGTGCAGATCGTGTCCGCCGATCTCAGCCTTCAGAGCTGGAGCTACGGCGAGCTCTCCGTCCGTTCCGATCAGGTCGCGAACTGGCTGCGCGGCCTGGGAATCGGCCGTGGTGATCATCTGATCGTGATGCTGAATAACACGATCGAGCTGTGGGAGGTGATGCTCGCCATCACCAAGATCGGTGCGGTCGCCGTTCCGACCTCGACTCTGCTCTCGGCATCCGACCTCGTATTCCGCGTCGAGCACAGCCACGCCACGGCCGTCGTGACGCTCGGCTCGTTGAGCGATCGCCTGAGCGCGATCGACGATGCAGTGCAGCGGATCGGCGTCGGCGACGTCCCCGCCGGATGGCACGACTTCGCCGACTCGGCGAGCGCACCGCGCGACTTCGAGCCCGACGGGCCGACACCGGCGGGAGACACCAGCCTGCTGTACTTCACATCCGGCACGACGAGCCGGCCGAAACTCGTGCAGCACACGCACGTCTCCTACCCGGTCGGGCACCTGTCGACCATGTGGTGGCTGGGCGTGCAGCCAGGGGATGTGCACCTGAACATCTCCTCCCCCGGGTGGGCGAAGCACGCCTGGTCGAGCTTCTACTCGCCGTTCCTCGCCGAGGCGACCGTGTTCGTCTACAACTACGACCGCTTCGACGCGAACACGCTGATGCAGGTCATGGACACGCATCACGTCTCCACGTTCTGCGCCCCGCCGACCGTGTGGCGGATGCTGATCCAGGCCGACTTGTCACGTCTCGCGCACCCGCCGCGCGAACTCGTCGGCGCCGGCGAGCCGCTCAATCCCGAGGTGATCACCCGGGTGCGGGATGCCTGGGGAGGAACGATCCGCGACGGATTCGGCCAGACCGAGATGACCGCGTGCGTCGGCAACTCCCCCGGCCAGATCGTGAAGGACGGCTCGATGGGCAGACCACTGCCCGGCTATCCGGTCGTGCTGCTCGACCCGGTCACGGGCGAGGTCACCGATCACGAGGGCGAGATCGCGCTGGATCTCGCGGAGTCGCCGCTCGGCCTGATGGCCGGGTACTACGACGACCCGGAGAAGACCGCCGAATCACGTCTCGGCGGATTCCACCACACCGGCGACATCGCCTCACGCGACGAGGACGGCTACCTCACGTACGTCGGGCGGGCCGATGACGTCTTCAAGGCCTCCGACTACAAGATCTCGCCGTTCGAGCTCGAGTCGGTGCTGCTGGAGCACGACTTCGTGGTCGAGGCCGCGGTGATCCCGAGTCCGGACCCGACGCGCCTGTCGGTGCCGAAGGCGTACGTGTGTCTGCGGGCGGATGCTCCGGCCGAAGCCGACGCTGCACGGGCGATCTACGACTTCGCCAGGGATCGCCTGTCGGCGCACCTGTGGGTGCGGATCATCGAGTTCGTGCCCGAGCTGCCCAAGACGATCTCCGGCAAGATCCGCCGGGTCGAGCTTCGGGCACGCGAAGCGGAGCGCGTCACGGCCGGCGACGCCGCAGGGCAGCACCTGGACCGCGACTACCGCTGAGCCGCCGATTCTTCAGCGCTGCTAGCGCTGAACCAGAACCGTACCGAGGCTCGCGCCGCCGAGCCCTTCGGCGCGGCGCGGGCGGGTGGGAGCGGGACCGGCGCCCACCGGCTCCGGCCGCTCAGGTCGGCTCGGGCGCCTGTTGAGCACAACCCGCACGAGTGCTCCGATCACGAGCGCCGCAACCAATGCCCCGCCTGCGGCCGCGGTCGGGATCCACTGCCCGGAGAAGCCGGCAGCGATGCTGAGCATCATGCCGACGATCCAGACGGCAGTCGCTCCGCCACTCAATCCCACCGCTCCGCGCGCGAGCGCGACTCCGGCGATGATCGCGCAGAGAACGGCGATGCCCGCTCCGACGAACCCGACCGGCAGGAAGAACGCTGCCAGCTCTCTTAACGCACTCATTGACGACATATCGTCCAAACCCCCCGGTTCAGCCTCCGTGTACTCAAAGATACGGAGCTTCCGCGGCGTCCGCATCCATCTCGAGGATGATGTTACGCAATCGGTCCCGGCGCCCCTCCCTGTCACAGCTCGTGACTCGTCAGGGCTGCAGCCCCGCGATCGCCGGGGCGAATCCGAGGCGCTTGTTCGCGCAGCATCCGGGTCGGCAGACGTCGAACCATGCACTCAGCGCCGTCGCGTTCGCTCGCTGCTCCACGGGGCGCCCCGAGACCCGTTCCTGCACCAGGTCCACAAGCGCGTCGACGAAGGCCGGATGCGTGCCAGGCGTCGGCGTCCGCAGACTCCACAGGCCGAGCCGCGCCGCCGTCTCGATCGCCTCGGTGTCGAGATCCCAGATGACCTCCATATGGTCGCTCACGAACCCGATCGGAACGATCAGCACCGCGCTTCGATGTTCGAGCGCCTCGAGTGCGTCGTTGATGTCGGGCTCGAGCCAGGGCTGCGAAGGAGGACCGGACCGCGACTGGTAGACGAGCTGCCATGACACTCCAGGCGCCGCTGCGGCCATGACCTCCTCCGCGACGGCGCGGTGTTGTGCCGCGTAGCCTCCGCCGTCGACGTCGGCGAACAGGCCCGCTCCGGAGAGCTCTGCATCCTGCGTCGGGATGCTGTGCGTCGAGAACAGCACCTCGATGCTCGACGCGTCGTGCCCTGCCTGCGCCGCAGCGGCGATCCCCTCTCGCACACCCTCGATGAAGGGCTGGATGAAGCCGGGGTGCGAGAAGAACTGCCTGACCTTGTCGATCTGGATGATCCCCTGCGTACCGCTCGCCTCGAGCGCGTCGGCCCAGTCCTCCCGGTACTGCCGGCACGAGGAGTAGGAGGAGTACGCGCTGGTCGGGATCGCGAGCATCCGGCGGATGCCGTCGTTCGCCGCACTCGCGAGCGCCTCATCGAGGTAGGGCGACCAGTTGCGGTTGCCCCAGTAGACCGGTAGATCAAGACCGGCCTCCGCGAGGGCCGATTTCAGCGCCTGGCGAAGAAGTCGATTCTGGTCGTTGATCGGACTCACTCCGTCGAATCGGCGGTAATGGTGGGCGACCTCTTCCAGGCGCTCGTCGGGGATGCCGCGGCCCCGCGTCACATTGCGGAGGAAGGGCAGCACGTCGCCCTGGCCCTCCGGGCCGCCGAAGCCCGACAGCAGAATCGCGTCGTAGGCGACGGGTTCGGTGACGTGCTCCGGGCCGGACTGCGCCGCCGGCGTCGCGGACGGCACTTTCGCGCCATGCTCGAGGTGGATGCTGGTCGCCCTCGGAGGCTTCGTCTCGCGACGCCCATCCTGCCGCTGTTCTGACGTACTGCTCATGTTGATGCCTCCTGCTGACCGATGATCGTGCGACCACTGTGCGCGGCGCCGTCCGCCGCGACCTTCTCCCACTCGGCGATCGGACCGCTGACGACCGTGAAGCCCGGATGCGGATCGGGAACCGGCAGGTCGCGCCATCGCTCCCACACCGTCGGGCTGCGGTGCTCGAGCTTCGCCAGAAGGTGCTTCCACTCGTAGGCGAGCTGGCCGTCGTTCACGATCAGCGTGCGCGCGTACCCGGTCGTACGGATCTTGTCCCGCGCGAAGCTGTATCCCCGCGCATCCGCTTCGTCGACGATCGGGGTCAGGTAATCGCCGATCGCCGCGCACGGGTCGTCGGTCTCCTGGAACCGTCGCAGCTGCGGATGCCGGGAGTAGCCTCTGCCCGGCTCTGCGATCACGGCCTGGGCGAGAAGTCCTTCGCGCCAGCATGCCGTGAGCGCCTGGCGATCGAAATGCTTAGGGTGCACCGACCAGAGCCTCATGCCGCCTCCCCCGGTGTGCGCTCGGCTGCACGCAGGATGCTGGTGGCCATGCCGTTGAAGATCACGCCGTGGAACGGCAGCAGCATCGCCCAGTACAGCCGGCCGGTCAGGCCCTTCGGGAAGTACACGGCGCGTTGGCGGTAGCGGCTTCCGCCAACGGCCGGCTCGACGCCGAGTTCGAGCCACCCCCGCCCCGGCATCCGCATCTCTGCTCGCAGGCGCAGTGTGCGCCCGTGCTCGACCGCCTCCACGCGCCAGACATCGATCACATCGCCGGTGTGCAACCGTGTCGGATGCCGGCGGCCCCGCCGCATTCCGACACCGCCGACGAGCCGATCGATCCAGCCCCGCGCGGCCCACGCGAGCGGGAAGGAGTACCAGCCCTTCTCGCCGCCGATCGACTCGATGACATCCCACACGGCAGCTGCGGAGGCGGAGGTGCGCCGCTCGCGCAGATCGGTGAAGACAGTGTGCCCTGCCCAGTCGGGATCGCTCGGGAGAGGATCACTCGGCGCACCGGGCACCGTGGCGCTCTGCCAGCTCGTCTCGATCTCGCCCTCCTCCTCGCGCTTGAGAGCGAGCCTCACGGCCGTCCGATACGGGAGCAGGCCGCCATCAGGAGGTTCGATGTGATCGTCGATGTCATGTTCGGTCATGACGCAGTCGTTCTGCAACGACGCGATGATGGGGACCGCGATCTGCCGCGGAACTGGGCTGACCAGGCTCACCCATTGCGAAGCGAGCCATGGTGTGAGCACGGGGAGGGCGGCGATCCCGCGCTGCGGGAGACCAGCCTCGACCGCGTATCCGTTCATCATCTGGCCGTAGCGGAGGATGTCTGGCCCACCGATGTCGAACGTGCGGTTGAGCCCGTCCGGAAGGTCGACGGCTCGCACCAGGTAGCGCAGCACGTCACGGATCGCGATCGGCTGCACATGGTTGCGCACCCATCGGGGCGCCGGCATGTACGGCAGCACCTCGGTGAGGTGCCGGATCATCTCGAACGACGCCGACCCGGAGCCGATCACGATACCGGCCTGGAAGACGACGGCAGGCACGTCGCCATCGAGGAAGGTCTGACCGACCGCAGCCCTGGATGAGAGGTGCTTCGACAGCTCGGCGCCGTCGGGGTGCAGGCCGCCGAGATAGACGATCCTGCTCACGTTCGCGGCGGCGGCGACCTCGGCGAACTGCTCGGCGTCGCGCTTCTCGGCATCCACGAAATCACGACCGGCGCTCATCGAGTGCACCAGGTAGAACGCCACATCCACCCCGTTCATCGCACGGCGCGTGGCGACGGCATCCGAGAAGTCGCCCTTGAAGACCGTGACCTGCTGCCTCCACGGCACGTCGCGCAGCTTCCACGGCGAGCGCACGTACACGCTCACCTCGTGACCGGCGGCGAGGAGCTGGGGAACGAGTCGGCCGCCGATGTAGCCGGTGGCGCCGGTGACGAGCACTCGAGTCATGCGAACAGTCCTCTCGTCGTGCAGAGAATGAGCAGCAGGGTGATCGCGAAACCCACGGCGTAGTTGATGAAGAGGAAGCGGCGCCAGGCGCGGTTGACGTCGCCGGAATGCACGTCGTCCACGCGCAGATACGGTGCCGCGCTGATCAGGTACGGCAGTGCGGCGAGTGTGGCGAGGTTCGCCGGCCACGGCGTGAGGAGCATGAGGAATCCGGCGACGGCCCACAGCACGAACGCGAACCAGACGGTCTTGGATGCGCCGAGCACGGTCGCGATCGATCCGATGCCGGCTTCGCGATCGGGCACGATGTCCTGCACCGCGCCGAACGCGTGGCTCGCCATGCCCCAGCAGAAGAACGAGGCCATCGTCACGGCGATCGGCGCGGTCACCGTCGTGCCCGCGAGTGCCATCGCGTAGAGCGCGGGCGTGACGAAGTGGGTACTGGATGTGATCGAGTCGAGGAACGGGATCTCCTTGAACCGCAGGCCGCGCACGGAGTAGGCGACGACGGCGAACAGGCTCACCGCGAGCACCACCCATGAGATCGGCCGCTGCGCACCCATGATCAACAGCGCGATCACGAAGGGCGCGGCGAGCAGGCCCGAGGCGAGCAGTGTGACGCGGTGCAGCCGCGGCGGCAGCTTCGCCCCCTCGGCTCCGCCCTTGCGCGGATTGGCGAGGTCGGACTCGTAGTCGAAGACGTCGTTGATGCCGTACATCGCGAGGTTGTACGGCACCAGGAAGAACAGGGTGCCGACCACCAGCGCGATGTCCACGCGGCCGGTCGTGAGCAGATAGACCGCGGCGAACGGATAGGCCGTGTTGATCCAGCTCAGCGGGCGCGAGGCGGTGAGCAGCGTGCGGCTCGTCGAGATGATCTCAGGCATCGCGACTCTCCTCTTGAGGGCGGGAGCGCCCGCGGGCGGCGGTGTCTCCGGCGCCGCTCTCGCCGGCGCCGCCGAGCATCTGCCAGACGCCGCTGAGCAGCAGGGCTCCGGCGACCGGGTAGAGCAGATCCTCGATCGGTATGAGTCCGAGGCGCACGCCCGAGATGTGCTCGACCCCGTAGTCGAAGAAGCCTGCCGTCATCATCACGTTGTCGAAGATGACGGTGAGGATGACGAGGGATGCCGTGGCCACCGCCCAGGAGGACAGATACGTCGCAAGCGACCCGTGTCGTCGTGCGTGGGCAGCGCCGAGGACGAACACCAGGAGCGCGACTCCGATGAAGGGGAGCGACATGAGCAGATATGTCATCGGCTGCTCCGCTTCGCCGGCCCGTGGCGTCGGTGTCGCAGATGCCGCCACCCGTTGAGAAGGATCAGCGTGAGGTAACCGAGGAAGACGAGGAAGATCAGTTCTTCGAGCGGGAACTCCGGAGCGAGGACGATGCCGGTGGCCCAGCGCGAGTCGACGTGACGGAACACACCGAGGCTGATGCCCACCGCATCCCAGACGATGAAGAACCCGACGCCGATGAGCAGCACGGCCGCAGAGATCAGAGGCCTGCGCGCGAAGACCAGCCGGAAGCGCACATCGAGCAGGATGAGACACGCGAGGCTCACCAGCAGTGCTGCGGCGTAGACGAGATTCACGGTTCCTCCAGTGGCCCTGGAGAGTGGTCGCCCCTGACGTGCTTGAGCACGAGTTCGGCGCTGATGAGACACATGGGCAGTCCGACTCCCGGCACCGACGTCGCGCCGGTGTAGTAGAGGCCGTCGACGCGTCGTGACCGCGTCACCCCGCGGAAGAAGGCGCTCTGGGCGAGTGTGTGCGCCGGCCCCAGGGCACTGCCGCGGAAGGTGTTGAACTCCGTGGCGAAATCCGCCGGCCCGAACGTGCGCCGCACGACGATGCGCGACTTCAGGTCGGGGATACCCGCCCACGTGCAGATCTGATCGATCGCGCGGTCTGCGACCAGGCGCACGAGCTCATCCCCGCATCCGTCGACGCCGCCGTGACCGATCTCGGTGTCGGCGGGGAGCGGTACGAGGACGAACAGGTTCTCGTGTCCCTCCGGTGCCACGTCGCCGTCGGTGGCGCTCGGCTTGCACACGTACAGCGACGGCGCCTCTGGGATGCGGGTGGGCGATCCGAATATCGCGTCGAAGTTGTCGTGCCAGTCGTTCGAGAAGAACAGCGTGTGGTGGCGAAGCTGCGGCAGTTCTCCTTGCACGCCGAGCATGACGAGCACAGCGCTGGGTCCGGACACCTGCGCGCCCCAGCGCTTCTCCGGATACGACCGGTCGGCGGGCTCGAGCAGCACCGTCTCGGTGTGATGCTCGTCGATCGCCGAGACGACGATGTCGGCATAGAGCCGGTGCGCCTCGCCGTTGCGGGTGAACTCGACCGACCGCACCGCACCGTTCGCGCTCGAGATCGCCTGCACATCGCTGCCGGCGAGGAGTTCGACCCCGCTCTCACGCGCGATGTCGACGAGTGAGGCGACGAACGCGCGGAAACCGCCCAAGGGATACTTCACACCATCGACGAGATCCATGTGGCTCATCAGGTGGTAGAGCGCCGGAGCGGCGAACGGCGACGTGCCGAGGAAGACAGCCGGATACGCGAGGATCTGCCGCAGACGCAGGTCTTGGAATCGGCGTGCGGCGAACGACCACAGCGATCGGGTCAGCAGCGGGAGCACGGCGGGCGCAGCCGCCAACACGTCTCCCGAGGTGAAATCGCGCCACGAAGAGAACGGGTTGTAGAGGAAGGAGCGCACCGCCGCGCGATACGTCTTCGTCGCGGACGCGAGGTACGTGCGGATCCGGCCTCCGGCCCCGCTCTCCCGGCTCTCGAAGAGATCGGCGACGGCGCGCTCCCCCGCCGGTACGTCGATGGCCTCTTCCGGCTGGTGGCCTGCCGGCTCGCCGTAGATGCGGTAGCCCGGCTGGAGCGGCACGAGGTCCAGTTGCTCCGCGGTGGTGGTCCCGACCATCCGGTAGAAATGCTCGAACACCTCCGGCATCAGGTACCACGACGGCCCGGTGTCGAACGTGAAGCCGTCCTTCTCCCACACGCCCGCGCGGCCGCCGAACTCGCCGTTCTTCTCGAGGAGGGTCACATCGTGCCCGTCACGCGCGAGCAGGCACGCGGCGGCCAGGCCGCTCACGCCTCCGCCGACGACGACGACCCTCTTGCCCCTCACCGGCGAGCTTTCATCGCTAGGGCGCGCACAAGGATCCGCGCCTTGACGGGATCGGGCACGCGCACCCTGGTCGTCATCAGCACCGAGGCAGGTGCCGCATCGATGCGGTCGGCGAGCTCACCGAACATGGCCCTCGCGGCCCAGACCGCGGGTCGGCACGAGGGGTGGAGGAGCGGGATGGACGCATCGGCCACGCGGAGATCCTCCCGGATGGATGCGACGGCCTCAGACTTCGACGCCTCGCTGAGCGTCGGCGCGGGACCGGCCGGAGCCGCGGCCGGAAGGTAGGTGCGTCCGAGCTCATCGTGATCGCCCGCGAAGTCGCGCAGGAAATTGACCTTCTGGAAGGCCGCCCCCAGGCGGCGAGCGCCCTCCTGGAGTCGTTCGCGCTCACTCTCGTCGCGAACCACCCCGGCCTCGAACACGGCCAGGCACATGAGGCCGACGACCTCGGCTGATCCGTGGATGTACTCGTCGAGCTGGGCCTCATCGAACACGCCCGCCTCGATATCTCTGCGCATCGAGGCGAAGAACGGCCCGCACAGGTCCATGCCGATCCCGTGCGCACGGGCAGTCACCGCGAAGGCATGCACGACGAGGTTCGTGCTGAAGCCCAGCCTCAGTCCGCGTTCCGTCTCGGCCTCGAGATCGTCCAGCATCGCCGCTCGCGCCTCGCGGTCGACTCCTGCGGCCTCGGCGGGCCCATCGACCAGTTCGTCGGCGATGCGCACGAGCGCGTAGATGCGTGCGATGTGATCGCGCACCGAGCCAGGGAGGAGACGACTCGCCCAGCCGAACGACGTCGAGTAGCGACGGATGACGACGCGCGCGCTGACGTTCGCAGTCGCGGTGTAGAGGGCGAGGTCGGTCGAATTCATGAGGTCCGCGCATCGCATGTCGAAACCAGGTCGACCAGCTGGTGGATCATCGCGGTCGGCAGATGCGACTCGCGGATCAACCGGTGCACCTCGTCGCACCGTTCGGAGATGAGTGACTCGACGAACAGCAGGGCGCCGGATTCCTCGATGACGCGGCGAAGGCTCTCCGCCTCGGAGGCGCCCATCTCGTCGTCGCCGAAGTACGGCGCGACCGTGGCCCAGGCGGCGTCCGAACGCGCATACGAGATCAGAAGAGTCTCCTTCCCCTCGCGCAGATCGCCGAAGGTGGACTTTCCGGTCTCACGCTCGTCGCCGAACACTCCGAGGACGTCGTCGCGCAGCTGGTAGATCACACCGATGCGACGAGCGATCACCGTCAACTCGTCGACGACGCGCGACGGCGCTCCGGCGAGAACTGCAGCGAGGGTGAGCGGCGCCTGGAACGAATAGGCTGCGGTCTTCTGATCGACCATGGCCAGCACGTCTTCCGAAGTCGCGGACTCCAGCTGCAGGCTGAGCCAGACATCGTGGTGCTCACCTGCCGCGCTCTCGAAGACGGTCTCGTCGAAGATGTCGAGCACGGTCCGCCTTCGACTCTCGTCCACGTCGATCCCGGCGAGCACGGAATGCGCGAGGGTGAGCATGAGATCGCCTGCAAGCAGCGATGACGCTTCTCCCCAGGCGTGCGCCTCACGCCTGCTCGCTCCGCGCAGCAGCGCCTCGGATGCGAATCTGCCGGTGATGTTCATCTCGCCGCGTCGGACCAGATCCCGGTCGATGACGTCGTCGTGGATCACGAGCGCGACATGAAGCAGCTCGATGGCGCAGGCAGCGTCGACAGCCGCGCGCTCGTCGGTACCGCCGAGCGCGCGATACGCGTCCAGCAGCAGTCGCGGACGCACCTTCTTGCCGCCGAGCGCCATGCGCTCCAGTGCATTCCAGAGCTGCGCATAGGGCGTCGAGAACGCACGCGAGTGCTCTTTCCTCCTGGCGACGAGTTCGGTGAGCCTCGTGTCGAAAGCGGCAGTGACATCATCGACGCCGACGGCGCTGTCACGCATGCTCGCGCTCCCCAGCGCCACGGCCGACGCCGTTGTCGTGCCCGCCACCGGGAAGATGCGGCAGAACCTGTGGAAGGTGCTCCACGAGCCAAGGGCTGAAGGCCCATGGGGCCTTGGCGGCTGCGAGCGCGAGTTCGGATGCCGTCGTCCACTGCGCCTGTGCGACCTCATCCGGATTCAACGAGAGGTCGGACGCCGCCCTGGCGATGAAGACCGGGCAGTGCTCGTTCTCCTGGATGCCGGAGGCATCGCGCGCGACGTAGCCGAACTCCGGTGCCACGCACTCGATCATATCGACTGAGAGGCCGAGTTCGAATGCTGCCCGACGGCGGACGGCATCCTCCATGCTCTCGTCAGGAGCCGGATGACCGCAGAACGAGTTCGTCCACACCCCCGGCCAGGTCTGCTTCGTCAGCGCTCGCCTGGTCACGAGAAGGCGGCCTTCGGTGTCGACAACATGACAGGAGAAGGCGAGATGCCGAGGTGTCGATGTGCCATGAGTGCTCGCCTTGCTCTGCGTACCCACCCGGGTGCCTGCATCGTCCACCAGAACGACCATCTCCACTGCACTCACCCCATTTTCGTTAGCTAAGCGAGAGTTCAACTTATCATAAGAAATGTATGCTGAAACAGTGCCAGATCCGAAGCGCGACGTCCCCGAAGACGCCGGCATGCGCTATTTCTCCCGTGATTCAGACCTGGCGGATCGCTCACATCTGACCGAAGCCGATGTCGACCAGTGCGTCAGGGTCATGGAGGCGCTGCGCGGATGGCAGGAGGCCGCCCGAACGCTCTCGGAGGCGTCGAAGCGGTACATGAAGCTCAACGAAAGCGACATGCGCGCGATTCGGATGATCATCCGCGCGCAGCAGCAGGGACAGGTCGTCACTCCGAAGGACATCGCCCGCGAGGTGGGCATCTCGAGCGCGTCGACGACGAAGCTGGTCGATCGACTGGTCGCAGGGGGCCACCTGGTTCGCACGCAGCATCCGAGCGACCGTCGCACCGTCTGCATCGAAGTCACCGAATCCACCCGGATCTCCGCCCACGAGACGATCGGGCGCCAGCACGCACGCCGCTTCGCCGCCGCCGCCGCGATGTCGCCCGAAGACCGGGATGCGGTGATCCGCTTCCTCACAGCGCTCAGCGAGGCAGACGAGCCTCAGGGCGAGCTCGCCTGAGCGTCAGCGGAATTTCCGGTGCAATGATGGAAACGTGGCCGCCCCTCTCGCTGAACTGACCCGCATGCCGAATCCGCAGCTCGTGTATGCCGCTGACGGCACGCGGCTCGCGACCTACACCTGGGGCGACATCGATGCCCCAGTCGTCGTGATCGTGCACGGCTTCGCGTCCAACGCACGCGACAACTGGGTCCTCACCGGATGGGTGCGCGACCTCACGCAGGCGGGTTATCGGGTGCTCGCGCTCGATCAGCGCGGTCACGGAGCCAGCGACAAGCCGCACGAAGCCTCGGCGTACGCCATCCGCACGCTCGCGACCGATGTGGAGACGGTCATGGACGTCTACCTCGTCGAAGAGGCGGTCTACGTCGGATACTCGCTCGGAGCCAGGGTCGGCTGGGAGGTCGTGCGCGATCTTCCGCAGCGCATCTCCCGCGCGGTGCTCGGCGGTGTTCCGGACGGCATCCCGCTCGAGCGCCTCGACGTCGACCAGGTGCGCGCGTACGTCGATCACGGCGAGCCGGTGCAAGATCAGACGACGAAGAACTACATCGCCCTGACCGAGCGCGTCGCCGGCAATGATCTGAACTCACTTCTCGCGCTGGCCGAGGGGATGCGCCAGACGCGCACCGTCGACCCCGACCCGTCGAACGCACCGACCCGCCCGATCCTGTTCGCGACGGGATCGAAGGATGCCATCATCGAGGGCTCCCGGGCCCTGGCGGATGCCGCGCCGCACGGCCGGTTCTTCGAGATCCCCGAGCGGAATCACTTCAACGCGCCGGGCTCCCGCGCGTTCAAGGACGCCGCACTGGCGTTCCTCGGCGAAGCCGACGACTGACCTCGACCTCGGCCGGCGCATCGCCATCGGCATCCGGTCTACGCTCGGATCATGACCACTGTGATCCCCGCCATCGTCGCGCCCTCCGCCACCGAGCCGCTCTTCGTCGGCACGATCGAACGCCGCGACGTCGGCGCGAAGGACGTGCGCATCGACATCCGCTGGGCTGGCATCTGCCACTCCGACATCCACACCGTGCAGGGCGATTGGGGCGCGCAGCAGTACCCGCTGACGGTCGGACACGAGATCGCCGGCACCGTGGTCGAGATCGGCTCCGAGGTGACGAAGTTCGCAGTCGGCGACCGCGTGGGTGTCGGATGCCTCGTGAACTCGTGCGGCGAGTGCGAGAACTGCGCAGCCGGCAGCGAGCAGCACTGCCTGAAGGGCGCGATCGGCACCTACGGCGCCACCGACGTCGACGGCACGATCACGCAGGGCGGATACTCCACCGGCGTCGTCGTCACCGAGGACTTCGTGCTCCGGTTGCCGGAGGCGATCCCCTACGAGAAGGCCGCTCCCCTGCTGTGCGCGGGCATCACGACATACTCGCCGCTGCGGCACTGGAACGCCGGTCCCGGCACGCGGGTCGCCGTGGTCGGTCTCGGCGGACTCGGTCACATGGCCGTCAAGATCGCACACGCCATGGGCGCCGAGGTCACAGTGCTGTCGCGCTCGCTGAGCAAGAAGGACGACGCGCTCGCGCTCGGCGCTGACCACTACTTCGCCACCGAAGACCCGGAGACATTCCGGTCGCTGCGATCGAGCTTCGACCTGATCATCAACTCCGTCTCCGCCGCGATCGACATCAACGCATACCTGAAGCTGCTGGCGATGGACGGCACGCTGGTGAATGTGGGCGCACCTGCCGAACCCATGTCGGTGAGCGTCGGAACACTGATCGGCGGTCGTCGCTCGTTCGCCGGATCGAACATCGGCGGCATCGCCGAGACGCAGGAGATGCTCGACTTCTGCGCCGAGCACGGCATCGCACCAGAGATCGAGATCACCTCGGCCGATCAGGTCAATGAGGCGTGGGCCAGGGTGCTGGCATCGGATGTGCGCTACCGGTTCGTGATCGACATCGAGACGCTGACGGCCTGACGCGCCATTGACACCGATCATCAAACCGGTTTACACTTTCGTCAAACCGGTTCACACGCGCCTCGATGCGAGTGCTCCGGTCACAGCTACGAGGAGGTGGCATGACCCGCACGACGATCGCCGATGTCGCTCGCGAAGCCGGCGTCACGAAAGCGACGGTCTCGCATGCCCTCAGCGGCAACCGGCCGATCTCGGACGAGACCCGCAGCAAGGTGCTCGCGGCAGCGGAGCGCCTCAACTGGGTGCCGAGTCAGAGCGCGAGAGCGCTGGCGACCAGTCGAGCCAACGCGATCGCGGTGGTTCTCGCCCGTGACCCTGAGGTCATCGCCAACGACTCGTTCTTCCCCGCATTCATCGCCGGAGTCGAGTCCGTACTGGCGCCGACTGAGACGGCGCTCATCCTTCAGGTCGTCCCCGACCGCGCGGCAGAGGAACGCGCCTATCGGGCGCTCAGTCGCGGTCGGGCGGACGGAGCGCTCCTGCTCGATCTCCGCACGGACGACTGGCGGGTCCCGCTTCTGGGCGAACTGAACCTGCCGACGGTGCTGGTCGGCGCCTACGACCAGCCGAGTGGATTCTCGTGCGTCCGCACCGACGATGCCGCCCCCGTGCGTGAGATCGTCGCAAGGCTCCGCGCGGACGGACACGAGCGCATCGCCCACGTCTCAGGACCGCTCGACTACGTGCACTCGAAGGCGCGCGCGGACGCATACGTCGATGCCATGGGCGGCGATTCGCTGCTCCGCGAAGGGGACTTCACCGCCTCAAGCGGCCGCGCTCTGACCGCCGAGTTGCTGGCCCTGCCTGACCGCCCGTCCGCCATCCTGTACTCGAACGACACCATGGCGATCGCCGGTCTGTCCTACGCCCGCTCCCAGGGTCTCTCCGTGCCGCGCGATCTCGCCATCTCCGGATTCGACGATGATCATCTGTCCGCGCATCTCTCCCCGGCGCTGACGAGCGTCTCGTCCGATCCCGCCGCGAGAGGCCGCGCGGCGGCCCGCCTCCTGCGGGAAGGCATCCTCGGCGCGGAGCCGCGCACCGAGCTCGTCGACTGCAACGTCGTTCATTTCCGCGAGAGCACCGAATCCGCAGCATCCACACCACCAGCATCCACACCTGCACCACCCGAAGTGTCAAGGAGGACACCATGAAGAAGACACGCGCAACAGCGGTCATCGCCGCCGTCGCACTCGTCGCCACCGGATGTTCGTCCGGAGGCGGAGGAGGCGGCGAGGGCGGAGCCGAAGGCACCGGACCCATCGACGTCTGGCTGTCCAACAACGAGCAGGAGGTCGCATGGGGCACCGCCGTCGTCGAGGCCTGGAACGCCGAGCATCCGGACGAGAAGGTGACGGCGCAGGAGATCCCGGCCGGGTCCTCCTCTGAGGAAGCCATCACGGCCGCGATCACCGCAGGCACCGCCCCGTGCCTCGTCTACAACGTCGCGCCGGCGGCCGTCTCAGGCTGGGTCAAGCAGGGCGGACTCGTCGACCTCAGTTCGATCGAGGGCGGTAGCGACTACATCAGCGAGCGGGGTGGGGACGTCGAGTCCTACGCGAGCGACGGCAGCTTCTACCAGCTGCCGTGGAAGTCGAACCCGGTCATGGTCATGTACAACAAGGCGCTGTTCGAAGCCGCGGGCATCGATCCCGAGGATCCGCAGATGAACACGTACGATGCCTTCCTCGAGGGCTCGCGCGCGATCGTGGATTCCGGTGTGCAGAGCGCCATCTGGCCGGCGCCGACGAGCGAGTTCTTCCAGCCGTGGTTCGACTTCTACCCGCTGTACCTCGCCGAGACCGATGGCACGATGCTCGTCGAAGACGGCAAGTCCACCTTCGATTCGGATGAAGGACGCGCCGTCGCCGAGTTCTGGAAGACGTTCTACGACGAGAAGCTCTCGCCGAACGAGGCATCCACCGACGACGCGATGTCGGCCGGGACCACGGCGATGCAGCTCGCGGGCCCATGGGCGATCCCGTCGTATGCCGAGACCGTCGACGTGGGCTTCATGCCGGTTCCGACGAGCGACGGCCGTGAGAGCCCGACGACGTTCGCCGACTCCAAGAGCGTGTCGATGTTCACCGCCTGCGAGAACCAGGCCACGGCGTGGGAGTTCCTCAAGTTCTCCACGAGCGTCGACAGCGACGGACAGCTCCTCGAGCTCACCGGGCAGATGCCGATGCGCACCGACCTCACTGGCACATACGGCGACTACTTCGAGGCGAACCCGAACTACGTCGCATTCGCTGAGCAGGCCGAGGCGACGGCCGACGTGCCCAGCATCCCGAACTCTGTGGAGGCATGGCAGGCCTTCCGCAACGAGTACTCCGCAGCGGTGATCTTCGGCAAGGAGTCGATCGACGACTTCCTCAGCACCGCGACCTCGAAGATCGACGAACTCGTCGCCGAGTGACCTGATGACCGACAAGCGGCGGCTGCGCACCCGATTGCTGGGTGCGCAGCCGATCGGTGGCCTCTTCTCGCTGCCGTACTTCGTCTTCGTGATCGCGATCTTCGCGTATCCACTCGCGTTCGCGGTCTACATCGCGTTCCACGACTACTTCTTCACCGCACCCAACGTCGAAGTCGATCGGCCGTTCGTCGGGTTCGACAACTTCGTCACCGTGCTCACCGATCCGCGGGTGCTCGGGTCCTTCCGCAACACCCTGGTCTTCCTGGTCATAAACGTGCCGCTGACCGCCGTGCTCTCACTCGTGCTCGCGGCGGCGCTGAACACCGGCATCCGCTGGGTGGCCGCCTACCGGGTCGCGTTCTACGTGCCGTATCTGACGGCGAGCGTCTCGCTCGTCGGCGTCTGGATGCTGCTGTTCTCGGGCAACGGCCTGATCAACACGATCCTCGGTCCGCTCGCACCCGAACCGTCCTGGCTCGTGAACAGCGGCCTGGCGATGCCGATGATTGCGCTCTATGTAACGTGGAAGCAGCTGGGCTTCTACATCCTGCTGTACCTCGCCGCGCTTCAGAACGTGCCGAAGGAGCTCTACGAATCGGCCGAGACCGACGGAGCCGGCGCCTTCAAGCGATTCCTGCACGTGACAGTGCCCGGCGTGCGCAGCGCCACCACGCTCGTGCTGATCCTGTCGATCATCACCGGCGCCAACCTGTTCACAGAGCCGTACCTGCTGACAAACGGCGGCGGTCCGGACGGGGCCTCGTCCACGCCCGTGCTGCTCATCTACCAGCTGGGTATCCAGCAGCAGAACCCTGACACGGCGGCTGCGATCGGCATGATCCTGGTGATCCTGGTCGGGATGCTGTCACTGGCCGCCAACCGCGCGACGAGGGAGAGATGATGATGAGACGCAGAAGCAAGATCCCTCGCATCCTGAGCATCATCCTGCTCACGATCGCAGCGATCGGGTTCGCCTTCCCGTTCTACTTCATGATCGTCGGCGCATTCCAGGAAAGCCCCACGAACGCCCCTGACGAGCTCTTCCCGACCAGCGGCTGGACCGTCGACAACTTCGTCGCGATCGATTCGCGGATCGACCTGGCCGGTTCGTTGCTGAACTCGCTGATCTTCACGGCGGGCGTGCTGCTGGGCACAGTGGTGTTCGGCCTCCTGGCCGGGTACGCGATCGCACGCCTCGACTTCCGCGGCCGCGGTGTTATCTGGGTGCTGATGCTGCTCGTGCAGATGGTGCCGTTCCAGCTGCTCATGATCCCGCTCTACGTGCAGATCACCCGCAACTACGGCCTCGGCGACTCCTACATGGGCATGATCCTGCCCTTCCTCATCAACACGACGGCGGTGTTCATCTTCGTGCAGTTCTTCAAGGCGCTGCCGGTGGAGATCTTCGAAGCGGCGCGGATCGACGGCGCAGGTGAGATCCGCCTGTTGACGTCGGTGGCGATCCCGCTCATCCGTCCCGTGCTGGTGACCGTCGTCCTCGTCACGTTCATCGGCCCGTGGAACGAGTTCCTCTGGCCGTTCCTCATCACGAAGGACGCCTCGCTCCAGCCGCTCGCGGTGTCGCTGGCGAACTACATCAGCAACGTCGCGCAGTCCACTGCCAACCCGAACGGGGCGATCCTCGCCGGCGCCACGGCGCTCGCGTTCCCCGTCGTGATCCTGTTCATCGTCTTCCAGCGGTTCTTCAGAGCCA
The DNA here is from genome assembly GCF_014635185.1 of Microbacterium murale. Taxonomy (GTDB): domain Bacteria; phylum Actinomycetota; class Actinomycetes; order Actinomycetales; family Microbacteriaceae; genus Microbacterium; species Microbacterium murale. Next base: position 781,159 of record NZ_BMCM01000001.1, read on the forward strand.
CCGACCTCGGCGCAGCCGTCAAGGGCTGATCAAGCACTGTCTAGCCAGAAAGGGCATCCATGTTCACCGGAGCCACCTTCCCCCTCGGCCCGTTCACCCCGTTCGAGGGAAACCCCATCCTGCGCCCGCGCGGCGACAGTTGGGAATCGTCCAACCTCTACAACCCGGCCGCGCTCGTCGACGCCGGCGAGGTCGTGCTGCTCTACCGCGCGCATGCGGACGACATCGTGTCGCACATCGGGATGGCCAGATCCAGCGACGGCGTGAACTTCACTCGTGAGGATGCGCCGATCCTCTCCCCCTCCGAGGACTACGAGCGCTTCGGGTGCGAGGACCCTCGGATCGCGCTGATCGACGGCACCTACTACCTCACCTACACAGGCTGGGATCGTCACAGCGCACAGCTGTGCCTCGCGACCTCGTCGGACCTTCGCACCTGGACCAAGCACGGGCCGCTGTTCGAGGACTTCGACACGTTCAAGACGATGGACCCGCGCGGATTCAACTGGTCGAAGGCCGGAGTGATCGTGCCGGTGAAGATGCACGGCAAGTGGTGGATGTACTTCGGCGAGGGCGCGATCTACTGGGCGACCAGCGACGATCTGATCCACTGGACGCCCGGCACAGCCGACACCGATCCGATGTACTCCCCGACGCCAGGCACCTGGGACGAGGCCCTGGTCGAGATCGGCACCTCGCCCGTGCTGGCCGACAACGGACTGCTCGTCTTCCTCACCAACGGTGCGACGCGCACGGTCAACGAAGACGGCTCGGTCGACGTCGACTACCGGTGCGGCCAGATCGCCATCGACCCCGATGAGCCGACGAAGGTGATCGCCCGGCTTCAGGAACCATGGCTGCGTCCGCAGACGTTCGAGGACACCAACGGTCTCGTCTCGAACGTGACGTTCGTGGAGGGGCTGGTGAAGTTCAAGGATCGATGGTTCGCGTACTACGGCCAGTCCGACACGACTCTGGCCGTCGCGATCCACGACCCGGCTCAGCCCTGGGGGCGGGCCCTGCGCGCGGGGTGAGGCCCTGCGCGCGGGGTGAGGCCGGTCGCGCGGGGTGAGGCCGGTCAGGCGCTCGCGGCCTGTTCGCGCTTCGGCAGCACCCATCCCGCGCGCGGGAAATGGCAGGTGTACCCGTTCGGGTATGTGATCAGATAGTCCTGGTGCTCGGGTTCGGCCTCCCAGAACGGACCTTCCGGCTCGATCGTCGTGACCGCCTTGGCCGGCCACAGCCCGGATGCATCGACGTCGGCGATCGTCTCACGGGCGATCTGCTCCTGCTCGGGGCTCAACGGGAAGATCGCCGAACGGTAGCTCGTGCCGATGTCGTTGCCCTGACGGTTCAGCGTCGAGGGGTCGTGGATCTGGAAGAAGAACGCGAGGACGTCGCGGTACGTCGTCTTCGTGGGATCGAACACGACCTCCAGGGCTTCGGCGTGACCGGGGTGATTGCGGTAGGTCGCGTAGGCGTTCTCGCCGCCGGTGTAGCCGACTCTGGTGTCGAGCACGCCGGGCTGGCGACGGACGAGGTCTTCCATGCCCCAGAAGCATCCGCCGGCGAGGACCGCCGTCTCGGTGCCTGGTGTGCGGGTGATGGTTCCGGTATCGGTCATGATGGACCCTCCTCGGGTGATGATCTGTCACCCCTTGAGAACAGTCTCACCGCTTCGGGCATTCCGCACCACATCGAGGTTCCGGGCGACAGCGGCCAGGGCATCGGGCCAGTAGTCTTGCTTTCCTGAACATCTAGGGGGACGCATGTCGGTTGGTCTGCTCGCCGTCGTCGACGACATCCTGAGTGCCGCGATGAAGGCATCCGCGAAGGCCGCAGGCGTCGTGATCGACGACGCCGCCGTCACGCCGCAGTACGTGCAGGGCATCTCGCCGGCACGCGAGCTGCCGGTGGTCGCGAAGATCACGCTCGGCTCGCTCGCGAACAAGTTCGTGATCATCATCCCGATCGCGTTGCTGCTGACGGCATTCGCGCCGTGGGTGCTGCCGTTCCTGCTCATCCTCGGCGGCACGTACCTCTGCTTCGAAGGCGCCGAGAAGGTGCTGGAGTGGTTCGGGTTCCATCACGGTCACGCCGATGAAGGCGCGCGCAATGAGAACAAGCTCGTGTGGGGCGCTATCCGCACCGACCTCATCCTGTCGACCGAGATCATGCTCATCTCGCTGTCGAACCTCGACGCAGGGCTCAGTATCTGGATGACGCTCGCGATCCTCGCCGTCATCGCACTGCTGATGACCGTCATCGTCTACGGAGCGGTCGCACTGCTCGTGAAGATCGACGACGTCGGGCTGAAGATGGCGAAGAATCCGTCGCGTCGCGTGCGCCATACCGGCACGCGGATCGTGCGCTCGATGCCCGCGGTGTTCCGCGTCATCAGCGTCGTCGGAACCGTCGCGATGCTGTGGGTCGGTGGCCATCTGCTGCTCGCGAACCTCGGCGAGGTCGGGCTCGTGTTCTTCAGCGACATGCTCCACGGCATCCACGACTTCCTCGCGCCCGCCGGTGCTGTCATCGCCTGGATCGGCGAGACATTCGTCTCGGCCGTGGCCGGGCTCGCGGTCGGGCTCGTGGTCGTCGGGGTGGTGCTTCTGATCGGACGGATGCTGGGCAAGGAGCCGAGCTTCCATGAAGGCGAGGAATCGCCGGTGACGGTGGCCGCGTAGCTCGCTGTCTCGGGGTCGGCGGAGGGCTTTTCCGCGGATGGGTACAAGCGTAGCCTCGTCGGCATGGACGTCTTGGAGCAGGTGCTTCCGAAAGAGTTCCACGCCACCGGCGGCGTCGAAGACTGGCGCGTGCTCTTCTGGGGAGCGCATGCGTTCTATCGCACCTCGTCATTCGCACAGGCGGCAGAGTTCGTTGGCGCGATCTCCGTCGCAGCGACGACCGTCGGCCATGAACCGGATGTGGATGTGCGTCCTGAGGGCGTGGTGATCAGGACGACCTCACGTGCGGACGGCGCGCTGAGTCGCAAAGACGTCGACCTCGCGATCGCGGTCAGCGCGGCTGCCCGCTCCATGGGGCTGGTCGCAGACCCCAGCATGCTGATGGTGGTCGGCATCGCAGTGGCGCAGGACGCCGGAGTCGACACCCGCCCGTTCTGGGAAGCCGCATTCGGCTACCGCCGATTGGGGGATGAGGATCTGATCGATCCTCTGCGGCGCGGACCGCACCTCTGGTTTCACGAACTCAATCCTGCGCGCCCAGGTCGTGGACGGACACACATCGATGTGTCGGTGCCGGCGGATCAGGCCGAGGGACGTGTTCGAGCGGCGATCGCTGCCGGCGGGCGCATCGCTGGCGAGGAGATCGCACCCGAGTCGTGGACGATTGCATCGCCTGACAATCACGGCGTCGATATCGCGGGGTGGGCCGACATCGAGGCGTGATGTAGAACTCAGTCGCTTTCCTCAAGAGGAACGAAGCTGTAGCGGCCGGCATCCGCTCGCCTGTGCGGGATGCCTTTGCGGATGTCGACGACGGTCATCACACCCGCGACCGGAACGACCAGGCGCCCGCCTTCGGCGAGTTGCGCTTCCAGTCGCACCGGAATCGTCGTCGCTTGTGCGGAGACGAGGATGCGGTCGAACGGCGCCTCATCGGGGAGGCCCAGTGTGTCGGGGACGGCTGCCCGGATCTCGGCGTGCGCCCCTGTCTCCACGAGACGTTCGCGTCCGTAGCTCACCAGTTGGGGAACCAGTTCGACGCCGATGACGGTGCCCTCCGCGTCGGCCAAAGCGGACAATATGGCGGTCGTCCATCCCGAGCCGCTTCCGACGTCGAGCACGCGGTCGCCGGGTCGCACATCGAGCAGCGCCAGCATCCTCGCCACCGTCGACGGCTGCGAGTTCGTCGCGTTCCAGCCGATCATCACGGGGCGGTCGCCTTCGGCCAGATGGCGCACTTCTGGCGGCAGAAAATCTGCCCGGGAAATTGAGGACATCGCGGACCGCACACGGGCTTCCGCTGCGGGATCCACCGTGATTCCAGACATGATCCGAACGTACGCCGGAGGGTGTCGGGGTGCCAGTGGGGTGTTTCGTCGGTGACGATCCCCCAGTCGACTCTTTCTGCACAGGTGTGTGATTCAGAGGGGTTGTCCACAGTTCGTGAATGTGGTCTGATCTGGGGTTTGAATGTCGGTGGCCCTCGTTTGAATGGGGGTATGGGATCACTGGCGGAGGAGTTGGCGGGCGTCGATCGGTTGTTGGCCGATGCGATGGGTTCCTCTGGCGCGGATGGTGCGGGGGCGGATGCTGCGGATGGTGACTTGCGGTTCGCTGGTGATGATGAGCTTCTCGCTGTGGTCCAGGTGTTGGGGCGTGTGCAGCGGCGGTTGGATGGTGCGATCGTGGCGGTGACGGATCAGGTCGTGGGGCGGGATGAGTGCGAGCGTGAGGGGCGGTTGTCGACGCGGGCGGGATGCCGGGATGCGGCCGAGCTGCTGCGCCGCACCCTGCTCGTGGACGGGCCGGCCGCACGCCGGTGTGTGGCCGCGGCGGGGGCGGTGCGCCGTGAGGTGGACATCACCTCCGGTGGGATGTTGCCGGGGAAGTTCCCCGAGCTGGCGGACGCGTTGGCGGACGGGGTGCTGTCGGTGGGCGGGTTCCTGGCCTGCACGACCCCGTTGGTGAAGGCGGTCCGGGTCGGTGTGGCGGACCGGTTGGCGGCGGATGCGGTGCTGGCGAGGTTCGCGGCCGGGCTGCCGTTGGACGGCACGGATCCTGGCGATTCGGGGGTGGCGCCGGCGCCGACGGTGGATGAGCTTGCCGCGCTGGCGGCGCATATCGTGGCCCGCCTGGATCCAGATGGGGCGGAGCCGTCGGATCGGGCCGGGCGGCGGCGGAGGTATTTCACGATCGGGAAGCTCCGCGACGGATCCGTCCCCGTGCGGGGTGAGTTGTTGCCGGAGGTCGCGGCGCAGTTGCAGAAGCTCGTCGATTCCCTGTTGAACCCGAAAGCCGAAGACACCGGCAGCAGCAGCACCGTGCGGTTCCGGCCCTCGGACGACGACGGTGACGGCGAACGCAGCGACGACAGCAGTCACGGCGACGACGAGACCAGCGATGACGGGACCGGTGGCGGCGACAGCGACGACGGCGGGACCAGCGGCGCCCGCAATGACACCCACTTCGGCAGGGGCGATCGCGGCAACGGTGGCGCCGGCGCTGATGACGGCGATGACGATGATTGGTTCGATGCGAAGTACTCCAGCAGCACCGAGTACGAGGCCGGCGAAGAGGTCTCGGATCGTGCCGACGGGCTCCCCGAACACAAGGCGAAATCTCCGCCGGTGGAGTTGGCGGACCTGCGCACCCACGCGCAGAAACGTCACGACGCGTTCGCGACCGCCCTGATGGTCGCCGCCGCCTCCGGGGGCATGCCCACCCTGGGTGGTGCGGCACCGACCCTGGTCGTCTCGGTCACCGCGGAGGACTACGCGCACCGCACCGGCCGGGCCAGGATCGACAGCACCGGATACGACGTCCCCCTCGGCGCGGCCGATCATGCCGGGTGCGCGGGAGGTGTGCAGCGGGTGCTGTTCGACGAGAACGGTGCGATCGTCGCGATCAGCACCAGTGCGCGCCTGTTCAACGCGACCCAACGCCGCGCGATCGTGCTCAGAGACCGCGAATGCCTCATCCCCGGCTGCGACGTGCCCGCCGACTGGTGCGAACTCCACCACGTCGAAGAACACGCCCGCGGCGGACCCACCCACACCAGCAACGGCGTGCCCCTGTGCTGGCACCACCACCACACCCTCGACGAAGGCATCTGGAAGATCCGCATGCGCAACGGCATGCCAGAGATCCGCGGCCCCAACTGGTGGGACCCCTATGCCAAATGGCGATCACCCCACCACAACTACACCGCCGTCCACGACGCCCTCAACCACGCCCTCGACCACGAACGCCACACCGAGCCCGAATCCGCATCGAACACCCGGTGACATCGACCACGACCACGACTGTTTACCCACCCGGAACACCCGATGACTCCGCGCGGTTGACCCTCACATGAGGCAGCTGACTGACATCGACGTCGTCGTGTTCGACGTGCTGGGAACTCTTGTCGATGAAGCGACAGGATTACGGACGGCGGTTCGCGAGGCGATTCCCGACGCCGACGTTCGGCAGGTGCAGTCCCTGGCCCAGGATTGGCAGCGTTTCGTCGCCGATCAGCAGACCGAGATCGCAGAAGGGCGTCGCGCCTACGTCGACTCGGAAGTGCTCGATGCAGAAGCCGCTCTCCATGTTCTCGCCGCCGCAGCGGCCCTGGGCATCGCTGTGGCACCCGGTGTCACGACGACGCCCGATGTCGCAACGGCACCCGGCGCCTCGGTAGAACTGGCGGCGACGAATGAGGTGGGCGCAGCATCCGATACCGTCGCCCGCCTCGCAACCGCAAGCAGGCGCCTTCTGCCATGGCCGGATTCCGTCGCGGGACTCGAGCGGATTGCCGCACGCGTGCCGATTCTCGCGCTGTCCAACGCAGCGCCGACGACGCTCCTCCACCTTGCCGCGCTCACCGGCCTGCGTTGGCATCACGCTGTGACCGCCCACGAAGTCGCCGCCTACAAGCCGGCGCCGGCGCTCTACCGACGCGCGGTGCAGGTCGCCGACCGCGCACCAGAGCGGATCCTCATGGTCGCCGCGCACGCGTGGGACCTCCGCGCCGCACAAGACGCCGGCATGCGCACGTGCTACGTCGATCGGCCGGTCGGCGATCCGCCCACGGCATCCGATCGCTTCGACGCGTCCGTCGCCGGGCTGGACGAGCTCATGACATCCCTCGGGTAATCTTCAGAACGAACACACATGTGCTCCGGGGTCGGTGAAATTCCGAACCGGCGGTCATAGTCCGCGACCCGCTGCTCTTCGGAGCGGCGGTTGAACCGGTGGAACTCCGGTACCGACAGTCAAAGTCTGGATGGGAGAAGCACAGCGTGAGCTATGCGCGGCGACGCGCATGTCAGAGCGCAGCATCCTCCTCGGCAGCATCGATGCCGAATGGAGAACGATGGACATCCTGCGCTGGCTGGTCGAAGCCTTCAACTCGCAGTGGGTACTGCCCGGTGGGCAGAGCCTGCTCATCCGCGAGGTCGTCGGCAACGTCTTCGGCCTCGCCAGCGCACTGGGCGGCATGCGCCGCAAGGTCTGGGCATGGCCGGTCGGCATCGTCGGCAATCTGCTGCTGCTGACGGTGTTCCTCGGATCCATCCTCAACCCCGCCCATTCACTGCCGAACTTGCTCGGTCAGGCAGGGCGCCAGATCATGTTCATCGCCGTCGCGATCTACGGCTGGATCCGCTGGCGACAGCTGAAAGCCGGCGGCGGGCAGGTGACTCCACGCTGGGCACCGAACAGCGCACGCGTCGGACTCGTACTCGTCATGATCATCGGAACGATCGCTCTGACGCCCCTGTTCCGTCTGCTCGGCTCGTGGGAACCGGTCTGGGCGGATGCCTGGACCTTCGTCGGATCGCTGCTCGCGACCTACGGCATGGCGAAGGGCTGGACCGAGTTCTGGCTGATCTGGATCGCCGTCGACGTCGTCGGCGTGCCACTGCTCTTCAGCTCCGGGTACTACGCCACCGGCTTCATGTACGTGTTCTACGGCGTCTTCACCGCCGTCGGATTCGTCGTCTGGTGGCGCGCGCACGCGAACGCCAAGCCGAAGATCGACACGATCATGCCCGACCCGCGCATAGCGAGGACCGACCAGAATGGAGAGTGATGTTCGACAGCCCGCTCTCCGCCTCGGCCTACGAGGTGCTCGGCGTCGACCCCACCGCCACCGCTGACGAGATCAAGCGCGCGTTCCGCCTGCGCTTGCGCCAGACGCATCCGGATGCCGGCGGCGATGCTGCCGCGTTCAACCAGGTGCAGCGGGCGTGGGAACTGGTCGGCACGGTCGAAGCCCGCGCCGCCTACGATCCCGGCCACGGCTTCTCGGCCGACGAGGTGACCTGGAGCGGTTGGCAGGCGCCTCCTGCCCGCACCGACACCCGTCCGAAGGCACGCTCCTATGGACACCCGGGCGGTTGGCGTCGCGAGCGCTACCTGTCATTGATCCGCGAATGGGCGGGCCACGGCGTCGAAGTTCCCGACCCTTACGACCCGGCGCTCGTACGCTCAGCACCGCATGAACTGCGCCGAATGCTCGCCGACGCCCTCGCCGAAGAGGAGACCGCGCGCACCGTTTCCGACCTCGGCATGGGCTTCACCGTGTGGCACGACGTCGCGACCGGCCCGGAGCCCGACGCGAAGCTCGACCACGTCATCCTCAGCCCGTCCGGCCTGTACGGCGTGCTGTCCGAGGACTTCGGCGAGGTCGTCCGCTTCCGACGCGGCGAGATCATCGGCCCGGCCGTCGACGGCGCCGCACCCATCGCCGCTCTCCTCGCCCGCATGCGCGTCGTCGCACGTTCAGCTCGCGTTCGCTTCGGCGGAGCGATCGTCGTGCTGCCCGACGACGACCTCGACCAGGCAATCACGCCCCTCGGGAAGGTGCGCGGCGTCCCTGTGGTCGTCGTGCGCCGCAGCGCGCTGCACACCGTGCTGCGCCAGGGCGTGCCGGGCGCGCGCGACATCGGCGGCAACGAGCTGTTCGATGTGCGCACGCGCCTGCAGCACGCCGTGCGATTCGTCTGAGCGACGGGCTCAGATCGAGCCGAGCGCTCAGCAGAACGAGCTGACCGCCTCCCACGCCGACGCCACCTCGGCCTGACCCTCACGGGTCACGGCCGCTTCGATCAGGCCGTACGAGCGATCGGAGGCGAAGAACACCTCATTGGGGTTGTCGAGACCGTAGGGCTCGAGATCGACGACGAAGTGATGCTTGTTGGGCATCGAGAAGCGGATCTCCGCGATCTCAGGATGTGCTGCGAGAACCGCGCGCCCCATGTCGAACAGCGTCGCCTGCAGCGCCGCCGAGTATTGCCGCGTGAACTCCTCCAGCAGGATGCGCTTCACATCCGCGTAGATCTCATTGAAGTCCAGATCGCGAGCATCGGCATCCTGGGCATACCGCCAGCGCGCCGAGACGTCGGTGGCGAGGATGCGGTCGGTAGTCTCCTTCAGCGACGTGTATCTGTCCTTCGGGAACCCGACGAATCCGGACTGCGTGGTCTTGAGCACCGTCAGTCCCTTCAGCCCGGCGATGATGTGCCGCTCCGCCCCCTCGGCGACGACGACGGCCGTGCGCGTCTCTTGCCCCGATCGGACGAAGGAATGGTCGTGCCCTTCGCCGTCGACCTGGATCCGATCCCACGCGTAGCTCTCAGCGAGCCAGCGTCCGCCCTCGACCCAGTCGAACGAGCTCGTGAAGTGGTCGGAGAGTCTCAACAGGAATGCCTCGGGCGAGCCGATCCCGTCGCGCGCGAACGAGAACACGGTGTTCTTCTGGGTGTCGGTCGCGACGACGTGGCCGTTGTCGCCGTCGAGATGCGCGGCCTCGAAGTCGCCACGCAGCTGCGAGGTGACGTTGAGGTCTTCGATCGAATGCCGGTCGCCGTCTCTGGTGACCTTGACGACGCGGACCTCGGCCTTGCCGTACTGGTTCGGTCCGAGGATGATGCCGTCGTCAGGCGTCTCGGCGGCGGTCTCGGTCTGGCGGCGGGTCATGATGTCGGTCATCGTTCTAACTTCCTCGGTAGGTCGAATATGCGAAGGGACTCAGCAGCAGCGGCACGTGATAGTGGCGCTGCTCGTCATCGACGACGAAGGTGAGCACGACTTCGGGATAGAAGGTGGGGGTGTCGGTGCGGGCGAAGTACCCGCCGGTGTCGAAATGGAGCCGGTACGTGCCGGCGGGCACGGCCTCGGGGCCGAGCTGCTTCGCCCGGCCGTCGGCATCCGTGACGCCCTCGGCGATCAGCATCCATTCGCCATCCCGGAGCGCGGAGAGCACGACCGACACGCCAGGAGCCGGCAGCCCCTGCACAGCATCGAGGACGTGGGTCGTGATGTGCGACACAGCAGTCATGCGATGATCGTTCCTCTCAGTCGGAGCAATGCGATCTCTCGCAGCTGCCCGGCGATGATCCGCTCTTCCGAGTCGGGGTCGTGCTGCAGGCGTTCCCGCAGACTCGATAGGATCTCTGCCGCGGTACGTCCGGCCGCACGGATCAGGAAGACCCGGCCGAAGCGCTCCTCGTACGTGAGATTGCCCTCACGAAGCGCCTGCTGCACGTCGGCGTCGGACGGGTCGACCCCGGCCTGCTCCGAGCGCGAGAGCGTCGCCTCTCTACTGTCCCCTCCCGCACGCTCGCCGATCCGAGGATGGTGAGCGAGGGCCGAATCGATCTCCTCGGTCGTGAACGGATCGGCGGCCTGCGCCGCCGCCACCACGAGAGAGTCGACCGACTCGTAGGGACGGCGATCGACGATGTCTTCACACCATCGCGTCACGTCGATACACGGCCGGAGCGCGGTGACGGCATCGCCCCGCTCCGCCAGATTGAATTGCTCAAGCAACATTGCTTGATCTCTTTCTCTTGCGTGCTGGCATCCACGGTGTAAGGAATACGGGAGAAGTTCTCTCGTATCGTGGAACTGTTATTTCAGCATACGACAATTATATGACTGGATGCTGGTGCTCGCAAGCCCTGCGCCCCAGTTCAGCGGTCATTTCAGCAGGGCATCCCGGAGACGGGCGACGTGCCCTTCAGGGTTGACGTTGTACTCCACGGACGAGATGACGCCGTCGGCATCGACCACCGCTGTGGTGCGGATCAGACCATCGAACGTGCGGCCGTTCACCGTCTTCTGCCCCCAGGCACCCCATTCCTTGGCGACGGCGGAATCCTCGTCGGAGAGCAGCGGGAAGCTCAGCTGCTCGGCCTCCGCGAACTCCGCGAGCCTCGACACCGGATCGGGTGAGATCCCGAGCACCGTGTATCCGGCGCCCTGGAACGACCCGAGATTGTCGCGGAAGTCGCACGCCTCTGTGGTGCAGCCTGGCGTGAACGCCGCCGGGTAGAAGTAGACGATCACGGGTGTGCCGCGCAGCTCGGAGAGCGTGCGCTGGTTTCCGGATGCATCGGTGAGCGTGAAGTCCGGAGCCTTCTGGCCGACCTCGAGCTCTTCGGTTGAGTTGATCATGCGGTTTCTCCATTCTCGATAGGTTCGGCGGTTCTCCGACTGGCCGGGTCTTCCCGACGCAGCAGCCGGCCGCGAGGCGCGTCGCTGTCGACCGGCACTCCGGCGAGGTAGGTCGTTCGCACGATACCCGTGAGCTGCTGCCCGTCATAGGGGGTGATCGGATGCCGGTGCGCGAGCCGCTTCGCGTCGACGGTGAATTTCTCCTCCGGGGCGAAGACGGCGAAGTCGGCAGCTCCCCCCTCGACGATGCGGCCCTTGTCGACCAGACCGACCCGTGCGGCCGGCTTCTCGGCCATGAGCGACACGACTTGCTCGAGCAAAAACCCGCGCTCACGCGCATGCGTCCACACGAGCGGGAGCCCGAGCTGCAGCGAGGCGATGCCGCCCCACGCCAGCGAGAAGTCGCCGTCGCCGGCGAACTTCATCTCCGGCGTCGATGGCGAATGATCGGAGACGATGTAGTCGATGATCCCCTCCGACAGTCCGCGCCAGAGTTCTTCGCGATTGTCGCCCTCGCGAATCGGCGGACAGCACTTGAACGCGGTGCTCCCGTCGAGGATGTCTTCGGCGGTGAGGGTCAGGTAGTGCGGGCACGTCTCGACCGTGAGATCGACGCCGTCGGCACGCGCCGCGGCGATACGACTCAACGAATCGCCGTTCGACAGATGCAGGATGTGCGCGCGGACGCCGGTGTCCACGGCGCCCTGGATCACCTCGGCGATCGCCGCATCCTCCGCGGAGCGCGGTCGCGAGGCGAGGAATGGCGCGTATTCGCGGCTGCCCGGCTGCACGGACTCCTCGATGATGTGCGCGTCTTCGGCGTGCACGATCAGCAGCGAGTCGAGCTCGGCAAGCACCGCCATCGCCTCGCGCATCTCCGCCACCGATACCTCGGGGAACTCATCCACACCGGAAGGGAGCAGGAAGCACTTGAAGCCGTACACGCCCTCATCGTGCAGCGGGGCGAGTTCGGCGATGTTGCCGGGGATCACGCCGCCCCAGAAACCGACGTCGACGAAGACGCGCCCCTCGGCCACGGCGCGCTTCTCGTCGAGAGCAGCGACAGAGACGGTGGGAGGGATGCTGTTGAGCGGCATGTCCACGATCGTCGTGACCCCACCCGCCGCCGCAGCCCTCGTGGCGGACTCGAAACCCTCCCACTCGGTGCGACCCGGCTCGTTGACGTGCACATGAGTGTCGACGAGCCCGGGCAGCAGCACCTCGTCGGCCGCGAGCTCGACGATCCGGTCGGCGTCGAGTCCGGTGCCGACTGCGCCGATGCGAGCGATACGACCACCCTGCACTCCGACCTCGGCCGCCACGAAGGTGCCGTCGATCAGGGCTCGTCCTCGGAGGACGAGATCGTAGCGCTGTGCGGGAGCGGACGATGCGGGCTCAGGCGTCGCGGGACCGACCGCCTCGAGGATGTCGCGCACCAGGCTCTCGGCGAGCTCTTCGAGCAGCGCCCCGGCCTCGGTCATGCTGCGCTGCGCATCGGGCTCCAGCTCCGACAGCGCACGCACCCCGGCGAAACCCGCATCCGAGATCGATTCGGCAGACAGCGTCGTCCGCCCGCACACGGCGTACACCGGCAGCCCGGCGACGGCGGCGGCCCTGGCGACGCCGACCGGGGTCTTCCCCATCAGGCTCTGCTCGTCGAGGCTTCCCTCGCCGGTGATGACGGCATCCGCTCCGTTGAGTTTCGCGGCGAGGCCGGTCTCTTCGAGCACGACGTCGACGCCCGCGCGTCGGGTCGCGCCGAGCGCGATGGCCGCGAACCCCACGCCACCGGCAGCGCCGGCGCCCTGTCGAACGGATGCCTCGGCGGCCGGGACGGCGAGTCCGCCAGCGGCATCCAGCACTTCGACCAACCTCGAGAGACCGGCCTCAAGCGTGGCGACGTCTTCGGCAGTGGCGCCCTTCTGGGGACCGAACACCTCAGCGGCGCCCGTCGGCCCGGTCAACGGATTGTCCACGTCGCTCGCCAGGACGATCTCGGCGTCGGTCAGTCGCGCATCCAGTGCGCTGAGATCCACAGATGCGAGACGCCCCAAAGCGGCACCTCCCGGCGGCAGCTCTTCGCCCTCCGCGTCGAGGAACCGCGCGCCGAGCCCCTGCAGCAGACCGGCCCCGCCGTCGGTCGATGCGCTGCCACCGATTCCGAGCACGATGCGCCGGCATCCGACATCCAGCGCCGCTCGGATGAGTTGACCGGTGCCGAGACTCGTCGCCCTGAGCGGGTCCTTCCGTCCTTCCAGCAGGTCGAGGCCGGACGCACGGGCCATCTCGACGACCGCCTCGTCACCGCGCACCGCGAACTCCGCCGAGATCTGCCCTCCGGTGGGTCCGGCGACGAGCGCGGTTCGCGATTCGAAGCCGGCGGCGAGCACAGCATCCAGAGTTCCCTCGCCTCCGTCGGCGACGGGAACGGTCACGACCTCGATCGCTGGATCCACGCGCCGCGCTCCCGAGGCGACCCTTTCGGCCACCTCGGGAGCCGTCAGCGACCCTTTGAACTTGTCGGGGGCGATGACCAGACGCATCTCAGACCTTCGCGAGCGAGAGGATCGCGGTCGGAGCATCCTCGGGCGTCACGGCGAGCTCGCCGAACTCGTTCACGTTGTCGAGTTCGGTGCCCATCGGAATGTTCGTCACGCGCTCGAGGATCGCTTCGACCACGACGGGAACCTGGTGCTGATCGATGAGTGACTGCGCCTCGGCGAATGCCGCGGCGAGGTCTTCGGGGCGCTCGACACGGATCGCCCGGCATCCGAGTCCCTCTGCGACCTTGACATGGTCCACACCATAGCCGTTCGCCGTGCTGCCCTCCACGTGCGGAGAGTTGATGTTCTCGAACGCCAGTGACACCTCGAAGTCCATCTCGAAGCCGCGCTGGGCCTGACGGATCAGCCCGAGGTAACTGTTGTTCACGACGACATGGATGTAGGGCAGCTTGTGCTGCGCGCCGACCGCGAGCTCCTCGATCATGAACTGGAAGTCGTAGTCGCCCGACAGCGCGACGACCGTCTCGCCCGGCTTGCCCCGGACGACACCGAGGGCCGCAGGCCCTGTCCAGCCGAGCGGCCCTGCCTGCGCGGCGTTGATCCACTTGCGCGGACCGAAGACGTGCAGCAATTGCGCGCCGGCGATCTGCGAGAGCCCGATGGTCGTGACGTAGGTGGTGTCCTTGCCGAAGGCGCGGTTCATCTCCTCGTACACGCGCTGCGGCTTCATCGGCACGTCGTCGTAGTGCGTCTTGCGCTGCAGCGTGGCCTTGCGCTCGCGGCTCTCGTCGGCCCAGGCGGAGTAGTCCGGCAGAGTGCCCGACATGCTGCGCTCCCGCACGACCTCGAGGAACGCATCGAGGGCGGCACCGGCATCCGACACGATCCCGAAGTCCGGCGCGAAGACGCGACCGATCTGCGTCGGCTCGATGTCGACGTGCACGAACGTGCGGCCCTCGGTGTACGTGGAGACACTGCCGGTGTGGCGATTCGCCCACCGGTTGCCGATGCCGATCACGAAGTCCGACGCCAGCAGCGTCGCGTTGCCGTATCGATGCGCCGTCTGCAGGCCCGCCATCCCGGCGTTGAGGTCGTGGTCATCGGGGATCGTGCCCCAGCCCATCAGGGTCGGGATGACCGGGATGCCGAGCACCTCTGCGAACTCGACGAGTTGAGCCGACGCACCCGCGTTGATGATGCCGCCCCCGGCGACGATGACCGGATGCGCGCTCGCGGTCAGCATGTCGATCGCCTTCTCGGCCTGCACTCTGCTCGCGCAGGGCTTCGCGATCGGCAGCGGCTCGTAGGCGTCGATGTCGAATTCGATCTCGGTCTGCTGCACGTCGATCGGCAGATCGATGAGCACCGGTCCTGGTCGCCCTTCGCGCATCAGCTGGAACGCCTTCTGGAAGGCGCCAGGTACCTGAGCCCCCTCCATGACGGTCATCGCCATCTTCGTGAGCGGCTTCGCGATAGTCTCGATGTCGACCGCCTGGAAGTCCTCCTTGTGCAGCTTGGCGACCGGAGCCTGTCCGGTGATGCACAGGATCGGCAGCGAATCGGCCCAGGCCGCGTACAGCCCGGTGATCATGTCGGTGCCGGCGGGGCCGGACGTGCCGATGCAGACGCCGATGTTGCCGTCTGCGGCGCGGGTGTAGCCGTCAGCCATGTGGGCGGCGCCCTCGACGTGGCGGGCGAGGGTGTGCCGGATGCCGCCGTTGGCGCGCATCGCGGAGTAGAACGGGTTGATGGCGGCCCCTGGCAGGCCGAACGCCTCGATGGCGCCCTCCTTCACCAGGATGGCCACGGCGGCGTCTGCCGCGCGCATGCGGGTCATTTCGTGCTCCTAGGTCTGGTTTTCGGGGTTCACTCGCGACCAGCGAATGCCGCGGTCAGCTTGAACAGCCCGGAGTGGTCGAGGCCGGCATCGCCCTGCTGCACGGCGGAGCCGACGAGCTGGGCCACGTGGGCGCCGAGCGGAATGGTGATGCCGGCCTGTCGTGCGGCGGCGGTGATGATGCCCATGTCCTTGTTGTGGAGGGCGAGTCGGAAGCCGGGGGCGAAGTCGCGATCGAGCATCTTCTGCCCCTTCTGGTCCAAGACCTTTGAGCCGGCGAGACCGCCGCCGAGCACCTTGAGCGCGGCATCCGTGTCGACGCCGAAGGCCTCGAGGAAGATGATCGCCTCGGCGAGCGCCTGGATGTTCACGGCGACTATGAGCTGGTTCGCGGCCTTCACCGTCTGGCCCGCGCCCGCAGGTCCGACGTGGACGATCGTCTTTCCGACCGACTGGAGGATCTCGAGAGCTGCGGCGAAGTCGTCGTCGGTTCCGCCGACCATGATCGACAGCACGGCGTCGATCGCCCCCTGCTCTCCACCCGAGACGGGAGCGTCGACGGCGCGGAGGCCGGCGGCGATCGCCTCGTCGGCGAGTTCCTTGGCGACATCGGGGCGGATGCTGGACGCATCGATCCACAGCGCCCCATTCTTGGCGTGCGCGAAGATGCCTTCTTCGCCGCGGACGGCGGCTGCGACATCCGGGGAGTCCGGCACCATCGTGATGATGACGTCGGCGTCCTTCACGGCTTCAGCGATTCCGCTCGCGCCCTGGCCGCCCGCGGCGACGAGTTCGTCGATCCGGTCCTTGCTCAGGTTGTATCCGGTGACGGAGTGTCCGGCGGCGATGAGGTTCTTGGCCATGGGAAGGCCCATGATGCCGAGGCCGATGACTGCGATGTTGCTCATGATTGTTCCTTCGGTACGGGTGCGGCGTCGATGCCGCAGAAGTGGGGCGTGTTCAGCGCGTTTCGCCGACGGCCTGTGCCGCCCACGCGAATGCGGTCTCGATCGGCGCCTTGTATTCGAGGCCGATGTAGCCGGAGTAGCCGAGCTCCTGGCTCCGCGTGATCCAGGCATCGATGGGCAGTGAGCCCGTTCCTGGTGCGCCGCGCCCGGGGGCATCCGCGATCTGGATATGGCCGAACGAAGCGGCGTGCTCTTCGATGACCTGCGGCACATCGTCGCCGTTGACCGCGAGGTGATAGAAGTCGGCGAGCAGCGCGAGGTTGCGCGCGCCCGTCGAGGTACGCACGTGCGCGATCACGTCCAGCGCATGCGCCGCGGTGCGCAGCGGGTAGCGCTCGGCGCCGCTGACCGGCTCGACCAGCACGGTGCCCCCAATGGCAGCGACGGCCTCGGCCGCGGCGGCGAGGTTCTCGATCGCCACGGCGTCCTGGGCGGCCGGATCGATGCTGGGGATGCGGTTGCCGTAGAGCGCGTTGAAGCCCTTGGTGCCGAGCGCACCGCCGATGCCGACGACGACGGCCAGATTGTCGCGGAACTCCTTGCCGCGCGACGGCCAGGAGACGAGGCCGCGGTCGCCGTTCGGCATGTCGCCGGCGTTGAAATTCAGACCGGTCAACTGCACACCGGCGTCGCGGATGGCGGCGATGAACGCGTCGACCTCGTGGTCGAGCGGCACGGAGGTGGAGAACGGCCACCAGAACTCGACCGCGTCGAATCCGGCGGCCTTCGCCGCGGCCGGGCGCTCGAGCAGCGGGAGCTCGGTGAGAAGGATCGAGCAGTTCACCGTGTACGTCATTTCGACTCCTTCGTCGCGTGAGATGGTTTCCATATTGTGGAAGAGAACTTCTGCTAGATGAAAGTCTAAGACGAGAGTGGTGGGCTGTCAATGGTCGGCGTCGGCGTCACGGTCATGAGGGCGGGGTTCCCGCGCTGGGAAGAAGAGTTTGCGGGGTTTCCGGGCTGGGGGAGCCCCAAAAGTCTTCTTCGCTCCGCGGTGGATGGCGACGGGGCCGGGCTGGGCGCGAGGGCTGGTGGGTGCGGGCGACTTGGCCTGCACGAAGTGGGATCGGAAGGGGTTCTGCACCGGTCGCGCCGATCGCAGAATGCCGGCTCCTTCTCGTACGCGAACATCAGGGATGCGACAGAAGGTCCGACTGCACCGACGCCTGGGCGATGCGTTCTCCGTCGCGAGCGCCGCGGCCGCCGGTATCGGCTCTGACCGGCTTCGCGCTCGCGAACTGCACCGCCCGTTCCGCGGCGTTCGCTCGATCGAGGCGCCGGAGACGTTCCAGGAGTACCTGGGCTGCTACGCCCCTCGCCTGAAGTCGGGCCAACGGTTCGGAGGCATCACAGCGGCGCGGGACTGGGGCCTCCCGCTCCCCTCGGAATGGACTCCGAAAGAGCCGCTCGAGGTCGTCGTCACGTCATCCGCAGCTCCGCCGAAGATTCGAGGAGTACGTGGACGCCGTCTTCGCGAGAACCGCGCCACGACGTTCACTCTCAGAGGGCATCCCGTCGTCGACCCCGTCGCCGCATTGTTCATGTGCGTCGGGGAACTCACTGTCACGCAGTCGGTCGTGATGCTCGATGCGCTGTTGACGACGGCATCCAACTATCCCGATCTCGGTCCCGGAAGGCCGCTGAGCACGCGAGATGAGATCTCCCGACGACTCGAAGAATGGGGGAAGTTTCCCGGATGCGGAACGATCCGCGCCGCACTGTGGCGCGCCCGCGAGAGGGTGGAATCGCCGAAGGAGACCGAGACCCGTCTGCTGCTCGTCGACAGCGGGCTGCCCGAGCCCAGCGTGCAGCATGAGGTGTGGGCCGATGGGCGGCTCCTCGGCCGAACCGACCTCGCCTACCCTGAGCAGCGGATCGCGTTCGAGTACGAGGGCGACGGCCACCGCACGGACAAGGACCAGTGGCGCAAGGACATCCAGCGGCAGCGGCATCTCGAGGGTCAGGGGTGGATCGTGATCCGCCTCACCCAGGCCGACCTCGACGAGCCGGAGCTGCTGGTCGCCAGCATCCGGCGCGCGATGGCCGCCCGCCGCAGGTGACCGGGTCGCCCGTGACTCCGACGTCCCCGGATGCCGGATGCCAGATGCCGGAAGCAAGAAGAGTTTCCGGGGTTTTCGGGCGGGATGATCCCGGAAACTGTTCTTTGGTCGCGGCGCGATGGGCGCCACCAACGTGTCGACGCGTCCGGCGCGGCCCGTCAGCCCCAGGGTCGCGGATCCGCACCACGGGTCAGCATGACCTGGCGGTTGACGTCCTTGTAGAGCAGGTACCGGAACGGTCCGGGTCCCCCCGCATAACAGGCCTGCGGGCAGAAGGCGCGCAGCCACATGAAGTCGCCCGCCTCCACCTCGACCCAGTCGTCGTTGAGCCGGTACACGGCCTTGCCCTCGAGCACGAAGAGGCCGTGCTCCATGACGTGCGTCTCGGCGAACGGGATCGATCCGCCGGGCTGGAACGTCACGATGTTGACGTGCATGTCGTGCGACAGGTCATCCGGATCGACGAAGCGCGTCGTCGCCCATGCCCCGTCGGTGTCCGGCATCTCGCGCGGAGTGACGTCCTGGTCGCGCGTGACGAACGACTTCGGCGGCTCGATGCCCTCCGCGCGTTCGTACGCCTTGCGGATCCAGTGGAACGACGTCGTCCCCGCGCCGTCGTTCGACAACGACCACGCCTCCCCCGGCGCGATGAACGCATAACCGCCTTCGGCGAGAACGTGCGACTCTCCGGCGAGAGTCAGCGTCAGCTCTCCCGCCGTGACGAACACGACGCCCTCGACGCCGGCCTCCGGCTCGGGGCGGGAAGCTCCGCCGCCCGGCTGGATCTCGACGATGAGCTGCGAGAACGTGGTGGCGAATCCTGCGATCGGACGGGCGATGATCCACGAGCGCGTCTTCGAGAAGCCGGGCAGGTTGCTCGTGACGATGTCGCGGAAGACGCCTTTGGGGATGACCGTGTACGCCTCTTTGACGATGGCGCGATCCGTGAGCAGCGTGCTCTGATCCGGCAGACCGCCGGCTGGCGTGTAGTAGCCCATGATTCTCCTCCTCGAGTGGTTGGTGAGCTCGCGTCAGGCGCGGGCGAGAGCGTGGTCGGCGAGCCGAGGGTGAGCGAGTGCGGTGAGCGCGTCGACCCGGATGCCGATGTCGGCAGTCACCTCGTCCGCGTCGATCGCCCCGCACTGCACTCCGCGGAGCACGAACCACGCCAGCGCCCGCGCCGTGGCCGGCTCGTCCATGACAGCGCCCTCTTCTTGCGCGAGGTAGGTGCGCAACCGCGACGCAGCGTCGGTATACCCGTCGCGATAGAACGCGTAGGTGGCGAGATAGCGCGTGGCCAACTGGTGCGGATGCAGGTCCCAGCCCTGATAGAAGCCGCGTTCGAGCGAGCGCCGCACGAGTCGCGCGTGCAGCGACCATGCCTCGGCCGCGCGCTCGCCCACCGGCAGGATGTTGGTCGAGCCGTCAGAGAGTCGGATGCCGGTGCCTGCGACCGCGAGCTGCATGACCTGCTTCGCGAGATCGGCGGCCGGATGCTCCATCGACTGATACTCCGCGGCGATGCCGAGCGAGGCACTGTAGTCGTAGGTGCCGTAGTGCAGACCAGAGATGCGGCCCGGGGCGACGACGGGCAACTGCGCCAGCGGCGAGCGCCCGTCGGCCCCGAGCACGAGCTGGGGCGTCTCGACCTGCACTTCGAAGCGCAGACGTCCGGCATCCAGTCCGTGTGCACGCTCGAGAGCCGCCACGGCGATGACCATCGCCTCCACCTGCGCGGTCGTCGTCACCTTCGGCAGGGTGAGCACCAGACCGTCGGGCAGACCGCCGGCCTCGAGCAGACCGCCGATGAACCGATCGAGAGTGCGAAGGCCGCGGGCACGCGTCGGCTTCTCGAAGCATTTGAAGCGGATGCCGATGAAGGGCGGAGCCGACCCGGATGCCACGGCATCCGACACCTTCGACGCGGCCATCGCGACATCCGTGTCTTCCGCGTCGCCGCGATCGCCGTAGCCGTCCTCGAAATCGAGTCGCAGGTCTTCGATCGGCTCCGTGGCGAGCTTGCGCGCCACCCTACCGGCCACATCGCCGATGAGACCGGGCTCGATGCCGACCTGAGCGGCGAGGTTCTCCATCCCACCGGCCGCCTCGACCGCGGCGAGCGCCTGCGCACCCCACTGCGAGGCGAGATCCGGCGTGAACCGATCCGCGGGAACGTAGACGGTGTGAACAGGCTGACGCGCACCGCTGTCACCCGGATAGACCGTGTCGAGGAGGTCGTCCGTCGCGGCGAGGTGCTGATCGATCTTCGCCATGTCGGCGTCGCTGAGTCCGTTGCTCATGCGGGCACCGTTGCGGCGGCATCCGTGAGCAACTCGTATGCCGGCAGGGTCAGGAAGTCGACGTACTCGTCGTCGAGGCAGATCTGCGAGATCAGGCGGGCCGCGGGCTGGTAGTGGTTCTCGAATTCCTCGTCACTGACGTCACCAGCGATCTTCGAAACCTCTTCGGCCAGCAGACGCTGCACGAGGTCAGGGGTCACTTGCTCGCCGGTATCGGCGAGTGGGGTGCCGTTACGCAGCTGCTGCCAGATCTGCGAGCGCGAGATCTCGGCGGTCGCAGCATCCTCCATGAGGTTGTTGATCGCGACCGCACCGTTGCCGGAGAGCCACACCGCGGTGTACGTGATGGCGACGGCGAGATTGGTGCGCAGGCCGGCCTCCGTCGCGCTTCCGGATGCCGACGTCACGTCGAGCAGCTCATCGGCAGTGACGGACACCTCGGGGCGCTGGCGATCGAGCTGATTGGGACGCTCGCCGAGCACGGCGTCGAAGACCTCGCGGCAGATCGGGACGAGGTCGGGATGTGCGACCCACGATCCGTCGAAGCCGTCGCCGGCCTCACGCGTCTTGTCGGCGTGGACCTTGGCGAAGGCAGCCTCGGTCGCCTCCACATCTTTGCGGTTCGGCACGAAAGCGGCCATGCCGCCCATTGCGACGGCGCCGCGCCGGTGACAGGTCTTGACGAGCAGCTCGGTGTAGGCGCGCATGAACGGTGCGGTCATCGCGACGTCGGCGCGGTCTGGGAGGCTGAATGCCTCACCCTGGTCGCGGAAGACCTTGATCAGGCTGAACAGGTAGTCCCAACGTCCGGCGTTGAGACCCGAGGCGTGGTCGCGGAGTTCGTAGAGGATCTCGTCCATCTCGAAGGCCGCAGGGATGGTCTCGATCAGCACCGTGGCGCGGATCGTCCCCTGAGGGATGCCGAGAGCATCCTGAGCATGCACGAACACATCGTTCCACAGTCGCGCTTCACGGTGGCTCTCGAGTTTCGGCAGGTAATAATACGGACCGTGTCCGTTGGCGATGAGCTGGCGGGCGGTGTGGAAGAAGTGCAGCCCGAAGTCGACGAGCGACGCACTGGCGCGTTCGCCGTCGATCAGCACGTGACTCTCGGAGAGATGCCAGCCCCTGGGCCGCGCGACCACGGTGGGACGGTGCACATCCGTGCGCAGGGCATACGGCTTTCCTGCGGGCGACGTGTAGGCAAGCGTGCCGCGGGCGGCATCGCGGAGGTTCCGCACGCCTTCGATGACGTTCTCCCAGGTGGGGCTCGAGGCGTCTTCGAGGTCGGCGAGCCAGACGCGTGCCTCTGAGTTCAGCGCGTTGATCGCCATCTTCGCGGGAGCGGCGGGGCCGGTGATCTCGACTCGACGGTCTTCCAGCGCGGCCGGCGCTGCCGCGACCTGCCAGTCCGCCTCGCGGATATGGGCGGTCTCTGCCAGGAAATCGAGGCGCCCCGTGCGGGCGACCTGCTCGCGGCGCAGCTGGCGTGCGAGGAGCAGTTCGCGCCGTCTGGTGTCGAATTCACGGTGCAGGTCTTCCACGAAACGGAGTGCGTCTGCGGTGAGGATGTCGTCCGCCGCGTCGATGCGGGGCTGACGTGTGATCTGGATGGTCATGCGACCCCTTCTGTCATGTGGATAATAACCTCCACAATACGGAAGTTTCAAGAGCACGCCCGATTCGCTGATGGGATAGCCTGATCGGGAAGTCCTTTCCACCATGTGGATAAGTGTCGAAGTCGAGAGGTTTCTCAATGCCCGCTGCAGCATCCGACGGCGTGAAGTCCGTCACCCGGGTCTTCGACCTGCTCGAACTCATCGCCGACGCCGGCGGGGACGTCACCCTCAGTGAACTGTCCGCGTCAGCCGAACTGCCGCTGCCCACGATCCACCGGCTGCTACGGACGCTCGTCTCTCTCGGCTACGCCCGCCAGCTCGCGAACAGGCGCTACGCCCTCGGCCCTCGACTGGTGCGACTCGGCGAGGCCGCGAACCGCAAGTTCGGCCGGATCGCCATGCCGCAGCTCAAGGACCTCGTCGAGCGACTCGGCGAGACGTCGAACCTCGCCACGATCGACGGTGACCGCGTGATCTACGTGTCGCAGGCGCCGTCTCCGCACGCGATGCGCATGTTCACCGAGGTGGGCCGGCGCTCGTACCTGCACTCCACCGGTGTCGGCAAGGCGATCCTCGCGCAGATGAGCGATGACGCCGTCCGCGACATCGTCTCCCGCACAGGGATGCCGCGTGACACCGAGCATTCGCTCGCCACCATCGACGCGCTGCTGGCCGACCTCGCTGTGACGCGCGAGCGCGGCTACGCGATCGACGACGGCGAGCAGGAGATCGGTGTGCGCTGCTACGCCATGGCGGTGCCCGACATGCCCACGCTCACGGCGGTCTCGGTCTCCGGCCCTGTCGCCCGCGTCGACGAGGGCTTCGCCGAGCGGGCCATTCCCGTGCTGCGCGAGGTCGTCGCCGAGATCTCCGCGCTCTCCAGCGCGACCTGAGCACAGCCCCCTTGTGGGCCACTGAACAGATCCTGCACACGCTGTCGGGAGGATTTCTCCCCCGACGGAGGAGACTTCGTTCGGGATACTCCTCCGATCAGCGAGATCTCCTCCCATCCGGGCGAGCGCGCGGGGAGGAGCTTGCGCAGGCCTGGGAACGCGTCACGCGCGACCTCACGCGCGACGCACTTGACCGAGCCCGACGTTCGGCCTATCCTTTCCATGGAACAGAATAGTGTTTCCGAATGCTGGAAACAGGACAATCTGTTTGACCCCCACCCGGCAGCGTCAGGCGCCTAGACTCGCATCACTGGATCCGAATCTGCGCCCTTAGCACTGCCGGATCTGAGGAGATCCACCTATGAATGACATCGCCGTCAACGTAAACGGAAAGAGCCGCCCGCTCACGGGCGCTCCTGCACACACCACCGCCCTCGACTGGCTCCGCGGTGCCGGACTCTCGGGCGCCAAAGAAGGCTGCGCCGAGGGGGAATGCGGCGCCTGCGCGGTGCTTCTGGCCACGCCGACCCCCGAAGGCGGCACCGCGTGGACCTCGGTGAACTCCTGCCTCGTGCCCGTCTACGCACTCAACGGCCAGGAGGTCATCACCTCTGAAGGATTGGGCAGCCCTGACGCACTGCACCCAGTGCAGGACAAGCTCGCCGAAGCCGGCGGCTCGCAGTGCGGCTACTGCACTCCCGGGTTCGTCTGCAGCATGGCGGGCGAGTACTACCGCGACGGTCGCGAAGCAGTGGTCGAGAGCGCCGACGAGGAATGCCCTGTCCACGACGGCGAGCACGGACCGAACGGATTCGACCTGCACGCGCTCAGCGGCAATCTCTGCCGGTGCACCGGTTACCGCCCGATCCGCGACGCCGCCTACGCACTCGGTTCGCCCGAGAGCGATGATCCCCTGCTGCAGCGCCTCGCCGACCCGGCGCCCCTCCCGGTCGCCACGGCGGCCACCGTCGATGGCTCCCGCTTCATCCGCCCGGCGTCCTTCGACGAGACCCTGCGCCTGCTGCGGGACGAACCGGATGCTCTGCTCGTCGCAGGCTCCACGGATTGGGGCGTCGAGGTCAACATCCGCGGCTCCCGGGCGCCCCTCGTCGTCGCGATCGAACACCATGAAGAGCTGCGCAGGCTCGTCGTCACCGACGACGAGATCGAGATCGGCGCCGCACTGCCGCTGTCCGAGATCGAGTCGCGCCTCGGCGGCACAGTTCCGCTGCTCGCACAGCTGTTCCCGCAGTTCGCCTCCCGACTGATCCGCAACCGCGGAACCATCGGCGGCAACCTCGGCACCGGATCGCCGATCGGCGACACTCCCCCGGCACTGCTGGCTCTCGGCGCCCACGTGGTGCTGACGTCCGCTGACGGCGAGCGCGAAGTCGACCTCGCCGAGTACTTCACGGGCTACCGCCAGTCCGTCAGACGCGCAGACGAGCTGATCCGCGCCGTGCGCATCCCTCGACCGCTCGCGAAGGTGACCTCGTTCCAGAAGATCGCCAAGCGCCGCTTCGATGACATCTCCAGCGTCGCGGTCGCGTTCGCCCTCGACATCGAGGACGGCGTCGTCACGGCGGCGAAGATCGGACTCGGCGGTGTCGCAGCCACCCCGTTGCGCGCTCGCGCGACGGAAGACGCCCTGGTCGGGCAGCCATGGAATGTCGGCACCGTCCGCGCAGCATCCGAGATCCTCGGCGGTGAGGGCACCCCGATGTCCGACCACCGCGCGAGTTCGGAATACCGCGCGCTCATGCTCAACACCGCGCTGCTCAAGCTTTACAGCACGACCGTCCTCGACAACAAGGAGGTGTCGGCATGAGTGCTCTCGCCGACCGTCCAGCCAACCCCGTCGTCGGAATCCGCGCCCCGCACGAGAGCGCCGCCCTGCATGTGACGGGCGCCGCGATGTACACCGACGACCTCGCCGCCCACACCGCCGGCGTGCTCACCGCCTGGCCGGTGCAGTCCACCAACGCCCACGCCAAGGTCACGATCGACGTCTCGGGCGCCTACGAGGTGCCGGGCGTCGTCCGCGTGCTCACCGCCGACGACGTGCCCGGCGTCAACGACGCGGGCATCAAGCACGACGAACCGCTGTTCCCCGACGAGGCGATGTTCTACGGCCACGCCCTCGTCTGGGTGCTCGGCGAGACGCAGGAGGCAGCGCGCCTCGGCGCCGCGGCCGTCAAGGTCGAATACGAGCCACTTCCGTCACTGATCACGATTCAGGATGCCGTCGACGCCGACTCCTTCCAGGGCATCGCGCGCACGGTCGAACGTGGGGATGCGGCATCCGCTCTGGCATCCGCGGCGCACGTCTTCGAGGGTGTGAGCGAGTTCGGCGGCCAGGAGCACTTCTATCTCGAGACGCAGGCGTCGTTCGCGAAGATCGACTCCGAGGGTCAGTACTTCGTGGAGTGCTCGACGCAGCATCCGTCCGAGACGCAGGAGATCGTCGCGCACGTGCTCGACCTCTCCTCGAACCAGGTCACCGTGCAGTCGCTGCGCATGGGCGGCGGGTTCGGCGGCAAGGAGATGCAGTCGCACGGTTTCGCGGCGATCGCCGCACTCGGCGCGAAGCTCACCGGTCGGCCGGTGCGGCTGCGCCTGAACCGCACGCAGGACATCACGATGACCGGCAAACGGCACCCCTTCCACATCTCGTGGAAGGTCGGCTTCGACGCCGATGGTCTGCTGCAGGGCCTGGATGCCGTGCTCACCTGCGACGGTGGATGGAGCCTCGACCTGTCCGAGCCGGTGCTCGGCCGCGCGCTCTGCCACCTCGACAACGCGTATTGGATTCCCAACGTGCACGCGCTCGGGCGGATCGTGAAGACCAACAAGGCGTCGAACACGGCGTTCCGCGGATTCGGCGGCCCGCAGGGCGTGTTCCTCATCGAGGACATCCTGGGCAGGGTCGCTCCCGCGCTCGGCATCGACGCGCTCGCGCTGCGCGAGAAGAACTTCTACCAGCCTGGTCAGAGCACGCCGTACGGCCAGCTCGTGAAGGATGCTGATCGCCTCGGCACCATCTGGAATCAGCTGCACGACGAGGCAGACATCGACGAGCGTCGGGCGGAGATCGCTCGGTTCAACGCCGGCAGCCCGCACTCCAAGCGCGCACTCACGATGACGCCGATCAAGTTCGGCATCTCGTTCAACTTCGCCGCCTTCAACCAGGCCGGCGCGCTCGTGCACGTCTACAAGGACGGCTCGGTGCTGATCAACCACGGCGGCACCGAGATGGGCCAGGGCCTGCACACCAAGATGCTGCAGGTCGCCGCGACCGCACTGGGCCTCGAGATGCATCAGGTGCGCCTCGCTCCAACCCGCACCGACAAGGTGCCCAACACCTCGGCCACTGCGGCATCCTCGGGCGCCGACCTCAACGGCGGTGCGGTCAAGAACGCGTGCGAGCAGATCAGGGAGCGGATGGCTGCGGTCGCAGGGCGCCTGCTGAATGTCGACGAGCGCGATGTGCGCTTCTCGGGTGGTCTGATCACGGGTCTCGGCAACACGTCGCAGACCCTGACCTTCGCCGAGGTCGCAGAGGCCGCCTACCTGCAGCGCGTGCAGCTCTTCGCGGCCGGGTACTACCGCACGGAGGGACTGCACTGGAATCCCGAGATCATGCAGGGCTCGCCGTTCAAGTACTTCGCCTACGGCAGCGCCGCGACCGAGGTCGAGGTCGACGAGTTCACCGGTTCCTACACTGTGCGCCGCGTCGACATCGTGCACGACGTCGGCGACTCGCTCTCGCCGATGCTCGACATCGGACAGGTCGAGGGCGCGTACGTGCAGGGCGTCGGCTGGCTGACGCTCGAAGAGCTGCGCTGGGACACCAGCGACGGTCCGCACCGCGGTCGCCTGCAGACGCAGTCGGCATCGACGTACAAGCTGCCCAGCTTCTCGGAGATGCCCTCGGAGTTCAACGTGCGCCTGTTCGAGGATGCGCGTGAGGACGGCGCTGTCTACGGGTCGAAGGCCGTCGGAGAGCCGCCGTTCATGCTCGCATTCAGCGCGCGTGAGGCGATCCGCGAGGCCGTCGGCGCGTTCGGGCCGGAGGGCCACATGGTCGAACTCGGTTCGCCTGCGACGCCGGAGGCGGTGTTCTGGGCGGTCCGCGCCGTGCAGCGGGCCGCGGCAGAGACTGCGCCCGACCGCGCGGGAGCCCACCAGCTCGCCGCCGTTCGCTGATCGGACGCGGGATGGACTGGCTCGACGCCCTGCAGGATCTGCGCACACGGCGCGTTCCCGCCGTCGTCGTGACCATGGCGCTCGTGCGGGGCCACGCGCCCCGCAACGGCGGCGCGAAGATGGTGGTCTCGCCCGATGCCGTGTTCGGCACGATCGGGGGTGGCAATCTCGAGGCGACCGCGATCGATCGGGCACGGGCGATGCTCGCGGCCGGTTCGGGCGAGCCAGAGCTGCTCACGCTCACGCTCAGCGACAAGGCGACGACGGAGTACGGCGTGCAGTGCTGTGGAGGAGAGGTCACGATGATGCTCGAGCCGATGCGGGTCGTCCCCGTGGTCGCGATCTTCGGGGTGGGGCACGTCGGGCTTGAGCTCGCGCGCATCCTCTCGCGGCACGAGATCGATCTGCACCTGATCGATTCCCGCCCCGAGATGCTCGCGCCCGAGCGTGTGGGTGAGCCGGGTCGAGACGGCGTCTTCGCGGATGCTGTCGCCAGGGTCCACATCACGCACTCCCCTGTTCCGGAGGCGGCACTCATGACGCTGCCCGCCGACGCCCACGTGCTGGTGATGACGCACGACCATGTCGAGGACCTCGCCGTCGTCGACCAGTCGCTTCGTACCGACGGCATCCGCTCGATCGGCCTGATCGGCTCATCGTCGAAGTGGGCGCGCTTCCGAAAGAAGCTCACCGAACTCGGGCACAGCGACGCGGATCTCGCCCGCGTCACCACCCCGATCGGCGTGCCCGAGGTCTCGGGGAAGCAGCCGGCGGTCATCGCGGTCAGCGTCGCCGCCCGCATCCTCCAGCTCATCGACGAGGCCGCGCCGGTCGCCGTCGCGGGTGACGACCTGTGACCGACGCTCCACACGCTTCTGCGATCGTCACCGGTGCCGGCAGCGGCATCGGGCGCGCGATCGCGCGCGCTTTGCTCGCCGGCGGATTCGGGGTGACGCTGGCCGGCCGGCGCAGCGGGCCGTTGCTTGAGACTGCTGCGGGCGATCCTCATGCACTCGTCGTCGAGACCGACATCACCGATCCCTCTCAGGTGGAGCGCCTGCTCGCTCGCCACGTGGAACGCTTCGGGCGGCTCGACATCCTGGTGAACAACGCCGGCGTGTTCGGTCCGAACGCCGACATCGGAGACCTCATCTCCGCCGAGTGGGAGTCCACGCTCGCCGTCAACCTCACCGGCGCGATGCTCTGCGCAGGTGCGGCCTTCCGACAGATGAAGGCGCAGTCGCCGGTCGGCGGTCGCATCATCAACAACGGCTCAATCTCTGCGCAGACGCCGCGCCCTCGTTCGGTCGCGTACACGACGACCAAGCACGCCATTGCCGGGCTCACGAAGTCCATCGAGCTCGACGGACGTGCGCATCGGATCACCGCGACCCAGCTCGACATCGGCAATGCGCGCACCGAGTTGATCGACCGGCTGGTCTCCGACGGTGCGCTGCAGGCGGATGGCTCACGTCGACCGGAGCCGACGATGGATGCCGGGCACGTCGCCGACCTCGTCGTTCAGCTCGCACGGATGCCGCTCGAGGTCAGCGTGCCGCAGCTGACGGTCACAGCGGCCGGAATGCCGTTCATCGGCCGCGGCTGAAGGCGCGGCTGCGGGTTCGGCTGCGGTACGCGGCACGAAGGTCAGTCGGTACCCGCAGTGCGCACCTGGTGCCCCCGCACGAATGCCAGCGGAAGAGTGAGCAGCGCGAGCGTCGCGGCGGCGAGCAGCGCGGGCGGGAACGAGAACGCCGATGCGAGCAGCCCGACGACCACTGCGCCGAGCCCGGTTCCGGCGTCGAAGCCGATGTTCCACACCGCGCTGGCGACCACCTGGTCCCGCCGTGGCACCGCGGCGAAGGCTGCTCCGAGGGTGAGGTTCTGCAGGGCGCCGTACGCGATGCCGATCAGGGCCATGCCCGTCAACAGCATCCCTTCTCTCCCGGTATCGGCGGCCGCCCACGCGGTAGCGATCAGCCCCGCGATGGTCACGAGCACGAACGGCCACATCAGCCGCTGTGCGCCGACGCGATCGGAGAGGTGCCCGATACCCCACCGGGTGAGCGCTGCCAGTCCCGTCAGCAGAAGCAGCCCGATGGTCGTGATCATCGCCGAGACGCCGAACTGCGGCACGAACGTGATGAGCGCGCCGCCGGCGAGGGTGACCCCGAGCAGCAGGAACATCGGCGGCAGGAGTCCGAGGTAGCGGCGCACGCCGCGGTGCGCCTCATCGGCCGGATCGGGATGCGGCGGCAGTTTGTCGATGCTTCGCCCCAGCCGCGCCGCCGCGAAGATGCCCAGGACGGGTGCGGTCGCGAGCAGAAACACGAGCCCGAAGCCCAGCTGCTCGGCGATCCACGGAGCCGCCGGAAGCAGGAGAACCTGGGGACCTGCGATCCCGAGCCCGAACGCGCCGATCGCTCTGCCGCGCCGCGCGGGCTCGACGAGCTCGGCGACGGCGCCGCTGCCGCACACCGTCAGGACGGCGAACCCCGCACCGCGCACGGCGGCGAGGAGCAGGATCGGCGTCAACGCGTCGGAGAGCAGATGCGCTGCCGCGGGCAGTCCGAGCAGCAGCATGCCAACGACGAGCACTCGTGTCCAACCGAATCGGCGCAGCGCGGCGGGGACGAACAGCTGCGAGAGGACGGTGAAGAGCATGAAGACACCGGTCACGAGCCCTGCTCCGGCCTCGTCCGCTCCTCCGCGCACCGCCCACAGCGGGGCGATCGGCATCAGCAGCGCGTATCCGGAGAACCCAGCGACGACCATGCCGAGCAGGGCGGGCATGCCGGGCGCGCGCCACACCGACGCGGCGGCTCCTTGGTCGGGTGCGCTCTTCGATGCGGGGATCCTGCGTGATCGCATCCGTCCATCCTTTCATCCGGTACGTCCGGGCCGGCGGCGCCGTCTTCGACCGCGGGCGCCACGCGCCATCCGCGTCTCCCCCGGCCGGTCTTCGCGCGCAGTGCCAGAAGAGTTTCCCGGGTTCCCCTGCGCTCCGGGCCGTGAAATCCTTCTGCCATGCGCCTGGATGCCACGACCGATCCGGATGGGGGGGCCCGCTCGTCTCGGATGCCGAAGGTTCGGGAAGCGGGGAACGCGACTGCGCCCGGCGCCGCGCGAGCGGAACCGGGCGCAGAGCCGCTGAGCGTCAGCCCGCGAGCAGCTGCTCGATCGGGCCTCGGACGAAGTAGAGCGTGAAGCCGACCGCGACCACCCACATCAGCCAGTGCACCTTGCGGGCCCGGCCCGACAGCGCGTTCACCAGCGTCCAGGAGATGAAGCCGACGCCGATGCCGTTCGCGATCGAGTAGGTCAGCGGCATCGTGACGATGGTGAGGAATGCCGGGAGCACGACCGCGAACTTGGTGAACTTGATCTCCTTGATCTGCGACATCATCATCGCGCCGACGACGACCAGGGCTGCGGAGCCGACCTCGATCGGCACCGTCAGCGTGAGCGGTGTGAAGAACATCGACAGCAGGAACAGCGCACCGACCACGACCGAGGCCAGGCCCGTCCGGGCTCCTTCCCCGATGCCGGAGGCGCTGTCGACGAACACGGTGTTCGACGATGTCGACGTCGCACCGCCGGCAACCGCTCCGAGGCCCTCGACCACGAAGGCGGAGCGCAGGCGCGGGAATGTACCGTCCTTGTACGCGAGGCCGGCGTTCTTGGCGAGGCCGGTCATCGTGCCCATCGCGTCGAAGAAGTTCGAGAACACGAGAGTGAAGACGAGCATCGTCGCGGCGAGGGCGCCGATGCGGCCGAACGAGCCGAACAGGTCGAACTGGCCGATCAGGCCGAAGTCGGGGATCGTGACCAGCGAGCTGGGCAGCTCGGGAATGGTCATGTGCCATCCGCCCGGATCCTCGACGCTCGGTCCGAGCTTGAGGAACAGTTGCACGACGATCGCGACGATGGTGGCGCCGATGATTCCGATCAGGATGCCGCCCGGCACCTTCCGTGCGACGAGCACGCCGATCACGATCAGTGCCAGCAGGAAGATGAGCGTCGGGACGGACGTGATCGAGCCGCCGTCGCCCAGCTGCACCGGCGGGCCGCCTGGCGTGCGGGTGACGAATCCCGCGTCGACGAAGCCGATGAACGCGATGAAGAGGCCGATGCCGACCGTGATCGCCGCCTTGAGCGGCGCGGGCACGGCGTTGAAGATCGCGGTGCGGATGCCGGTGGCTCCGAACAGCACGATGAGCAGGCCGTTGATCACGACGAGGCCCATGGCCTCGGGCCACGTCACCTGGCCCACGACCGACACGGCGAGGAACGAGTTGATGCCGAGCCCTGCGGCGAGCGCGAACGGCAATCGTGCGACGAGGCCGAAGAGGATCGTCATGACGCCGGCGGTGAGGCCGGTGGCCGCGCCGATCTGGGCGGTCTGGAGCGCGTTGCCGGCGACGTCTGCCGTGCCGCCGAGGATGAGCGGGTTGAGGATGACGATGTAGGCCATCGTCACGAACGTGACGATGCCTCCGCGGATCTCTCGCCCGAACGTCGAACCGCGGCGGCTGATCTCGAAGAACCGGTCGAGTCCGTTCCTGGGTTCGGCGTCGACGGTGGTCGTCGCGCCGGTGGGCAGCGGCGGGTGGACGATGGTCTGCGTTGACTCGTCCTCGGACTCGCCGCGAACCGATGTGGTTGAAGTCATCTTCGGCTCCGCTCAGTAGTCGACACGAGTGGTCGTCTGGTTCCACTCGGTGAACGCGGCGACCCGCTGCTGCGGCGGAAGGGGCTCCTGGGCGACCGGCATGATCGCCCTGTCTTCGCTCGTGCCCTCGAAGTACCGGTAGAAGACGGCGTCGTCGAAACCGGCGTCGGCTGCGTCGTTGCGGTCGGCGGCGAAGTACACCTTCTCGACCCGCGCCCACAGTGACGTGGCGAGACACATCGGGCACGGCTCGCAGCTGGTGTAGAGCACTGCGCCGGTCAGGTCGAACGTGCCCAGCGCCTGGCAGGCGTTGCGGATCGCCGTGACCTCGGCGTGCGCCGAAGGGTCGAGGTTGGCGGTGACGCGGTTGACGCCTTCGAAGACCTGTCCGTCGGCGGAGACGATGATGGCGCCGAACGGGCCGCCTGCATTGCGCACGTTCTCGGTCGCGAGATCCACCGCGCGGGCCAGGTACTCGGCGGGGGTGGGGACAGTGTCTGCAGCTGACGGTGCCGTGGACGGGGTGATACCGATCGTGTCCATGTTGGAGAGATTCCTTGCGTCGGACGCTGATGCAACGAGGTCTGGCCGGGTGTGCGCGTGATCCTCGTCGATCCGCTGGCTTCTGGTTTCTTCCCTGCCCGTTGATCACGGGTTCCGGGGCTCTACGACAGTAACAGCGAAACGGCCGGACGTCCATGTTTTTTGGAATTGGTTTTCCGTATTGCGAGATTCGCGATTGTGGATCCGCTGATGCGGGACTATCCTTCATTTCATGACGCAATTTCGGATTAGCGAGGCGGCCGGCCTTCTCGGCGTGAGCGACGACACCGTGCGCAGGTGGTGCGCCGACGGCATCCTCTCGGTCTCCCGTGACGACTCGGGGCGCCAGGTCGTCGACGGCGCCGAGCTCGCCGCCCATGCCAAGACCATCGCCGCTGAAATCGCCGACGTCGGCGACGTGCGCCGCAGCGCCCGCAACCGCTTCACCGGCCTCGTGACGAAGATCGAGATCGACGGGCTCATGGCCCAGGTCGAGTTGCAGTGCGGCCCCAATCGCGTCGTGTCGCTGATGTCGTCAGAGGCCGCCCGCGAGATGAACCTCGACGTCGGATCCAAGGCCGTGGCCATCATCAAGGCGACCATGGTCATCCTCGAAGCAGAAAGAGACACCCGACAGTGATCACTCCCCTCCTCCGACGTGCAGCCGCCATCACCACGATCATCGGCGCCCTCGGACTCGCAGGTTGCGCAGGCAGCACCGCGGATGCCGGGCCCTCTGCCGGTTCGGATGCATCAAGCGCCGACGAACTCACCGGCGAACTCACGATTTTCGCTGCGGCCTCGCTCTCTGGCGCTTTCGACGAACTGTCCGCGGAGTTCGAGAAGCAGCAGCCCGATGTCGACGTGCTGCCGATCAGCTACGACGGCTCGTCGGTGCTGGCGACGCAGCTGATCGAAGGCGCCGCCGCCGATGTGTTCGCCTCGGCGGATGAACCCAACATGGCGAAGGTGACCGACGAAGGTCTCGCCGACGACGCATCCGCGTTCGCGACGAACATCATGCAGATCGCCGTCGCGCCCGGCAATCCGCACGAGATCGACGGCCTGGAAGACCTCACCGACACCTCGCTGCTCACGGTGCTGTGCGCCCCGGAGGTGCCCTGCGGGAACGCCTCGCACACCCTGCTCGACGCGGCCGGTCTGGCCCTGACACCCGCCAGCGAAGAGCAGAACGTCACGGCGGTGCTCACGAAGGTGAAGTCGGGCGAGGCGGATGCCGGGCTCGTCTACCGCACCGATGTCACGGCTGCAGGAGACGAAGTCGAGGGGGTCGAGATCGAAGGGGCGGAGAAGGCCACCAACGTGTATCCGCTGACGACGCTCGCGGATGCGCAGAACGCGCCGGCCGCGCAGGCCTTCGTCGACTTCGTACTCTCGGACGCCGGCCAGAAGGTGCTCGCGGACTTCGGCTTCGGGGCTCCGTGACCCGTTCCGCCGAGATCCCTGCCAATGCGCCACGGCGTCTCGGCAGCCATGGGTCGGTGACGAATCTGCCGCCGTGGCTGCTGATACCAGCGGCGATCGGCACGCTGCTGCTCGTGCTTCCGTTCGTCGCTCTGCTTGTGCGGCTGGACTGGGCAGGGGTTCCGGCGGCGATGACGTCGCCCGAGGCGCTGCAGGCCCTCGGGCTTTCGCTGTCGACGGCGACGATCGCCACCGTGGTCTGCGTGCTTCTCGGCGTTCCGCTGGCACTCGTGATCGCGCGGAGTCCCGGATGGCTGGCCGCGATGCTGCGGACGCTCGCGACGCTTCCGCTCGTGCTGCCTCCGCTCGTCGGCGGCATCGCGTTGCTCTCATTGTTCGGGCGCAACGGGCTGCTCGGCGATGCCCTCGCTCTCGCCGGTCTGCGCATCCCGTTCACGACCGTCGCCGTGGTCATCGCACAGGCGTTCGTCGCCCTGCCGTTCCTGGTGATCTCGGTCGAGGGCGCGCTGCGCACCGCCGGCACCGGTCACGAGCAGGTCGCGGCCAGCCTCGGCGCACGGCGCTTCACGGTGTTCCGGAGGGTGACGCTGCCGCTGGTCGCACCGGGCCTCATCGCAGGCACGGTGCTGTGCTTCGCCCGCGCGCTCGGCGAGTTCGGGGCGACGGCGCTCTTCGCCGGAAACGCACCGGGCGTGACCCGCACGATGCCGCTGGCGATCTACACGGCATTCAACGGCGCCGGGGTGCGTGAAGACACGGCTGTCGCGCTTTCGCTCATGCTCATCGTCGTGGCGCTGGCGGTGCTCGTGCTGATGCGCAGCTGGCGAGAGGATGCGGTGCGATGACTCTCGCCGTCGACATCCGCGCCCGGGTCGGAGGCTTCACGCTCGAGGCGGCGATCGCCGCGCGTGCCGGCGAAGTGCTGGCGGTGCTCGGACCGAACGGCTCGGGCAAGTCGACCCTTCTCGGCGCGATCGCCGGGCACCTGCCGATGGTTGACGGCTCCATCGCTCTGAACAGCCGTGCGCTGAACGCCCTGCCGCCCGAACGGCGGCGGATCGGGCTGCTCGGGCAGCGCGCGATGCTGTTCCCGCATCTCACCGCACTCGAGAACATCGCCTTCGGGCCGCGGGCACAGGGCGTATCCCGCACCGAGGCCCGCGATGCCGCCCACGAGTGGCTCGCCGAAGTCGGACTGGCGGAGTTCGCACTGCGCCGTCCGGCGCAACTCTCCGGCGGTCAGCAGCAGCGAGTCGCGCTGGCCAGGGCGTTGGCGGCGAAGCCGGATGCCCTGTTGCTGGACGAACCGTTCGCGGCGCTTGACGTGCAGACCGCGACGCAGGCCAGACGCCTGATCCGCGAGCAGCGCGATCGCATCGGCATTCCGATCGTGCTCGTCACGCACGACGCGATGGATGCCGTCGTGCTCGCGTCGCGCACCGTCGTGCTGAATGACGGACGCGTCGTGCAGCAGGGCGAGACCCGCGAGGTGCTCGGTCACCCGAATTCGCCGTTCGTCGCCGCCATCGCCGGGGTCAATCTCGTCACGGGCATCGCCGACGGCGACGGCCTGTTGCAGGTGGATGCCGGAGACGCATCGGTTCCAGGATCGGGAATCCGTTGGATCGGACTCGGCGACCCGTTGGCGCCGGGCGAGGCTGG
Organism: Microbacterium murale; assembly: GCF_014635185.1. Lineage (GTDB taxonomy): Bacteria > Actinomycetota > Actinomycetes > Actinomycetales > Microbacteriaceae > Microbacterium > Microbacterium murale. The sequence goes on from NZ_BMCM01000001.1 coordinate 816,995, forward strand.
CACGGCGGTGTTCTCGCCCGGGGCCGTTCGGCTTCGACCGGTCTCGGAGTCGGATGGCGGCACGGAGCAGGATGACGGCACCGAGCTGTTCGGCCAACGCTTCGACCCGCTGACGCTCGCTCAGCGCGTTTCGTCTCGCTCCGCTCGCTCAACGTCCCGCGGTTCGCGCTCGCCGAACACCTGGACGGGGACCGTCGCGCACTTCGAGGCGATTCCCGGTGGAGTGCGGCTGTTCACCGCCGAGCATCCCGACATCGCCGTCGACTGCTCGTCCATGATCGCCGTTGACGCCGGCGTGCGTCCCGATGCCGTGCTGTCGTTCTCGATCGACGAACAGGACGTCTCCGTGCGCCGGTCGCTCTGAGCGGTGCTACCGTTGCCCACACGAAAGGGACGGCGATGGCGATCATTCCGATTCCCGCACCAGGGCGGGTGACAGGGGCGTCGCGCCTGCCCTCGACCGGCGGGCTGGTCGACCGGTTCGACCGCCCGATGCGCGATCTGCGGATCTCCGTGACCGACCGCTGCAATTTCCGCTGCGTGTACTGCATGCCGCGCGCGGTATTCGGTCGCGACTATGCATTCCTGGATCGTGATGAACTGCTGAGTTTCGAGGAGATCGAGCGGATCGCGCGCGTCGCGGCCGCCCACGGCGTGCGTAAACTGCGCCTGACCGGCGGCGAGCCGCTGCTGCGTCGCGGCATCGAGGAGCTCATCTCACGGCTCGCGGCGCTGCGCACGCCGGAGGGCGACAAGCTGGAGATCGCCCTCACCACGAACGGCTCGGCGCTGACCGTGAAGGCGCAGGCACTGAAGGATGCCGGGCTCGGCCGCCTCACCGTCTCGATCGACTCGCTGGACGACGAACTGTTCCAGCGGATGAACGACGTGCGCTTCCCCGTCTCGCGTGTGCTGGACGGCCTTGACGCGGCCCACGCCGCCGGCCTCGGCCCCATCAAGCTGAACATGGTCGTCAAGCGCGGACTGAACGACGGCGAGATCGAGGCGATGGCGGCCCATTTCAAGGGCACCCCGTACACGCTGCGGTTCATCGAGTACATGGACGTCGGCACATCCAATGGCTGGTCGCTCGACGAGGTGGTGCCATCGGCCGAGATCGTCGAGCGGATCAGCGCACGGCATCCGCTCGAACCGGTGGGCGCCACGGTGACGGGCGAGACCGCCCAGCGCTGGCGCTACACCGACGGCTCGGGTGAGATCGGCGTGATCTCCTCGGTGACCAACACGTTCTGCGGCACGTGCAATCGGGCGCGCATCTCGACGGAGGGCAAGCTGTTCACCTGCCTGTTCGCCTCAGAGGGGCACGATCTGCGGGCGCTGATGCGCGGTGGCGCCGACGACGAGCAGCTCGCCGCAGCCATGGCGGCGATCTGGGGCGCTCGGGATGACCGGTACTCCGAGATCCGCTCGAGCCTCACCCCAGAGCTGCGCGCCTCGCGCCAGCGCATCGAGATGAGCTACATCGGGGGTTGACTCGAAACTGCAAGACCACGCCGAGCCGGCCCGGTTTCGCCGCATTCTCGGCGTGGTGTTGCAGTCTCGCGGGAGGTCAGAGACCGACCCACTCCGAGACGCCGTCTTCGTAGTGCTGTCGCTTCCAGATCGGCACGCCGCGCTTGATCTCCTCGACCACGAGCTCGCACGCGCGGAACGACTCCGCGCGGTGACCACCGGATGCTGCGGCATACAGGGCGATGTCGCCGATGCGCAGATCGCCGACGCGATGCGCGGCGGCGACCAGCAGCCCGGTCTCGGCCCGCACCCGCTCGACGATCTCGGCGAGGAACCGCGCAGCATCCGGATGCGCACGATAGTCGAGCGAGCGCACCGAGCGCCCACCGTCGTGGTCCCGCACGACACCGCAGAAGGTGACGATGGCGCCGTGCTCGTCCGAGCCAACGGCGGCGCGGACGGCCGCCTCGTCGATCGGTTCCTCGGAGATCAGCGCGAAGGTCGTCGTCATGAGGTCACGTGCTCCATCCGAGCGGGATTCCTGCTCGCATCATCCGGCACTGCATCGCCGACCACGTCTCCGCCGACGGCGACGAAGGCCTGGATGCCGCCGGCGAGATACGTCACGCGGAACCCGCGCTCGATCAGCGTGCGCACGGCGCGGCGGGAGCGCGGGTCGCGCTCGCAGTAGATGACGATCGGCTCGTCGCTCGAACCCTCCGGGATCTCCCCTGCGTCCAGACGGCCCAGCGGCAGCAGCTGCCCACCTGCTATGCGCCGCGCGCGCGCCTCGTGCGGCTCGCGCACGTCGATCAGCCGTACCGGTCGGTGCTCTCTCATCCACTGCAGCAGCTCGGCGGCCGATGTCGTCGCCGCGTCATCGGCTGCCGGCTCGCTGCGCACTCCGCAGAACTGCTCGTAGTCGATGAGTTCGGTCACCGGCGCACGCATGTCGTCAGCGGCATATGCGATCTCACGCGTGCGGGCCGTGAGCGCGTCGTAGAAGACCACCCGACCCAGCAGTGGTTCGCCGATCCCCACGATGAGCTTGACGACCTCGGTCGCCATGAGCGATCCGATCGCGGTGCACAGGCTCGGCAGCACTCCGCCGAGCTCGCACGAGAGAGTCTCGTCGGCCGGCGGCGGTGAGGGGAACAGGTCGCGGAACGTCGGCCCGTGTTCGCGCCATGCCACTCCGACCTGTCCGTGGAAGCGCAGGATGCTGCCCCAGACGAGCGGTTTGCCCGCGAGCTCCGCCGCGTCGTTCGCGAGGTAGCGTGTCGGGAAGTTGTCGCTTCCGTCGACGATGAGGTCGTAGCCCTCGACGATCGCGGGCAGGTTCTGCGACGTCAGTCGCTCGCGGTGGACGATCAGTTCACGCGCGGGGTCGATGGCCCGCACGGTGTCGGCGAGCGAGTCGACCTTCGCCCGCCCGATGTCGCCCGTGCCGTGGCTGAGCTGACGGTGCAGGTTCGACAGCTCGACGACGTCGTCGTCGGCGACCCCGATGGTGCCGATGCCGGAGCCGGCGAGAATGGGAACGATGGCGCTGCCGAGTCCGCCGGCGCCGATCACGAGCACGCGGGCCGCCGCGAGTCGCCGCTGCGCGTCTTCACCGAACCCGGGCAGCATCAGCTGACGGCTGTAACGTGTGATGCGCTCGGGCTCCAGCGCGGGGCCCGGCTCGACGAGCGGGATCATGGTTGCAATAGTACGCGTCGAACTCCGCCAGTCGGCAGCGAGTTTCCACGATACGAAGATCGAATTCCACACTCTGAACTAGAATGGACAGCATGGCAATCGTGACGGTGCGATACTTCGCTGCCGCCTCTGAGGCAGCGGGTCGCGAGCAGGAGGAGCTCGATCTCGGCTCCGATTCGACCCTCGGCGGGCTGCGCGAGGTTCTGGTCCGCAATTACGGCGAGCCGATGGCGCGCGTGCTCCGGTCCGGCTCGTTCCTTCTCGATGGCGTGGTGCGCCGCGACCTCGCCCATCCCACCGGCGCGCAGGTCGACATCCTTCCGCCGTTCGCCGGAGGATGATCGAACCATGACTTCGAACCCAATCGCCCCGGCGCAGCACCCGGCCACCCCGGCGGAGCACGCCGACGCCGTGTCGCAGTTGCTCGCCCCGATCTTCGACAGCCTTGCCGATGATGCGCGATCCGAGTTGATCGCGCTGAGCCGGGGCGCAGCATCCGGCCGTGTCCTGGCGGCGGATGTGCGCAGCCCGATCACCGTGCCGCCGTTCCGGAACTCGCAGATGGACGGATACGCCGTCCGCGCTGCCGACCTGGAATCGGCCGCCGCCGATGCCCCGGCGACTCTGCGCATCGGCACGACCAGTGCCGCCGGCGACGCCGTGCACGAACACGTTCCCGGCACTGCTGCGCCGGTGATGACCGGTGCGCCGATCCCCTCGGGAGCGGATGCCGTCGTGCCGATCGAGATCGCGGATCCGCCGCGCTTCATCGGCATCGGCACCGAGACGGGCGAGAGCTCCGCGGACACCACAGTCCGCTTCTACGCGCCGGTGCAGGCCGGTGCGTTCGTGCGTGAGGCGGGTGCCGACCTCGCAGCGGGGTCGACGATCCTGCCGGCCGGCACGCGGCTGGGACCTGCGCAACTGGGCTCGCTGGCCTCCGCCGGAGTCACCGAGGTGCGGGTGCGGGCGCGTCCGGTCGTGCTGCTGCTCTCCACCGGTCATGAGCTGCGTGCACCGGGCGACGAGCTCGAGCCGGGGCAGATCTACGACGCGAACACCGCGTCGCTCACGGCGGCGATGGAGGACTCCGGTGCGATCGTGCAGGTCGCCTTCGCCCCGGACGACGCCTCGGCCGTGCTCCACGCGATCGCACAGCATCCGGATGCCGACCTGATCGTCACGACCGGCGGAGTCAGCGCCGGCGCCTTCGAGGTGGTGCGCGACGCTCTCGAGCCGGCCGGCGTGCGGTTCGGAAAGGTGGCGATGCAGCCGGGCGGTCCGCAGGGACTGGGGACCGCCCGGCTGCATGAACGAGCGGTGCCCGTCATCGCGTTCCCCGGCAATCCGGTCTCCGCCCTGCTGTCGTTCGAGATGTTCCTCCGCCCGATCCTGCGCAGGTCCGCCGGGCTCGATCCCTGTCGTCGTGTGCAGCGGGCCCCGTTGGCCGAGGCCCTCAGCTCCCCGCGCGAGAAGCACCAGATCCGTCGCGGACGATTGCGCGCGGACGGTAGCGTCGAGGTGGGAGCTCCTGGTTCGCACCTGCTGCACGACTACGCGCGGGCGACGGTCCTGGTGCACGTTCCGATCGGCGTCGACGCGCTCCCCGCGGGCGCCGAGGTCGAGGTATGGAGAATCGATGAGTGACCTGACGCACCTGCGTTCCGACGGCTCGGCCCACATGGTCGATGTCACCGACAAGGCGGTCACGCGACGCGAGGCGCGCGCACAGGCGGTGCTCGTGACGACCGAAGAGGTCGTGGCGAAGATCGCCGACGGCTCGCTGCCGAAGGGCGAGGCACTGGGAACGGCACGTCTGGCCGGCATCATGGGCGCCAAGCAGACGTCGAACCTGATCCCGCTGTGCCACCCGCTGCCGCTGACCAAGCTCTCGGTCGACCTCGAACCACAGGGCGACCGCGTGCGGATCGTCGCGACCGCGGTGACCAACGGCGTCACCGGCGTCGAGATGGAGGCGCTGACCGCCGCGAACATCGCGGCCCTGACGCTCTACGACATGATCAAGGCCGTCGACAATCGCGCCGTGATCACCGACGTGCTCGTACTGGCGAAGTCGGGCGGCAAGAGCGGCGACTGGTCTCGCGAATGACCAGGCGCGCCGCGGTTCTCGTCGCCTCGACCCGTGCGGCGGCGGGGACATACGAGGATCGCACCGGTCCGGTGGTCGCCGAGTGGCTGCGTGCCCGCGGTTTCGAGGTGGCAGGTCCGGTCGTCGTGGCGGATGCCGCGATCGCCGATGCACTCGCGGAGCTGCTCGCGGAGCATCCGGATCTGATTCTCACCACCGGCGGAACCGGCGTCTCACCCGATGACCGCACACCGGAGGCGACCAGGAAGCTGCTGGACCTGGAGCTGCCTGGCATCGCCGAGGAGGTCCGAAGGCGCGGAGCCGCCATCACACCGACGGCGATCCTCAGCCGGGCTGTCGCCGGTGTCGCCGGCCGCACGCTCGTGATGAACCTCCCCGGCTCGACCGGCGGGGTGCGTGACGGGCTCGCCGTGCTCGACGACGTTCTCGATCACCTGCTCGACCAGATCACCGGTGGGGACCATCCGGGGCACTGAACGTCCCTGCGACGCGCGGCACCCGACCGGACGATTCTGTGCAGGGAAGACCGTGACCAATGTCATGCCGATAGGGGACGGTTCGGCACTCCCTCGCGCTCCGGGCCGCTTGTAGCGTCGATCTCACGGACGTAGAAGGGGATGACGAATGGTGCGCAGAGCCAAGCCGGGAGACGATCACCCGCTGCAGCGATATCGCTGGTGGCAGTTGTTCTCACGCTCGCTGTTCCATCTGCGCCTCGAAGGCGTCACCGGTGCACCGGAGGTCTGGTCGGTCGACGTCCGCCATGGCGGTGACTCGAACGGAGAGGTGTGGGCCCTGCTCTACCTCGACGGACGCAACCAGTCACGCTCCAGGCTTCCCGCGGCGTTCCGCATCCCCGGTGGCATAGTCGAAGTGGCCACGAGCAGCTACGGCCTCAAGCGCTGTCACTACGTCGCCGAAGACGGGACAACTCGGATGCTGGTGCCCGATCGAGCATCCGCCGAGGGGCGACGTGCTCGCCTGGATCAGAGCAGTCCGACCTTGAGCCGCGCGATCGGCGTCGTGTCGGTGGTCGTACTCTTGATCGCACTCGTGCTCGGTGTGCCGCAGATCGTCGAGGACATCACGCGGATACCTCCCGTGGCCGACGCCGTCGGTACGTTCGTCAGCCCGATCCAACTCCCGGCGTGGACGAACATCACGCTGGTCGTCGCGGCACTCGTGGCGAGCACCGAGCGTGCCCTTCGCATGCGCTACAACTGGATACTCGACGGCGGCCTGTTCGACGGCGATGATTAGGTCATGGGCAAAGTCGCATGGGGATTCACGAGCTCGATCGACGGCTTCATCGCCGGCCCCGGTCACGACATGAGCTGGCTGTCGGCCTCGGAGCCGATGGCCGAGGGCATGACGGCGAGCATGGCCGGCGAGGTGGGAGTGATCATCTCCGGCAGATCGGGCTACGACGCCGCGAAGGCCCAGCAGGACGAGCGCGACGAGATGACCTCAGAGGCGTACGGCGGCGCGTGGTCGGGCACCGAGTTCATCCTCACGCACCGGCCGGAGGAGATCGCGGATGATCCGACGATCGTCCCGCTGAACTGCGATGTCGTCGAGGCGATCCGCCGCGCACGGGAGATCGCCGGCGACAAGGACGTGCAGATCATCAGTGCGGACATCGCCCGCCAGGCTCTGGAGCACGATCTGATCGACGAACTGCAGGTCTTCGTCGCTCCGGTGTTCCTCGGCGACGGCATCCGGATCTTCGATGTCCCCGGCGGGCGCCGCTACGACTGGGAGCTGGTCGAGATGTACGAGGGCGCAGAGCGCAGCTTCGGGCGGACGTACCGGCCGAAGCGCACCCAGCGGTGAGTCACCACCGGATGCGCAGGAACTCCTGACGAAGCCGCGCCCCTCGCGGCGGGTTCAGGCTCTCGACCCACGAGATGCGGCCCAGCAGGTGCGCACGGAAATCGTCGAGACTGCGGTGATTCTGGGTGTGCGGACCGTGGAGGACGCAGTTGTGGATCGTCGCCTTGAGCCGATCGAAGTCGGCGCGCGAGACGTTGGCGCGCTGGTTGACGACGATCCCTGTAACGGTCTGTCTGACTCCCTGACGCCTGACCCTCGTCTTCCGCGGGTTGGCCAAATGCCCTTCGTCTTCGATGATCCGCTGCACTCCGCGGATGAAGGCATCCGGGCGCTTGGCGAGTGTCGAGCCGCCGCTGAACGCGAGGTCGTCCGCGTATCGCGTGTACGTCGCATCGACGGCATCCGCCCATCCGGTCAGTCGTGAATCGAGACGCCGGATCGCGAGGTTGGCGAGCATCGGCGAGGAGGGAGCGCCCTGCGGCAGATGACTCGTTGCCAGAGCCTGGCGCAGGGCGAACCGCTCTTCGGGTGAGCCGCCGGGCGGCATGGCCGCGAGCACGCGCGGAGGGACGGCGTTGGTGCACAGCCCGGTGATCACGTGCGAGACGGGTTCGGACAATCCCGACTGACGGAGCGTGCCGAAGATGCGGCCCGCTGTCACACGGGCGAAGAATGTGGTGAGGTCGAGCGATATGACGATGTCGGATCCCGTGTGGTGCGCGGCCCCGGTGACCGCGCTGCGGCCGGGGACGAAGCCGTGGGCGGCGCCGTTCACGGGAATGAGGCCGAGCACCCTCTCCAGGAGCGTGCGCTGCACACGGCGCATCCGCTGCTCGGGGATCTCCAGCAGTCTGGGGATCCGCCCTGGCCGTGCGCGCCACTCGTACTGGTAGTGGTGCAGTGGCCCTGGGCGCGCGCGGCGATTCCACTGCTTCGTGTCGGCGAGCCACTGGAGCCGTCCGACGTCCAGATCGAGGAGGACGGCGAGATCCGGGATGCTGTCGATACGGGGAAGCGGGCCCGACGGCGGCTGCGACGTCGAGGGACCGACGACGTGGTGGTGGATGCGCAGCGGCGAACGGCGCTCGTCTGCCTTGCGCACCGCCTCGATGAAGTCGGGCGCGCGGAGGATCACCGAGGTGAGCAGGCGTGGGGCATCGACGGGTGCGCGGACGAATGCGCTCATCACGTCGCCCACGAGCGGTGTGAGCCATCGGCGACGAGCTCCCATGACGAACGCTCCGGTTCGGATCAGCTCTTTCGGCGCCCAGACCTCTGACGCGAGGAACGCGTCGGCCAGAGATGCGGCCACGGACGACGGCAGCGGGCGCGGCGTGCGAGCGAGCACACGTGATGCGGTGGTGGCCGCCATCAGAGGGCAGTCATGGAACGGGCGCCGGCCCGATCGTCGTGCGGCGTGCGATGGCCTGCGTACGACTCATCCATCAGTGCGGGCGCTGTATTGCGCGAAGCGCAAGGAGGCGCCTGCGGCGTTCGTTCCAGGTCAGACTGCGTACCCCGGGGTGACCCCGGAGAGAGCGGAACACATCGTGAACCACTCGCCTCGTCCGCAAGCCATCGCACGGCGCCACGATAGCAAGGAACACCGACGTCCGGACGGCACCGCCAGCATCCGGTCCCCGCGCGGGGCGGTTAGCATTCAGGAATGACGAACGCTGATCAGATCGACGACGTGCCCATCGGGGGCGAGGTCATCCGCCTCGGGCAGTTCCTCAAGTTCTCCGGCCTGCTCGACTCCGGCGGCAACGCCAAGGAGGTCATCATCGACGGCTACGTCGACGTCAACGGTGAGACCGAGCGCCGCCGCGGGCGGCAGCTGCACGACGGCGACCTCGTCACGTTCGAGGGACGGACGGTCCGCGTTCGGCCGTGAGGCCGAAGTGAGCCTCACCGGTTCCAGTGCCGCAGCTTCTCCGGATTGCAGACGACCCAGAGGCTCGACAGCAGCCCGGATCGCATCTCGCCCGTGATCGCGCCGACCACCGAGTCGCCGCGCGTGAGGATGAGTCCAGGGGCGCCGTTGATCGACGCCTTGATGATCACAGTCTCCGGTGTCATCAGAGATGCCAACCCGGATGCCGCGGGCACCCGGCCTTCCGATGACGTCGAGGCGGCGGGGACGAGGCCACCGCTGTCGATGGTCAGCACCACGTCGCGGTGCAGAACCGTGTGGACGTCGTCGCCGTTGCCGGACATCATGGCTGTCGCCAGCGCATCGATCGTGGCGCTGTCGGGCGCGCCACGACGCCTCCGGCGCGCCCACGCCGGGTACTGCCTCCGGGTCATGCGCCGACCGCGGCGACATGCCGGAGCTTGGGCGGACTCATCACCCAGAGAAGCTGAAGGATGCCGTCGTTCGAAGCCGTGACGGTCACCATCGTGGTGACCTCGCCGTTCTCTGTGAGAGTCGCCGCGGGCTGGCCGTTCACCTGGACCCAGTCGATCGACTTGCCGATCCAGAAATGGTGCGCGAAGGCCGCGACGAACTTCGCCACCCTGCCGCGCCCGATCACCGGGATCCTTGCCGCGAGCTTGACGCCGTTGCCGTCCGAGTAGCTCACGACATCGGCAGCGAAGAGGCTTTCGAGTTCCTGGGCGTCGCCCTTCTGCGCGGCGACGAGGAATGCCTCCAGCAGTCGGCGCTGAGCGGATGGCTCCACCGCCACATGGCGAGTGGATTCCAGATGCGCGCGCGCCCTGCTGACCAGTTGCCTGGCGCTGACGACGGTGGACGAAATCACCTCTGCGATACGCGGATACGGATAGTCGAACGCCTCGCGCAGGATGTACGCCGCCCGCTCGGTCGGGGTCAGCTTCTCCAGTGTCAGCAGGATCGCGAACTGCAGCGCCTCAGCACGCTCTGCGCCGAGGGCCGGGTCGTCATCCGTGTTCACGGGCTCAGGCAGCCAGGGGCCGATGTACGTCTCGCGCTTCGCGTGCGCGGACTGCAGCACGTTGATCGACAGCCTCGTTGTGATCGTCGCGAGGAAGGCAGCGGGCTCGAGGATCTCCGTCCGATCGGTGCTCTGCCAGCGGATCCAGGTCTCCTGCACGATGTCCTCCGCATCGGCAACGGTGCCCAGCATCCGATACGCGATCCCGAACAGGCGCCGTCGGTGCGCCGCGAAGACGGCAATCGCGTCGTCGAGGTCGTCGGTTCGTGCGTGAGCGTCGTTCTTCACCATCACAGCTCCCACCTCTCAGCGCGATCCGACAAGTCTCCGGCGTCCCTCATCGTGCACCCAAGATTCCAGGGTGGTGGGCCCCAAGCGCAAGGGGGCATGCGGGAGCAGCGAATCACCGGAAATGTTGAAGCCGACAGGGGTGATCTCATCATCCTCGACGACGTAGCGCGGGTCGTGGTCTGTCCGCAGCACGCGATGGACGAATTCCGGCAGCAGCAGCTTCTCCGGACCGCCCACGTCCATCGCGCCGCCGAGCGGAGTACCCGTCGCCATCTCCACGAGGACCTCTGCCACATCCGAGGCGGCGATCGGCTGCACAGGCTTCGAGGGCAGCCGGACGGTGTCAGCGATGGTGTTCCATCCTGCGATCACCCTGGCGAAGTCGTAGAACTGCGTGGACCGCAGGATCGAATGGGGAATCGGCCCTGTCTGCACCAACCGCTCCTGCGCGCGCTTCGCGGCGAAATAGCCATCCGCACCGGCATGATCCGCACCGACGATGGAAAGGAGCACATGGTGCTTCACGCCGGCTCGTTCCTCAGCATCCAACAGACGCTGAGTGGACTCCTCGAAGAAGGCGCGAGCAGCCGGGCCGGCAAGGTCTGGCGAGTTGGTCACATCGATGACGGCATCCGCATACTCGAGCGCGCTGTCGAGACCTCGTCCCGTTCTCGCATCCACTCCGCTCGTCGGCGACGCCACGACGACAGCCTGCGCGTGTCGTTCCAGTCTTTCGACGACCATGCGGCCGACCTGTCCGGTTCCGCCCATAACAACGATTCGCATCTCGCCCGCTCCGTTTCTGGATCCGCGCCGTCCGCGCAGTTGGTCTCCTGGAAGCTCTGACCGATCAGCCCCGCGATCTGTGACAGAGTCGCCGAAGTCTCCTCAATCGCGCACTGCTCCGCCTCCTGCCGACGACCTGTCGAGGTTCGCCGCGCGAATCCGGCGACGTTCATATGACAGCGTCGCTGCGAGCAGCAGGATCCCGAACACCACCCCCGTGATCTGCGCGGGCAATGATGCCGTGTCGAATCCGATGATCAGCACGAGAGCCGCAAGCGCGCCGCCGAGCACCGCATTCACCGCGCCGATCATGCTGGCCATGGTGAACAGGAACGATGAGCGGGCGTAGCGCACCCCCAGCTCGCCGGTGCGCGGGTCATCGAGCGCGATCAGTGCAGCACCGGCAGGATGCAGGCCGGCGAAGTGCTCACGGATCCGCTCCATGCGCTGGCGCACGGTGATGTTCTCGACGCTGTTGTCGACCAGTCGCACCACGGTGAACCATCCGAGCATGAAGATCGTCGGGAACACAGTGAAGGTGAGGGCGCCGAGCAGATCGGGCGCGTCGCCGGCGAACCCGATCGCCACGAGCCCGCCCGAAAGAGTGGACAGGTAGATCGTGGACCGGGTTCCCGATTCGCTGATCGTCGAGCTCGCAATCGACTGCAGTACGAACTGTTCCGTTCCCAGCGCGTTGTTCAGCGCCGCGGAGTCGGATGCTGTTTCCATCTCTGTCTCCTTGAATCGTCGTTGATATGGAAGACCGATCCGACGGTCGAATTGTGACGGGCGAACGCAGCCACGGATGCGGCAGCGCTCGAACCATGTCACAGGATCGGCGCCCTCCCGGTCAGAGATCGTGGCGTCATGGCGGCATCCGTCGATCGCGGCGCCATCGATCAAAAGGAGTCGAATGAACAGCAGCCTCAAGGACCAGGTCGTACTCGTCACCGGCGCATCGTCGGGTATCGGCCGGGCGACCGCGCTCGCCCTCTCCCGCGCCGGCGCGAAAGTCGTCGCCGCGGGGCGCCGACTCGAGCAGTTGAACGCACTCGTCGAGGAAGCATCGGGAGAGATGATCGCCGTCGAGCTCGATGTGACGCGTGCGGAGGCCGTGAACCTGGCGGTCGCTGAGGCGGTCACACATTTCGGACGGCTCGACGCGCTCGTCAACAATGCGGGTGTGATGCTGGCGGGCATGATCCTCGACGCCGACACCGAGCAATGGGTGCGGATGGTCGAGACGAACCTGCTGGGATCGATGTTCGCCATCCATGCCGCACTGCCGCACCTCATCGAGAGCCGCGGAGCGATCGTGCAGGTCTCGTCGACCTCCGGACGCATCGCGTCGGCCGGCAGCGGGGCCTACGCGGCGACGAAGTTCGGGATCTCGGCGTTCGCCGAGTCGCTGCGGCAGGAGGTGACGACGTTGGGCGTTCGTGTCATCGTCGTCGAGCCGGGCTTCGTCGACACGGAGCTCACCACGCATATCACCGACCCGGTGATGCGGGAGGCAGCGGCGAGCATCGGCGACTCGATGCGCACGCTCCAGCCGCAGGACATCGCCGAGGTGGTCGTCTTCGCTCTCGACCAGCCAGAGCATGTCGCGGTGAACGAGATCCTCGTGCGCCCGACCGATCAGGTGCGCTGAGCGGAGCGCGCTCGGGCGGACGCCACCCCGGCAGACGTGTGACGCGCCGTCGGATCGCGACGGCGCGTCACACGGTCAGGGGGTGCCGCTGCCGTCTCCTGGCGGCCCAGCGACATCGAGCACAGCATCCGCGAACTCGAGCGGCGCCTCCGCCGGCAGGTGATGGCCGGCATGCGCGATCTGGCGATGTTCCCGTGCACCGGTGAACAGGTGCGCGTGCTGCGAGCCGTCCGTCGCGGGGAAGTTGCCGTCCGCTGTTCCGTCCAGGGTGATGGTCGGAACACTGATGGCGGGTGCCGCTGCGAGGCGCTGCTCGAGGGCGTCGTAGAGTGATGCACCCGATTCGAGCCCCAGCCGGTGACGGTACGAGTGGATGACGACGTCGACGTAGTCTGGGTTGGCGAATGCCGCCGCAGCCCTGTCGACATCGAGATCCGTGAACCGCCATTCCGGTGAGTTCCGGCGCCAGATCACGTCGGCGATCTCGCGCCGATTCTCTTCCAGTCCTTGTCGACCACGTTCGGTGGAGAAGTACCAGAAGTACCAGGAGCCCGCTTCGAGGTCGGGACGGATCGGATGCTGCGAGCCGGCGATGTCCTGAATGAGATAGCCGTTCACCGACACCAGCCCCGAGATCCGCTCCGGCCAGAGTGCCGCGACGACGCACGCCGCCCTGCCACCCCAGTCGTAGCCGGCCAGGGTGGGCTCGTTCAACTCGAGCGCGTCGAGAAGAGCGAGCAGATCGGCGCCGAGCGCGGCCTGCTGGCCGGATCGCGGAGTGCGAGCGTCCAAGAACCGGGTCGGCCCGTGACCACGCAGGTAGGGCACGATGACCCGGTAGCCCGCGTCGGCGAGCAGCGGAGTGACCTCTGCGTAGCTGTGGACGTCGTACGGGAATCCGTGCAGCAGCACGACCGGGTCCCCGCCTGGGTCTCCGACGTCGTGGTACGCGACCGACAGCTCGCCGGCGTCGATGCGACGGATCGGCGGGAACGACGACATGGCTACGCGGCGCTCGATGAGAGACCGGCGACGTAGGCCTTGCCCGCCTCGGCGATCACCTCGGCGACGACGTCGGGGTTCGAGACCGGAACCGCATGCGAGGCCCCCGCGATCTCCCGGGTTCCCTGCGACCCCGCACGCACGGCTCCATCGCGGAGCACAGCCGGCGGAATGTTGAGGTCCTGGTCGCCGAACACGTGCCACGACGGAATGCTCTTCCACGCCGGCCGCTGCGTCGACAGCCCGTCCGAGAGCGCGGCCTCGGTGACAGGACGCTGGGTCGCGCCCATGAGCGCAGCGACATCCTCTGCGACGTCGGCGGCGAACTGGTGGTGGAAGACGTCCTGACGGATCGCGAACTCGTTGCCCCCGGTGGCGACCGGATAGGCGACGAGCGCTTCCCCCAGCGTGCTTCCCGGTGCGCTGTTCGAGAGCTCGAAGGCGCTCTGTCCGGTTTCAGGGGCGAATGCGGAGACGAACACGAGTGCGACGACGTCCGCGTTGTCGGCTGCCGCCTCTGTGATGACGAGGCCTCCGTAGGAGTGCCCCACCAGCACGACGGGGCCTTCGATCGAGGCGATGACGTCACGCACGTAGGCGGCGTCACCGGCGAGGCTGCGCAGCGGATTGGCGACGGCGACGGCGGTCACTCCGTGCGTCTGCAGTCGCTGGATGACGCCGTTCCACGATGCAGACTCGGCGAACGCGCCGTGGACGAGGACGATGGTGGGCTTCTGGTCGGTCATGATCTTCTTCTCTCTGGTTGATGTTGCGGGTATTGCGGGGTGGTGTTCGTTCGTTGTGGGAGTCAGGCGTTCGCGAACGCCTTGCGGAGAATGTGGACGGCCTGCTCGATCGCGGCGGTGCTGGCAGCGGATCCGCGGAGGGGGTTGAGCATCATGAAGTCGTGGATCGTCGCGTCGTAGCGCGCGAGCGTGGTGCGGACTCCCGCCTGGATGAGCTTGCGGCCGTACGCCTCGCCTTCGTCGCGGAGGACGTCGTTCTCGTCGACGATGAGGAACGTCTCCGGCAGGCCCTTGAGCTCGTCGACGGGTGCGCGCAACGGTGACGCCGTGACATCCTTGCGGGTGTGCTCGTCGGGAAGATAGCTGTCCCAGAACCACGCCATCGCGTCGGCGCGGAGGTGGAACCCCTCGGCGAACTCCCGATAGCTCTCGGTGTTCTGACCGGCATCCGTCACGGGGTAGTACAGCGACTGATGGATGAAGGCGACGTCACCGCGCCGCTTCGCGAGGATCGCGACGACCGCGGCCATGTTCCCGCCGACCGAGTCGCCGGCGATGGCGAGCTTCGAGGCGTCCAGCCCCTTCGCCTCGCCCTCGTTCGTGATCCAGCGGGCGGTCGCGTAAACCTGTTCGATGGCGACCGGATGCTGCGCCTCTGGTGACCGGTCGTACTCGACGAACACAACCGCTGCGTCCGCTCCCGTTGCGAGATCGCGCACGAGCCGGTCATGTGTGCCGGCATCGCCGAGCACCCAGCCGCCGCCGTGCACGTAGAGGACCACCGGCAGGGGCCGATCCGCTCCGACCGGCTTGACGATGCGCACCTGCACGTCGCCGACGTCGGCGGCGACGGTGATCCACTCGTCGACGACGTCGGGCTTGTCGATCGGTCCTGCCTGGACGTCATCCAACAGCTTTCGCGCGCCCTCGACGCCGAGGTCTGTGAGAAACGGAGGCGTGGATGCTGCATCGGCGAACGCCTGAGCGTCCGGCTCGAGAATGTGGTCGGTCATTTCTGATCCTTTCGTGTGATGGATGGGGTTGCCAGAAGAGACCGGGCGACTTCGACGTCTGTGACGAGATCTGCCGTGTGGATTCCGATGCTCGGGAATTGTCACAACCGCGGAGGCTGACCGGTCAATGGAGTACGGACGGGCGTCCGTGGCGAATCGACATACAAAGGAGCAGCGACATGAGAATCACGGTTATCGGTGGAACAGGTCTGATCGGCACAAGACTCGTTCGAACCCTGCAGTCGACCGGTCATGAGATCTTCGTCGCGTCGCGTGCGACCGGTGTGAACTCCTACACCGGCGAGGGGCTGGACGATGCGTTGGCCGGCGCCGAGGTCGTCGTCGATGTCTCCAACTCCTCGTACACCGACGAGGAGGCTGCCCGCGAGTTCTTCTACACCTCCACGATGAATCTGCTCAGCTACGGCGAAGCCGCCGGTGTGCGCCATCACGTCGCGCTCTCAGTCGTCGGCACCGATCGTCTGGCTCGTGCTGAAGGCGGATACTTCATCGCCAAAGAGCAGCAGGAGCGTCTCATCTCGGCATCACAGCGACCGTTCTCACTCGTGCACGCGACCCAGTTCTTCGAGTTCATCCGCAACATCACGGATCACGCCGTGCGCAGTGGTGTCGTGCGCGTCGCGGACGTGCTCATCCAACCGATGGCGGCCGATGATGTCGCGAATGCCGTCGCTCAGACCGCACTCGGCGAGCCGCTCTACGGCACCGTCGAGTTCGGCGGACCTGAGGTCTTCACGCTCGACGAGTTGGCAGTGCTGGATCTGCGCTACCGCCACGACGAACGCGAGGTCGTTCCCGACCCGCTGGGCACGTACTTCGGAGCACGACTGACACACCGCGACCTGCTGCCGGAGGCCACAGCCACGATCGCGCCTACGCGGTATCACGACTGGCGGGTCCAGAAGCCCGTCAGTGAGCGATCTTCAGCTATTCCTAGATAAAAGCTTTCTTTTTAAAAGATCACGCGCTAATCTGTCGCTCGGTTGCGACGCACGCAACCTTCCCGACTGGAGCGGCTCATGACCCCGTATCCGCAGTACGTCTACTCTTCCGACGACGAGGCGCTGGACGTGTTCCTGCGACATCGACCGCGGCTGTTCGGCATCGCCTACCGGGTGCTGGGAAGCGCTTTTGAGGCTGAGGATGTCGTGCAGGAGACGTGGATCCGATGGCACTTGTGCGATCAGTCGGAGGTACGAGATCCGGGCGCATTCTTGGCGACCACGACCACTCGCCTGGCGATCAACGTACTCGGCAGCGCGCACTCCCGCCACGAGACGTACATCGGCCCCTGGCTGCCGACCCCCGTCGACACGTCAGACGATCCGACACTCGGAGCCGAACGGGCCGAAGCCCTGGAGTTCGCGACACTGCTCCTGATGGAGCGCCTTACTCCTACTGAGCGAGCGGCCTATGTGCTGCGGGAGGCGTTCGCGTACCCGTATCCACGGATCGCAGAGATCATCCGCACGACAGAGGTCGCGGCTCGGCAACTCGTCAGCCGCGCACGCAGACACCTGTCGGCTGATGCTCCGCATGTCGCTGATCGAGAAGCGCAGAAGAATCTCTTTCGCGCGTTCCTCGACGCGGCCCGGGGAGGCGACGCCACTGCGCTCGAACGACTTCTGTCCGAGGACGCTTGCTTCCCTCGCACCCGATTGAATAGCTCTCTACGGTCTGGCCTGCTAGGTTCGAGCCGTGGCAAAGTCAGTCAAACCGCCCGTCGTGGCACTCGATGACATGGTGTGCTTCAACGTGCACTCTGCTTTCCGTGCAGTGGCATCCGTATACCGACCACTGCTCGAGCCCCTCGGAGTGTCCTACCCGCAGTACCTCGTGCTCGCCGTCCTCTGGGAGAACGACGACCTCCCGGTCGGCAAACTCGTCTCGCGGCTGCAGTCCGACTACGGCACGATCACTCCGCTGCTCAAGCGCATGGAGAAGCAGGGACTGATCGTCCGTGCACGCAACCTCCAGGATGAGAGATCCGTCCTCGTCAGCCTCACTCCGGATGGCGACGCTCTCCGGGTGCACGGCCCACGGATCTATCAGGCCGTCACCGAGACCTTCGGCTTCACGCCCGAGCGCGCAGCAGCTGCTCTCGAGGTATTGCGCTCGATCACGAACAGCGTCTCGCACAACAGCAGATGACACCGCCCTGTCACACCTGACGACGCCCTCCTGTCTTAGCTGGTGGATGCCACACGGCACCCTCCAATCGGAAAGGCATGAAATGGCAAAGATCGTCGTCATCGGAGGCACCGGCCTCATCGGCTCGAAGGTCGTCGCGAAGTTGACCGAGCACGGCCATGAAGCAGTGGCCGCTTCGCCCAACACGGGAGTCAACTCCCTCACCGGCGAGGGCCTCGCCGAAGTACTCACCGGCGCGAGCACCGTCGTGGATGTGTCGAATTCGCCGTCGTTCGCACCGGACGATGTGCTCGAGTTCTTCACCACCTCGACCCGCAACCTGCTCGAGGCCGAGGCCGAGGCAGGCGTCACCCACCACGTCGCTCTCACGATCGTCGGCACGACCCGGCCGCAGAACATCCCGTACTTCGCCGCGAAGGTCGCGCAGGAGAAGCTCATCCGCGAGTCCGGCATCGCGTACTCACTGGTGCACGCCACGCAGTTCTTCGAGTTCGTCGGCAGCATCGCCGACATCTCGACCGACGGCGACATCGTTCGCCTGCCCGGCGCGCTCATCCAACCCATCGCGGCTGAGGATGTCGCCACCGCCGTGGCACGCGCGGCAGCCGGCACGCCGCTCGGCGACGTCGAGATCGCCGGCCCGGAAGCATTCGGAATGGACGAGTTCGCCCGCCGCGGACTGACCTTCCGCGGCGACCCCCGCACGGTCATCCGTGACGACGATGCGCCGTACTACGGCGCCAAGATCGAGGAGCGCACTCTCATCCCCGTCGACGGGGCGCAGATCTTCGAGACCACGCTGGAGGAGTGGCTGCCGCTCAACCCGCCGCGTAAGTAGTGAACCGTCCGGTGGGCGCGCTGGTGCATCCCGCGCTCACCAGGGGTCTTCCACTCCGACTCCGAGCCACCCGGCCAGATCAGTGAGTTCGGCGCGCACCATATCCTTCTCTTCTGGCTCGAACGGTGTGAGTTCGTGGACGGTGTTGATGCGCAGCATCCCGCGTTCGTGATCGACTTCGGCGTCGAGCAGTCCTGCGAATCGATCCCCCAACAGGATCGGATGCGCGAAGTAGCCGTACCTGCGCTGAGGCTTGGGCTTGAACTGCTCGAGCACGTACGTGAAGTCGAACAGCTCGGTCAGTCGCCCGCGGTCGAACAGGAAGCCATCGTACGGGTTGAGGAACGCGACTCGTCCGCCCGGGTCGTCGTCGAGAGTCGCGAGCGCGACCGGATCCACACGGAACTTCCACCGGCTGCCCTCCACCGCTGCGGGTTCACCGGTCTCCTTGCCGACGCCGTTCCAATGCCAGTGCGGCTTCGCGATGCCGGCCGCCTGCAGTTGACGTTCTTCGAGCAGTCGTGCGGCCTCGTCGTCGTCGTACTCGGGAAGGTCCTTCGGGTACACCCGCTCGGCCAGATCCCACACTCGCTGGCGGCCCTCGCGTCGCGCGATGGCGACTTCCCCCTGCCGCATCAAGAACTCCAGCATGTGGATCGCCTGGTTCGGGCCGTACCAGCCGTCGGGTGCACGGCGCACCTGCGCGGTATCGGGGATGTCGCTCGCCAACAGCGGACCCTCCGCGCGCAGGCGCGCCAGCACCTCACCGCGGAACCTGTCATTCGCCGCGAGCCATTCCCTGGTGCTCTCGCGGGTCGGCCACCGCCGCATCGCCGGCATCATCAGCGGCAGCAGGCTCATCGGCCGGAACGTGCCATCGAATTCGAACAGCATCCGATCGTCTTCGACCGCCTTGGGCAGCTGGCCCGTCTCGTATCCCCAGCCGATGCGCGACCACAGGATGGTGTGCTCACACGGTGCGATCGTCGCGGTCGGGTCGATCTTGATCGCACCGAGACGCTCGGCGACCTCGACGACGTCGCCGGGACGGTCGGCGTCGAGTGCCTGCGCGCGCACCACGATGCGCCGCGCCTGCTCTCGCGTCAGCTGATGCGTCACGTGTTCCAGGGTAGCCACGGGCGCGGCGCGACCGCGATGAAGACGACGCTCAGCGCGAGCAACGGGAGAACGCACAACGCGATGATCGAGTAGCCGCGTTCATCGGGGAAGACCGCCCCGGTAGAGGTGGCGATCGCGAGCATGACGCCGGCGAGCGCGCTGCCGATGCTGAATCCGACGCTGCGGATGACCTGGTTGATCGACAACACGCTAGAGGTCTCCTTCTGCGGCACATCGTCCAGCAGAAGCCTCGGCATGATCGCGGAGACCCCGCCGACGCCGAAACCGAGCACCGCCATCGACAGCAGGGTCACGATGAGCGAACCAGGACTCATCGCGAACACCCCCGCCGCAAGAGCGACGAAAGCGGCGTGGATCACGAATGCCCACCGCGCAGACACCCGGGCGGTCAACCAAGGCGTCAGCCGCCCGGCGAAGAAGCCGAGCACGGAGAACGGGATGAGTGCCGCGCCCGCGAGCACACCTGACAGGCCCAGCCCGTATCCGGCATCGGGCGGCGTCTGCACATAGCGAGTGAGCGCCGAGAACAGCAGGTACATGCCCGCACCTGAAGTGAGCATCGCCGCGTTCGCGCGCAGGACCGCACCTCGAGCGAACAGCGTGAGGTCGATCAGCGGCCCGGTGGTTCGACGTTCCACCGCGACCCACCCGGCGAGCGTGAGCATCGCGACGAGGAGGACGGATGCGCCGATCCATGGCACGTCCCAGACGGAACGCTGCGCGATCACGAGGAGGATGCCGAGGGTGCCGATCCCGAGCAGCACCGCGCCGGGGATGTCCACTCTGGTGCGCGGCCCCGGCGCGTCTTCTGGGATGCTGCGCCACGCGACGATGACGGCAGCGAGCGAGAGCACGAAGCCGACCCAGTATGCGGTGCGCAGCCCGGCGAGCTGATCGATGAGAGCCATGACCGGATACGCGACGCCGATTCCGATGGTGGAGGCGACGGAGACCGTGGCTATCGTGGTCTGCGCCCGCTCGGCGTGCAGGTGCTCTCGAGCCACGCTCATCAGCAGGGCGACGACGCCGAGTCCGAGTCCCTGCAGCGCGCGACCGATCAGCAGTACCGCGAACGGCAGCGGAATCGCAGTGAGCAGCCCGCCCACGGCGACCAGGCCGAGGGTGATGAGGATCGTGGCGCGCCGTTGCGGGCCGGAGCCGAGCCGTCCGAGCACCGGCGCAGCGATAGCGCCGGCGAACAGGGTGATGGTCAACGTCCACTGAGCGCCGTCCAACGGCACATCGAGATCGAGCGCGACGGCGGTGATCAGCGGGGCACCGACGCCTCCGATCACCGCCCCGAGGAACGCGACGGTCACGACAGCGGGGCCCAGGCCGCGGTTCGGCCGGTTCGATCTCAGCTGATGCGTCACGACTTCCACGATATCCAGCCGTGCTCCCCGCCCATCTGCGTTAGTGTCTCGGCTAGACGAAGCTGCTCTGCTCCGGGCGGGTGGGGCTTCTGAGCGAGGGGACGATCTGATGACCCGTATGGTTCCGCGACGGAGTCCGGAAGCTCAACGAGCCGAGCAGCTGTCCGAGCTGCCGCCGTCACTGCGCGATCGCCTCGATCAGGGCCGACACGACCATGTCGGCGAGCACTGGGCAGGTGGCCTTCCCGCACAGTACGGCGTGGCGCCGAAGCTGCGCATCGGACGCGAACGATGGTTCAACGTCCTCTGGCTGTTCCCCGCGGTGATCGTGCTCGGCGGGCTGGGCG
This sequence comes from Microbacterium murale, assembly GCF_014635185.1. GTDB lineage: Bacteria > Actinomycetota > Actinomycetes > Actinomycetales > Microbacteriaceae > Microbacterium > Microbacterium murale. The sequence continues at coordinate 838,386 of NZ_BMCM01000001.1, forward strand.
TCCTCGTCGCACGCGGGCTCGTCACGATGCCGGCCGTGCAGGACTTCATGCGCACGTTCCCTGGCGCGAGCGATGTGCCGGAGGGCACCCCGGAAGGGTTTCCGGCATGGATGCGGTGGCAGCACCTCCTGAACATCCTCTTCATGATCTTCATCATCCGCGCAGGGCTCAGCATCCTCGCCGATCATCCGCGCCTCTACTGGTCGCGGCACTCGGTACCGGGGCGCGAGTGGCTCCGCTTCCAGAAGCCCGTCCCCGACGACCCGACCTACACGGCCAAGGCCGATTCCCTCACGCTGCCGGACCAGATCGGTCTACCAGGGCGTCGCCACTCGATCGGTCTCGCGCGATGGTGGCATCTCGGGGTCGACATGCTGTGGCTGCTCAACGGCGTCATCTTCGTCGCACTGCTGTTCGCAACCGGGCACTGGGCTCGCATCGTGCCCACGAGCTGGGACATCATCCCGAACGCCGTCAGCACGGCCCTGCAGTATCTCTCCCTCGACTGGCCGACCGACACGAGTTGGACGAACTACAACGCGCTGCAGCTGATCTCGTACTTCATCACGGTCTTCGTCGCCGCGCCGCTGGCGATGCTGACCGGACTGGGGATGTCGCCTGCGCTCTCGACGCGGTTCCGGCGGATCAGTCGCGTGTTCAGCATCCAGTTCGCCCGCTCGCTGCACTTCCTGGTGCTGTGCTGGTATCTGTTCTTCGTGGTGGTGCACGTGACGCTGGTCTTCGCGACCGGGGCGTTGCGCAACCTGAATCACATGTACGCCGGCGACGACACGTCCTCCTGGGTCGGATTCGGACTCTTCGCCGCGTCGGCCGCCGTGCTCGTGGTGATCTGGGTCGCAGCGACGCCGTTCACCTACCGGCATCCGCGCGCGGTGCGCCGCTTCGGGATGGCACTGATCGGACCGGTGCAGCGACTGTTCGAACACGTCGACGGCCGCCCGGGCGAGTACACCGAGAAGGACATCTCGACCTACTTCTGGGCCAACGGTCGCGTTCCGGACAGTGCGGAGTACAAGCTGCTGCAGGATGGCGGTTTCGCCGACTACCGCCTGCAGATCTCGGGCTTGGTCGATCGACCGGCGTCGTTGTCGCTCGCCGATCTTCGTGCGCTGCCGTCGCACGAGCAGATCACCCAGCATTTCTGCATTCAGGGCTGGTCGGGTGTCGCCAAATGGGGCGGTGTGTCGATGTCGTCGATCCTCGACCTCGTCGGGCCGAAGCCCGAGGCGCGGTGGGTGGTGTTCTACTCCTTCGCCGAAGGCTCCGACGGCGGCCTCTACTACGACGTGCAGGAGCTCGCGCAGATGCGGTACGAACTCACCATGCTCGCGGTCGACATGAACGATGAGCCGTTGTCATTCTCGCATGGTGCCCCCGTGCGGTTGCGCAACGAGGTACAGCTCGGCTTCAAGATGGTCAAGTGGATCCAGGGCATCGAGTTCGTCGACCGCTTCGACGATGTCGGTGGAGGTTCGGGCGGGTACAACAACGACCATGAGTTCTTCGGCTATCGCCAATCGATCTGATTCACCGATGCGAACCCGTCTGATCGCCGTCGTCGACGCGCTGCCGCCGAACGCCTTCGCCGCGGTGATGGCGACCGGCATCCTCGGCGTCGCCCTCACGCACATCGTCTCCGCGCCGGCCGGCATGGCACTGTTCGTCATCGCCGAAGTGATCCTGCTCGCGTTGCTGACCGCCACCATCATTCGGGCGTTCCGCGATCGTCGCGGAGTCATCGCCGATACGCGTGAAGTCGGACGTGCCCTGGGTTGGTGGACGTTCCCGACGGCTGTCGCCGTGAGCGCCGCGCTTGCCGACGCCCTCGGGATCGTGGGCGTGCTCTGGCCGGCGCTGATCGTCGCCGCGCTGTCGTGGCTCGTCCTCAGCTACGTCGTCCTGCCGACCGTGCTCAGCCGGCACACCGGCTCGCCCCTTGCCGACGCGGTGGACGGGAGCTGGCTGCTGCTCGTCGTCTCCACGCAGGCACTCGCGATCGTCTGCGGTCTTGCCGGCGCCGCGGTCCCGGCGATCGTGCTGTGGGGAACCGGGATCGTGCTGTACTTCCTGCTCGCCTCCGCGCTGCTCTCGCGACTGCTGCGCAACTCGGTGGGCGGCCATGCCGCACCCACCGTCTGGATCGTCATGGGAGCCACCGCCGTGTCTGCTCTCGCCGCGACCCGCATCGCGAACCTCGAAACACTGCATCCACTCGTCCCGTTCCTGGACGGCGCGGCCGTGATGCTCTGGGGGTTCGGCACTCTCAGCATCCCGTACCTGATCCTGCTCGGCGTGCGCCGCTATTTCATCTACCGCGAACCTGTCCGATTCGAGTACGGGCTCTGGTCGGTGGTCTTCCCGCTGGGCATGTACGCGACCGCCACGCATGCGCTGGCGTCGGTCGTGCATGCGGACGTTCTCGACGTCGTGGCGATGATCGCCCTCGTCGCGACCGCGACGGCCTGGATCGGCGTGGTCATACTCGCGATCATCGCGTTCGTCTCGATCGGATCGGGTTCCCCGGGGGGCACCCGAGCGCAGCGTTGACGACGCAGCATCCGACGGGGGCGAATACTCACGCTCAGTGCTCGTGGGCCTCGTCGCCGTCTTCCTCGAGGAGCATCCCGACCGATGTCGCGCACGCGTCGCCACGCCAGGCTTCGAGGCCCTCGCGCACCGCGAAGACGGCGATGATGAGGCCCGCGATCGCATCCGCCCACCACCAGCCGAAGAGGCTGTTGAGCACGAGCCCGACGAGCACGGCGGCGGAGAGGTACGTGCAGAGAAGGGTCTGCTTGGAGTCGGCTATGGCTGTGGCAGATCCAAGCTCTCGTCCTGCACGACGCTCGGCGAATGAGAGGAACGGCATGATGACGACGCTGAGCGCGGTGATCGCGATTCCGACGGACGAGTGCTCGACCTCGACGCTCACAACGAGCACGAGGATCGAGCTCACACTCACGTAGGCCGCCAGAGCGAAGAATGCGGCGGCGATGACCCTGAGCGTGCCTCGTTCCCAACGCTCGGGGTCACGGCGAGTGAATTGCCAGGCCACTGCGGCCGCCGAGAGCACTTCGATCGTCGAGTCCAACCCGAACCCGATGAGGGCAGCCGAGGAAGCGAGCGTTCCAGCCGTGATGGCGACGATTGCTTCGATGACGTTGTAGACGATCGTCGCGGTGACGATCCAGCGGATGCGCCGCTGCAGAACGTGTCTGCGGGCACTGGCGGCGACGTTCGAGGCAGTCATGCGCACGTGCAGTCCTCACCGGCGCAGCATCCGGGTTCGACGTGGAGAACGACGCGCAGGAGCTCATCCAGCGCGGGAGCCAGGTGGGAGTCCGCGAGCCGATACGACGTGCGTCGCCCTTCCGGAACGGCCTCGACCAGACCGCATCCGCGCAGGCAGGCGAGCTGGTTGGACATCACCTGACGTGAGACGCCCAGCGCGTCGGCGAGTTCGGACGGATACGCCGCTGCCTCCCGCAGAGCGAGAAGCACACTGGTGCGGGTCCGATCGGACAAGGCGTGACCGAGCCGCGCGAGCGCGGCGGTGTGCGTCACCGTGGCCGTCATCGTCATCATGCGGTCGACGATACAGCGTTTTCTGAACAATTGTCACCGACATGTGTGCGGGGTGTGACATCGCTGAGCGGGGTGATGTCGACGATGATCTTCCGCACAGCGACAACGCTGATTGGCGAAGACACCTGGCCTTGACCCTCAGCGGCATCTGAAGCACGAGGCGCGCTTCCTAGTTGAAGTCCCCACCGGTCGCCATGTCCGCGAACCGCGAGTAGTGGCCCTGGAACGCGAGGTTGATCGTCGCGGTCGGGCCGTTACGGTGCTTGGCTACGATGAGGTCGGCCTCGCCCGGACGCACGTCCTTGTCGTAGACGGAGTCGCGGTGCAGCAGTATCACCATGTCGGCATCCTGCTCGATCGAGCCCGACTCTCGCAGGTCGCTGATCTGCGGCTTCTTGTCCTGACGTGCCTCTGAACCACGGTTCAGCTGCGACAGCGCGATGACCGGAACCTGGAGCTCCTTCGCGATGAGCTTGAGGCTTCGGGAGAACTCCGAGACCTCCTGCTGACGCGACTCGACACGCTTACCGCTCGTCATCAGCTGCAGATAGTCGATCACGACCATGCGCAGGCCCTCGCGCTGCTTCAGACGGCGGCACTTGGCGCGGATCTCGACCAGCGTCATGTTGGGGCTGTCGTCGATGAAGAGGGGGGCGTCATTGATGCGGCCGCGGGTCGCGGCGACCGTGGTCCAGTCGCGCGGGTCGAGCGTTCCCTTGCGCATGTGCTGCAGCGGAATCGCGCCCTCTGCGCTGAGGAGACGCATCGCGATCTCGCTCCGGCCCATCTCGAGGGAGAAGAAGACGGTCGGCTGGTTGTGCCCGATCGCAGCTGCCCGCGCGATGTCCAGCGCGAGCGTCGACTTGCCGACGGCGGGCCTCGCCGCCACGACGATCATCTGTCCGCCGTGCAAGCCGTTCGTGAGTTCGTCAAGCTCTTTGAAGCCGGTGGGCACACCCGTCATCGAACCGTCGCGGCCGCTGGCCGCCTCGATCTCTTCCATCGCGGCATCCACCGCGACCGTCAGGGGCACATAGTCCTCAGTGGTCTGGGTGCCGGTGACGGCGTAGATCTCAGCCTGAGCGTTGTTGACGAGATCGGTCGCGTCGCCCTGGCCGTCATACCCGATCTGCACGATGCGCGTGCCTGCGTCGACCAGGCGGCGCAGGATCGAACGCTCGGCGACGATGCCGGCGTAATACCCCGCGTTCGCGGCGGTCGGGACGATCGAGGTCAGCGTGTGCAGGTAGTCGGCGCCGCCGGCGCGGCCCAGCTCGCCGGTCTTGATCAGCTCATCGGTGACGGCGACCACGTCGGTGGGCTCGCCGTGCGAGTACAGCGAGAGGATCGCCTCGAAGATGAGCTCGTGCTTGGGGATGTAGAAGTCGGCGCCCTTGAGGGTCTCGATCACATCGGCGACAGCATCCTTCGAAAGGAGCATTCCGCCCAGAGCACTCTGCTCGGCGAGCAGGTCGTGCGGCGGCACGCGCTCTGGCTTGCGCTGGCCCCCGAGGCGCTCCTCCGAGATGTCGGCAATCGACACTGTGCTCCCTTCGATGCGCTTGCTGCTGGTGCGGCGCGGGATGTGTGATCTCCGGTTGCCGTACGACGGCGGGTGTTTCCGCGGTTGCACAGAGCGAACCACGTACCTCCGACATCTCGTCGCTCGTCCACGCTAGAAGGGCGCCTCAGCACCCGCAACACAGCCTGTGGATAACTATGTGGAGAATGTGCGGAGAACCTCGGAGTGTCTGTGCACAACGGATGTGGATAACCCTGTGACACATCCCGATATCCAAGTTTTTAATGGTCGTTGAACAGGGATTCCGCTATTCCCCAGCCTGTGGATGACAATCTGTTTAAACACTCGATTGAAGGTTGGGCCCGCAACCGCGGGGTGTGTACAACCTGGGGAGAAGTCAAGCCTGATTTTTCCCGGGCGCGTCAAGTTGGGCTCGCGCGAGAAGGGGCCGGTCAAACCTCAATTAGCTCTGGACACGGTTCTTCGACACGAGTAAGTTCAGGCAGGACGCATTCGCGTCGAGAACGTTCCTTTCGGAGGGGGAGGTGAACGTGGCCGTTGCTGCATCCCGTCGGATCTTGAGCGGCATCGCCTGGGTCGCCTTCGGCGTGCTCGCGTGGGCGACGTTCACCGTCCTGATCGGCGGCAGCGCCGCACATGCCGAGGAAGAACCCGAAACTCCACTCGGCACTCTCACCTCGCTCGTCGGCTCGACGGTGGAAGAGGCGGCCTCGCTCGCGACTCCGCTCGTCACCGACGTCGTCACCCCGGTTGTCGAGACTGCGGTCGCGCCCGTCGTGCAGCAGACGGCGCCGCAGGTCGTCGAAAGCGCTGTCGAGACCGTGCAGTCGACTCCGGTCGTCGGTGATGCCGCTCAGCCCGTTCTCGACTCGGTCGCCCCGGTCATGACCGATACCGTCGAGACCGTGAGCTCTCCAGTCACCGACGTACTCCAGAGCGCCCCGGTGGCGACGATCACCGAACCGGTTCTGCAGACGCTCTCCGGCGTCGCAGGCGGAGAGGTCGGCGAGCTCCTCACCGATCTCGGCGTCACCGGTGCGGTTCGAGAGGTCGCCGGAGCCGTTGATCGCACCAGCGACCTGCTCGGCGGCACGGTCGAAGCCACAGTGCCTCCCGTGCTCGGATCCCTGAATCCGCCTGTGACACCCGATCCGCCCGACGCACCCGACACGGCACCCGTGTCAGAAGCGCCCGATCATGCGGTCGATTCGGATGCTCCCGCTTCCGTGCGCGTCGACGACACGGTCGTCCGCGCTGCTTCCGAAACAAGCACCAGTCGGATATCGGCTCGCCTCTTCGAACAGCTCAGAGCCGCAGCATCCGATCCTGACATCGCCGAACAGGACTCCGCCGTCCCCACGCGACCGCACGACGCCCCTCAGGCGCCGCCGGCCGCGCCGTCCGGGACCTCGACCGCCGCCGGATCCAGTGGCGGCTCACACAGCGACGCTGCCCGCCTCGACGACTCGGCAGCCGACCCGCTTCGTGCCTGGAAGCGAACTCTCGGCGCACTGGATGACGCACTGCCGTCATCACCGGTCGCCGACGCCGACGTCTCTCCTGACTGACCGGGGTCTCGTCATCCCTCGTGGATGACCGACGTGTGCTGCGCGCGCACATCTGATCGCGCGCATCCAACCGACCCCATTTCAGTCAGGAGCTGAATCACCATGCATAAAATCATCAAGCACGCCCTCTGGGGCGTCGTGGTAGCCGGCGGGATCACCCTGCTCGGCGCCACAGCCGCCAGCGCGGCAGAGACCGACGGAGAGGACGGGATCCTCTCCGGAACTCAGGCGGTCATTCCCCTCTCGGTACCCGGCGACGTCGTCGGCAACGCGGTCTCGGTGCTCGGCACCTCCTCCGTGGAGGCACCGGCGACTGCACCCGCAGCACCGGCACCAGCACCAGCGGCACCAGCGCCGGCACCTGCGCCGGCATCGGAGGCCACGACGAGCGGCGCGGAGGGCGTCGCATCCGGTAGTCAGGCCGTCGTGACGGTCGACGTCCCGGTGACCGTCCAGGACAACGCGGTGAGCGTCCTCGGCTCATCTTCAGCAGCCGCCCCTGCCGCCGCTCCCCAAAGCGATGACCCCCAGTCATCGCCGAGTGCGGCTCCCCAGGCCGATGCTCCGGCGGCAGAGGCGGCACCCACCACCACATCGGGCATCGATTCGCTGCTCGGCGGCACCCAGGGGCTGGTGCAGGTGAACCTGCCCGTCACGGTCACCGGCAACGGTGTCGCGGTGCTCGGCGACAGCGACGTGACGGCTCGGGAGGGCGCGACGGCACCGGTGTCATCGACGGACGGTCCGTCGATGTCGCCCACACCGGATGCTGTCACCGACGGGTCCGATTCGATCGCCAGCGGCACACAGGTCGTCGCTCCGGTAACCGCACCGGTCACGGTCGGCGGCAATGCGATCAGCGTGCTCGGCACCAGTGACGTGAGCGCAGGCGCGCCCGCGACCACGGGGTCGGCCACGTCCGCATCATCCGCTGCGGCCGGGACCTCTGGGGCGTCATCGATTCTGCGTGGCAGCCAGGTGGTCGCGCCGGTGACGGCACCGATCTCGGCGGTCGGCAACGCCATCAGCGTCGCCGGCACCAGCGCTGTCACGAGCGGCGGGACCGCTACCCCCGGGGACGCCCATGCGGCACCGGCAACCCAGCCGAACACCGACGGAACCGATGGCACCGCCAGCGGCACCCAGGTCGTCGCACCCATCACCGCCCCGGTGGCAGTGACCGGCAACGCGATCTCCGTCCTCGGGGAAAGCGCAACCACGACCGACGGGACAGCGGGAGACAACGGCACGGCACCGGCAACCCAGCCGAACACCGACGGAACCGATGGCACCGCCAGCGGCACCCAGGTCGTCGCACCCATCACCGTCCCGGTGGCAGTGACCGGCAACGCGATCTCCGCCGTCGGGACGAGCGCAGTCACCGGAGGTGGTGCATCCAGCATCCCCTCGACCGGCGGCACCATTCCGGCGGGCGGGGCGCAGACCGACGGTACTGGCTCGCTGCTCGGCGGAACTCAGATAGCTCTGCCGGTCACCGCACCGATCACGATCGGCGGCAACGCCGTCGGCATCATCGGAGACGCGACAGTCACAACCCCGGGAACGGACCCCGGTACCGACCCCGGGACTGATCCTGGCACCGACCCTGGAACCGACCCCGGGACGGACCCCGGGACGGACCCCGGGACGGACCCCGGGACGGACCCTGGAACGGACCCTGGAACCGACCCCGGCACCGACCCCGGGACCGGGACTGACCCTGGAGCCGCGTCGACCCCGAGCGGTCAGGCCGGCAACGTCGTGCAGGCAGACGGTGAGACACTCGCCGCGACCGGAGTGGACTTCCCGTTCGCCCCGGCGGCGCTTGCGCTCACGATGCTGCTGATCGGAGCCGGACTGCTGCGCCGCCGCATCGCGGCGTGACCACCGCCGACAGGCCGGCGGTCGCACAAGCGGTCGTCGGTGTGTCGGAGTGCGTGCAGAGGAAGCTCAGGCATCCCCTCCTGAGCGCTTCACGCTGCGGATGTCTGACGCAGCCCTTCTGCTAGACGCACATGGCCGGATGCCCCGGGTCCCCAGCCCGGGGCATCCGATGCGCCGTGAACCGGGAGACGGACGCCTCAACGACGGATGCCCCGAAGTCCGAAGACTCCGGGGCATCCGAACGATGCAGCGAGCGCTACTTGGCCGCGACGACCTGAAGGGTGATGACGGCCACGACGTCTTCGTGCAGACGCACGGTCGCCTCGTGGTCACCGGTCGACTTGATCGGCGAGGTGATGGTCACCTTGCGCTTGTCGATCGTGCCGAGACCGGCAGCCTCGACAGCGTTCGCGACGTGCTCGGTCTTGACAGAACCGAACAGGCGTCCGGCGCCGCCGGCCTTGACGGCCAGACGAACCTTCGTGTCCTCGATCTTGTCCTTGAGAGCCACAGCCTCGTCGCGATCGTGGATCGCGCGCGACTTGCGTGCGGCCTGGATCGACTCGACCTGCTTTGCGCCACCACGGGTCCACGCCGTAGCGAAGCCCTGGGGGATGAGGTAGTTGCGGGCGTACCCGTTCTTGACCTCGACCACGTCGCCGGCGCTTCCGAGCCCGGCGACCTCATTCGTGAGAATCAGCTTTGCCATGTCGATACCCCTTAGCGGCCAGCGCCGGCGTAAGGCAGGAGCGCCATCTCGCGTGCGTTCTTGATCGCCGTGGCGATCAGACGCTGCTCCTGCACCGAGACACCGGTGATACGACGGGCGCGGATCTTGCCGCGCTCCGAGACGAACTTGCGAAGGGTTGCGACGTCCTTGTAATCAATGACGCCGACCCGGATCGACTTCGCGGGAGCGGTGGGCTTGCCACCCTTCCGCGGCTTGCGGCGGTCGCCGCTCGACTTTCCAGCCATGGTTATTCCTTATTGATGAGCGGATGCCGGGCCTCTTGCGAAGCTCGGATCCAGAAGTTGTTCAGAATGGGGTGTCGTCGCCGAAGCTGCCCGGAGTGCTCCAGGCATCTGCGCTGGTCGAGGAACCGGGCGTTGACCACGGCTCCTCCGACACCTGCTGCTGCTGCGCTGGACGCTGTCCACCGCCGCCGCCACCGGCACCGCCGGAAGCGGCACGGGTGACCTGTGCCGTCGCGTATCGCAGGGACGGGCCGATCTCGTCGACCTCGAGCTCGATGGCCGTGCGGTTGTTACCCTCACGGTCCTGGTAGGAACGCTGACGAAGACGACCCTGCGCGACAACACGCATGCCCTTCGTCAGTGAACCCGCCACGTGCTCGGCGAACTCGCGCCACACGGACGCACGGAGGAACAGCGCATCGCCGTCCTTCCACTCGTTCGCCTGACGGTCGAAGGTTCGCGGCGTCGATGCGATGGTGAAGTTCGCCACCGGCAGCCCGTTCTGCGTGTAACGCAGCTCGGGGTCGGCCGTGAGGTTTCCCACCACGGTGATGACGGTTTCGCCGGCCATGAGCCTTAGGCCTTCGCTGCCTTGGCAGCCTTGCGAGCTGCCTTCTCCTCGGAGCGCTTGGCTTCGAAAGCGACCATCGCCTGAGCTTCTTCTGAGCGAAGAACCTTGGTGCGCATGATCTGCTCGTTCAGGCCCAGCTGGCGGTCGAGTTCCTTCGTGGCATCGCTCGTCGCGGTGAAGTTGACGACGGCGTAGATGCCCTCGGTCTTCTTCTGGATCTCGTATGCAAGACGGCGCTTGCCCCAGATGTCGACCTTGTCCACAGTGCCACCATCGTTGGTGATGACCTTGAGGAACTTGTCGAGCGTAGGGGCTACCTGGCGCTCGTCGATCTCGGGGGTCAGAATGACCATGAGTTCGTACTGGTGCGTCACTTACCCACCTCCTTCGGACTAGAACGGCTTCCGGGCATTTCCCGAAAGCAGGAGGGTGTGTGCACGTGCCCGGCCGTGCGCGCAGGATGCACGCAGAAGACAGACAACCTGGACAGTCTAGCTGATTCTCGCCTCGGGCGCGTCCGGTCGCCCGACATGACGGACGGTCTCACTGAACTTGAGCGAAGGCTCGTCGTCGACGGACAGCGAGAGGACGACCGTCTCGACGACCGGACGCGCCTCGATCTGCCGTTCCACGTCACGCAGACGCCGCGCGACATCATGCTCGCGTTCGTCGCCGGCGAGGTCGATCTCGGCCACGATGAACAGGCGGTTCGGTCCGACGTACTCGATGTGCAGATAGGTGACGCGTTCGATCGCGGGGGCGGCGAGCAGCGCGGTGCCGACGCGCGATCGCAGCTCGGGCGACGCGCTCGTTCCCACGATGAAGGCGAGATTGCGTCCGATCAACAGAACGGCCACGACGGCCAGGAGGATGCCGACCAGGATCGACCCGACAGCATCCCAGGCGGCGACTCCGGTCATCTGGTGCACCGCGATGGACCCGCCGGCGAGCGCGAGGCCGATGAGCGCCGCAGCATCCTCGAAGAAGACCGCCCGCAGCGTCGTGTCGCTTGTCTCGATCACGAAGTCCCATGTCGAGCTTCCGCGTTCGCGGGCGAGGCGGCGCGAGCGGATGAGCGCCTGCGTGAACGACGCGCCCTCGAGCACGAACGCCACGGCGAGAACGATGTAGGCGACGAGGGGACTCTCGACCGGCTCGTCGGATCCCAGTTCCTGGATGCCGTGCATGATCGACACGATCGCGCCGGCCGTGAAGATCCCGAATGCGGCGATCAGCGACCAGACGAAGGCGCTGCGACCGTATCCGAGCGGATGCCGTTCGTCTTTCTTGCGTGCGCCCTGCCGGTCGGCGATCAGGAGGAAGATCTCGTTGCCGGCATCGGCCCACGAGTGCGCCGCCTCAGCCACCATCGATGCGGATGCCGTGATGATCGCGGCGACCGTCTTGGCGACCGCGACGAGCAGGTTGGCGAGAAAGGCGATGAGCACGGTCACGCGGACAGGTTACGCCCGCCGGCGGCACGAGACCGAGTTTCCCGCACGAGACCGCGCTGGCCGGGCTCGGTCTGGTGTCGCAGACTCGGTCTCGCCCGAGGATGTCAGCGGCTCAGCGCCGAATCGGGTCGTGATGCGGCGTCGGCTCAAGCGTGTAGTCCGTGGTCGCATCCGACCAGGTGTCCTCGCCGGCCTTGCCGCGCGCCCGCCGCATCGACAGGATGCCGTTCACGAGCGGCGCACCGACGCCCAGCGCAACGCTTCCGAGCAGCGAACGATCCTCGCCCGCGAGCACGCTCTTGCGGTGCCACGCCGCGTGGAGCGCGCCGCCACGACCCGTCGGCACGACCTTCGCGCGTAGGCGTCCTTCGCGGCGCAGCGCGACGAGCTCCTCGACACAGCGCCACCAGTTCGTGTGCGACTGCGGATGGAAGTAGTTGTCGCGCTGCCAGCCGGCGAGCGGATGCCGGAACCTGCGCCCGACGACCTCCTCGGCCCCGCCCAGCAGACCGCTGCCGGTGAACACCGTGTTGAGCAGGGCCTTGTGCACACCGAACATGTCGAGCGCGATGACGGGGACCTTCTGCGCGAGCGCCTCGATCGCCGCGGTCGAGCTGACCGTCACCAACCCCTCGGCACGTGCGAGCGCCGTCGACATCGGCTCGTGGGAGATGACGAGGTTGTCCGGGCGGCGGGAAAGCAGATCGGCGTACGCGTCGCGCTCGAGATGAGCCTCGGCCTCGCCGGGGCGTGAGCGCAATTTGACGACGACGCGCTTCGCCGGATCCGCGACGGCCGCGAGGCGCAGCATCTCGGCGATCTGCTCGCGCTCGTGCCGCGCCGCCGGCACCAGTGCCTGGGCGGCGAACACGAGATCCGTCCCGCCCTGTCTTGCGATCGGGGCGGGGGCTGGTCGGGCGGCTCGTGAGGCGCCCGACGTCGATACACCGACCAGTTCGCGCTGCTCGACGCGAGCGGACGCTGCCGTCACAGCATCCGGCGCCATCTGCGCGAAGGGAAGGGTCGCAAGCGCGGTCGGCACCTGGATGCCGATGCGACGACCGAGCTCGGCGAAGGCCCGCTCCTCACGGTGCGAGTGCACGACCATCAGGTCGCTCTCCCGCCGGTACTCCAGCGCCCCGCGCTGCGCGGGGATCGACATTCCAGGCAGCCCGCTCACCACGATGGGTCGCCGAGCCAAGCGGTCGATCTGGCGTGCGATCAGCCGCACGAACGGTCCGCGTCCGGAGAGCACGACCACGTCGGGCTGATGCCCCCTCAGCCATCCGTGCACCTCGTCGAAGCCGAGGCGGGTGACGTCGGCATCCGTGAAGCTCGTCCCGGTGAGCGCCGTGCGCTCCTGCGCGGCACTCACCGTGAGCGGCGTGCGCACCAGCAGCATGTGGCGGCGGATGCCTTCTACACCCGACAGCAGCGACGCCGACCATTTCACGAACGAATCGGCATCCGCGATCGCGACGACGCGCAGCTCGGTCGTGCTCATGACCGTGTTCATGCTCATGCCGGAACGCGACGCAGCTTCGCCATCGGGGCCTGCTCGCCGGGGAAGACGCGCTTGACGCCGTCGCCGAGTGCCGTCTCGATCACGCGGATATCGCGCACGAGGTGCGAGAGCCCTGTGGGCTCGAGCGATGCGGCGTGGTCGGAGCCCCACATGGTGCGATCGAGCGTGATGTGCCGTTCGACCGCGACCGCGCCGAGTGCGACGGCGGCAAGCGATATCTGCAGACCGCGCTCGTGTCCGGAGTAGCCGATCGGCACGCCGGGGTAGCGGTCGCGAAGCGTCGTGATGACGCGGAGATTGGCCTCCTCCGGCTCCATCGGATAGGTCGATGTCGCGTGCATGAGTACGACCCGGTCGGTGCCGAGCGTCTCGAGCGCACGATCGATCTGCTCGATCGTCGACATGCCGGACGAGAGGATGACGGGCTTGCCCGTCTCACGCAGCGCAGTCAGCAGCTCGAGGTCGGTGACGCTCGCCGAGGCTACCTTGTGCGCCACGACGTTCAGTTCTTCCAGAAACGCGACGCTGGGCACGTCCCACGGCGAAGCGAACCAGTCGAGTCCGCGCAGCGTGGCGTGGTCGCCGACCTCCACGTACTCGTCGCGGCCGAACTCGACGCGGCGGCGGTAGTCGAGGTAGGTCATCGTGCCCCACGGCGTCTCCCGCGGCACGTCGCGCATGTGCTCGGGCGTGGAGATCTCCGGAGTGCGCTTCTGGAACTTCACGGCATCCGCGCCGGCGTCCGCCGCGACGTCGATGAGTCGCTTGGCGATGTCGACGTCGCCGTTGTGGTTCAGGCCGATCTCGGCGATGACGTAGGCGGGTCGACCGCCTCCGATGACGCGTGATCCGATGCTGACAGTCATGATGTTCCTCCAGTCGTCGTGCCCCTCATTCCTGAGTACGCCGCGACTGTGAACACCGCGCGAACCCGGGGTTACCGGGGTTGGTCGGCTGTCAGAACGCGCTCGATCAACTCGCGCACCGCGCCCTGCCCACCCGACTTCGCCAGCACGACTCTCGCCGCGGCGCGCACCTCGTGGTGTGCGTTCGCGACGGCGACGGGCCACCCGACGATCCGCATGGCGGGCAGGTCGTTGACGTCGTTGCCGAGATAGGCGATGTCCGCGAGGGCGATCCCGTTCTCCGCGGCCCACGCGGCGAGCGCCTTCTCCTTGTCGTCGATGCCGTGCAGCACCGGGACATGGAGCTTGTCGGCCCGCGCCCGCACGACAGGATTGACCTCGGTGGAGAGGATGAGCATCGGGATGCCGGCACGCCTGAGTCGCGCGACCCCCATGCCGTCTTCCCGGCTGACACGCACCTGCTCTCGGCCCTCGGCGTCGACCAGCGCGGTGTCGTCCGTGTGCACGCCGTCGAAGTCGGTGACGACCGCCTTCACCGCGATGCTCTCTGGCTGGTCCACGAGGACGGCGAGAGCGGATGCCACGGCGAGCTGCTGATCGTCATCGATCTCGATCGCCGTGCGCTCTGGCACCTCGACGATTCCGATCCGGCCGAAGAAGCGGTGGCCCGCCCGGCGGAAGCCGTCTGCCTGGAACACGTAGAACGCGCCGGTCTCGAGGTAATGCGGCTCGCGATCCTGGCGGCGGGGGCGGTGTGCGGCGTCGTGGTTGATCGCCTCGGCCGTCGGGCCGCCGCCGTCATTCCCATCGTTGCCCCCACCGGAATTGCCCCCACCGGAATCGCCTTGCCGCCAGAGGAACCCGTACGTCTCGTGCGCCGAGAACATGCTGTCGTATCGGCCGGAGCGCACGTCGTCGACCGCGACGTCGATGCGGTCGCCGGGGATGAACGGCGACGTCGCCTGGATGAAGACGACGACCGCCACCTTCTCCCCCTCGTCTTCCAGGGCGTCGAGCGCGTGCAGCACGGCACTCTCGGAGGACGCGGTGTCACCGGAGATCTCGGCACGGCGGCGGATGACGCGCGCGCCTGCCGCGGTGCTGAGTTCTGCGATCTCGTCGTCGTCTGTGGAGACGACGACGAGGTCAACCTGGTCTGCGGCGGCGGCTGCCCGCACGGCCCGCTGGATGAGCGGGATGCCGCCGATGCGGCGAAGGTTCTTGCGCGGTACGCCCTTCGACCCGCCGCGCGCCGGGATGACCGCGACGGTGAGGCCGCTCGCGCGCCACTTCGCGGCATCCGCGGCATCGATCGGTGGCGCGGACGCCGAAGAGTGGCGCGCCTGGTCGTCATCGACGTATCGGGTCATAGTCCGCGCGCCACCTTCCAGATTCGTGCGGCGCGTCGGCGCGCACCTCGGATCGTAAGCCGGATCTCCTCTGCCCTGCCCACTCCCCCGGCCGAGCGCAGTACGCGACGCACGATCGGCTCCGCGGGAGCGCCGGGGAGCCGGAGGTGGAGGAGCCGTTCCCGAGCGAAGTAGCGGTCTCGCTCGACCTGGTCGAGCCGGCCGAGCAGCTCCTCGGCCCGAGGCCGAAGGTGTGCGGCGATCTTCGGCTGCATCGCATACCCGACGGCGTCGATCAGCAGCTGCAGCTGCGCCGGTTCGCGATGGCGATCGTCCGCACTGGTCAGCGCGTCGACGATCGTGGCCGGCACGCGGTTGCTGTTCTCGAACGGGGTGAGCCTGCGCAGCACGGTCTGCGTTCCCGACGACTCGATCGGACGGTCGAACAGCGCCTGCACGGTCGGGAGCGCGGTCGAGAACCCCGCGACGACTCCGGCGACGTCGAGGCGTTCTGCGACGAGCTCGGCCGACTCGACGCCGCGGTACTCGACGAACTCGGCCCCGTGGCGCTCGGCCCGTTCCCGCACGGCGTCGGTGACCAGGGGCGGCGCGGACGGATGCGGCTTGAAGACGATGCGCCGTGGATTCCACGCTGCCGCCCGATCGATCATGTCGCGCTGCATCGCGATCTCCTCCGCAGGCGACACGAGGCCCAGTGCAGACAGATACTGCCCCAGCACCAGCACGCTCGGCGTGCCGTCGACGAGAGCGTCGAGCTGCGGGTCTGCCGCGCTGGTCTCCCGCAGCACCTTCCGGAACGCGGCCGGCGGTACCGGCATCCGCTCTGCGCCGCCTCCGCCGGTACCGCCGAATACGAGCGGCTCCACGCCGGGGACGACGTCGGCATACACGACACGGCCGACCCGCTCGACGACGGTGCGCGGAAGCTTCACCCGCATCGGCGAGTACGTCATCAGTCCGTCGCCGATGATCGTGATGCGGGCGTTGGGGAACAGCGAGAGCAGCGTGCGCGCCGGGGCGACCTGCGGGCTCTGCACGAACAGCTCGAGGTCGTCGTCGAGGCTCCAGGCGCGGGCGAGGAGACGGTTCAGGATCGGGAGGTCCGCCGCGACAGGATGCCAGGAACTCGGATGCTGTGGCGAGAGGATCTCGTCGAGAGGCTCGATGCGATCGAAGCGCGCGCACAGCGACCGGAGGTTCGACTGCTCGTGGATCGCGAGGCTCGTCTCGGGTATCCGTGCGGAGTTCACCGGTACGAGCACGCGCTCCTCGCCCGCCTCGATGATTCCCTCATCGAGTGCGGCTGCCGCCGTCGTGAGTCCATACGCGCTGTGCAGGACGAAGAGCTGGGTCATCTCGCGTGTCCCGCCTCACGCAGCGTCCGCGCGAGCACGCGACGCTTGGATCCCTCCAGACGGTCGAGCGCGTGTGCGACATCTGCCGGGTCGAGAGTGGCGAGCAGGTCGCGGATGCTGCCGCGCATCTCGCGCCGCAGCGACGGCGTCATGCGCCGGGATCGCACGATGTGATGCGAACTCAGCGCGAGGGCCGTGCGCACCACCTTCGGCATGAAGCGGTGTGCCTCGGCATCCTGCTCCACGGTCTGCACCACCTGCGACAGCGCACGCGGGAAATCGAGCTGGCGCCGGTCGCGCACCTGGGTGAGCGAGGTTGCTATGCCGCGGCGGTAGAGCAGCGTCGGGGCGTCGACGACGGCGAACGACGCGGCCTGCAGGTGCAGCCGCCAAATCCACGGACGATCCTCGGCGGTGAAGAGTCCCTCGGGGAAGGCGGCGAGGCCCTCCTCGAGGATGCGCCGGTGGAAGATGCCCGCCCAGGCGTACGGATAGTCGACCATCGTGGTGTCGTCGGCGGGGAGGATCGCGTCGCGTGGCGATGCCACGACTCCCCGCCAGGCGAATGGGGCACGCACGATCTTGCGCGCGGATCCGGTGACGCGCACGTGATCGGTACGGAGGAAGTCGCATCCGAGTTCGCGCATACGCGAGGCGAGCACCTGCAGCCGGCGCGGCTGCATCCAGTCATCTCCGTCGATGAAGCAGAACGCGTCACCTTCGACGTGCGCGAGTCCCTGGTTACGCGCGGTCGCCAGCCCGACCGGTCGTGGATTGACGAGCACCTCGGCGCGCGCGAAGCGCTCCGCGTAACTGCGCATCTGATCGCCGGTGCCGTCGCTCGAACCGTCATCCACCGCGACGAGCTTCAGCGCGGACGGATCGTCGAACTGCCGCAGCAGCGTCTCGAGGGTCGTGCCGATGTAGGGCGCAGCATCCTTCGCGGGAAGGATGACGGTGACGAGCGGTGTGCGCACTGGGCTCCCGGTGGGTCGGTGGGCGTCCGGAATGCTCGCACTCGCACCTTGCCGTGTGGTGGCGCCGGGGTGAACGGCGGGTATCTGGGCCCGCGTGTTCGAGAGGAGCACAACTGCTCGGGAGGAGAACTCCCTGTCGGGAGGAGAGATACCCCGCAGGGCTCCTCCCGATGGGGAGAAGTCCTCCCGGGAGCGCGTTGAAGAGCACGTTGCACGCGCCCGGGTTAGCGTAGGCGAGTGAGCATGCCCTCTCCGCAACCGTTGAGCTTCGACGCCCGCGCCCTCACCGAGCCTGTCGACGCGCGTGCGGTGCGCGCCTTCAGCGCCGCAGCGCGTGCAGGAAACACCTCGTCGACGTCCGCGACGAAGGTCATCACGATCGTCGTCGTGTCGTTCATCGGCCTGGTGTTCCTGACCATCCTGATCCCCACCGTGTCTTTGCTCATGGTTGGTATCAGTCGAGGCGGGCCGCTCTTCCTGCTGTTTCCCGTCGTGATCATCGCGGTGATCGTGGTCGGCGGAGGGCTGCTGGTCTGGTTCTCATTCCGCAACCGCAGACTCATGAACTACCGCCTCAGTCGCTTCGCTGCGGCGAACAACATGACCTATGCGGGTGAGATCGACGACCCACCGCTACCAGGCATGATCTTCACCCTCGGTCGCGCCCGCAAGGCGGGGCAGCTCGTCCGCGGGCACAGCCCCCGTTTCGTCGAGTTCGGTAACTACCAGTACACGACGGGTTCCGGGAAGAACTCGACGACGCACAAGTGGGGCTACGTCGCGGTCAAGCTCGATGTACCGCTGCCCAACATCGTGCTCGACGCCCTCGGCAACAACGCCGTGTTCGGCACGAACCTGCCGGCGTCGTTCCAGAAGGAGCAGAGGCTTTCGCTCGAGGGCGATTTCGACAAGTACTTCACGCTGTACTGCCCGGCCGGCTACGAGCAGGATGCCCTCTACCTGTTCACGCCCGACATCATGGCGCGCTTCGTCGACAGCGCCGCACAGCTTGACGTCGAGATCGTCGACGACTGGCTGTTCCTGTACACGAAGCGCGAAGCGTCGACGCTCGATCCGAACACGTGGGCGTGGTTGTTCGGCGCTGTCGGTGCGCTCATCACGAAGCTCGACCAGTGGGCCAGGTGGCGTGATGACCGGCTGATCGCAGAGCAGGGCCGCACGTACTCGCAGGCCCAGGCTGCTGCTGCCGCCGCTGCGTCCTCCGGCCCGGTGCCCGCCGCACCGTCGCTGCCGTTCGCAGCCCCGGTCGGGATGCTGACACCGCCGCCCGGCGTCGCGCAACAGGGCAGGCGTCTGAAGCGCAGTGGACGCTGGGTGCCGATCGTGATCGTGGTGGTCTTCGCGATCGGATGGTTCTGGCTGCGCACCCTCAGCTGATGGGCTTTCAGGGTGAGCGCTGTCTGGGGAACCGCGCTCACCCCATCCCCCCTGGGACCGAAAGAAGACGTACTCCCTCCGAACGGACGGCTGCGCCGTCCGACGCCTGAAATCAGCTGGGGGCTGATCATTCATGGCGTATGCCGTGACGGTATCTCGAACGAGGTTGCACGCAGTTGCAGACTCAGCTCGGGTCGAGCAGCCTGCAACCAACACCGAGTAGACCTCCCGCACCCGGCCGCGCTGCATCCCTCATACCGACGCCCCCTCCCGCCGTCCACGCCCCTCCCCAGCGACGTGTCTGCAAGGGGGCCTCGGCGAGAAGAGGGGGCGTCGGCGGAGGTAAACGGATGCGGGCACAGCGCGCGGGACGCGCCAACATTACGTTTCGCACACTACTGCGCAGTGCGTGGTAGTGTGCGATGCATTGAAGGGGGTCCTGTGGATACGACGCAACTGCTCAAGGGCGTACTCGATGTGGCGGTGCTCGCCGTTCTGCGGCAGGAGGACGGCTATGGCTACGACATCGTCCGCCGTCTGCGCGACGCCGGGCTCGGAGACGTGGGGGACGCCTCCGTCTACGGCACGCTCCGTCGCCTCTACGCCGCCGGCTCGTTGTCGAGCTACGTCGTGCCGTCCGAGGGCGGCCCGCACCGCAAGTACTACGCCATCAACCCGCAGGGCGTGAAGTCGCTCGATGCGCAGACCGCCAGCTGGGCCGAGTTCGCCACGGCGATGAGTGGTCTGCTCACACCCGCCCGCACCGCATCCCGCACGATCGGAGAGAAGTGATGAACAGCCTTGAGACCTCGCTCGATGAGCGCATCCGCACATTCGCCGACGCCGTGCGCGCTCACCTGGACGACCTCCCCGCAGATGAGGTCGACGACATCATCGTGGGACTCACCGCCGACCTCGCCGAACAGGCGGCGGACGCGGGCGGAGTACTCGAGCTCGGTGATCCGTCCGCCTACGCCGCAGAGCTGCGATCGGCTGCGGGCCTGCCTGACCGGTCGGATGCTGTGAAGCACGAGACCGTGCGCGAGAGAGTGTCCCGACGCCTCGGGTACATCGCCGACAGCATCCGCCGCAACGCCTTCGGTGTGTGGCTGCTCGACCTGCTCGTCGCCCTGCGTCCGGTCTGGTGGGTGCTGCGAGGCTTCGGAATCTACGGGGTCGCACACGCACTGTTCGGGTCGCCGTCGTTCGGCGGCACCGGATCGGTCCTGCCGGACACCCTGTTCGGATGGCTCATCCTGCTCGCGATGATCATCGTCAGCGTGCAGTGGGGTCGCGACCGCTGGCTGCCTCGGAACGCGCTGCGGCACATGCGCACCGTGGCCAGCGTGATCGCGGTGATCGCGCTGCCGTTCGCCCTCGCCTCGGTTCTGATTCCGCGCGTCGAGTACGTCGACAACGGCGCCTACGAACAGCCCGGCCTGCTGCTGGACGGGGTTCAGGTCGGCAACGTCTTCGCGTACGACGAGAACGGCGAGCTCATCGAGCGCGTGCAGCTTTACACCGACCGTGGAACACCGCTGAACCTGTTCGGCGGAACGATCGAGGAGGGCGTCGACGGCACATGGCAGGGCTTCGGGTGGAACGGTGACGACCCTGTTCGCGTACCGTTCCGCGATGCCCGTGAGGCAGAGGTCTGGAACATCTACCCGCTCAAGGAGGGCAAGGTCGATCCGAACACCGGCAAGATCCGTACTTCGACGGTCAGGGATGCGGCCGCACCGTTCCTGCGTGCACCCGGCCTCATCACGCCGTCAGCAACGCCTTCACCGACGCCTTCGCCAACGCCCTCCCCGACGCCCTCACCGACCGAGGCTCCGATCGACGGGGTCACGCCGACGCCGGAGCCGTGACGATCGCGGCGGGTGAGCGCGCCATCGTCACCCGGCCGCAACCCATTCCCGCACCGAGGCGTCGAGCACGTCCCCCAGTGTGCTGAGTGCATCCGTGTCGCGCATCGCAGCGCCGATCCGCTCGGCGTTCTCGCGATAGGCCGGGTCGTTGAGCACCTTCCCCACGGCATCTCCGACCTGATCAGGGGTGACGGTGCTCGCACGCAGATTCACCCCGGCACCAGACCATCCGACCCTCGCCGACACCTCGACCTTGTCCTCGGTCTGACCGGCGACGACGATCGGCACGCCGTGCGCCAGCGCCTGCTGCACTCCGCCGTACCCGCCGTTGGTCACCATCACATCGACCAGCGGGAGCAGGCGATCGTACGGAAGGTAGTCGGCGACACGGACATTGGCGGGCAGGTCGCGCGGGAGCGCATCGACGGGCCGACCGCCGGTCGAGACGACGACGAGGACATCGGATGCGGCGAGCGCGCTGATGGTCGGCAGCACCACCTGCCCGAATTCGGAGTTCGCGATCGTCCCCTGCGTGACGTGCACGACAGGCCGTGAGCCGTCCAGGTCCGACCACCAGGCGGGCAACGTGCGATCGGACTTCGGTGATGGCAGCGGCCCGGCGAAGTGCACGGTCGCAGGCAGATCGGAGCGGGGATACTCGAACTCCGGCACGGTGAACTGCACATAGGCGTCGGCGCGGCCTGCCCAGTCGAGCACGAATCCGCCGAGTTCCCGGCCGACCTCACGTCGCGCCATGTCATCCGCTTCTCGTTGGATGCCGCCGAAGATCGCCCGTTCGGCGATGGTCCGCAGCACCGCGTTGCGCAGTCGGCCGATCGGCCCGGCCATGGGAGTGACGCCGAGACCGAACGGGGCGGCGTCACGGCTGCGGGCACCCAGCGGGAAGATCCCCAGCACCACGACGGGCGGGCGCTCACTCGGCGGCAGCAGTTGCAGCAGCGCTCCCCCGACGAACAGCGGCTCCGTGAGAACGGCATCGACGTGACCGGCCGCCAACTCGGCCCGCACCGCCGCCAGCTGCGTCGCACCCGGTCGCACGAACAGATTGCTCATATCGAACCGCAGAGCGGCGGGACCCGTGAGCCCGACCCGCTCGGGGAACGCAGCGTCCGCGTCGTCGAGGTCTATGTCGGCCTCACTCGGCAGCGCGACGAAACGCGCACCCGCCGCCGCGACGTCTGCTGCATATCGGGGACTGGTGAGGAAACCGACCTCGTGGCCGCGCGCGATGAGGTGACGGGTGATCTGCAGCAGTGGCATGACGTGGCCATGCGCTGGCGTGCAGGTGATGAGGTAACTGGACATGGCGGGTTCTTTCCCTAAGATTGAATGTACCCCCGTAGTATTCATCACCCCGTAAGGAAAGTCAATGACGGATGCCGTTCCCCGCGCCTACCGATCCGAGCTGCGAGCACGGCAGGCCAAGGAGACGCGCGCGCGGATCGTCGCGGCATCCGCCGATCTGTTCGCCACGCGTGGCTATCAGGCCACCACGATCGCCGCCATCGCACGGGAGGCCGGCGTCTCTGCCGAGACGGTGAAGACGGCGGCGGCGAAGGCCGAGCTGCTGATCGCCGCATTCGAGGTGACCTTCTCCGGATCCGAAGCCGCGGAGTCGCTCGCCGATACCGAGGTCGCCGCCGGAGTCATGGAACTACCCGACGACGTCTTCCTCGACGCCGTGCTCGCTCAGATCACGACGGCCAACTCCCGTGGCCACGCGCTGTGGACCGTGCTTCTCGGCGCGGCATCCTCCGATCAGGTCGTCGACGAGGCACTGAAGAACATCCTCAAGCACCGCGCGGCCGACTACCGTCTACTGGTCTCGGAGCTCCTGCGCCGGGGCATCGCGAAAGAACTCACCGACCCGGATGCGACGGCCGACGTGCTCTCATTCCTGCTGTCGCCGGAGAGCTACCAGCAACTGGTCGTCCAATCCGGCTGGACGCCGGAGCGCTACGGCTCGTGGCTCCGGGCCGCTGTGCTCGCAGAGATCGCGAAGTAGGCGAGACCGCGGATCACGTCAGCCCGAAGTACTCCAGCTCCGCGTCGTTCAGCATCCGGGAGCGGATGAGGAACCGCATCCCGGTCGGACCCTCCACGCTGAATCCCGCGCCACGACCCGGCACGACGTCGATTGTCAGGTGCGTGTACTTCCAGTACTCGAACTGCGACTCGGACATGTACACCTCGATCGGAGCATCCATGCCCGCCTCGATCTCCCCGAGCAGCACGTCGCTCGGCCCGGTGATGAACATGCCGATCGGATAGCACATCGGTGATGAGCCGTCACAGCATCCGCCGGACTGATGGAACATCAGCGGACCGTGCTGCGCCGTGAGATCGCGAAGCAGGGATGCCGCGGCATCCGTCACGTCGACCCGCTGGTGGGTGCCGATGCTCACCATCTCGTCTTCCTCTCCATGGTTTTCGGGCGGGAACTGCCTCTGGAAGATGTCATGTGCTCCCGCAGCGCCCGCCCGAAATCTGTTCAGCAGGTTCAGAAGAAGCCCATCGGGCCCTCGGCGTACGACACGAGGAGGTTCTTCGTCTGCTGGTAGTGATCGAGCATCTTGAGGTGGTTCTCCCGCCCGATGCCGGACTGCTTGTATCCGCCGAACGCGGCGTGCGCCGGGTACTGGTGGTAGGTGTTCGTCCACACGCGACCTGCCTGAATGGCGCGGCCGGCGCGGTAGGCGGTGTCTCCGCTGCGGGTCCAGACACCGGATCCCAGTCCGTACAGGGTGTCGTTGGCGATGTCGATCGCATCGTCGTAGTCGTCGAAGCTCGTCACGGCGAGCACGGGTCCGAAGATCTCCTCCTGGAAGATGCGCATGTCGTTCGTGCCCTCGAAGACGGTCGGCGTGACGTAGAAGCCCTCGCTGAGATCGCCGCCGAGATCGGCGCGCTCTCCACCCGTGAGCAGCTTCGCTCCACCCTGCTTGCCGATGTCGATGTAGCTGAGGATCTTCTCCAGCTGATCGTTGGACGCCTGCGCGCCGATCATGGTGTTCAGATCGAGCGGGTTGCCCTGCACGATCTTGCCGACGCGGTCGAGGCCGTCGGCGAGGAAGCCGTCGTAGATCGAACGCTGGATGAGGGCGCGGGACGGGCACGTGCACACCTCGCCCTGATTCAGCGCGAACATCGCGAAGCCCTCGAGCGCCTTGTCGTAGAAGGGGTCGTCCGTCGACCGGGCGACATCCTCGAAGAAGACGTTGGGCGACTTGCCCCCGAGCTCCAGCGTGACTGGAATGAGGTTCTGCGAGGCATACTGCATGATCAGGCGGCCGGTCGTTGTCTCGCCGGTGAACGCGATCTTGCGGATCTTCTTGTGCTGCGCGAGGGGGGCGCCCGCCTCGATGCCGAAGCCGTTGACGATGTTGACGACGCCGGCCGGCAGCAGGTCGCCGATGATCTCGAACAGGAACAGGATGGATGCCGGAGTCTGCTCTGCCGGCTTCAAGACGATGCAGTTGCCTGCGGCGAGCGCCGGTGCGAGCTTCCACACCGCCATGAGGATCGGGAAGTTCCAGGGGATGATCTGCCCGACCACTCCCAGCGGCTCCTGGAAGTGGTACGCGACCGTGTTCTCGTCGAGCTGGCTGAGCGAGCCCTCCTGGCCGCGCAGCACGCCGGCGAAGTAGCGGAAGTGATCCACGGCGAGGGGGATGTCGGCGGCCAGGGTCTCACGAACCGGCTTGCCGTTCTCCCACGTCTCCGCGACCGCGATCTCCTCGAGATGCTGCTCCATGCGGTCGGCGATCTTGTTGAGCACGATGCTGCGTTCGGCGGGACTCGTCCTGCCCCATCCTGCGAACGCCTGCCATGCGACCTCGACGGCGCGATCGATGTCTTCCGCCGTCCCGCGGGCGACCTCGGTGAACGGCTTGCCGTTGATCGGGCTGACGTTCTCGAAGTACTGGCCCTTGACGGGTTCGACGAACTCGCCGCCGATGTAATGCCCGTACCGCGGGCGGTACTGCGCCACGGCGCCGTCGGTGCCAGGGGCTGCGTAGGCGGTGGATACGGTCTCTTCGACGATGGTCATGTGCGTCTCCTTCGACGGGCAGCAGCACTGCTGCGGGCTTTGCGTCGAAGGTATGCCGCGCCACGTTGCGCGCGGGTGCGCAGCGTTGCATCCGGTTGCGCTCAGTCGCCCTGGAGCTTCTCGATCCGACTCACGAGTCCTGTGCGGCGCGGCGAGCGCGCGGGGAGCATCTCGAGGCACAGCCGCAGCACCTCTTCATCCTCTGCACCCTCGGGGATGTCGGCGTAGGAGAGGAGCACGTCGATGCTGGCCTCCGTGAGCATCGCCTCGCGGAGCGCGGCACGGATGCCGTCGCGCATCTCCTCCACTCCCGGGGCAGTGGATTCCGGGAGCACCGGTCCTCGATATGAGCTCAGGGCGACGCGATGGGCACCGCGGTCGAGCAGCGACAGCACGTTGTGCGCATCGGTCTCCAAGGGCATGCCGAGTCGATACGGCCGCGATTCCGGCGCGAGTTCGGGCACGGAGCGTTGAAGGACCTTCCGCAGCCGCACCATCTCAGGACGCAGCGTGTCTGGCGACGCGCCCTCGCCGTACACGAGCTCGGCCAGGCGATCGGCCGACATGCCCTGTCGGTGGATCGCGAGCATGAGCAGGATCTCGGCGTGCCGCGCACTGAGCTCGACGACCGACTCGGAGTCGTCGGCGAAGATCTCCAGACGTGCACGATCTCTTCCGAGCACCCGCAGCATCGCCCTGGTCGGCACCGGTTTGCGCGCGGACCTGCGAGGCGACGGAGGCGCGATCGTGCTGCGGGCCCGCAGCCTGGCCACCAGCAGCTCTGACTCGACTGCCCTCGCCGTGGCATCCACCAGCAGTCGGGCCTGCGGCGTCGCGACCTCTGGGCCTCCCGTGACGTCGATCACGCCGAGGATCCTCTTCGTCTCCGGGTCGAGCACCGGCGCCGCCGTGCAGGACCAGGGATGCACGAGCCGGTTGTAGTGCTCCGCCTGATGGATCTGCACCGATTCGCCGAGCTGGAGGGCCGTACCCGGCGCAGACGTGCCGACCGCATCCTCTGACCAGTCGGCCCCGGCGACGAACCCCATCTCGCCACTGAGCACTCTCTTGTCCAGATCGCCCTCGACCCAGAGCAGACGGCCCGCATGATCTCCGACGGCAACGATCACGCCTGACGTCGCCGGGTCACCGGGCAGCAGCAGCCCGCGGATCATCGCCATCGCGTCGGCGAGCGGATGCTCGAGCCGATACCGTTCGAGCTCTTCCGCATCGAGTGCAAGAGGAGGAAGACCCTCGGCACCGACGCGCTGCCGCCAGGAACGCTCCCACGAATCACGCACCAGCGGACGCACGTGCTCGAGTCGTCGATCTCCGAGGTTCCCCGCCACGAGTTCCTCGTGCGCACGCTCGATGATCAGTCGCGATGCCTCGGCGGAGACGTCACGCGATGCTGACCATGGTGATGACACGGCTGTCCTGTCGTCGGTGACGGAGCGTGGTCCCAGTGTACGAGCATCCTGAACGGCGAGACCGAGTTTGCGGCACGAAACCGAGCGTCCTGCGGTCTGTCTCGTGCCGCAAACTCGGTCTCGTCGAAGCGTCAGCCCCGCGCAGCCCACCACTCGCGCAGGCGCTGCTCGGCGACCTCCGGGCCGAGCACGCCCTCATCGAGGCGCAGGTCGAGCAGGAACTTGTAGGCCTCGCCGATCTCGCGGCCGGGCCCGATGCCCAGGATCTTCTGGATCTGGTTGCCGTCGAGCTCTGGACGCATCGCGTCGAGCTGCTCCTGCTCGCGGAGGTCGGCGATGCGCTTCTCGAGGTCGTCGTAGGCACCGGCGAGGCGCGAGGCCTTGCGCTTGTTGCGGGTCGTGACATCCGCGCGGGTGAGGATGTGCAGACGGTCCAGCAGATCGCCGGCGTCGCGCACGTAGCGGCGCACCGCGGCATCCGTCCAGGTTCCCTCCGCATAGCCGAAGAAGCGCAGGTGCAGTTCGATCAGGGTGGAGACGGCATCGGTCGTGTCACCGTCGAAGCGCAGTGCCTGCAGGCGCTTGCGCGCCATGCGCGATCCGACCACGTCGTGATGGTGGAACGTGACCGCTCCGCCTGGTTCGAGCTTGCGGGTGCGAGGCTTGCCGATGTCGTGCAGCAGCGCGGCGATGCGCAGTGGCACATCCGGTGCAGCATCCGGATGCCGGGAATGCTCCAACTCGATCGCCTGGGTGAGCACGGTCAGTGAGTGCTCGTAGACGTCTTTGTGGTGGTGGTGCTCGTCGACCTCGAGGCGCAGCGCGCTGACCTCGGGCAGGAACTCCTCGATGAGCTCGGTGTCGACCAGTACCCGGATGCCGCGCGCAGGGTCGTCGGTCTGCATGAGGCGCACGAGCTCGCCCTGGATGCGCTCCGGGCTGACGATCTTCAGCGTCTCGCGCAGTCGACCGATCGCATCGAGCGTGTCCGCTTCGATCTCGAAACCGAGTTGTGCGCTGAAGCGGGCGGCACGCAGCATCCGGAGCGGGTCGTCGCCGAAACTCACGTTCGGGTCCGTGGGCGTGCGCAGGATGCCGGCGACCAGATCCTCCACGCCGCCGGTCGGGTCGATGAGTTTGACGGATGGAACCTGCAGCGCCATCGCGTTGACCCGGAAGTCACGGCGCACGAGGTCACCGTCGATCGTGTCGCCGAACTCGACGGTCGGCTTGCGAGTCACGCCGTCGTAGCTGTCGGCGCGGTAACTCGTGATCTCGACCTGCTCGCCGCGCACCTTGGCGCCGATGGTGCCGAAGGCGCGGCCGATGTCCCACTGCGTCGACGAGATCGGCGTGACGATCTCGAGGATCTCGTCGGGTGACGCGTTCGTCGTGAAGTCGAGATCGTTCACCTCTCGCCCGAGCAGCGCGTCGCGCACCGGACCGCCGACGACGGCGAGTTCGAACCCGGCGGCCTGGAAGGCACGCGCAACCTCGGCGACGACGGGACCCTCGGCGAGCGTGCGCAGGCGATCGAGCCCTTCGGCCATGTTCAGCATGGATTCCAGGTTACCGGGGTGCGCGCTCTCTGTTTCCGGTGCCGAATCCCAGACGCCTCGACCACCAGTCGGCGTGTCGGTACGGGATCGCCCTCCAACACGCCGTTGCGTCCACCGAGCGTCTGGTAACTGGAACGGGGCGGGATGTGGACCTGCTCCGGGATCAGGGGGCGAGCAGTCGGCGCAACACCAGAGCAGGAGCGGATGCCGCGACCGCAGCACGCTCGCCCGCGTCAGCAGCTTCCGCCGCCAATACCCACTCGTCAATGGCGCGCAGCACGGCGAACGTCACTTCGACCTGCAGCTCGAGGGGAAGATCATCGCGCACCTGTTCTGCTTCTCGACCCACACGGATCACGGCTTCAACCCAGGCGTGCACGGCATCCAGCAGCTCGCGGCGGGCGCCGCCGGACACGTCAGAAGACGCAGGATCACCGGAGGCAGAAGCGCCCGGCAGATAGAAGATCCGTCCGAGATGCTGCATCGCCGGGGTCGCGGACAACCTTGCGATCTCCTCCAGCAGCGCATCGACGCGTCGCCAGAACGCTCGCGCCCCGAACTCCGACGGCGCCGGCGGCGTCCACTGCGCGCGCACATCGGCGATCAGCATCCGCACCACCGCGTCGAACAGCTCATCCTTGGATCCGACGAAATGGTAGAACGAGCTCTTGCTCATGCCCGCCGCGCGGATGATGCGGTTCAGCGACGCGCCCTCGTATCCGGAACGCTCGAACTCCGCCACCGTCGCATCGGCGAGCGCTGCGCGACGCTCCGGGCTCAGTCGCGTCGGGTCGGCCTCGGCGCTGTCGCTGTGCATCGTCATGCCCATGATCATACTGGACCACCCGGTCCAGAGGGCGTAGTGTTTGGACCAGCTGGTCCACGCACAGCACAAGAGGAGAACATGATGATCGTCGAGACCGGCCTGCAGACGCAGATCGAATCCCAGCGAGACGATCGCCTGCGCATCCTCATCGCCGGCGCCGGAATCGCGGGCCTCACCCTCGCCGCCCTGCTGCGGAGGCAAGGGCTGCATCCCGTGCTGATCGAGCGGATGCCGCGGATGGACCATCCGGGCTACATGCTCGCGCTCATGCCGACTGTCGATCCCGCGCTCGAAGACATCGGCGTGCACGACGAGTACCTCGCCCGCAGCGCGCCGCTGAGCCGTTACGCGTTCCGCTCACACCGGGGCCGGACGCTGCGCTGCGATGATCTCGGCGCTCTGCTCGCGCTTCACGGGGACTACCAGGGCGTCGAGCGTGGCGCGCTCATCGACGTGCTGACGACGAACGACTGCCCGGTGACCTTCGGCACGACCCTCACCGGGTTCAACCATGGCGATGTCACGTTCAGCACCGGCGAGCGGGCCTCATTCGACCTGGTCGCCGTCGCCGACGGCATCCATTCCCGCACCCGCGACCTGCTCGACGTCGGTGACGTGTCGACCGTCGACACCGGCTGGGCCGGCTGGGTCACCTGGTCGGACGTGCTCGGCGACGATCCGGCGCTCGGCGAGGAGCTGTGGGGCGACGGCTTCTTCCTCGGCGCGTACCCCGTCAAGGATCGACTCGGAGTCTTCCTCGGCGGACCGGTCGCCGATCTCGAGGTCGGGCCGTCCGCATTCGTGGCGCGGGTTCGGGATGCGGCCCCGGAGTCAGGCGATCGCCTTCGAGCTGCGCTGGATGCCGTCGCAGCCGACCCTGATCCGTACCTGTGGCCGCTCACCGACGTCCGCGCAGAGCGGTGGGTCGTACCGGGCGCCGTACTGCTCGGGGACGCGGCATCGGGATTCCTGCCGACGGCGGGCATCGGCGCCGGCATGGCCATGGAGTCGGCGTGGATGCTGGGACGGATGCTGGCGCACGCCGACCGCACGAACGTCGCCGCCCTGCTCGCCGAGTGGGAGCGGGTGCAGAAACCGCGAGTCGAATCGGCACAGTCCAACTCGCGGATGCTGGCGCGCATGATGTTCCGCCGCGGCAAGGCGGTGGCGTGGCTGCGCGAGACGGCGATGCGGGTGCTTTCGGTGCGGTCGGCTCTGGGTCCGATCATCGACCTCGTCGCCGATCAGCCCGATCCGGACGCCGCCGCCCGGCGGGTGCTCAACGACCTGTGAGGTCGCGCATCTCCCTCGCGTGTCGACGGATCATCGACATCAGGCTCGTCGACATGACGAACGCGCCGACGGCGGCGATCCCGATGAGGATCCAGATGCCCTGTGTCGGGTCGATGAGCCCCAGCACGTAGACGGCGATGGCAGCAGCGGCGAGCGCGATGCCTTCGACCAGCGCGATCGTGACGAGGAGTCGTGTCTGACGCCGCTGATGCTGCCGCTTGAGCTCTTCGACGCGAGAGTCGTTCGAACTGCCGTTCAGCGAGTAGCTCATGCCCGAAGCGTAGCGGGGCGACGCCTCAGGCCGGGTCGCCCTGCACTGGTCCCTCGGTGTTCGGCTTCCATCCGAGCGCCCGTGCGACGTGGGTCGCGAACGACTCGAGCACGTGCAGGTTGTAGTCGACACCGAGCTGGTTCGGGATCGTGAGCATGAGCGTGTCGGCGGCCATCACGGCCTCGTCGGCGAGAAGCTGCTCGATCAGCACATCCGGCTCTGCCGCGTACGTCTTGCCGAACGTCGAGCGGAAACCGTCGATGATGCCGACCTGATCGCCGTTCTCCGCGCTGCGCAGGCCGAAATAGGCACGATCCATGTCGTTGACCAGCGGGAACACGCTGCGGCTGACCGAGACGCGCGGCGTACCGGTGTGACCGGCGGCCTTGTACCCCGCACGATACAGATCGATCTGCTCGCGCTGCAGCTCGTGGAACTGCGCGCCGGTCGCCTCGGTGAGAAGCGTCGAACTCATCATGTTGAGTCCCTTGCGACCGGTCTCCTCGGCCGTGGCACGTGAGCCCGAACCCCACCAGATGTGGTCGCGCAACGTCTCGGAACGCGGCTCGATCGCCAGGTATCGGCCCTCGCCGACCTGCTGCGGGTCGCCCTGCACGACGCCCGCGCCGTCGATCGCCTCGAGGAACAGGTCGAATTTGTCACGGGCGAGATCGGCACCGCGCGGGTCGTCCGATCCGACGTACCCGAACGCCTCGTAGCCGCGCAGCGCGGTCTCGGGTGAGCCACGGCTCACGCCGAGGGCGATACGACCGCGGGCGATGAGGTCGAGGGCCGCCGCTTCCTCGGCGAACTGCAGGGGGTTCTCGTAGCGCATGTCGATCACGCCGGTGCCGACCTCGATGCGCTCGGTCTTCGCCGCCATCGCGGCCAGCAGCGGCATGGGCGACGCCGCCTGACGGGCGAAGTGATGCACGCGCACGTATGCGCCGTTGACGCCCAGCTGGTCAGCACCGACGGTGAGGTCGATCGTCTGGTGCAGCATGTCGCCGGCGGTGCGCGTGCCTGAGCCGGGCACAGGTGCGTAGTGCCCGAACGAGAGGAATCCGAAAGCCTTCATGTTCTATGCAACCGAATGGATGCCGTCGGCATTCCCCGAATCGGCGACGAGGAACCCATCCAGCACGAGCCGGCGGATGCGGGGTTCGAGGTCGTTCCACAGATCGACGAGCGGCACGTCGAACAGATCGGCGAGCGCAGAGACGATCTGAGTGACGCTCAGCTCGCCGTCGCACGCTCCGACGAATCCGGCGAGCGCCGAGTCCACGGACACCGTGCGGCCGAAGCCGCCGCCCTGGCGCAACTCGATAACACTCGGATCGTCGTCGCCCGGCATGTAGTGGCGTGCCTCGGTCACATCCGGTGCGGTGACGAGAGTGTGCGGGATGCCGCCTGCCAGCGAGTCGTGCGCGTCGAGTCCCTCGCGCAGCGCCCGACCTGGTGCCGAGAGCGGCTGCGACACCGACTCGAAGCGGCGCAGGCGAGCGGGCTCCGCATCGGCAGGCCGACGCAGCAGCACGTAACCGAAGCCGATCGCGGTGACCTCGCGATCGGCGAAGTCGTCGAGCCAGGCCTCGAGCATCCGGCCGAAGGCGTCCTCACGTGGAGTCGTGCCGCCGTCGCGGATCCACAGTTCGGCGTAGCCGAGCGGGCTGAGTTCTTCGCGCTGGATCACCCAGGCGTCCAGCGCGGGGTCGACCCACGACTCGAGTCGGTCCAGACCCGCGGCAGCGGGGAGCGACTCCCAGTTGCCGAGCAGTTGGGCGATGCCACCGGGCGTGAGATGCGCTGGCGCATCGCGCACGAACTGCTCCACCAGCGCATCACCGATCAGCCCGCCATCGCGGTATTCGTAGGCCGTCACGCCCTCGATGCGCGGAGTGATGACGAACGGCGGATTCGAGACGATCAGGTCGAACGCCTCCCCCGCCACGGGCTCGAACATGCTGCCCTTCCGGAACGTCACGTTGCCCACGCCGTTCAGGCGCGCGTTGAGCTCGGCGAACGCGAGGGCCCTCGTCGAGATGTCGGTCGCGACGACTTCACCTGCGTGGCGGGAGACGAGAAGGGCCTGGATGCCGCATCCGGTGCCGAGGTCCAGCGCACGGCCGACCGGCACAGGGACGATCAGCTCGGCGAGCGTGCGCGACGCCCCGCCGACACCGAGCACGTGGTCTGCGGGCAGCGCGGTACCGAGGGCGAGCTCGTCGAGGTCGCTGGCGATCCACCACTCGCCGATGCCCTCGGCGTCCACGAACGACTGGGGACGGATCAGTGCCGCAGGCGTGAGATCCTCTTCATCCTCGGAGAACCGCGCCAATCCGAGACCGACCAACCCTTCGAACCCGAGGCGCGGCAGCGCGTGATCCACCAGTGTGATCGGCTGCGGCATCCCGAGCACGAGAAGACGACCGAGCGTCGCCAGCGCGCCCACATCCCGCGCGATCACGCGCAGCACGGGTTCGCGCACGCCGCGACCGAGCGCGTCGTCGGCCTCTTGACCCCACAGACGCCGAAGCGGCTCGGAACGGAAGTCGGCAGCATCCAGGTCGGCCGCCAACGCGGCGACGAGAGACGGATCGGGTGTGGGTGGGAGCGCGTCGGACACGGCCGTCACTCTACGCGCCTTCAGGGTTCCCCTACCCCACCCGCCTAGAATCGCAGGGTCACAACTCACGGGCTGACCCGCCGCGGTGCCCGAGGAAGACCAGAGACGTTGATCAGCCCCCGATTCAGCCGTCGTGCGCGCGCGCAGCGCCGTGCACGCGGTGCCGTCGTGTTCGCGCTGGCCGCCGCGCTCATCCTCGCGCCGCAGTTGACTGCCATGACACCTGCGGTCGCCGACGAAGACGCACCGGATGAGGGGATCGTCGAGCTCTCGCTTTCGGCGGGGGTCCACGGAGTCGCACAGCCGGGTTCCGCTCTGCTGACCACCGTCACGATCGACAACGGCACGCAGGAACAACTGGCGGCCGGTCAGGTCACGGTCGAATTGAGTCGCACTCCTCTCGCCGACGGCGCCGCACTCACCGCCTGGCTCGACTCCGGAGACGCACCGGGCGCATTCGCGTCGCTCGGCACCGAGGAATCCGAGGCGGTCGCGGCATCCGAGACGTCCGCGCTCTCCGTGGCGACGCCGGTCGGCGTGCTCGGCACTCTGCCGGCGGGTGTGTATCCGATCAGGGCCAGCCTCACCGCCGACTCCGATGCTCCCGCAGCACCGTCCACCGCGCAGAGTGTGCTCGTCATCCACGCCGATGCCGACGCTGCCGCGCAGGTCGCGGTGCTCGTGCCGATCACGGCGACGCCGGCGGACGGCGGGCTGCTCACCGCAGAGGAGCTCACGACACTGACCGCCCCGGACGGCGCGCTCACCGCACAGCTCGACGGCGTCGCGGGCACCTCTGCAGCTCTCGCGGTCGACCCGCTGATCCCCGCCGCAATCCGCGCACTCGGCACCGCCGCGCCGGCGAGCGCACTCGACTGGCTCACGCGGCTCGAGGCCCTCCCCAACGATCGCTTCGCACTGCAGGCCGGAGATGCGGATGCGACGACGCAGTCGCGTGCGGACCTCCCCGGGCTCCTGGCACCGCTGCCCCTCTCGTCGTACCTCGATCCGGAGAACTTCTCCACCGAGGCGACCCCGACACCGACACCGACGGCTCCGACCACGCCCACGCCATCGCCGACGCCGTCGGAGCCGGAACTGCCCACCGATTCAGAGCTGATGTCGATCGAGCGCGCGACGCCGGCCGTGCTCTGGCCGACGGCAGGGGTCGACACCGCAGATCTCGCGACGTTCAGCGAGTGGATGGCGACGGATGCGACGACGATCTTGCCGTCGACGGCGATCGCAGCATCCATAGGCGCTGCCGCCGACATCGACGGCAATCGTGTGCTCGTGACGGACGCGGCGGCCTCGGCCGCGCTTTCGGATGCCGCCGCCGAGACCGATGACAGCGCCCGCGAGCACGACATCGCCGCGGGGATCGCCCATCTCGCGCTCACCGGCCCTGCAGCGTCCATGCTCGTGGGCCTCGAGAGGAACGAGACACGCACGGCCGAAGCGCTGCGCGAGACCATCCTCGCTGTCTCGTCGATCGCCGACCCGACCGGCTTCGACGCCCTGCGTACGGGCTCGCCTCAGTCGGCGACCCTCCGGGTGTCCGAGACGGATGCATCAGCATCCGCCGACCGCGGCGCGCTGTTGAACACCCTTCTCGCCGATGAGTCGCGTCTGACGGCGTTCGCGACGATCCTCGAGGATCCGCTCGTGCTGCTGTCGCCCGAACGCCTTCAGATGCTGCGGGTGCTCGGCGTCCGCGACGCGGCGGCTTATACCGACGCGGTGTCCGCACACAGGATCGCGACGACGACCACGCTCGATTCCGTGGGCGTTCAGGAGCCCAGCGCCATCCAACTGTTCACGTCGGCGGCGCCGCTGCCGGTGTGGGTGCGCAACGATCTGCCCTGGCCCGTCACCGTGCAGCTGACAGCCACACCGTCCGACGCGCGACTCGATGTGCAGCCGTCCACTCCTGTCGAGGCCCTGCCTGCCAGCAACACACGCGTCAAGGTTCCCGTGGAAGCGCGCGTCGGCAGCGGCTCGCTCAGCGTCGACTTCGCCCTGTCCTCGCCGACCGGTGTGCGCATCGGCACCGATCAGACCGCGATGGTCACGGTGCGCGCCGAATGGGAGAGCATCGGTCTCGTCATCCTCGGCGGCGTGATCGCCCTGCTGCTCGCCCTCGGAATCGTTCGCACAGTGGTGCGTCGACGCAAGGATCGAGTGGATGCCGAAGACGAAGCCGACGACGGAAACCGCGCCCCAGCATCCGGGGAATGACTCGCGGTTAACATTGGTTGAAGCATCCGAGGCAAGAATTCTAAGACGGGGAGCACATGCGTCAGGTCATCATCATCGGTTCGGGTCCTGCAGGATTCACGGCCGCCATCTACGCGGCGCGCGCCAACCTGAAGCCGCTTCTCATCGCAAGCTCCGTCGAGGTCGGCGGCGAGTTGATGAACACGACTGAGGTCGAGAACTACCCCGGTTTCCCCGAGGGCATCCAGGGTCCGGAGCTCATGGCGAAGTTCCAGGAGCAGGCCGAGAAGTTCGGTACCGAGGTCGTCTACGACGACGTCACCTCCCTCGACCTGAACGGTCCCGTCAAGAGCGTCACGCTCGGCAGCGGTACGACGCACGAGGCCGCGACGATCATCTACTCGACCGGTTCGGCGTACCGCAAGCTCGGTATCGAGGGTGAAGAGCGCCTCTCCGGCTACGGCGTCTCGTGGTGCGCGACCTGCGACGGCTTCTTCTTCCGCGAGAAGAACATCGCCGTCGTAGGTGGCGGCGACTCGGCGATGGAGGAGGCGACCTTCCTCACCCGCTTCGCCACGAAGGTCTACGTCATCCACCGCAAGGACACGCTGCGCGCCTCGAAGATCATGCAGGAGCGTGCCTTCGCGAACGAGAAGATCGAGTTCATCTGGAACAGCGAGGTCGAGGAGATCACCGGCGGCGACAGCGTCAACGGTGTGAGGCTGCGCAACACGGTCGACGGCACGGTCAGCGAACTCGCCCTCGACGGACTTTTCGTCGCGATCGGCAACGACCCGCGCACCCACCTGGTGCACGACAAGCTCGACCTTACCCCTGAGGGCACGATCTGGGTCGATGGCCGCTCTTCGCGCACGTCGGTTCCCGGTGTCTTCGCTGCGGGTGACGTGATCGACCCGACCTACCGTCAGGCCATCACGGCTGCCGCAACCGGCACGATCGCCGCTCTCGACGCCGAGCACTTCCTCGCGGATTTTGACGACGCCTCCGTGGAGTTCCCCGCGGCGGAGGCGGCGGAGATCATCGCCTGACGGGAACACATTCCCTTCCCGCGCTGTTGTAGCGGGTGAAACTTCAATCCAAGGAGAAATCTGATGACTGCCAAGGTAACGAGCCAGGCGACCTGGGACCAGGATGTGCTGCAGGCCGAAGGCCCCGTACTCGTGGACTTCTGGGCCGAGTGGTGCGGGCCGTGTCGCATGGTCGCGCCGGTGCTCGACCAGATCCAGTCGGAGAACCCCGACAAGATCACGATCGTCAAGCTCAACGTCGACGAGAACCCCGAGCTCGCCATGAAGTACCAGATCACGTCGATCCCGGCGATGAAGGTCTTCCAGGGCGGCGAGGTCAAGACGACCATCATCGGTGCCAAGCCGAAGCCCGCGCTCGAGAAGGATCTCGCCGCATTCATCGGCTGATCAGCTTTTTCTCTGGCCCGTCCCTCCGTGTGGAGGGGCGGGCCTTTGTCTGTCCGGCCTATTTCTCGTAGACGGGGACCGACGGCATCCCGCGGTCCCGACGTGCGCGATCCACGATCTCCTGGATGACCGCCGTCTTGCCGGCGTTGTACGTTCCCCGCCCGTGCTGAGCATCGTTCGCGGCAGTGATCTTAGCGTCTTCGTACCGCCGCGCGTCTGCCGGATGCGCGATCAACCAGTCCCGCAGGATGCGCTGATTGACGGCATCCCATTCCTCGGCAGCGAAGAAGTGGGCGATTCGGGTACGCTCACCACCCTCCTCGAACACCATGACGGGATGTGTCCGTACACGGCTGCCGACGCGCCAACCAGCGCGAACCAGATGCGGCGCGTGCCGTTCGAACTCAGCCCTGTCTGTGACGCGGATGGCGACATCGATGATCGGCTTCGCGAGCATCCCCGGCACTGAGGTGGAGCCGATGTGCTCGATCGTCCAGTCCGGATCACCGATCTCACACAGTTCGGCGGCGATCGCCTCGAACCGACGTGGCCATTGCGGGTCGTATGGAACGAGGGCGAGCGGCATCAGGAGACGTCAGCGACCGTGGTGTCCCATTTGCGATGCCGCGTCTCCACACCCAGCAGACGCCACACCGCCGGGGTCAACTCCGGGTACTCCAGTGCGATCTGGCGCATCACACGGTAGTTGCGTGTCGCGTTGGGTCGCACACCGTCATTGGCGGCGATGTTGTCCGCTCGCAACAGGTACACGACGAGCTCGTCCACACTCGGCAGATCTTCCATGAAGTCCCACGGGTCTTCACCGCTCAGAAGGCGCTCCTGGATGAGCACAGCCAACTCATCCGCTGCCTCAGCCCTCAGTACTTCGAGGCTGGCACGACGCGGAACGGCTTCTGACATGGTTCAAGCCTACGCGCGCTTGCTGCCGCCCCGGCGCGGAAGATTCACAACATCGGTCATCGTCTCGAGCTCGCGCCCCTTGGTCTCCGGCACTTGGTAGAAGACGAAGAAGAACGACACGATCGCGAAGAACGCGTAGAAACCGTACGCGAATGTGAGGCCGATCTCGGCGAAGGCGGGGAACGTCGTCGAGATGAAGAAGTTCGCGATCCACTGCGCGGCCGCGGCCACAGCGAGGGCGCCGGCACGGATGCTGTTCGGGAACATCTCCCCCAGCAGCACCCAGACCAGCGGACCCCAGGTCGCACCGAAGAACACGACGAAGCCGTTCGCGCAGATCAAGGCGATCAGCGACCAGGGCTCCGGGAGTACGACACTGCCGTTCTCCAGCGTGCCGAACGAGAATGCCACCGACATCATGCCCAGCGTCACGGCCATGCCGATCGAACCGGTGAGCAGCATCGGGCGCCGCCCGACCTTGTCGACAAGCAGGATCGCCACGATCGTGACGACGATGTTCGTGACCGAGGTGATCACCGATGTCATCAGGGCCTGGGACTCGTCGAACCCGACGGACAGCCACAGCGTCGTCGAGTAGTAGAAGATCACGTTGATGCCTACGAACTGCTGGAAGACGCTCAGCAGGATGCCGACCCACACGATGGGTTTCAATCCGAAGCGATCCCCGCGCAGGTCGCTCAGCGACTCACGCTTCTCGGCATTCAGCGTCGAGCGGATCTCTTCGATCTTGATGTTCACGTCGGTCTCGCCCGAGAAGTCGAACAGCACCTGAGATGCCTTGTCGATCTGTCCGCGCGCCACCAGGAAGCGTGGAGACTCCGGCAGACGCAGCGCCATCACGCCGTAGACGACGGCCGGGATCGCCTCGACCATGAACATCCAGCGCCAGGCTTCGATTCCGAACCACAGCACGTCGGCCGCGGATCCGGCGATGTTCGCCAGGAGCGCGTTGGAGAGCAGCGCGGTGAAGATACCGGTCACGATCGCGAGCTGCTGCAGGGATCCGAGTCGGCCGCGCACCTTCGCCGGTGACACTTCGGCGATGTAGGCCGGCGCGATGACGGATGCCGCACCGACTCCGATGCCGCCGATCACGCGCCAGATGATGAGGTCGATGACTCCGAATGCGAGGCCGGAACCGATCGATGAGGCGAGGAACAGCACCGCGGCGATCACCATCACGGGGATGCGACCGAGCTTGTTCGCCAGGCTGCCGGCGAACCACGCTCCGACCGCGCAACCCAGGAGAGCCGACGACACGGCGAAGCCCTGCAGTGCCGGTCCGAGGTCGAACGCTCCGGCGAGAGCATCCACCGCTCCGTTGATCACGGCCGTGTCGAAACCGAACAGGAACCCGCCGAGTGCTGCGGCGATGCTGATTCCCACGACTCTCGCGCTGAGTCGGCCGGCCGTGCGCTTCTTCTCTGACATGTGCTCTCCCCCGTCTGTGCTCACTCTAGGAGTTCGTGCAGCTACACCGCGATGAAACGGTCAGATATTCAGGATCCGTAGCCCTCTTCGCCGAGTTCCGAGAGGATCCGGTTGAGATCCTGAATGGACGCGAATTCGATCGCGACCTGGCCTTTTCTTGCACCAAGAGTGATCTTCACCCGGGTGTTCAGTCGGTCGCCGAGCTTTCCCGAGACCTCGTCGAGATACGCCCGACGTGCGCCCGGCTGCGGTTTGGGAGTCTTCGTCCCTGCCGAGGAGGAAGATTTGGCCGCTTCCTCGGTGGCGCGGACGGAGAGGTCTTCGTTGATCACCTTGTCTGCGAGTCTCTGCATCGCCTCGGGGCTGTCGAGGGAAAGCAGCGCCCGAGCGTGACCTGCCGAGAGCACGCCGGCTGCGACGCGCTGCTGCACGGGTACCGGAAGCTTGAGAAGCCGGATCGTGTTGCTGATCTGCGGACGCGAGCGGCCGATGCGCGTCGCGAGTTCTTCTTGGGTGATTCCGAAGTCCTCGAGCAGCTGCTGGTAGGCCGAAGCCTCTTCCAACGGGTTCAGCTCGGAGCGGTGCAGGTTCTCGAGCAGCGCGTCGCGCAGGAGGTTCTCGTCGGCGGTCTCCCTGACGATCG
Source organism: Microbacterium murale (assembly GCF_014635185.1). GTDB lineage: Bacteria > Actinomycetota > Actinomycetes > Actinomycetales > Microbacteriaceae > Microbacterium > Microbacterium murale. The sequence goes on from NZ_BMCM01000001.1 coordinate 878,095, forward strand.
CCGAGATCGCGTCGAGTCCGGCTTCGCGGGCAGCGCGCGTGCGGCGCTCCCCCATGATCAGTTCGTAGTCGCCGTCGGTGTTCTTGCGTACGATCACCGGCTGCAGCACGCCGAACTCGCGCACGCTGTGCACGAGCTCGGCGAGGTCGTCCTCGTCGAAGTGCGTTCGTGGCTGCCGCGGGTTCGGAACGATCAGCTTCGGATCGATCTGGATCAGGTGGATGCCTGGCACCGCAGCAAGATCGGGGGCTTCTGCGGGGAGCTCGTCGGGGACCGTGATCGTCATGTCAGCGGCGGGTCGCAGAGATGCGCCGGGGAAGAACACGTCGACCGGACGTTCCGACTGATCCGCCGTGGGGATGAGTGCGCCGATTCCTCGGCCCAATCCGGTGCGCTTGGCCATCAGTTCTCCTTGCTCTGCGTCTTCTGGGACGCGATCTCGACAGCGGCCTCACGATATGCGATCGCTCCGGCGGATGTTCCGTCGTACGCGATCACCGTCTGGCCGAAACTCGGCGCCTCCGACACTCGCACCGAACGCGGGATGACCGTGTGCAGTACCTGATCGGGGAAGTGCGTGCGCACCTCATCCGCTACCTGCTGCGCCAGACGGGTGCGCCCGTCGTACATGGTGAGCAGGATCGTGGAGAGGTGAAGCTCGGGATTGAGGTGCTTCTGGATCATCTGGATGCTGCCGAGCAGCTGACTCAGACCCTCCAGTGCGTAGTACTCGCACTGGATCGGGATGAAGACCTCGGATGCTGCAGTGAAGGCGTTGATCGTCAGGAGCCCCAGCGACGGAGGGCAGTCGATGATGACGAAGTCGACGGTGTTCTCGTCCAGGTATGCGCTGAGGGCGTTGCGGAGTCTGTGCTCACGTGCGACCTGAGCGACGAGTTCGATCTCTGCACCTGCGAGATGGATCGTGCTGGGCGCGCATAGGAGGTTGGGTGATTCCGGGCTCTGCTGAACGATGTCAGCAAGAGGAACATCGTCGATCAGAACGTCGTAGACACTCGGCGTCTCCGCATTGTGCGGTACGCCCAGGGCTGTCGATGCGTTGCCCTGCGGATCGAGATCGATGACCAGAACCTTGGCACCGAAGCTTGCCAGGGCGGATGCGACATTGACCGCGGTCGTCGTCTTGCCGACGCCGCCCTTCTGGTTCGACACCGTGAGTACACGCGTGTCCCCATCAAACTGAACGGTTGTCGCCTCCAGCGCACGCCTGCGCGCGCTCAGATCAGCGATCTCGCGTGCCAGTGGAGTGTCTACCCCGAAAGTACTGTTCGGTGCTGCCTTTTCAGACTGTTTCACGTGAAACATCCACTCCTTTCGGGACCGTGTTCCACTCTAATCGCTGGGGCGGACGTTTCTGACCCGAGCCGGGCTTGAGAGACCTTCCTCCCGGGCTCCGGGATGCCGGCTCTCTCGCAGAACGGGTACCCTCCCCGCAAGCGGGGACCCCTCCCGATGCTCGTTCGTCCGGCATCCCTGCGCCCGTCAGTTCCTTCGAACATGGATAAGACCATCCAGAACTTAGTGGGGTGTCGTACAGAGACGGGCTGTCGTATCTCTGCATTGTCAGAGATGTTTCACGTGAAACGGCCCGGTGGTGGTCAACCTCATGTTGTTGAGACATATGACTCAAGCACCCACCCATCCCTGCGACGGGATGGATCTGGATGGCGGCGGTCCTGGTGGCCATCGGTCATCCCCTGTCGTGAACCTTGACGGTACCGATGATGCACGCCGATGGAGAGGAAGAATGTCGCGATGACGATCTGCTGTGGGGTGCGCCATTCGCCCGCCGCTTGCGCCTTGTGAGCACCAGTTCGGTCATCGGCGATGACGAATCATTCTGCACACGTGGACTACGACTGATCCGATGGCGACGGATGTCGCACTCAAGCGAATGTTTCACGTGAAACACGACCCGAACTGCCCACGACGCCTGAACTCGCGGAAGCGGTGAACTTCACGTCGACGCACCGCACTCACTCAGTGCGTTTGTCAGCGGAGTCTCCCCGCCTTAACGACCGTAGAAGCGCCAAAGAAGACGGATGTTCCACGTGAAACATCACCCAGCTCTCCGCAACATCACCCACCCATCCGCAATGAGGAGCGGCGAAGCTCGCTCGTTCCCCCGCAGGTGCAGGAGAGGGCGCAGGGATGCCGGACGAACGAGCATCGGGAGGGGTCCCCGCTTGCGGGGAGAGTACCCGTTCTGCGAGAGAGCCGGCATCCCGGAGCCCGGCAATACGCATCCCGGAGCCCGGTAGTAAGGTACTCAGCTCCGTAGAAAACCTAGCCCCGAACAGTAGCCCTGACGACCCGAGTCGTCTCGTCGAGCAGGCCTTCGCCCAGCACTTCAACGCGCACGTCACTGAGCCGATACTTCTTGATCTGCTTTGCAGCGGCGTCGATCTCAGCCGGCGCGTTCATTCCCTTGAGCAGCGCGAGCTCTCCCCCATCACGCAGCAAAGGCGCTGTGAAGGGGATCAGTGTCCGCAGGGCGCTGACGGCGCGTGCCGTGACGAAATCGAAGTTCCCGACCGCACGTACATCCTCTGCGCGTGCTCGCAGCACTTCCACGTTCTCAAGTCCGAGCTCGGCAACCTGCTCGTTGAGCCAGTTGACGCGGCGCTCCATCGGCTCGACGAGAGTCCACGTCACGTCCGGCCGCGCGATCGCGAGCACGAGTCCTGGCAGCCCGGCGCCTGATCCGATGTCCGCAACAGTTCCACGGAAGATCGGCGCAGCGATCGCGCTGTTGAGAATGTGGCGGTTCCAGAGGCGGGGAAGCTCAAGGGGGCCGATCAGTCCACGCTCTTCACCGTGCTCCGCGAGTGCAGTCGTGAACTGACGAGCGAGATCGATTCGATCACCGAAGATCGATGCGGCGACGACTGGCTCCAGCTCGAGTGAAGTCATGCCGATCCCCCGCGATGTTTCACGTGAAACATCAGCGACGACGGATCACCGTGTGGCGATCGGCGCCGTCGCCGTAGGACTCTGAAACCAGTTCGCGGTCAGCGACGATGTCGTGCACCAGCTTGCGCTCATAGCTGGACATCGAAGGAAGTGACGCCTGTGATGCACCCTCGTCGAGCTTCACGACCGCGGCGTCCACCAGCTTCTCGAGCTGTCGGCGACGTGCATCACGGGATCCACCGACGTCCAGGATCAGACGAGAGAAAGAACCGGTCTTGCTCTGCACTGCGAGTCGGGTGATCTCCTGAAGTGCCTGCACTGTGTCTGGGTCAGCAAGCACGGAGATGTCCTCACCCTCCGCGTCGACTGACACATAGGCCCGTCCCTGGCGCACGTCAAGATTAAGATCCCCGTCGATGTCTGCGATGTCGAGCAGTTCCTCGAGGAAGTCCGCAGCGACATCGCCCTCGTGCTCGAGCTGCTCTACGGTCGGCTCAGAACGATCAACAGTGCGCTCGACGACGTTCTCACCGGTCATGAGTTGGGGCCCTTCTTCTTGGCTCGCTTCTTACCCACCGGCTGCTGGCGCTTCGGTGCGCTCTGCTTGGCCTTCTCGGCCTCATCCAGCATCCGCTTCTGCTCCGCCTCGTACACCGACATCGGGACGACCTTGCCGGAGGAGTCGATCGCCTTGCCCTTGCGTGCCAGACGCTCTTCGCGCGCCTTGGCTGCTTCGGAGCCAGGGGTCGGCATCTCGCGGATGACGAGGAACTGCTGTGCCATGGTCCAGAGGTTCGAGATGAACCAGTACACGACGACGCCGAGCGGGAAGAACACGCCGGAGAAGATGAAGCCCAGCGGCAGCACGTAGAGCATGATCTTCTGCATCTGGTACGCCTGGCCGGTCTTGGCCTCGGGCGACAGGTTCTTCGAGATGATCTGCAGCTGCGTGAAGAACTGCGATCCGATCATCAGCACGACGAGGATGACCAGCAGCACGATGGCGATCGTGTTCTGAGTCTCGACAGCCTGACCGAGGGTCCCGTGCAGCGACACCGTCCCGAAGATCGTGGCGTCATAGAACTGCTTCGTCAGCTCGGAGCTGAGGAGCCCGACGCCTCCGAGGTTGTTCTGTGCATGTTTCGTGACGTCGTTGAGCACGCTGAACAATGCGAAGAAGATGGGCATCTGCACGATCAGCGGCAGACAGCTCGACATCGGCGAGGTGCCGTGCTTCTTGTACAGACCCATCGTCTCGCGGCTCATGGCCTCACGAGAGAGCTGATCCTTCTTGCCCTTGTACTTCTCCTGGATCTTCTTCATCTCAGGAGCGATTTCCATCATCTTGCGCTGGCTCTTGATTTGCCGCACGAACAGGGGAAATACTGCTCCACGAACGACAATGACCAGTCCGACGATCGAGAGGATCCAGGTGATTCCGGATGCCTCCGGAAGTCCGATCGTGGTGAACAGCCAGTGCCAGGCGACGAGGATGAGCTCAACAGCCCACTTCAGCGGCCACAGGATGGTGCCGAGCAGGTCGAAGCCACCACCACCACCGGCATCCGGGGTCGGGGTCGCAGAGGCGAGCAGAAGGTCAAGACCCACTGATCAGTCCTTTCGGGAAGGTACGACGAAACCTCGAGCGGTCAAGTCGTATCGGAAGTGGTCATGAGGACGAACGTCGTCGACGCCGCCTTTGGTCCAGGGATTGCAGCGCAGGATCCGCCATGCCGAGAGCACCGCTCCCTTCACGGCACCGTGCTGCTGCACCGCACCTACAGCGTAAGCCGAGCAGGACGGGTAGTACGCACAGACGTCTCCGTAGAGTGGGGAGATCACGGCGCGGTAGCCGGCCAGGAATCCCAGGACGAGATTCCGCGGCACGAGCGGGATGCTGCGCACGACGTCGCTGGCATGCAGATGCCCCGAGCCCATGGCGTAGGAGGGAAGCGCACTCATGCCGAAGCTCGTTCGCGACTCAGACGCGCCAGACACCGGGTCACATCGGCATCGAGCTCAGCGAACGTGGCGGTCGCGGACGCAGGAAGGGCACGGATGACGACATCCGTGCCCTCGGGAACGTCTGCGATCACCCGTGCGCACACGGCTTTGAGCCGTCGACGTACGGTGTTGCGGATCACAGCGGTGCCCACCTGCTTGCTGATGATGAACCCGAATCTGGGTTCACGTGCTTCACCGGTCGCCAACATTGACGTGATGACTCGGGCGCCCCCGCACCGAACACCGCGACGGACGACCGATCTGTAGTCGGTGCCTCGCGTCAGTCGGAACGGACGGGCGAGCACGAGGCTTACGCCGAGAGCTCGGTGCGGCCCTTCGCGCGGCGAGCAGAGAGGATGCCACGGCCGGCGCGCGTGCGCATACGGGCGCGGAAACCGTGCTTCTTGGCGCGGCGGCGGTTGTTGGGCTGGAACGTACGCTTGGTCATGGGATCACTCCGGGAACGCTGTCACCGGATGTGTACGACCGGAGACATAGGGAACTGCCCGATTTCGGACATAAGTCAACCGATTAAGGGTACGTCTTACCGGCGCAGAGGGCAAATCTCCACGCCACGACCGGTTCGAGTATCAAGACTCCGCACAGCAATTATCCACAACCTCGACACTCGCGGGCTGCGCAACACACCCGCGGTTTTCCACAGGCAGGTTGCCGTTCACAGCGCGGATGACTACCGTGGCATCCGAAGTTATCCACAGGGGGGAAAGCCGATTCGGCCCACCCTCCGCGAGCCCTTGCCCGGAGCAATATGTCCTCTCCTGCCCAGCCCGACGTTCCGATCTGGGCGCAGGTGGCGGATCTCCTCGATCACGACGACCGCGTGACGCCCCAGTTGCAGGGCTTCCTGAGTCTCGTGGTTCCTGCCGGAGTCATGGGCGCGACGCTCTACCTCGACGTGCCGAACGACCTCACGGCGGCACAGATCAACAAGCGTCTTCGCATGCCGATCATGGAGGCGCTGACTCACCTCGGTGACGAGGTCACGGCGTTCCGCGTGGTCGTGAATCATGAGCTCGCCGAGCAGCCCACGGCGCCGATCGTCGTCGCGGACTTCAATCGTTCCGACATGCCTCGCAGCGAATCGCCCATGGAACAGCCCACTCCCATGCGCCATGAGTCCAGGCTGAACCCGAAGTACACGTTCGACAATTTCGTGATCGGCCAGTCCAACCGGTTCTCGCACGCGGCCGCAGTCGCTGTCGCCGAGGCGCCGGCCAAGGCGTACAACCCGCTCTTCATCTACGGCGACTCGGGCCTCGGCAAGACGCACCTGCTCCACGCGATCGGCGACTACGCGCAGTCCCTCTACACGGGAGTGAAGGTCCGCTACGTCTCCAGCGAGGAGTTCACGAACGACTTCATCAACTCGATCGCCAACAACCGCGGCTCTGCGTTCCAGGCCAGATACCGCGACGTCGACATCCTCCTCATCGACGACATCCAGTTCCTTCAGGGTCGCGCCGAGACGCAGGAAGCCTTCTTCCACACCTTCAACACGCTGCACGATCACAACAAGCAGGTCGTGATCACCAGTGACGTCGCGCCGAAGCACCTCACCGGTTTCGAAGACCGGATGCGCAGCCGCTTCGAGTGGGGTCTGATCACGGATGTCCAGGCGCCCGACCTCGAGACGCGCATCGCGATCCTCCGCAAGAAGGCGCAGAGCGAGGCACTGCACATCCCCGACGAGGTGCTCGAGTACATCGCGACCGTTGTGTCATCGAACATCCGCGAACTGGAGGGCGCCCTCATCCGCGTCTCGGCGTTCGCGAGCCTGAATCGCTCATCGCTCGACATCTCCCTCGCCCAGACCGTGCTTCGCGACATCATCGACACGGCAGAGGACAACATCATCTCGCCGACAGACATCATCACGGCGACCGCGCAGTACTTCAAACTCACGGTCGACGACCTGTACGGATCGAGTCGTTCGCAGCAGATCGCGACCTCACGCCAGATCGCGATGTATCTGTGCCGCGAGCGTACGAACCTGTCGTTGCCGAAGATCGGGCAGCTGTTCGGCAACCGCGATCACACGACCGTGATGTACGCGTACAAGAAGATAAGTGAGCTCATGAAGGAACGTCGCTCGATCTACAACCAGGTCACCGAGATCACCACGCAGCTCGGCCGACGCTGAAAGACGCCCTTTCGGAGAGTTGACAGCACCAGGGCGCATCAGATAAATGCCGCTTTGCACATGTGGATAACTTGTGGATGAATACGTGCCGAGTTCGGGACGAATGTGTGCCGATCGCGACAACCTGTGGATAACTCGGAATGACACTGATGTCACCCACACCCTGTTTTAGTGCGGATTCCTCACTGATTCCACATCTCACACAGATGTAGTTCCCTACTCGCGATTGATATCCACCGAGTTATCCACAGTTTCCACAGCGGTTAACACCATTAAGGAGTTAACCCTTTGAGAGTCCGATCCGATCACCTCAAGAGCAGGAGAACTCGTCGTATGGCGCATCGCTGCTGTGGGGATACGATGGGAACCCCTGACGGGGGTCCACCCGTCTCAGTTCTTGTGATTACGACGAGGGAGCGCCCGTGAGGTTCCAGGTCAACCGCGATGTCTTCAGCGAAGCTGTGTCATTCGTCGTCAAGCTGCTTCCCCAGCGCAACCCGCAGCCGATCCTCGCCGGCGTCCTGATCGAAGCGGGCGAGCAGGGGCTCACCCTCTCGGCATTCGACTACGAAGCATCAGCCCGCACGACGATCGAGGCAACGGTCGACACACCTGGCACGATCCTCGTTCACGGCCGACTGCTCTCCGACATCGCCAGCCGTCTGCCGAACGCGCCGATCGAGATCGCCGTCGAGGAAGACGGCGGCATCACCGTCAAGTGCGGATCCGCACGGTTCACCCTGGCCGCCATGCCGGTTGAGGAATATCCCTCCATTCCCGAGGTCTCCGGATCTTCCGGCGTCGTCCCGGCAGACGACTTCGGCACCGCGATCGCCCAGGTGGGCTTCGCAGCGTCCCGTGATGACGTGACACCAGTGCTCACCGGCGTGCAGCTCGAGGTGTCAGGTCACAATCTCAGCCTCGTCGCCACCGACCGCTATCGGGTGTCGCTTCGCGATGTGCCCTGGGACGGCGACGCTCCCGAGCAGACGGCACTGGTCCCCGCCCGCACGCTGACCGAGGTCGGGAAGACATTCGGGCACGCCGGCACGATCCAGGTCTCCTTCTCGGGTCAGGGCGATCGTGAGATCATCGCGTTCACCGCGGGCAACAAGACCGTCACCTCCCTCCTGATCAAGGGCAATTTCCCGCCAGTGCGTCGCCTGTTCCCCGAGCAGACGGAGCACTACGCGGTCGTCAACACCGCCGACCTGATCGAAGCTGTCCGACGCGTCGCCCTGGTGCTCGATCGCGCTGCTCCGCTGCGCTTCACCTTCACATCCGACAGCGTGACGATGGATGCTTCGGGCAGCGAGCAGGCGCGCGCATCAGAGTCGGTGGATGCCCACCTCTCCGGCGGCGATGACGTCACTCTCGGATTGAACCCGCAGTACCTGACCGAGGCGCTCAGTGCGGTCAGGAGCGAATTCGTGCGGGTCACGTTCACCTCGAGCGACAACGCGAACAAGCTCAGCCCGGTGCTGATCACCAGCCAGACCTCCGTCGACCAGGCCGGCAACGACTCGTTCAAGTACCTGCTCCAGCCCAACCTTCTCCTCCGCTGACCTCTATCACCGGCCCGGCGTCCTGTCCGTGGCAAAAGGTAGGGTGAACCCGTGATTGTGGAGCATCTGAGCCTGGTGGACTTCCGCAATTATGCGACCGCCGAACTCGCCCTGCTCCCCGGCCCGAACGTGCTGGTCGGCCGGAACGGTCAGGGCAAGACGAATCTCGCAGAAGCAGTGGTCTTCCTTGCGACTCTGGGCTCGCATCGGGTGTCGTCGGATGCGCCGATGGTCAGAGACGGTCAGGATTACGCCGTGATCCGCGCGCGTCTCTCCGTCGGCGAGCGAAAAGTGCTCGCCGAAGTGCAGATCAACAGGCAGGGCTCGAACAAGGCACGCATCAACGGTTCGCCCTCGAAGACCAATGAGCTTCCGCGCTACGCGCACGTCGTGTTGTTCGCGCCGGAAGATCTGCAGATCGTCCGCGGTGATCCGTCGTCGCGGCGACGCTTCGCCGATCAGCTGCTGATCCAGCGCACCCCGCGGATGGCCGGGGTCCTCGGCGACTACGACCGTGTGCTCAAGCAGCGCACCGCGTTGCTGAAGTCGGCCCGTGCCCGCGGCATCCGCGGCGAAGCCCTCGCGACTCTCGATGTCTGGAACGACAAGCTCGTCGCGCTCGGATCCGAGATCATCGATCAGCGGCTGCGTCTCGCGACCGATCTGCAGCAGCCGCTGGCCGACGCGTACACCGCGATCGCCGGCGCGGATCACACCCCGCAGATCGAGTGGGCGCTGTCGGTGCGCGGTGGCGACCCCGAAGAGGGCGAAGAGGGATCGTCGGATTCACGCGGCGAGATCGCCGAGATGTTCCGTGCAGCCCTGGAGGCGAAACGCACGCAGGAACTCGACCGCGGGCTGACTCTCGTCGGTCCGCATCGCGACGATCTGCTCCTGCGCGTGCGCTCCCTGCCGGTCAAGGGGTACGCATCGCACGGGGAATCCTGGTCGGTCGCACTCGCGCTGCGTCTGGCATCCGCCGAGCTGCTGCGTGCGGAATCGCCCGCCGGCGACCCGGTGCTGATCCTCGACGATGTTTTCGCCGAGCTCGACGCGGATCGACGACAGCGACTCGCCGGCCTCACGGTGGGCTACGAACAGGTGGTGGTGACCGCCGCGGTCGAGGAGGATATTCCAGAGGAGCTGCATCGCCACGTCGTCCGAATCGACGCCGGAACGATCACGGACGACCGCGCCGGATCCGAGCAGAGCAGCGGCGAGAGCACCACCGAGCATGGCCCCGACAACGCTGAGGAGGACGTCGATGAGTGACGCGGCATCCGACATCCCCGAGACGGTCGCGACCTACCTGCGCGTTCGCGGCCTGAAGCCGAGCTCGAAATCCTGGAAGCGCAAGCGCCGCATACGTGACGACGATGACAACGCCCCGTTCACGCCCGGCCGCGATCCGGGTGTCCTCGGCGCCGTGCTCGACAAGCTCAGCCGGGACTCCGGTTGGGAGATCACTCTCGCCCGCGAAGACCTGGTGCGGCAGTGGGCGGATCTCGCCGGCTCAGACACCGCGAAGCATTCCGAACCGGTGTCATTGGAGAACGGGATGCTGACGGTCAAGTGCGATTCAACGGCCTGGGCGAAGAACCTCCAGTTCATGCGGGCGACCATCCTCACCGAGATCGGCAGACGCTACCCGCAGGCGGGTGTGAATAACCTTCGTTTCATCGGGCCTGACGTTCCCTCCTGGAAATGGGGCCCGAGAGCCGTCCCAGGGCGTGGTCCACGCGATACCTACGGGTAGGACACCAAGCGAGGCATCCCGATCGATTTCAGGGCCACACACGGCCGTATAGCCACGTCATCCCCTCCCGGACACGCTAGACTGGGAATTCGAGATATCGATGTGGAGAATCACCTCTGATGACGCCTGAAACCCCTGCTGACGAGCCTGAATCGACAACCGGGGGCACCCCCGAAGCTGAGCGAACCATCACCCCGAAGCAGAAGCAGCAGGGCGAGTACGGCGCAAACGAGATTCAGGTCCTTGAAGGTCTCGAGGCCGTTCGCAAGCGCCCCGGTATGTACATCGGCTCGACCGGGCCCCGAGGGCTCCATCACCTGGTTCAGGAGATCGTCGACAACTCCGTCGATGAAGCGATGGCCGGACACGCCGACACGATCCTCGTCACGCTCCTGGCCGACGGAGGGGTCAGAGTCGTCGACAACGGCCGCGGTATCCCCGTCGACCCGCACTCCTCGGACCCGAGCAAGTCGAGCGTCGAGGTCGTGCTGACGATCCTGCACGCCGGTGGGAAGTTCGGCGGTGGCGGGTACGCGGTCTCAGGTGGCCTGCACGGTGTCGGCTCCTCGGTCGTCAACGCGCTCTCCACGCGCTTCGACATCACTATCAAGCGCCAGGGCCATGTCTGGAACCACAGCTTCAGCAACGGCGGTGTTCCGCAGAAGCAGGGGCTCATCCAGGGCGCCCAGACCGAAGAGACCGGTACGGACATCACGTTCTGGCCGGACCCCGAGATCTTCACCGAGGGTGTCGAGTTCGATTACGAGACCCTCCGCACACGTTTCCAGCAGATGGCATTCCTGAACAAGGGTCTGAGCATCGAACTGCGCGACGAGCGTGAGGGCGCGATGTATGAGGTGGAAGAAGAGGGCACCACTGTCACCAAGCAGCGGGCCGACCTCTTCCTCTACGAGCGCGGTCTCGTCGACTACGTCGAATATCTGAACAAGGTGCGTCACGCCGAAGTCGTCAACGACGAGATCATCGACTTCGAGTCGGAAGACCTCGAGCGCAAGATCTCGCTCGAGGTCGCGATGCAGTGGACGACGGGCTACACCGAGAACGTCTTCACCTACGCGAACACGATCAACACGCATGAGGGCGGTACGCACGAAGAGGGCTTCCGTGCAGCACTGACGACACTCGTCAACAAGTACGCCCGCGCGAACAACCTGCTCAAGGAGAAGGACGACAACCTCTCCGGCGACGACGTGCGCGAGGGCCTGACAGCCGTCATCTCGATCAAGCTCGGCGAGCCGCAGTTCGAGGGACAGACCAAGACCAAGCTCGGCAACACCGAGGCGAAGGCGTTCGTGCAGAAGGTCGTCGGCGATCAGCTCGGTGACTGGTTCGACCGCAATCCCGCCCAGGCGAAGAACGTCATCCGCAAGGCGATCGATGCCGCCACCGCTCGCATGGCGGCACGCAAGGCGCGCGAGACCGCGCGCCGCAAGAGCGTCTTCGAATCGGCGGCGATGCCGGACAAGCTGAAGGACTGCACCAGCAAGGACCCGTCGATCAGTGAGATCTTCCTTGTCGAGGGCGACTCGGCAGGCGGCTCGGCCGTGCAGGGGCGCGACCCGCACACGCAGGCGATCCTCGCTCTTCGCGGCAAGATCCTCAACGTCGAACGTGCACGCCTCGACAAGGCGCTGGGCAACCGCGAGGTCCAGGCGATGATCCAGGCTTTCGGCACCGGCATCGGCGAGGACTTCGACATCGAGAAGGCGCGCTATCACAAGATCGTGCTGATGGCGGATGCTGACGTCGACGGTCAGCACATCACCACACTGCTGCTCACCCTGCTGTTCCGCTACATGCGCGGACTCATCGAGGCCGGATTCGTCTACCTCGCGATGCCGCCGCTGTACCGCCTCAAGTGGTCGAACCAGCCTCACGAGTACGTGTACTCGGATGCCGAGCGCGACGCCCTGCTCAAGCACGGACTCGACAACGGCAAGCGCATCCCGAAGGACAACGGCGTGCAGCGCTACAAGGGTCTCGGCGAGATGAACGCCAAGGAACTGTGGGAGACCACGATGGATCACACCACCAGGACCCTCCGCCAGGTGACCATCGAAGACGCCGCATCCGCGGATGAGATCTTCAGTGTGCTGATGGGCGAGGACGTCGAATCCCGACGCAGCTTCATCCAGCGCAATGCGAAGGACGTCCGCTTCCTGGACATCTGACGCGCAGGAACTCTGAGCGACGACCGGAACTGAAAGAAACACATGACTGACGAAGACCGCCCCGACGCGACACCCTTCCACGAGCACGGAAAGATCGACCAGGTCGACTTGAAGTTCGAGATGGAGCGCAGCTACCTCGACTACGCCATGGCCGTCATCGTCGGCCGTGCGCTGCCGGATGTGCGCGACGGTCTCAAGCCCGTGCACCGCCGTGTGATCTACGGCATGTACGACGGCGGTTACCGCCCGGACAAGTCGTTCTCGAAGTGCGCTCGCGTGGTCGGCGAGGTCATGGGTCAGTACCACCCGCATGGTGACACCGCGATCTACGACACCCTCGTGCGTCTCGTGCAGCCCTGGGCGCTGCGCTACCCGCTCGCGCTCGGCCAGGGCAACTTCGGCTCCCCCGGCAACATGGGCGCCGCCGCTCCTCGGTACACCGAGACGAAGATGGCGCCGCTCGCGCTCGAGATGGTGCGCGACATCGAAGAGGAGACCGTCGACTTCTCCCCGAACTACGACGGTCAGACCCAGGAGCCGGACGTTCTGCCGGCCCGGTTCCCGAACCTGCTGGTCAACGGGTCGGTCGGCATCGCGGTCGGTATGGCCACCAACATCCCCCCGCACAACCTGCGTGAGGTGTCGGCCGCTGCGCTCTGGGCGCTGGACAACCCCGACCTGCCTCGTGAGGAGCTCCTCGAGGGACTCATCCAGCGCATCCCCGGTCCTGACTTCCCGACCGGCGCGCAGATCCTCGGATCCAAGGGCATCCACGAGGCGTACCGCACCGGACGCGGCTCGATCACGATGCGCGCGGTCGTCAACGTCGAGGAGATCCAGGGCCGCACGTGCCTCGTGATCACCGAACTGCCGTACCAGGTGAACCCCGACAACCTCGCGGTGAAGATCGGCGACCTCGCCCGTGACGGCAAGATCACCGGCATCGCCGACATCCGCGACGAGACCAGCGACCGCACCGGTCAGCGCCTCGTCGTCGTGCTCAAGCGGGATGCCGTCGCCAAGGTCGTGCTGAACAACCTGTACAAGCACACCCAGCTGCAGGACAACTTCGGCGCGAACATGCTGGCGATCGTCGACGGCGTGCCGCGCACGCTCGCGCTCGACGGGTTCATCACGAACTGGATCGCACACCAGATCGACGTCATCGTCAGGCGCACGACCTTCCGTCTGCGCAAGGCGGAGGAGCGCATGCACATCCTGCGCGCATACCTCAAGGCGCTCGACGCGCTCGACGAGGTCATCGCGTTGATCCGCCGCTCCCCCACGGTAGACGAAGCCCGCACCGGTTTGAAGTCGCTGCTCGACATCGACGACGTGCAGGCCGACGCGATCCTCGCGATGCAGCTTCGCCGCCTCGCCGCGCTCGAGCGTCAGAAGATCATCGATGAGGCCAACGAGATCGAGGCCCAGATCGCGGAGTTCAAGGCGATCCTCGCCGACGAGGCCCGCCAGCGCACGATCATCCACGATGAGCTGACCGGTATCGTCGAGCGTTTCGGCGACGACCGTCGCACCCACGTGCTGCAGGGCTTCGACGGCGACGTCTCGATGGAAGACCTCATCGCCGAAGAGGAGATGGTCGTCACCGTCACGCGCGAGGGCTACATCAAGCGCACCCGCAGCGACAACTATCGCTCGCAGCACCGCGGTGGCAAGGGAGTCAAAGGCGCGCAGTTGCGTGCGGATGACATCGTCGAGCACTTCTTCGTCACGACGACGCACCATTGGCTGCTGTTCTTCACAGACAAGGGTCGTGTCTACCGCACGAAGACGTACGAGGTGCCGGAGGCCGGCCGCGATGCGAAGGGACAGCACGTCGCGAACCTCCTCGCCCTGCAGCCGGACGAGAACATCGCGCAGGTGCTCGACATCCGCGACTACGCGGTGGCCGACTATCTGGTGCTCGCGACCCGTGACGGCCTGGTGAAGAAGACGCGACTGACCGAGTACGACACCAACCGCCAGGGCGGCGTCATCGCGATCCGTCTCCGCGAAGAGGATGAGCTGGTCAGTGCCCTGCTCGTCGACAACACGGATGACATTCTGCTCATCTCCCGTCACGGCATGTCGCTGCGCTTCAACGCCACGGATGACGCGCTGCGCCCGATGGGACGCGCCACCGCCGGCGTGAAGGGAATGAGCTTCCGCGGCGAGGACAATCTGCTCTCGGCATCCGTCGCCGACGAGAACGCGTTCGTGTTCGTCGTGACCGATGGGGGCTATGCGAAGCGCACCGCCGTCGGCGCGTATCGCGTTCAGGGACGCGGCGGAATCGGCATCAAGGTCGCCAAACTCAACGACGACCGGGGCACTCTCGCGGGTGGTCTGATCGTGTCCGAGGACGACGAGGTCTTGGTGGTTCTGTCCAGCGGCAAGGTGGTACGCTCTGCCGTGGCCGAGGTGCCCGCCAAGGGCCGTGACACCATGGGAGTGGTGTTCGCCCGGACATCCGAGAAGGACCGGATCCTCGCCATCGCACGTAACGGGGAACGCCGCATCGTCGAAGAACTGGACGAGGCGGACCCCGACACTGAGACCCCTGAGGAAAGCAACGACGTATGAGCACAGTAGCCGACAAGCTGGCGAAGAAATCGACGCGTAAGACCGGCGGCAAGCAGGTCCGCCTGCGCCTGGTCTACGTCGACTTCTGGTCGGCTGTGAAGCTGTCGTTCCTTGCCGCCGTCGCGCTGGCGATCGTGACCATGGTCTCGTTCTTCCTGATCTTCCTCGTGCTCCAGGCGACCGGCATCATGTCGCAGACAGACGAGTTCGTCGGCAACATCACCGACGGATCGGTCTCGCTCGCCTCTCTCATGGGCCTGCCCCAGGTGATGGCGTTCGCCGCGGTCGTGTCGATCCTGAACCTGATCGTGGTCACCGTGCTGGGCGCCGTCGGCGCCGGCATCTACAATCTGGCGGTCAAGGTCACCGGCGGGCTGCTCGTCGGCTTCACCTCGAACTGACTTCTCGACGCGCTCGACGATCGAGCGAAGGGACGGATGCCGCGGCATCCGTCCCTTCGTCATCAGACGACGCCCGCAGTGCCGAGCAGTGTGCCGATCAACCAGGTCGCGGCCAGCGCGAGCGCTCCGCCCACAACGAGGCGTATCGACGGCCGAAGCGGCGGCGATCCTCCGATTCGTGCGGCGACCGCGCCCGTCACAGCGAGGGCGATCAGAACGGCGACGAACGTGACGGGCACCCGCCACTCGGGCGGGGGGAGCAGGATGGCCAGCAGTGGCAGCAGGGCGCCGAGCGTGAACGCGATCGCAGACGACAGGGCCGCGTGCCAGGGGTTGACCAGGTCTTCCTGATCGATGCCGAGTTCGACCTCGAGGTGGGCGGCGAGTGCATCGTGCGCGGTGAGCTCTTCTGCGACCTTGAGCGCCGTCTCATCGCTCAGCCCTCGGTCACGGTAGAGACCCGCGAGTTCGGCGAGCTCAGCATCCGGCATCGTCCGCAGCTCTTCGCGTTCCTTCGTGATGAGCGCCCGTTCGCTGTCGCGCTGGCTGCTCACCGAGACGTATTCGCCGAGCGCCATCGAAACAGCGCCGCCGACGAGGCCGGCAAGGCCCGCGGTCAGCAGCGCCGCGTTGTCAGTGGTCGCGCCGGCGACGCCGACGACGAGTGATGCGACGGAGACGATGCCGTCGTTGGCACCGAGCACTCCGGCGCGCAGCCAGTTCAGTCGCTGTCCGATTCCGCCGGCGTGCGGTTCTCCCTCATGTGCGGTCATGGCTTCAGTGAAGCAGATCAGATCGTCGTAGTCGGGAAAACCCGAACGGAGCTCTCCGGGTGACACGGTGTCGCGGCCCGCGACCTGCGGCCTACGTTTGAGGCATGACCACTCAGACTGTCCCCTCCGCGGTGTCCCAGACGCCGGCGAAAACGCCGCCGCTGCGGCTGTTCTTCACAATCCTGCATCTTGCGGCGCTCGGCGTACTCGGTGGTGGCGTCATCGGAATCCTGGCCGCCACCTTCGGAACCGGCCTGGCCCTGCTCTTCGTCCTCGGAATCGGACTGCTGTTCCTGGTGGGCTTCGTCTACGCCCTGTTCGGGCTCGGCTGGTTCGAGATCGTTCGCATCAGAGGGCTGTACGGCCTCGACGTGCCCGACCTGCAGCCTCGCCGCCGCCAGCGGTCCGGTTTCGGGGGCTGGCTGCGCTCGCTCGGTCGTCAGAGCATCGACGGGCGCATGTGGCGGGCAGTGGCGAGTTTCGTCATCGCGTGCATCTTCGGTGCACTGGTGCTCCGGCTCTTCTGGGCGCTGGTGTTCGCGGCTATCACCATCTTCGCGCCGCTCGGCACCGCGGAGACCGTGTCGATTCCGCTCGCCTTCGGTGTCGGTCAGATCGGCGTGGAGTGGGCGGTGCTGGTCGGCATCCTCGGCGTTCTCGCTGCCGTCGCCGGCATCATCGGCCTCGCTCTTCTGCATCGCACGATCAGCCGTGCACTCGTCGTTCCCAACCGTGAGGCCGAACTGACCGAGCAGGTGCGCACGACCAGTGCACAGCGTGAAGGCGCCGTGCGTGCGGCCGACGTCGAGCGCACGCGAATCGAACGCGATCTGCACGACGGCGTCCAGCCACGCCTGGTCTCGGTCGGGATGACCCTGGGCCTCGCGCACCAGAAGATCGATGACGACCCGGCTCAGGCCAAGGACCTGATCGCCGAGGCTCACACTTCCACGAAGGCCGCCATCACCGAGCTGCGACAGCTCGCACGCGGCATCCATGCGTCGGTTCTCGACGATCGAGGGCTGGATGCTGCGCTCTCCGCCCTCGCCAGCAGATCGCACATCCCGGTGCAGCTCGACGTCCGCATCGACGGACGCTGCAGCCGCGATGCCGAAGCCGCCGTGTACTTCTCGATCGCAGAGTCGCTCACCAACGCCGCCAAGCACTCGCGGGCAAGCGAATGCCGGGTGGTCGTGCGGCTCCGCGAAGGGGGCGTGCTGTGGGCCCGCGTCGAGGACAACGGCATGGGCGGTGCGCAGGTCCAGCCCGGTGGCGGACTCGACGGCATCTCGAACCGTGTGCTCGCTGCGGGCGGCACTTTCCGTCTCGACAGCCCGCAAGGCGGTCCCACATCGCTGGAGGTGAGCGTGCCATGCGCATCCTGATCTGTGAAGACTCCGTGCTGCTGCGCGAAGGCCTCGTGCGACTGCTCGAGGACTCGGGCCACGAGGTCGTCGCTGCTCTGCCCGACATCGAAGGCCTGACCGACGCCGTGCGGACGACGGATCCTGAGCTGTGCATCCTCGATGTGCGCCTTCCCCCGACGTTCACCGACGAGGGCATCCGCGCGGCACTCGGGCTGCGGAAGACGCATCCCTCACTTCCCCTGCTCGTGCTTTCGCAGTACGTCGAGGAGCGCTACGCGAGTGATCTGATCGCCGCGCAGGGCGGCCCACTCGGCTATCTGCTCAAGGACCGCGTCGCGGATGTGGCCGAGTTCGTCGCTTCAGTCGAGCGGATCGCGGAAGGGGCTTCCGTTCTTGACCCGGAGGTGGTCGCACAGTTGCTCACCCGTCGCAATCGTGACGATCGGATGCTGCAGCTCACCGAGCGTGAGCGCACAGTGCTCTCACTCATCGCCGAGGGCAAGTCGAATCAGACGATCGCGGGACTGCTGTTCCTCTCCGAGGGCAGCGTCGAGAAGTACATCACGTCCATCTTTCAGAAGCTCGGCCTCGAACCAGAAGCCGGTAACCGGCGAGTGCTCGCCGCGCTCGCCCATATCGAGAACACCGGGAGCGGCACTGGGCCGCTCACAAACCCGCCACTCGGGAATCACCCACAGACAGGAGCGGCACGATGAACGCCGAAGCAGAGAACAATCAGGGTGGACATGATGTGCCGCTCAGCCCGCCACCGGCGCAGCAGGCACCGTCTCCGGGTGCTCCGGCGTCGGGCAGTTCTGTACAGGGTCCTGAGACCCCGCGCGGGTCCGGCGCGCGAGCGGGTGCCGTCGCGATCGCCGTGTTCGGCGGCGTCGCTCTCCTCGCGACCGGCGGCACGGCGGCAGTCGCCGCCGTCAACGACGCGAGTACCCCGGTCGATTCCCATCAACAGATCGATGCCTCGGGCATCACGGGTATCGATCTCGATGTCGGCGGCGCGGAGGTGCGGGTTGAGTTCGGTGATGTCCAGCAGGCACAGCTCGAGATCTCCGGTAGTGGCGACGACCGTTGGAGTCTTTCGCGCGACGGTGACGAACTCGTCGTGAACAGCCCGGAGATGAATTTCGGTTGGTGGTTCGGCGATTGGTTCAACGACGACCAGAGTGTGGTTCTGACCCTGCCGGACGAGCTGCGCAGTGAAAGGCTCGACGCCGACATCTCGCTCGGCGCAGGAAGTCTCGACGTACAGGGTGACTTCGGTGACATCGACGTCGAGGTGGGCGCCGGTGCGCTGTTCATCACGGGATCGGCGGACACCATCGAGGCGGATCTGAGTGCGGGGCGCGCCGAGTTCGACCTGGCTGACGTCTCCACCGCCGATTTCTCGATCTCTGCAGGACGGCTGGAGGCCGAGCTCACCGGGACAGCACCGCGTGAGGTGCAGCTCGATGTGAGCGCTGGCTCGCTCGAGCTGACACTGCCTGACGAGGAGTACGACGTACGTCAGGATGTCAGTGCCGGATCGCTCGACAACGGGCTGCAGACGTCGTCGAACGCGCGGAATTCGATCGTGGCCAGCGTCTCTGCCGGCAGCGCGGTTCTGCGCCCCGGTGACTGACCGACGTCGATTCGGATTTTCCGTCGATCTCCGGTAAAGTCTTGGAGGTTGACGGGGCTATAGCTCAGTTGGTTAGAGCGCTTCACTGATAATGAAGAGGTCCCAGGTTCAAATCCTGGTAGCCCCACTTTTCACCTCAACTAAACACCCTCGCGGGGCCTTAGCTCAGTTGGTAGAGCGCCTGCTTTGCAAGCAGGATGTCAGGAGTTCGAATCTCCTAGGCTCCACAGGATACGAAGAAGCGTCGCCCAGATTCGGGTGGCGCTTCTTCTGTTTTCGCACGGTGGTGACGTGGTCCGGCGGATGACGCCTTGCAGGCGCGATCGCCACGATGAGTGGGCGGTGAAAGAAGGGTTTCCGGGGTTCATGGAGCCTTGAATCCCGGAAACCCTTCTTTCCTCAGGACGGTCGGTACCGAACCGGACGTTCACTCCTGTGCTGCGGGATTCGCGTGTTACTGATCATGCCTGAGGTATCGCGACTGCATCCTTGCAGACATGGTGTGCTTCCGGCACAGTCCGCCGCATTCTCGATCGCGGCCGACGTAGGATCAAGGGGTGCTGATCGGTCTGATGCGTCCCGTGGAAACCCACTCCGTCGACGTCGAGGCGGCAGATCTCGCCGGCGTTCAGACGCAGCTCGCGACGCATCGCCCTGAGGGCTTCGACCTCGTCTCGGCCCCGGTCGTGATGATCAAGGGCGCCGCGATCCTGAAGGCGAAGGGCACGTTCCAGAGCCGCGACCGCATCGAACAGATCGAGGCCGACGACATGGACGCGCTCCTCGCCAAGGTTCCAGAGGGCTGGCAGCTCCTGAACGTCCGCGCGAGCTGACACACCCTCACGCGCGTCGCCGACGCACCCCGTCGGCCAGCGCGGTCAGAGCCTCTGCCGTGGCATCCCATCCCATGCAGGCATCCGTCACGCTCTGCCCGTAGACGAGTCGGGTGCGGCCGGCCGAGACATCCAGCTTCTGCGCACCCGCGACGAGGTTGCTCTCCAGCATCACACCGGCGATCGCGGCACCGTCCGTGGCGATCTGCTCGCCGATCTCCGCAGCGACGATCGCCTGGCGCACGTGGTCCTTGCCGCTGTTGCCGTGGCTCGCGTCGATGACCACTCGCGGCGCGAGCATCGCCGCGTCCAGTCGGCGAGATGCCTCCGCGACGTGCGAGACACCGTAGTTCGGCCCATCGGCGCCGCCGCGCAGGATCACACCGGTGTCGGGGTTGCCCGTCGTCGCCACCAGACTCGCGCGACCATCCGCGCCGATGCCGAGGAACGCCTGCGGAGCGGATGCTGCGGCCGCAGCATCCAGCGCCACCTGAAGCCCGCCGTCCATGCCGTTCTTGAATCCGATCGGCATCGACAGACCGGATGCCAGTTGTCGGTGGATCTGGCTCTCCGTCGTGCGCGCGCCGATCGCGCCCCACGTGATGAGGTCGGCGGTGTACTGCGGACTGATCGGCTCGAGGAACTCCGTGGCGCACGGCATCCCGAGCGCGGTGACATCGCGCAGGAATCCGCGTGCAAGACGCAACCCCTCCTCGATGTCGTGGCTGCCGTCGAGGTGCGGGTCGTTGATCAGGCCCTTCCAGCCGATCGTCGTGCGCGGCTTCTCAAAGTACGTGCGCATCACGATCAGCAGGTCTTCCCGGTGCTTCTCCGCCTCGCGCACCAGCCGACCGGCGTACTCGAGCCCTGCGGCGGGGTCGTGGATCGAGCAGGGGCCGGCGACCACGAGCAGCCGGTCATCCTCCCCCGACATGATCGCGCGGACCTGGTCGCGCGTGCGGGAGACCAGCGAGGCGCGCTCCACCCCGACCGGCAGTTCGGCGGCGATGTCGCCGGGCGTGGGAAGAGTCGTGAACTGTGAGACGTGCAGATCGGCTGTCGCATCGAGAGTGTTCATGGGTCCTGTCCTGTGATCAGGCGGACCCCGGATGCAGAGCCCGCCGATGAAACGGCGAAAGCCAGAGCAATGCTCTGGCTTGTCGGCTCTGAAGGTGTGTGGTGTGCGCTAGATCAGCGCCGGCCCCTCCAGAGCCGACTCGAAATACGCATACCAACGGGTTGTCATGCGAAAGACACTACCCCATGCGCGACGCATCGGTTCCACCGAGACAGCAAGACCACGCCGAGACGGCGGCGAATCGACGCGGTCTCGGCGTGGTCTTGCAGTTTCGCGAGGCGAGGTCCCGGATCAGCCCAGCGGCGTGAAGTCGCGGTTCGCGATGTGCGTCGGACGCGGGCTCTTCGCGGCGAACGGATCGACCAGCGCGTTCTCGACGCTGTTGAACACCATGAAGACGTTCGAGCGGGCGTACGGGGTGATGTTGTTGCCAGAGCCGTGCATGATGTTCGAGTCGAACCACAGCGCGGAACCTGCGGCCCCGGTGAACTGGTCGATGCCGTACTCGTCGGCCATCGCCGTGATGGCGGCGTGGCTCGGCACACCGGCCTCCTGCGCCTGCAGCGACTGCTCGTGGTTGTTGTCGGGTGTCTCGCCGACTGCCGGCACGAACGTGCGGTGCGAGCCGGGCATCACCATGAGTCCGCCGTTGAACGGATAATTGTCGGTCAACGCGATGGACAGGCTCACCGCCCGCGGGATGGGCATGCCGTCCTCCGCATGCCAGGTCTCGAAGTCGGAATGCCAATAGAAGCCGGTGCCCGTGAAGCTCGGCATGTAGTTGATCCGAGTCTGGTGCAGGTACACCTCCGAGCCGACGATCTGTCGCGCCCTATCGAGCACCTTCGGATCGCGGGCGAGGGCCTCGAGCACTGAACTCAGCTTCTCGACCTCGAAGACCGATCGCACGGTGCCCGTCGTGCGCTCCGTTATCAGGCGGTCGTCGCCCTGCAGCGCCGTGTCGGATGCGAGCCGGTCGAGTTCGTTCGAATACGACGCGACGTCATCGGGTGAGATGAAATCGTCGAGGATCGTGAAGCCGCGTCGCTCATGCGCCTGCAGTTCATCCTCGGAGAAGGGGCCATCTCCGGCTGTCCCCCACACTGCGGGCTGCGTTCGGGTGATGAAGTCAGAGGGCTGCGAAAGCCGGGTCGGGAACAGGTCCTCTGCGGTGGTCGTGGTGGTCATGCGTCGTTCTCCTGTCTCTTGCGGATGCTCTCTCTTGCGGATGCTGTGATGATCCCGGTCACGCGGGTTCGGTGACCAGCGGGTACACGCCGTTCTCGTCGTGCACCTCGCGCCCTGTGACGGGCGGGTTGAACACGCACACGACGCGCATCTCCGTGCGCGGACGCACCTCGTGCTTGTCGTGGTCGTTCAGCAGGTACAGCGAGCCGGGGGCGAGCTGGTGTGTCTCATTCGTGCCGAGATCGGTGATCTCGCCCTCGCCGGCCACGACGAACACGGCCTCGATGTGGTTCGCGTACCAGAACCGGCTCACAGTGCCCGCGTACAGTGTGGTCTCGTGTACCGAGAAGCCCACCTTCTCCTTCGCGAGCACGATGCGCTTGCTGCGCCAGTTCTCGGTCTTGATGTCGGCGTCGGTGTCGGTGATCTCATCGAGTGTGCGGACGATCATGCGGGGGTGTGCTCCTTGCTCTGTGCGTTGTGGTGGTCGGCGATGTCGCCTTCGGCGCGATCGGCGTCGTGATCGATCGTGTGATCGGCGGCGTGCGGGTCGGGCTCACCGAGCACGGCGCGCACCGACTCGTCGATGATCCGCAGTCCGCGCTCGAGCTCGACGTCGGTGATGGTCAGTGCGGGGAGAATCTTCATGACCTCGCCCTCTGGGCCCGAGGTCTCCATGAGCAGTCCGCGCTCGAAAGCGGCCCGGCACACGGCATCCGCCAGCTCGCCTGAGGGGAACTGCAGACCGCGCGCGAGACCGCGGCCCTTCGCGATGAGCTCGTGCTGCGGGTAGCGGGCGACGAAGGTGTTGAACCATCCCTCGACGCGTGCGCCCTTGGTGATGGTGGAGTCGCGCAGCTCGTCATCCGACCAGTAACGGCGCAGCGCCGCAGCGGCCGTCGCGAACGCCGGGCTGATGCCGCGGAACGTGCCGTTGTGCTCTCCCGGCTGCCAGACATCGAGCTCGGGCTTGATGAGCGTGAGCGCCATCGGGATACCGTAGCCGGAGATCGACTTCGACAGGCAGACGATGTCGGGAACGATGCCGGCCTCTTCGAAGCTGAAGAAGTCGCCGGTGCGCCCGCAGCCCATCTGGATGTCGTCGACGATCAGCAGGATCTCGTGCTGCTTGCACAGGGCCGCGAGCTGTCGCAGCCATTCGGCGCGCGCCGCGTTGATGCCGCCCTCGCCCTGCACCGTCTCGACGATCACGGCGGCCGGGATGTTGAGCCCGCTGCCGGAGTCTTCGAGCAGCCGCTCGAAGTAGAAGAAGTCGGGGTAGTCGCCGTCGAAGTAGTCGTCGTACGGCATCGGCGTCGCGTGCACGAGCGGTATGCCGGCTCCGCCGCGCTTGAGCGAGTTGCCGGTGACGGACAGCGCGCCGAGTGTCATGCCGTGGAAGGCGTTGGTGAAGTTCACCACGGATTCGCGGCCGGTCACCTTGCGGGCGAGCTTCAGTGCGGCTTCGACCGCGTTCGCGCCGCCGGGGCCGGGGAAGACGACCTTGTAGTCGAGGTCACGAGGCTTCAGGATGACTTCGTCGAGTGCCTCGAGGAAGTCGCGCCTGGCCGATGTGAACATGTCGAGGGAGTGCACGATGCGGTCATCGGCGAGGTAGTCGAGGAGCACGCGCTTGAGCTCTGGGTTGTTGTGCCCGTAGTTCAGAGCGCCTGCACCGGTGAAGAAGTCGAGGTACTCCTTGCCGTCTTCGTCGTACATCAGGCTGCCGATCGCACGGTCGAACACGACGGGCCATGCGCGCGAGTAGCTGCGGACTTCGGATTCCAGCTGAGTGAAGATATTCATCGAGTGGTGGTTCTCCTCCTTGATTGATCACGTGCGGGGAGCGCACGCCGCCCCGGGTGGGCGGAAGT
The DNA here is from genome assembly GCF_014635185.1 of Microbacterium murale. Classification (GTDB taxonomy): domain Bacteria; phylum Actinomycetota; class Actinomycetes; order Actinomycetales; family Microbacteriaceae; genus Microbacterium; species Microbacterium murale. Next base: position 902,440 of record NZ_BMCM01000001.1, read on the forward strand.
GACGGCTACATCGACGGGCCGATCTCGTAGAGCCGTTCGGGTTCGTGATGCGCAGCATCCGACGGGTGCGTCAGATGCGCGCTCTCGAAGAGGGGGGTGACGACCATCGGCGCGTCGTTCCAGCGACGCGCGAGGCTGCGGAACGTCTGCTGGGACGCGGCGTTGTCGTCGGTGATGGTGGTCTGCAGGATGCGGACGGGCGGACTCACGACGTCGTCGTGGAGCAGGTCGTCCAGCATCCGGCCAGCGAGGCCGAGCCCGCGGAATCGCTCGTCGACGGCGACCTGCCAGATGAACAGGCAGGAAGGGTCTGCCGGGCGGCGGTAGCCGATGACGAAACCGGCCGGCTCACCGCCCACGAGTGCGATCCGGCATGTCGAGGCGAAGTCGCGGGCGTAGAGCACGTACGCATACGAGGAGTTCAGATCGAGCGTCTGCGAATCGCGGGCGATGCGCCACAGCTCGATCCCCTCATCGACCAGAGGCGGTCGGATCAGGCTCGTCTCACCCGACCGCGCATCGGTATGCGAGGCCTGAACTGACGTGCTCGGCTCGAGAGAGCCGGGGGAAGTCAGAGCGTGTCACCGTCCCGGATCGGGGTGTGCCGCTCGAAAGAATTCATGTCCATGGGGTGTGATCTCCGCTGGGTGAAACAGCTTCGGTCCGTCTTCCACACTGTCATGCACGCCGGTCGACCTCAAATCCATGACGGCCTGATCGCCGTTCGCGAAGCGCTGTGGGATGCTGGGCGCATGAGCCTGCCGCACGACGATATCGATCCCGATGGCCTCCTGGAGTACTCCGTCGTCTTCACCGACAGATCGCTGAATCACATGTCGGCGCGCTTCGTCTCGGTGCTGCAGCAGACCTTCGAGATCCTCGGTGCGGCGTACAACGCCCACACGACGGCCATCGTTCCCGGGGGCGGCACATACGCGATGGAGGCGGTTGCACGCCAGCTCGCGACCGGCCGTCGCACCCTCATCGTGCGCAACGGACTGTTCTCGTACCGGTGGTCGCAGATCCTCGAGACCGGCGGCATCAGCGACGACGTGACGGTGCTCGCCGCCCGGCCCGATTCCGACGACGTGCAGGCGACGTGGGCGCCGGCGCCCCTTGAGGAAGTGGTCGCGGCGATCCGCGCTCGCCGCCCAGAGGTGGTGTTCGCCCCGCATGTCGAGACGGCTGCCGGCATGATCCTTCCGGACGACTACGTCCGTGCACTGGCGGATGCCGTGCACGAGGTCGGCGGCCTGCTCGTGCTGGACTGCATCGCCTCCGGCGCAATGTGGGTAGACATGAAGGCCCTCGGCGTCGACGTGCTGATCAGCGCCCCGCAGAAGGGCTGGAGCGGATCGCCGTGCGCGGGCTTCGTCATGCTCAGCGAGGCGGGTGCGGATGCTGTGCGCTCACGAACCTCGACGAGCTTCGCCGCCGACCTCGGCAAGTGGCTGGCCATCGCCGACGAGTACCGCGCCGGCCGTGCGGCGTACCACGCGACCATGCCCACCGATCCGCTGACCCACAACCTCGCCGCGATGATCGAAACCCGCGACCGCGGCTTCGAGGCGCTGCGCGCCGCACAGATCGAACTCGGCACCCGGGTGCGTGAGCTCCTCGCAGAGCGCGGATTCCCGTCCGTCGCGGCCGCAGCGTATGCGGCACCCGGGGTCGTCGTCGTGCACACGGATGATCCGGCGCTGAAGTCCGGTGCGGCGTTCAAGGGGCAGGGGCTGCAGATCGCGGCCGGAGTGCCGCTGCACTGCGATGAGCCGGACGGGTTCTCGACATTCCGGATCGGACTTTTCGGTCTCGACAAGCTCGCCGACGTCGACGGGACGGTGTCGCGGCTCGCCGCGGCGCTGGACTCGATCTCGCGCTGACACGTTCCCTGCCAGACTGACGCCATGACGACAGTCTTCACCGGCCGCATCCGCCCGCTCGCCGGAGTCAACGAGCCAGACACCGAGGCCGATGTAGAAGTCGAGGCTATCGCCGTCGCGGATGGCCGCATCGTCGCACTCGGCACTGCCGCCGCACTGAAGGCGCAGCATCCGGATGCCGACACCGTGGCGCTGGACGGCTGGGTCATGCCCGGCCTCATCGAACCGCACGGGCACCCCGCGTACTCGTCGATCCTGCTGTCGAACCTCGTCGTCGACATCCGGCCGGTCACGATCCCGGATGCCGCGGGCGTGCTCACCGCACTGAAGAAGGCCGTCGCGGACGCCGAAGGACAGGCCGTGTTCGCGAACGGCTGGGATGCGCTGCTGCAGCGCGGGCTTCCCGACCCCGACATGCGCTGGCTCGACGAGCTCGCAGGAGACGTTCCGCTCGTGGTCATTCACAACTCCGGGCACTCGGCGTACTTCAGCAGCGCGGCCGCTCGTGCGGCCGGCGTGAACCGGGACACGCCTGATCCCGCAGGTGCCCACTTCGCCCGGGATGCGAACGGCGAGCTCGCCGGCGTCGCCTTCGAGGAGGCAGCCGTCGAGCAGGTCGTCGCACCCATGCTCGCTCGTGCGCAGCAGCACCTGCCCGAGCTGCTCGTCGCACACCTGCGCGACCTGTCGCGCCGCGGCATCACGACGGTCTCCGATCTGTCGTGGAACCCCGACCTGAATCCGCTGATCCAGTCTCTGCACGCGCAGGGTCAGCTGCCGGTGCGCCTCCGCTGGTACGAGATGTCACGGCCCGGCGGCACGGCAGCACCGCGCGGCGATGACGATTCGATGTTCCGCCAGACCGGTGTGAAGACCTGGTCGGACGGCTCCCCCTGGATCGGCAACATCGCCACCTCGTTCCCGTATCTCGACACCCAGGCGACGCGTGATCTCGGCCTCGAACCGCACCACGTCGGCACGGCGAACTACACCGCGGAGCAACTGTTCGAGATCGCCGAGCCCTACGCGGCGGGCGGGTGGCAGCTCGCCTGTCATGCGCACGGCGACCGGGCGATCGAATCGACGCTCGACGTGTACGAGCAGATCATCACCCGATACGCACTGACCGATCACCGCTTCCGTCTCGAGCACTGCGGCGCCATGACGGCCGCGCAGTTCACGCGCGCAGCATCCCTCGGGGTCACCGTCAGCTTGTTCGTCGACCACATCACCTACTGGGGCGAGGTGCTCGTCGACGACCTGTTCGGCGCCGAGCACGGCGGTGCATGGGCGGATGCCGGCGCGGCGTTCGCGGCCGGTCATCGCGCCACGTTCCACAACGACGGCTGGGTCACGCCGAATGAACCGTTCCGCAACATGGCCGTCGCCGAGACGCGCACGACGCGAAACGGATACCGGATGCCGGGCGGCACGCCCGTCACGCGCGCCCAAGCCCTCGCGGGTCAGACGACGAACGCCGCGTGGCAGCTGTTCAGCGAGCACGAGGTCGGATCCCTCGCACCCGGCCTGTTCGCGGACTTCATCGTGGTCGACCGCGATCCGGTGACCGTCGCGGCTGACGAGCTCGCCGAGACGGTGGTGCGGGCGACCTACCTCGCAGGCGCGAAGGTGATCTGACGACCGCGGCAGTCACAGTAGTGTGAGGCGCATGGATCTGCGTGTCGCAGCATATGCGGTCGTCACCGATGACGACGACAGGGTACTGCTCGCGCGGTGGACCGAAGGTCGACGCAACGCATGGACGATGCCCGGCGGTGGGCTCGAAGCCGGGGAGGACCCGGAAGACGCCGTTCGCCGTGAAGTCCGCGAAGAGACCGGCTACACGGTGCACGTGCAGGAGCTTCTCGGCATCCATTCCCGGGTGATCCCCGCCGGCAGGCGGGTGAAGCGATCGGATGCCCCGCTGCACACTCTGCGGATCGTCTACCGCGCCAAGATCAGCGGCGGCAAGCTGCGCTTCGAGGAGAACGGCTCCACCGACATGGCGGGGTGGTTCACGCTGCCCGCGGTCGCGGAACTCCAGCGCGTCAAGCTCGTCGACATCGCGCTGCGGATGGCCGAGATCCTCTGAATCAGTCGCGCGGCTCCTCAGGAACCGTGATGTCGGCGACCGTCGCGCCGTAGGCGGTGATCAGATCATCCGCGTCGACGAAGAGACTGTATCCGTGCGCACCCGCACCCATCGCGACGCGCTGGCCGACGATCGATTCGTCGGCGTAGATCGGCCAGTCGGTGGTGCTGCCGATCGGGACGATGGTGCCGCGTTCGTATCCGGTCGCGGCCAGTGCGAGCTCGGCCTCTGGCAGGCGCAGCTTGTTCACGCCGACGACGGCGCGCAGCTTGGGCCACGAGATCGATCGTCCGCCGGGGACGAGTGCGAACAGGTAGGTGTCGTCTGTGCGCTTGACGACGAGCGTCTTGACGATGCCGGACGGGTCGAGCCCGAGCAGTGCGGCGGCTTCATGCAGGCTGTTCGCCTGAGGCCGCTCGCGGATCTCGATGTCGAGACCACGCTCCGCCGCGGCATCCCGCACGCGCGAATGCGGATCAGCCCCGTCAGGGACTGATCCGCCGGAGCCGGCGTGGCTCACGCGTCGGGGGCTGAGAGCGGGTCGTCAGCGACCCAGAGCTCGTCATCCGTGCGCAGTGCCTGCCATGCGGCGTAGAGCACTCCGACAGCCGCAGCCGCGCCGAGGATGATCGCGATGACCGAACCGACGCCCGGGCCCTGCTTCTTCTTCACGATGCGTCCGCCCGTGAACTCGAGGCCCTGACGCTTGGCGTTCGCGACGTCCCACGCGGAGAGCGCGGAACCGACGACACCGCCGACGATCGGGACGACCTTGTCGTCCACGACGTGGCGACCGAGCTTCACGCCGCGGTTCACGGTCGGGGCGACACGGCGGTTGTAGGCGTCCTGCACGACAGGAAGCACCTGCTCACGACCGACGTTGCCGAGCTGACGGCTGGCCTCGCGTGCGACCTCGGCCGCATGGCCGACGACCTCCTGCTGGGATTCCCACAGCTCGGTGGCGTTGTCGCGCAGACGGCGCAGTTCTTTCTTCCGCTTGCGGGTGAGGCTCACGATGTTCTCCTGTCGACTTGGAGTACGGGTTCCCCATCTTGCCAGACGAGACTGGATGCCGGCAGTGATTGTGCCGACCCTTGTCATCCGGAGCCGCACGCGCTAACGTCACCGCGCTTCCGGCCAGCACACTGCAAGCTCTGCGACAATGGGGGCATGGCTCAGCACTCTCACGTCGCAACCCTGCACACCAACCACGGCGACATCGTCGTCAACCTCTTCGGCGACCACGCCCCGAAGACGGTCAAGAACTTCGTCGGCCTGTCCGACGGCACCCAGGAGTGGACCGACCCGGCGACCGGCAAGCCGGGCGAAGGCGCCCTGTACACGGACGTCATCTTCCACCGCATCATCCCGAACTTCATGATCCAGGGCGGCGACCCGCTCGGCAAGGGCGTCGGCGGCCCCGGCTACAACTTCGACGACGAGATCAACATGGAGCTCAACTTCAACGAGCCCTACATCCTCGCCATGGCCAACGCAGGTCTGCGTCGCAACGCGATCACCGGTAAGGCCGAGGGCACCAACGGCTCGCAGTTCTTCATCACGACCGACCCGACGCCGTGGCTGCAGGGCAAGCACACGATCTTCGGTGAGGTGGCCGATGACGCCTCGAGGAAGGTCGTCGACGCCATCGCCGCCGTTCCCACCGCGGCCGGCGACAAGCCGCTTGCGGACGTCGTCCTCCAGTCGGTCGACATCGCCGCCGTCTGAGTTCAGACGTCTCTCAGGCCGATCCGGATGACGACACCCGAGTTCGCGAGCAATCGTGACAACTTCTGCTACCGCCATCCGGATCGGCAGAGCTTCGTACTCTGCCAACGGTGCATGCGCACCATCTGTCCCGAGTGCCAGACGCAGGCGGCCGTCGGCGTCATCTGCCCGGAGTGCATGAAGGCCGAGCGCGGCAGCCGCACTCCAGCGCAGAAGCGCGCTCAGCGGCAGTGGAGCGGACGGCCTCGTGCGCGTGGCTCGCTCACGGCCGTTCAGTCCGGTCGCCCGATGATGACCTACGGGATCATCGCGGTGACCGCTTTCGTCGGCCTGCTGCAGCTCATTCCGGGCCTCGACGTCACGGGTCTGCTGCTGTTCCACGTCGGCTATCTCTTCCCCGACCTGTCGGGATTGCCGTTCCAGCCGTGGCGTCTGATCACCGCGGTGCTGGTGCACAGCGGCATCTGGCACATCGGTCTGAACATGCTCGCGCTGTGGATGATCGGCCGGAGCCTCGAGCCGATGCTCGGACGCTGGCGCTTCCTCGCGCTCTACGTTCTCGGCGGGCTCGGCGGCTCGGTCGCAGTCGCGATCATCTCCCCCGGCAGCGCGACGATCGGCGCCTCAGGCGCGGTGTTCGCGCTGTTCGGAGCCCTGCTCGTGATCGGCCTGCACCTCGGCGCCAATATGACCGGTCTGTTCGTGCTGCTGGGCATCAACCTGGTGATCGGGTTCGTCCCCGGCTTCAACATCGCGTGGCAGGCCCACGTGGGCGGTGCGGCCGTCGGCGCTCTGGTCGGTCTGATCGTCCTGCGCACGCGCAAGCGCAGTCAGCGAACCTGGCAGATCCTCCTGCTGATCGCCCTCGCCGCCCTTCTCCTCGCCGCGGTCTTCATCGTCCCGCCCCTCCTCCTCGGCGTCTGAGGAGGCGCCTGGCCTGGCACCTTCACTCCCGGTCAGGAGTTGTTAACACCCTTGTCCCTCGTTGTGAATAACACCCGTGTAATTCATCCCCAGGCTGTGGATAACTCTGTGTACAACTTCTCCCGGAGTCCGGGCCGCAAGCGAAAAGGCCCTCGCAGATGCGAGGGCCTTTCGAAGATCAATGGATGCCGACTCAGCGCCACCGCGTCGTCATCAGGAATCCGATCAGCGCGATGCCGAGGCCGATGGCGAGGTTCCACGAGCCGATGCCCGGAACCGGGAACTGCATGCCCGAGATGTAGAACACCAGGATCCACGCCAGGCCCAGCAGCATGAAGCCGAGCATCACGGGCTTGAACCACACGGCGTTCGGTGCCGCCTCGCCTTCCGCGCGCTCGACAGCGGGTTCTTCGCTCTTACGGTCTCGTGCCATGGGGTCAGTCTACCCAAGACGGCGATGACTGCCTGCTTCGAGGGCAGGTGTCCACCCTGGCGGGATAAGATCTCGCCTATGAGTGCAGCCGGGCCGTCGACGAGCGCGCGCACCCGGCATTCTCGGCGGCGCTCACGGGCCACGTTCACGAGCGTTCTGGGCGAGCTGCTGCTCACCGCCGGCGTGCTCGTTCTGCTCTTCGTCGCCTGGCAGATGTGGATCGGCGACATCATCATCGGCGCCCAGAGCAACAACGCCGGCAACGCGGTCTCGCAGAGCTGGGAGCAGCAGCCTGCCCCCGAGCCTCCGCCGGTCGTCGAGAACGATGACGGTGCGACCTGGTTCGAGCCTCCGGTGCTGCCGCATCCGGCACCTGGTGAGACGTTCGCCCAGTTGCGGATCCCCCGGTTCGGCGACGACTACAACGTGGCGATCGCGGGCGGAACGACGCGTCCGATCACCCTCGACAACGGCTGGATCGGCGTGTACGACCAGTCGGTGATGCCGGGGGAGGTCGGCAACTTCTCCGTCGCCGGCCACCGCACAACGTGGGGCGCTCCGTTGAACCGGATGGACAAGCTCCATGTCGATGATGCGATCGTCGTGGAGACGCAGGAGGGCTGGTACACGTACCGCTTCCGCACGCTCGAGTACGTGCAGCCGAACGAGGTGGACGTGCTCCTCGATGTGCCCCAGGTGCCCGGAGCCGCCACGGGAGAGCGGTATCTCACCCTGACCGCATGCTCGCCGCTGTACTCGCTCGCGGAGCGCATCGTCGGATACGCCGTGTTCGAGGGGTTCCAGCCTCGCGCCGAGGGCGCTCCGGATTCGATGGCTTCCGTCGATCAGGTCGCATCCCCGTCCCTGTAAGGAGGATCAGATGTATGCAGCGCTCTGGCGCATCCTGCCCGGCCCCTGGTGGCTGCGGCTGTTCATCCTGGTGGTCGCGGTCGCCGCGATCGTCTACGGCCTGTTCTTCTACGTCTTCCCCTGGGTGAGTCCGCTCATCACGCCCGGCGAGGTCGACCTGGAGTGAGCGTGCGGGTGCTGGTCGTCGACAATCACGACAGCTTCGTGCACACGCTCGTCGGCTATCTGCGAGAGCTCGGTGCGGTCGTCGAACTGATCGAGGCGGATGCCGCGGATGCGGCGGGCTTCGCGCGTCTCCTGCCCGACTTCGATGCCGTGCTGATCTCGCCAGGGCCCGGTAGACCCGAGGATGCCGGGGCGTCGGTAGAGATCGTCGCACTCGCCGCCGTGCGAAGGATGCCGCTGCTCGGCGTGTGCCTCGGGCATCAGGCGATCGGCGCGGCGTTCGCCACCGCGGTCACCGAGGCACCGGAGCTCATGCACGGCATGGTGTCCGCGGTTGTGCATGACGGCTCGGCCCTGTTCGACGGCATCCCCTCGCCCTTCGATGCCGGGCGCTACCACTCGCTCGCACTCGCCGAAGCCGAGCTGCCGTCAGCTCTCCACGTGACCGCGCGCACGGCATCCGGCACCGTGATGGCGATCACGCATGGCGAACTGCCGATCCAGGGAGTGCAGTTCCACCCCGAGAGCGTGCTCACCCCGCACGGCTATCGCCTGCTGGCGAACTGGCTCGCGCAGGGCGGATCCCCGGATGCCGTCGAGCTGTCGGCCCGTCTGCATCCACTCGCCGGCTAGCGGCAGCGCGTCACTACTTCGCCGCAGCGGTGCAGTACCGCAGCTGCACCTCGGAGTGCACCGGGACATCGCCGGGTGCGGCAGACATCGACGCGATGGTCGCCGGGTCGGTGGCGGCGCAGTCGGCCAGCTCGGCCGGGATCGCGGTGAGGCCGAGTTCTTCGAGCTTCGCGGTGGCGGCATCCAACGTCCAGCCCGTGACATCGGGCAGCGTGACCTGACCGCTGGCGACGACGAGATCGACGACGGTCTTCGGCGCGATCTCCGCCCCGGCCTCGACACTCGCCTCCAGCACCGTGTCGGCGGCGCTGTTCGGATCGTTGCGCTGAATCACCGTGCCGAGCTCGAGACCCTCCTTGCTCAGAGCGTCCTTCGCCGCAGCCTGCGAGAGCCCGACGAGGGTGGGAGCCTTGACGGTCTCGGTGCCGGAGGAGACATAGATCGTGACGCGCTGCCCGGCCTCGACGGACTGTCCGCCCTCCGGATCGGTGCGGATGACATTGTTCTCGGTGATCGTGGCGCTCGCCTCGTAGACGAGCGTGGACTGCAGGTCCAGTTCTTCGAGGTCTTGCTGTGCGCGCTCGTACGACACGTCGATCAGGTCGGGAACCGTGCGTGACGAGGTGGGGATCTGCTCGCCGCGGGGCATCGTCAGCACCCAGACCAGCACGGAGATGAGCAGCACGGCGAGCAGAGCGACACCCGCCCAGATCCACACCACGGGTGGACCGGATTGCGTGCGCGTCATCGTCGTGTCGCTGCTGAGCTGGCGCAGCGACCGCGCTGTCTCCTGCGCCTGGCGGGGGCTCGGGCCGTACAGCTCGCTGGTGAGTGCACCGAGCTGCTTCTTGCTCGGCGCCTTGCCCGCTACGGCGTCGTCGAGCGCAGCGCGGAAGTGCGCGGCATCCGGATACCGCTGGTATGGATCCTTCGCGAGCGCGCGCAGCACGATCGGGTCGAGGGCCCCGGGGGAGTCCTCGTTCACCTCGGTGGGCGCCAACGGCGTCTCGCTCACGTGCTGGTACGCGACCGCGACCGGGGACTCACCACGGAACGGCTGACGTCCGGTGAGAAGCTCGTAGAGCACGATGCCGGTCGAGTACAGGTCGGCGCGCGCGTCGACCGGCTCGCCCTTGGCCTGCTCGGGCGAGAAGTACGCAGCAGTGCCGATGATCTGCGTGGTCTCGGCGACCGTCGAAGACGAGTCCGACACCGCGCGGGCGATGCCGAAATCCATCACCTTGACCTGGCCGGCCGGGGTGACCATGACGTTTCCCGGCTTGATGTCGCGGTGGACGACGCCGGCCCGGTGCGAGTAGTCGAGCGCCTCGAGGATGCCGTCGACGTAGCGCACCGCATCCTCGACGGGGACAGGCCCCTCGGCGATGATCTCCTTCAGCTGGCGGCCCTGGACCAGCTCCATGACGATGTACGGCTCGCTGCCGGCGGAACCGACGGCGGGAGCGCCATGCGGAGCCGACGTCGGGTCGCCGGCGTCGTAGACGCGCACGATCGACGGGTGCGACATGCGCGATGCCGCCTGAGCCTCCAGGCGGAAGCGGGTGCGGAAGGCCGTGTCGCGGGCGAGATTCGGATCGAGGATCTTGATGGCGACCTCGCGCCCGAGCGTGACGTCGTAGCCGCGGTAGACCTTCGCCATGCCACCGTGTCCGATGAGCTCATCCACGCGATATCGCTCTGCGATGATGCGCGGCTCTGCGGACACGTGTAGCTCCCCCTGGTGTGGCAACGTCATGGACTTCCTAAGGTTACCCTCAGCACCTCTGAGACTACTCTCAGCCTTCGCTGCCACCGCTGTCGTCGCCGGGCAGGACCGAGGCCGGCTGGATCGTCACGGACAGCGGCGGCGACGAGGGAGTCACGCGCTCATCCGTGCTCGCGCATGTCGCCGTGTACGTCGCGATCAGCTGCTGTCCCTCCGCGTCGGCGACCGTCACCTCGGCACTGCGCTGCGTCGGCGGGAAGTTCGGACCCCCGGACACGAACGTGCCGTTGGTGAGCTGCACCGTGTAGCGGGTGAGGTTCGTGCCGCTGGGGCAGACGAAGTCGCTTCCCCACGAGACGGTGACCGTCCCACCGGCGACGGGATCGCCGGAGATCGCGGGAGCATCCGCCGGCGCGGGCAGCGCAGCACGGTCGCCATAGGTGGTCAATGTGATGGTCTGATCGACCGCGACGTTGCCGAGCGGCTCGACCTTGTAGACCTTGCCGACCTGATCGTCTGACCCAGCGGGATCCCCTGGGACGCAGCTGATGTCGGTGAACCCGTTGTCCGTCAGCGTCGTCGTGGCCGTGGAGCAGTCGAGTCCCACGAGGTTGAGCGACGCCACATCCACGCGATCCGTGGTCGGAGTCGGCTCGGGCGACGGTGTGGTGGGCTCGGGCGCCGGCGTGGTCGGCGGGGCTGATGTCCTCGTCGGATCCGCGTCGGGCTCGCCCTGGTTCAACAGCGCGAACACCGTGCCGGCGAGCACGATGGCGATGAGCGCGATCAGTGCGATCAGCGGCCACGTCCAGGGACTGCGCTTCTTCTTCTTCTTGCCCTCGACGTCGGTGCCGTCGCCATCGGCGGGCAACGCCGAAGTGGTCGGGAGGATGCGCGTGGTGCCGTCGTCGCCGGTGGCGGTGAGGATGCGGGTGGCGTCATCGCCCGCGACTCCACCGGTCGCGATGGCGGGAACGGCGATCGCCGCGGAGTTCAGGTCTCCTCGGCGCAGCGCCTGCGCTGCACGAGCCACGGTGGCCGATGACGAAGGCCGGTCGGCCGGCTTCTTCGCGATCATCGCCATCACGAGGTTCTGCACCGGGATCGGCACTGTCGGCGGAAGCGGCGGCGGCTGCTCGTTGATCTGCGCCATCGCGATCGCGACCTGCGACTCGCCCGTGAACGGACGCTTGCCGGCCAGGCACTCGTACGCGACGATGCCCAGCGAGTACGTGTCGGTCGCCGGCGATGCCGGGTGTCCTGAGGCCTGCTCGGGCGACAGGTATTGCACGGTGCCCATGACCTGACCGGTCGCGGTCAGCGGCACCTGGTCGGCGATGCGGGCGATGCCGAAGTCGGTGATCTTCACTCGGCCGTCCGGCGTGATCAGCAGGTTGCCCGGCTTGATGTCGCGGTGCACGAGACCGGCCGCGTGCGCAGCCTGAAGAGCGGATGCCGTCTGGGCGACGATGTCGAGGGTCTTGTCGGCGCCCAGGGCGCCGTCGCGCTCGAGCAGCGTGGAAAGCGCCTCACCGGGGACGAGTTCCATGACGAGGAACGCGCTGCCGTTCTCCTCGCCGTAGTCGAAGACGCTGGCGATGCCCTCATGATTGACGAGTGCGGCGTGACGGGCCTCGGCGCGGAAGCGCTCGAGGAAACCCGGATCCCCCATGTACTCGTCCTTGAGGATCTTGATGGCGACGGTCCGTCCGATGACGTGGTCTGTCGCTTCCCAGACCTCGCCCATGCCACCGATCGCAATACGCGACTGAAGCTCGTATCGACCACCGAACGACACACCCTGCGTCGGCCTCATCTGTTAAGCACCGCCTCAATGACCTTCTTCGCGATCGGGGCGGCGAGCGTATCACCGGATCCCGACTGTCCCATTCCGCCGCCGTCTTCGACGACGACCGCCACAGCTACCTGTGGGTTGTCCGCCGGTGCAAAACCGGTGAACCACAACGTGTACGGCTCGTCGCCATCGTTCTCGGCCGTCCCCGTCTTACCGGCGACGTCGATGCCGTCTATTCTTGCACCCGTCGCGGCACCGTCTGCGACGCTCGCCGTCATGGCATCGGTGACATCGTCTGCGACATCCGCCTCCGTGGCGCGACCGAACTCGCTGTTCTCGTACTGACGGACCACCGAGAGGTCGTTTCCGATCACGGCATCCACGAGCCGGGGATTCATCACCACTCCGTCATTCGCGATTCCGGCCGAGACCATCGCCATCTGCAGCGGCGTCGCGGTCACCTGACCCTGACCGAACCCGGTGAGCGCCGTCTGCGCGTCATCGAGTCCGCGCGGGTAGCGGGAAGCGGTCGATTCGAGCGGCGTGGAGAAGCGCTGGTTGAACCCGAACTTCTCCGCCATCTCGAAGATCGTCGCGTCGCCGAGTTCGACAGCGAGTTCGGCCATCGGGATGTTGCAGCTGAGGCGGACGGCATCGGCGATCGTCACGGTCGATCCGGAGCCGCATGTGCCGCCCGTGGCGTTCGAGACCTGTGAGGAGGAACCGGGCAGTGTGTAGCGAGCCGGGTTCGGGAGTGTCGACTCTGGCGTCCACTCCCCTGTCGCATAGGCGGCCGCGGCGACGAGCACCTTGAACGTCGAGCCAGGGGGGTTCAGGTTGCCGGCGATCGCACGGTTCTGCAGCGGGTTCGGCTTCAGCGCGTCGAGCGCGTCGTACGCGGCCTCGGCCTGTGAGCCGCTGTGCACGGCGACCGCGTTGGCGTCGTAGCCGGGCGTGGAGACCATCGCGAGGATGCGTCCCGTTGCCGGTTCGATGGCGACCACGGCACCCTGCAGATCGCCGAGGGCCTCATAGGCGGCCTGCTGAGCCGCCGCATCCAGAGTCAGCTCGACGCTGAACCCGGTCTGCGGCTGGCCGGACACGATCCGCTCGATCTCGGCGAGGAACGCGCTCGCGCCGGTGCCGGAGAGGTCACCGTTGAGGGCGTTCTCGATGCCGGTCGACGACTGCAGCGCCGGGTTGAAGAAACCGGTGACGCTCGACCACATCGGCGAATCGGTGTAGATGCGCTGGTACTGGAACTCGTCCTCGCTGGCCACGGAGTACGCGATCTGCACGCCGTCGGCGATGATCGACCCGCGCTGGATCTCGTAGCTGTCCAGCAGCGAACGCGTGTTGCGATCGGCCTGCCCGAGTTCGTCGGCCGCGACGACCTGGATCCAGCTGGTCGCGGCGAACAGCGAGAGGAACATGAACAGCATCACGATGCTGAGTCTGCGGAGCTCTTTCGTCATCCGATCACCACCCTGGGCTGGCGGCGCACGCCGTCGGAGATGCGCAGCAGCAGTGCCACGATGAGCCAGTTCGCGACCAGCGACGATCCGCCGGCGGCGAGGAACGGCGTGGTCAGACCGGTCAGCGGGATGACGCGCGTCACGCCGCCGACCATGATGAACACCTGCAGCGCGATGGTGAACGAGAGCCCGGTCGCGAGGAGCTTGCCGAAGTCGTCCTGGCCGGCGATGCCGATGCGCATGCCGCGGCTGACGAACACCATGTACAGGGCGAGGATCGCGAACAGGCCGATCAGCCCGAGCTCTTCTCCGAGGCTGGGGATGATGTAGTCACTGTGCGCGAGCGGTGTCACGGTCGGGCGTCCCTGGCCGAGGCCGGTGCCGATCAGGCCGCCGTGGGCGAGACCGAAGATGCCCTGCACGAGCTGGTAGCTGCCACCCGCGGCATCGATGATCGCGGGATTGAACGCATCGAGCCAGTTCGTGAAGCGGCCCTGCACATAACTGAGGATCTGTGTGGCGACGGCGACGCCTGCGGCGACCATGACGAGGCCGATCAGCACCCAGCTGGTCTTGCCGGTGGCGATGTAGAGCATCGCGATGAACATGCCGAAGATCAGCATTCCGGTGCCGAGATCGCGTTGCACCACGATGATGCCGAGCGAGATCAGCCAGACGACGATGACGGGTCCGAGTTCGCGCATCCGCGGCCAGGTGATGCCGAGGAAGACCTTGCCGACCGAGGTGAGGCTCTCGCGGGTGCGCACCAGGTAGCCGGCGAAGAAGATCGCCAGGCAGATCTTGGCCAGCTCACCCGGCTGGAAGGCGAAGATTCCGCCGATCGTCACCCACACGTCGGCGTTCGAGCCGGATGCTCCGAGCCCGGGGACGAACGGCAGCAGCAGGAGGAGGATTCCGGCGAGGCCGAACAGGTACGTGTAGCGGAACAGCACCCGGTAGTTGTGCAGCAGGATGACGATCGCGATGGCGCCAGCGAGCGAGATGCCCGTCCAGGCAAGCTGCTTGGTCGAGTACGCCTCCCACCCGGTGTTGTGCAGCGCGATGTCGATCCGGTAGATCATCGCGATGCCGAGGCCGGTGAGCAGCGTCGCGATGGGCAGGACGAACGGGTCGGCGTCGGATGCCACGACGCGCAGCACGAAGTGCAGGGCGAAGGCCAGCACGGCGAGCCCGCCGCCGATGAACAGGATGAAGGGATCGATCAGCCCGAGCGCGCCGAGCTGCACCAGGCACAGCGCGGCGCCGCTGATCGCGCAGGCGAACAGCAGCAGCCAGAACTCGCGGTTGCGCTGCGTCTGCGGCAGCCGCATCCGCTTGAGTGCCTTGATGACCGCGGTGTCGGCGGAGACGTCGGTGCTCGTCATCCGGCATTCCCCCCGTTCGTCGCGGTTGGCGTCGGAGTCGGAGTGGGCGTCTGCGTCGGAGGAGGTGTCGGCGCGGGGGTCTCACCCGTGACGGCCTCGGATCCGGCCCGCAGACGGTCGACGATCGCCATGGCGTCTGACAGCGAGCGCGCGTTGATCGTCCGCTCCACCGAGGCGCGCTGGTAGGGCGGCAGGTCGGCGAGCAGGATGCCGGTGTCCTCGAGCTCGGTGGACAGCGAGATGGGGCCGATGTTCTGCTGAACACCCTGGAAGATCACGACGCTGTCTTCGTCCGCCCCGACGAAATAGCGCGTCTGGGTCCAGCTGTAGGCGAGCATTCCCGCACCGGTGAGCGCGAGCAGAACGACCAGGAGTGCGGCGAACCAGCCGACGCGGCGGCGCTTCGCGCGGCGGCGATCCTCCTCGATGAGCTCTTCGAGGTAGTCGGCGGCCGGTTCGAAGTGCGAGGGCTCGTTCGCGGCCTGGCGCACCGGGTGCAGCCAGTTCGTGCGCGCAGGGCGGACGGCGGGGATGAGCACGCCGGATGGAGTGGATGCTGCGCCGACGACCGTCGGGGTGCCAGAGGAGACCGGGTGCACGCCGCCCACCTCGACGAGCACGACCGTGACGTTGTCGGGGGCGCCGCCGTCGAGCGCCTGCTTGAGCAGGTTGTCGGCCGTGCGTCCCGGGGGAAGCCCGAGCCGCATGGCCTTGAGGATGTGCGGCTCGTCGACGACGCCGGAGAGGCCGTCGGAGCACAGCAGCCAGCGGTCGCCAGGGAGGGTGGGCATGACGAACATGTCCAGCTCCGGGTCGTGGTCCATGTCGCTGAGCACGCGCATCAGCACCGAGCGGCGCGGGTGGTAGCGCGCCTCCTCTGGCGTGATGCGACCGGAGTCGACGAGCCGCTGCACGAACGTGTGGTCGGCGGTGATCTGCGTCAGCTCGTCGTCGCGGTACAGGTAGATGCGCGAGTCGCCGATGTGGCCGATGACGGCGTGATCCTCGACCATGATGATCGCGCTGACGGTCGTGCCGAGTCCAGCGAGCTCAGGGCGCTCTTTGGCAGCGCGGATGAGGTCGCCTGCGGCCGTGGTGACGGCTGCCTGCAACGAGGCCTGGGCCTCGTCCACGTCGGGGAACGGATGATCCAGGCGCTCGAGCCGCTGGATCGCGATGCTCGACGCGACATCGCCGCCCGCGTGGCCGCCCATGCCGTCGGCGACTGCGAAGAGGTTGGCGCCGGAGTACCCGGAGTCCTGGTTGTTGGAGCGCACCTTCCCGGTATGGGAGATCGCGGCGCTCGAGCCTTCGAAGACCATGCCGGCGTCAGGCTCGCAGCTCGAAGGTCGTGGCGCCGACCTTGACGGCGTCGCCGATGTCGATCGGGACGGGCGCTCCCGAAATGCGCTTTCCGCCCAGGTAGGTGCCGTTGGTGGAGTCGAGGTCCTGGATCGCCCAGGTGTCGCCGCGCAGCAGCAGGCGGGCGTGGTGGCTGGAGGTGTAGTCGTCGCGGATCACGAGACCGGATTCGCTCGAGCGGCCGATCGTCATCGGCTCCGTGCCGAGGGGGAGCTCGAGCCCTGCCTTGGGGCCGGAGGTGATGACGAGCTTGGAGACGCTGTTCACCCTGGCGGCACCGCCGGCGCGCGGCGAGGGCGAGGCCTTCGGCTTGGCGGCAGCGGGAGCCGCGACGGGAGCGCCGCCGGCGGCTTCGGCGGGGAGCTTGCGCACCTTCACACCGAACAGGTCGGCCCGCAGCGAGTACACCACGCCGAACACGAAGAACCACAGCAGCACCAGGAAGCCGATGCGCAGCAGCAGGAGGACGAGTTCACTCATCGGTTCGCCCCCGACGGTCGGTCGGCTGCCACAGGGACGACCCGGAAGACCAGGTCGGTGCGACCGATCGTGATCGTGGTGTCGGTGGGCAGCGGCGCTTCGCGCACCTTGGTGCCGTTGACCTTGGTGCCGTTCGTGGAGCCGAGGTCGCGCATCATGGCGCGCTCGCCGTCCCAGAGGATCTCAACGTGCTTTCGGCTGGAGCCGGCATCGGCGATCGTGATGTCGGCGTCGCTGCCGCGTCCGATGACGCTGCGGGCCTTGGTGATCGAGTGGCGACGCCCGTCGACGTCGACGACGGCTTGCCAGCTGACGCGTCCCTCGGCCGTGCCGGAGTTCACGCGCACCGTGCCTGTGGCGACCTTCTCGTCCGCTTCGAGGACGATCGAGACCGGGCCTGAGAAGCTGTAGCCCTGCGCCTTGGCGTGCGCGTTCATCAGAGCGTGCAGCTCTTCTGTGAGCGCGCCGCCGAGTCCGTGCATCCGCTCGAGGTCGTCGGCGCTGAGGCGCACGACGTAGCTGTTGGGCGCGATGATGCGATCGCGGCTGACGACGGCGGCCTTGATGTCGGCCTCGCGGCGGAGCGCTGAGGCGATCTCCACCGGCTGTATGCCGCTGCGGAAGGTCTTGGCGAACGCACCGTTGACGGCGCGCTCAAGACCCTTCTCAAAGCTGTCAAGTAGTCCCACTGGGCTCCTCTGGCATGGCGGCGGTAGCAACATCGTAGCCAGGTGAACTGTATATGCGCCTCTTGAGGCCCTTCGGGCGTCGAACAACCACACTCTGCGTGAGACACCACGGCGCCGACGATGTCTCACGCAGGATGTGATTTCTGGTTGCGGTTGCGGGCGCCGCGCGGGTTCGGTGCACGTGAAAGTGCGTGATATCCTCGTGAAGTTGACTTCTTCGGAACGAGACACTCGCGCGAGTGGCGGAATGGTAGACGCGCTGGCTTCAGGTGCCAGTGTCCTTACGGGCGTGGGGGTTCAAGTCCCCCCTCGCGCACAGCGAGTGAAAACCCCCGACCTGGGATCCAGGCCGGGGGTTTTTCTGCACTCCTCGAAAGCGACGACCATGGATCACTCACTTCACACCACTTCTACGACGCCCTCTGACGCCGTCTCGAGAAACGACCACCGCACTGCGCTGGTGCTCGCCGGCGCGGGCGCTGCGGGAAACGCCTGGCAGCTGGGCCTCATCGCGGGGCTGTCCGCTGCCGGGGTCGATCTCCATGCGGCGGACCTGATCATCGGGACCTCGGCCGGATCGACGGTGGCGGCCCAGATCACCAGCGGCACGCATCCGTCCGACCTGTACGCCGCCATCATCGCCGAAACGCCCCCGCCGACTCCCCGGAGCACCGGTACGGATGCGAGGCGTGCTCCGCGTCTCTCGGGGCCGGCCTACATGGAGTGGTCAGACGCGATCATCGCCTCTGCGAAGGATGCATCCGACATGCGCCGCAGGTTCGCCATGGCCGCGCTCGAAAGGGACACGTCCGACGGAGCCGATGGTGCGCGCTGGCGCAGCACAGTGGCGGCTCGGCTCCCGAACCACCACTGGCCGCGACAGCGAGTCCTCATCACAGCGGTCGACGCGCATACTGCCGAACCTGTCGTGTTCGATCGCGACAGCGGAATCGAATTGGTGGATGCCGTCGCCGCCAGCACCTCTCCGATGACGCCGTACCCCATCGGTGAGAAGCGCTATCTCAACGGCGCCTATCGTCGCGGCTCGAATGCCGACCTCGCGGCCGGCTACGCCCGGGTGCTCGTGCTGGACCCGTTCAGCGGCAGAACCAGGCAGCCACTGGAGTGGGGCATGGACCTCGCGACCCAGGTCGATGAATTGCGCGCAGCCGGCAGCACAGTTGAGACCGTCTTTCCCGACGCCGGCTCCGGCGACGTGTTCAATGCCAATGCGCTGGATCCATCGACGCGTCCACCTGCCGCGCGTGGAGGCTACGTACAGGGGCGCGCCATGGCCGGCCAGTTGGGGGAGTTCGCCTGAGGTCTCACAGCCCGAGCCGATCGAACGGGATGCCGCGCACCACGCGCCGCCATGGATGCTCGCCGAGTGTCCACAGCATCCGCCCCTCCGGATCGAGCGCGAGATCCTCGCAGCCGATCGGCAGTTGAACCTCGCTGCGCTGGAGCGCGGCGCCCTCGCCGTCCCACAGCGCACCCGGCTGCAGGCCGCGCGACTGCGAGACGAATCGTCGATCACCCCACTGCACCGCGCCCTGCATACGCGCGATCTGCGGAGAGCCCTGGTCGACCAAGACGAACGAACCGTCGACATCGGCCGGGATCGTGAACTCGCCGATGCGTCCGAGCTTGTCGCCGCGGTACTCGCCGATGAGCACGCGAGGCTGCGATGTGCCGCCCTCGTCGAACACCCGCCCGAGGAACGAACACCGCAGTGGCACCGGATGCACCCGCACGCGAACAGCCGCCAGCGCCACCGCGCCGAAGCCGCGACCGCGGGCTCCGACCACGCGCCGCGCGGCAGCCCCGCGAAGCCGTCGCGATTCGCTGAGATCGAACTCCCAGATCCCCTGACCCGTGGCGGCGACGAACAGCCGATCACCGAACCAGGCGAGGCCGCCGGCGTGAATCTGGGCGGGGACGAGCTCGCCGTCCTCGCTTTCGATCGTGAGGGCGACATCGAGGTGCCGCGAGCGCTCCAGATCGATGAACGTCACTCGGGATGCGAGATGCGCACCGCTCTTCTCCTTGCGGAACCAGCTCACCGCGAGCGTGCGGCGGCCCTGCCACGTTCCGAAGTCGACGCCCTGCGGATACCACTTCGTCGTGTACGTACGCGCACTGAGCCACTTCAGCTCCACGACACCACGGCGCCGGTGGCGCATCGGACGCCACATCGACCCGAAGAGCCCCGAGAGTCCGAACATCTCAGATCCAGCCGCGCTCTTCCGCGACCAGCACGGCCTGCTGGCGGGTGGTGACGTGAAGCTTGCCCAGCACGGTCGACACGTGGTTGCGCACGGTTCCAGGGGCGAGCGACAGTGCGCGCGCGATCTGCCCTGTCGTCTCGCCGCGCCGACCTGCCCGCAGCACGTCGAGTTCGCGGTCGGTCAGGGGGCTTCGTTCGTCGCTCAGCGCGTCGGCCGCGATCTCCGGATCGACGTAGCGCGCACCGGCCGCGACGCGCCGGATGACTTCGGCGACCTCGTCCGCCCCGCGTGACTTCGGCAGGAACCCGGCGACCCCGGATGCCAGCGCTCGCCGCAGCACGCCCGGCCTGGCGTGACGCGTCACGACCACGCAGCGAATGGACGTCTGGCGCCGCAGGCGCTCCGCCACCTCGACCCCGTCGAGCCCCGGCATCTCCAGATCGAGCAGGCAGACGTCCGGTGTCAGGCGCAGGGCCTCCGAGAGAGCCTCCTGACCGTCGGCGCATTCCGCCACCACGTCGATGTCGTCCTCCAGTCGCAGCAGAGCGGCCAGGGCCGAACGGATCATCGCCTCGTCATCGGCGAGCAGTACACGGATCATCGCGCGTCCTCCCCCAGGTCTTCGACCGGAACGGTCACGACGACCGCGAACTCCTGCTTTCCGCGTCGTACTTCCAAGGTTCCCCCAGCTTCTGCGGCCCGCCGACCGACGCCCTCGAGCCCCGCGCCGTCACCGGACGCCGAGTTCCCGGCCGAGTCGTTCACGATCTCGTACCGCCACGACCCGCCGTCCCTCTTCAAGGAGAGCTGCGCCCACTTGCCGCCACCGTGACGCAGGACGTTGGTCGTGGTCTCACGGATGACGGGGCCGAGAACGGATGCCGGCGCATGATCCGCCTCGGCATCGATGCTCGCCTCCGCCGACGTGCCGGCAGCGCGCAGCAGATCGACCGCGTTGGCGATCTCATCGCTCAGCGGCGCCGAACGGAACCGCATCGCGAGATCTCGGGTGCCCTGCTGTGCTTCGGCAACGCTCCCCCTCGCGGCGCGAAGCTGCTCGAGCGCAGCATCCGGGTCCTTCGTCATGAGCCGCTCGGCGAGTTCGAGCTGGAGCGCGATGACCTGAAGGTGATGTCCCTGCAGATCGTGCACGTCGGTCGCCACCCTCAGGCGCTCCTGCGTCGCCGCGAGGCGGCTCTCCGACGCGCGCGCCCGATCGAGGCGCACCAGCACGTCCCACCACCACAGGGAGGCGACGGTCATGGCCGGCAGGATCACGGAGAACGAGACGAGCGGACCGAAGGTCGTCATCGTGTCGGCCGGCGCCGTCCTGATGTCGATCACCGCGAGCCCGATGAGCACGACCGTGGCTGCGAGCATCACGCGCAGGCGCACGCCCGACTGCCAGTTGAGGAGCATGAGCGACTGCAACAGCGGGAGAGCGCCGACGATCCACATCCCCGTGACGGTGCCGGCCGTGATCGCGTAAGCCACCGTGATCAGAAGCGGCAGCAGCTGTCGGCGCCACAGCACCAGCGGCGCAGCATCCGTGCGGTGGCGATAGTCGACCATCAGCGCCACGGTCGACCCCACCCACAGCAGTCCGCCGACGGTGACGGCGACCGATGCCGCCGGTGGACGGGCGACCGATGCCCACACCGCCAGCGTGGTGGCGAGCACGATGCCGATCTCGAAGACGAGCAGGGCCGCGATCGTGTAGTACCAGGTGGCCGTGATCCCCCTGTCGAGGCGCAGGGAACTGCGCTGCACCGCCGTCGGGGAGCCGTCGGGAACGGGAGCGGACGAACGGGCCATGTCGACCACATTACGGCCATGACACATGTCACCCGTCGGCCGTGCGATCACCCCGGAAAGCGGTGACAGCGCCACACTTCTGCGCGTGAGAGGAAACCGATGGACTGGAGTCATCGCCGGGGAGACGCCCGGTCGGTTGCAACGACAGGAGCATCCCATGAATCTCATCGAGACCTTCCAGAACCTGGTGGCCCAGGTGCCGGAGCTGGTGCAACCCCTCATCGTCGCCCTGGCCGGCGCGGTGCCCTTCATCGAAGGCGAGGGTGCAGCGACCATCGGCATCATCGGCGGCATCCATCCGGTGATCGCCGCAATCTCCGCGATCGTCGGGAATTTCCTCTGCGTTCTGGTGCTGGTGCTGCTGAGCTCAGGGGCGCGTAACGCGGTGGTCAGCCGCCACCACGAGCGCAAGGCGCGTCTGGCCGCTGAGGGCACCGCCGCAGGCAGCGTCACCGTGGTCGATGCGGAGGATGAGGCCGACGGCAGCCGCAGTGCTGCCCGCAAGGCGAAGTTCCGCCGGGCGCTCGACCGCTACGGCGTGCCGGGCGTCAGCCTGCTCGGCCCGCTCCTTCTCCCCACGCAGTTCACGGCGACGATGCTCGCGGCATCCGGCGTCAGCAAGGCCCGTGTCCTGATCTGGCAGGCCGTCGCGATCGTCGGATGGACCACGATCCTCTCGGTCTTCATCGGCAGCGTCGTCCACGCCGTGAGCTGAGGACATCGCTCAGTCGCGTACTCCGAACAGGTCCTGACCGTGCTTCTGAAGCACCGCGTAGGCGTCGCCGTACGTGCGCGGCAGCTCGGCGCCGGGCTCGTACTTCTCCAGCAGCAGCCCGATGAGGCCGAGCGCCGGTGCGGTGAGCGGTCGATCGCGGTGTGCGGCATCCGTCGGCTTGGCGCGCCGTGCTTCCGGGTTCTTCGGCACATAAGGACTGTGCACGTCCGGCCAGAGCGCCGGTTGCCGAGGCGTCTTCAGCGTCACGGCATTGCGCATGCTGGGGGCGTCGGCGTCGCGACGGGTGAGCGGGCTGAGACCGTGCTGCTCGCAGAGCGTCTTGACGACCGATCCGTGGTGCATCTCGTCGTTGATCACGGTTCCGGCGGCGGTGTGCGCCGAGATCACGATCGCGGGCACACGAGCGCCAAGGCGATCGAACGTGAAGCCCATCTCTCCGGGCTCCGCCGGTTTCGTCGGCGGCGTCGCGGCGGGTGGGGCGACGTGGTCGTAGATGCCGCCGTGCTCATCGAACGTGACCAGCAGCATGGTGTTCATCGCATTCGAACCGTCGCTGGTGCTCGCGCCGCGAACCGAGGAGTAGACCTCCGCCAGCAGGGCCTCGGCGGCCCGGATGTCGGAGAGCGCACTGTCGTACGTGGCGCCGTCTGACTCGTGCACGACCTTCGGCCGGCTCACCGGCGGATGCATGTCGTTGTGGTCGAACACCATTCTGGGTTCGATGAACGCGTAGTCGGGGAGGTGCCCGGTACGGGCATCGTCATGGAACTGCTCCATGCTGCGGAAGTTCGTCTTCCAGTACTTCTCTATCGACGGTGCATGCAGCATCCCCGTGAGCGAGGCACCCTGATCGGCGTCGTAGTACACCCGCCAGATCTTCCCCGCATCCTCGAGGCGATTGAAGATCGTGGGCACCGCCGGCGCATCCAACCACTTCGACTGTCCGCCGTTGTGCACATTCGTCACGAAGCCGTGCGACGTGCTCGCATGGAAGAAGGAACGGTTGCAGAACGTCTGCGACGGCACGGCGCAGTGCCAGTGGTCGTAGACGGCGAAGCCGCGTGCGAGAGCGGAGATCACCGGCAGCATCTCGGGTGCGAAGCCGCCCATCACCGCCGCATACTCTTCCGGCGTCGGGTCCTTGCCCCGCTCCAATCGGAAGTTGATGATGTAATCGCGGACGAACCCCGACATGGTCGCCTCGCGCTTGTCGCGCGGCGCATTCCAGGGGGCAGCGAGGTCGTGAGCGGCTAGATCCGCGTTCGTGTCGGGGTCGACGACGTCGAACAGCTGGGTGTTGACGTGCGAGTAGAACTCGCCTGGATCAGGGTCGGGCTGACTCATGATCTGATCGGTCGTGCCCTCATACACGTGTGCGGGCACCACCGTCCCGTCTGGTGCGGCATTGCTGTGGTCGCCGTTCTGCAGCCCTTCGAAGGTCTGACCGTTCGGTACGGAGTCGGCCGTGTAGAGCCTGCCGAGGACATGGTCGAAGCTGCGGTTCTCGAACATCAGCACGACGACGTGATCGAACCCAGGCTCGCGGCGAGCGGGCAGGGGCGTGAAGCCGTACGTGGCGTCGGGGTCGCCGTGGCCTTGGAAGCCCCGTGTGACGGCGGCTGCGCCGATCGCACCGGCCGCGATGCCGGCGGCTCCGATGCCGGAAGCCCGCAGGAAGCTGCGTCGGGACTGCCGACCGGCGTGCTCGTCGCCGGCTTCGTCGCCGTGTTCGCCCGCATCCTCCATTCCCGAACAATACTGCGGTCACACCCCGCTGGGCGAGGTGTCCAGAGCGCATGATCAACCTTTTGAGCGATGTCGGGATGGGGTGTCGCTGATGGGCTGGAAGCATGACAGCTACTCGCGCGCGCCTACCCGACCGGCTCACGTCCCGGCGGGGCGCCTGGATCTCCCTCGGCATCGTGCTCCTCACCTTCGTGGCCCTGCTCGGTCTCTTCAGCCGTATCGACGGCCCGACCGGAAACGAGACGGCGCCGCCGGACTCCGAGTCGTCGCAGGTGAGCGCATTGCTGGACGAGTTCCCGAACGCGGATGAGCAGTCGGTGCTCGTGGTCGCGTCTCGAGCGGATGCCGCAGACCTCTCCCCCGCGGACGTCGCCGCGCTGGAGGACATCGTGCCGGCGCTCGACGCGCACACCGGTCTGGAGTCCTCGGGACCGACCGTGAGCGATGACGGCGCGGCCGCGGTCATCGTCGCGCCGATCACCGTCGGCGCCGACAATGCCGAAACCGCCGAGATCATCAAGGACCTGCGCGCCGAGGTCGCGGGTCACGCGCCGACCGGACTGACGCTGCTGGTCACCGGAGGACCGGCATTCGGCGCCGACGTCACGAGCGCCTTCGACGGTGCCGACTTCACGCTGCTGCTCGTCACGATCCTCATCGTCGCGGTGCTGCTGATCGTCACCTACCGCTCCCCCATCCTCTGGCTGCTCCCGCTGGTGATCGTCGCGTTCGCCGACCAGCTCGCCGGCAAGGTCACCGGCGCCGTCGGCAACCTGCTCGACCTGCAGTTCGACTCCGGGATCATCAGTGTGCTGGTCTTCGGCGCCGGCACGAACTACGCGCTGCTGCTCATCTCCCGCTACCGCGAGGAGCTGCTGGTCGACGACGATCACCGCACGGCGCTCAGCGCCGCCTGGCGCAAGACCATGCCGGCGATCCTGGCGTCGAACATCACCGTGGTGCTGGCCCTGCTCACCCTGGCGCTCGCCGTCATCCCCGGCACCCGCGGCCTCGGCATCTCTTCCGCCGTCGGCCTGCTGATCGCGCTCGCCGCCGTGCTCTTCGCGCTCCCTCCCCTCCTGGCGGTGTGCGGACGCAGGGTGTTCTGGCCGTTCGTGCCGAAGCCCGGTGCGAATGCCGAACAGGGGAAGGTGTGGAAGGGCATCGCCACTTCGGTGATGCGCCGCCCGTGGCTGAGCCTCGGTGCCGGTGTGCTTGTGCTGGCGGTGATGGGTGCAGGCCTCGTGGGGACGACCGTGGGACTGAACCAGGTCGAGAAGTTCCGCGTGCAGTCCGAGTCCGCGGCCGGTCTCGAGGTGCTCGGCGATCATTTCCCGCCCGGGGAGTCCCAGCCGATCTTCATCGTCGCGAACACGGCAGAGGCCGAGAGCGTGCTCGACAGTGTGGACGAGGTCGACGGCGTGGTCCGTGCGCACCCGATCGGTGAGACGACCGATGGTGAGTTCACGAAGATCATGGTGACGGGCGAGTACGCACCAGGGACACCCGAGAGCCTCGACCTCGTCACCGAACTGCGCGAGATCGTCCACGACGTGCCGGGAGCGGATGCCGCCGTCGGCGGTGCCGTGGCGACGGATCTGGATGCCAGGGCAGGAAACCAGCAGGATCTGCTGCTCATCGCTCCGCTCGTGCTCGCCGTCAGCTTCATCGTGCTGCTCGTGCTGCTGCGCTCGCTGGTCGCGCCGGTGGTACTGCTTCTGATCAACGTCGGCAGCGCCGCAGCGGCGATCGGCGCAGGGTCGTGGCTGAGCCGGATGCTGTTCGATCAGCATGCGCTCGATCTGCAGGTGCCTCTGCTGGCATTCCTCTTCCTCGTCGCGCTGGGTATCGACTACACGATCTTCCTCGTGCACCGCGCCCGTGCGGAGGCCGAGCATCACGGCACCCGCGAGGGGATGGTGCGGGCGGTCTCGCACACCGGTGCCGTCATCACCAGCGCCGGGATCGTGCTCGCGGCGGTGTTCGCGGCGCTCGGCGTGCTGCCGCTGGTGACTCTCGGTCAGCTCGGACTGATCGTCGGGGTCGGCGTGATCGTCGACACGCTGGTGGTGCGCACCGTCATCGTTCCGGCGGTGTTCGGGGTGCTCGGTGATCGGATCTGGTGGCCGCGGCGTGCGCCGGCTGATCTCACGCAGCCGCCGGCTGCGGGGCGCTGACGAGTGCGCGGAGCCCGGCGACGCCGGAATCACGATATGCGGCGCGCTGGCGCTCTGCGCCGTTCCCCTCGCGGAGGATGCGTGCGAGGTGCTCGTCCACGAATGCCCGGTCGTCGCTCAGTTCGAGTGCGGGTGCGACGGTTCCCCGCAGCGACTCGATCGCCTGGCGGGCGGAGAGCGGCTCGCCGGTCGCCGGATGCGCAAGCGTCGCATCCATCCCCCACCTCGCCGCCGACCACAGCGAGGTCTGAACGGCATCCGTGTCGTGCACGTGGCTGTCGGGTGGCGCTGTGTCGGCCAGCGCTGTGACGACCAGTGCTCTGCAGAGCGTGGCGAGCAGGAGCGTGTCGTCTGCCGAGAGCTGGGCGTCGAAGACCCGCAGTTCGAGAGTCGGATAGCGCGCGGACACACGGGCCGCCCACGCCACGGATGCCGCATCCGGAATGATGTGCGCACGGATCAGCCGATCCACGGTGGCGTGATAGTGATCCGCGTCGACGAACTGCGGCGGCGCCCCGAACAGGGGCAGACGGCGCATGATGATGCTTCGCCAACTGTCATGACCGGTGTCACAGCCGTCTGCGAAGGGCGAGTTCGCCGACAGCGCGAGCAGCACCGGCAGCCATGGGCGAACCGCGTTCAGCGCACGGACCCTCGCCTCGGCATCCGGAACCTCGACATGCACATGCAGGCCGTTGACGTGATGGGTGTCGCTGATGCGCCCGAGCCAGTGCGCGATCTCGCCGTACCGGTCGGAGGCGTTCACGGTGCCTGTCGGGCCGACGCCGAACGGTGTGCCAGTGCCGACCGCCACCGCGCCGTTGCTGCGCGCGAAGTCGGTAAGCGCCGAGCGGCACGACCGCAACTGCTTCTCCGCCTCGGCGACCGTCTGCACGGGCGAAGTGGCGAATTCGACCTGCGAGGTGAGGAACTCCTTCTTCACAGCGCCTGTGCACTTCTCCGGCCGGGTGCTGCCGGGCGGAAACGTGCCCGTGCCACCGGTCAGCGCGTCGATCGCGGCGCTGCCAAGCGGCACGGGCACAAGCGTCTCCTCATCGAGGAGGGCGAACTCCTCTTCTATACCGAAACGCGTCATGTCCGTGCTCCGGAAGGAGGAAAGCCGGAAGATCCGCCTCAGTGCTCGAAGGCGTCCTTCGCCTTGTCTCCGGCCTTCTTCAGATCGGCCTTCGCCTGCTCGGCCTTGCCCTCGGCTTCGAGCTTCTCGTTGTCCGTGGCCTTGCCGGCGCCCTCCTTGAAGTGACCGGCGATGTCCTCGGCGGTGTGCTTCGCCTTGTCTCCAATGCCCATTGATCCATTCCTTTCGTCGGGGATCGGGTGATCCGTGAGATCGACTCTCACACCGCCGCGGTGATTCGACGACGGGGTTGACGGGCGCGGCGACGACGGTTAGGGGTGACGGCTAGGGGTGAGTGCGCGGTGCGGCAGCGGGAGCGGCATCCAGCGGTTTCGCGACGATATCCCGCGGTTCGAGCGGGATGAGATGCCGGAGGTGACCTCCGTGCTGTGCATCCCATCCCGTCCCGAAACCTGCGATCCACGTGGGATCATTTCCCCGAACCTTCAGTGGCCTCGTCCTGGATCCTTATGGACGAGGTCGCTCATCCTCCCCTAATGTGAAGGAGCATGCGCACGGGGGTGATCGTCGCCGTTTTCCCCAGAATCCGGATTTCCCCAAAGCCCGACGATCCGCGCATGCGGTGGGCCCTCTCGAGTAGGTCAGTCCCCAAATGTTCTATCCGCGGGAGCCACTATCGAGTCATCATCCCACGATTTTTCAGATTTGTCCCCCAAATGGGGGACAAGATTAGTGGTTTGGGGTTAGGGTGTTTTGTGACGCACCCTCCGGTCGTCTTTGGCCCTCACCGCTCCCCCCGCGGTGAGGGCCGCACTATTTTCGCCGTCCTTCGCCCTGCGCGCAGCCGACATGACGCTCGTGCAACATTTGGGTTACCTTCTGCTTCGGGCTATTCCGCTCCGGCGCTGCACAGATATTGTGGGCATCGTCGGGGCACCCTGCGTCGGCACACATTTCAGCAGAACGGCAGTACATGAGTACCCAAGGCACGGTCAAGTGGTTCAACTCGGAGAAGGGCTTCGGCTTCATCTCCCCCGATGACGGCGGCGCTGACGTCTTCGCGCACTACTCCGCCATTGAAGCAAGCGGCTACCGCTCACTCGACGAGAACCAGCGCGTCGAGTTCGAGGTTGCACAGGGCCCCAAGGGCCTGCAGGCCGAAAACATCCGCCCCATCTGAGGCCGATACACACGACGCTCTCCGTCCGGGCGCACGTCAACAGCGCGCTCCCGGCGGGGAGCGCCGTGCGCTGTGGCGCCGTGCGCTTTCTCGCGTGCCCTATGCGAGCAGCAGCGCTCTGAGCGCATTGGCGTCCGCCGCGCGAGACACAGCGCCGTCGCCCTCCGAGGTTTCGCCGAAACCCCACTCGGCGAAGATGACCGGCACTCCGTGCTCGGCCGCGCCTTCCACATCGTGGTGGCGATCGCCGACGAGTACCGGGTTCGAGGTGTCGACACCCGCCGCCTGCAATCGCTCCAGTGCCCAGCCGACCACATCCGACTTGCTGTCGCTGCGCCCGATCGTGCCACTGCGCGCGCCGGAGACGGCGGCGAACAGGCCGAGCAGATCATTGTGCTCAAGGATCGCGGTGACCTGGTTCTCGGGCTTCGTGCTCGCGGTCGCCTGGGGGATGCCTGCGGCGGCGACCGCGCGGATGACATCGGGGATGCCGTCGTAGATGTCGACGGACGCGGCATAGCCGTCGCGGGCGGCGAGTGCGCGGTAGCGCGCGAGGGCATCCTCGGCCTGGGTCGCGCTCAGGCCCGCGAGGCTCTGGAACGACTCGTACATCGGCGGGCCGACCCACCGCGGCAGTGAAGCAGGGTCAGGGGCGGGCTGACCGAACGACGCGAGCACTTCCATGAGGCGGGGGAAGATGCCGGGCGTCGCGTCGGCGATGGTGCCGTCGACGTCCCAGAGCACGCAGGAGTAAGGGGAGTGAGGCATTCCTCAAGCCTATGGGCGCTCGCCCGCGCGTCAGAACAGCCGCGGTACTCCGGACTCGATGCCCTTCATGTCGTCGTAGTCGAGAACGAGGCAGCGGATGCCGCGATCCTCGGCGAGCACGCGTGCCTGGGGCTTGATCTCCTGGGCGGCGAACACGCCCTGCACCGGTGCGAGGTGCGGGTCGCGGCCGAGGAGTTCGAGGTAACGGGTGAGCTGCTCGACGCCGTCGATGTCGCCGCGACGCTTGATCTCCACCGCGATGGCGATGCCATCAGCATCGCGCACCATCAGATCGACGGGGCCGATCGCCGTCGGGTACTCGCGACGAACGAGGGTCGCGCCCTCGCTGATGCGCTCCACCTGCTCGGCGAGCAGGCGCTGCAGGTCGGCCTCGACGCCGTCCTTCTGCAGACCGGGATCGATGCCGAGCTCGTGCGCGGAGTCGTGCAGCACCTCATAGATCTGCACGCGCAGTGCGTCGCCGGTCTTCTTGTGCGTGACGCGCCACACGTCGATCACTCCGGCGCCGGCCTCTTCCTCACCCGGAATCTCTGTGACGAGGGTGCACGGCGGGCTCATCCAGTTCAGCGGTTTGTAGCTGCCGCCGTCGGAGTGCACGAGCAGACTGCCGTCCCCCTTGTGCACGAGAAGACGCGTGGCGAGGGGAAGGTGGGCATTGAGCCGGCCGGAGTAGTCCACGGCGCAGCGGGCGATGACGAGACGCACCCGTCGAGCCTACTTCGTCGTCGACTCGGCGTTCGCATTCTTGAGCGGTCGGGCGGCGCCGGACGCGAATCCGGATGCCGCGACCAGCGCGACGAGGATGAACAGCGTGTTCAGCAGGCCGATGTGCTCGCTGATCAACCCGAGGATCGGCGGGCCGCCGAGGAACGCGACGTACCCGATCGTGGCTGCCGCGCTGACGCGCGCGGCAGCCTTGGCCGGGTCGTCGGCTGCGGCCGACATGCCGAGCGGGAATCCGAGTGATGCGCCGACGCCCCACAATGCCGCGCCGACGAAGACGAGAGGGAGGGTGGGAGCGAGGATGAACAGCAGGATGCCGCCGGTGGCCGCCACCGCGAGGATGCGCAGCACCAGTACGCGGCCGAACCGGTCGACGAGCGGCCCGCCGAAGATGCGCACCGTCGTCATCGCCACCGAGAACACCGTCAGCGCTGCAGCGCCCATGGCCGCACCGGCGCCGTGGTCCTCGCTCACGCCGAGTGCCAGCCAGTCGTTGGCCCCGCCCTCGGCGAAGGCCATCCCGAGCATCACGACGCCGAGGGCGTAGGTGCGCGGTTCGCGCCATGCGGACAATGCCACGTGCATGCGCTCGCGCCAGTGCGGCTTCTCGCCGGACTCGGCAGGATCGAGAGTCGCGTCACGGTTCGGCACGTTCGCGATGCATACGAACGCCGCGACGAAGATCAGTGCGGCGACCACTGTCGCGTGGAATGCGACCGTGAGGTGCGTGGTGGCGGCGAACCAGCCGAGGCCGGCTCCTATGACGGTGCCGAAACTGAAGAACGCATGGAACAGCGGCAGGATCGTCTTGCCTGCCTCCTGCTCGATGGCGGTCGCCTCGACGTTCATCATGACGTCGAGGCATCCGTTGCCGTAGCCGAACAGCGCGAGGCCGATGATGACCACGGGGAAAGACGCGAACACCGTTGTGCCGACACCGATCAGAACGAGACCGATCGCGAGGGTGATCATCAGCGACAGCATCCCTCGACGCGCACCGGTGCGCGCCATCACTGCCGGGCTCGTGGAGATGCCGAGGATCGACGCGATGCCCATGCCGAGCAGCAGCAGACCGATCTGCGCGTTGTCGATGCCGAGGGCGATCTTGATGTCGGGCACGCGCGACGCCCAGGTCGCGATCGAGACGCCGCTGGCGAGGAAGATCGCGAAGATCGCGTTGCGCCAGCGCACGTACTGCGAACGGGTGAGGGCGGAGTCCATGGACAGAGCGTATCGAATCGATTCGATTTTCGGAAATGTCGGGTTATCCTCGGACCATGACGCCGTCCTCTGCCCCGTCCTCTGCGCCACGTCGCGCGACGCTCGCAGACGTCGCGCGCGCGGCCGGCGTTTCGACGTCAACGGCATCGGTTGTCTTCAGCGGCCGCACCAGGGTCTCGGACGCGACGCGCGAGCGCGTGCTGGCCGCGGCGGCCGATCTCGGGTACGCGGGTCCCGACCCCCGAGCGGCATCGCTTCGGCTCGGCCGAAGCGGCATCGTCGCCGTGGTTCTCGAGGGTCATCTGCGGGCTGCATTCCTCGACCCTGTGACGATTCCGATGATGGACGGACTCACCGACGGTGTCGCCTCGCTCGGTGCGGGAGTGCTGCTGCTGCGCGACGAGCCGGGGGAGGGCGAGGTCTCCGCGCTGGCGACGGCACCGGTCGACGCGGTCGTGCTGATCGGATGCTCCGGACGAACCCGCGCGTCACTGGAGATCGTGCGGAGCCGAGGCCTGCCGGTCGTCGTGATCGAGGGGGACGCGGGGGAGGGGATCCCGCAGATCACGCTCGACAATCGTGAGGCCGCGGCCGAGATCGCCAGGCACATCCAGGGTCTCGGACACGAGCGCGTCGCCGCCGTGACGCTGCCGTTGGACAGCGATCGCATCCGCGGTCGGATCATGGACGATCGACTGAGACGCGCAACGATCGACGTCACCATCGAGCGACTGGCCGGTGCGCGGGATGTCTACCCAGACCTGCCCGCGGTATCGGCCGGTAGCAGCTCGATCGACGACGGCGTGATCGCCGGACGCGCGCTGCTCAGCGATCCCGCCACCCGCCCCACGGCGATCCTCGCGCAGAGCGATCTTCTCGCCGCCGGCGTGATCCGGGCGGCTGAGGACCTCGGTCTTCGCGTACCGGATGATCTCAGTGTCGCCGGCTTCGACGGCATCCGAGTCGACGGCATCGGACCGCACATGCTCACGACCATGGTGCAGCCGGCCGTCGAGAAGGGCAGAGCGGCGGGGGAGCAGGTCGCCCGGATGCTGCGCGGCGAGGCGGCGCAATCGCTGCATCTCACCTGCCGTTTCCGCGCCGGAACGACGACCGCTGCCCCCGCGATCTGATCGCAGAGGCGAGATCCGACTGCACTTGCAGAATCTCAGGACGGTATGAACCGGTAAACTCGAAGAAACCCCGCCCGCCTGTGCCGTAAGGCCTCGACGAGCCATTGAGGAGCCGCTTATGCTGTTGCTCCTTGCCGTGTTCCTTCTCGGGGCTCTTCTTCTCCCTGCGTTGGTACGTTGGCTCGGGGCGCGGGCATTCGCGATCGGCGCTCTCATTCCCGCCGCGGCATTCGTCCAGGCGCTCGTGATGACGCCCCAGGTGCTCGACACCGGTTCGGCGCCGTTCGAGAGCGTGGAGTGGATCCCTCAGCTCGGCCTGAACCTGTCGATGCGCATGGATGTGCTGGGCTGGGTGCTGACTCTCATCGTCACCGGTGTCGGCGCCCTGGTGCTGCTCTACTGCCGCTGGTACTTCCACGACGAGGCGGGTGAGCTCGGCCAGTTCGCCGGTGTTCTGCTCGGCTTCGCCGGTGCGATGTACGGGCTCGTGCTCACCGATGACCTCGTGATGCTCGTGATGTTCTGGGAAGTCACCAGCATCCTGTCGTACCTGCTCATCGGCCACTACCGCCGTCGTGCGGTAAGTCGTCGTGCCGCGCTGCAGGCACTGCTGGTCACCACGCTCGGCGGGCTCGTGATGTTCGTCGGCGTCGTGCTGCTGGTCGTCGACACCGGCACGTCGAGCATCACCGAGATGCTCGAGCTCGCCCCCACCGGGCCGGTCGTGAACGCCGCCGTGGTGATGCTGCTGATCGGGGCCCTGAGCAAGTCGGCGATCTTCCCGTTCCACTTCTGGCTCCCTGGCGCGATGGCGGCTCCGACGCCGGTCAGCGCATACCTGCACGCCGCCGCCATGGTCAAGGCCGGCATCTACCTCATCGCGAGGTTCGCTCCGATCTTCGCGCTGTCCGAGCCGTGGCGTCCGATCGTGATCTCGTTCGGTGTCTTCACGATGCTGCTCGGTGGAATCCAGGCTCTGCGCGAGACCGACCTGAAGCGCATCCTCGCATTCGGCACCGTCAGCCAGCTCGGATTCTTCACCGTCATGGTCGGCTACGGCACGCAGGCGACGGCGCTCGCGGGGCTGGCGCTCGTGGTCGGGCACGCGCTGTTCAAGTCGGCACTGTTCCTGATCGTCGGCATCATCGACCGTCAGCTCTCCACTCGTGACATCGATGAACTGTCCGGGGTGGGCAGACAGGCTCCCGCCATGGCGACGATCGCGTTCATCTCCGTCGCGTCGATGGCGGGCATCGCTCCCACGATCGGTTTCGTGGCGAAGGAATCGGCGCTCACCGGGCTGCTCGACGATGCGCTGGGCGGCTCGACATGGGCGCTCGTCGCCCTGATCGGTGTCGTCCTCGGATCCATGCTCACTGCGGCATATGGGGTCCGATTCCTGTGGGGGGCGTTCTGGAAGAAGCGCGACGAGCGCGGCGAGCGGATGCCGGATACGGAATGGCCAGATCCTCCGGTCGGATTCCTCTCGGCCCCGATGATCCTGGGCGGAGCGACCATCGCACTCGGGATCGGCGCTCCGGCACTCGACACCGCACTGCACGGCTACGCGGTGACAGCCGTACCAGGCCTGGATGCTGACGGTGTGGCGGTCGAGGGTCCAGGACACCTCGCACTGTGGCACGGATTCGAACCGGCGCTGGGCATCTCGGTGCTCACGGTCGTGCTGGGCTTCGGCCTCTTCCTGCTCAGCAGGCGCACGGGGTGGGACCGCAAGGCGCGAATGCTGAAGTTCACAGCCGCAGATGTGTACTTCGTGGTGATGCGCGGCGTCGACCGGCTCTCGGTCATCACCACGACACTCACGCAGCGCGGTTCGCTTCCCGTCTACGTCGGCACGATCTTCATCGTCTTCGTCGCCGCGGAGACCACGGCACTGCTCGCCAGCGACGTCGATCAACTGAACCTGTCGGCGTGGCACACCCCGACCCAGATCGCCGTCGCGCCGATCATGGCGATCGCCGCCGTCGTCGCGGTGCAGGCGCGTAAGCGCTACACCGGCGTGGTGCTCGTCTCGGTCACCGGCCTCGGCATGGTCGCGCTGTTCGCGACGAGCGGCGCCCCCGACCTCGCTCTCACCCAGATCCTCGTGGAGACCGTCACGATGGTCACTTTCGCCCTCGTGCTGCGACGCCTGCCGTCGCGCATGGGCGAGCACAACGCCTCGGTCTCCCGCATCCCGCGTGCAGTGCTGGCGATCGGCGTCGGCGTCACGATGGCCTTCATCGCCGTGGTCGCGACGCAGGCGCGCATCGCCGACCCGATCTCGATCTCGTTCCCCGAACTCGCATACGAACTGGGCCACGGGAAGAACGTCGTCAATGTGGCGCTCGTCGATCTGCGCGGCTGGGACACGATGGGGGAGCTCTCCGTGCTCGTGCTGGCTGCCACCGGCGTGGCATCCCTCGTGTTCGTCACCCACCGCGCCGACATGCTGTCGCAGCGTCCGTCGCTGCCCAAGCGCATCAGGCGCAAGGCCCGGATCGCTCCGCTCGTCGAGACGACCGACGGCATCCGCTTCCAGACGCTCGAGAACCGCAGCAGCCCTCGGGCCTGGCTCATCGGCGGCCAGCAGATGAAGCCCGAGAACCGATCGATCCTGCTCGAGGTGATCGTCCGCATCCTGTTCCACACCATCATCGTCGTGTCGATCTACCTGCTGTTCGCCGGACACAACGGGCCGGGCGGCGGATTCGCCGGCGGACTCGTCGCCGGCATGGCCCTCGTCATGCGCTACATCGCGGGCGGACGCTGGGAGCTCGGCGCGGCAGCGCCGACGGATGCCGGTCGCCTGCTGGGCGCCGGGCTCATCCTCGCCGTCGGCACCGCAGTGGTTCCGCTGTTCTTCAACCTCGCGCCGTTGACGAGCACGTTCTGGGAGTGGGAGATCCCCGGCCTCGGCCACATGGAGTTCGTCACCTCGACGATCTTCGACGTCGGCGTCTACCTCGTCGTCATCGGCCTCGTGCTCGACGTGCTGCGCAGTCTCGGCGCCGAGGTCGACCGGCAGGCCCAGGAGATCCGTACTCGGGGGGTGAGCGCCTGATGGATGTCTCACTCACCCTCATCATCGTGATGGCGGTGCTCTTCGCCTGCGGCGTCTACGCGATGCTCGAGCGCAGCCTCACCCGCGTTCTCATCGGATTCCTGCTGCTGGGCAACGCCACGAACCTGCTGCTGCTCATCGTCATGGGAGTGCCCGGAAATGCGCCGTTCTTCGGCACAGAGGGCGACATGAGTGATCCGCTCCCGCAGGCGCTCACGCTCACGGCCATCGTGATCACATTTGCCGTCTCCGCCTTCCTGCTCGCTCTGATCTACCGCTCCTGGCAGCTCGGACAGGCCGACACGGTGGAGGACGACGAAGCCGACCTCGCCCTGCGTGCCCGCACCGACGAGGACGAAGACGTCATGGACGACGAGGACGACGTCGCTGAAGAAGAAGCCACCACCGACTTCGTCGACGTGCGCACCTCGCCGATCACCGTGCTGCACATGCGCGATCACGCCTCGATCCAGGATGACGCCCCGATGGACCGGCCGTGGGTGTCGCGCGAAGAACCGCGCGAGGACGCGCCCAGCGATGCGCCCGAGGCATCATCCGACGATGAGGGGGATCGCACATGAGCGCGCTCGTCCCCCTGCTCGTCGCCCTTCCGCTTCTCGGCGCCGCGATCACCCTGGTGTTCGGTCGCAGTCCTCGCCTGCAGGTGTTCGTCACCGTCGCCGCGCTCGCCGCGGTGGCCGTGATCGCCGCCGTGCTGCTCATCGCGGTCGACGGAGGGTCCCCTCTGGCCGTGTCGGTGGGCGGCTGGCCCGTGCCGTTCGGCATCGTGCTCTACGTCGACAGGCTCGCCGCCCTGCTCGTGCTGATCTCCAGCATCGTGCTGCTCGCGGTGCTGCTCTTCTCGATCGGCCAGGGCGCAGCAGACGGCTCGGACGAGACTCCCATCTCGATCTTCAATCCGTCGTACCTGATCCTCGCGGCCGGCATCTTCAACGCCTTCATCGCTGGCGACCTGTTCAACCTGTACGTCGGGTTCGAGATCCTGCTGGTGGCGTCGTACGTGCTGATCACGCTCGGCAGCACTGAGTCACGCATCCGTACCGGCGCGGTCTACATCGTCGTCTCGCTCGTCTCGTCGATCATCTTCCTCGCCTCGATCGCGATGATCTACGGCGCTCTCGGCACCGTCAACATGGCGCAGATCGCCGAGCGGATGACCGAACTGCCGCAGGAGACGCAGCTCGTGCTGCATCTGATGCTCGTGGTCGCGTTCGGCATCAAAGCGGCCATCTTCCCCGTGTCGTTCTGGCTGCCGGACTCCTATCCGACAGCGCCGGCGCCGGTCACTGCGGTGTTCGCCGGATTGCTGACCAAGGTCGGCGTCTACGCGCTGATCCGCACCGAGACGCAGCTGTTCGCCGAGAACAGCATCGACACGCTGTTGCTGATCGTCGCGCTCGCGACCATGATCATCGGCGTGCTCGGCGCGGTGGCGCAGGCGGAGCTGAAGAGGATCCTCTCGTTCACGCTGGTCAGCCACGTGGGCTACATGATCTTCGGATTGGCCATCGCGACCCCGGCGGCGATCGGTGCGACGGTCTACTACATCGTCCACCACATCGTCGTGCAGACGACCCTGTTCCTCGCCGTCGGACTCATAGAGCGCAGAGCCGGCAGCACGTCGATACTCAGGGTCAAGGGGCTGCTGAAAGCGGCGCCGCTGCTCGCCGTGCTCTACTTCGTGCCGGCCATCAACCTCGGCGGCCTGCCGCCGTTCTCCGGGTTCATCGGCAAGTTCGCGCTCTTCGAGGCCGCGGCATCCGTCGGCACTCCGATCATGCTGGTGCTGATCTTCGGCGGCATCCTCACCTCACTGCTCACCCTCTACGCGCTGATGCGCGCCTGGAACCTGTCGTTCTGGCGTGAGGAAGAGGACTCGGCCGAGACCGATGGCCGCATCGAGTACCTCGGCAACGCGCCCGCCGCGGACGAGCAGCAGGAGCGCCGCCACATCCCGCGGATCATGACGCTCGCGACCGGGGGCATGGTCGGCGTGACGCTGCTGCTGACGATCTTCGCCGGTCCCCTCTATGCACTGTGCGATCGCATCGGCGACGCGCTGCTTCAGCCCGTGAGCCTCGTACAGCTGGAAGAGGAGGTGGGACCGTGACTCCTGAGAAGCAGCGCCATCGGCTGCATGACGTCTGGCTGCAGCTTCCGTTCCTCGCCTGGCTCATCGTGCTCTGGATGCTGCTGTGGAACCAGTTCACGCTGCTCTCGTTCGTCACGGGGCTCGTCGTCGCCGTCTTCGTCACGCGCGTGTTCCGTCTGCCGACCATCGAACTCTCGGGGCGCGTCAACTTCTGGTACGGCGCGCTGTTCGTGGTGCAGTTCCTGTTCGCCATCCTTCGCGGTGCGATCGCCGTGTCGATCCAGGTGTTCGACTTCCGCCGTCAGCCCGGTGCGGCGATCATCGCGGTGCCGCTGAGATACGCCGACGACCTGATCATGACGCACGTCTCGGTCACGTCGTCGCTGATCCCCGGTTCGCTGGTGGTGGAGACGGATCGCGATCGCCGCGTTCTCTACCTGCACATCATCGGCGTGCGCACACGAGCCGACGCGGATGCGCAGCGCGACGGCATCCTGCGCTGGGAGAAGCGGATCGTGCGGGCGCTGGGCAGTCCAGCGCAGTATCGTGCCCTGAAAGCCGACGAGCGCGCGGGAGGTGGCCGGTGAACGTTCTGATGATCATCATCGTGGCGGTGTTCAGCATCGCGGCGATCCTGACGATGTTCCGGATCATCCGCGGCCCGTCGATCCTCGACCGCGCCGTGGCATCCGACGTGCTCCTCACCGAGGTCATGTGCGTGCTGGGTGCGGAGATGGCGATCAACGGACACACCCGCAGCATCCCGGTGCTGCTCATCATCGCGGCGGTGGGGGTCTTCGGATCGATCTCGGTCGCCCGCTACGTGGCGAGAAGGGACAACACGACATCATGAACGTGTTCGACTTCGAGATCCCGGATGCCGTCATCAATGTGACGGTGCTGGTGCTGATCCTGCTCGGCGCTGTGCTGTGCCTTTCGGCCGCGGTCGGGCTGCTGCACTTCCGAGACGTGCCTTCCCGCCTGCACGCGGCGACCAAGCCGCAGGTGCTTGGGGTGATCCTGATCTGCCTGGCCGTCGCGCTCGCTCAGCGATCCGTCGGCGGCATCCTGCTCGGGCTCGCGCTCGTCGCACCCATCGTGCTGATGCAGTTCGCGACCGCACCCCTGTCCGCGCACATGGTGGGTCGTCAGGCCTACCGAAACGGAACGACGGAGGAGCGCCGGCTCGTCGTCGATGAGCTCGCCGAGTCGAAACAGACCCCGCCGGGGGCCGGGTAGGTCTCTTGCGGGCCCGGCAGTATCGTGGGCCGGAACGCGGACGACGGAGGGTGGCGCATGAACGCACAGCCGGGATGGTACGACGCCGGGGTGCCAGGGGTGCAGCGCTGGTGGGACGGCGCGCAGTGGACCGTGCATGAGCGCGGGGGCGAATCAGTGTGGGCCGCGGCGCAGCCGATCCAGCATCCAGCGTCAGCGGCTCCGATGGGCTGGTTTCCGGTGGTGGGCACCTCAGATGTGCGATGGTGGGATGGCGCTGGGTGGACGCCATACCGTCTTCGAGACGGCAGGCCGCGCCCGGATGCCTTCGCGATAGAACCGGGAGGCAACGGGTTCGCACTCGGCATCGTCTTCATCGCGCTGAGTATCACCCAGTTCAGCACCTCTCAGTTCCTCGACGGGCAGCCCTTCTTCGCCTTCACCCCCTTCGTGTTCCTGGTGGCCGGTGCCCTCTGGCTCATCGGAGGCTTTCGCACGCGTCAGCTGACCGCGCACCCCGCTCCGTCGACTGCGCCGGTTTTCGATGCGTCGACCCGTCCGCTCCCCGGTGAGGTGGAGGGAGCCGGAGCCGGGTGGTTCGCGGTGTCCGGCTACGTCACTCGCTGGTGGACGGGAACCCGGTGGAGCGCCTATGTCGGGCAGAAGATCGGCGTGCGACCGACCCAGCACGGCGAGCGCTCGTACCGCGTCTCAATGATCATCGGGTGGGTCTTCGCCGGGCTCGGCGCGCTGGGCACGGTGCTCGGATTCGTACTGATCTACGCGCTGGGTCGATGGGTGGGCGTGGCCATCGCCGTCCCCGGATTGATCGGCCTGCTGATCGGCGGACTCGTGGTCGTGCTCACCTACATCCGCCGGTACACGATGATCCTGCCGTCGCAGGCTCCGCCGCTCGACTGACCTCGCGCTGTTCACAACTCCGCAGAGAACCGGCGATCTCAGGCGGATCGGTGCGGATCAGCCGTCTTGCCGTCCGTCCTTGAGGAGTTGTGAACGTGAGTTGACCGTTCACCCTCCCTCCACTCGATACAGTCGGCCAAACTTATCCCCGATAGACGCCTTTCGGGGCTCAGCGGTCGGTAGCGCACGCCGAGAATCCTGTGATGAGCGACAACCAGAAGAGCGTGGCCGGCACGGTGCCGGGTTGCATATACGAAAGTGGTCTTCACCCGCGCCGAGCTGACAGGATCAGGCATGTCCGGGCGGGACATCACCGAAGCGGTGCGTTCGGGTCACCTCCTGCGGCTTCGGCGCGACCGCTATGCGCGAGTGCCGATCGATGAAGACGTCGCCGAGGCCGTCCGCGTCGGCGGTCATCTGTCTTGCCTTTCATTACTGAAGTCGATGGGGATCTTCGTGCTGGTGTGCACGGGCCTTCACGTGCAGATCACGCAAGGCACATCCAGGATCCGGAAGCCGAAGTTCAGGACCACGAGGCTGCACTGGAACCCCGTCCGCGAGTGCGAGACCATTCATGCGGCGCACCTGCACGATGCTTTGAGGCAAGCGATCCGCTGCCAATCCGCGAGGGCGGCCCTCGCCACTCTCGACAGCGTGCTGCATCACAAGCTGATGACGCTGAACCAGCTTGAAGGCGTGTTCTCGACCCTGCCGGCGCGCTACGGGGTGCTGCTGTCTCTCGTCGACCCGACAGCCGCATCCGGTCCGGAGACGTTCATGCGTTTGATCCTGCGAGCACTCGGACTGCGGTACGAGACGCAGGTCCACCTCCCGGGGGTCGGCTACGTGGACTTCCTCGTGGAGGGCTGGCTCATCATCGAGTGCGACAGCAAGGAATGGCACGAGGGCTGGGACAAACAGGTCGAGGACCGACACCGAGACATAGCCGCCGCGAAGCTCGGATGCGTGACGATCCGGCCGCTGGCAAGCGAGATCTTGCATGATTCAGCCCGGGTGCGAGAGTCCGTCGCGTCCGTCATTGAAGTACTCGGTCCGCGTTTCATGCCGGACGCTGTTCGCAACTCCTCAAAGACGAGGAGTTCGGTGTCCTGTACGCGTGCGAAGGCTACGATTCTGGCAAAATTAGAGGAGTTGTGAACGAGAGGCGAAGCAGCCGCGCGTCAGAGCGAGCGGGCGAACTCCGAGATCAGGTCGGCCGCCAGTGCGGCGTCGCTGATCAGGGTGCCGTGGCCGTGATCGGGGATCTCCTTCATCTCGGCCGGCCCTGGTACGAGACCGACGATCTTGCGGCACCAGTTCACCGGCGCGAGCGGGTCGCGCTCACCGCGAAGCACGAGTACGGGGCACTTCACCTGCGCGTATGCCTTCTCGGGCTCGTGCACGACCGTGGCGCGGATCTTCCGGATCAGATGCGGCCCGCCACGCAGGTACTCGCGGGCTCCGCGCCACAGCACCTCCGGACGCTCGCCGACCAGATCGCGCAGCAGGTACGTCGCCTGCTCCCGGATGCTGCGCGTCGCACTGTTCACCGTGGGACCGGCGAGTACCAGACCGTCGACGAGCTTCGGATGCCGCGCCGCCAGTTCAGCGCCGATCTGGCTGCCCATCGAATGACCGATGATCACGGCATCCGTGACGTCGATGCTGCGCAGGAACGCCGCGATCAGGTCGGCGTGCCGCGCCATGGTGAGCGTGCGCTCCGGCTCCGGCGCCTCACCGAATCCCGGCAGATCGAGGGCGATGATCCGCCCGGGGAGGCGTTCGACGAAATCGAGGTAGACGCTGCGCCCCATCCCGATGCCGTGCACGAGTACGTAGGGACGCGCGCCGGTGCCGAAGTCTTCGGCGATGAGGGTCGCGCCGCCGTGCTCGAACTCGATGACGGATGCTGGCGCGCCCTCAGGAGCGAGAAGACGAGAAGGCATGGATCGACCCTATCGAGGGATGCTGACTGCCAGCGGCGTGGGCGGGCTGTGTCCGCGCCCTGTGTGAAACTGTCATGTGCCTTCGCAAGACCCCACCCCGACCGACACCGTGAAGCCCCGCATGCGAGAGCGCCTGGCGCAGACGTTTGCCGACCCGGTGCTGCGCGCGCTGGTGACTGCGACCGCGGTGTCGCGCATCGGTCGAGGAGTCTTCCTCACGGTCACCGTGCTGTTCTTCACGCTGATCATCGGGCTGAGCGCCGGCGAGGCCGCAGTGGTGCTCGCCGTCTCCAGCGCGTGCGGCGTGCTCGCATCATTCCTCGGCGGATGGCTCGCTGATCGGTGGAGCGCACGCCGCCTGGCCTATGTCTTCGAGACGCTCGGAGGGTTGCTGCTGGCGACCTACGCCTTCGCCGACACCTTCGTCGCAGCGCTCGTGATCGCGAGCCTCGCGGGGTTCTTCGACACGATCGGGTACTCGTCGCGATCCGCCATCATCGCCAGGGGATTCGCACCGGAGCGGCGGGTGCGCGCCCGGGCCGTGCTGCGCACGGTGACGAACCTGTCGATCGCGATCGGCTCAGGCATCGCCGCAATCGCGCTGGCACTGGGCACCGCTGAGGCGTACCGGGTCGTCATCGTCATCGCGGGTGTCATCGGCGTGCTCGGTGCGCTGCCGCTGCTTCGGCTGCCGGCGTCCGTCGACGCCCCGGTGCGCGAGGTCGACGCCGTGCTCACCGAAACCGGATCGATCGACACTCGCGGCACGGCCCAAGCCACCCTCGCCGCGAGGCTGGACTGGCGCCGCCGCTCGCCGTGGCGCGATCCGCGGTACCTGCTGCTCTCGTTCCTCTCGGCGGTGTTCGGCATGCAGTTCGGTGTCGCAGAGCTCGGGATGCCGCTGTGGGTGACGCAGCGTACGAACGCTCCCGAGTGGGTCGTCGCCGTGCTGCTGATCGTCAACACATCGCTCGTCGTGCTCTTCCAGGTGCGCGCGTCGCGCGGTACCCATGACATCCGCATCGCGGGGCGGGTGACGATGATCGCCGGGTGGCTGATGGCCGCGGCCTGCGTGATCTACGCGCTCGCCGCCGGTCTGCCGGCCTGGATCGCGATCGTCGTGCTGATCGCGGCAGCCGTGACGCACACCTTCGCCGAGATCCTCTCGCAGGCAGGGGCCTGGGGACTCAGCTTCGAACTCGCCGATCCCGTGCGTGCCGGTGCCTATCAGGGCGTGTTCGGCATGGGGTTCTCGCTCGGCGCGCTCGCCTCGCCCATCGTCGTGAATGCGACGGCGATCACATTCGGACTGCTCGGATGGGTGATGCTCGGTGCGATCTTCCTCACCGCGGCGTTCGGCATCTGGGTGATCTCGCGGCGCGCCGCCACCGCGGCCGGCTGAGCCGAGGACGCGGACTCGCCTAGCCGCCGCTCAGAGCACGGCCGAGAGGAAGTCTCTGGTCCGCTGCTCCTGCGGATCGCTGAAGATGTCCTCCGGCTTGCCCTCTTCGACGATGCGACCGCTGTCGAACATCAGCACTCGATTCGAGACATCACGGGCGAACTGCATCTCGTGCGTCACGATCAGCATCGTCACATCGGTGTCGCGGGCGATGTCGCGCAGGATGTTCAGCACCTCGCCGACCACTTCGGGGTCCAGCGCGCTGGTGACCTCGTCGAGCAGCAGGATCTCGGGTTCCATCGCCAGCGCCCTCGCGATCGCGACGCGCTGCTGCTGACCACCGGAGAGCTGGGTGGGGTGGGCGTTCTCCTTGTCGGGCAGCCCGACCTTCTCGAGCAGCGCACGGCCGCGCTCGATCGCTTCCTTCTTGGAAAGTCCGAGCACATGCACCGGCGCCTCGATGATGTTCTCGATCACGGTCATGTTCGGGAACAGATTGAACTGCTGGAACACCATGCCGATGCGCTTGCGCATCTCATTCTTGTGCTTCTCCTTCAGCTCGACCCGCTTGCCGTCCCGCGAGTAGTGCGTGAGCGGCTTGCCGTCGATGAGGATGTAGCCTTCGTTCGCCTCTTCGAGTGTCATGACGAGCCGGAGGATGGTCGTCTTCCCCGACCCACTGGGTCCGATCAGCGTGACGCGGTCGCCCCTGCGCACAGTGAAGTCGAGGTCGTGCAGCACGACGTGATCGCCGAAGCGCTTCTCGACCTTGTCGAACAGGATCGCCGGCAGCTCACCGTCATCGAGCGTGATCGCACCGGTGTGGGTGTCAAGCGGTGGTGTACTCAAGACGTTTCTCCAATCGTCTGGCCAGCAGTGAGCTCAGAAGGCTTGCGACCAGGTAGATGAGTCCGGCGATGATGATCGCCTCGACGAAGCGGAAGTTCTTGCTGCCGTACAGCTGCGCCTGGCGCACCATCTCGACGACGGTGATGACCATGAGGAACGGAGTGTCCTTGAACATGGAGATCACGTAGTTGGCCAAGGCCGGCAGCGTGGAGCGCAGCGCCTGCGGGATGATCACGGCGGTCCACGTGCGTCCGGGTGACATCGACAGCGCGGTCGTCGCCTCCCACTGGCCAGGCGGAACCGCGTCGATGCCGGCGCGGTAGACCTCTGCCATGTAGGTGGCGTAATGGATGCCGATGATGATCGTGCCGAGCACGAGAGGCGGGACCGTCGTGAACACGTAGTACGCGAACAGCAGCTGCACCACGAGAGGTGTCATGCGCACGAAGTTCATCAGCAGAGTGATGACGGCGGCGATGGGGCGCGGGGCTGTACGGCGCCCGAGCGCGATCGCGAGTCCGAGGATGGCGGCGATGATGCTGCCGATGATCGTCACGACCAGCGTGACGGTGAGGAACTTCTCCAGGATGTCGGGGAACGCCGCAATGGCGTGATCCCAGCTCCAGAAGCTGTTGTCGTCGTTCATGCGGCCTGACCAGCCCCCTTCATGTCGGGGACCGGTGTGGTGGTGATGGAGTCACGCCACTTCCCGCCCTGCCCGAGACGGTGCTTGGCGCGCGTCTCGAGCGCGT
The DNA here is from genome assembly GCF_014635185.1 of Microbacterium murale. Taxonomy (GTDB): domain Bacteria; phylum Actinomycetota; class Actinomycetes; order Actinomycetales; family Microbacteriaceae; genus Microbacterium; species Microbacterium murale. Next base: position 947,189 of record NZ_BMCM01000001.1, read on the forward strand.
TCATGCCCAGCGTGAGCAGGTAGGCGATCGCGAAGTAGATGAGCAACCCGAGTCCATACGCGAAGTACACGTCGGTCTGCACACGCAGCTTGTTCAACTCGGCCGTGAGGTCGACGATCGTGATCAGGTAGACGACGGCCGTGCCCTTCAGCAGCTGGATCAGCAGGTTGTTCAGCGAGGGGAGCATGAGCGCCCAGGCCTGCGGGAAGATCACCCGCCACATGCGGTGCGAGCGGGACAGGCTCAGGGCTGTGGTCGCTTCCCACTGACCGGCCGGCACCGAGTTGATCGAGCCGCGCACGACCTCGGCGCCATAGGCGCCGTAGTTCAGGCCGAGGGCCAGGATGCCGGTGAAGACGGCAGGCATCTCGATCTCGAACGGCGGCAGCGGCAGCACGAAGAAGAAGAAGAACAGCTGCACGAGCAGCGAGGTGCCGCGGAACAGTTCGATGATCGTGCGGGCGATGCCGCGCAGCACGATGTTCTCGAATCGTGCCAGCAGCCCGAGGCCGATGGCGACGATGATCGCCAGGAGGGCGCCGCCCGCCGTCAACTGGAGCGTGATGAGCACTCCGTCGACGAGTTGGGGCAGCGCCCGCCAGAGCGCGTCGAAATTCTCAGTCACAGGAGCCGGATCAGCCCAGCTCGCCGGAGCAGAGCTGCTCGGTGGTCAGATCGGCCGGGGGCAGGTTCTCCGCGGTGAAGCCGAACGGCTCGACCAGGTCGAGGTACTTCGTCTCATCGCCGGTGATCTTGGCGAGTTCCTCGTTGTAGGCCTCGAGCAGCTCGGTGTCGTCCTGGCGGAACACCGTGGCGCCGGCGCCGATCTGCTCGACCCCGTCGATCTCCTGCACGAAGGCCTCTGTGGTCTCGACGTCGTCCATGCCCTCTGTCATCCAGTTGAGCGAGACGGCGGTCAGAGTGAAGGCGTCGGCACGACCGGACTGCACGATCTCGATACCGGCCTGGGCACTGTCGACCGGCACGGTGTTCGCGATGCCGAGGTCGGTCGCGTAGCCCTCTTCGATCGCACCCGACTGCACCGCGAGCGTGACGTCTCCGGCCGCGGCGACCGAATCGAGGTCGCTGAGGTTCTTGGGGTTGCCCTTGGGGACGACGAGGGTGGTCGTGTACATGATCTCGGGATCACTGAACGCGGCCTCTGCGCAGCGCTCAGGGAGGATCGACATGCCGGCGCTCACAGCGTCCCAGCGGCCGGCGTTGAGCCCGGGGATCAGCGAGTTCCAGTCGACCTCCTCGACCTCGATCTCGTCGATGCCGAGATTCTTGAAGATCTGCTCGTGCATCGCGATGGTCGCGCCCGTCGGCTCGCCATCCTCGACCCACGAGTACGGCTGCTCGGAGGCGATCGCGAGTGTGATCTTGCCCTCTTCCTGCGCCTTCTCGAGCGTGTTCATGCCCTCGGTGTCGCTGCCGCCGCCTGATGAGCACCCGGCGAGAAGGCCGAGCGTCAGGGTTCCGACGGCGACTGTGGCGATGCCGATCCGTGTCGTTCTCTTCGTCATGATGTCCTCGCGTTCCGTATGAGTTCCGTATCCGGGCGCTCTGCACGGGCGCCGTTGACCGTGCCCCAGACTATGGAATCTGTCGATGGATGTACAGTCAGGCGCGCAGATTGTCGACACGTATACAAAAACGTGATCATGAGGCAGACTGAGGAATCCTGATTCGACTTCGCAGAACGACGCGGAGGATCGACAATGAGATGTCCGCGGTTTCGCGCGACGGCTGGAAGGGATGCACATGGCTTCACACACCCCTCGCGCGGTTTCGCCGATCTCAATGGTGCGCGTCGCGCGACCGTCGACCGTCGACCTCATCACCGCCGAACTGCGCAGTGCCATCTTCACCGGCGCTCTGCCGGTGGGCAGCCCCATCGGCGAGGTCGAGATGTCGTCGCAGCTGGGCGTGAGCCGCAGCCCGCTGCGGGAATCCACCCAGCGACTCGTGCAGGAGGGGCTGCTCACCGCATCCCCAGGCCGCGGCATGCGAGTGAGCGTCATCGGCCCCGAGCACGTCGCCGACGTGTACGACGCGCGCCTTGCCATCGAGGCCCAGGCCGTGCGGCTGATCATCAGGTCGGGTGCCGCGTCGGTACTCGACAGGCTTGAGAACGCGTATGCCGAGCTGGTCGCCGTGAGCGAGGGGACGGATGCACGCGCCATCGGCGATGCCGACATCGAGTTCCACCGAGAGCTCGTCGATTCGGCGCGCAGTCGCAGACTGACGCAGTACATGGCGACGCTCGCGATCGAGACGCGCATCGCCAGCTTCAGCGACCCGGGCGGCTACACCGTTCGCCGTTCTGTCTCGGACACCTATCGGCAGTTGCTCGACGCGCTCGCCGCGGGTGACGTGCCGGCGGCGTTCCTCGCACTGGAGCAGCAGTTCGCCGAAGCCGTCGCGAGGTTGACCGGCAAGGACGACGATGTCGAGACGGTCGAGACTCCGGCCGATGCCGCGCCGCCCGCGATCGGACCGATCGAGCTCACCGAAGAGGTCTGATGGCGGCTGCCGAGATGCCGGTGCTCAGTCCGTCGGCGCCAGCACCAGCGTGTCGACGGTCGCCTCATCCACGGCATCCGCGGTGAACGCCCACGGCGTCTGGACGCCGCGTGACCAGTTCTCGGTCTGATCGACGTAGTGCGCGTGGAACGGATGCCCTGAGGCGCCGGTCAGGTGATTCCACGTCGACGCGTCGAAGTCCGACAGGTCGATGACCATGCGCATGGAGGGCACGGTGGTCGTGGCGTATCCCTCGCCGAGTTCCCAGCCGGTGGCGTTCACGACCGACGGCCCGCCGCCGACGGGATAGGGTCCGCGGTTGAACAGCGCTTCGATCGGGGCGATGCCGGATGAGCCGAGCGTGGCGTTCTTCAGCGTGATGGCGTGCAGGTCGCCCCAGTTCCATCGCGAGACCGCCGTGCCCTGCAGACCGGCGAGCTCGTCGTAGGCCTGCTCGGCAGACAGGGCGAGCATCTCTTCCATTCCGGAGACGTCGATGTTCTCGTTCGTCCAGAGCGGGTCGGTCGGGTCGTCGAGCAGCGCCGAGACCACCGTGAACAGGCGGCCCTGACCGTCGTGCGGCAGCGGCTTCTCGCGCTGCTCGAACAGGTTCAGCACCAGGTTCGACCACAGCACGTTCGCATAGGCGGCCGCTGCCGAATCCGCGTTGTTCTGCGCATCCCAGGTGCGCAGCAGCGCGATGGCGTCTTCAGGGCCGGTGCCCTTCACCTCGATGTCGGCCACGACCGCCGCGAGCTTCTTGCCGATCCACATCTCGTTGTCGTTCTGGATGTCGCGCATGTCCTGCGCGGTGAGCGGTGCCGCCGCTGCGCGGCGTTCGATCATGTGGGTGATCCGAGCGGCGCGGTAGCCGTAGTCCCAGTCGCGGGAGAGGAAGTGGTCGTAGTCGTCCGTGACGATCGCGTTGTTCGCCGTGACGATGTATCCCGAGCTCGGATTGTAGGAGACGGGCAGCTCTTCGAAGTCGATGAACCCGGTCCAGTCATAGCTGCTGTCCCAACCGGGCTGCGGGATCCATCCGTCACCTGCGCCGCGGATCGGCAGACGGCCGGGCGCCTGGTATCCGATGTTGCCCTCGACGTCAGCGTAGATCAGGTTCTGCGCCGGCACATCGAACAGCGATGCCGCATACCGGAAGTCTTCGAAGTCCTGAGCCGTGGCGAGGGCGAAGATCGCGGTCGCGGTGCTGCCGGCATCCAGCGCCGTCCAACGAAGGCTCACGGCGTACTCGCCCGAGAGTGCGGCTGACGCATCCGTCTCTCCCTGGGTGAGGGCGTCGCCGTCTGCCGCGACCTGACCGTCGGCGACGGCGGTGAAGTCATCGGTGAGGCCGGAGATGATCGGACCGTGCACGGTCGAGCGGATGGTGAGATCGATGTCGTCTCCGCCGGCGACCTTGACCGTCTCTTCGCGCACGTCGAGCGGCACGAGGGCGCCATCGCGCCAGTACTCATCTCCGTCGACCTTCTCGATGTAGAGGTCGGCGACGTCGGTCGTGAGGTTCGTGAAGCCCCAGGCCACCTGGGCGTTGTGGCCGATCACGATGCCCGGTAGGCCGGAGAACGAGAAGCCGCCGACGTCGAACGGGCATTCGTCGGTGACCTCTGAGCAGCGCAGCTGCACCTGATACCAGACGGACGGCAGGGATGACCCCAGGTGCGGGTCATTCGCCAGGAGAGGCATGCCGCTCTCGGTGAGCTGACCGGAGACGACCCACGAGTTCGATCCGATGCCCTCGCCGACATCTCCGACCAGCATGCTCGCCGCCGCGACGACACTGTCGGCGTCCTGCCACTCGATCGTGGACACCGCGGTCTGCACCTGCGAATCGTCGGTCGTACCCGCATCCGTCGAGAAGGCGGCGGGCGCGGCATCCGTTGCCGCCTCGAGGGCGGGCACCGTCGACAGCTTGGGAACGATCACCGGGTTCTGGTCGAACGGATACGCGGGGTAGAGCTGTTCGAGCAGATCGACGCTCTCGGCCGGGACCGCTGGGTCGCCGACCTCGGCGACCAGAAGTGCGCGCTCGGTCTCGTCTTCGATGTTCGTGCGCAGGTCCCATGCCATCGCCTTGAGCCAGGCGACGGAATCCGCCGGTTCCCACGCCTCGACCTCGTAGTGGGGGTTCTGTATGCCGAGAACGGCATATTCCAGGGAGAGGTCGGCGCCGTCACGCGTTTCGAGGTACGCGTTCACGCCGTCGGCGTATGCCTGGTAGTAGGCGAGCGTGGTCTCGTCCATCGCCTCGACCTCCTGCTCGGCGACATCGCGCCAGCCGAGTGTGCGCAGGAACATGTCGGTCGGGGCCTGCGATTCGCCGAACATCTCGGCGACGCGGCCTGATGTCACGTGCCTGCGGAAGTCCATCTCGAAGAAGCGATCCTGCGCGTGCACGAAGCCCTGCGCGTAGAACAGGTCGTGCGAGGAGTCGGCGGTGATGGTCGGCACGCCGAGGTCGTCGCGCTGCACGGTGACCTCTGCGGCGAGCCCGCCGAGTTCGATCTCGCCGGCGGTCTGCGGGAACGACCGCTGGATCGTCCAGACCACGAAGAACGCCGCAGCGACCGCGATCACGGTCAACCCGGCGACGACTCCGAAGGCGATGCGGCCGATCCTGACTCCCAGACGGCGGGATGCAGGAGATTCGACAGGTTCGATCGTCATTGAGCGTTCTTTCAGGGTCGCCGGCGGGATCCGGTCTCACCGTTCCCAGGAGCGCGTTTCGGGACGCGCTCTGGAAGCCTACTCTCGATCGCCATCGCGCCGACTCACCCGATCAGACTCGGCTGCAGATCGCGCAGCGTGCGGCGATGCGTCATCCGTGTCACGCCGATCATCGCGAGCAGCAGTGCGCCGACGAGCCACATCGCGAGCACTGCCAGATCCCACCACGCACGCGCGAAGTTGCCGCCGTACATGAGTTGGCGCATCGCATCCACGACATAGCCGAGCGGCAGCACGTGATGCAGCGCGGCGAGTGGTGCAGGAAGGGTCTGCCACGGGAATGTGCCGCCCGCCGTGACCAGTTGCAGCACCATGAGCACGAGTCCGAGGAACTGACCCACCGACCCCAGCCACACGTTGAGTGCCAGGATGATCGCCGCGAACGTCGCTGACGCGAGCACCATGACCCCGAGCGTGCCGAGCGCATTGTCGAAGCGGAACCCGAGCGTGATCGCCAGAATGCCCATGAGCCCCACCATCTGCAGCGCACCGAGGGCGGCAGGGGTGAGCCAGCCGGCCAGGGTGATGCGGACGGGGGAGTGCAGCGCGGTGACGGCCCGGCGAGACACGGGCTTCACGATCAGGAACAACGCGTAGATGCCGATCCAGGCCGCCAGTGCCGCGAAGAACGGAGCGAGCCCCGCGCCGTAGTCCTCTGCCGACGCGACCTTGTCGCTCGAGACACGCAAGGGATCGGAGATCGTGTCGGCCTGGGCCTTGCGCAACTCCGGTGTGGATGCCGGAATCTGCTCCACCCCGTTCGCGAGGCCGTCGCGCAGTTCGACGGTGCCGTCGGCGAGGGTGGCGAGGCCGTCGCGCAGTTGGATGGCGCCGTCGTTCGCCGCGGCAGCACCGGTCGCCGCAGCGCTGGCGCCGGTCGCCACTGTGCTGGCGCCGTCGGACAGCGTGCGTGCGCTCGAGGCCAATGTGGCCGCGCCCGCGGCGAGCTGATCGATCCTGCTCACAGCATCCTGCACTGTGGTGTTGCCCTGCTGCAGCCGCTCTCCGAGCGGATCCAGTTTGGCGAGCACGGCGTCGATCTCCTCCTGCGTCAGTCCCTGAGATGCAAGGGTGTCTGCGATGTCAGTGCGGATCTGCGGGAGCGTGTCTGCGGCATCCTGCACGATGCCTCCTGCCTGATCGGCGACGTCGGCGATCTGCTGATTGCCGTCGCTGACCTGCTGCGCACCATCGGCGAGCTGGGAGGCGCCGCTCGCGAGCTGAGCCGTTCCGTCGGCGAGCTGCGCGGTGCCGTCTGCGAGCTGTGTGGTCCCGTCGGCGAGCGTCACGCTGCCGGTGGATGCCGTGGCTGCACCGTCCGCGAGCTGGGAGGCACCGTCCGCCGCATCGGACAAGGAGTCGCGCACATCGCTGAGTCCAGTGAGAAGGCGTTCGGCTGCTTCACTCCCGACCATCTGGGCGACGGAACTGCGGATCTTCTCCACCGCCTGCGTGCCCATGGAAGAGGCCAGGTAGTTGTTGGCGTCGTTCGTCTCGAGCTCGATGACCGCCTGGTGCGGATCCGTACCGGAGGCCGACGTCAACGCTGCGGAGAAGTCGGAGGGGATCGTCACGGTGAAGTCGACCGTGCCGTCGTGGAGCGCCGTGGTCGCGGCATCCGCCGTCATCTTCTGCCAGTCGAAGGCATTGCCCTCGACGAGGTTCTCGGCGACGTCGTCACCGTAGTTGACGGTCTCGTCCGCTCCTTCGGCGTTCGTGCTGGTGGCGCCCTCGTCCTGCACGACCAGCGCGACCGGCACCTCGGAGAACTTGGCGTACGGGTCCTGATTGGCCCACAGGTAGAGGCCGCCGTAGAGGATCGGTACGCACATGAGAGCGATCAGGGCGATGATGCCCATGCGGCTCGCCGTGAGGCGCCGCAGCTCGGCGGCGATCATGGGGATGACCTTCATCGCAGGCCTCCTTCCTCGTTCGGGTCGTCCTCGTCGGTGTCGTTCTCGGCCAGCTCCAGCACCAGCGGGGGGATCGGACCGGAAGCGTTGATCGCCTCCAGCTCGTGCATGCGCTCGAGGGCGACGGCCGCGGAGCCGCCGATGATGACGAGCATGGCGTAGCCGCGGTCGGCGAACTCCGACGCGATGCGCCACCACCCGTCCGGGCTGCCGCCGTGGCGGTCGGGAGAGACGAGCACGATACCCTCGGTGCCCTTGCGCAGCACGGCGAGCTCGCACATGATGCGCACGCGCGCGGCCGGGTCGACGTTGCCGATCGGCACCGAAGCCAGTTCTGCGAAGCCGAGCTGCGTGAGCCAGCGGCGGGCGTGGATCGGCGTCGCACCGACCCCCGCGAACATCAGTTCCTCTCCGACGACTCCAGCAACGGTGATGTCGGCGTGAGGGTCGCTCACGTCCGGCGCGTCCACGAGGGCGATCGTGCGCCGCAGCAGGCGATTGTCCGTGTCGCCGTCGATCGTCACTCGACCGGTCTCCGGGCTCATCCGTCCGCTCGCGATCAGGCCGAGCACCGTCGGGCGTTGTTGGGTCTCGGCCAGGGCGAACCGCACGGCGCCGGTGTGGAATTCGAGGCTCGTGGGGGGCAGAGCCTGGCCGCCGCGCCCCTTGCTCACGTTGTGGAGCGTGATCCTCATGCGTCGACCTCCTGGTCGTGCTCGATCGAGGTGCGCGAGGTGGCGATCGTCTCGGTCTGGATGATCTCGGGATGCCTGGCGAGCAGTGCGTCGGCGTCGCGCCAGGAGAGCCCGGCGATGCTCAGGACGGCGCGGACGGCGGTGGCCGCGGCATCCGGGCCGATCAGATCGACGCGCACGACCGCACGGGCGGTCTCCTCGATGAGACGGGCGAGTACGTCTCCGGGCACGTCGGTGCGCAGCGTGCCGGTGCGGCGCCCACGCTCCACGATCTGCGACACCGTCCGGCGCAGCGGCGCGAGTGCGGCGGCGGTGTCGGCGACGTGCGCATCGTCGAGCGCGATGGCGGTGACCGTCTGGATGTGTGCGACCTCGTGCCAGAGCCTGGAGGCGAGCTGGGCGAGCGCCACACGGGCGTCGTCGGCGAGCGGCTGCTCGGCGAGGGCGTTGAAGCGCTGCGCGCCGATGCGGATCAGCTCGGCGATCAGAGCGGAGCGGTCGTCGAAGTGGCCGTACAGTGCTCGACGCGAGAGGCCAGCGGTGCGGGCGATCAGGTCGATCGAGGCGTTGGGGTCCCGGGTGAGCGCGGTGCGGGCGGCGACCAGGATGCTCTCGCGATTGGCCTGCGCGTCGCGGCGGGGTGCGCGAGCTGCTGTCATGCGACCTATTCTACGATCTTGCACACTATTGTGCAAGATCGTGTGTGCGGGAGCGAAGATTGGCCGTCGCCGGCTCAGTCGTCGCCGGCGACTCCTACGCGTCGCCTCGCGTTCATCAACCGCTCACCGTCACGTCATGGAAGGTGAGTGCGCGCTCCCTAGCCTCGTCAGGTCCGACTGCCCAGAGCCATCCGAGATGGAGTCAACCGACGACATGCCCATTCCACGCAAACCCTTGAGACGCGCCGGCGCCGGAATCATCGCAGTTTCACTGGCCGCGACCGCATGCATCACGTTCAGCACCTCGGCAGCGAACGCCGACGAGCTGCCCGAGAGCTTCATCGACACGGCATCCACAACCTGGAACTACTCCGACACCAATGTCGATCCGGCCGCTGGAGCGTCCGATCGCCTCGTCTGGACCGGTGCCGACTACGACGCGTCGTCCTGGAAGAGCGCCGTCGGCGCCTTCGGCGCGAAGAACGGTCAGCCCACCGGCCTCGGATCGTCCTTCCCGGTGACCACCTTGCTCTCGCAGTACATCGCGGGCACGACCGACGATGTCCCCACCTTCCACTTCCGCACCGCGTTCGACGTCGACAGCGCGCAGCTCGCAGAGCTCAGCGGCCTGACCGCCACGGTCACCTACGACGATGCGCTTCAGGTGTTCGTCAACGGCGAGAAGGTCGCGGGCTTCGAGGACGAGCGGGTCGAGGCCGCAACGGAGACCGAGCGCAACCTCACCTACGCCGGCAACAGCAACGGCGACCCCGTCACCTCGACGTTCACGATCGACGCCGAAGACCTCGTCGAGGGCGAGAACACCGTCGCCGTCGCGCTGTACCAGGACCGCATCAGCAGCTCGGACATCTACTTCGACTTCAAGAGCCTCACGCCCGTCGTCGAGGGCGAAGAGCCCGCGACCGCCTACAGCGACATCGTGCTGAACATCGGCTCCGATGAGACGAGCCGCAACGTCACCTGGTACACGAACACCGACAGTGCGCAGACGCTGCAGTACGCCAAGGGTGCAGACGCAACGAGCTTCCCGACCACGGGCGTCACGACGATCGATGCGGCCGGCGCCGCGACCACGAGTGGCGAGTTCAACCGCCGCGCGGCCATCACCGACCTCGAGGAGAACAGCTCCTACGTGTACCGGGTCGGATCCGAGTCGGCCGGCTGGTCCGAGCCGAGCGTCTTCACGACCACCGCCTTCACCGGCGACTACGAGTTCCTCTTCTTCGGTGACCCGCAGATCGGCGCCTCCGGCAACGCGCAGAGCGACGGTGCTGGCTGGGCCGAGACGCTCGACATCGCCACCGAGACGTACCCGAACAGCGAGCTGCTGTTCTCCGCAGGCGACCAGGTGAACACGGCATCCAGTGAATCGGAGTACGAGTACTACCTCGCACCCGAGCAGATGACGCAGATCCCCACCGTCCCGGTCAACGGCAACCACGACGTCGGATCCAAGGCGTATGAGCAGCATTACACGGTTCCGAACCTCGACCCCAACGCCGGTGCGGCCACGAGCGGATCATCCTCCGGAGGCGACTACTGGTTCACGTACAAGGACGTGCTCTACGTCGTGCTGAACACCAACAGCGATGACGACCAGAGTCACATCGACTTCATGGAGAAGGTCGTCGCCGAGCACGGCGATGAGGCAAGCTGGCAGGTGCTGGCGTTCCACCACTCCATCTACTCGGTCGCCTCGCACGTGTACGACACCCAGATCGAGCGCCTCCGCAATGCGCTGCCGACCGCGATCTCGGACCTGGGTTTCGACCTCGTGCTGCAGGGTCACGACCACAGCTACACCCGTTCGTACCTCATCAAGGACGGCGAGCTCGCCAACGCCGAAGAGGTCGCAGGACAGTCGGAGATCTCCGCCGGCGAGGGCGAGGTGCTCTACGTCACCGCCAATTCGGCGAGCGGTTCGAAGTACTACGACGTCAAGGCGCCTGACGCCTGGTACGGCTCGGTCATCAACCAGGAGAAGGTGCGCAACTACTCGCACATCGAGGTGACCGGGTCATCCATCACGGTCAAGACCCTGCGCAGCGAGGTGCACGGATCGGATGCCGTGAACAGCGTCGTCGACGAGGTGACGCTCGTGCGTGACGATGTCACCGCTCCGGAGATCACCCTTCCCGAGAACGACGAGATCGTCCAGGGCGAGGAGTTCGACCGGCTCGAGGGCGTCTCCGCCGCCGATGATCGCGACGGCGACCTGACGTCGTCGATCGAGGTCACGGGAACCGTCGACGTCGACACGCTCGGTGATTACGAGCTCGTCTACACGGTTTCGGATGCTGCCGGCAACGCGGCTTCGGCCACCCGTACGGTGACCGTCGTCGACGCTCCGGTCGTCACGCCTCCGGCGGACGAGGCCACGATCGCGGTCTCGGGTGAGGCCGTCCAGGGTGGGAAGATCACGTTCGCGGGCAAGGGCTTCACCGCCGACGAGTCCGTGACCGCCGTGGTGCACTCCGATCCCGTCGAGCTCGGCCAGTTCGTGGTCGCGGCTGACGGCACGCTGAGCATCGGATGGACCATCCCGGCGGACTTCGCCACGGGTGGCCACTCGATCGTCATCACGCTGGCCGACGGCACCACCGTCACCGGCGAGTTCACGGTGGCAGCGGCTGCCGCAGCCGGTGGCGGCCTCGCCACCACGGGTGCGGAACTGCCGCTCACGATCCTCGGGATCGCGCTGATCATGCTGATCGGCGGCGGCATCCTCGTCGCCCGTCGCCGGCTGATCGCGAACCGCGACTGAACCGTCAGGATGCCCCGGGCTGCTGCAGCCCGGGGCATCCGTGTCTCCTGGAGAACCCATGCGTCACCGTCTTCTCGCCGCCGTGCTCGTCGCGGTGGCTCTGGTGCTCACCGGGTGCGCGGTGGGTGAACCGAACGCCGACACCACGCCGTCGTCGGCCGAGACACTCGACCCCCAGCTGGTCCCGGGCTCGACGCTTGATGCGTCAGCGGTGACGGATGCTGCCGCTGACGGCTTGCGACTTGCGGTCGTCGCGCCGGCCGAGATCGGCGAGCAGGAGCAGGCCGCGCTGGACGAGATCGACGCCTTTGCCGGTCGCAGTGGCGGATCGGTCGTCGTGCATCCGAGTGTCGATGAAGCCCTTGCCGACGACGCCGATGTGGTCGTCGGGATCGGACCGAGTATGGTCGGCGCGATCGATCTCGCGTCTGCCGCGAATCTGGAGAGGTCGTTCCTCGTCCTGGGCTCTCAACTCGCCGAACCGACCGGCAATGTCATAGCCGTGGTCTGGCCCGGTGCCGATGAGCGCGCCGTGTTCGCGAATGAGGAACTGCCGTTCCTCGCCGCCGACACCTACGCGGGGCGGGCGATCGAGACAGGCCTCGGCGCTTTCGCATCCGGCCTCGACGGGCAGGTGATCGCGCTCGACTGAACGCGCCGAACCACTTGTCGGCGTCTGATGACCGGCGGGTCAGTCGGTGCCGGAGTCGAACGCCGCGCCCTCGGACGCCGTGTCGACGGCATCCGCCAGCTTCTCGTCGCCGTGATCGACGGAACCGGTGATCTCGGACGCCTCGCCCGCGGTGACGCGTCCGACGAGCTCGCCCGTGGCCCCGCCGACGAGGCCGAGGCTCGCGTACTGCTCGAGGCGCGAGCGCGAGTCCGCGATGTCGAGGTTGCGCATGGTGAGCTGTCCGATGCGGTCGACCGGGCCGAAGGCGGCATCGCCGACGCGCTCCATCGACAGCTTCTCCGGTCCGTACGAGAGGTTCGGGCTGACGGTGTCGAGGATGGTCCAGTCGTCGCCGCGGCGCAGGCGGATCGTGACGGTGCCGGAGATCGTGAGGCCGACCCAGCGCTGGATCGACTCGCGCAGCATGAGCGACTGCGGCTCGAGCCAGCGTCCCTCGTACATCAGGCGGCCGAGGCGGCGGCCCTGCTCGTGGTAGGTCGCGAGGGTATCCTCGTTCAGGATGCCGTTGACGAGGCGCTCGTAGGCGATGAAGAGCAGCGCCATGGCGGGGGCCTCGTAGATGCCGCGTGACTTCGCCTCGATGATGCGGTTCTCGATCTGGTCGCTCATGCCGAGGCCGTGGCGTCCGCCGATCGTGTTCGCCTCGTTCACGAGTGCCACAGGATCGCTGTACTCGACGCCGTTGATGGCGACCGGGCGGCCGGCTTCGAAGGTCACGGTGACATCTTCGGTCTCGATCGCGACCGAAGGGTCCCAGAACTTCACGCCCATGATCGGGTCGACGGTCTCCAGCGAGACGTTCAGGTGCTCGAGGGTCTTCGCCTCGTGGGTGGCGCCCCAGATGTTGGCGTCGGTCGAGTACGCCTTCTCGGCGGCGTCACGGTAGGGGAAGCCGTGCTCGACGAGCCATTCGCTCATCTCCTGGCGGCCGCCGAGCTCGGTGACGAAGTCGGCGTCGAGCCAGGGCTTGTAGATCCGAAGGCGCGGGTTGGCGAGCAGGCCGTAGCGGTAGAACCGCTCGATGTCGTTGCCCTTGTAGGTGGAGCCGTCGCCCCAGATGTCGACGCCGTCCTCTTTCATGGCGCGCACGAGCATGGTGCCGGTGACGGCGCGGCCGAGGGGGGTCGTGTTGAAGTACGTCTTGCCGCCGGAGCGGATGTGGAACGCACCGCACTGCAGTGCGACAAAGCCCTCTTCGACCAGTGCGGTCTTCGCATCGACGATGCGGGCGATCTCCGCGCCGTACTCGAGTGCGCGCCCGGGGATGGACTCGATGTCATCCTCGTCGGGCTGGCCGAGGTCTCCGGTGTAGGTGCAGGGGATCGCGCCCTTGTCGCGCATCCATGCGACGGCGACGGAGGTGTCGAGTCCTCCGGAGAAGGCGATGCCGACGCGCTCGCCGACGGGCAGGGACTGGAGGACCTTGGACATGGCGTCCATTCTATCGGCGCGCGGCGTGGCGCCCGTTCGGGCGACTGGATGCTGCGCCGATCGCCCGCTCGCAGGTCAGACGAGCTTCACATCGACTCCGAGTGCCTGATACGTCGGAACGGCGCGTCGGTCGCAGGACAGCAGACGGATTCCGGACTCCCGTGCGGCCAATGCGACGAGCCCGTCGTAGACGGCTCCGCCGGCGATACCGGATTCGGCGAGAATCGAAACGGCCCGGACCGATACGTGGGAATCGAGTGCGACAGAATTCGGGAAGGCTCGCTGGATCATCTCCGCGGCCCTCGGTGCTGTCACACGGGATGCTCCTGGCAGCCTGGTGAGCACTGAATACGTCTCGGCCGACGCATGTCCGGCCAATCCGCGGGTCAGATGGCGCGTCATTTCACGCAAGGTGTCGTGGCGGGGATCATCCCTCAGCATCAGCGCGATCGCTGCACTCGTGTCGAACAGAATCTCAGCGCTGGTTGCCAAGGCGCAGTTCCCGAATGTCATCATCGGTCAGGGTGGGGCCACCGGTGATGACGAGCAGGCCGTCCTTCTCGACGACGTTGTCGTGCGTCTCGACCTCGATGCGGATACCAGTGCCGTCCATGATCAGATCGACTGGCCCGGGAATCATCCCAAGACGCTCGCGCAGAGCTGCGGGGATCACGATCCGTCCTGCCTTATCCATGGTTGCCTTCATGCCATCAGAATACCATTGGAATGGTGCGGGCGACAGTGCCAGGGTGATTCGAGGAGGTGCGCATGATCCAGGCGGTGCTGTGGGGTGCGGTGGCGGCCGCGCCGCTGTTCATCGGCGCAGTGCTCGCGCTGCTGCGCAAGTGGCCGCCGAAATGGCTCGGTATCGTGCTCGGATTCGGCGCCGGAGCGCTGATGGCATCGATCGCCTTCGAGCTGTGGGAGGAGGGGCTGAACCTCGGCGGTCCCATTCCGCTCGTCGTCGGCGTCGCCGCCGGTGCCCTCTGCTACTACGTCGCCGACCGCATCGTCGAGCGCCGCGCCTCCGCTTCACAGGGGTCGGCCGGCGGCCCACTCGCGGTCGGCGCCCTGCTCGACGGCATCCCGGAACAACTCGTGCTCGGCATCGGACTGGCCTCCGGTGAAGGTGTCAGCGTCGCCCTCGTCATCGCGATCGTCGTCTCCAACCTGCCCGAGTCGATCGGCTCGGCCGCCGACCTGCTCGACGGCGGCATGAAGCGATCTCGTGTGCTGTCGCTGTGGGCAGGCGTCGCCGTCGTCTGCGCGATCGCGACGATCGCCGGCTACGCACTCGCGGATGCGGTGAGCCCCGAGTTCCGCGCCGGAGCCAGCGGCTTCGCTGCCGGAGCCCTGCTCGTCATGCTCGTCGACTCGATGGTGCCCGACGCGCAGTCCAAGGCGAAGGAGTCGACGGGCCTCGCCACCGTTCTCGGATTCGCGCTCGCCGCAGGGCTGTCGCTGGGGGCGTGAGACCGAGCATTCGGCTACTGCCTCCCGTACTTGCGGAAGGCATTCTGCTTGGACGTCCGCAACGCGACGCCGATCATGGTCCATGAATCACCGGCTTCACGAGCCGCCGCAACTGCGGAGCGAAGTCGGGCATCTGCCGTCCCGACCGCATCACGCGCTGCCGCGATCTCACGGAGGTGCCTTGCGTCACGCATCGTTCCCGTGCCGATGCTGTCGATGAATGCATCGATATCTGTGTCATGGATGCGAGGTGGACTGGTCTTTGACATTGGGGGACTCCTCAGAGGAATCGATAGCGACTTGGTCGAAGTATGTCGGCGTGAATGATGAGGGCGGGGTTCTCGGCTGGCACGAGCACCAGCTCAAGAAAGTGGCCAGCACGGTCAGCCCCGATCACGAGGATGCGAATCTCTCCGTCATATTCCTGCTCTCGGTAACGAATCATGTGGTCGAGTGCATGCAGCATGTCGGCGTCCGGGATTCGGTGCTTTCGCGCACTCTGCGCGATCCGAACACCGTCATCATATCGTTTACGCGTCATAATCGTCAATGTTTTGATGACGTAACTGTCTGGCCAGATTGCCCATACCCTGATTCAAGTCGTCGGTGCCTACAGCCAAAGGCACTAACGAACGATCGGTGGAGAACCACGTTGGTACTCGACCTGTGGAGTGCGAGTTACGGGTGGCGGCCACCGAAAGGGCCGCGGCTCAGGACCCGGGGTACTCCTGCATCCGTGTCTCGAACTCCTCGCGGTCGCCCTCGCTGAGCAACTGGGGAGCGAGGAAGTAGATCTGCAGCCCCTCCAGAGGCTCGCCCGTGCGGGCGCTCTGCGCCTCGCGTTCGCCGGCGAACTCTCCGGTGGGGTCGTTGGAGAGGTCGTAGAGCACGGCGTAGAAGCGCAGCGGATCCGGGTAGTTGTCGGAGTAGTACTCCCAGGTGTTCTGCTCACGCGGATCGGCGCTGCCGTAGAACTTCTCCTGGATGGCGTCGTCCATCCCCGACGACGGCTCGTTGAACGAGTACAGACCGTACATGCCGTACTCGGTGACGACCTCTTCGATGACGTCCATCACGGCGACCTTGCGGTCGTAGTCCTGGATGGGCTCGTTCGTCATCCACGGCACTGACGTGTACTGCACCAGCATCGACTCCCCGCCGTAGCCGTTGCGCTCCGGACGGAGGTTCTCGGTACCGGCCTCGGTCCACGTGTAGCCGAACTGCGTAGACAGGCGATCGCGGATCTCGGCCAGCATCTCCTCGCTCTGCGCCCGCACCTCCTCGAGCGAAGGCTGCGCGAGGACCGTGCTCGAGGAGGTGTCCTTGATCCCGGGGTACGCCTCCTCGTGCTTCTGCTCCTCGGTCTTCTCACCTTCATAGTTGCCTGACGCCGAGGTCTGCAGCGCGCTCATCGCACCGACGGTCGCGACGTTGAGCATGAGGGTGACGATGAGAGCGGATGCCGCGAGTACCCGCCCGCGGCGTGAGAACAGTGCAGCGATCACGACGGCGAGCACGACGAGCTGCAGCGTCAGCATCGTCACGCCGTACAGCGCGTCCGTGCCGCCGGACAGCAGCGTGCCGAGCAGCACGACCGCGAAGAGGATCGCCGCGACCAGAGCGACCCAGCCGATCACGTTCGCCGGCTGTTTATCCTGCGTCGCCTCGGCCGTGCTGATCACCGGAGCGCCGGAAGGCAGTGCGGTCTGCACGCGCTTGGCGCCGTGATAGCCGCCAGGCGGCGGCACGGGAGGTGCGCCCTCGGTACCGGCGATGTAACGCGCGCGCTGCTTCTCGGGCTCTACCATGGCTTGTCCGTCCCGCCGCCGGGGCCGTCTTCGTCGCCCTGGTTCTGCTCGCGCTCCTCGGCGCCCTGATCGAGCTTGTCCTGCAGCTCGTCGAGCTTGTCCTGGTCGGGCTGCTGCGGCTGCTCCTGCTCTTCGCCGTCGCCCTCCTGGGGCGGCGACTGCTGCACCTGGGCCTGCTGCTGCTTCTCCTGCAGCCGATCGCCGAGTTCATCGAGGGTGTCGCTCATGCTGCGGTCGGGATCGGGGGACTGCGAATCGGCCTCTTCGCTGTTGCACTCCTCCGGCGTCTCGGCCGTGATCTGCAGCGCCTCGCCGTACAGCTCCGCCCCGCCGGGTCCGTCGCCCCCGTCGACCGCGGCATCGCCCTGGCGTTCGATCACGATCGCAAGGTTCACCCGCACCGCGCACACCTCGAGGCCGTGAGCCAGGGGCAGAGCCTCTTCGAGCTTCACGCGAGCACCGTCGAGATCCTCGGATCCTGCCAGCGCGGTTCCGACGTTGTACGGCGCCTTGTACGGCTCGAACCAGTTCAGGAACTCCTGGCCCTCGGCCGCCGCCGTCGAACCCGCGTAGTCGGCGACGACATAGGTCGTGATCGCCTGGTGTGCGAACGCGTACATGCTCAGCAGCTTGCCGACGAACAGCAGCGCCGCGATCGTGAGGGGCAGGGTTCCGATCGCGACCCAGCGGCGGATGCGCCGGCGTCGACGGTTCGCCGCGAGCAGAGCGGCCGCGGCGTCCGCCTGCGTCGGTGCGCCGGTCATGCGTCACCTCCTGACGGCGGGGCTGGTTGTTCACTTCGACTCGCTGGCGCTCGCTCAGTGCGTTTCGTCTCGCTGCGCTCGCTCAACGACCCGTGGGCGCTGCGCTCGCTCAACGACCCGCGAGTGCGCGGTCGGGCGAGTCCGCGCATCTGCGCGATGAGGATCGTGGCGCGGGCGATCTCGACGCCGAGCAGCAGCACCATCACGAGGGCGAAGATCCAGTAGAGCTCGATGACATTGCCGACCGACCCCGACTCCGTGTAGTTCGTCGTGGTGGTCGGCGCCTCCGGCAGCTCGATGTCAGCATCGACGGAGCGCAACTGGTACTCCACTCCGAGGTCGTCGGCGATGGTCTGCAGATTCGCCTCGTCGACAACCGACATAGCCTGCTCGCCCTGATACTCGATGTACTCGCCGCCCTCGTCGGACGAGAGGCTCCCGGAGGTGACCTTCATCGGCCCGCCTTCGCTGGTGCCGTAGCCGAGCACCGCGCCGCCGTCGGTGTACTCCGCGCTGGCAGAGAACGATTCGGGCTCGGTGCTGACCGTCTGCTCGCCGTCGCCGAGGTAGAACACCATCCGCGAGCGGTCGGGAGCCGATTCGGCTGCGGCCTGCAGCGTCTCCTCGACCATGGCGCTCGCGATGCCGATCGAGCTGCCCCGCGACTGCGCGGTGACCTCGGGGCGCAGCACCTCGAGCGAGGAGATCAGTGCCGTGGCATCGGTGGTCAGCGGGAGCCGCAGCTCGGCGGCCGCGTCGAAGCTGATCAGCGCGAAGCGCGCTCCCGGGTACTCGTCGACGATCGACTGCACATCAGCACGGACGCCGTCGAGCCGCTGCGCGTCGCCGTCCCAGTCCTCCGCCACGATGCTCGCGGTGGTGTCGACGACGATGAGGATGTCGGTGTCTGTCGCGAGGGTCTCGGTCGCGCCCCCTGGAATGCCGGGGCGCAGCAGCATCATGAAGCAGGCCAGCAGCATCAGCAGGCGCAATCCCCAGATGACCGGTGGGGCGCCGGTGCCGGCATCCGCTGAACCGGCCTGAGGACGCACCGCCTTCACCAGCATCCAGACGACGACGAAGGCGACGGGCGCGAACAGCAGCACCAGCAGGAAGATGTTGAGCACGGGTTGGAAGATCACAGCCTGACCCTCCACAGCAGCACCACGAAGCCGAGGGCCATGACCAGCAGCACCGCGATCCACAGATTCGGGTTGTCGGTCCACACGACCTGTGCCTGGCCGCGCAGCTCGGTCGCCTCCTGCTTCTGGACGTCTTCGATGATGTCGGAGACGGTCGTGGTGTCGCGCAGGCCATAGGCCTTGCCGCCGGTCGCCTCGGCGGCAGCGACGAGCTCCGCGCTGATGTCGGTGTCGACGCCCTGCACTGGATTGAGCGCGAAGACTCGCACCCCTGCGGATGCCGCGTAGTTCGACGCCTCCTCGAGGGTGACGATGGAGTCGCCGTTCACCTCGTTGTCGGTGGCGAGGATGATCGAACGGGAACGCTCGTCATCGAGGTGATCGAAGCGCATGGCGCACGATGCGAGCCCGTCGCCGATCAGCGAGGCGCCTGGACCGTTGAGCGTGCCGACCCAGTGCTCAGGGACCTCCTCCATGTAATCGAAGCTCTCGCGGATGCTCTGCAGGTGCGTGCGGATGAAGTCGTAGTCGTCCGTGAGCGGGAAGATCTGCACGGGCGAGCTGTTGAAGATCGTCAGGCCGATGCGCTCGCCCTCGAAGCCGTCGAGCAGCTCTTCGAACACACTGAGCACCTCGACGTCGACGTCGCTCATCGACCCCGAGACGTCGAGGCAGAGCATGATGTCGCGGCTGGTGTTGACCGGCTGGATCGTCTCCGATGCCATCGGCCGTGCGGCCACGACCCCTGCGATCATGCTCGCGAGCACACCGAGCGCGAGCACGCCGGCGAGGGCGACGGTGCGGCGCCGGACGGCGTGCTGGAAAGACGGCAGTGCGCGCAGCCGCTCCGCTCGAGCGATCGGGGCGCTCTGCTGTTCGCGATGGCGAGCGTTTCGGCGAAGGCCGATGAGGAGCCCGACGCCGATCGCGATCACGATGACGGCGACCGCGATGAGGATGACCCACCAGTTCGCTAGTGCCATGAGCCCACCACCTTGTGCGCGGCCTCGACGCCGGCGATCGGATCGACCGCCGGTCCCTTGCGGAAGATGCTGGGGTAGTAGTGCCGCTGCAGCGCATCGATCAGCGCCGGCGGTACACCGAGCCGCACGAGGTCGTCGAGGGCGAGCACCGGGGCCTCCAGGCCGCTGTACTCGTTGACGAATGTGCGAACGACCCGGCTGAGCTCGAGGTTGGCGTGACGCGCCGTGAGCGAACCGCCTCGGTAGTCGGCCTCGATCTGCGCGATGCGCTCGTGATACTCCTGCCGCAGTTGCGTGAGCACGTCGGCGGTCATCGGCGCCGACGTCTGCGTGTCGCCGTACAGAACCATGCCGCGTCGCGGCTTCGTCAGGAAGAGCAGCAGCCACGCGCAGAGGATGAGGAGCGCGATGATGCCGAGCGCCAGCAGCATCCATCCCCAGCCGTACTGCGCGGGAGGGTAGAGCTCGTCAGTTCCGGACATCGGCCCTCCGGTTCAGCATGCGCAGCAGTTGCGGCACCGCGTCATCCTGGGTCTCGAGGGCTGTGTGGCTGATCTCGAGGCGATCGAGCAGCTCGTTCAGCCGCGCGGCATCCGCCTGCGTCTGGGCGATGAGCTCGCCGAGCACCTCGCGGTCGCCGTGCACGAAGTCGGGAACGGCCCATCGCGTGTTGACGTCGGCGCGCACCGAGTGCGAGGCGTGATCGAGCACGGGATTCGCGTCGCGGAGCGTGACCCACAGCACGTCGTGCTGCACGCGCAGACGGCGCAGCATCCGCTCCGTCTCGTCGGTGATCGGCGCATCATCGGTGATGATCACGACGATGCAACGGCGCGCGATCGTGCGTGCGACATAGGAGAGGAGTGCGTCGCGATCACTGGGCACGCGGCCCTCGCTGGTCGCCTGGTCGATCGTGCGGAGGGCGTGCTCGAGCGCCCCTTCGCTGCGCCCTGGTGCACGCCGGCGCACGCGCTCGGCATCGCCGTGGACGACGCTGAAGTCGTCGCCGTGGCGGAGGGCCAGGATGCCGAGGGCGCCTGTGGCGAGGATCGCGAGGTCTTTCTTCGGCTTCTCGTCGTGGGCGAGCGCCGTCATCGACCTGCCGGTGTCGACGACGAACAGCACGGTGTGCATCCGGTTCGCGCGGTGTCGCTTCACGAGCGGAGTGCCGAGGCGTGCGGTGGCGCGCCAGTCGATGTCGCGCACCTGATCGCCGTACTCGTACTTGCGCAGGTCCTCGAAGTCGAGGCTGCGTCCGTGCAGCAGTGACGCGTAGGCGCCGTCGAGCGCGTGCATCGACTTCTGCGACGAGTGGATGAAGAGCTTGCTCTTCACCTGCGTGATCAGGCTGGCCATGGGAACTACTACGGTGTGGGGACTGCGGCGAAGATCTGGTCGATGATCTCCTCGCTGCGGATCCCCTCGGCATCCGCCTCGAACGTGAGCAGCACGCGGTGACGGAGGATGACGTGACGGAGCGTGCGGATGTCTTCCGGAAGCACATGCGAGCGGCCGTTGAGCAGAGCCAGGGCGCGGGATGCCTGCAGGAAGGCGATGCTGGCGCGGGGACTGGCGCCGTACTTGATGTAGCGCGCGCGATCCTCGCCGATGTATGGGCCGGGGTTTCGGGTCACATAGGCGATCGAGACGATGTAGTTGCGGATCGCCGCGTCGACGTAGATGCGGCTCGCGACATCCTGCAGCAGCTGCACGTCTTCCAGGGAGACGGCACTGGCGACGTGCCGGTCGGGGTCGAGCACGCCGGAGTCGATGCGCCGCAGGATCTCGAACTCGTCGGAGGGGCTCGGGTACTCGACGATCTCCTTGAGCAGGAAGCGGTCCATCTGCGCTTCTGGGAGCTCGTAGGTGCCCTCCTGCTCGATCGGGTTCTGCGTCGCGATCACGAGGAACGGCTTCGGGAGGTGATGCACCTCGCCGCCGATCGTGGTCTGGTGCTCCTGCATCGCCTCGAGCATCGCCGATTGGGTCTTCGCGCTCGAACGGTTGATCTCGTCGAGCAGCACGAAGTTCGCATGCACCGGGCCGAGCACGGTGCGGAACGATCCGGTGGCGGCGTCGTAGATCTGGTTGCCGGTGATGTCGCTGGGCAGCAGGTCAGGCGTGCACTGGATGCGCTTGAAGCTGGCCTTGACGGTGTCGGCGAGGGTGGATGCCGCGGTCGTCTTGGCGAGTCCAGGCACCGACTCGAGCAGGATGTGGCCGCCGGCGATGAGCGAGACCAGCAGGCTCGTGCGCAGCCGCTCCTGGCCGACCATCTTCGCGGAGTACGCGTCGGAGACGACCTTCAGCACGTTCGCGGCGCGGGTCATCTCCGCGTCGCTCGGCGTGGAGTCGGGGCGGGCTGCGGGAGTGGCGCGCTGAGCGGACTGGGCGGGCGCCGGCGGTGCGGACTGCTGAGGTGCGGGAGCCGCAGCGGGCGCGGGTGGCCGCGGGGGCGGCGGTGGGGAGGCTGCCCCGGAAGCGGTGGCGTTCGACTCGTTCATCACTGTCTCCTCGCATGCGCGGGAGAACGGTGCTCCGATCTCCCCCACAGGCCAGCGTAATCGCAGCATCCGACTCGGACATCCTGGAGCGACGGGCAGAGATCCCCATTCCATCGACCAATATACTTGTGTAGTCCTATATATGCATGGTCTACTATGATCATGCAACTGCGTCACGCCATCCTCGGCCTGCTCGACATCGCACCCCAGAGCGGATACGACCTCGGCCGTGCCTTCGCCGGGTCAGTCGCGCACTTCTGGCACGCCGACCAGTCGCAGATCTACCGGACCATCGACCGGCTCGAAGCCGACGGCGTCGTGGCGACCGAGCTCATCGTGCAGACAGGGCGTCCCGATCGCCGCGTGCATGCGCTGACCGACGCCGGTCGCGCGGAACTGCATGCCTGGTTGCGCTCGCCGGTCGAGTCGCCGATGCCGAAAGAGCCGTTCCTCGCCCGGCTCTTCTTCGCCGAGCCGCTCGGCGTCGAGGGCGTGCTCGCACTGCTCGACGAGCGGGCGGAGGCCATCCGCGCTGAGCGCGAGCAGCTTGCCGGGATTCCGAGGGTGACGCAGGGACTCGGCGCTGTGCTGCGCACTGCGACCCTCGACGCTGGTCTGCGAGGAGCAGACGCTGAGCTCTCCTGGCTCGCGGACGTAAGGGATGCCGTGGCCGAGGAGCTGACGTGACGAAGAGGTACCCCATCGAGCACGGCCCGCGTGCGGGCGAGTCGATCATCCTGTTGCACGGGGGCAACGTCGGCAACTGGATGTGGGAACCGCAGGTCGACGGACTCGCCGGCCGTCACGTGATCACTCCGGATGTCGTGGCCTACGGCGCCCGGTCAGCAGAGTGGTGGCCGGGACTCGACGGCGCGGCCGACGACATCGCCGACATCATCCGCGAGCGGGCGATCGGCGGCAGGGCGCACGTCGTCGGCCTGTCGATGGGCGGCGTGATCGGCGTGCACCTCGCCATGCGGCATCCGGATCTGATCCGATCGTGCATGGTGACCGGTGCGCCGATGACCGGGGTGGGCGGATTCGAGCGTCGGCTGGCGGAGCTGCAACTGCGTTCGTGGGACAAGCGCTGGTTCTGGAGCATGCAGGCGGCGATGTTCCGCATCCCGGCTGACGCGCGTGAGCTGTTCATCTCCGACGGGATGGGCGTCAACAAGGGTGCCGCGTCGCGGATGTATCGCGAGATCTTCGACGGGTCGATGCCCGATGGCCGCTCCGGATACACCGGTCCGATGTTCGCGATCGCCGGCGGGAGGGAATCCAGGAGCGTGGCTGCGGCGTTCCCTGCGCTCGTGGCGGCGATGCCGCAGACGCGCACCTGGGTGGCTCCGGGGATGCGCCACGTGTGGAGCATCCAGGACCCGGATCTGTTCACGAGGACGATCGTGGATTTCGTCGACCGTGATGTCGTGCCGGTCTGACCAACTGGACTTCTATCCGGCGACGGCACCGAGTGAGTCGTCCTCTTCCACGATCGCCGAAGAGCGGATGCCGCGGCGGCGTCCCATCCAGATGACGAGGGCCGCGACGCCGATGATCGCGGCGGCGATCCCGATGATGTAGCCGATGACCCCCGCGTATCCGCCCTGGATGTTCGGGTCCAGGAAGGGGTACGGGTACCACCAGTGGTTGCCGTGGGCTGGTCCGATGATGAAGTTCGCCCTGATCAGCGTGTACACCGCCCAGACGATGGGGAATGCGGCGGCGGTGAGCATCGTGCTCCAGGGCAGCGCACGGCGCCGCGGCGCGAACAGCACGTCGGCGAGCAGGAACAGCGGGATGATCACGTGCAGGGTCTCGTTGGTCCAGACATCCGAGATGCCGGCGATCGCGATGTTGCGCAGCAGCAGGTTGTAGACGATGCCGGTCACGATCATGTAGGTGCTTGCGCACAGGAGGAGGGTCGCCAGCCAGGCGGGTTCCGGTGTCGCGTCGTGCCTCGTGCGCAGCATCCAGATCGCCGAGACGATCAGTACGACGGCGGCGATGAGGTTCGACAGGATCGTGAAATAACTGAAGAAATTCGCCACCACGGTCGGCACGTGACTGGCCCATGGGGTGTCCGCCGCGATCGCGTTGCCCACAGCCAGCGAGAACTGGCGGATGATCGCCGCGAGTCCGAGCACTGCTGCGGCAAGACGTGCGTATGGCCACCACTTGTTCATGTTTCCTCCGCGCTCACTGTAGCGACCGCGCCGCGTCGCGTGACGAAGGTCGCAGAAAAGTCTCGATATCGGAGCGACGGTCACGATAGGTTTGGCGCATCTGACGGGGAAGAGGGCGCCTCGTTCATGCCTGGGGGGGACCGGGAGGGGGAAAGTCGTCCTGAGACGGTGTGAAACGGCGGGGGCAGTCAGTGACGCAGGAGAACACGTCAGAGGAGAAGACCGGGCGGAACAGAGGAAGGTTGCGGTTCACCCGAGGTGGGCTCAGCATCCAATCCAAGCTTCTGATCATGCTGCTCGGTGTGAGTCTGGTCTCCTCCGTCGTCGTCGGTGCGATCGGATTCGTCAACGGCCGCGAGTCGCTGCATGCGGCCGCGATCGATCAGTTGACCACGATCCGCGAGATGCGCGCAGCGGAGATCACGGAAGCGATCGGCGACGTCAAGCTCGATGCATCATTGCATTCCCGCAACCTGAGCGCTCAGACGATCTCCGCCGAGTTGAACACCGCTTTCGACGAACTGCAGCAGCAGGAGATCACACCTGAGCAGCAGGCGCTGCTGGAGGCGTACTACGCGGATGCCTTCATTCCCGAGTTGGAGGAGCGCACCGGGGATGAGTACGGCGATACCGCGTTCATCCCTGAGTCGAACGCCGGGAAGTATCTGCAGCTGCAGTACTCGATGGGGAACATCGACTTCGATGCGGACTACGACAAGCTGCTGAACCTGAACGACTCCGGCGATGGCACCACGTATGCGCAGGCGGCCGGTCGCTACGGCGACTACTTCACCCGACTCATCGACCAGGCCGGTTATGAAGACGCGCTTCTGCTCAACCTCGAGGGCGATGTCGTGTTCTCGGCGTACAAGGGCGCCGACCTCGGAACGAACCTCAACACCGGGCCGTATCGCGACACCGCGTTCGCGCAGACCTACCGCGACACCATCGCCACGAATTCCGTCGATGCCGTCGGCATCACCGACTTCGAACGCTGGGTCCCCTCCATGAACGTCCCGACGATCTGGGTGATCTCGCCGGTGGGCAATGACAGCCGCGTCACGGGGGCCATCGCCTTCCAGGTGTCGCTCGACACCATCAACGACGTGATGACCGGTGGGGAGCAGTGGAAGGAGCAGGGGCTCGGAGACTCCGGTGAGGTGTATCTCGTCGGACGTGACGATCTCATGCGCAGCACCTCGAGGCTCCTCTTCGAGGATCCGGAGGCCTACGCGCAGCGAGCGACGGACGGCGGAACAGCGCCGAGCATCGCGGAGCGCGTGATGGAGATCCGTGGTCCTGTGCTTCTCCAACCCGTCACGACATTCGCCGTGGAAGAGGCGCAGGCAGGTCGTTCCGGCACCACACAGGGGCCCGGATACCTCGGCCAGGACAGCGTGACCGCATATGCGCCACTGGAGATCGAGGGCCTCGACTGGGTGATCATCGCGCGCATCGACTCCACCGAGGCATTCGCTCCCGTCACGGACTTCACCCGCAATGTGCTGCTGTCCCTCCTGGGCATCCTGCTCGGCGTCTCCTTGCTGTCGCTGCTGCTCGCCCAGGTCTTCACCCGTCCGATCCATCGTCTGGTCGGAGCGGTGCACCGAGTCGCCGAGGGCGATCTCGATGTGCAGGTGCCTCAGGGCTCGCGGGACGAGTTCGGTGAGCTCGGCAGCGCCTTCAACGACATGGCGTCGAGTCTGCGGATCAAACAGGAGCTCATCGAGGAGCAGCAGAAGGAGAACGAGAAGCTGCTGCACACGCTCATGCCCGAGAGTGTCGCGAACAAGTACAAGCAGGGCGACGAGGCGATCTCGGAGGCTCATGAGAACGTCTCCGTCGTGTTCGCCGAACTCGTCGGATTCGATGAGCACGCCCGTGGGCTCTCTGCCGAGGAGGAGATCGGACAGCTCAACACCCTCATGCGCGGCTTCGACGAGGCCGCCGAGAAGGCAGGGGTGGAGAAGGTGCGCACACTCCACGGCGGTTATCTGGCTTCGTCGGGCATGGTGATCCCGCGGGTGGACAACGTGCGTCGCAGCGTGGAGTTCGCTCGGAACCTCGTCGGAGTGATCGACCGGTTCAACGTGCAGAACGGCACGTCTCTTGCGCTGCGCGCCGGTGTCGATTCCGGAACAGTGACGAGCGGACTCGTCGCCCGCACCAGCCTCGCCTACGACCTGTGGGGCGACGCCGTGAACCTCGCGTATCGCGTGCGCTCCGTGACGGGGGAGCCCGGAATCTACGTCAGTCAGACCGTGCGGGATCGCACCCAGGAGCTCGTCGACTACGTCGAGGCGGGCACAGTCGAGTCGCAGGGCAGGACCGAGACCGTGTGGAAGGTGGTGTGAGATGACCGAGGCGTTCCAGGACGGCTGGGCATGGTGGGTGATCGCGCTCGCCGTAGGAGTGCCGGTTCTGCTCGTGGTGCTCACCGAGGTGATCGGCACCCTGACGCGACGGAACAACCCCGTCGCCGGTCCGCTGCGGCTGCTGCGCAACTGGGTGGTCCCGGCCGGCGCAGTGCTCGCACTGCTGGCCTTCGCGATCCAATCGCCTGCCGACCAGGTATGGGTGCGGGTCGTGGCGACCGTGTTCGGATTCCTCGTGATCCTGCTCGTGCTCTCGTCGTTCAACGTGGCGCTCTTCGCGAACGCCGCGCCAGGATCGTGGCGGGACCGCATTCCGACGATCTTCGTCGAGATCGCCCGGCTCGCCCTGGTGGTCGTCGGTCTCGCTCTGCTGTTCTCCTGGGTGTGGGAGGCGGACGTCGGCGGACTGATCACCGCGCTCGGCGTCACTTCGATCGTGATCGGCCTCGCGTTGCAGAACGCCGTCGGCGGCGTGATCTCCGGACTGCTGCTGTTGTTCGAGCAGCCGTTCAAGATCGGCGACTGGCTCGACACCGGCGGCGTGAAGGGGCGCGTCGTGGAGGTGAACTGGCGTGCCGTGCACATCAAGACCGGTGCCGGCATCCAGATCGTGCCGAACTCGACCCTGTCCGGAGCATCCTTCACGAACATGAGCGAGCCGGAGGGACCGTATTTCGCGACCACGTCCGTGAGCTTCTCGACTGACGATCCGCCGCACGAGGTGATGGCGCTGCTGCTGGAGATCGCAGACGCGTTGCCGATGCGGTTGCGCGAACCGCGAGCATCCGTCGACTACGCCGGTGGCGGTGCCTACGGTGTGTCGATTCCGGTCGCCGGCCCCGCCGATGCCGGACGAGCGCTCTCGATGTATCTGTCCTGGCTCTGGTACGCCTCGCGCCGCCGGAAGTTCGCTCTCGACGGCGACTCCACCGATCCGCTCGCCGAACCCCAGCGCCTCGTCGAGGCTCTGGCGGTGATCGCACCGACTCTGCACCTGCGCGAGGAGGATACCGAATCGCTCCTCGCCTCAGCCCGGCTGGAACGCTACGGCGTCGGCGAAGTCGTCCTGCCGGCGGGAGTCATTCCCGATGAGGTGAAGATCGTGGTGTCCGGAAGGGCCGTCCTCTCGCTCGATGTCGACGGCGGAAGGATCGACTTCGCCGGAGCGGACACGGGCGATCTGATCGGTCAGACCGCACTCACACGCGAGCGCACTCAGGCGGTCACGGTCGCGGGGGAGATCCTCACCGTCGTCGTGATCCCTCTCGCGACCGTGGATAGCCTGATCCGGACGCGGCCGAGGCTAGCTGCCGAGATCGGCGCGTCACTGGAGCTCAAGCGGAAACTCGCGGCTGAGACGCTGGCGGGTCTCGGCGTCGAGCAGAGTCGACTCCTCGGGCGTTGACGCCGATCCGACGAGTCCGACGTGTCAGCGGAACCTCTTGAGTTCGTCAGTGTCTGTGCTGCTGCTGGCGGAACAAGTCCGCCTGGAAGCGATAGGCATCTCCGCGATAGCGGTTGACGCCGAGTAGCACCGGGGTTCCGTCGGCGACGTACGCGGTCTCTTCTCCGACGAGCACGGGGGAGCCGACACTCGCTCCGAGGAGTTTCGCGAGCGGAGCGTCAGCGATGGCCGCGGTGACGCTGTACGCGCTGCGATGGATGGCGACGTCGCATTCGTCACGCAGTAGCTCGTAGAGCGAGTGGTCAGTGAGATCGATGTCCATAAGTGCGCGTGCGCGCTGCTCCGGGAGGACCACGACATCGAAGCAGACCGGATTTCCGTCGAGGCCACGCAGGCGATCGATCTGGATGACCGGCGAAGTCGGAGCGATCCGGAGACGATCTGCCTCGTCGATGGTTGCCGGACGGACTTCGCGACGCCGCACTGTGGACGTCGGTCGAAGTCCGCGCGCCAGAGCCATTTCCGTGAACGACTGGAGCGTGCTTGGCGGCTCG
This sequence comes from Microbacterium murale, assembly GCF_014635185.1. Taxonomy (GTDB): domain Bacteria; phylum Actinomycetota; class Actinomycetes; order Actinomycetales; family Microbacteriaceae; genus Microbacterium; species Microbacterium murale. The sequence goes on from NZ_BMCM01000001.1 coordinate 975,828, forward strand.
CCGACGACTCGCGGCGGCACGAACCAGCCGCGCTGAGCGGAGCGACTGACACGTCCCTCGGCTTCGAGCGCACCGAGAGCGGCACGTAGCGTCGACCGGCTGACGCTGATGCGCAAAGCGAGATCGCGCTCCCCTGGCAAGCGCGTCCCGGGCGCGAAAACGCCGAGCGCGAGATCCTGAGACAGGTGTTCGTATGCCTGCGCGGCGGCCGGGGTCAATACCACGACGACAACATACCACGACGCCCATCTGGATCGATTTATCGCCGAAGTGGTATTTGACTGGTGCAACTGGTCCATTGGTGTTAGCGTTCGAGATGTTCTCGGAGCCCGACTCCGCAGACCCTCTCGAGCAATACCCGACCACCACGATGGAGTGAACGATGTTGTCGAAGAAACTGCGCGCCGTAGGCGCGCTTTCTGCAGGTCTGGCCGCAGCCTTGGCATTGTCCGCCTGTGCTCCGGGCGGCGGCGCCACGCAGAGTTCAGGGCCCACTGACGTCTCGGACGACGTCGCCGGCGCCGGGGACGTCACACTGAAACTCTCCGACTTCTGGGGCTCAGCCGAGGAGGAGTGGATCACCACTCTGATCGAGAAGTTCGAGAAGAAATATCCCAACGTCACAATCGAGCGCACCCGTGAGGATTGGGGACAGCTGACCAGCACACTGAACCTGCAGCTGCAGGACACCGGCGGCCCCGACATCGCATCCGCGAACAACGGGTGGTCGTCGCTGGGCACCCTGGCAAAGGGCGGGCTCGTGCTCAACCTCGACGCCTACGCCGACCTGTACGACTGGAACGACGAGGTGCCGACGACGATCGCCCGTCAGAACCAGTTCACGAGCGACTTCAAGACGATCGGCGAGGGCGCGTGGTTCGCGACTCCACTCGCTCGGGCCTCCCTCATCGGTGTCTACTACAACGCCGACATGCTGGATGACCTCGGGATCGAGGCGCCCGGCAGCCTCGATGACCTCGAGGATGCCGCAGCCGAGATCAAGGCGGCCGGCAAAGTTCCGTTCAGCTACAGCGGCCTCGATGGGAACACGGCGGCGCTGCTCGGTCTTCAGTCGCTGTACGGTTCGGCTGACGACATCAACGACTTCGTCTACGGCAGTGAAGATGTGACCGCAGCGGACACCGGCTTCAACGACGCTGCGACCACGCTGAAGAAGTGGGGCGACGACGGCTGGCTGATGCCGAACTTCGAGGGCCTGGACTACCAGACCTCGCTCGCCAACTATCTCGACGGCGACAGCGTCTTCCGCTTCGAGTACACCGGTTCGCTCGGCCTGTCGGGTGACCAGCTCGATGAGTTCGGATACATCCAGCTGCCGCAGGTAGACGACGACTCCACGGTCGGCGTGGGCGCAGCGCCCGGCGCCATGGTCATCTCGGCCAAGTGCGAGCACCCTGACGTCGCCGCAGCGTTCCTCGACTTCCTGATGTCTGAGGAGGCGAGCCAGACGGCCGTCGACCTCGGTCTGGTTCCGATGCTCAACGATGTCGAGACCCCAGACTCGCTCAGCCAGAGCGGCGAGGCCGCGGCGACGTCCACCCTCGACTCCGACGACGGCTATGTACCCTACTTCGACTGGGCGAGCCCCACGATGCTGGACATCCTCTCGCAGAACACGCAGTTGCTGATGGCCGGCAAGACGACCCCCGAGGACTTCACGAAGGCTGTCGACGACGACCGGAATGCCTTCCTCGCCGAGTCCGGATCCTGACAGATGGCCATCCCCGATCTCGGTGTCGCCACGGGCCATCGGCCAGGCGGCGACACCACGGCCACCGAGTTGATCGTCACTGGGGGGAAACGCCGCCGCACATCGCGTGCACGTCGTCGCTCTCGTCGGGCGGGGCTGCTCTTCGCGCTTCCGGGGCTGGCGCTGTATGCCGGTGTCGTGCTGTGGCCGATGGTGCAGTCGATTCAGTACTCGTTCTACAAGTGGGACGGTGTCTCGGCATCCGTGTGGGTCGGGTTCCAGAACTACATCAACTTCTTCACCGATCCCGTGCTGCGCTCGACGCTGGGAAACGTGCTCGTGCTGCTGATGTTCTTCGCCGTGCTGCCCATCGCGCTCGGGCTCTTCTCGGCTGCGTTGATCACACGCTCGCGTCAGCCGGGCATGGCCGTGTATCGCTGGATCTTCTTCCTGCCGCAGGTATTGACCAGCGTCGTCACGGCGCTCCTGTTCAAGCGCATGTACGCGCCGGAAGGACCGATCAATGAAGCACTGCGCGCAGTCGGGCTGGATGTCCTCGCCAAGAACTGGCTAGGTGACTTCACCTGGGCGCTCCCGGCAGTCGGCGTCATCGGAACCTGGGTCACCTTCGGATTCTGCATGGTGCTGTTCATCTCGGGCGCATCCTCCATCTCGACGGATCTCTATGAGGCGGCGCGCATGGACGGCGCAGGACCGATCCGGGAGTTCGTGTCGGTTACCCTCCCCGGCCTCCGTGGCCAGATCGCGGTGGCGCTGACACTCACCATCACAGCGGCGCTGCGCGCGTTCGACCTGATCTGGATCACGACGCGTGGGGGTCCTGGTACCTCGACGCAGACACCGGCTGTCGCGCTGTACAAGGCGGCGTTCGTGAACCCGAACGTGGGTCAGGCGGCTGCCATCGGCGTCGTGATGGCCGTGCTGTGCCTCGCGATCGCTCTCATCATCACTCGGGTCTCGGAAAGGGAGTAATCGTGTCATCGCGTTCCGAGAAACTCTGGAACTACATCATCCTCACCGTCATGGCCCTGATCGTGCTCTGGCCGGTCGGCACGTTCCTCGCCGCCTCTCTCAGTCCCGATCGTGCAGGGCGCCCGTCAGGCGACCTGCAATGGGGCAACTTCATCACCGCGTGGAACAGCGCCGAGTTCGCGCGCTCGATGACGGTGTCGCTCATCATCACGGTGGTGGTGGTGATCGTCGGCGTGCTGCTGGCACTGCTCGGGGGGTACGCGTTCGGTGTGCTGGGGGTGGTCGGCGAACGATTCCTGTTCCCGGTGATCCTGCTCGGGATGATGGTCTCGCTCGAGGTCATCATCGTCCCGCTCTACTACCAGTTCCGCACGATAGGTCTCACGAACAACCTGTTCGGCGTGATCCTCATCCACCTGGGCATGGGCGTCCCGTTCGGCGTCTTCTGGATGCGCGCTGCCTTCCGAGCGCTCCCGCGTGCCGTCTTCGAGTCGGCTGAGCTAGACGGCGCAGGACCGCTGCGGATGCTGTGGTCGATCGCCGTCCCGAACCTCATGCCGGCCGTATACACGCTGATCCTGCTCAGCTTCATGTGGACGTGGAACGACTACTTCCTCTCGCTGGTGTTCCTGCACGGCGACAACCAGACGGCGACGGTCGCGCTGGGAGTGTTCCAGGGCAAGTTCGTCACACAGATCAACCTCATGGCGGCCGGCGGTCTCATCGTCGCGGCGCCCGTACTCGTCCTGTACGTGATCTTCCAGCGCAAGTTCATCTCCGGCATGCTCGCCGGTGCCATCAAGGAATGACACTGCGTCATCCGCTCGATACGAAGGCAGCAACAGTGCAACTCTCTCCCCAGATCCTCGACTCGGCCGATGAGATCGGCGAAGCCGTCGCAGGCCTCATCGTCGAGCGGCACAGCGGCGCGATCGACCGACCGTTCCTACTCGGGTGCCCGAGCGGACGTACCGCTGTTCCGGTGTACTCGGCGCTCGCTCGCCGTGCTGCAGCCGGCAGCGATCTGTCGCGACTCATCATCGTGATGATGGACGACTACGTCGTGCATGCCGAGGACGGTCTATTCCGCGTCGTCGATTCCGCTGCCTCGTACTCGTGCCAGCGTTTCGCACGGGAGGATATCCTCGCCCCGATCGCCGAGGCCGCGACGGCTGCGGGCACGGTGGCGCCGCAGCAGATCTGGACGGCAGACCCGGCGGATCCGGCGGAGTACGACCAGCGCATCGCGGACGCAGGCGGCATCGACGTCTTCCTCCTGGCATCCGGAGACAGTGACGGGCATGTGGCCTTCAACCAACCGGGCACGGGGCGTGACGCGAGAACGCACCTGGTCGATCTCGGTGAGGCCACGCGACGCGACAACATGGGCACGTTCCCCGAGTTCACTCAGTTGGACATGGTGCCACGCAAGGGCGTCACGGTCGGTGTCGACACGATCGCGGGCCAGTCCGCCGAGGCGATCATGATCCTCAGCGGCGAGAACAAACGCGAGGCGTTCGCACGCATCACCGCGGCGGACTCGTACGACGCCCAGTGGCCGGCGACGATCATCACCGAATGCCGCAACGCACGAATCGTCGCCGACCGCAGCGCCGTATCCGTGCGGGTATGAACGTCGTCGGCGTCGTCCTTCAGCATCTGCCCTTCGGCGGAGCCATCGCACCCCGCACGCCGCCTTGGCACACAGCATCCATCGACCATCAACCCGAATCGGAGCACGAATCATGAAAGTCACCCTGATCGGAGCAGGCAGCCGCGAGTTCGCAGGCAAGATCGTCCGTGACCTCCTGCTCAGCGAGCCGATCGCGCAGAAGGATCTGGAGATCGTCCTGATGGACATCGCCGCAGAGCCGCTCGCCGAGATGGAGGCGTACACCCGCCATCTCATCGAGCGTCTTCGGCATTCGGCAACAGTCTCATCGACCACAGATCTCGACGCGTCCGTCACCGATGCGGCCTTCGTCGTCACGGCGATCGAGGTCAACCGCTACCACTACTGGTCGCAGGACTTCACGGTGCCGCGCAAGCACGGCTTCAAGCAGGTCTACGGAGAGAACGGCGGCCCTGGGGGGATGTTCCACGCGCTGCGTCAGTTCGGACCCTTGCTTCAGATCGCCCGCGCGATCGAAAAGCACGCACCCGATGCGCTGTTCCTGAACTTCTCAAACCCCGAGCACAAGGTCTGCGAAGCGATCTCGAGGCTGACGTCGGTGAAGGTCGTCGGCCTCTGCCACGGCTACTTCTACGGCGTGCGTCAGATCTCCGCGTTCCTCGACATGCCGCGCGAGCGACTCGACCTGCCTGCAGCGGGCATCAACCACTTCACGTGGTTCCAGGCGGTGCGCGACCGTGAGACCGGAGAGGATCTGTACCCGCGTCTGCGCGAGATCGAGCGCGAGGCGAACTGGGTGTCCGACTGGCACGAGATCGGACTCTCCCGGATCCTGTTCCGCCGCTTTGGGCTGTGGCCGTCGCCGAGCGCCAATCACATCGGCGAGTACATCTCCTGGGCTGAGGACTACGTCCCGGCGCAGCTGCAGTACTTCCATGACCCCGCGGACGGTTCGCCCTGGCGCCCCGGTGTCCCGACACCGGAGTGGTACTACGAGATCCGCTTCGCCGACACCGACCGTCCATTCCACGCGCCACGTCCTGATGCTTCACTCGAGCGGTCTTTGGAGGACACTCCGATCGAGTCGTCCGAGGAGCTGGCGATCCCGATAATCGAGTGGGTCGCTTGCGGCGTCGAGCGCGACCTTCCGGCCGTGAACATCCCGAATCGCGGTGCGATCCCAGGGCTGCCGGACGAGATGGTGGTCGAGGTGCCGGCGAGGGTTGAGAACGGCGAACTCGTTCCGATCCAGATGGAGCCGCTGCCCGAGGGCATCCTCGCGATGATCCAGTTGCACGGGTCCATCCACAAGTTGCTCGTCGAGGCGTACGCCGAGCAGTCGAAGCAGAAGCTGCTCCAGGCGATTCTGCTCGACCCGGTGGTCGATTCTCACAACCGCGCGGTGGCGATGCTGGACGAGTTCCTCGAACTTCAGGCTGACGCGCTGCCGCCCCTGACCTGATCCGTCCGCGGCATCTCCACTCCGAAAGAGAATCCATGACACTTCCTCGCTTCGACTTCGAGACCGTGTTCGACGTTGACACTGTGCTCGCCGAGCTCACGTTGGAAGATAAGGCGTCGCTGCTCTCCGGCCTCGACGACTGGTTCACGCAGCCGATCGACCGGCCGGGGATGACGCACGCGGTCCCGTCAATCGAGGTCGGTGACGGCCCGCACGGTCTGCGCAAGGAGACCGGCGTCGACATGGTGTGGGTGCCGGCGACCGGATTCCCCACGGCATCCGCGATGGGGGCGTCATGGGACAGGGAGCTCATGCGTCGGGTCGCAGCGGCGATCGGAGAGGAGGCGAGGGCTGAAGGCGTGCAGGTCGTCCTCGGGCCCGGTGTGAACATGAAGCGCTCGCCGCTGTGCGGTCGCAACTTCGAGTATTTCTCGGAGGATCCGTTTCACGCCGGCGAGATCGGGGTGGCGTACGTGGCGGGACTTCAGTCGACGGGTGTGGGTGCGTCGCTCAAGCATTACGCGGCCAACAATCAGGAGATCGAGCGGACTCGCATCTCCGTCGTCGCCGATGACCGTACCCTCCGCGAGACCTACCTTGCAGCTTTCGAGCGGGTCGCCCGTCAGGCCGATCCGTGGACGGTCATGTGCTCGTACAACCGCATCCATGGCATCCACGCATCTGAGAATCGCTGGCTCCTGACGGAGGTGCTCCGCGAGGAGTGGGGCTATCAGGGCGCCGTCGTCTCGGACTGGAACGCGGTCCACGACCGGGTCGCTGCGCTCCGGGCCGGACTGGACCTGGAGATGCCGGGGACGGCGGGGAGGACGGACGCGGAGGTCGTTGCCGCCGTGCGCGCGGGGGATCTCGACGAGGCCGTGGTGGATGCCGCAGCGCGACGCGTGCTCGCCCTTGTCGCCCGCGCGTACCCTGGCGCCGACGTCGTCGATGGCCCAGTCATGCAGCTGGGCCACGTGGCGGGCGACCGCCTCACAGAAGAGCAGCTGCGCGTCTTGAAGGCGGATGAGCACCACGCGCTGGCTCGTGAGGCCGCCGCGGCGTGCATCGTTCTGCTGCGCAACGAGCCCGGACCATCTGGTGCCCCGGCGCTTCCGCTGAACGAGAGCGGCGGTCGCATCGCCGTGATCGGCGCTTTCGCCGAACACGCGCGCATCCAGGGCGGTGGGTCATCCGGGGTCGATCCGACCCGCGTCGATGTTCCCCTGGATGAGATCCGCGCGGTCATGGGCGCCGACCAGGTCTCGTACGCTCCGGGGTACGTGTATCTGCCGAAGAACGCCTATCAGGACGACAACGTCGCGACGCTGTCAGCCCATGGGATCACATTGGTGGAGGAGCGGCCGAAGGTCGCGCGCCGATCCGCGACGCTGGCCAAGGAGCTTCAGCTCGCCGAGGCGATTCAGCACCTTGCAAAGGCCGAGCCGTCCGATACCGCTCGCCGGTTGATTGGCGAGGCGCTGACGACCGCGCAAGAAGCGGAGACGATCGTCATCTTCGCCGGTCTCCCGCTCGCATTCGAGCAGGAGGCCAATGATCGCGACACGCTCGCGCTTCCGGAGGAGCAGAACGTCCTCATCTCCGCGCTTGCGGATCTGCGTGATCAGACCGGAGCCGCACTCGTCGTCGTCCTCGCGAATGGCTCGCCGGTGACCATGGAACCCTGGCACGACCGGGTGGACAGTATCGTCGAATGCGGACTCGGTGGGCAGGGCGTCGGCGCCGCAATCGCAGAAGCCCTGTTCGGGCGGGCCAACCCCTCGGGTCGGATCGCGGAGACATACCCGCTGGCGATCGAGGACAGCCCCGGATTCCCGAACTGGCTCGGTGAGCGCGGCGTCGTGCTCTACGGCGAGGGCGTGTTCATCGGCTACCGGTGGTACGACGCACTTCGGCGGCCGGTTCTCTACCCCTTCGGACACGGACTTTCCTACACGTCGTTCGGGTACACCGATCTGAACGCCGAGATCGTGGATGCCGCTGCCGGGCACGTGCGCGTCACGTGCAGAGTCACCAATGGAGGCTCCAGGGCGGGTGCCGAGGTCGTGCAGTTGTACGTCGGCGATCCGGATGCCGAGGTCTCGCGGCCGGTTCGGGAGTTGCGTGGCTTCGAGAAGGTGTACCTCGAGCCCGGGGAGTTCGCGGACGTCAGCTTCGACCTCGAGAGCCGGGACTTCGCGTATTGGGATGCAGCCGCCGACTCCGGCGAGAGCCGACTCGGACTGTGGCGGCGCGAGGGCGGCGACTTCATCATCGAGGTCGGGGCGTCCTCGCAGGACATTCGGCTCGCGCAGACGATCTCGCTGCCCGATGATGTGTCGATCCCTGCGCTCATCCGCGACGCCGAACTGCAGGGTGCTGGCACCTCACGGTTTTTTCAGGGGCACGCAGGCTGAGCCTGCGAACGCTCGAGGCGGAGGGAGCGGGCGGGCTTCAGCCCCGTATCCGACTGCGGCGCCCTGCCACGAGCAGGAGCGCACCGCTGAGGAGCGTGATCAGCCCTCCGGCGATGAACGGCGCGCTGTCAGCACCGGTCGTCGCGAGGGGACCGGAGCCTCCTCCGTTCGCGCCTGGTGCCTGACCACCTGGTGCCTGACCGCCGGGCGTCGTGGGCGGATCCGTCGGGTCGACGGGGTCGACCGGATCGGCGATCAGCGCGAAGTCCTGATCGACGATGACATCACCTGAGGCGGTGATCGTGGCCGTCACGCTCGCCGGACCGTCGACGGTATAGCCGTCGGGAGCGACAACCGAGATGTCGTAGGAGCCGGGCGGCAGGTCGCCGAACCGATAGCCCCCGTCGTCGGCCGTCGTGGTGGTGGTCGTGCCAGTCGGCCCCTCGACCGTGACTGTCACGTCGCCGAGCGGTTCCCCATCGCCGTCTGTGATCGTGCCTGCGAGCGAGCCCAGCCTGGCCAGGTCGAAGTCCACTCCGGTGAGGTCGGTGCCGGCCACGGTCTCATTCCGGGTGGCGGGCGTCACCGCGACGGTGCCCGCGGGAACGGTGATCGCCACGTCATACGTTCCGTTTCCGATTAGCGGGAACGAGTAGCTTCCATCGCTCGCCGTCGTGGTCGTGAGCGTGCCGCCCGGCCCTGTCGCGGTGACGGTCACACCGGCCATGCCGGAACCTGCTGCGGTCACGGTTCCGGAGAGCGAAGCGATGTCGCGAACGGTGAGGTCGACGACGGCATCTGCTGTGCGGAGGTCAGCGGTTCCGGTGCCGACGACGCCGACCTTGCCAGGCGGAGGGGTCGCCGTGACCTGGTATCCGTCGGTCGCGAAGTAGCCGGGGAAGGAGTAGAGGCCTCCACCCGCCGTCGTCGTGTTCGCGACGACGTTGCCGTTCGCGTCGGTGAGTGAGACGGAGACACCGTCAATCGGGCCGTCGTCCACATCGCTGACCGTGCCCGTGATGTCTCTCGCCATCGAAGCGAACCAGGTCTGATAGATGGGGAAGCCCGAGCGTTGGGAGTATTCGAAGGTGAGAGTGCTGATCGAGACGGTGGGTTCGAACCATGCGGCTGCACCGGCGGTGTCCGCTGCGGTCGGGTTTCCCATGAGGGTCATAGTCGAGGCATCCCAAGTCGGAATATCCCCGACATACCCCGAGCACGCGATCCCGGTGCCCGAGCCCGGTGCGCAGTAGTTGAATGCATCCCGGAAGCCGAGGTCCGCGGCGGTGAGTGCGGCACCGCTCGCCGACGTGCCGGAGATGCGCAGGGAGTCGGCGTCGATGTCGCCGAGGGCGAAGGCCCAACCCGACGACGGAGCAGGCGTGGCGAAGGTGTAGGTGGTGGTGGACGGGGTGGTGGCCGTGTTCGCCTGCGGGCGGAGGTTCAGATAGGGCTGGTTGCGGCTGGATCCGTACTTCGCCCCGATCGGCGTGCCCTCGGACAGCCAGGTCGAAGCGCCGGAGATGACGCCGATTCCGCCCCCGCCGAGCGAATTGCTGGTGATCGTCGCGGTCAACTCCGGCTGTCCGGCAAGCGTCATGGACGACGTGAAGCTCCCGCCCGTGCCGGAGAGCGGATCCCATGATGCCCACGCGGTGGTCGTCACGGCGGATGCCGAAGGCGCGATCGCCAGGCTCAGCGTGGCAGCCACGAGAACCACGGCAAGAGTCCGTCCGGACTTTCGATGACGCGCGGAGGTTTCTTGACGAGAGTCATCGTGGCGCATCGCCTCAGTCTGCCGGTGGCGAATCACCACCGCAATCCCCGTGCGCGATGTTCACCGTCGTCACTCACCGCGGGGCGTCGCCGCATCCGCGTGACGAGAACGCCGAGCAGACAGAGCGCGCCGCCGATGAACATCATCAGCGTCGGAACCTCGCCGAGGATCATCCACGACATCAGGATCGCGATCGCCGGTACGACGTAGGTCGTCGCGGACGTCTGCCCGGCAGTGCTGCGCTGGAGCACGTACGCCCAGGTGGTGAAGGCGATCGCGGTCGGGAAGATGCCCAGATACACGACCCAGAGCGTCGCATCCAGCGGCGCGGTCTGCAGGTCGGCCACGAGACGGCCCGCCCACGGCAGCAGAGCGACCGTGCCCGCGATCGCCCCGAGCCAGGTCAGCGTCGTCGCGTCGACTCCCGAGGTGAGCAGGTGTTTCTGCACCAGCGTGCACCCGGCGTACATCACGGCGGCGAGCAGGGCGAGCAGCAGACCGGTGATGTCCAGGCCGGCGCTCGTGTGGGAGTTCATCCCGATCAGCACCACGCCGAGGAAGGCGATCGGAGCGCCGATCAACAGCGGCTTGGGGAAGCCCTCGCGCAGGAACAGCCCGCTGAAGACGACCACCATGAGCGGAGCGAGATTCACGACCATCGCCGCAGTACCGGCGTCGAGTGTGCGCTCGGCGCTGTTCAACGCCAGGTTGTAGATGCAGAACCAGCCGACGCCCCACACGACCACCAGCAGCCAGTGGCGCCGTGCGGGAAGGCGGATGCCGTGCCGAAGAGCGAGGATGCTCAGCGCGACCGCGCCGACCGCCATGCGCAGTAATGCCAGTGCACCGGGGTCGAAGTGCGGACCGGCGCCGCGGATGCCGATGAAGGCCGACGCCCACAGCACGACGGTGACGAGAGCAGCGATGAGGATGAGCGACCCCCGCGATCTCTGCGCAGCGACTTTGGGCGCGGTGACGTCCGGCACGTGCGGCGTGGGATGGATCGGCACGTCAGGCATGATCCGATCCTCGCAGCGACCACCGACACCGTCGATCACCCGGAGAGCCAACTGCCGTGCATTTTCCGCCAGCCTTTGAAGTCGCCGTTTCACCGCAGGGCGGGGGCCGACGGCATCCGCACACCCCTTCGGTAGGATGGAGAAGCCCGATCGGGCGCAGCTACGCGGCAGAAGACCCAGGGGGTTACCCATGCCAGGAATCGTGATCGTCGGCGTCCAGTGGGGCGACGAGGGCAAGGGCAAGGCGACCGACCTGCTCGGCGACCGAACCGACTGGGTGGTGAAGTTCAACGGCGGTAACAACGCCGGGCACACCGTCGTGGTCGGCAACGAGAAGTACGCGCTGCACCTGCTTCCCTCCGGCATCCTCTCGCCGGGTGTCACGCCGGTGATCGGCAACGGCGTCGTCATCGACCCCGAGGTGCTCTTCGACGAGCTCACCGCGCTTTCCGCCCGCGGCATCGACGTATCCAAGCTCAGGGTGAGCGCGAACGCGCACCTCATCACCCAGTTCCACCGCACGCTCGACAAGGTGACGGAGCGCTTCCTCGGCAAGCGCAACATCGGCACGACAGGGCGCGGCATCGGGCCGGCCTACGCCGACAAGATCAACCGCGTCGGCATCCGCGTGCAGGACCTCTTCGATGAGAACATCCTGCGCCAGAAGGTCGAGGGTGCGCTCGATCAGAAGAACCACCTGCTGGTGAAGGTCTTCAACCGCCGCGCGGTGACGGTCGACGAGATCGTCGACGAGCTGCTCTCCTATGCGGAGCGGCTGCGTCCGATGGTCGCCGACACCGGACACCTGATCGACGAGGCGCTCGACCGCGGCGAAGTCGTCGTGTTCGAGGGCGGCCAGGCGACCATGCTCGACATCGACCACGGCACCTATCCCTTCGTCACCTCGTCGACCGCGACGGCGGCGGGCGCGGCATCCGGATCCGGCGTCGGACCTGGGCGCCTCGACCGCATCGTCGGAATCGTCAAGGCCTACACGACGCGCGTCGGCTCTGGTCCGTTCCCGACCGAGCTGTTCGATGAGAAGGGCGACTGGCTGCGCTCAGCCGGCTTCGAGTTCGGCACCACCACCGGCCGACCCCGCCGCGTCGGCTGGTACGACGCGCCGATCACGCGGTACGCGACCCGCATCAACGGCATCACCGACCTCGTGCTCACCAAGCTCGACATCCTCACCGGTCTTGAGCAGATCCCCGTCTGCGTCGCCTATGACGTCGACGGCGAGCGGTTCGACGATGTGCCGGTGAACCAGACCGACTTCCATCACGCGAAGCCGATCTACGAGAGCTTCCCCGGCTGGAGCGAAGACATCTCCACCGCCCGCACGTTCGAAGACCTGCCGCAGACGGCGCAGGAGTACGTGCTCGCGCTCGAGAAGATGAGCAAGACCCGCATCTCGGTGATCGGTGTCGGCCCTGAACGCGACCAGGTGATCGTGCGTCACGACCTGCTCGACTGAGGCGCCGTGCGCGGTGATTCGGCGCGGGAGGTGGCGCTGGTGGTCGCTGATTCGCGACGGGTGCGGCACAAGGCGACACCTGCCGGCGCGGCGGGGATGCTGCTCGGGATGGCGAGTTCGGGAGGTGGCGCTCGTGGTCGCTGATTCGCGGCGGGTGCGGCACAAGGCGACACCTGCCGACGCGGCGGCCGGGCGTCCTCTCGACACGAGGAGACAGTTGTGACGCAGTTCTGGGTCGGCGGCTACGGCGCCGGCATGGGCGGGGATGCCGACGGTATCGGTCTGCTCGAGGGCGACGAGGGGCGCGAGCCTGCCACGCTCGCCTACCGCGGTGCGGTGACGCAGACCGCGTCGCCGTCCTGGCTCGCGCGGCATCCGTCTCTCGACGTCGTCTACGCGGCGCTCGAGGGCGACGGCACCGTGCAGGCGTTCGCTCGCTCCGGCCAGTCGGCTCTCGCGCCGCTGGGGCGCCCGGTCGCGGCGGGGGATGGCGTCTGCCACCTTGCCGTTGCCTCGAGCGGCTCGTACCTGATCGCCAGCTGCTACGGAGACGGCCGGGTCGTGCGCGTCGATCTGTCCGCGGACGGATCACTCGTGAAGTCGACGCTCGCGGCTCACGCACAAGACCCATACGATCCGGATGCCGCACTGGATGCTGCGGGAGACGACCCTGCGCAGCCCTCGGCGCAGGAGGTCGCAGCGGCCATGCTGCGCAGCGGTTCCATGACGTTCGAGCAGCCCGCGGCTGAGGTCGAGGCCCCGCCGCGTTCGGGGCTGCTGCTCTTCGACGACGTGCTTGGGTTCAACACTCCACCGGCACCTGAGCCGCAAGCGGCGGTCGAAGAGACGGAACAGCCGGCCCGTTCATCGCACGCGCACGCCGCTGCATTCCTTCCAGACGGACGCATCGCGACCACCGACCTCGGGTTCGACCTCGTACGCATCTGGCGGCCGACACAGGGCGGACTGACGCTCGATCACGAGGTCGTGCTGCCGATGGGCATCGGGCCACGGCACATGGTCGTGCATCCGAGCGGGCACCTGCACGTGGTGACCGAGTACTCCTGCGAGATCTTCACGCTCGCCGTGCAGCCGGACGGGCGCTGGGCCCTCGCCGCCGCGACTACGGTGACTCCCGCCGCCGAGATCGGCACCGATTTCCCCGCTGAACTCGCCCGCTCCCGCGACGGGGAGACGCTGTACACGGCGCTGCGCGGCAGCAACACGATCGCCGCGCTGCGCGTGCGTGGGGCAGGTGAAACGGTCGAGCCGCTCGCGCTCGCCGAATCCGGAGTGGACTGGCCGCGCCACCACCTCATTCATGACGGCGCCCTGCTCGTCGCGGGGCAGCGCTCGAACGAGCTCAGCGTTCTCGACCTCGACGACCGCACTGGTGCGCCTCGCGGCATCCTGCACCGCACCCCGGCGCCCGCGCCGACCAGCCTGCTGCTCGCGCGCTGAGGCGGCGCGGGAGCACACGGTGTTGCGCTCGTCGGATTGTGTTGCGCCGGTCGGAGGATATTGCCGGATACCTCCGACAGGCGTACCAGGCTCCGCCGTGCGCAACATACCGATCCAGAACAACCGGCTGGTCGGAACGTGGATGCGGGGTCAGCGCCAGCCGGACGTGACGGCGATCGTCCCGAGTGCCGTGAGCGTCACGAGCATCCAGAGGATGGCGCCAAGCACGAGCGGTCGCCATCCGGCGCGGCGCAGCGCCTGGACGTCCGTCGACAGGCCGATCCCGGCGAGTGCCATCGCGATGAGGAAGACGCTGACCTGCACGAGCGCGTCACGCGGAGCATCGGGGATCACGCCGAGCGAATTGATGATCGCCACGGCGATGAACCCGACGAGGAACCAGGGAACGAGCTTCGCGATGCGCCGCCCAGTGAGCCGCGCACCGTCCGCACTGCGCCGCGCCTCCATGACCGAGAGCCCGACACTGATCGGGATGATCATGAGCGTGCGCACGAGCTTGACGACGACGGCGAACCCGAGTGCCGCGGTGCTGTACACCCCGGCTGCGGCCACGACGGAGCTGGTGTCGTTGATCGCCGTGCCGGCGAGCAGGCCGAACGTGTGCGGGTCGAGGTTCAGCGCGTGGCCGAGCAGAGGGAAGAGCACCACGGCGAGGATGTTGAAGAGGAAAATCGCCGAAACGGCGTAGGCGATCTCGGCGCTCGCCGCGCCGATCACCGGTGCGACGGCCGCGATCGCGGATGCTCCGCAGATGCCGGTCCCCACGCCGATGAGCGTGGTGAGACGACGTTCCGTGCGCAGCATCCGTCCGACGAGCCACGCGCCGAGCAGGCACACGAAGAGTGTCGTCAGCATGATCGGCAGCGATTCGAGTCCGACCTGCAGGATGCTGCCGATCGACAGTTGCACGCCCAGCAGCACCACCGCGAGCTGCAAAAGGAACTTGCCGGAGTATGTGATGCCTGGCTGGATGCGGGCATCCGTCGCCGCGAGGCCGCGCATCGCTCGAGGGCGCAGGAGCGACAGCAGCACGCCGATCACGATCGCAGGCACCGCCGATCCCAGCACGGGGAAGACGGCGCCGATGCCGGTGGCGATGAGTGCGATGGCTGTGGTGACGAGCACGCCGGGCAGCACCTCGGCGCCTCGGTCTACGAGACGTGCGGGCAACGTGGCTGCGGGAGAGAACTGCACGATTCCACCCTCGCGGATGATGGCGATGACCCGGTAGAGGTCTATCGTCGATAGGGATACAAGATTGGACTGTGGGGTCGCGAATGCAGGGTGTTCCAGATATCGACGCGCTCCAGCTGTTGTCCGCCGCGGTGCGATACGGCTCGATCTCTGCGGCGGCACGAGAGAGCGGCGTGACGCAGCAGACCGCGTCGGCACGGTTGCGCAGTGTCGAGCGGCAACTGGAGATGGAACTGTTCCGCCGTACCCCGCGGGGCGTCGTGCCGACGCCGGCGGGCGAGACGCTCGCATCGTGGGCGGAGGACGTGCTCGCCGGCGCTGAACGGTTCCGCGCCGGGGTGGAGACTCTGCGTGATGAGCGCAGCCGTGAGTTGACGGTGGCGGCCAGTCAGACCGTCGCAGCGCACATGGTGCCGTCGTGGCTGGTCGCGCTACGGGTGAGACAGGTGCGTGCCGGTCGCGCGCCGACCGCCGTGCGGCTGCTCACCGCCAACAGCGTGGAGGTCGAAGAGCTCGTGCGCTCCGGATCCGCCGATCTCGGGTTCATCGAATCGCCCCTCCTTCCCGCAGGACTGTCACAGACGTCCGTGCGCACCGACGCTCTCGTACTGGTCGTCGCTCCAGGTCACCCTTGGACGGCGCGCGCGGAGGTCACGATGGCAGAGGTCGCGGACGCCGAACTCGTCGCCAGGGAGGAGGGCAGCGGCACCCGGGAGACGTGGGAGACCGCCGTGCGAGCGCGTCTCGGACGGGATGTGGTGCCTCCCGCAGTCGTTCTTCCGACTTCGGCTGCGGTGCGCTCGGCGGTCGCCGAGGGCCTGGCCCCCGCACTCCTGTCCGAGCTCGCGGTCGCCGACGACGTGCGGCTCGGACGCCTGGCGGAGGTCTCGATGTCAGGTCCGCCAGTGGTGCGTCCGATCAGTGCGCTCTGGCGTGGAAAGGCGCGAGATCTGACTCCCACGAATCGTGAACTTCTCGATGTGGCGGTGGACGGCGGCGCGCTCACTCGGCCGCCGCTGCCGCCGGCTTGAGCCACCGAATCGGCCCTGCACCCTTGCTCCCCAGCACATCGGCAGGGTTCTGCAGCGCGCAGGAGTTCAGGCTCAGGCATCCGCACCCGATGCATCCGTCCAGGTCTCCTCGAAGATGCTCGAGCTGTCGGATGCGCGCGTCGAGCTCATCGCGCCAACGCTGAGAGAGGCGCGCCCAGTCCTTCTTGGTGGGTGTGCGACCCTCCGGCAGCGACTCGAGCGCTGAGCGGATGTCCTTGAGCGGGATGCCGACACGCTGCGACACACGGATGAAGGCAACGCGCCGCAGGGTGTCACGGCAGTAGCGGCGCTGATTGCCGTCGGTGCGCTCGGAGTGGATGAGGCCGTTGCGCTCGTAGAAGTGCAGGGCAGAGGATGCCACGCCGCTGCGGCTGGAGAGTTCGCCGATCGTGAGCTTGCGGTGCTTGTTGCCGTCCAACTGGGGCATGCGCTCCTCCTGACGTCACTGCCGGCTTGACCTCAACCATAGTTGAGGTTCTAGCGTCAGGGGAATGACAACGGACACAGGAGAGGTGCGGGCCGTCGGTGCCGCCGCACCCGGCATCATGAGCGGCACGTTCCTCTGGATCACGATCGGTGCGTGCGCCCTCGTGTTCCTTGGGGCTTTCGAGTCGCTAGCGGTCACGACGGTGATGCCGGTGGTGAGCGCCGAGCTCGGCGGTGAGCGGCTCTACGCCCTCGCGTTCGCCGGCCCGCTGGCCACCGGGGTGATCGGCATGGTGGCCGCGGGGAACTGGTCGGACCGCCGTGGACCGACGGCGCCGCTGTACTCGTCAGTGGCCGCGTTCGTCGCCGGCCTGCTGATCGCCGGGCTCGCACCGACGATGGAGATCCTGGTGGCCGGCCGCTTCGTGCAGGGGTTGGGCAGCGGCGGCATGATGGTCGCACTCTACGTCGTCGTCGCCAGGGTGTACCCGCAGGACAAGCACCCCGCGATCTTCGCCGCATTCGCCGCAGCTTGGGTCGTGCCGTCGCTGATCGGGCCGACGATCGCAGCAGTGGTGACGGATCTGTGGAGCTGGCACTGGGTGTTCCTTGGCGTCGTCGTGCTCGCTCTCGCCGCGCTGTTCATGGTGGTGCCGGCGTTGCGGGGCCTGTCGCGCGACGGCGACACGTCGACGCCCTGGGCGCTCGGGCGTCTCGCCTGGTCCGTCCTCGCGGCGCTCGCCGTGCTCGCCTTGAATCTCGTGGGCGATGTTCCGGGCGTCGGCCCGGTGCTCGCCGTCGGTGCGGTGGTCGTGGCGCTGATCGCCGTGCGACCGCTGGTGCCGCGGGGAACGTTCATCGCGCGCCGAGGTCTGCCGTCGGTGATCCTCGTCCGCGGGCTCGTGGCGGGCGCCTTCTTCGGCACGCAGGTGTACGTGCCGTACCTGCTGACTGATCGGTACCTGCTCACCCCCACCCTCGCTGGACTCGCGTTGACGGGCGGCGCGCTGGCATGGTCGACCGCGTCGACGGTGCAGGGAAGGATGGGCGCACGGCTCTCGAACGTGATCGCCCTGCGGATCGGAACCGCGCTGGTGCTGATCGGCATCGCGCTCGTCCTGGCGACCGCTGCTTTCGGGTGGGATGCCCTGGTCATCGTCGCGGCGTGGATCGTCGCCGGCTCGGGCATGGGGCTCATGAGTCCCCGAAGCAGCGTGCTGACGCTGTCGCTTTCGACACCCGCGAATCAGGGCTTCAACAGCGCCGCCATGACGGTCGCCGATTCGTTCGGCAGCGCAATGGTGCTGGCCATCACCGGCACGCTGTTCGCCGCATTGGCGACGACGGCGGATCCCTTCACGGCCGTGTTCGCGCTGACCGTGGTGATCGCCGTCGTGGCGGTGATCCTCGCGCCTCGAGTCGCTGGTGGTCGCGTTCACGAGGAGGTCGGAGCATGAGGGCGGTCGTGCAGCGCGAGTTCGGTGGGCCGCAGGTGCTCGTCGTCGAGGAAGTCGGTCGACCTGATCCTGCCGAGGGACAGGTCCGCATACGAGTCGCTGCCGCAGGAGTGCACGCGGTGGACACGAACATCCGGCAGGGAGATGGCCCACCATCGATGCCACGACCATCGCTTCCCATGACGCCGGGTCGCGAGGTCGCGGGCACAGTGGATGCAGTGGGCCCTGACGTGGACGCCTCGTTCATCGGTGCGCAAGTGGTGGCGCACGTCGGCTTCCTGAACGGCGGCTACGCCGAGTACGCGCTCGCTCCGGTCGTCGCACTGCACACAGTTCCAGA
Source organism: Microbacterium murale (assembly GCF_014635185.1). Lineage (GTDB taxonomy): Bacteria > Actinomycetota > Actinomycetes > Actinomycetales > Microbacteriaceae > Microbacterium > Microbacterium murale. The sequence continues at coordinate 994,265 of NZ_BMCM01000001.1, forward strand.
CGGCGTGACGTTTCCCCAGGCCGTCGCATCGATCGGCACGGGCCGTACGGCACAGTACGTGCTGGAGGAGGCGCGCGTGCAGTCGACAGATGTCCTGATCATCCCTGGATCATCAGGAGGACTCGGCAGCCAGCTCGTGCAGCTCGCCCTCTCGATGGGGGCCGCGGTCGTCGCGCTCTACGGTGGCGAGGCGAAGCGCGCGGTCGTGGAAGGGTTGGCGTCGGATTCCGAGAGATTCTTCGCGCTGGATGCCACGGACGAGTCCTGGCCGTCGCAGATGGCCGCGTTGCTCGGAGAGCGCGAGCCGTCGCTGTTGATCGACGGCGTCGGTGGTGTGACGGGCCGCGCGGCCTTCGAGGCCTTGGGCCGCGGTGGGCGTGTGGTGATCATCGGATGGTCGAGTGGTGAGGTGCTGCGGATCGACACGGATGACATCGTCGACCGGTCGTTGACGGTGACGGTTCCACTCGGACGCCCGTTGCCGCAGCTGCGCGAACTGGAGGCGCGGGCGCTCGCCGCGGTCGCTGACGGGCGCGTGCATCCGCCCGTCGACGAGTACGCCCTCGAGCGTGCCGCAGATGCGCACGCGGCGATCGAGCAGCGCAGGCAGCGGGGGAAGGTCGTGCTGATCCCGTAGCCCGGACCGGCGCCCGTTCGCCCCTGTTGCACCTGTCGGAGGGTGTTACACCTGTCGGGCTTTCCAGGGGAAAACCTCCGACGGGCGCAGCACCCTCCGCCATACGTCACACCGCGGGCGGGAACTACCCGGGGTGACATCGCGTTGCATCCAGGCAAGACTGGTGCGACACCGGTTCCGACGGAGGGCGACGCTATGCCGACAGAAGAATACGACCTGATCGTCCTGGGCGGCGGCCCCGTCGGCGAGAACGTCGCCGACCGAGCCGTGCAGGGCGGACTCACCGCGATCATCGTCGAGAGCGAGCTCGTCGGCGGCGAATGCTCGTACTGGGCGTGCATGCCATCCAAGGCATTGCTGCGATCCGCGCAGGCGCTGCGGGCGGCTCAGCACGTGGCTGGTGCCGCCGAGGCGGTCACTGGAACCCTCGACGTGCGTGCGGTGCTCGCCCGCCGCAACTCGTTCACGAGCGACTGGTCGGACGACGGCCAGGTGAAGTGGCTCGACTCGGCCGGCATCGACCTCGCCCGCGGCCACGGCCGCATCACCGGTCCACGCGAAGTCACGGTGACGGCCGACGATGGCACCACGAAGGTGCTGAAAGCCCGCCACGCGGTCGCGATCAGCACCGGAACGGATGCCGCGATCGCACCGATAGACGGATTGGCGGATGCTGCGCCCTGGACGAGCCGCGAGGCGACGAGTGCGCAGGAGATCCCGGCATCCCTCGCCATCATCGGCGGTGGCGTGGTGGCTGTTGAGATGGCCACCGCCTACGCGGGCCTGGGCTCGAAGGTGACGCTGATCGCACGCAGCGGTCTGCTCGAGAAGATGGAGCCCTTCGCGGGAGAGCTGGTCGAGAAGGGGCTGCGCGAACTCGGCGTCGACATCCGCACGAACACCGGCACGACCCGCGTCGCGCGCGACGCTGCGGGAGTGACGGTGACGCTCGACGACGGTACGGATGTCGTCGCGGAAGAGGTGCTCGCCGCGACCGGCCGCTCCCCACGCAGCGGCGACATCGGACTCGAGACCGTCGACCTCGAACCGGGCAGATACATCAAGACGGACGAGACCCTCCGCGTGCCGGGCAGCGACTGGCTGTACGCGGTGGGCGATGTCAACGGGCGCGTGCTGCTGACCCACCAGGGCAAGTACCAGGCCAGGGCGGCGGGCGACGTGATCGCGGCGCGTGCGAACGGGGAAGACATCGATGACGCGGCGTGGGGGCGTCACGTCGCGACCGCCGACCACGCCGCCGTGCCGCAGGTCGTGTTCGGAGAGCCTGAGGTCGCATCGGTCGGACTGACGGCCAAGGCCGCTGAGGATGCCGGATACCGGACCCGCGTGATCGATCAGGATCTCGGGGCGATCGCCGGCTCCAGCCTGCGCGAGGACGGGTACAGCGGGCAGGCGCGCATGGTCGTCGACACCGAGCGCGACGTCATCCTCGGCGTCAGCTTCGTGGGTCCGGATGTCGCGGACCTGCTGCAGGCGGCGACCGTCGCGATCGTCGGCGAAGTCCCGATCTCACGGATGTGGCACGCGGTGCCCGCGTACCCGACGGTGAGCGAGGTCTGGCTGCGACTGCTCGAGCAGTACGGACGCGATTCGGCCTGATTGTTTCCCACATTGACGCCCGACGCGCAAGCCCGCACCCGTTGTCCGTGATGTCTTATACGCTCGAACCCGAATCTGAGGAGACATGACCATGAAGGCTGTACTCGCAGGAACCGTCATCGCCGAGGCCGACGAGAGCGAGCTCATCGCGATCGAGGGCAACTGGTACTTCCCGCTCACCTCTGTGACGCCGGGAGTGCTCGTGGAGAGCCCGACTCCCTATACCTGTCCGTGGAAGGGCGAGGCGCAGTACTACTCGCTGCACGTCGACGGCGAGACGCACTCGGATCAGGCGTGGGGTTACCCGAACCCGTACCCCACCGCGTTCGAGCGCCTCGGCAAGGACATCTCGGGACACATCGCCTTCGGACCGGACGTCGAGGTCGGATCATAGGCCGGGCAACGGAAGCAGGGCACTCATGATCGAGTTCCGTTCGGTCACGAAGAGGTTCCCCGATGGCACACTCGCCGTCGAGGACTTCAGCCTCGTGCTGCCGTCACGCAAGACGACGGTGTTCGTCGGATCATCCGGATGCGGCAAGACGACGCTGCTGCGCATGATCAACCGCATGGTCGAGCCGACCGGCGGCGACGTCGAGATCGACGGCGAGAGCGTGCTCGACAAGAACCCGGTGAATCTGCGACGCGGCATCGGCTATGTCATGCAGAACTCCGGGCTCATGCCGCACTTCACCGTGATCGACAACGTCGCCACCGTGCTGCGACTGACCGGCACGTCCAGGAAGGATGCGCACGAGCGCGCCCGCACACTCCTCGACACCGTCGGGCTCGACCGCGCGCTCGCCGACCGCTACCCGAGCCAGCTCTCGGGCGGGCAGCAGCAGAGGGTCGGAGTGGCACGCGGCCTCGCGGCCGATCCGAACATCCTGCTGATGGACGAGCCGTTCGGCGCCGTCGACCCGATCGTGCGCGCCGATCTGCAGCAGGAGCTCATCCGACTGCAGCAGGAGCTCGACAAGACCGTCGTCTTCGTCACGCACGACATCGATGAGGCGTTCCTGCTCGGAGACCAGGTGGTCATCCTCGACAAGGGCGCCCGCATCGTGCAGGTCGGCAGCCCGAGCGAGATCATCGAGAATCCCGCCGACGACTTCGTGACGGCATTCATCGGCGCCGAGCGCGGCAGGAGGGCGCTGAGGATCAAGCAGACCTCGCGCGGCCGGGTGGTCGTCGATTCCGAGGGTCGCACGCAGGGCGCCCTTCTGGATGACGATGCCCCGGCGGATGCTCCGTCCGAGGTGCGCGCCGGGGGGGCCGGAACCTCGTGAACTGGATCGCCGACAACTTCGGCCTCATCCTCGAGCTGACGCTCGCGCATCTCTGGCAGAGCGCGATCCCGATCGTGCTCGGTTTCCTGCTGTCGCTGCCGTTGGGATGGGTCGCATGGCGGTACCGACTCGTGCGGGGTCCAGTGGTCATCCTCACCGGGCTCCTGTACACGATCCCCTCTCTGGCGCTGCTCATCCTGCTCCCCGCGGTGATCGGCATCTCGACGCGTGATCCGGCGAACCTGATCATCGGCCTCACCATCTACGCGATCGCGATCCTCGTGCGTGCGGTCGCCGACGGCCTGGATTCGGTCGACCCGGCCATCCGGCAATCAGCGACGGCGATCGGCTACGGCGGATTCCGCAGGTTCTGGACAGTGGACTTCCCCCTCGCGGCGCCGGTGGTCCTCGCCGGGCTCCGCGTGACGGCAGTGAGCACGATCTCGCTCGCCACTGTCGGCATCCTGGTGGGCGTGGAGAACCTCGGCTACCTGTTCACCAACGGTCTGCAGCGGCGCATCATCGCCGAGGTGTTCGCCGGCGTCATCGCCGTGGTGGTGATCGCCCTCGTCATCGATCTACTCCTTCTGCTCGCCGGACGCGCACTGATGCCGTGGACCCGCGCGGTGAAGAACCCGAATGCCGCGCGCCGACCCGCCCGCATCGTCAGGGCGGCCGCATGAATCTGTTCGCCCAGGCCCTCGCCTGGCTGTTCTCCCCAGAACGGCTGGAAGGCCAGTACGCGCTGCCCGTCCTGCTCGGACAGCACCTGTTCTACACCGTCATCTCGGTGCTGATCGCGGCGGTCATCGCCGTTCCGGCCGGCTGGCTGATCGGCCACACCGGCCGCGGGCGCGAGGTGGCCGTGGCGATCTCCGGCGCGGCACGCGCGGTGCCGTCGTTCGGACTCATGGTGCTTCTCGTGCTGCTGCTGGGCGTGCTGCGCGTGCCGCAGGCCGCGACCATCACGTTCGTGCTGCTCGCGATCCCCTCCCTCCTCGCCGGCGCCTACACGGGTCTCGAAGCCATCGACCGTCGGGTGATCGACGCCGCCCGCGCCACCGGGATGACCGAGTGGCAGATCTTCTGGAAGGTCGAGGTGCCGCTCGGACTGCCCCTGCTCGTCGGCGGCCTGCGCGCCGCGACTCTGCAGGTGATCGCCACGGTCACGATCGCGGCCTACGTGAACCTCGGCGGCCTCGGATGGCCGATCATCCAGGGCATCCCGCTGCGCCGATTCGACCAGGTGCTCGGCGGTGCCATCCTCGTCGCAGTGCTCGCGCTGATCGCCGACATGTTGCTCGCCCTCGCCCAGAGAGCGGCTGTTCCCGCCGGCATCCGCATCGCCACCCCCGGCTCCCAGACGCCGCGAGCGACCAGGCGCGCAGCATCCGCCGAGGCGGCTTCCGCCCGAGAAGATTCCGCCGCACCCGCCACGGCCTCCACCACTTGACCAGCACTCCCCACCAGGAACAGCACTCCCCACCAGGAAGGAACATCATGTTCACCGCACGAAAGTCACGCCTCGCCCTCATTGGCGGCATCGGGCTCGCCGCCTCGCTCGTGCTCGCCGGCTGCGCGAGCAGCAACCCGCTCGACACCCCCACCGAAGACGGCGGCGAGAGCGCCGGCTCCGACACGATCGTGATCGGCTCGCAGGCCTACTACTCCAACGAGATCATCGCCGAGATCTACGCCCAGGCGCTCGAGAACGCCGACTTCACCGTCGAACGCGAGTTCAACATCGGTCAGCGCGACGCCTACATCCCCGATCTGGAGTCCGGTGCGCTCGACCTGTTCCCGGAGTACACCGGCAACCTGCTGGAGTTCTACGACGACTCGGCCGACGTGACCAGCCCTGAGGACGTGTACGCGGCGCTCCAGGACGCGCTGCCCGACGGATTGACGGCGCTCGACTACGCCGAGGCCAGCGACCAGGACACCTATACCGTCACGAAGGAGTTCGCCGAGGCGAACGACCTGACCTCGATCGCCGACCTCGCGAACCTCAGCGAGAAGGCCACGATCGGCGGCGCGCCGGAGTTCGAGCAGCGTCCGTACGGGCCTGCCGGCGCCAAGGAACTGTACGGCGTCGACCTCGCCTTCTCCGCGACCGGCGACACCACGCTGGAGTCGCTGCTGGCCGGCGAGATCCAGATCGCCGACATCTACAGCGCAGACCCGGCCTTCGAGACCGAGGACATCGTCGCGCTCGAAGACCCGGAGAACCTGATCCTGGCATCGAACGTCGTGCCGATCGCCTCGAGCGATGTGTCCGATGAGATCGCCGATGTCATCAACGCGGTCAGCGCAGCCCTCGGTGCCGACGACCTCGTCGCGCTCGGAGTGCAGAGCACGGTCGACGAGAAGTCGCCCGAGGATATCGCCAAGCAGTGGCTGGAAGACAACGACCTGCTCTGATCACGCAGGATCGACACACGCAGGATCGAAGGGCCTTCCGGTGCACGCCGGGAGGCCCTTCGACGCGTGCGGCACGCGGCGCCTGAGACAATGGAGCCCATGGCCATGGACTCACGCGCATGATCTCGAAGCGCGATATCGCTCAGCGACTCGACATCCCCTTGGAGATGGTCGACCGTCACGGCCTCGGCGACGGTATGAGCGAGGCAGCGTTCGCGGCGCTCGAGCAGGATCCGCCCGCATGGCTCATCCAGTCGCGGGCGAACCGCAAGAAGGGTGCGCGCCCTGTTTGGGCGACCCTGACCTGCGACGTGTGCGGTTACACCGAGACGGCCAGGCCCAAGAAGTGGTGGCCGGAGTTCACCTATCTGATGTGCGGTCACCATTCGCTGAGCGAGCTTCCGAAGCCGGCATCCGGCCACCACCGAGGTGAGTTCGAGGGCGTCGGAAGCCGATTCGTCGGCATCGTCGATCAGAGTCTCTGACCGATTCGAAATCGGGGCTCTAGATCCTCGAGTCCTGACGTGGGATCCAGATCTTCTTGATGATGATCAGGATGGATGCCGCGACCGGCACCGCTACGAGCGCTCCGAGCAGCCCGAGCAGTGTTCCCCCGACCAGGGCGCCGATGACGACCAGCGAACCGGGGATCGAGATCGCCCTGTTCATCACACGCGGCGTCAGGAAGTACGACTCCACCTGCATGTAGATCAGGTAGATCACCGCGAACACCAGCGCCAGGACGATGTTGTCGCCGAACAGCGCGATGCCGGTGCCGATCACCCAGAACAGGAGCGAGCCGACGAGCGGGATCAGCGTGATGAGGAAGGCGACGACGGCCAGCAGCAGCGGGAACGGCAACCCGAGCGCGGTGTACAGGATCAGCACGACCATCGCGTTGATGAACGCCAGCGTCACCATCCCCATGACATAGCCGCCGACGGAGTCGGTGATCTGCGTGCTGATGATGTCGGCGTTCGCACGGTCGCGTGCCGGCACGAGGCGCAGCATCGCTGCCTTGATCCCGGGCAGCGTCGCCACGAAATAGATGATGAGCACGAGCACGATGACCGCGCCGGAGATGCCGTTGGCGATGGAGGCTCCGACCTGCAGTGCGCCGCCGCCGATCGCGGCGATGTTGCCCGGGTCGGTGAGGAAGCCCTGCACGTCTCCCACGAGCGACTCGAACTGGTCGCCGAACTGATCCTCCAGGGTCGCGTAGAGATCGCTGCCCTGGAAGTCCGAGATCATCCCCGGGACGTCCTTCACGAAGGATGTGATCTGCGTCACGACGACCGGAACGATGGCCCAGATGATCAGGCCCAGCGCGACGATGAGTGCGAACAGGACGATCAGCACGCCCCATCCGCGAGTCAGACCGCGGCGCTCCAGGAAGCGCACGGCGGGGTCGAGGCCCAGCGCGGCGAACAGCGCGAGTGCGATGTAGATGATGACCGTCGAGAGGTTCGACAGCGCGAGCCCGAGCAGGATCGCGGCGAGTCCGCCGAGGGTCACGAGGAATCCGAACACGAACGGCCGCTCGATACGCGTCCAGAACGAGCGGTTCGACAGCACGGGCTCGATGACCGGCTTCGTCCTGATCTCCGGTTCTGCCGGCGGCTCCGCCTTGGCAGCCCTCTGCTTCTTCGGCTTCACCTTCGTCGCGGCTTCGGCTTTCGTCGCGGCCTCGGCCCGCCGGGAGACCGGCGCTTCGGCAGCGGAGGAATCGTCGGATGCCGCAGGCTCTTCGATGCTCATGCGCTCACTCTATGGCGTGCATAACGCCCAGGCAGGAGCCGCACCAGCGGTCCGTCGCGATATCGTCGTACCTGCGACCAGGAGGAGACACATGACCGAGGCAGAAGACGCCCGCGCCGAACTGCTGCGGCTGCGCGGCAGCATCGACAACATCGACGCCGCGCTCATCTACATGCTCGCCGAGCGGTTCCGCGCGACTCAACAGGTCGGCGTTCTCAAGGCCGAGCACGACATGCCGGCATCCGATCCGAAGCGCGAGGAGCAGCAGGTCGCACGCCTGCGAGCCGTGGCGGAAGAGGCGCACCTCGACCCCGAGTTCGCCGAGAAGTGGTTCAACTTCGTCGTCGCGGAGGTCATCCGCCACCACACCGAGGCCAAAGAGGGACGCTGACCAGATGACTCGGCCGGCGATCGATGACAGGGATGCGCGTTTCCGGCTCGGGATCATCGGCCATGGGATGTGGCCGTCCACGTACCTCATCCCCGGCGCGCGACAGCTGGACGACGTGGATGTCGTCGCCGTGTGCGGTCGCGATTCCGCACGGGCATCCGAATTCGCCGATGCGCACGGCATCCCGCGTTCCCATGACTCGATCGATCGGATGCTGACGGTCGAGGATCTCGACGGGGTGATCATCGCAACTCCTCCGCGTCAGCATGAGGAGGCGGTGCGAGCCGTCTCGGGCTTCAGAGTCGCCGCCCTCTGCGAGAAGCCCCTCGCGCTCGACGTGGACAGCGCCCGCCGCATCCGGGATCTGCTCGCGGGCCGCCCGGCACTCACCGGGTTCACGCTGCGATGGCAGCCGCTGTTCCGCGCACTCCGCGGCGTGATCAGCGAAGGTGCGGCCGGCCAGCTGCGGCACGTGCGCATCCGCTACGTCCAGTCCTCCGCCGCGACGCCGGCGCGAGGCTGGGGCTGGCATTTCGACGCGGCCGACGAGCCGCTGGGCGTCGTGTCGGACCTCGGCCCGCACGCCGTCGACCTCGTGCGGTGGATGCTCGGCGACGTGACCCAGGTCACCGCCTTCGCTCGCACGACGATCTCCGAGCGGACGGATCCCGAATCCGGTCGCGTTCGCCGGGTCACCAACCACGACGACGCGGATCTGCACCTGAGCGTCGAGTCGGGCGCGACCGCGTCATTGACGATCAGCCGCGTCGCACCGGATGCCGGGGTGCCGGGCGCGATCATGATCGAGGTCCTCGCTGACGAGGGGTGGATCAGGGTCGACTCCAACGAGGCGGACGTCGTCATCGGCACAGCATCCGGAATCCAGCGGCGGCCGGTCCCAGCCATGTCCTTGCTCGACGGTGCGGGATCGCAGATCAGGGACTTCGTCCGCGTCTCCCGCGGCGAGCACGTGGAAGGGCTGCCGAGCATCGAGGATGGCTTTCGGGCGCAGCTCGTGATGGATGCCGTCGCCCGGTCGCTCGACGCGGGCGAGAGCGTTCTCGTCAGACGGTGATCATGCCAGGCGGTGTCGATCCCATCGGCGCCCCCTCTGACCGTCGATGCCCCCTCGCGTGCCCGTAGGTGCGAGGGGGCGTGGGCGACAACCAGGGGCGCCGACGAGGCGTGCTACCTCGACGTTCCCTGCGACACCGATCCCTGCAGCTGGCGCTGGAAGAAGATGTAGACGACGAGCACCGGCACGATCGTGATGATCACGGCCGCGAACAGCGCGCCCTGATCGACCTCATATCCCGCGGCCGATGCGAAAGCCGCCATCCCCTGCGAAAGCACGTACTGCGAGGTGTTCGGGTTCAATGCGACCGGCAGCAGGAACTGGTTCCACAGGCCGAGGAAGTTCAGGATCCCGACGGCCGCAAGGCCCGGCTTCGCCATCGGCAGCATCACCTGGAAGAAGGTGCGCCACTCGCTCGCGCCGTCGACATATGCGGCTTCCTGGATCTCGTACGGCAATGACTTGAAGAACGAGTAGAGGAAGAACACCGTGAACGGCAGGGCGAAAGCCACGTACGTGATGATGAGGCCGGGCAGGGTGCCGAGCAGTCCGATGCCCTGCAGGACGAAGAACAGCGGCACGATCGCGAGGAACACCGGGAAGGTGAGACCGGCGAGCATCAGGTAGTAGATCACCCTGCTGCCCGGTACCGAGAAGCGCGCCAGCACATACGCGCACATCGCGCCGAGCAGCATCACCAGGAACAGCGCGACGCCGACGACGATCACGGTGTTCAGGAACATCTGACCGAAGTTGTACTTCGTCCAGGCGTTGACGTAGTTCGTGAAGTCCCACGACGACGGCAGCGTGAAGGGAGACGCGAAGATCTCCGACGTGGACTTGAAAGAACTGAACAACGTCCACAGCAGGGGCAGGATCACGATGATCGACCAGATCGCCAGGACGATATGCGAGATAGTCGCGACGACCTTGTCGCCGCGCGTCACCGTGGTCTTGCGGGTGGGAAGGGCGTTCCTGCGAGCGCGCTTCGGGTCGATGGCGATCAGCGCCCGGGTCTTGTCGCTCATAGCCGTCCCTCGTCGTCCTTGCCGCCCGTGAACCTGTTGACCAGGAATACGACCGCGGCGAACAGCAGTGTGATCACCGCGAGCACGACGCCCATGGCGCTGGCCAGACCGAACTGGCTCTTCTCGAAAGCGGTGCGGTACAGGTACTGCGACATCACGAGAGTGGTGTTTCCCGGACCGCCGGTCGAATTCAGGGCCGCCATGTAGACGAACGCGTCGAGTGCCAGGATGCCGATGTAGATGTACGCGGTCTGCACGTTGTCGCGGATCAGTGGCAGCGTGATCGAGATCGTCGTCCGGAATCGGCCGGCACCGTCGATGCGGGAGGCCTCGTAGATCTCGGACGGGATGCCTTTGATCGCAGCGATGAACAGCACCATGTAGAAGCCGACCATGCCCCAGATGATCACGAAGATCGAAGCCCCCATCGCGGTCCGCTCATCGCCGAGCCACGCGAAGCCCTTCACGTCGAGCCCGGCAGCGTCGAGGATGCCGTTGAGCAGGCCCTCCGGTGAGTAGATCAGCGCCCAGAGGATGCCGATGACGATCGCGGGGATCACGTACGGGAAGAAGGAGACGACGCGGTAGAAGCTCGATCCGGCGAGGCCTCGGACCTGGCCTGTGCTCGGCCCTCCGACGGTGATCATGCTCGCGAAGACGAGTGCGACCGAGAGCGTGATCAGCGGCACGGCGATGGCCAGGACGATGTTGTTGCCCATGGCCTGAAGGAACGTCGAGTCCGTGAAGAGACGGACGAAGTTCTGCAGCCCGACAAAGTCCATCTCGGGTGTGAACCCGGTCCAGTTCGTCATCGAGTAGTACACGGCCTGCACGAACGGCGAGATCACGAAGATCAGGAAGACCGCCACCGGCAGGACGAGGAACACCAGCAGGAAGGAGACGTAGTCGAAGGTCAGCGGACGCCTGCCAAGGCGGGGCGGCCGACGCCGCCCCGCCTTGGCAGCCGTGACGGCGACGGTGTCCAGCGCCGCGTCAAGACCTGGAGCAGTGGTCACTTGATCTCGATTTTGGTCACCGAGTCGTCGTTGCGGACCTTGTCAGTGAGATCCTGCAGTTGCTTCGTGATCTCTTCGACCGTCATCTTGCCGTCGAGGAACGAGTTCCAGATCGGCAGCTGGTCGCCGTTCATGCCGTACAGGTTGTAGAACTTGATCGTGAAGACGTTGTCGCCGGCGGCTGCCAGCAGCTTGCCCTGCGACTGAAGAGCGGTCGAGCCGAAACCGTCCTCGGGGACGGTGTCCTTGACGATCGTCGGGGCGAGCTTCTCCTTCGCGAAAGCGACTGCCGACTCCTTCGACAGCATGGTGCGCAGCAGTTCCTTGCCACCGGCCGGGTTCTTCGCCTTGCTCGGCACGATGAACGGCTCGCCGGCCTCAGCACGCATGAACCCCGCCGGCGTGGTCTGGCTGCCATCGAGCGGGAGCTCGGCGATGCCCATCATCTCGAAGCCCTCGGCGGTCTGCGACTTCATCTCGTTCTCGATCCACGAGCCGGACGGGTACAGCAGAGCCTCCTGCTTGTTGCTCCACTGCGCCTGCGCCTCGGTGAACTGAGTACCCGAGCCGCCCGGCTTCACGTACCCCGACGCGATCAGGTCGTGCAGGATCGTCAGGATCTCCTGGATGACCGGGTTCGACCAGCATCCCTCCTCGAGGTTCTCGAGCGGCAGGCGCACGTCGTCGCCGCCCTGGATGACGGCGGAGTCGATGACCATCGTCTGGTAGTAGGTCGCGGCCTCCTTGCCCCACAGGAACAGGAACTTGCCCTGTGCCTTCGCGGCTTCGCCGAGGGCCTTCAGGTCCTGCCACGACGTCGGAACCTGCCAGCCGTTCTGCTCGAACAGGCTGGACGAGTACCAGATGCCGTACACGGTCATGACGTAGTTCAGTGCGACGAACTTGCCGTCGAACGTGCCTGGCTCCTTGACTCCGGCGAACAGGGTGTCGCTGATCTTCGTGCCTTCTAGGTTCTCGGAGTCCAGCACCTCGGTCAGATCTTCGAGCTGTTCGATGATCGTGTTCCAACCGATGGAGTTGGCGCCGGAGTTGTCGACCAGGTCCGGCGGGTTGCCGCCGACGAAGCGCGGCTGCAACTCGGTCGCGATCTTCGTCGAGGGGGAGACCTTGACGGTCACGCCCTCCAGGCCCTTGCTCTTCTCCATGATCTTCGCGGCGTTCTCGACGTAGTCGACGCCGTAGCCGCCGTTGAAGATGACCGCATCGACGGTCGTGTTGGCCGCGACGCCGAACGGGTTGTCCGCGGTGACTTCGCCCTTGGGCCCGGCCGCGCCTCCGCCGCCCGGTGCTGCGCAGGATGCGAGGGACATGCCAAATGGCAGCAGCAGCGCCGTCGCTGCCGCGCCGCGCAACAGGTTGCGGCGGCTGATGGAGGTTTGTGTGAGTTCCATCTTCGTACCTTTCATTGTGGTGATCAGTGTTCGGGTTCAGGCGCCCCGGCGGATGCGACCGCGATAGCGGTCTTCCAGGACGGAGTTGTGCTCATCGCCGCCAGGGATGTTGGCGGAGATGTACATCGGGGGAGTGTCGCCGCGGTCGGCGATGGTGCGTGCCACCCCGAGGGTGAGCAGCTGGGCGATGTACGCACCGGTGATCGACGAGATCGCACCCGCACCGATGCCGCCCGAGACCTCGAGGGTCGTGTCGCCGTAGGGGGCGAGGTTGTCGATCACGACGTCGGCGACGTCGGCGAGACGCTTGCCGGACGGATGCTTCGGTTCGACGCGCATGGTGTGCTCCATGCTCGTCACCGCGATCACGCTGTGTCCGCGCTCCTTCGCCCACAGCGCTGCACCGACGATCGATCCGTTGACACCGGAGTTCGAGGCGATCATGAAGACGTCGCCCTCGCCGACCGGAACGGTCGCCATCAGCTCGTCGACCAGCCAGGGCTCCCGCTCCAGCGCGCTGGTCAGCACGTCGGCCTCGCGATCGCCGTGCATCACGAGGTCGCGCAGCGCGAACTTGTTGGTCGGGATGAGTCCGCCGGCACGGCCGGAGATCTCCATCGCGAATGCCTCGGAGTGCCCGGTGCCGAAGGCGTGGATCACTCCGCCGGCATCCAGTGCCGCGACCATCAACTCGATCGCGGGATCGAGGGCGCCGGCCTCGGCACCCGCGGTGAGGCGGGTGAGGCGCTCGTTCGCCTCACGGAACAGGTCGGACGGTGTCGCGGTCAACTCGCAGCCTCCTGGATCTCGGACGGGACTTCCGCCGGCGCTTCCGCCTCGCGCGGGTTCAGCGTTCGCGGTCGACGGTGTGCCGACACCGCTGTCGCGGTGGCGGCGAGGCGCCTCGTCGCGGGATCGAACATCTGCTGGGCGATGAGCAGGTAGAGCAGGTCGATCACGAAGAGCTGCGAGTGCTTCACGGACATGTCGTCGGGTCGCAGATAGCCGACGGGGGCCGCAGTGGTTATCGACACATCGGCCACATCCGCGATCCAGCTCTCGTCGTCGTGCGTGATCGCGACGGTGAGCGCTCCGACGGCTCCGGCCTGCGTGAGCATCTGCACGGTCTCATTGGTCTGCCCGGTGCTGGAGACTCCGATCGCCACGGAGCCCTCGTCCTGAAGCGAGGCACTCGCCAGACCGTCGTGCACATCCGACCATGCGTGCGAGCTGATGCCGATGCGGTGCATCCTGCGCTGGAACTCCTGCGCGATCCCCGCACTGCCGCCGAGGCCGTAGATGTCGACGTGGCGGCTGGCGGTGATCGCGCGAGCGGCCCGGCCGACGGCATCCAGATCGATGCCCTCCCGCGTCGTCTCCAGACCGCTCACGTGCACGTTGAGCAGCGTGCGCAGGATCTTCTCGGGCGAATCGGTCGGCTCGAACTCGGCGCCGATGTCGGAGATCCACGCATGCTCGGCGGAGGCGTGTCCGAGCTCGGTCGCGATCGCGACGCGGAACTGCGTGTACCCGGCGAAGCCGAGGGATCGGCAGAAGCGCGTGACGCTCGCAGGCGAGCTACCCGCCCGCTCGGCGAGTTCGGTGATCGTCAGTTCGGCAGGTGTGGTCGGGTTCGAGATCACCAGATCGGCGATCTTCGACAGCGCGGCGGGCATGGCATCACGACGCTCGGCTATGCGGCCGGCGATCGCGCCATTGCCCGTGCTCATGCTGCGTGGCACCATTGCCCCCAGAACTCGTCGCAGTAAGTCTCCGTTGCGTTGAAAACTATTCTCACCGTCGAGGAACGTCAAGTTAGGGCGGATAACAAATGGGTCACGACACCCTGATGCTGGGACTGGACGCCGGCGGGACGTCGACCAGAGCAGTGCTGACGACGAGCCAGGGGGAGTGCATCGGGTACGGCGTAGGCGGGCGTGGGAACCCCATCGCCGCAGGTGCCGACCTCGCAGCCGAAGGCGTGCTGGATGCTGTCGCTCTGGCTCTTGCCCCCTCATCGCGCAGCCTGGCGGATGTGTCGGTGATCACCGCGGCGATGGCGGGGCAGAAGGCCGTCGAGGGTGAAGGCGGATGGCTGCGCGATCGACTGGCTGCCGAAGGGTTCGCCGGCACGCTCACCTTCGAATCGGATCTGTTGGCGACGTACTCCAGCGGCTCGGTGGAACCGTTCGGCTACGCGATCGTGGCCGGAACCGGCGCGTGCGCCGTCCGTGTCTCGGGAGGCCGGATCGAGGCGACCGCAGATGGGCTGGGCTGGCTGCTCGGCGACCGCGGGAGCGGCTTCTGGATCGGGCGCAGGGTGGCGAGGGCGGTCGTGCGGGATCTGGACGATGCGGGGCCGGCGACGGCGCTGACCGACGCAGTGCTCGAGCGTCTCGACATCGTCGAGGATGCGACCCGCAGAGAAGGCCGCTCGCGCACACTCGAGAATCTGGTCGGCTCGCTCTACGGTGTCCGCCCGATCGAACTCGCCGCTCTCGCGCCGCTCGCCTTCACGGCTGACGACCCGGTGGCCGAGAGCATCCTCCGTCGAGCGGGCGAGCACCTCGCCGATTCGTTCGCCGCTGTGCTGTCCGGGCCGGGGCCGCTCGTCGTCGGAGGAAGCGTGCTCTTCCGGCCGAGCGAGGTCAGGGATGCCTTCATGCAGCGCCTCGGCGATTCCGCGGCCGGTCTCGAACTGCTTCCGGTCGTCGATGGGGCCGTCGGAGCGGGCGTGCTCGCGCTGCGTGCCGGCGGGGCTCGGCTGTCGTCCGAGACGCACGCCAGGCTCTGCGAGTCGATCGAGCGCTTCCGCTGATCCCGACCAGTGCCGCATCATGTTCGATACTCTATGATCGAAAGTAGACACAATCAATCAAAATAAAGCATTCTTCGAAAGGCTCGACTACATGACCGACTCGGTCCCCGGCGCGTTCATGCGTGCGGAGCTCTTCTCCCAGCCCGAGACCTGGGCGCGCGCCGCCGACATGCGTGACGAGCAGAAGCTGCTTCCTGCCGCAGGCACCCGTGTCGCCGTCGTCGGCTGCGGTACTTCGTGGTTCATCGCGCAGTCGTATGCCGCTCTGCGCGAGACCTCCGGCCTCGGCATCACGGATGCGTACGCGGCATCCGAGGCGTTCCTCGACCGTGACTACGACGCCGTCGTGGCGCTCACTCGTTCGGGAACCACCAGCGAGGTGCTCGAGCTCGCCGAGCAGATCAAGGGCCGCATTCCGGTCATCGGCGTGATCGGCGACCCGACCTCGCCCCTGGTCGACCTGGTCGACGAGGCCGTGCTGATGCCGTTCGCCGACGAGCAGTCGGTCGTGCAGACGCGCTTCGCCACCACCGCGCTCACGCTGTTCCGCGCCTCGCTCGGCCTCGATGGCGACGTCGCGCGCTCGATCACGGATGCTTCGGCCGTGCTCGCCGCCACCGACGATGCCGCGCTCGCCGAGGCCGAGCAGTACACGTTCCTCGGCCGCAACTGGACGATCGGCCTCGCGCATGAGGCCGCTCTGAAGATGCGCGAGTCGTCGCAGTCGTGGACCGAGTCGTACCCGTCGATGGACTACCGGCACGGCCCGATCGCGATCGCCGCTCCCGGCCGCATCACCTGGCAGTTCGGCGTCGCACCCGAAGGGCTCGCAGACCAGGTGCAGGCGACCGGCGGCCGCTTCGTGCAGCACGACGTCGACCCGCTCGCCGATCTCGTGCGTCTGCACCGCGTGGCACTCGAGCGGGCCGTGGCCAAGGGCCTCGACCCCGACCTGCCCCGCAACCTCACCCGCTCGGTCGTCCTGGACGCGTGATGGCCCCCGCCGAGACCGCAACACCGCGCCGAGACGGCGGCGAACCGTCGCCGTCTCGGCGCGGTGTTGCAGGTTCGCGGGTTCCGGATGCGCGGGCGTCCGCGCGGCTCGGGATCGGTGAGGGGGCGGCGGTGCTCGCCTTCGACGTCGGGGGCACGGACATCAAGTCGGCGATCTTCGACGCTTACGGCACAGCCCTCGGGCTGCGCCGCACACCGACACCGCCGCTTGGCGATGAACCGGCGGCCGCGCTGATCGAGGAGCTGGCGCGTCTCTCGGACGAGCTGCGGGCGCAGCATCCGCAGGTCGTACCGGCCGCGCTCGGTTTCGTCGTGCCGGGGATCGTCGATGCGGATGCCGGGATCGGCGTCTTCGCGAGCAATCTGGGCTGGCGTGATGCACCGCTTCGCGACCTCGCGGCAGAACGGCTGCAGCTGCCGATCGCGTTCGACCATGACGTGCGTTCGGCGAGTTGGGCTGAGCACCGGCTCGGCGGCGCACGTGCGCACGACGATGTCGTGGTGCTGATCATCGGCACCGGCATCGCGGGTGCCATCCTCGTGGGAGGCGAGCCGTACACGGCGGGCGGCTACGCCGGCGAGATCGGGCACTCTCCCATCGCCGACGGACCCGAGTGCGCGTGCGGAGCGCGCGGCTGCCTCGAGGCCATCGCCTCGGCAGGCGTCATCGCCCGCCGCTACGCCGCAGAGACCGGCACCACTCCCGACGGAGCCAGGGACGTCATCGCGCGCGCGGCCGCCGGCGATGCCGTCGCCGCGCGCATCTGGGACGACGCGCTCGACGCGCTCACGATGTCGCTCGCGCAGCTGACCGCGATGTTCGCACCCCAGGCGATCGTGATCGGCGGCGGCCTGTCTCTCGCCGGCGGTGCGCTGTTCGACGAGCTGCGTACACGGCTCGCGGCCAGGCTCAGCTTCCATCGGATGCCGGAACTGCTGCCAGCCGAACTCCAGGGCAACGCCGGACTCATCGGTGCGGCCCTGCGTGCCAGGGAGCTGACATGATCCTGACCGTCACCGCGAACCCCGCGCTCGATCTGACGTGGGAGATCGACCGCATCGAGATCGGCGGCACGCACCGTGCCGACACCGGTGCTGTCCGTGCCGGCGGCAAGGGCCTCAACGTCGCCAGGGTCGCTCACGCACAGGGCTTCGATGTCCGCGCACTGACGACCTGCGGCGGGGCGACAGGCGCAGAGCTGCGCGATGAACTCGAGGCGAGCGGGATGCCGCACGTGCTCATCCCGGTCACCGCACCCACCCGGCGCAGCGTCGCGTGGGTCGATCGCTCACTCGGCGACACCACGATCGTCAACGAACGCGGCGTGAACCCGAGCGTGGAAGAGTGGTCGGCATTCACCGCGGCTGTGCGCGGGCAGGCCGCCGCGGCATCCGTGCTGGTGATCTCGGGCAGCTTCCCGCCCTGCGCACCGTCGAGGCTTCTGCCGGAGCTCATCGCGGCGGGTGCCGGGCGCCCCGTGATCGTCGACACCTCCGGACCAGCGCTGCTCACGGCGGCGGATGCCGGAGCATCCGTCCTCAAACCGAACAAGGCCGAACTCGCCGAGGCGACCGGCATGGCCGACCCGATCGACGGGGCGCGCGCACTCATCGCCCGCGGGGCGGGGCTCGTGCTGCTGTCGCTCGGCGCCGAGGGCATGTATGCGGTCACGGCCGATCGGGTGCTGCGCGCCCGACTGCCCGAGCGACTCGCCGGCAACCCGACCGGAGCGGGCGACGCGGCTGTCGCCGCCGCCGCGACGCTCCTTGCCGAGAAGGTCGGTGCCGCAAGCGACAGTGCGAGCGACCTTGCTGCTGACCCGGCCGCCTCGGGCTTCGACCCGGAAGCGATCCTGCGCCGTGCGACCGCGTGGTCGGCTGCGGCAGTGCTCATGCCGCTCGCGGGCGAGATCCACCCCACGTGGCGCGACCTCCAACGCGCGCTGATACTCGACACCGTTCCCGGCGAGACATCACCGCCGACACGACACGCCACCGCGCACGAGGTGTCTCATGCCGCAGATGGTGTCTCACCCGTTCCCGCCGCATCACACGACCCGGAAGAGCCCGCATGACCCTCGTCTCCGCCGCTGACCTCGTCCGCGCTGCCGCCACCCAGAACCGCGGGATCGGCGCGTTCAACGTGATCCACCTCGAGACGGCAGAGGCGCTGGTCGCGGCATCCGCTCAGGCAGATCTTCCGGTCATCCTGCAGATCTCGCAGAACTGCGCGAAGTATCACGGCGCGCTCGAGCCGATCGCCCTCGCCACGCTCGCGGTGGCGCGCCGGGCCGAGACCCCGGTCGCCGTGCACCTCGACCACGCCGAGAACCCCGAGCTCGTCGACGAGGCCATCGCCCTCGGATTCGGTTCGGTCATGTTCGACGGCGGCGCGCTGCCCTACGACGACAACGTCGCTCTGACCCGCGCCGTCGCCGCCCGCGCGCATGCCGCTGGCGTCTACGTCGAGGGTGAGCTGGGTGAGGTCGGCGGCAAGGACGGCGCGCATGCGCCCGGCGTGCGCACGGATCCGGACGAGGCTCGCGCGTTCGTCGCCGAGACCGGAGTCGACGCATTGGCCGTCGCGGTCGGCTCGTCGCACGCCATGACCGATCGCAGCGCGTCACTCGACATCGCGTTGATCGGCCGGCTGCGTGCGGCGCTCCGGCAGAGCGGCCGGAATGGTGCGGATGTGCCGCTCGTGCTGCACGGATCGTCCGGCGTCGCGGATGCTGTCATCATGGATGCTGTGCGCGCAGGCATGACGAAGATCAATGTGTCCACGCATCTGAACGGCTTCTTCACGCGGGCGGTGCGCTCGATTCTCGACGGCGACGAGGGCCTGGTCGATTCGCGCAAGTACATCGCTCCCGGACGTGCGGCGGTTGTCGACGAGGCGGCGCGGATGCTGCGACTGTTCGCGCTGCAGGACGCACAACCCACCACTTCCGCCGCGTCTCAGGAATCGGTGTGAAGCGCGCATCGCGGTTGACTGCGATCCTCGACCTGCTCGCTGCCCAGGGCGAGGTGACTGTCGAAGAACTGGTCGAGCGGCTCGATGCGTCTCCGGCGACGGCGAGGCGCGATCTCGACAGCCTCGCCGAGCAGCGGCTGCTCACCCGCACGCATGGCGGCGCGGTGGCGCAGTCGGTCGCCTACGAGCTGCCCGTCCGCTACAAGAGCCACCAGCGCACGCATGAGAAGGACGCCATCGCGCGCGCAGCATCCGCACTCGTCACGACCGCATCCGTCGTCGGGCTTTCGGGCGGAACGACGACCACGGCGATCGCGGCGGCGCTCGCCGCCCGCGCCGACCTCGGCGAGTTCACCGTCGTCACCAACGCGGTGAACATCGCCGCCCAGCTGGCGACCAGGCCCGACATCAAGGTCGTGGTGACCGGCGGAGTGATCCACTCCCGCAGCTACGAGCTCGTCGGTCCGTTCGCTGAGCAGCTGCTCAGCGGCATCCGCCTCGACATCGCCTTCATCGGCGTGAACGCGCTCTCGGCCGAAGACGGCGCGAGCACCCACGACGAGCGCGAGGCCGCCGTCAACCGGATGATGGCGTCGCGTGCCGCGCGGGCCGTCGCGGTGGCCGATTCAAGCAAGATCGGCCAGGCGGCGTTCGCGTTCGTCGGCGGTCCGGAGCTGTTCCCGACGGTGATCACGGATGCTCCGGCCCCTGAACTCGCGGATGCCGGCTACGAGGTCGTTGTGGCCCGCTGAGCCGCCGTCACCCCGCTACTCGCTCGGCGGGGTTGACGGGGCGCAGACACACGAAGGGGTGCGCGCGAGTGAAATCGCACGCACCCCAAGTAGTCGGTGTCTGTCGTCTACGTCCCCGAACGTAACCCCAGTGACTGGCGCCCCCTCGCGCTCCGTGACCCTCCTGGAGCGCTTCGCCTGACACCTTCCGCATATCAGGAGCGATGAGCATCCCTCCTGATACATCGGAACGGGAATTCACTTAGAATCCGCTGCCGTGGCACTGGAACGGGGTTCGGTGGCCGGTCGCCTCGGACGCCGCGGCCAGTGCGACGGCTGGGCTGTCGCCTCGGCTGAGGCCTACATGAACCGCGGCCAGGAGGGTGCTGGCGATGTCGTCGGAGACGACTGCGGGAGCGGCGATCACGCTGCGCGTCCCGGCGTGCAACCACACCCGTGTCATCCCGAGCGCCTCCTCACCCCACCGCACCGACGAGTGCCCGAGTTCGCAGGCCGAGAGCACGACCGTCTCGGGTGCGTGCGGGATGAGATCGACGTCGTACCCGAACAGTGTGCCGTCGACGAGCTCGAAACCGGCGAACAGCGGGTTGTCGACGGCGTGGTGCCCATGAGCGGCGATGTGCAGCAGGTCGACGCGTCCGGCGAGGTCGGTGACGGCATCGACTCTCGCATTCTCGCCGGTGAGCACGGCCGGGTCGGACCAGGCGGATGCTGCGGCACGCACCTCTTCGACGGCGCGGGGAACGCGCGGCCCGCCGGCGAACCCCACGAACCTCATCGGCGCTGCCGCCGGGCGCTCCTGCATCCATCGCGACGCCGACGTGGCGAGAGTGAACGGTCGGGCGTGATTGGTCGGCAGCATGGCCCACGGGATGCCGGCGAGGAGGCCGGGCACGGTCAGCACGAGGCGGCGAGCGCCGATCGCGGCACGCACCGGAGCGAGTAGTGCGTCGTCGAGGCGCAGCATCCGATCGTCCAGCGCGCGAGCGACCACCTCTGCCATCGGACCGCTGCGGATGGAGGCCGACACGTCGAGGTCTGCGCGCAGCCCGTCGGAGGCGCGCTTCACGTCAGGCCAGTCGAGGTCGACGATGCGGCTGGCGTCGGCAGTCGTGACGAGGCACAGCAGGGAGGCTCCGGTGAAGACGTAGGACAGCACTGCGGTGTCCGGATCGAGCGAGGCCCTCAACTCGTCGAGCGTCACCCGTGGACGCAGGTCCCCGGCGCCGGTCGCCGTCCACTGGCGGTCGCGCACTCGATCGCGCAGCGTGCGCACCTGGGGATCGGTGGTCCATTCAGTCCCGGAGAGATCTGTGCGCAGCATCCGCAACGTCGCCAGGTCGTCGGCGAGATGACTGTCGCGGGGCGGACGTACGGGGGCCACCTGTTGGCTGAGGTGGCGTGCACGCTCGGACCAGTCGAACAGGATCGCGGGGTCCCGGCTGTCCCCCGCGGCTGCGAGCCCTCGGAAGATCAGACCGGTGCCGTGCATCGCAAGCGACACCTGCAGGTCGAGCGCGCCGAAGGATCGTTGCCAATCGGAGAGGAGGTCGAGTCCGTGGGCCGCATGGCGACGGGCTTGCGCTGCGCGTCCGTGCGCCTGCGCGCGAGCGGCGCGCACCTCGGCGGCGCGCAGGCGCAACGGAGTCGGGGAATCACGCGGAAGCCGGGGGAGGCGCTCAGCCGGATCGCCATCGCCACGCTGATCGGCGGCGAGGGCGGCGCTGAATCGCACGGCCGTGGCTTCGGCGGGGAATCCGCAGGTGTTGAGCGCATCGACGGTCGCGGCGAATTCGGCGGCGGTCGGGAGAGCGGCATCGCGTCCGCCGATGCCCAGGCGATCGTTGGCGACCGCATGGGCGAGTCGGGCATCAAGGCGAATGGCGTCGCTGCGCGCGGCCCAGCTCTCAGCACCGAGCGCGCGGAACCGGCGGGCAGCCGAGCGAGCGACCCCCTGCGCCCGCTCGGGGTCGTGCCGGACCAGCGAACGGGCGAGGTGGTACTCCGCCTCGGCCTGTGACTGGCGCATCCGGGCCGCTCCGAACGTCGTGGCGACGCTGTCGAGCAGGCGTTCCGCCTCGTCGACGAGGCCCGCGTCGCGCAGCACCTCGGCCCGATCGAGGTCGCTCATCGCCGCACCCTCAGGGGAGGAGGCCGCGATCACCGGGCGCGACCTGGCCATGAGCTCGAGAGCTTCGACGAGGTCGCCGCGCAGCAACGCGGTGTAACCGAGGTTGTGGCGTGCCTCGGCGGCCGCGGCGACGTCGCCCTCGGCCTCGTAGATCGTGACCGCCTGTTCGAGATCGGCGGTGGACGCGGCGAACGCCCGTCGGTGCATGTGCACGAGAGAGCGGTTCAACAGGCAGTTGGCGCGCGCTGTGCCGCTGAGGCCCGTGATCGCTCGGGTGAGCATCTCGTCGGCGTCGTCCAGGCGTCCCGCGCGCGTGAACAGGACGCCCAGCTGGCCTGCGATGATCGCCTGGGTCTCGACGCTCACGCCGTCGCGGTCGAGTGCTTCGCGGCACAACGCCTCGGCCCGCACCGGTTCGCCGGTCTGCGCGAGCACGTACGCCATGGTCCCCGCGATCCGGGACTGCAGGTCCGCTCCGGCATCCGTCGCCCGCGAGGCCGCACGTTCGAGGAGCCGGCGCGCCTCTGCGTACCGCTGCGCGTTCGAGGCGTCGCGTCCTCGCTCATACAACTCACGCGCAGTAGTCCCCATGCTCTCAGGATGCCGTGTCCGCCCCGCACGCGAAAGCCTCGGGCGCCGGTACAGATGGCGGCCCAAAGGTACAGATGTGGGTTCACACACCGTGTTTCGACCGACATCTGTGAAAATCCACCGACATCTGTACCGCGATCAGCCGAAAGCGGTGCGGTCAGCCGGAGGGCGGTGGGGTCATCCGAAGGGCGCGAGGGGCGGCAGCTCCTTCAACACGGCATCCGCTGCCTTCTTCACCACTGCTGCGGGCGCGCACCCGTCGTGCGGTACGACTCCGAGGCGGGCGGCGATCTTCCCTGCCACATACGGCGCCGCGAACGACGTGCCGCTCCAGGCCGCGAAGCCGCCGCGATAGTCGTCCGGATCGATCGTCTCGCGGGGGAGGTCGCCGATGTCATCCCTGGTGACGGCCTGCGTCCCGCCCGTGAAGCCCGGAGTCGTCGAGACCACCGCCGCCCCCGGCGCGAAAGTCCGCACCCATGGTCCGACGTTCGAGAACAGCGCCAGCGATCGGCGGGAGGGATTGAGCGCCCCGACCGACACCAACGGCACCGCCTTGTCCGCCGAAAGGCCGTTGTCGGCGCCGGGCCATGCCCACAGAGACGCGGGGAACGATGGGCGATCGATCGCGTCGTTGCCCGCGGAGCACACGATCACCATGCCCAGTCGGCGCGCCGTGCGCAGCAGCTCGTACAGCAGCAGGGAGAACTGTCCGTCCTTCGGAGTCTCGTGGTAGTACCCGAGCGACAGGTTCAGCACGTCGATCGGTCGACCGCCTTCTGCTCCCTCCACGAACCGCCGATGCAGCTCCACGAGTGCCGCAAGCGCTCGCAAGAACGTCGACTCGTCCACCACTCCCAGCGACCCTGCGACCCGGATCGAGAGGATGTCGGCATCCGGGGCAGTCTGGCGCATCAGGCCCGCGATGAACGTGCCGTGCCCTGCCACCGCATCGATCTCGCCGTCGAGCTGCCCGTAGAGGTCGGGGTAGACCTCGGGGTCATCGGCGCCGGTGAGGCCGATCGGTGTCCCATCCAGCTCCACCGTCCTGGTCACGATCGAATCGGGCAGCCACTCGTGCACGCCGCATCCCGTGTCGAGCACCGCGATGACCGCCCTGCGCCCGCTCCCCTGGTCCGCAGTGCGCACTGGCGCGGCGCCGATCCAGGCGATCGGCTGCCTGCCACCACGACCCGGTTCCATGTAGTCGTCGCTTCCGACGGCGCCGGCTCCGCGCACCGGATTCGTGCGTGTGAACGGGTTCGTCCGCGTGAACGGGTTCGTGCGTGTGAACGGATTCAGCCCGACGGG
This sequence comes from Microbacterium murale, assembly GCF_014635185.1. Taxonomy (GTDB): domain Bacteria; phylum Actinomycetota; class Actinomycetes; order Actinomycetales; family Microbacteriaceae; genus Microbacterium; species Microbacterium murale. Next base: position 1,018,503 of record NZ_BMCM01000001.1, read on the forward strand.
ATCGATCGCGAGCACGTGTTCGAGGCCGGCACGCGGCATGGGGCCGCCTGTGATCTTGCGTGCGCGCTGAAGCACACGCCAGGCGTCCGGCGCCACGGGCGATTCGCCCGCACCGGGCTCGTCCGGGGTGGTGAGTTGAGCGCGATGCAATCCGGGAACGTCCGGGAGGGTGTTCGCACGTCGCCCCGCACGCAACACGTCGTCCGCGTCGACCTGCAGCCGCCATCCGAAGGTCCCCGCGGCCTCCATCAGCGCCTTGAGGTCGCGGTCGTAGGCGCCGTTCTCGTCATCGGGATGCTCGGTTATCAGCATCCGATCCGGCAGATAGGCCGTCGGAAACGCGCGGATGCCCTCGACGGGATCCACACCGGGATCGAGCGCCGCACCACGGGGGATCGACCCCTCGGCGCGGTCCTGCCAGCTCCAGCCTCTTGGGTGCTCCATCAGATCTCCCTCTCCGCGGCGTCAGTGCCGGGCTCGTCCTCGTGACTGCGTACGCTCTCAGACTTCGAATTGCGGCGTGAGCAGATCCTTCGCAGCTCCGGTGATGATGAGCAGTGCACGGCTGAGTCCCGCGGGTATCTCGTCGAACGCGCACCGACCCTGCTCGTCCGGTACAGCCGTCCAGATGCGCTCGCCGCGCCCCTCGCCCTGAATCAGACGCAGCTCGGCGGCGTCGGCATCCACCCAACCGTCCACTCGGCGCCGACCGCTCGCCGTGCGGCTGATGTGCAGCAGGATGCTCGCCTTGCCGTCGCTGAATTGCAGCGTGGTCGTATCGCTGTCGCCGCGAACGGCTGCGTGCGCATTCTCCATCAGCGTCAGCAGAGCGTACTCGCGCGAGACATCTGCGACCGCGACCGCGGCGATCATGCGGTCGGCGAGACCCTGCGGCATCGGATCGATCTCGTCGATCGTTGTGCGCAGGAGCGCGAAGAGCTCATCATCCGAGCGGCTCATCATGACCTCCCTCGGCCGGCGCGAGCCCCGTGCGCACCAGCTCGGTGCGCAGCTTCGCGAGGCATCGTCTGCGAGTCGGGCCGATGCTGCCGATCGGCATGTCGAGGTCGGTGGCGATCGTGGCGTAGTCCGGTCGGTCATCGAAGGCCACGACGCGCAACAGTCGCTGGCAGCGTTCGTTGAGCGTGCTGACAGCGGCCCAGATGCGTCGAGCCTCGTCGGATGCTGCGACCTCGGTCTCGGCCGATTCCTGTGGCGGAAGCATGGGCTCGAGCAGATCGTCCGCCGTGGCATCCGCTCGTCGCTGCCCCTTGCTGACCCGCCATGCCTCGCGGCGCGCGGTGACGGTGAGCCAGCCGGAGACCGCCCGGCCGTCTGCGATCCTGTCGTGTCCGCGCACGAGCGCGAGCCAGGTCGACTGCACGACGTCTTCAGCGAGTGAGCGTTCGAGCCCGTACGCGCGTACGACGTGCCACAGCACGGGGGTCATGAGGCGCACCAGGTCATCCATGGCACGCCCGTTTCCGGAGCGCCAGTCGGCGAACAGATCAGCCGCGCGTTCCCAGCGCGCCGATCCGTCGCTGACGGCGCCCGCGGGAGAGGCGTCGGTCATGAAGATCATTGTGCTCACATCTACCAGGAGCGCGGCAAGGGGTCTCTGATACATCGGTCGCGAAGCTCGGCCGCGCCTAGGCTGAAGGGGTGACCCTTCTTGCTGTGCTCCTGTTCGTCAACGCGGCCTTCAACGTCATCGTGTGGCCGCGTTTCTACAAGCGGGTCGCGAACGACCCCAGGGCGCGGGATGCCGATGGCAAGGCCACGACGTTCCTCAAGGTGCATGCCGTGTTGATCGCAATCGCACTGGTGATCGCACTGGTTTCCGTGATCGCCGGCATCGCCGCGCTCGCCGGCGCTCTCTGACCGACTTCAGGGTGAATCACTCGAACCGGCGTGCGTGGGCTGACCATCCGGCTTCGACGGGTAGTGCGCGCAGCCCTCGATTCGCGACGGCGAGCAGCACCGAGATCGCGCACAGGACGGATGCCGTGACGAGCGTGTTCTCGCGTCCGATCGCAGCGAGTCCGAACCCGGCGATCAGCGGGGCGAGGGGCATCGCCCCCATGCCGAGGACGGCGGATGCACTGTTCGCCCGGCCGAGCAGTTCGGTCGGCGTCGCGACCATGAAGTAGCCCATCAGGGCGGCGTTCACAGCGGGGACGAAGAACACCGTCACCGCGAGGACGACCACCAGTGCCAGCGGTTCGTGGGCGGGAATCATCCCGAAGACGCCCAGGGTCGCGACACCGAGCCCGCCGATGATGACGACGCTCGCGCGCACCCTTGACACCAGGAGCGGCGCGATCAGTGCTCCGACCAGCATCGCGACTCCCGCGCCAGTGGCGAGCAGACCGATCGTGATCGTGGAGTGGCCGGCCTGCTGCAGCGCGTAGATGACGGTCGTCATGGCCGTGCTGAATCCGAGGTTGACGATCGTGGCGACGAAGAGGACGCCGCGCAGGTCCGGACGGGAGATCAGCCACCGGAATCCTTCGGCGATCTCGCGCAGCGCGTTCGGGCGTCCGATCGCCACGGCCGCGGCCGCCAGGCCGACCTCGGATGCTGCCCCGTCTGCGTCTGAGGGGGCTGAGCGCCGCAGCATCCATGCCGTCGCCATCGCGATCACGTGGCACACCGCCATCGCGGCGCCGATCAGCCATGCTCCCGCCGCGAGCAGCACGCCGCCCAGAGGTCCGCCGGCGAGCTGCAGCACGGCGTCGCGTCCCTGGTTCGCCGCTTGGGCTCTGCCCATCGCATCGTCAGGAACGATCTCCTTCAGCGCGCTCTCGCCCGCGATGTCGAAGAATCCGGCGCGCGCGGCGAGGGCGACATCGATCACCAGCAGCGTCACGAACGTGAACGCATCGGTCAGGGCCAGGGCGGTGAACGCCCCCGCGAGCACGACGCCGGCGGCCGAACCGATGATCATCATGACGATGCGGCTGTGCCGGTCGGCGAGCACGCCGCCGAAGACGGTGGTGATGGTGCGGATCGTCATGCCGACCGCGCTGATGATGCCGGCCTGCGCCGGATCATTCGTGACGAACAGCGCGATCAGCGGGATCGCGAAGCCGAACAGCGCGGACGCCAGACCCTTGGCGGTGTCGCTGATCAGCCACGTGATGTAGCGGACATTGCGCGTCAGACGGTGGGCGATTGCGGTGGTCATGTGTTCGAGAATAGATCCGCAAGAGAAATTGCGCAACTAGAATTGCGCAATATCTGTTGTGGATAGGATGGCGGCATGGCAGATGAGACATCCCCGGCGGATGCGCAGCCCGACGCGGAGGCCGTGCATTCCGACGCGAAGCCCATGCAGCCCGGCTCGAGACCCGTGCACGCTGACGCCCGCCAGGCGACAACCGCGATGCTCAAGGCCTACGCGCATCCGCTGCGCCGGCGCATCGCCAAGTCGGTCGCCGGCCGCGGTCATGCTCGTGCCGCCGATGTCGCCGCGGACCTCGGCGTCGCGGCCAACAGTGTGAGCTTCCACCTGCGTGTGCTCGCAGATGCCGGACTCATAGAGGAGGCGCCGGAGCACGCCCGCGACAAGCGCGATCGGGTGTGGAAGGCGACCGACGGGTCGTGGAATGTCGGCTCGCCGGAGCATCCGATCGCAGATGAGGAACTCGGCGGGGTGCTGATGAACGCCCTCGCCGACGATCACGTCGAGATGATGCGGCGCGTCATGGCCTGGGCGCCGGAGTACGTGTCCGGGCGCGACCCCGCGACGCACGGCACCTTCTCACAGGCGAACCTGCGACTCACCGAGGCGGAGTTCAAAGAGATGGAGCGGCGGATCCACGAGGTCATCAGAGAGGTCGAGGACGCCCACGACCCCGATGACCCTGCGACTCGCATCTGGGGCCTCGACATCATCGCGGCCGACGACACGATCTGATCGGGGTCTCACCGCGACCCCGGCGCCTCGGCCGCTCGATCGCTCGGCACTCGATCGCCCACAGCCTCGGACGCTCGATACAGATGTCGGTCGAAAGGAACACCTGTCGGCTCAGATCCCGGATCTGGACTGACATCTGTGATCTCGACCGACGGTTGTACAGCCGAAGGGCCCGCGATCTCCGAGGATCGCGGGCCCTACAGCGCCGGCTACGGCTTCGCCCGACGGAACGCGAGGAACGAGATCCCTGCGAGCACCGCGACCGCGACCAGGCCCCACAGTGCGAGTCCGAGGGCTCCGAGATCGAGGATGCCGAGCCACACCTGCTCCCACAGCTCGAGCCGCGTGATGAGGTAGATGATCCCGAGCAGCACGAGTCCGACAGCGACTCCGACGACCGTGATCACCACGGGGCCCCAGCTCTTGTAGATCGTGGCACCGGTGAAGCCGACCACGAAGAAGAACAGCGCAAGAGTGAAGTAGACGACGAACGCTCCGAGCGGCCCGGCCTCCCACAGCCACGGCAGGTGGAAGACGTAGCCGTTCACGCCGTATCCGTTCGTGAGCATCTCGATCCCACCGCCGATCAGGAACAGCACGCCCATGAACGCGCTGCCCAGGATCGCCGTGATCAGGGTGCCGACGAAGAACTCGCGCCGGGTGATGCTCATCGCCTGTGAGAACGGGAAGGTCAGGGTCATCGCCGACAGCCCGACGGCGAAGAAGACCCACAGCGGAGCCTGACCGCCGCCACCGTATTTGGGTTCGTCGACGGGGATCATGGCGTAGATCAGCACCGACAGGAGCACGGAGCCTGCGAGGACGATCAGCGGCACCCAGATGAAGGTCTGCTTGTTGATCAGCTGCAGACGGATGACATTGAGCGTGCGGGACATCAGCGGACCTCCTGGTTTTCTGCGCTGGCCTTCTGGGTGAGGCGGACGATGAGCTGCTGCAGGGAGACGGGTGCGAGATCGAGACCGGATGCCGTGACCTCCGCGCGTTCCTCGGGCGAGAGCGCCCCGAGCACGGTGACGGACGCCACTCGTCCGAGCTGATCGCGATGGAGAACTTCGCGCGACGCCGCCCAGGCGTCGACCTCGGTCGAGTCGCCGACGACGGTCACGGCGCGGTCGCGCACGGCATCCGTCTCCTCGTTCAGAAGGATCTTGCCGTCATCGATCACGATGACCCGCTCGATGAGGTTCGCGACCTCGTCGATAAGGTGCGACGAGAGGATGATCGTGCGCGGATGCTCGGCGTAGTCCTCGATGAGCCGGTCGTAGAAGATCTGCCTGGCGACGGCGTCGAGTCCGAGGTAGGGCTCGTCGAAGAACGTGATGTCGGCGCGTGAGGCGAGCCCGATGATCACGCCGACGGCAGACAGCTGCCCGCGGGAGAGCTTCTTGATCGTCTGCTTCATCGGCAGCTGGAAGTCCTTGATCAGCTGCTCGGCGAGTTCCTGATCCCAGTTCGTGAAGAACAGCGAGGCGGCCTTGAACGCGTGGCGGGGCGTCGCGTCATCCGGGTACTTCTGGCTCTCGCGGACGAAGCAGATCCTGCTGAGCACGCGGGCGTTCTCGTACGGATGCTCGCCGAACACCTTCACATCACCGGCGGTGGCGAAGTTCTGTGCGGTGAGGATCGACATGAGGGTCGTCTTGCCTGCGCCGTTGCGACCCAGCAGGCCGTAGATGGCATCGCCCTCGAGCGACAGCGACACGTTGTCGAGTGCGCGCTTGTCCTTGTAGTGCTTGGAGAGGTTGTTCACCTCGATGACGGCGGTCATGCGGGGTTCCCTTTCTGGCTGGATGCTGCGGCGCGGTCACGCAGCAGCGTTGCGAGGTCGTCGGCGCTGAGGCCGAGTGTGTACGCCTCGGCGAGCATCGGGTCGATGTAGCGGTCGGCGAATGCGGAGCGCCGTTCGCCGAGCAGAAGCTCGCGGGCTCCGGTCTGCACGAACATGCCGATTCCGCGGCGCTTGTACAGCACTCCCTTTTCGGTGAGCATGGCGACTCCTTTCGCGGCGGTGGCGGGGTTGATCCGGTAGAAGGCGGCGAGCTCGTTCGTCGACGGAGCCTTGGACTCCTCCTCGAGCGAGCCGTCGAGGATCGAGTCCTCGATCTGCTCGGAGATCTGGAGGAAGAGCGCCTTGCCTTCTTCGATCACTGATGCCTCCACGGTGGTCAGTTGGTTACTTACTCGACTAACTAACCATAGAACCCTGGGCGCGTCAACCCCTTCGCCGAGACCCCGTCTTCGTGTCGAGACCTCACGTTGCTGGCGTCAATGCGATGGGGTCTCGGCGGAACCCTGGGGTCTCGGGGCCAGGCCGGGGTGAGTGGCGAGGTAGGGCGTCAGCCGCGCAGGTCGCGGGCGCGCAGCGCAAGGGCGGATGCCGCGGCGAACACCAGCCCGACACCCCAGGTCAATGCGAGCCCGCCGACGTCGACACCCTCGGCGAGCGGCGACTGCCGGAACACCCAGGCATACGGCGACAGCGCGTTCAGCCACTCGAGGTCGTCGGACTGCTTCGCGAGTGCCTGCAGGATGTACCCGAGCACCGCGATCCCCGCACCCACACCCGTCGCCCAGATGCGGCGCCCGGTCGCCGCGCCCGCAAGCAGCGCGGCGCCGGCGGTGAGGAAGGCGAGACCGACGAGTGCGGCGCTCGCGCCGACGATGCGCACCGGTTCCAGCTCGAGTTCGGCGGGGCCGTTCAACGCCCAGATCACGAGCCCGGCGGAGGCTCCGAGCCAGATCAGGCGCACGAGCACGGAGAGCGCTGTCTCCAGCGCATACTGACCGCGCCCGATGCCGTGCGCGAGGTCGAGTTCGGCGCGGCCGCTCTCCTCCGCGGTCGCCAGTGACGCGCCCCAGATCACTGCCGCGATCGTCATCAGCAGGAACCCCATGAGTCCGTAGAACGTGGCCTCGGTGTAACCGGCGCCGCTGGCGATCTGGTCGTAGCCGAGCGTGTCGACCAACTGCTCGGGCATCGAGTCGATGAGCTGCTGCATCTGATCGCTGGCACCGATGCTCGGATACAGCGGCAGGTAGAGGAACAGCACGGCGGTGATGCCGATCGTCCAACCGAGCAGGCTGCGCCACGATTCCCGGATGCTGCGCCGGAACACCGGCAGGATGCTGCGCATGTCAGTGCCTCCGTCCGCGGCGAGAGCGCCGGGTGCGTGGCGCTCCTGTCTGCTCGTCGATGCCCCCGCCTGTCGCCGAGGCCCCCGCGCGGCGACGTCGTTCACGGGGGGCGTCGTCCGCGTGAGGGGGCGCCGATGCATCGGCAGGCCGCGACCGGTCGCCGTACAGCCGCAGCACCGACTCCTCCAGATCGGGCTCTTCGACCGTGAGATCCTGCACCTCGTGCTGCGCGAGCGCCTTCACGAACGGATCGATCGCCCCCTCGATCGTCGTCGACAGCTGCACGCCCTCACCGTGATCGGTGACGTCCAGTCCTTCGACGCCGGGGAGCTTCTCGAACGCCGCGCGGGCGGCCGCGGCATCCGATCCTCCGATGCGCACACGCACGCGGCGCACGGATCCGAGACGGAGCGAGGCGACGTCTCCCTCGGCGACGATGCGACCGGCGCTGAGCACGGCCACCTCATCCGCCGTCTGCTGGATCTCGCTGAGCACGTGCGAGCTCAGCAGCACGGTCTGCCCGGCATCCCGCGCTTCGCGCACCATCGCGAGGAACTCGCGCTGCACGAGCGGATCGAGTCCGCTGGTCGGCTCGTCGAGGATGAGCAGCTCCGGGCGATGCATGAACGCCTGGATGAGCCCGACCTTCTGCTTGTTGCCCTTCGACAGCGTGCGCACCGGTCGGTCGAGATCGACGCCGAGACGATCGGCGAGGTCACGGGCGGTGCGCAGCACGGATGCCGAAGAGCCGGCCGATCCGGACACCTCGGCGTAGAACGCGAGCAGCCGGTGCCCGCTCGACCGGCCCTCGAGATGCAGCTCGCCGGGAACGTATCCGATCCTCCGCCGCAGCGCCGCTCCGCCGTGGCGAGGTTCCTCGCCGAGTACGCGGACCGTGCCGGAGGAGGGGCGGATGACGTCGACGAGGGTGCGCAGGGTCGTGGTCTTGCCGGCACCGTTCGGTCCGATCAGCCCGAACACGGTGCCGGGGTGCACGCGCAGGTCGAGCTCGTGCAGCGCGATGTTGCGCCCGTACCGCTTGTGCAGGGCGCGCACTTCGATGGTGTCGGTCATCGCTCCTCCTCGGTGTCGGGCTTCGCCTCGTCGACGGGGTCGGATGCCGCGGCATCCATCGCCGCGCGCGCCCCGTCGAGGAACGCGCCGGTCGCGTAGATGCCGTGCGTCAGCAGCTCCATCATCGGCAGTGTCGTGCGCAGCAGTCCTGCCGGACTCAGCTGATCCTGACCGAGCGCCCGCGTGACCTGCGTGCGCATCACGACCGGTGCGAGTCCCATGAGGGCGACGACGAGTGACGTCATCTCCGGGTCGCTCATCGGCTCGAGCAATCCGGCGTCGCGCTGCTCGTCGAGCACGGATCGCGTGCCGGCGAGGATGCTGTCGAACAGGCGATCCGCGGCGGGAGAGCCGTCGATCAGCATCCGGGCGAGGTAGTCGATGTACGGGCCGTAGCGGTCGATGTCGTGCAGTGCGGCGCGGACGCGGTCCGTCGTCGGCGCGTCGATGAGCTCGTGGTTCTCGTCGGTGAAGATGCTGACGACGTAGTCGTCGCAGATCGTACGCAGTGAGGTCTTATCGCCGAAGTGGTGCACGATCAGCGCCGCGCTGACACCGGCATCGGCGGCTATCGTGCGCAGGCTCACCGAGTCGAAGCCGTCCCGGCCGAACGCGGCGATTGCCGCGTCGCGGATACGGGCGCGAGCGGTGAGATCATCTGCCACTGAACGCATGTACAGCATGCTAAACATGCGTTCAGTCAGTGTCAAGACATCGCACTCCTAGTCTGGGGAGATGGACTTCTCCTACGCCTCGCTGCGCCGATTCCCCGACGTGGAGGCGCCGAACCTGCAGGCTTGGGATGCTACCGACGAGCTCCTCGTCCAGCGTGCGCTCGCCGCGGACGTGCCGGGCGATGCGATCGCGGTGATCGGCGACGAGTACGGCGCGATCACGCTGGCGCTGACGGATGCCGGATACGACGGCATCCGCGTGCACCAGGATCTCGCCACCGGGCGCCGAGCGCTGGCGCGCAATGCCGCCGAGCTCCGCCTCGGGGGATTCGCGTCGCACGAACTGGATGCGTCGCTGCTCGAAGGTGCGCGGCTTGTGCTGCTGCAGTTGCCGAAGGCGCTCTCCGAGTTGGAGGAGATCGCGGATGCCGTGGCCCGCTGGGCCGCGCCAGACGTGGTGCTCGTGGCCGGAGGGCGCGTGAAGCACATGACGCTCACGCAGAACGAAGTGCTCGGGCGGGTGTTCGGGACCGTGCAGGCGCAGCGCGCCGAACGGAAGTCGCGGCTGCTCGTGGCATCCGATCCGCTGCCCGTGCCGGATGAGCCGCCGTATCCGCAACGGGCGGAGCACCCCGAGTTCGGCCTGACCCTCGTCGCGCACGGCGGAGCATTCGCCGCGAACCGCATCGACATCGGCACCCGCGTGCTGCTCGAGGTGCTGGCGGAAAGGTCTCGACTCGCTCCGCTCGCTCAACCCGTTTCGTCTCGCTCCGCTCGCTCAACGACCCGCGAGGATGCTGCCGAAGAAACGACCCGCGTCATCGACCTCGGCTGCGGCACAGGAGCACTCGCCGCCCACTACGCGCTGAATCACCCCGATGCCCGCGTCACGGCGACCGATCGTTCAGCCTCAGCCGTGGCATCCGCCCGTCAGACGATGATCGCGAACGGCGTCGCCGACCGCGTGATGGTGACGCACGACGACGCCGGCTCCGAGCTCCCAGGCGGCAGTGCCGACCTCATCTTGCTGAACCCGCCGTTCCACCTCGGCGCGAGCGTCCACACCGGGGCGGCGACCCGCCTTTTCGAAGCCGCGGCGAGACTTCTCCGCCCCGGCGGCGAACTGCTCACAGTGTTCAACTCGAGCCTCCTCTACCGCCCTGAACTGACGAGATTGATAGGCCAGACCGAGCAGTTGCATCGAACGGCGAAGTTCACTGTGACCCGCAGCATCCGCCGCTGACACGCCAACACGCAGATTGTCGACATTCGACAGAATCCCCGTTCAGGCAACAAAAAGGTGCCGCATCGAGTCGGTCGAGATTTGCCCCTGACCGGCCCTTTTGTTACGTTGAAATGTAGGCCTTTCGGCTTATAGACCAGTCCGCGGTCACGTCCTTCATTCGATGAGCTGTGCTGCGAAGAGGCGTGGGCGTACGGTCGATGTTCTTTGCGCGGATCCGAAATCCGTTGCCTGAGCCGCCAGCGCGACACTGTCGAAGCGGCCTCGTGATCATCACCCGGGCGTAACCGAAGTCGGCTCCCGAGACCCGAAGAACCGGTGAGCCACCGGGAGAAACGTGACCGAAACCGCTCTCGAAGCGCGCCATCTTTTCAAGGTGTTCGGAAGGAATCCGAACCAGGCCGTCCGCCGCCTGAAGGCGGGCGAATCCCGCACCGACACACTGGATGCCGGGACCGCTGCCGTCATCGACGCCAGCTTCACCGTCAACCGCGGTGAGATCTTCGTCATCATGGGCCTGTCCGGATCGGGCAAGTCCACCATCATCCGCATGCTCAACGGGCTGCACGAGATCACCGACGGTTCCGTCGTGATCAACGGCGACGAGATCGCCGGAGTGCCGGCATCCCGCCTGCGCGAGATCCGCCGCGAGAACGTGTCGATGGTGTTCCAGCACTTCGCGCTCCTGCCGCACCGCACGGTCGCCGCGAACGTCGCCTACCCGCTCGAGCTCAAGGGCGTCGGCAAGGCCGAGCGCGCGGCCAAGGCCGATGAAGTGCTCGCCATGGTCGGCCTCGACGGCTGGGGCGACAAGCTCCCGTCCGAGCTCTCCGGTGGAATGCAGCAGCGCGTCGGCATCGCCCGCGCTCTCGCCGCCGACACAGACATCCTGCTCATGGACGAGGCGTTCAGCGCTCTCGACCCGCTCATCCGCCGCGAGATGCAGGAACAGCTTCTCGAATTGCAGCAGAAGCTGCAGAAGACCATCGTCTTCATCACGCACGACCTGAACGAGGCGATGTTCCTCGGCGACCGCATCGCGGTCATGCGCGACGGTCGCATCGTGCAGATCGGCACTCCGGAAGACATCCTCACGGATCCTGCCAACGACTACGTCGAGCAGTTCGTACAGGATGTAGACCGTGCACGCGTGCTCACGGCATCCAACGTCATGGAGCGCCCGCGCCCCGTCGTCGCCGACAACGCCGGCCCTCGCACGGCACTGCGCCAGATGCGCGACGCCTACATGTCGGCCGCGTACGTCACCGGCCGCGACCGCAAGCTGCTCGGAATGGTCACCGACCGCGATGCCGTCAAGCTCGTGCGCAAGGGCGAGACGTCGCTGAAGTCGATCCTGAAGCCGGTGCCGCAGAGCGTTTCAGAGGACGAGGTCCTGATGAACCTCTTCGTCCCCGCCGTCGAGTCGCAGCTGCCGCTCGCGGTCGTCGATGCCGAAGGGCGCCTGACCGGCGTCATCCCGCGCGTCACGCTGCTCGCAGCTCTCGGGCCCGGCCCGAACTCCACCGAGGAGATCACCTTGCCGCTTCCGCCTGTCTCGCACGCCGAGATCGCCGCGGTGCTGGGTGAGGCGGCGGATGCCGTCGCTCCTGAGGCCGCGACTGAAGGAGAGGTGCGCTGATGGATGGATTCCGCATTCCGATCGGCGAGTGGGCCGCGGCAGCCGTCGGCTGGGTCAAGGACAACCTCGAGGGCCTGCTCGATTTCATCTCGTTCATCGTCAAGTTCCTCGTCAACGGTCTGACCGATGTCCTCCTGGGCACGCCGATCGTCGCGCTCATCATCATCGCCGCGCTGATCGCCTGGGCAGTGCGCTCGATCTGGATGGCAGTCGGTACGGCGGTGTCGTTCGCGCTGATCCTCAGCATGGGGCTGTGGGTCGCGGCGATGCAGACGCTGTCGCTCGTGGTCGTCGCCGCGCTCATCGCGGTGGTCATCGCGATCCCGCTGGGCATCTGGTCGGCGCGCAACGCCACGGTGCGAACAATCATGAAGCCGATCCTCGACTTCATGCAGACGATGCCGGCCTTCGTTTACCTCATCCCTGCGATCGTGTTCTTCAGCATCGGCGTCGTGCCCGGGCTTGTCGCCACGGTGATCTTCGCCCTGCCTCCCGGCGTGCGTATGACCGAGCTCGGCATCCGAGGCGTGGACTCCGAGACGGTCGAGGCCGGACACGCGTTCGGTGCGACACCGGGGCAGATCCTGCGCGGCATCCAGCTTCCGCTCGCGATGCCGACCATCATGGCCGGTGTCAACCAGGTCATCATGCTCTCGCTGTCAATGGCGGTCATCGCCGGCATGGCCGGGGCCGACGGCCTCGGAAAGCTGGTCGTTCAGGCCATCTCGACCGTGAACATTGGCAAGGGCGTCGAAGCCGGCCTCGGCGTCGTGCTGCTCGCCGTCTTCCTCGACCGCGTCACCGCAGCACTCGGCACGCCGAACGAGCACCCGTCGTCGCTGCTGGGCATGATGGCTCGCCGTCGCGGTGCGCGGCAGGCGGAGAAGGCGGATGCCGCGAACCTCGAGGCCGACCGAGCTACAGCCAAAGGCATGCGCCGCGCGGCTCCCTGACCCATCCCTCACCCATACGAAACGCAGCAGAACATACGGAAGGAAAGCACCATGAAGAAGTTCCGGCACATCACAGCCGCCGTGGCCCTGGGGGCCGTGGCATCCCTCGCCCTCGCCGGTTGCGCGACGGGCAACGACACCGCAGGCGGAAACGGCGGCGGTGACAGCGAAGGCGGAGACAAGGGCACCATCACCCTCGGCTTCATCCCCTCCTGGACCGACGGCCTCAGCATGGCCTACCTCGTCCAGGACCAGCTCGAGAAGCTCGGCTACACGGTCGAGCTCGAGACGCTGACCGAGGCGGGCCCGCTCTACACCGGCCTCGCACAGGGCGATGTCGACATGTTCCCGTCGGCGTGGCCTGAGGTCACGCACGCGGAGTACATGGAGACGTACGGCGACGACCTCGAAGACCTCGGCGCGTACTACGACAACGCCAAGCTCACGATCGCCGTGCCCAGCTACATGGACATCGACTCGATCGAAGACCTCAAGGGTCAGGCTGCCCGCTTCGACGGCAAGATCATCGGAATCGAGCCCGGCGCAGGCCTCACCGGCGTGACGCAGGACTCGATGATGCCCGAGTACGGCCTCGACGGTGAGTACACCCTCGAGACGTCGTCGACCTCTGGCATGCTCACCGTCCTCGGTGAGGCCATCGACAACGAAGAAGACCTCGTCGTCACGCTGTGGAAGCCGTTCTGGGCGAACAGCAAGTACGACGTCAAGGAGCTCGAGGACCCGCTGGGTGCGATGGGTGAGGCCGAGACGCTGAACTTCATGGCGCACAAGGGCTTCGCCGAGGAGTTCCCCGAGGCCGCTGAGCTCGTCGAGCAGATCAAGCTCGACGACGACCAGTACGGCTCGCTCGAGGACCTCGTCGTCAACGAGTTCGGCGAGGGCCAGGAGGCCGAAGCCGTCGACAAGTGGCTCGAGGAGAACGGCGACCAGTTCGACTGGGTCGTCAAGGACTGACTCTCTTCACGCTCAGTGAGCGTCACGAGGGCGTCGCGGCTTCGGCCGCGGCGCCCTTCGTCGTCTACGGGACGATCGAGTCGATGTACCCGCCGTCGACGCGCACCGCGGCTCCCGTCGTGGCGGATGCCAGCGGCGAGGCGAGGTACGCCACCATGTTCGCGATCTCCTCTGGCTCGATCAGCCGCTGCAGCAGCGACTGCGGCCGGTGCAGGCGCATGAATTCGCGCTGCGCCTCTTCCCAAGGAAGGGCGGTGTCGACCAGTTCGTACACGAACGTCTCCACGCCGCCGGTGTGCGTCGGGCCGGCGAGCACCGAGTTGACCGTGACGCCGGTGCCGGCGGCATCCTTCGCGAATCCGCGGGAGACTGCGAGGAGCGCGGTCTTCGACATGCCGTAGTGGATCATCTCGGCTGGGATGACGACCGCCGAGTCGCTGGCGATGTTGAGGATGCGTCCCCATCCGCGCGACTTCATGCCCGGGAGCGTCGCGCGGATCAGGCGCACGGCGGCGAGCACGTTGACGTCGAAGTAGCGGCGCCATTCCTCGTCGGTGATCTCCAGCGCGTCAGTCGCACCGAAGATGCCGAGGTTGTTGACGAGCACGTCGATGTCGCCGGTCGCGGTGAGCACAGCATCCGCCCCTTCCTGATCCGTGACGTCGCCCGGAGCCGCGATGAACTCGCGCTCGGCCGACTCCGCCTGCAGTTCGGCGATCGTGGATGCCACGGTGTCGGCGCTGCGGCCGTTGATGGCGACGCGCGCCCCCGCGTCGGCCAGGGTCGCGGCGATGGCCCTTCCGATGCCCTGGGTGGAGCCGGTGACGAGTGCGGTCTTGCCGCTGAGATCGATGCGCATGGTGGATGCAACCACAGCCGGGTCGGATTCATGCCGCGGCTCACCGATGCACGGTGCGCGCAACCCCCTGCCGCATCTGGGCGACGCGCGTAGCCTGAAGGCATGGACGGTTTCGCGGCTGTCGACTTCGGGTTCGCGCGCGAAGTGCTCCAGCGGGGCATTGCGGCGCTGTTCTTCGTCGCGTTCGTCTCGTCGCTGAACCAGTTCCGTCCGCTGCTCGGAGAGCGGGGGCTGCTGCCCGCGCCGGCGCTGCTGGAATGGGCCTCGTCCTCGAAGTCGAGAGGGCGGATGCTGCGCCCCACACTGTTCCGTCGCATCCGCTACACCGACCGCCGACTGGCGACGCTGTGCTGGGCGGGCATCGTCGTCTCGGCGCTGCTCGTCGCCGGCATCCCGCAGTTCGCGCCGCCGTGGGTGCCGATGGTGTGCTTCCTCGCGCTGTGGTTCGGGTACATGTCGATCACCAGCATCGGGCAGACGTTCTACGGCTTCGGGTGGGAGATGCTGCTGCTGGAGGCCGGGTTCCTCGCCGCCTTCCTCGGTTCGCGGGATCAGCCGCCGCCGACTGTGGTGATCGTGCTGATGTGGTGGCTCGTGTTCCGACTGGAGTTCGGTGCGGGCATGATCAAGATCCGCGGCGGACGGGAGTGGCGCGACCTCACGGCCCTCACCTACCACCACGAGACGCAGCCGATGCCTGGGCCACTGAGCCGGCAGGCGCATCTGCTGCCGCGCTGGTTCCACAAGGGCGAGGTACTGGGAAATCACTTCGCGCAGCTGGTGGTGCCGTTCTTCCTGTTCGCCCCGCTGCTCTCCTTGTGGGTGCCGGGACCGGTGCCCCAGATCGTCGGCGCCGTCGCGGGGGCCATCGTCATCGTGACGCAGCTGTGGCTCGTCGCCACCGGCAACTTCGCGTGGTTGAACTGGGCGACGATCGTGCTGGCCTTCTCCGCCGTGGGGGTGCCCGGGGCGTTCGGTGCGCCGACGACTGCCGCCGGTGCGGCGGCACTCCCGCTCTACTGGATCGTGATCACCTCGGCCATCGGCATCCTGTACCTCATCGTCAGCTGGCCGGCCCTGCGCAACCTGTTCGCCCGACGTCAGCTGATGAACGCGAGCTTCAATCGGTGGCAGCTCGCGAACGCCTATGGCGCGTTCGGCACCGTCACGAAGGACCGCATGGAGATCGTCATCGAGGGCACTCTTGATGAGGACCCGGATGCCGCGATCTGGCGCGAGTACGAGTTCAAGGGCAAGCCCGGCGATGTGCGCCGCGTGCCGCGGCAGTTCGCGCCGTACCATCTGCGCCTCGACTGGCTGATGTGGTTCCTGCCGCTCGGGCGCTCATTGGATGACTGGTTCACGATGCTGCTCGCACGGCTGCTTCAGGCGGATGATCCGACGCTCGCGCTGCTGCGGGTCGACCCATTCGCTGGGCAGCAGCCGCGATGGGTGCGTGCGCTGTCGTACCGCTACCGGTTCGCGACAAGGGAGGAACGGCGGCGCGACGGTGTGGTGTGGGTGCGCGACCGCAGGCACGTGATCGTCGGGCCCGCGGAGCTGCCGTGACTGCCGACCGGCGGTCATGGCAGACTTCCGACGTGGATGAACGCGCTGTTCCCGACGACTTCGACGACTTCTGGCAGTCGCTTGCCGCCCGTGCGCGCGAGGTGGAGGTGAGGCCGAGTCGCACACCAGTGGACGGCGGCATCGAGCTGATCGAGTACACGTCGCTCGACGGAGTCCGCCTCGGTGGATGGCTCACCCTGCCGCCGGGCGACATCCGCTCCGCCGTGATCGTCGGCCACGGCTATGGCGGTCGTGCCGAACCTGAGCCGTGGTGGGCGCCGGCCGACGCGGCCGTGCTCTACCCCGTCTCGCGTGGTCTGCCGACTCTGTCATTGGTCGACGGCATTCCGTCGGATGGCGCGGAGCATGTGCTGCACGGCATCCGCTCCCGGGAGACGTACGTGCACGGCGGGTGCGCGGCCGACGTCTGGTGCGCGATCACCGCGCTCGAAGAGCTGCTCGACGCGCGGCTGGGCGAGCAGCACGGCGGCCTTCGGCTCGGCTACTTCGGGCCGAGTTTCGGCGGCGGGATCGGCGCGATGGCCCTCCCGTGGGACGACCGCATCGACGCGGCCTCGCTGCACGTGCCGTCGTTCGGCGCGCACGCGCGGAGGCTCGCGGTGCCGAATGAGGGCAGCAGCGCGGCCGTCGGTGCCTGGGTCCGCGAGCATCCGGAGGCGTGGGATGTGCTCGACTACTTCGATGCCGCGACGGCGGCCACCCGCATCCGCGTTCCGACGATCGTCGCCGCCGCGCGTGAGGACCCGTCGGTGCCTCCGGTCGGGCAGTTCGCCGTCGCGGATGCTGTTCCCGAGCAGCATCGCAGGGTCATGGTGATGACGGCCGGGCATCGCGAGTATCCGGAGGAGCAGGCGGAGATGGCGGCGTACGCGGCAGCGACGCGGGAGCTGTTCGCCGCCGTGGGGTGAGATCGCGCGCTACGACGCGTCGTGCTTCGGCTGCCGGATGGGCTCCGGCTGAGGCGTGCGCTCCGGCTGCGGTGCGCGCTCGGGCTGCGTGCGCTCGGGTTCGGAGGCGCCATCGGAGGTCGGGGCCGGAGTCGGACCCGTCGTGATCTCCCTGGCGACCTGCTTCTCGAGCACGGTCACGGCGTCGTCGCTGAGCACGATGAGCCCCTCGAGCTCTTCACGCACGCGCTTGTATGCGACGTTGCGCTCGGCCTGCGTGGCCGACTCGTCGACGGCGACCTTCAGCAGTTTCTGTGCGCGGTCGAGCTTCTTGCGCTCGGCCTCACTGAACGTGGAGTTGCGCAGCCGGCGGGCTTCCTTCTCGGCGATCTCGAACGCGACGGCGTAGTTGCCGACCGCATCCAGATACTCGCTGATCTGCTGATCGCTGACCTTCGCATCCGCAGAGGAAGGCCGCAGCGCGTCCGCGGTCTTCTTCGCCCGTAGGAACGCGGCCGTCAGCGGCTGGCGTCCGTCGCTCATGGCGGGGAAGGCGATGAGCTTGGCGACGTCGAGCTCGTAATCCAGCCACCGGGCGGTGATCTCGTCGTGCTCGGCGAAGAGCCGCTCGAGCAGCTGATTCGACGACGGCTGCGCATCGGAAGCGATCTCGCGCCGCTTCCTCGACGGTGCGACCTGGCCGCGCGCGGCGAGTTCAGCGGCC
This sequence comes from Microbacterium murale, assembly GCF_014635185.1. GTDB lineage: Bacteria > Actinomycetota > Actinomycetes > Actinomycetales > Microbacteriaceae > Microbacterium > Microbacterium murale. Next base: position 1,036,196 of record NZ_BMCM01000001.1, read on the forward strand.
TTGAGCTCGCCCTTGAGGCGCAGTGTCTCGAGGCGTCGCTCGTGCCGGCGCTTCGCGCCCTGCTCCCACGCCTTCGCAGCCCCGCCGGCCATTCCCATGATGGGGAAGATGAGCCACCAGAAGCTGCCCGCCCACTGCCAGAACTCTTGCATGATGGCTTCAGCCTACTGCGATGACTCCCTCGCCACCCCTCTCCGCTCGGCGAACCCACGCGGCAATCTCAGCGGATGGGAGCGCTGCTGCGTCCCTCTGCTCGTCCGGTCATCTCCGCGTCGAATGTCTCCTGTGCGATTCGCATCTGCTCGGCGTACACCGGCTGCTGCAGCCGTGCCCACATCACGTCCTCCGGCACGTCCTCGACGTGGGCCATGACCCACCAGATGTTGCCGAACGGATCCTTGATCCGTCCGCCGCGCTGGCCGAACGCGTTCTCCGCGATCTCGGTCACGACCTGACCCCCCGCAGCGATCGCCCTCTCGAAGGCGGCGTCCGCATCGGGCACCCATACGCGCAGAAGGCTCGGCATCACCGGCCACGCCGGGTCGCGGTCGAACGCCAGCACGATGGTGTCGCCGATCTTGATCTCGGCGTGACCGATAGCGCCGCTCTCGGTCGCGACGCGGCCGAGCTCTTCCCCTTCGAACGCGCTGGTGACGAAGTCGAGGAATGCCCCGGTGTCTTCTGTGGTCACCCAGGGGGCGACGCTCGTGTAGCCGGCAGGTGCGGAATTGTTCTGGTCCATCTCGGTTCCCTTCGAATCCGGTCTTTTGTCATCGGCAACGTTAGATTCGAACTAGGGCGAATATCGTCCTACTTCTCGAGGAGAGTTGTTCCATGGCTGATCCGACGTCGCGACTGCTCACCCTGCTGTCGCTGCTGCAGACCTCTCGCACGTGGTCAGGCAGCGAACTCGCCGAGCGGCTCGGCATCACGCACCGCACAGTTCGACGCGATATCGACCGTCTGCGCGAGATGGGATATCCCATCGATGCCGACCTCGGCGCTCACGGCGGCTATCGACTCGTGGCGGGCACATCGATGCCGCCGCTTCTCCTCGAGGACGATGAAGCCGTGGCCGTCGCACTCGGGCTGCGCACGGTAGCCGTTCACGGCCTCCCAGGACTCGAGGATGCCGGCGTCCGAGCACTCGCCAAGCTGAGCGTGTCGCTTCCCTCTCGACTGCGGTACCGCGTCCGCACGCTCGGCGCGACGGCGATGACCTGGTCCCGCCCGTCTGGCGACGCGGTCGACCCTGACGTTCTCACAGTGCTGGCCGCCGCGACGGCGAGTCAGGAACGTGTCCGCATGCAGTACGAGGATCACGGCGGCAATCTCACCGCGCGGCATGTCGAACCGCAGCGCCTGGTCAACGCCCATCAGCGGTGGTACCTCATCGCTTTCGACATCGATCGCGGTGCGTGGCGCCATTTCCGCGCGGATCGCGTCACCTCACTTCGAGCCACCGGAGTGCGTGCGACGCGCGGGCTCGTACCGGAGGAGAGTGTGCTGGCCCACCTCGAGCGTTCCGAGTCGGCCATGGCCCCGACGTACCGTGCGGACGTGACGCTGCATCTGCCGTTGGACACCGCCCGGGCTCGGCTGCGCGACTACCTCGGAACCGGTGAGCTGGTGGCTGAGGAGGGTCGCACGCGGTGGCGCAGTGCCGAGGACACCGTCGAGTGGCTGGCCATCCGCCTGCTCACGCTGGACTGCGACTTCGTCGTGCACGGGCCGCCGGCACTGAGGGCCCAGCTCGACAGCATCCACCGACGAACCGGCTGAACGTCCAGTCGCCCCGTCAGCGTCCGGGCGCAACCAGCCCCGTCTCATACGCCATCACCACGAGCGCCGCACGGTCGCGGGCGGCGAGCCTACCGAGCAGGCGGCTGACATACGTGCGGGCGGTGGAAGGGCTGAGGAAGAGGTCGGCGGCGATCTCGTCGTTCGTGCGCCCGCGGCCGACGAGTGTGAGCACCTCGATCTCGCGTTCGCTCAGTCCGTCGAGCTGGGTTCGATCGATGACCGTTCGTGATGCGGCGGCGCGCATGACCGTTGCGGTCACCGACGGCGACAGCAGTGAGTCGCCGTCGGCGACCGTGCGGATCGCGGCGCGCAGGTCTTCCGGTGACACGTCCTTCAGCAGATATCCGGACGCGCCGGAACGGATCGCCTCGTAGACGTTCTCGTCTTCGTCGAACGTGGTCAGGATCAGGACTCGGATACCGTCGAGCGCAGCATCCGCGACGATCGCCCTCGTCGCCTCGAGGCCGTCCATCACAGGCATCCGGATGTCCATCAGCACCACGTCGGGACGCAGCTCGCGCACGCGGGACAGGCCGCTGCGCCCGTCCGGCGCCTCCTCGACGACGGTGATGTCGCCGTCGCGCTCGGCGAGCGAGCGCAGGCCGGCGCGCACGAGTTCCTGGTCATCGACGATCACCACACGAATCGGTTCGTTCACGACTCTCCTCCTGCCCGCGCCGGAATCTCGGCGCGCACGATGAATCCGCCAGGTGCAGGATGCGCGGTGAGCGTGCCGCCGAGCAGATCGGCACGCTCCTGCATGCCCCTGATGCCGGCACCCGTACGCTGGCTGCCTCGCGCACTGGTGCCGTCATCCACGATGCGCAGGGCCAGCGTCCCCTCCACCGCGCGTGCGGTCACTCGAACCGTCGAGGCGCCCGAGTGCCGCAGCACGTTGGTCAGCGACTCCTGCACGATCCGGTAGGCCGCAGCGTCGACGGAGCGTGACAGCGCATCGGATGCGACCGAGATCTCGGTCTCCACGCGCAGCCCGGCCGTCCGCGCCGCGGCGAAGAGCGGTTCGAGCGCCGCCAGACCCTGCACGGGCTCCGGACCGGAGGCGTCGTCCGACCGCAGCACCTTCACCGTCCGACGCAGCTCACGCAGCGCATCCGATGTCGCCGCGCGCACCTGATCGAGCGCGGGGCGTGCGGCCGCAGCATCCGGCGCCTCGGCGGCGACCCCGGCATGCAGGGACGCGACCGAGAGCGTGTGCCCGATGGTGTCGTGCAGATCGCGGGCGATCTGCATCCGCTCCGCCTGCATCCTGGCATCTGCGGCGTGCGATTCTTCAGCGGCGGTGAGTGCGGCGATCTGCGCGGTGCGCTCCCGCGACTCACGGGCGAGACGCACTGCGGAGCCGAGGGCGATGGCCGCAGCGGCGAGCGCCAGCTCGGTGACGAACGTGTAGCCGTTGAGCGTCGCTTCCGGCTCTGATCCGTCGAGGCGGAAGTAGGTGGCGACCGCGAGCAGCACGACGGCCGACCCGACGGCCCAGTACGTGCGATGCTGCTCCGCCGCGGAGAAGAGGGCGCCGATCGCGGGGAGCACCATGCCGACCGGCGGCAGATCCAGCGTGTAGTACGCGAAGATCGCGAGCAGCGTCACGACCAGCGTGGTTCGCGGCAGCCGACGGCGCACGAGCAGGATGAGTCCGAATCCGAGCGCGAACGCGTATCCGCCGAACGAAGTGCGACCGACCGGATCGGCGGCGATGACGACCGCGAGCACCAGAGTCACTGCGATCGCGAGCCCCGCGTCGGCGAGTCGTGGGTTCACCTCGCTGCGCATGCCTCCAGCGTAGGAGGGCGGGGTGGCGTGCGCGATCCCCCCATGTCGACGGCGGTAGTCGCTTCCGGGCGACATCGACGTGGTGGGACGTCGCCTCCTGACGGGGCGAAGTGACGCTCCAGCGCCGATGTGCCGTGCGCGGCTGCTGGCGAGGCTGGATTCATGACTGAGACGACCCCCTCCACGACCGCCCGACCCGCACTGCCCTGGCTGCTCATCGTCGGCCTCGCCTCGCTCTCGCTGCTCTGGCCGCTCACGAACCTGATCGGCATCGGCCAGGGAGCGCCGCGGGCACTGACGATCATCGCGGTCGTCGCCGTGACCTGGATCGCCGTCGTCGGCTTCGGCCGGGTGCCGCGGCCGGTGCTCGTGCTGACGCTCACCGGACTCGCCCACGGCGCGATCTCTATGATCGTCGCGGCGATCTTCGGCGGCGTTGACGGCCCCATCTGGACCGCGTTCGCCGCCCTGGCCATCGACACGTTCTGGGGTGCCGTCGCCGGGCTTATCGCCCTTGCGATCCAGAAGATGCGGAAGCGGGCGTGAAGCGCATTCCGAGCGGAGTGCGCATCGCCGCTGCGCTCGCCGTGGTCGCGGCATCCGCAGCCCTCCTCACCGCATGCGACACGTTCTCCACCACCACGGTCGCCGAACAGGACTTCGTCAACGAACTCGCCATCCCGCCGCTCGCCGATTCCACCGTCGAGGACGGCGTGCGCACCTTCCAGTTGACGGCGCAGGAAGGCACGACAGACTTCCCCGGCATCGGGGATGCTGAGACCTGGGGCTTCAACGGATCGTTCCTCGGCCCGACCCTTCGCGCCGAACGTGGCGAGCAGGTCGCATTCGAGATCGACAACCAGCTGCCGGAGGCGACCAGCGTGCACTGGCACGGGATGCACCTGCCCGCTGTGATGGACGGCGGCCCGCATCAGATGATCGAGCAGGGTGAGACGTGGCGGCCGACGTGGACGATCGATCAGCCGGCGTCGACGCTCTGGTACCACCCGCATCCGCACGGCGAGACGGAGAAGCATGTCTATCTCGGCCTCGCCGGCATGTTCATCCTCGACGACGACGCGAGCCTGGCTGCCGATCTGCCGAGCGAGTACGGCGTCGACGATCTGCCGCTCATCGTCCAGGACAAGGAGTTCGACGGCGCCGGGCAACTCGTGCTGAATGACGACGGATCCGAACCGGGGACGCTGGGCGACACCGTCATGGTCAACGGCACGGTCGGCGCATATCAAGACGTGACCACGGAGCGGGTGCGCCTGAGACTGCTGAACGGATCGACCGCGCGCACGTACACGTTCGAGATGCCGGATCGTCCTATGACGATGATCGCGTCCGACGGCGGCTTCCTCGATGCTCCGGTCGAGATGGATCAGATGCGCCTCGCGCCGGGCGAGCGCGCCGAGGTCGTCGTCGAGTTCGAGCCGGGCGAGACCGTGCGACTGCGTTCGTCGAAGACCGACCTCGGTGGCATCGTCGTGCCCGCGACCTCTGGTGGAAACGACGAGTTCGACGTGCTGGAGTTCCGGGCGGCCGACACGCTGACACCATCGCCCGAGCCGACATGGCCGCAGGCGCAGGATGCTGTCGCCGACGAGCTGCATGAGGACGAAGCATCCGTCACTCGAGACTTCGTGCTGAACACCCGCGAGATCAACGGCGAGCAGATGGACATGAACCGCATCGACGAGATCGTGCACGTCGGCGACACCGAGGTGTGGGAGGTGCGCAGCACGCAGCCGATTCCGCACAGCTTCCACATCCACGATGTGCAGTTCCGAGTGCTGAGCATCGACGGGCAGGCACCGCCGCCCGAGCTTGCGGGTCCGAAGGACACGATCTACCTCAACCCGAACCTGACCTACCGGCTGCTGGTGCGCTTCGAGGACTACGCCGATCCGACCATGCCGTACATGTACCACTGCCACATGTTGCTGCATGAGGACGAGGGGATGATGGGGCAGTTCGTCGTGATCGAACCGGGGGATGAGGACAAGGTGCGGGCGCCTGAGCATTCGGAGCATGTCGACGACTCGGATGACGCCGTGATCGGCGGTCACTCTGGGCACTGAGGTGCCACGGCCGCGCGCCCTCACCGTGCTGGGTGGCTGACGAGTTGGAGTCGCCGCTGCCTCGCTGGAGGCATCACAGGTTGACGCGTACGCCGAGTTCGGAGAAGTGCACGTTCTTCGGACCGATCGCCCCCGAACTCTCCGAAGAAGATGCACTTCTCCGAGGATGAGGTGCTGGCATCCCGCCGGACGGCGTGTCAGGATGACCACGACTCGGCTCACGGCGGGCCGGACTGAACGGTGGGAGCGGATATGCAGCTGGCCATGATCGGACTCGGCAGGATGGGCGCGAACATCGTCCGGCGTTTGATGCGCGACGGGCACGACTGCGTCGTCTACGACGTGAACGCCGATGCCGTCGCCGCACTCGTCGCGGAGGGTGCCACCGGCGCCGACAGCATGGCCGACCTCGCGGCGAAGCTGACCCCGACCCGGGTGGTCTGGATGATGGTGCCCGCCTCGCTCACCGGCAAGGTCGCCGAAGAGGTGGCGGCCGTTCTCGACAAGGGCGACATCCTCATCGACGGTGGCAACTCGAACTACCGCGACGATGTGCGCAGGGCCGCGAAACTGCGCGAGAGCGGCATCGAGTACGTCGACATCGGCACCAGCGGCGGTGTCTTCGGACTCGAGCGCGGCTACTGCCTCATGGTCGGCGGCAGCGACAGGGCGTTCGAGCACATCGAGCCCGTGCTGCGCACGATCGCTCCTGGCGTCGGTGAGATCGAACGGACACCCGGGCGTGAGGGTGACCTCACGCCCGAGGAGCAGGGCTACCTGCACTGCGGTCCGTCCGGCGCCGGGCACTTCGTGAAGATGGTGCACAACGGCATCGAATACGGCATCATGGCGTCGATCGCCGAGGGGCTCAACCTGCTCGAGAACGCGGATGCCGGTGTGCGCGAAGCCGAGCACTCGGCCGAGATCGCGCCACTGGAGGAACCCGAGTTCTACCAGTTCCCCATCGAGACAGACAAGGTCGCCGAACTGTGGCGCCGGGGGTCGGTGATCTCGTCGTGGCTGCTCGACCTCACCGCCGCCGCGCTGCACGAGAACCCAGGCCTCGAGGGGCTCGCCGGTCGCGTCTCGGACTCGGGCGAAGGTCGATGGACGGTCAAGGCCGCAGTCGATGTCGGTGTTCCAGTGCCGGTGCTCGCGGCGTCGTTGTTCGAGCGCTTCTCCTCACGCGACGAGGATCAGTTCGCGAACCAGGTGCTCTCGGCGATGCGGCTGCAGTTCGGCGGGCACAAGGAGCTGCCGGCCGGTGACGTGCTTGAGGCGGGCGCCCGCAAGGCCGACGCCGGTTGAGCGGCGCTCGGCGCTGCGCGCCTGTCGCGACACGGATGTCAGTCCAGATCACGGATGCCGGTCGAAAACAGCTGTTTCGCGCCGACATCCGTGATTCGAGCCGACATCTGTAGCCGGTGCTCTGGCGGCGCCGCGGCGCGGCGCGGCCACGGTGAGCGAGTGCGGTGCGGTCACGCCCTCGGCGCCCTCTCGTCCGCCCGGAACCGCTGCGCCCCGAGCACGCCGAGCAGCCGGATCTTCTCCTCATCCTCGCTGCGAGGCGCCGCAGTCAGCACGAGCAGCGCCTGACCGCGGTCCTCCGTGAAGAGCACCTGGCAGTCCACTTCGATCGGCCCGACTTCCGGGTGGAGCAGTGTCTTGTGATCAGCGAAGCGCTGCGCGACCTCGTGCCGTTCCCACAGCGCGCGGAACTCCTCGCTGCGCCGTGACAGCTCGGCTACCAGCATCCCGGCCTGCGAATCAGGGCCCATGGCGCCGTATGCGGCGCGCAATCCGGCGACCTGCGCGCGGCTGTTGCGGGCGTGATCGTCCTCGGGATAGTGGGCCCGTGCCTGTTCCGGCTGGATGAACCAGCGATACGGTTCGTAGCGCTCGAACCCGGCACGGCCGAGGTTGTCGCCGAGCAGTGCTGCGGCCAGCGCGTTCTGCACCAGCGTCTCGCCGAGGGTCGAGATGATCAGGGCAGGCGTGTCGTGCAGCCGGTCGAACACCCGCTGCAGTGCAGGTGCGACGTGATCGGACGGCGTGATGCGATCGGGCACCGCGTGACCCGCGGCGCGGTACAGGTAGTCGCGTTCGTCGGCGGTGAGGCGAAGCGCACGGGCGAGTGAGCTGAGCATCTGCGTGCTGGGCTGCGGTCCTCGTTGCTGCTCGAGCCGTGTGTAGTAGTCGGTCGACATGAGCGCGAGCTGCGCGACCTCTTCGCGGCGCAGGCCCGGCGCGCGCCGGCGCACTCCAGCCGACAGGCCGACGTCGCCGGGCTGCAGCTGCTCCCGGCGTCGGCGGAGGAACACGGCGAGGGCTTCACGATCCATTCCTCCATCATGCGCGCCCGACACTGCGGTTATCCAGGGATCGCTGATCCCCCGACAATTGCTCTCTGCCGCGCGCCGCCGGCTCGATCGAGACTCGAAACATGCGAATCAACGGAAACACCATCTTCATCCCCGGCGCGACCAGCGGCATCGGCCTCGCGCTCGCGCTGCGCCTCCACGACGCAGGCAATCAGGTTGTCATCGGTGGTCGCCGCACCGAGTTGCTCGCGGACATCGCCGCGCAGCATCCGGGAATCGACACCGTCCGGATCGACACGGCAGATGCTGCCTCCATCGCCGCCGCAGCGCACGAGGTGATCGCGCGGCATCCGGATCTCAATGTGCTCGTCACGATGGCGGGCATCATGCGCGCGGAGGACTGGACGACACCCGGCAGTTTCCTCGAGAACGCCGAGGCCACGGTGACGACGAACCTCCTCGGCCCGATCCGGCTGATCTCGGCGTTCGTCGAGCATCTACTCGCGCAGCCGGATGCCACGATCATGACGGTCTCGTCGGGACTGGCGTTCGCGCCGCTGCGGGTGACGCCCACCTACAACGCGACGAAGGCCGCGATCCATCAACTCAGCGAGACGCTGCGGCTGCAGTTCGCAGGCTCGAGCGTGAGCGTGGTCGAACTCGTGCCGCCGTCGGTGCAGACCGAACTCATGCCCGGACATCAGGACGACCCGTTCGCGATGCCGCTCGCTGAGTACATCGACGAGACGATGACGATTCTCGAGACGCAGCCGGACGCTGCCGAGGTGCAGGTCGAGCGCGTGAAGTTCCTGCGTTACGGCGAAGCGCGCGGCGATCAGGCGCAGGTCATCAGGGCGCTGAACGGGTCGGACGCGCTCGCCGCGAACTGAGTTCCCGGGCGCGCGACCACGAGACCGGTTGCCGTGCGCCGGGCTCAGGCACTGGGCTCAGGCGTCGGCATCCGTCTCGTCTGTGTCGTCTTCGTCCTCGTCTGCGACCTGTGCCGGCGGGAGGTCGTCGAGATACGCGCGGTCATCGTTCGGGTCGCCGGTGCCCTTGTCGAGACTGGTCTCGATGGGGTCGTCCATACGGGGTTCGCCGGTGTTCGGATCGCTCATGGGGTGCTCCTGTTCGTCGGTGTCCGCCCAGCGTCGTCCGGCCGATTCGCGGTCACCAGAGGGTTGACAATCGCGATCGTCCGCATGGTCAGCGTCCGAGCTTCTCCGCACATGGCACGCAGAGGGTGGCGAACGGCCGGACACGCAGCCGCGCGATCGGGATGCTGCGACCGCAGTTCGCGCAGACGCCGTAGTCGCCGGCATCCATTCGAGTCAGCGCATCGTCGACCTGCTGCAGCTCGTCGCGGGCCCCGTCGAGCAGCCCGCTCAGCCTCGACCACTCGGCCGACAGCGGCACGCCCTCCGGATCGTGCTCGTCATCATCGCTCTGGCTGCTGCGATCGTGCATGAGCTCGGTGAGCGTGGCGGAGAGGGACTCGGTGCGATCGTGTGCCTCGCGGCGCAGCACCTCCAGCAGGGCGCGCAGCTCGGAGTCCGTCATGGTCTCAGAGTAGTGGTGAGCATCGCGGCACAGATGTAGGTCAGGAATCACGGATGTCGGTCGAAACCCGCTGTTTCGACTGACATCCGTGATTCCCGGCCGACAGGTGTACCGACCCGGTGCTACTCGAGCCACTCCGTGACGAAGCGATCGTTCGCGTGCACGTGCGTGGCCTCGTACGTGCCGCCGTCCAGCACCTCGAACCGGTGCGACACGAGTGCGGGGACGACGAGGATCTGACCTCCGGCACCGACGACCTGCTCGTCGCCGACCGTGAACAGCGCCCGACCCCGGTGGATCACGAACGTCTCCGCGTACGGATGCCGGTGCAGGCGTGGTCCTCTGCCGGCAGTCGTGATGTACTCGCGCATGATGCTCACCGGTGAGCCGAGCAAGTATCCCTCGATGTCTTCGTCGCGTGCGACGTCTACGGGCTGGATGGTCATGGTTCCTCCGTTCACGCCCGAGGGTACGCCCGTCCTGTTGTGCGCGGAACCGTTGTCGGTCGTCACGCTCCCGCACGAGGATCCAGCAATGTCGATCAAGCAGAGCTCTCGGCTGAGCAACCTCGCGCACGTACTGACGTTCGCAGCTCACCGCCGCACGCTCGTGCTGCTGGCGCTGAATGTCCACGGGCACGGCGAGCTCGGCTGGGCGACCCGCGTCACTGGGTCGTGGAGGCCGCGGTGCGACCCGTCTCGCGCGAGATGTGGCTGCGCGCGTGCGTGACGGCGTCGTCCATCGAGGTGAAGAGGTGTCTGTGATGACGCAGCGACGCCAGCACCCCGATCGTGCGGAACAGATCCTCATGCACAGGCTGCACACCCTTGATGAGCACCGTCACGCCGCGTCGCTCCAGGGACTGCACGATGTCCTGCAGGGCGTGCGCCCCACTCGCGTCGACATGCTCGAGTTTTGACATGCGCAGGATGACGACGGTGGCACCGCGCATGCGGGTGATCTCCTCGAACACGCGATCTGCGGACGCGAAGATCAGGGGCCCGTCGATGCGCACGACCGAGATGCGCTCATCGCCGGCCAGCGGCGTTCCCGCGATCTCCTCCCGCTGCACTCCGGTGCCGCGCGAGAGGTTGCGGATCGCGAAGACCCCCGCGAACACGATGCCGATGACGACCGCGATGATCAGGTCGAAGGAGACGGTGACGATCGCGGTCACGATGAAGGCGGCGGCATCCGATCTGGCCGACTTCAGGATCGATCGCATCGTCGCCTTATGCACCATGCGGTACGCGGTCAGCATCAGCACGCCCGCGAGGCCCGCCAGCGGGATCATCCCGACCGGGCCCGACAACACGAGCACGAACAGCAGCAGCACGATGGCGTGGACGATCGACGCGAGGCGCGTGCGGCCGCCAGAGCGCACGTTGACGGCGGTGCGCGCGATGGCCCCGGTTGCGGGCATTCCGCCGAAGAGGCCGGAGCCGATGGAGGCGATGCCCTGACCGACCAGCTCGCGATCGGGGTCGTATGGGCCGGTGTCGGCGAGCGATGAGGCGACTCGCGCCGAGAGCAGCGACTCGATGGCCGCCAGCGCGGCGATCGTGAGGGCGGGGCCGAGCAGGGATGCCGTGCTGCCGAGTGTCAGTGTCGGGAAAGTCGGCATCGGCAGGCCGTCTGGCAGGGCGCCTATGACGGCGAGAGGGCTGTCGATGACGAGGCAGAGGATCGTCACGATGGCGATTCCGGCGAGGGATCCGGTGATGCCGGGGTGCAGGCGCTGCGCGAGGAGCATGCACGCGATGACGATGAGGGCTGCGCCGACCGCCCACGGCACGTACGTCCAGTCGGCGCTGCTGATCGCCTGGATCGCGGCGACGAGTGCGTTGGAGCTGTGGCTCGCAGCATCTGCCTGCCCTCCCACCGTGAGTGACGGGACCTGCTGCAGGAAGATGATGACGGCGATGCCGAGCGTGAACCCCTCGATCACCGGCCAGGGGATGATGCTGACCGCCCGGCCGAGGCGCAGCGCCCCGGCTGCGAGCACGATGACACCCGCCATGATGCTCACCAGTGCGACGGCGCCGACGCCGTGCTGCGCGACGATCGGCAGCAGCACGACGACCATGGCTCCGGTCGGTCCGGAGACCTGCACGTTCGATCCGCCGAAGATCGCCGCGAGCACACCCGCGATGATCGCCGTGATGAGCCCGGCCTCGGCGCTCACGCCGGAGCTGACGCCGAATCCGAGGGCCAGCGGAAGCGCGACGATGCCGACCGTGAGTCCGGCGACGAGGTCGCCCTTCCACGTGCGGCGCAGGTCACGGTAGTCGGGGCGGGAAGGCAGGAGGCCGCGGATGTATGCCGTGGCTCGAGTGGCGGATGTCACGGACGGGCCTGACCGAGTGCCGGCAGCGCGTCGACCTCGTCGATACGCTCTCCGTCGGAGCGCACGATCTCGAGCAGCAGCGCCCTGGCGACCGCGAGCATCTCGGCGGTGCGGCGGTCGGCGAGACGGTAGTAGACGTGGCTGGCACGCCGCTCGGACACGACGAGTCGGTGACGGCGCAGCACGGAAAGGTGCTGCGAGAGATGCGACGCCTCGAGCCCGGTCTCCTCGCCGAGGCGCGCGACGCTCACCTCGTCGGCATCCGAGAGCAGTTCGAGGATGCGAATGCGGAACGGGTGGGCGAGTCCCTTGAAGAGGTTCGCCTTCACTTCGTACAAGGGGCGGTGTGCGTCACTTAGTGGCATGATGAACTCATCATATCGAACGTCAGCGGGATAAGCCCCGCCCGACCGTGACCGCGCTGCCGCCGGTGTTCGCCTCGAGACCCGATCGATGCCCGTGCGAGAAGGCCGAACGATCGGCGCCCTGGCGCGCTCGTCCCCGGCGATGCGGAATCGCGTCGACCACGGCATCCACCTGATCCTGACGATCCGCGAGCACGAGCGCAGTGCCCGAACCTGATTCCTCCACGATCGCGGCACGACTCTCACGCAGGCGCTGGGCGGCACCGATGCCGAACCCGCGGATGAATCCGCTGCGCGCGCGACGCTTCTCGCTCTCGGAGTGCCATCGATACATCTCCCGACGGCTCGCCCACCACGCCCTCATCGCGACCATCACCTGCACCTCGAGGCTGGCCGTAAGGATCTTCGCCTGCTGCACATCGGACGTGAATCCGACGAAGTACAGGATGAATCCGCCGCCCGGCCGCTCCGACTGCATCGGCCTGATCGAGCCGAGCGCGAAGGCGACGTTCCCGCCCAGTTCACGGATGTCTCGCGCGTAGGAGCCGGTGAAGACCATCTGCTCCTGCACGATCTCTTCGCGCTCCTGACCCAGCTTCGCTCGTCGCGCATCGAGCCGCGCCTGCTCGATGCCGTACTTCACCATCAGGCGTTCGGCGTGCTCGGTCAGCGCCTCGGCCTCTTCCGGCGTCGTGCTCTCGGCCTTCGCCAGCAGCTTCGCGATCAGATCCAACTTGGATTCGCTCATCGTGTCCTCTTTCGTCTGCGATGCCACTCAGTCTTCGCAGACGCTCCGACATCGCAGAGCGCGATGGCGTGAAGGGTGGATGCTTCGGTGAAAGGCCGATCCTGTGGAGGAGGAGTCGGGGGGGCGGAACTCAGCCGAAGAGCAGCGACAGCACGGTCGCGCCGCCACCGCCGAGGATGAGCGCGATGATCGTCGTCCAGGCGATGATGCGGATGCGCTTGTTGCGCTTCGCGTTGAGGTCGCCGTAATCGTCGTCGACGTGCCGCTCGACGTCGCTCATACGGGCTCCGAGACGGTGGGGCCGAAGGCCGCGGGCAGGGTCGCCCGCGAACGCTCGCGCAGCTCGGATGCCGAGACCGTGAACAGTCCCGTCACTTCGAGGTCGGAGACCGTGTCGGTCACGCCGATGCGCAGCACCGGGTATCCGCGGCCTTCGCACAGGCCCTGGAACTTCACGTCATCCTCGCGGGGAACGGTCACGATGACGCGGCCCGTCGACTCGGAGAACAGGGCGGATGCCGCATCCACCCCGTCACGATCCATGAGCTCGGTCAACCACACCCGGGCACCGACGCCGAAGCGCATGACGCCCTCCGCGAGAGCCTGGGCGAGCCCGCCCTCAGACACGTCGTGCGCGGAGGAGATCAGCCATTCGTCGCGCGCGGCGCCGATCAGGCCGGCGAGGGTCTTCTCGCCGGCGAGGTCGACCTTCGGGGGCAGTCCGCCGAGGTGGTTGTGCACCGTCTCCGCCCACGCCGAGCCGGACAGCTCGGTCGAGGTGGTGCCGAGCAGGTAGATGTTCTGGCCCTCGTCCTGCCAGGCCGACGGGATGCGGCGCGAGACGTCGTCGATGATGCCGAGCACGCCCACCAGCGGGGTGGGGTGGATCGGGGTGTCGCCGGTCTGGTTGTAGAACGAGACGTTGCCTCCCGTGACCGGGGTGCCCAGCTCGTAGCATCCGTCGGCCAGGCCGTCGACCGTCTGGCCGAACTGCCACATGACCTCGGGGTTCTCGGGGGATCCGAAGTTCAGGCAGTCGGTGATCGCGGTCGGGGTCGCGCCGGTGACGGCGACGTTGCGGTACGCCTCGGCGAGGGCGAGCTGTGCGCCCGCATACGGGTCGAGCTGGCAGTAGCGGCCGTTGGCGTCGGTGGAGATCGCGAAGCCGAGGCCGGATTCCTCGTCGACGCGGATCATGCCCGCGTCATCCGGGAACGAGAGTGCGGTGTTGCCGAGCACGTAGTAGTCGTACTGGTTGGTGATCCAGCTGGTGTCCGCGAGGTTCGGGGATGCGACGAGCAGCAGGAACTGCTCGCGCAGCACGTCGGCGTCGTCGGTGCGGGGCAGGAGCTCAGCAGCATCCGCCTGCAGCGCGTCGATCCACGTCGGGTAGGCGACCGGACGGTCGTAGACGGGGCCGTCGACCGCGACCGTCGACGGGTCGACGTCGACGATGCGCTCGCCCTGCCAGTCGATGACGAGGCGGCCGTCACCGGTGACCTCGCCGAGCACGGAGGTCTCGACCTCCCACTTGTTCACGACTTCGAGGAACGCCTCCAACTTGGAAGGAGCGACGATGGCCATCATGCGCTCCTGCGACTCCGACATGAGGATCTCCTCAGCGGTCAGCGAGGGGTCGCGCAGCAGCACGTTGTCGAGCGAGACGTGCATGCCGCTGTTGCCGTTGGCTGCCAGCTCACTGGTCGCGCACGAGATGCCGGCGGCGCCGAGGTCTTGGATCGCCTCGACGAGCTCGCCCTTGTAGAGCTCGAGGCAGCACTCGATGAGCACCTTCTCGGCGAAGGGGTCGCCGACCTGCACGGCGGGGCGCTTGGTCGGGCCACCGTCGTCGAAGGAGTCGGACGCCAGGATGCTGGCGCCGCCGATCCCGTCGCCGCCGGTGCGGGCGCCGAAGAGAACGACCTTGTTGCCGACGCCCTCGGCGTTCGCGAGCTTGAGGTCTTCGTGACGGAGCACGCCGACCGCGAGGGCGTTCACGAGCGGGTTGGCCTGGTAGACGGAGTCGAAGACCGTCTCGCCGCCGATGTTGGGCAGACCGAGGCAGTTGCCGTAGAAGCTGATGCCGGCGGTGACGCCGTGAACGACGCGCGCGGTGTCGGGGTGGTCGATCGCGCCGAAGCGGAGCGCATCCATGACGGCGACCGGGCGAGCGCCCATTGAGATGATGTCGCGGACGATGCCGCCGACGCCGGTGGCCGCGCCCTGGAACGGCTCGATGAAGGAGGGGTGGTTGTGGCTCTCGGCCTTGAAGGTGACGGCCCAGCCCTCACCGACGTCGACGACGCCCGCGTTCTGGCCCATGCCGACCATGAGGCGTTCCTTCATCTCGTCGGAGACCTTCGCGCCGAAACGCTTGAGGTAGTTCTTCGACGACTTGTAGGAGCAGTGCTCCGACCACATGACCGAGTACATCGCCAGCTCGCCGGAGGTAGGGCGACGGCCCAGGATCTCGCGGATGCGGGCGTACTCGTCTGGCTTGAGTCCCAGCGCCGCGTACGGCTGTTCCTTCTCGGGAGTCGCTTCGGCGTTGCTCACGGAGTCGGGGACGTGCTGACGAGTGGATGCTTCGGGGGTGGGGGTGGTCACGCGCACTCCAAGATCAGGGCCGGCGGGGCGTGGTCAAGTCTACCGGCGGTTCACATGCGTGAATCTGTGCGCAACCGGCTAACGCAGCGCCTCGCGTGCGAACGGCCTCAACAGCGGGCTCTCCTCGTCGAATCGAGGCAGGCGTGGTGCGTCCCCGAGCTGATTCAGCACCCGTTGCGTCCAGAAGGTCGCGTGGCCGATGTCCTGCTTGGTGAACCGCCATCCGGTCGATGACTGCCATCCGCACACCTCCAGGCCGAAGGCGACGGAGCGCCACCGGTCTTCGCGCGGTCTGCCGTCGGCTATCGCGAGGAGCAGCAGAACCGCGGCATCCGTCTCGGCATCGCTGAGCTTTCGATACAGGCCCTCGGCGATCAGTCGCAACTGTGCTGGGGCATCGCCGAGCGCCTTCTTCGCCGCCGCGCTCAGCAGCAGGCGGCCCTTCTGCACACGCACGAGCCCGATGCGCTGCGCTGTCTCGCGCAGCACGGCGATCGGAGGAGTGACGTCTTCGCGGTTACCCTTGCCGATCCAGTCGGTGATCCAGCCGAGTTCGGTCATGCCGGCGAGCACTGTGGACTGCGGCATCCACCCTGCGGAGGTCAGGTCGAGGCCATCGGCGCCGACCGCGTCCATCAGCCATGCGAACGGGCGAATGATGCGCGCCGCGGTCTCGGGGTCGATGCCACCCGGCCCGAGGATGTTGGTGAACTGCAGATGCTGACGCAACTCTGAGCGGATCGGCGGCGGCAGTACGGAGGCGAACTCGGCGATCGGCGACCCCTCGTGCACATCGCCCGTGAGCCGGTGCTCCACGACCTTGACGAGGCCAGACATGTCATTCGGCGATATACCGGATGCGCCGGGATTGAACATCAGATTCAGCTCGGACTGCACGCCGATGAGGTCGAACATCCCCGGCCCACGCGGTGCCCATGGCCCGACCGTGGTGTCGATCCAGTCGACGATCGACTCGTGCTCCGGATGCTGCGGGTCGGCCGCGATCGCGGTCTTCTCGGCGTAACCGCCCACGCCGCCGGAGTCTTCGAACGGTCCGCGGTTCGCGCCGTCGAGCAGCACGACCGTGGTGAGGTGGGGTTCGGACGGCACCTGTTCGACGATGTCCAGGCGGTGGACCCATCCGTCACCGAAGTCGTATTCGTACCAGAGCGGTCCGCCATCCCGCAGCACGTCGTCGACCGTGAAGTCATCTTCGGAGAGCGTGCCCTCTTCGCTCTCGATGTCGAGAGCTTCCCATCGCCGTGACGGATGCTGAGCGCGAGCGTGCGGGTCAGCGTCTGTGAACGCGTGCAGGTGCGACTCGCGCCATCCCATGATCGTCTGCAGCGCGAGGTGCAGCATCCGAAGGCGGGCGCTCCCTTCGATCTCGAACGTGCGCCAGATCTCGGGTTCGCTGCCGACAAGGGTCATGTGCAACCGGTGGCGGGTCATGGGTCGAGCGTAGAGCGGGGTGGGGACACGCGCCGCAGAACTGCGATCAGCTGCGCTCGCCCGCCCGGTCCACGATGCGCCAGGTCGCCGGCAGCAGCCCCGCCATCGCGACGATCTTCACGGCATCGCCGATGAGGAACGGCAGCACGCCGAGAGCGAAGGCTGCGGCGAGGTCGATGCCCGCGAACGCGGCGAGCCACGGCACGCCGAACGCGTAGATCGTGAGCGATCCGACGGCGGCGAGCCCAAGCGTCGACCACACAGAGCGGTCGGAGCGGCGGCGGGCGAGTGCGCCGACGATCAGCGCAGCGACGACGTAGCCGACGATGTAACCGAACGATGAGAATGCCCAGCCGGATGCACCGTGGGCGAACAGCGGCACTCCGACGAGGCCGAGCACGAGGTACAGCCCGGCGCTCGCCGACCCCCGGAGCGGCCCGAGCGCCGCGCCGGTCAGGAGCACGGCGAAGGTCGCGAGCGAGATCGGTACAGGCGTGAACGGCAGCGGGATCGTGATGTACCCGGCGACCGTGATGAACGCCGTGCCGATGATCGTGAGGACGACATCGCGCACTCGCGCGCCCTGCCGAGAGTTGACGCCGATGAGATCGGCCAGCACGGGGAAAGTGCGGCGGGTGGCTGCTGCGGTGGACATCGGTCTCCTTGGGGTCTTACTGAACGGTGCTCTCCTGAACAGTGCTCACTAGAACAGTGTTCACCTGAACGGTGTTCTGTAGAGTAGCAGGATGAACGCCGTTCCTGCATCCGCCCGAAACGACCGAACCGGCGTCGTCGACGCGGCGATGCGCGTGCTGGGCGAGAACGGCCTGCCGGGGCTGTCGATGCGGCGGATCGCCGACGTGCTCGATGTGCAGGTCAGTGCGCTGTACTGGCACTTCCCGAACAAGCAGACCCTGCTCGCCGCCGTGAGTGAGCGGATCGTCGCGCTGAACAACAAGACTCCGGATGCTGCGCCCGACCTCGCCGCCATCGCGACGACGCTGCGCGAGAGGTTGCTCGCCCACCGCGACGGCGCCGAGCTGGTGTCGAGCTCACTGGCGCTCGGACTGCTCGAACTGCCGAGCCGAGCGCAGCTGGAGAAGGCCGCGCTCGCCGCAGGACTGGATGCGACGTCCGCGGGCATCGCGGCGGACACCATCGTGCACTACGTGATCGGCTTCACGTTCTACGAGCAGCAGCGCGTTCACGCCGCTGTGGTCGGGGCTGTGGATGCTTCGGCCGATCTCACACCCGTGCAGGTCGGGGACCGGGTCGACGCCTTCGATGCCGGGCTGAAGATGGTGGTCGCCGGTGTGCGGTCAGCCGCCGGTGCGCATAGAAGTCGTTGACCTTCAACGGCGACTGGCCGTGTCCCACGGGCTGACGAGATCAATGCCCGTGCCGACGAAGTCGGTGAGGTTGCGCGTGGCAAGCGTTCCGCCGGACACCGCGGCGATGGCCGCGATCTGCGCATCGGCGATGCTGATGGGCGTTCCAGCGGCGGTGCGTGCCGCGATGACGGCTCCGTACTCGAGAGCTACGGCCGTGGTGAACGAGAGGATGCGCTCCTCGAAGCCGTCCAGCGCGAGTTGGAATGCTTCTGCAAGGCGATCCCGGCGAGCGCCCGTCGGGAGCAGTGCGATTCCGGCCGCGATCTCGCCGACGGTGATCGTCGTGGTCCAGATCTCTCCACGCGGAATCTCATCGAGCCAGGCGACGACGTCCGGATTCGGCTCCGCGCGCATCAGCTCGGAGATCACGTTCGTGTCGAGGATGATCACGTCAGATCGACGGGCTCGGAGAACTCGGTGCGTGCGGGAATCTCAGGAGCACCGGCACCAGCGAAGGTTGTCGTAAGGAAGCTGCCGAAGCCGCGGTCGTTCTCGGTGCCCTTCGCCGCGGCAGTCAGAATGGAGCGAACCTCGGCCTCCATCGATCGGCCCTCTCGTGCCGCGCGCAGCTTGAGCGCACGCACGATACGTTCGTCGAGCCCGCGCACTGTGATCGTCGACATGGTGTCTCCTGACGGCATTGCTGTCATTGCTGTCACAAGTTTACCTCCAGACGGGTCGTCGGGCGACTGTATCGAGTCACGTCACCGCGCTGGATGACCTGTGGATAACGCGACCCGGATCTGATTGAGCGCTGCGCTGGATAGATCGTCGCCATAGCAGCATCCGCTGCGCACGCAAGGGGGTTATCGGTCCACCTGGGCCGTCGTAAGAAGGAGTGTGGAACAAGACGTAAGGAGACGCCATGGCTGCAGGTGACATCGAGACGTTCCGCCGGGATGGGTTGTGGTTCAACCGCATCGAGGGCGAATCGCGCACCCTCGGACCCGGGTTCGAGAAGGAGAAGGAGGCGATCGTCGCGGGGCGGGAAGCCGCCGTCGCCAGGCAGGTCGATCACAATCTGAAGTTCTCCGAGGGCCCGACGGATGACATCGCGGCCTACGGCACGAACCCCCGCGACGTCACCCCAAATGGAATCGGCTGACCCGGCCGATCACGCGCCGGGCATGCTGCTCAAAGCGTGCGTCAACGGTGCCAGGGATGTGTCCGAGCATCCACGACTCAGTGCCGACGCGCGAGCGGTCGCGGCAGACGCCGCGGCCGCCGTTGCGGAGGGAGCGGGAGCGATCCACGTGCACCCCAAGGGCGGCGCCGGTCGCGACAGCCTCGCGGCCGGCGATGTTGCGCGGTGGCTCAGCGCGATGCGCGATGCGTGTCCTGGCGTGCCGATCGGCGCGACGACGGGGGCGTGGGCCGCGCCCGAGGTGAGGAGTCGGCTCGCCGCCATCGCCGAGTGGACGCACCTGCCGGACTTCGCCTCAGTGAACTGGCATGAGGATGGCGCCGACGAGGTCGCCGCGCTGTTGCTGAGCCGAGGTGTGGAGGTTGAGGCAGGCGTCTGGAACGCGGAGGGTGCGGAGCTCTGGGCGCGCTCGCCTCATCGCACCGAGTGCCTGCGAGTGCTGATCGAACTGCCCGACATCCCGTCCGACGACGTGCGCGACGTGGCTGACGATCTGATCGGGCGAGTCACGACGGCGGAGAGAACAGTGCCGGTGCTCCTTCATGGCGAACAGCGCTCGACCTGGGCGGCGTTCGACCTTGCGGCCGAGCGCCGCCTGGATACCCGGATCGGGCTGGAGGACTGCCTCTCTCTGCCCGACGGCCGCATCGCGCCGGACAACGCGGCGTTGGTCAGGGCCGCGATCGAGAGGATCGCGGCCCGGTGACCTTCCACGCGCCCTTACTGCACCGACCAACCGCCGTCGCTCGCGACGATCGCACCGTTGATGTTGACGGCGTCGTCCGACAGCAGGAATGTGATCGACGCGGCAAGCTGCTCGGCCGTCGCGACGGTCGGGATGGCCTGCTGGAACGGCGCAAGACGCGCGGACCCGGCCTCCGACATGTTCGGAGGCATCGGGATGCCGGTGGCCACGCCGCCCGGAGCGACCGAGTTCACGCGAATGCCCTTCGGCCCGTACATGAACGCCGCCGACTTCGTGACGCCGATGATGCCGTGTTTGCTCGCCGTATAGGCATTGCCCGACGCGTTGCCGCGCAGACCCGCCTCGCTCGAGACGTTGAGGATCGCGCCGCCACCCGCAGCCTCCATCAAGGGCAGCACGGCGCGCATGAGCTTGAACGGTGCAGTGAGGTTGATCGCGATGACGCGGTCCCACACGGCATCCGGAGTCTCGCCGGCCGGCGAGAAGTCGTCGTTGATGCCGGCGACGTTCGCGAGGCCGTCGATCCTGTCTCCGGCGGCCGCGACCACGGCGTCGATGGACTCCTGCTTGGTGAGGTCGCCTGCGACCGTGACGATGTCGGCATCCGTGATTTCCGCCTTGAAGGCATCGAGCTTGTCGGCCGCGATGTCGACCGCGACGACGCGTCCGCCTTCGCGGGCGATGCGCGATGCCGTCGCCTTGCCGATTCCGGATGCTGCGCCGGTGACGATGATCGTCTTGCCGGCGAAGCGGCCAGAGGTGGTCTTCTCGACCCAGCCGGCGGGAGCGTCGTCGGTGGGGATCTCACCGTTGTTGGCCGCACGGACGAGGTCGTCGACGACCGACTGGGCCATCGCGCCCTGGCTGAGGACGACCATCTGCTGCAGCGGCAGTCCGAGAACGGGCGTGAGGGAGTCGGCGTCGGCGCCGGCCTGGGCGAGCATGCCGCGGACGAGCTCGCCGCCGATCGGATCATTCAGCCATTCGCCGATGGTGGAGTGTGCGGTCAGTGCCATGATTCTCCCTTTCAATCGAGTTTCGCAACGGTGCGTCTACTTACCTGTAATCGTACTCCTCGATACTCTGAAACGGTGCCGAGACCTCGCAGTGAGAAAGCACGCCAGGCGGTGCTGGCGGCGATGCGTCGTGCCATCTCGGCCGAGGGCTACGCCGCCGTCACGATCGAGGGTCTCGCCGCGGAGGCCGAAGTCTCGAAGCAGACGATCTACCGGTGGTGGCCGTCGAAGGCCGCGATCCTCGGCGAAGCGCTGCTCGAGGGCTCGATCCCCGGTGGGGACATCCGGCTGCCTGTGACCGACGACCTCGAGGCAGACCTTCGGGCTTGGTTCTCGGCGGCGTCGGTGGGGCTGGGAGAACCGGAGTCGGTCGCGCTCGCGCGTGCGCTGATCGCCGTGACGGCGACCGATCCCGATCTCGGCGCGGCTCTCAACGAGCGCTTCGCGAGCCCCATCGTCGAGTGGGTGGTCGCGCGGATCGCGGTGGCGAAGGATGCCGGAGACGTGCGAGCGGATGCTGACGCAGAAGCCATCGCGGATCAATTCGTCGCCACGGCGTCGTACGCCGCGCTGCAGGGGCGGCCGCTGACCGCGGAGCGCGTTCGTGTCACGGTCGATCTGCTGCTGCGAGGCATCGCGGCGTAGTCGGACTGCGGGAATCGGCGGTGCGACCGCCGCGCTTCGCTGAAGGGCTGCACGGCGTGACCGATGCCTGCGGCATGATCTTCTTCCGCCCGACACGGTCGCCGAAAAGACCGAGCACGATCGTCCCTACACAGACGCGCGATATACGCCACTCCGGACGAGGCCAGCGAGAGCGACAATCCTCGCCGAGCAGTGTGACCTGCGACGTGGTTCAGTCTTCAGGCCGGGGTTCGGCGGAATTGGCGATCTTCCAGGACTGCAGGAAGCGTAGGAACGCCGTAGCACCGGGATCTTGAAGCCCGATGCTGCGCTCCTGCAGCCACGACGCCCTGCCTCGCCGGGACTGCAGCGCCTTCGACGTATCGACGCCGCGCTGGGCCGCCTCGATCGCGGCATCCAGGCGGCCGTCCTCGGTTTCCTGGAGCGCTTCCGCAGCCGGGAACATCGCGTCGAGGATCGTCTTCTCCCCCACCTGAGACTTTCCTCGCTGACTGATCGACTCGGCCGCGGCAAGAGCGAAGCGATTCACGTCCTCCTGCTCGATTGACGTCGCGTCTCCCCACGTGCGCGACCCGGCCAGCAGAGCTCCCGCGACGAGCGCCGCCATCGTCGACGGATTCGCGTTGGCGAACGCCTTCGCACATGCGAGCACCACCTCGGTCGGTGTCGCGCTCTCGGGCAGTTGTTCCAGCGCGTCGTCGACCGCCTTGGCGCCCAGCGACACGGTGATCCCCAGATCGCCGTCACCCAGCGCCTGATCGAGTTCACCGAGCTCGTCGGCATAGCCGATGAACGTTTCGAGGGTTCCGCGGACAGCCTGGTTGAGTTCGTTGCCGTTCATGCGTTGTTCGGGGTCTCCATGAAGAAGGGCGAGCGCGCGGGTGCATCTAGGAGCGCGAGTCGATCGTCGTTGAGGACGAGAAGAGAGATGGAAGCGCCGGCCATCTCTAGGCTTGTCGCGTACTCGCCGACGTAGTTCTTCGCTATCGAAACACCAGCATCGCTCAGGATGCCGTGCACACGGCGATACAGGACATACAGCTCTTCCAGCGGCGTGGCGCCGAGACCGTTGACGAGAACGGCTACACGGTCGCCGTTCGTCACTCCGAGGTCCTTCACGAGCCGCTCGGTGAGGTGCTCGGCGATCTCATTCGCGGACTCCAACTCCCCTCGCCGGATGCCGGGCTCGCCGTGGATGCCGATGCCGATCTCCATCTCGTTCTCGGCGAGTTCGAAACTGGGCTTGCCTGTTGTGGGGAGGATGGTCGGCGCGAGCCCCACCCCCATCGTCGCCGTGTGCTCGATGATGTCCTCCGCGATCGTGGCGACCTGCTCCAATGAATCGCCGCGCTCAGCCGCTGCCCCCGCGGCCTTGTAGGCGAAGAAGATCCCGGCCACGCCGCGACGATCTGCGGCGCGCTCCTTCGGCTGGCTCGCGACGTCGTCACGGCCGAGCACCGTTTTGGTCGGGATGCCCTCCAGCTCGGCCATGTCTGTCGAAAGATCGAAATTGAAGACGTCACCGCCGTAGTTGCCGTACAGGTAGAGCACCCCAGCGCCCCCGCTGACCGCTTTCGTCGCCTCCAGAATCTGCGCCGACGACGGCGAGGAGAAGACATTCCCGATTGCGACGCCGTCGCACAGCCCGTGACCGACGTACCCCTTGAACAGGGGGAGATGACCTGACCCGCCGCCGGTGACGATGCCGACCTTTCCTTCCACCGGGGCATCGGCGCGCACGAGCACCCGGGGGTCGTCGCCCGGCGTCTTCACCAGTGTGGGGTGAGCCAGCAGGATGCCTTCGACGAACTCCTGGACGAAGTCCTGTGGGTCGTTGATGATCTTCTTCACGATTGCACCTTTCTCTGTGCGTAGGTCACGGGGCCGGGGCGTGTTCGGCTGCGGGGTCGGGAACGCGTGCTCCTCGTCGACGCCGTCGCCAGGAGAACTGATCGACGATCATCACGACGATGAGGATGATGCCCTGAGCGATCGCGTATTCATACGAAGAGAGGCGAAGTGCCGTGAATCCGCTCGAGACGATCTGCAGGGTGAGGGTGGCGAGCACGACGCCGGCGACCGACGCGAAGCCGCCGGTGGGATTCGTCCCTCCCAGCACGGCGATGACGATGACGAGGAGCACGTAGGACGCGCCATAGTCCGCGGATGCCGTCGGGTTGCGTGAGAGGAAGAGCACCCCCGCGAGTCCGGCGAGAGCGCCCCCGAGGATGTAAGTGCTCATCAGCACACGTCGACTGCGGATGCCGGAGTACTTGGCGGCTACGGGGTTGGCACCCTCCAGCTGGATCTTGCGTCCCAGCGGCGTTCTGTTCACGATGACGGCGATCAGTACGGCGATGAGTACGAAGACGAGGAACAGGGCCGGGACGGGACCGAGCGCGACACGACCGAAATCGGTGAATGCCGAGGGAGCGCCGTACAGCGTCGATCCTCCGGTCCAGACGATCGCGATCCCGTTGAGGATCTGCATCGTGCCGAGCGTTGCAAGGATCGGAGTGATCCCCACGACTGTGATGAGTACGGCGTTGAGCAGTCCGCACAGTACGCCGACCAGCACGCCGACCAGGACGAGCGGGACGCCGAGCGCTTCTGCGAGCTGTGGGTCCTGTGCGGCCACCGCGGTGAACAACGTCGAGATGGTGATGGCGGAGAGGTTGGCGATCGCGACGAGCGAGAGATCGATGCCGCCGGTGAGCATCGCGAGCATCATGGCGATCGCGATGACGCCGATCTCGGGAGCTGCGACCATGATGTTCTGAAGATTGATCGGGTTGAGGAAGACCCGCGGATTGAGGAACGCGAAGATTGCGAAGGCGATGACGAGCGCCCCGATCATCCTGCCGGTGCCCCGGTTCGCACTCGCCCGATCGATGACATCTCGCGTCCACGATCCGACGCGATCGTTCATGCTCCGCACCGGGTTCTGTTCTGGCGTCGAGGTGCTCATGCTGCACCCCCGTTCGTGGACGCGAGATTCGGGTCGTCCACCGTGTGCACGCGTTTCGCCCGACGGCGCGCGGTCACGGCCTGGATGCCGACTCCGAGAATGAGCAGGATCCCGACGGCGGCGCGCAGCCACGCGCTCGGCACACCGGCGAGGAGCAGGCTGTTGTTGATGACCTGGACGAGAAGGACCCCGAGTGCGGCGCCGATCACGGAACCTCGGCCACCGAAGATGGAGGCCCCGCCGAGAACGACGGCTGCGATGATGTCGAGTTCATCGCCCACCAGATCCTGCGGGTTGGCGCTGCGACTCATGATCATGTGCGCGACCCCGGCGAGAGCGCCTAGAACGCCGACGATCACGTACACGGTGATCTGCGTGGGTACGACGCGGAACCCCGCTCTCCGCGCGGCCTCATAGTCGCCACCTATCGCATAGAGCGACCGGCCGAACATCGAATAGCGCAGCATCCACCAGACGATCAGCGTCAATACGAGCGCGAGCAGCACCATGACGTGCAGATACGCGCGACCCCGATCGGTCGCGAAGTCGATGACATTCACTCCTGCCAGCGCGGCCATCGACGGGGGCAGATCGGCGTAATAACGGGAACCGACGTACGTGAACATCGCGCCGATGAACAGTCCCTGCGTGCCCAGTGTGACGATGAGGGTGGGCAGACGGAATCTCGCGATCACGACTCCGTTGATCAGCCCGAGCACGGCACCGATTCCGACGGCGGTGGCGAAGATCGCCAACACTCCGGGATCCGTCCCCGAGCCGAGGAAGAAGCTGACCGCAGTGTAGGAGGAGAAGATCGCCACTGCGGCGAAGGACACGTCGATCCCGCCCGTGATTATGACGATGAGCACAGCAAGCGCGAAGATCATCGGCACCGTCGCACTGCGAAGGATGGAGAAGGCGGTGTTCGCGGAGAAGAACGCCGGGCTCAGTATCGACATCATGATGACGATGACGAGCAGGACGAGCGCGAGGATCCCCTCGTTGTTCGCACCGCGGAGCCGGAGGAGGATCTGCATCAGGCCGCCATCCTCTCCTGGATCGTCTCGACAGTGATGTCACCGTCGGTCAGTTCGTGCGAGAGGTGCCCCTTGCCGACCACGAGGACGCGATGGCAGCACGAGACGAGTTCCGTCGCGTCATCCGAGATGACGATCACCGCCATACCCTCTGCGGCTTCAGCGCGCAGCAGGTCCAGGATCTGAGACTTCGATCCGACGTCGACGCCGACCGTCGGACCGTTGAGGATCAGGATCTTCGGATGCGTCGCGAGCCATTTCGCCAGCACGACCCGCTGTGCGTTGCCGCCGGACAACGAACGCACAGGTGCAGCCGAGGTGGGAGCGTTGATCCGCAGCCCGGAGAACAGTCGGTCGATCGTGGCGGTGATACGCCGCCGGTCAAGAGTGCGCCATGGAGTGCGACAAGAGTCGAGGGAGCTGGCGACGATGTTGTCGGCGATGGGCTTCTCAAGGAAGAGCCCCTGCGTCAGGCGGTCTTCAGGGACATAGCCGATGCCGGCGGTGATCGCATCCGCGATGGTTCGAATGAGCACCTGCACGCCGTCGACGTGGATCGTGCCCTCCTCCGCTGGCCGTACGCCGAAGATCGCCTCGGCGATCTCCGTGCGGCCGGACCCGAGGAGCCCCGTGATGCCGAGGATCTCGCCTGATCGGACAGTGAATGAGATGTCCTGGAACGCGCCGGTGAGCGTGAGCCCATCGACCTGGAGACGCGTACGGCCCTCTCCGGGGAGTTCACTGACAGCGCGAGACTCATCGAGTTCGCGGCCCGTCATCGTCTCCGCGATCGAAGACCTCGTGAAGTCCGACGTCGCTCCGGTCGCGATGACACGTCCCGAACGCATGATGGTAAGGCGGTCCGAGATCGTCAGCACCTCGTCGAGTTTGTGGGAGACGAACACGAGTGACACCCCTCGCGCACTCAGTTTTTCTACGACGGCGAACAGCCTGGCGACCTCTGTGTGGGTGAGGGCGGTCGTGGGCTCGTCCATGATGATGATGCGCGCTTCATTGACCAGAGCGCGGCAGATGGCGGTGAGCTGGCGGTCCGCGACGGAGAGCTCCCCCAGCTCGTCGTCCAGATCGAGGTCCAGCCCGAGTTCGTCGATGATCGCCCTGGCGCGGGGCCGGGATGCCCTGGCACGGTATATCTTCTGCCGTGCTGCGACAGCCGAGGTGAGCACGATGTTCTCCCCGACCGAAAGATTGGGGAAGAGGGAGAAGTCCTGGTAGATCACCTGGATGCCCGTTGTGATCGCCGACGTCGTGTTCATCTTCGCGTGCGAGACGCCGTCGACGATGATCTCTCCGCGGTCGGGGCGCTCCGCACCGGCGATCACTTTGATCAGGGTCGACTTGCCGCACCCGTTCTCTCCGGCGATGCAGTGCACCTCACCCGGGAGGAGATCGATGGAGACGCCGTCGAGCGCAAGCACTCCGCCGAATCTCTTCGAGATGTCACGCACGGAGAGGACGGGCCGTGCGTCGAGTTCTTGAGAGCTGCTCATCGATGTCTTTCTGACGACGACCTCGGGGTCGGCGCCATGCGGCGCCCACCCCGGGAGTCTGGTCTTCTCGGGCTAGAAGTCGTACTCCGCGGCAGTCTCGGCATCCGCCGCGACCGAGGCGTTGCCGACGAACACGTTGTCGAAGCCCTCCAGCGGCTGAAGGTCCTCATAGCCCTCGATGCCAAGGTCGGTACCAGCCTCGATCGTGCCGCCGTCAGCGAGGATCAGCGCGATCGCCAACTGGGCCTTGCCTGCCAGTGCCGGGTCCCAGAAGAAGATCTTGTCGATGGAACCGTCGGCCAGGTACTGGTTCGCCACCGAAGGGATCGAGGTTCCCATGACGCAGATGTCGTCTTCGAGGCCTGCCTCCTGCACCGCACGGGCGATGCCCGGAACGTCATTTCCGGCTGAGCCCTGGAAGCCCTTGATGTTCGGGTACTTGGCGAGCACTTCCTTGGCCCGTTCGTAAGCCGTCTCCTGGTTGTCGGTCGACTCGATCGGCGTTTCGACGCGGGTCATGTCCGGGAAATTCTCCTGCTGGTTCTCGTAGGCGGCCTCGACCCACTCCATGTGCGTCTTGGCGGTCAGCCCTCCGACGAACTGCACGTACTCGCCTTCGCCGCCCATGCATTCGCCGAGGTTGTCCATGATCTCGGAGCCGTAGGAGGCGTTGTCGAATGCTTCGATGTCGATATCGACGTTCTCCATGCCCGTTGCCTCATGCGAGACGACGATGATGCCTTGATCGCGCGCCTGTCCGAGCACGTTGGCGAGAGCCTCGGGGGAGTTCGGGACCACCGTGATCGCGGTCGGCTGCTGGGCGATGAGGTCCTGAACGATGGCCACCTGCTTCTCCGGGCTGACGTCATCTGCCCCTTCCTGGCGGGCGTCGACGCCTGTCTCTTCGGCCCATTCGTCGACGCCGACGGCCATACGTTGGAACCACGGGATGGTCTGCGCTTTGACGACCGTGATCATCGTCATGTCCTCGGCGCTCGTGGAGCCGCCGTCACCGTCGGTATCGGCACCGCCTCCGACGGTGGTGCACCCAGCGAGGGCGAGGGCCGCGAACGCGGCTACGGCCGCTGCGGCGATGGAGCGATTGCGAATCATTCGTTACTCCTTTGTGAACGAGGGCCAACGGGGCGAGCGAATGCAGGTGTCGGGCGAGCCGTGCCACGCTCAGTAGGACCGTATTGCGGGCGGCTCACGATGTCAAGCGTTTATGCGCACGACTCTGCGTGAAACCACGCACGTTCAATCGCTAGACGCGCATAATGCGCGCACCCTCTGCGAATGACGCGAGCCGTCTCTCGTGAAGGTCGTGGCTAGACGGAAAGCGCCAGCTTCTGCGCGTTTTCGCGCAGAAGAGCTTTCGCATCCACCGGTCGGGGTTTACTCTCGGTTAGGAAGAGAGGTGGTGACGAGTGTCACGACAAGCAGAGATCGTCGATGCCCTGCAGGATCACGGGTTCCAATCAGTACGCGAATTGGCGCAGCGCTTCGACGTGACACCGTCCACCGTGCGTCGAGACCTGGAGCGGCTCGAGAGGATGGATCTCATCCGTCGCACCCACGGCGGCGCGATACCGGTTCAGCAGTCTGAGACGCCGCATCAATTCAAGGAGGAGTTGCACCTCCCGGAGAAGGCTGCGATCGGACGGGCGATGGCAGAGCGTGTACTCCACGGCCAGACGATCATCCTCGACGGCGGTACGACGAATCTGGAGGTCGCGCGCCACCTGGATCACCAGCGGCTCACCGTGGTCACCAACGATCTGCGCATCGGGCTCGAGATCGCGCGTAAGGGCACGATGCACCTGGTCTTCATCGGTGGAGAGCTGCTGCCCAACGCGTTCACGATGTGGGGACCGACATCCGTCCACCAGCTGTCGAACCTGCGAGTGGACGTCGCGATCTTCGGCGCGGACACGGTCAACGACGAGGGCCTCTTCAACAGCAGCAGCTATGAGATGGAACTCAAGCGACTCATGCGCTCGGTCGCAAAAGAGGCGTTCTTCGTCGCCGACAGCTCCAAGTTCGGTCGCGAAGCGCTCTTCAAGGCCTTTGGCGTCGACGACTTCACGGCAGGGATCACCGACGATCTCCTCGACCCGATCCGCGCATCTCACTTTCCCATCCCGATAATCCAGGCGAGTGTGCAGCGGAAGTAACCCAGCTCTGGTGTCGAGCAGGGACGCCAGCGAGGACACCTCGGTGGCTGCCCCGACGACAGACCTCCCGTGTCCCGGCACCGGGACCGCCTCGCACCGCCGAGCACGTAAGGTCGTGGGGTGTCCGCATTCGCCCTGAAGTACGCCCTGATCGCGCTGGCGATACTCGTCGTCGCCGCCGGTGTGTGGTGGGCGATGAAGCGTCCGAACCGTTCCAAGCGTGCGCCGTCGCGCATGCGGATGCCGATCTTCGTCCCGCTCGCCGGATGGCTGCTGCTCGCGATCGGATTCCTTCTGGCTCTGAGTGCATTCACCTCCCGCTACACGGCCGATCTGCTGCCGATGCGCATCGCCTCGCTGGCGATCGCCGCCGGCGGGGTGTTCTTCCTGGTCATGTACAACAACTGGTACATCGATGCGCGGTCCGACGAGGTGCAGTTCCGCACGATCCTCGGGCGTGAGCATGTGATCAAGTACGTCGACATCGTCGACTACCGGATGCGCGAGATGAACGGTCAGCCGAATTTCCGGGTGCGCTCGGCATCCGGAGTGAAGCTCAGCATCAACCCGCGGATCTTCCCCGTCGAGCCGCTGTTCGAGGCCATCCGCTTCCGCGAGCACACCGGCCGCTGGCCGCTGGTGGGCGAGCGGCGCTAGCCCTGCCCGCCCACCGCTCACGCGCTCGCCGCGGTGCGCCCGTCCACGAACCTCGCCTGCGCACGGTCGTGGCGCTTCCCCACCGCAACGTGTTCGGTCGCGGCAGCGAGCCCCATCGGCTTGGTCGCGACGTAGATGCTCTCGGCGCGATCGACGAGGAACGTCTCGTGCCAGATCCCGACAGCGCCAGGCGCCTTGCGGGCCGCCTTGTTGAACGCGGTCCAGGCCGGGCGATGCTCCTGTGACGGAGCGGATGCGTAGGCGTAGAGCTTCTCCGTCGACGACCAGTACTGCACGACGTACGGGCCGCCGCTTCCGAACAGCAACTGGTATCCGAGGAATCCGGATTCTTTGTCCATGGACAGCTCGCGCAGCATCCGGGGCATCGCCATGAATGCCGGTACCCAGAGATCCGGTCGCCACCAGCGGTTGATCTGCATTCCGATGTGGAACACGACGAGTTCGCCCTCGTGGCGATGGGTCATGCGGCCGTTGACGACTTCGGACATGGTTTCCTCCTGACTAGATAGCTTTACTATCCATAATGGATAGCGATACTATCGATGTCAAGAGGTGACCATGAGAATTTCTGAACTGTCGGCGCAGACGGGTGTTCCCGTGCCGACGATCAAGTACTACCTGCGCGAGGGGCTGCTGCCCGAGGGGGAGCGCAGCGCGCCGACTCAGGCGGCTTACGGCGAGACGCACGTGCAGCGTCTGCGCGTCATTCGCGCGCTGATCGCGGCCGGTGTCAGCATCGCCGAGACGCGGAGGGTGCTGGAGGCGCTGGACGATCCGCCGGCGGATGCGCATCGCCTGCTCGGGACGGCGCATGCCGCGATCACGCCGCCGGTCGACGAATCGCTCGACCTGACCGCGGCGCAGGAAGCCGTCGCCGGACTCGGCTGGAAGCCCGGCATGTGCGACGAGGCCGTGCTGCACGACGTGGCACGGGCGCTGCAAGGACTCGAGAACGCCGGGTTCGATCTGGCGAACGGCGCGCTGCCGGTGTATCTGAAGAGCATGCGCGATGTGGCGGATGTCGAGATCGCCGGAGTCCCGGCCGAGTCGGTGGAGGCTGCGGTCAGATACGTCGTGCTCGGGTCGGTGCTCGTCGAGCCACTGCTGCTGGCGCTGCGACGCGTGGCGCAGCAGGTGGCGTCGGCGGAGCGATTCGGCGGGGCGGATGCCCAGTGAGGGGCGGATGCTGCGCGGTTAGGCTGAAGGCATGAACAAGAACAGCGTGTGGACCATCGTCGGTGTCGTCGTCGCGGTCATCGTCGCGTGGTTCGTCGTCAGCGCCCTGTTCTCGGTGCTGTGGTTCATCGCCAAGCTGGCGCTCGTCGCCGTGGTCGCCGTGATCGTGTACCTGGTGCTGCGCGGAGCGTTCAGCAAGCAGGAGTAGCGCGAGGGACGTAAGGCGATCGGCCGGGGTCGGGGTCGGATCTCAGCGCGGCCCGCATGAGGCTCGCTTGGAAGAAGACTTTCCGGGGTTCTCGCGCGTGCGAACCCCAGAAACTGTTCTTCCCTGGCGTCGTGCCGAGCCGGATGCGTCCAACGTCGCCGTCTGCGCGGTCGTCATCGGGTCACGCCGACCGGGTAACTGTAGACGTCCGTCTCCTCGACGCGATGGCTCGGACCGTAGTCGATGAGGCGTTGCCGCACGAGGTCGCGCTTCCCGATCGCCCACGCGGGAACGACTTCCGGCCACCTGGCGGCGCTTGGGAAGTACGTCACGAAGGGCCGCACGCCCCAGCCGCCATCGAAGTACAGGCCGCGGGACCCCTCCCAGTAGAAGACCTGCTCCTTCCAGCGGAACTCGATCTCGTAGTCAGACTCCGTGCTCACATCGTGAGCCTAACGGCGGCGCGGGGCTCGCACGGAAGGAGACTTTCAGGGGTTCTCGCGCCTGCCAACCCAGGAAACTCTTCTTCCATCGCGCATAGGTCGGGGTCAGGCGGGAGCGGGCATGCAGGGTCTACTCACCCGCGCAGCAGCGCACGCAGGGTCTGGATGCTGTCGGCCTCCGCCGCGGTCTTGTCGGGGCGATACCCCTTGACGCGGGCGAAGCGCAGGGCGATGCCGCCGGGATAGCGGGGCGAGGTCTGCACGCCGTCGATCGCGATCTCGACGACGAGTTCGGGGCGCAGGAACACCGCGTTCGCCGTCCGGCGCGTCTCGTATGACGGGAACGTGTCGGTCTGCCACTGCAGCAGCTGATCGGTGAGCCCTTTGAAGGTCTTGCCGACCATCACGAAGCCGCCCGGCTCGCCGAACTCGCCTTCTGGGTCGTGGGCGCCGAGGTGCAGGTTCGAGAGCTTGCCGCGCCTGCGTCCCGATCCCCACTCGGCGGCGAGTACGACGAGATCGTAGGTGAGCACGGGCTTCACCTTCACCCACGACTTGCCGCGCCGCCCGGCCGTGTACGTCGATCCGATCGCCTTGACGAGCACGCCCTCGTGTCCTGCGGCGAGCGCTTCGCGGGAGAGCTGCTCGGCAGCGTCCGCATCGGAGGTGACGATTCCCGGCATCCGCCATTCACCCGCGATCCGCTCGAGTTCTTCGAGGCGGAGGGCGAGGGGCTCGTCGATGAGGTCGCGGCCGTCGACGTGCAGCAGGTCGAAGAACCATGGCCGCAGCAATACGTCGCGGGCGACATCGGCGCCGAAGCGCGACATGGTCTGCTGGAAGGGGCGAGGTCCGCCGTCTTCGTCGAGTGCGAGCGTCTCCCCGTCGAGGATGAGGTCGCGGGCGGGCAGGCTGCGCACGATGTCGACGATCTCGGGCACGCGGTGCGTGATGTCGGCGAGGCTGCGGGTGTAGATGCCGACGTCGTCACCGTGCCGGTGTACCTGGATGCGGGCGCCGTCGAGCTTGTACTCGACGGATGCTTCGCCGGTCAGCTCGAGCGCGGCCGACGCGGTCGCGGCGGTGCCGGCGAGCATGGGTGACACGGGTCGTCCGACCTGCAGGCCGACATCGTCGAGCTGCTCGGCGGTACCGGTGAGAGCGACGAGGGCGGTCTCGCCGAGGTCGCCGGAGAGCATTGCTGCGCGGCGCACGCTGGCGACCGGGCGGTCAGAGGCGCGGGCGATCGCGTCGAGCAGCACGCCGCCGAGCGCACCGGTGCGCAGTTCGCCGAGCATCGCGCGGGCGAGGAAGTCCCACTCGCGGGCGGTGGCGCCGGACGCGAGATCGGTGAGCAGGCCGGTGCGGACGGCGGCCGAGCCGGACCCGGATGCCGCGGCAAGCGCATCGAGGGCATGATCGACGTCGGCGATGGTGAGGGTGGGTTCGTCGGCGTGGGAGATGTCGAGCGCAGTGAGGCCGCGCCATCCGACGCCCAAACGCCCCTGACGCGGAGCGGCGAGCAGCAGCCCGATGAGCACGGGGACGTCGTCGGGCTCGGCGCGTTCGAGCAGTTGGGCGAGCGCGCCGGTCTTCGCCAGTCGCGACGATGTGGCCGCGACCGTCTCTGCGGTGTCTGCGAGCTCGGAGAGCTTCATGACGGCATTCTCGCACCGAGCTCGGACGTTGCGGGTGCATGTCGTGAACGACCGTGCGGCATGGTGGCAATGCGGCGGTGTCCGCCGGCATCCGACGTTCGTGGACTCAGCTCGCAGGTGCGAAAGCCCGCGCGACGATGCGTCGAAGCACCTCGCGGCGACGCTCATGATCCTCGATGTCGTCGTCGCGTGTGGCAGTGAAGGTGGCGCTCGCCGGCGACCAGGTCATCGACATCGCGATGACGGTCGTGAGCACATCGAAGGGCGTGAACCAGGGGTCGATGTGGCCCGACTTCTGACTCGCCTCGATGGCGCGGAGCTTGGCTTCGTCGAGGCTGTCCGCGTCGATCGTCAGATGGCCGGTGGAGCGGCGTTCCAGGCGAGCCCAAGTCGCGAGCCGCACGAGCTCGGGGGTCTCGAGGTACTCGTCGTACAGGCGCACGGCATAGCCGGGCAGGTCGTCGCCGTCGATGGGGACCGCGTTCACGATGCTGTCGAGCGCGACCGAGAAGACGGCCTCGAACAGGGCGCTCTTGTTGCCGAAGTAGGTGTACAGCTGCGCCTTGTTGGCCTGCGCCGCCGCGGCGATGCGGTCGACGCGCGCCCCGGCGATCCCGTGCTCTGCGAACTCGGCGCTCGCCGCATTGAGGATGCGCTCGCGCGTGCTGTCTCCTCGTTTCATCCCTCCAGAGTAACGAACCGGTTGGTTGCATTCGGGGCGAGCAGGGCGTAGCGTCTACGACGGTCAAAACAAACTAGTTGGTTACTTAGCCTTGCGGCGAGAGAGAAAGCACCCATGAACCGAACCCCTGCATTCGTCGCGACGTCGTCCGATGCGCCACTTACGCTCCAGACGATCCAGAGGCGAGACCTGCGACCGCACGACGTCTCGATCGACGTCACCTTCTGCGGGGTGTGCCACTCCGACCTCCACGAGATCCACCGCACCGGAAACAAACCGCTCGTCCCCGGCCACGAGTTCGTCGGCACCGTCAACGCGATCGGCACGGACGTCACGCGATTCCGGATCGGGGATGCTGTCGCCGTCGGCAACATCGTCGACTCCTGCGGCGCGTGCGCCATGTGCCTCGCGGGTCAGGAGAACTACTGCGTCGCGTTCCCGACCCTGACCTACGGCGGCAACGACCGTGTCGACGGAACCGTCACCCAGGGGGCCTATGCCAGCACCTACGTCGCCGACGAGAAGTTCGTCTACCCGCTGCCCGAGAGCCTCGATCCGGCCGGAGTCGCGCCGCTCATGTGCGCGGGCATCACGGTGTGGGAGCCGCTCGTCCACTGGAACGCCGGGCCGGGCGCGACGGTGGGAGTCGTCGGCCTCGGCGGACTGGGCCACCTCGCCGTGAAGTTCGCGCATGCGCTCGGGGCGAAGGTCGTGCTGTTCACGACATCCGCGCAGAAAGCGGCGAACGCGAGCGAGCTGGGCGTCGACGAGATCGTGATCTCGACCGACCCGCAAGCGATGACCGATCAGCACAACCAGCTCGATCTCATCGTCGACACGGCGTCCGCGCCGCACGATCTCACGCCATACATCCGGGCGCTGGCTCTCGACGGAACCCTGGTCTCGCTCGGGGCACTCGGGTCGATGCAGTTCGATCCGATGGCGCTGCTCATCGGCCGCAAGAGCCTCGCGTCAGCCGGCAGCGGCGGCACGAAGGGGACGCAGGCGATGCTCGATTTCGCCGGCGAACACGGCATCACCGCCGACGTCGAGGTGCTCCCCGCCCGCGACGTGAACATCGCGCTCGAACGGCTCGAACGCAATGACGTGCGGTTCCGGTTCGTGCTGGATATGCGGGAGATGTAGTCGGGCACTCAGCCGTTAGCGTGAGGTGGCTCTCCGTCAGCGGCCAACGCCATCGCGAGATCCGTCGAGGGTCGTGTCCGGCGCGTCAGCGCGAACCGTGACCGGTGGAGGCTCGGAGCATCACGTCCGGCTCGATGTATTCGGCGACGACACCTTCCGTCGCGGTGCCGTCCAGGATCGCGAGCAGTCGCTGAGTGGCGCGGCGGGCCACCTCGGCCACCGGCAGACGGACGGTCGACAGCGGCGGATCCATATATCTGGAGAAGGGATAGTCGCCCCAGCCGATGACCATGACGTCGTCCGGTACGCGGATGCCGCGATCGCGCAGCGCCGCATAGATTCCGAGCGCGAAGTAGTCGTTGCCCACCAGGAAGGCGTCCGGGATGCGACCGCTTTCAAGCAGGTCCACCCCGACCCGGTGGGCATCCTCTCCGCGCCAGAGGGATGCGCCGCGAGCCGTCCGACGTGAGGGGACGAGCGCCGTCCTGCGTGAGTCGAACGGGATGCCGTGGGCTTCGAGGGCGTCGCGGAAGCCGCCGAGTCGGTGAGCCACGGTCGAGATCTGCAGGTCTTCCTCGACGAGGATGATGTCGCGCGCGCCGCGTTCGAGCAGAGCGGTCGTCGTCATGCGCCGACCGGCCTCGTTGTCGGTGGAGTAGAAATCCGCCTCGAGATCGGGCAGCTCGCGCGCGACGATGACCAGGGGGACGCCCGCTTTCGTCACTGCTGTCCACGGATTCGACCGTCCCTGCACCGGAACCGCGATGATGCCGTCGACCCCTGATCGCAGGGCGGTGTCGACCGCGAACTGCTCTCGGTCGGGATCCTCATCCGAGAGCAGCAGCAGCAACGTGTACCCCTTCTGTATCGCCTGCTCTTCGATCTCGGCGACCAGGTCGTTGAAGAAGGGGTTGGCGAGATCCGTGATGATCACGCCGATCGTCCTGCGGGAGCCGAGAACAAGGGAGCGGGCGTGCGCATTCGGCACGTAGCCGATGCGCTCGGCCTCAGCCTTGATCTGCGCGCGCGTGGCATCGCTGACCCCCGGCAGATCTCTGAGCGCGCGCGAGACGGTGTTGACCGTGAGGCCGACTGCCTCGGCGACGTCCTGCAGGGTTCGTCGCCGAGGTGCACCCGTCGATCTGGGCATGTGTGGACTCCGATCACTCCTTCAATTCAAGATAGATGCGGAGCATGGGCTCCGTCTCTCCTGAAAGATGCGTGCTGCGCAACCTTAGCCAGAACCCGAAGTTCGTCGCCGAAATCGAGACGAATCCCGAGGCGTTCGATTCCACGGGGGCGATGCCCTCATGATCGATCCAGTTCAGACCATCCGGTGAGATCTGCACACGGAACTCGACCGTTGTACCCTCGGCCGGCTTCAAGAAGTGGATCCACCAGCGAGCCTCGCCTGCCCACGCCACCTCGAACGGCTCGGTGTCGTGCACCCCGTCGAGGTCGACGCCGCGCTCGATGACGGCGCTCTGCGACTGTCGCATGCTCATGATCGGATCACCAATCTGCCGAGATGACGGCGGAGTCGAGGAAGAGGAAGTTGCGGTGCGGCCCAAGTGTGCGCACCGAGAAGTAGAAGTTGAGCAGAGTCTCGAGCGACTCATACTTCTCGGCATACGGCGGCACCGGAACATCGCGAAGGTCGTAGACCGTGTTGTTGAACTGGAGTTCGACGTTCGACCGCGTACTCGTGTCGATGAGGAAGCGCACGTAATGCCAGTTCACCTTGGTGGGCACCTCGTTGAAGCAGGCCTCCTGACGCTCATCGCTCAGGTAGCGCCAGTCCTCGGGATTCGGAGCCGTGAAGTCGCTGTACCGGCCGTAGTCGTGCTTGCCCTCGAAACGCTCATGCGGTGTGGGCTCGGCGACGGTCGGGTACATCCACTTCTGGATGATGTGACCCTCTTCGTCGGCGTTCTGGAAGCGCATGACGTTGTGATAGCGAACGCCCTCGTGGCTGAGATCCGTCGCCACGGTGAACGATCCGAACTGCGCCTCGGACGGATGCGAGTTCGCATCCCACGTGATGTCGCCGTAGCTGTTCGCCTCTTCGCCACCCCCGAGGTTCGCCTCGACCTTCCAGGCGAGGTGCGCCTCGATCTGCAGCAGCCCGCGTCCTGCCATCGTCAGACGACGGATGGCGGTGGCCGCATGACCGGGGATGTTGCGGGTCGCGAGCTTGAGCGAGTATGTACCGGTCATTCCGCCGTGCGTGCCGACGTCGAAGAAGTTCTGGTTCGAGAGTTGCGGCGGGCGGAAGTCGCGGAAGTGCTCATCCATCGAGTCGAGATCGCCGCGGCCGTTGTAGTTGCCGCCGAGCTCGACCCATCCGTGGGCGCCTTCGTTGAAGTCGTCGAAGGTCAGGATGCGCGCGAGCGGATTGAACTTCGACAGGCGCAGATCGCTGCTGCGGATCGCGTCACGCAGGCTTGCTGCGGTGCTCGCGACTTCGGGGGTAGTCACCTGTGACTCCTTGACGTTGTGTCTGGCCCCGGCATCGGTGTCGGGGCGATGTGAGGCAACATTAGTGTTATCGTCACCGGCTGTCAAAGGCCAATTTTACGCAGAGGGCCTTGCAACGCTCGTTCTGAGGAATCCCCGTAAATTCAAGGGAAAATCTGAAGGGTTGACAATTGCGCCGGGATGCGGGAGGTTCATTAGCGATAATGTTCTTGGGTTCGAAGCTGAACTCAGAACCCGTACTCGGAGGTCTACGGTGACCTCTCTCGGAGGTTGACATGCTCGGTTACACGATCCGGCGGGTGCTGCTCGCCGTCTTCGTGCTCTGGGGCGTCGTGACCGTCGTCTTCATCATCGTGCGGCTTGTTCCGTCTGACCCCGCGGTGCTCGTCGCCGGGATCGACGCGACACCGGAGCAGATCGCTACGATCCGCGCACGGATGGGCCTCGATCAGCCGCTCGTCGTCCAGTACATCGGCTACGTGGCCGGCGCGGTCAGGGGAGATTTCGGTATCTCGTACACCTACGGTGCGCCGGCCATGGAGCTCGTCGCGCAGGTGCTGCCGAACACGGCACTGCTGGCTTTCCTCGGCTGCACGCTCGCCGTCATCGTCAGCTTTCCGCTCGGCCTTCTCGCAGCTCTCCGGGTCAACCGCTTCACCGACCGGGTCGTCACCACCGCGAGCCTGTTCACGCAGGCGCTCCCCGGGTTCTGGGTCGGCGTCGTGCTCATGCTCGTCTTCTCCCAGATGCTGCGCCTGCTGCCGAGTGCGGGCCTCGGCAGTCCGGATGCGCTCGTGCTCCCCGTCGTGACCGTCGCGCTGCCCTTCATCGCGATCCTCACCCGCATGACCCGCAGCGGTCTTCTCGAGGTCGTCGGCGAGGGCTACATCACCACGGCCCGCGCGAAGGGCCTGTCCGAGCGGATCGTGATCCTGACCCACGCCGCACGCAACGCCCTCATCCCGGTCGTCACACTCGTCGGCCTCGAGTTCGGCGCACTGCTGGGCGGTGCGGTCATCACCGAGACGGTCTTCAGCTTCCCTGGTGTCGGCAAGCTTCTGGTCTCCTCGATCCTCTCCCGCGACTACAACCTCGTCCAGGCATGTGTCGTGATCATCGCTGCGGCGTTCGTCATCGTGAATCTGCTCGTCGATCTGCTCTACGGCTACCTCGACCCGAGAGTGAGGCTTGCGAAATGACCGTCCCACCCACGATCGCGATGCAGACGATGCAGCGCGCTCATCGAGCGCGTCGCGGGGTCATCGTCCGGATCACGATCCCTCTCGTCGTCATCGGCCTGTTCATCGTCGGTGCCATCGTCGTGCCGATCCTCTATCACTTCGACCCGCTGCACACCGACGTGCTGCTGCGCCTCAAGGCCCCGGGCACGACCCTCCCCGACGGATCGTTTGCGATCTTCGGCACCGACCAGGTCGGGCAGGATCTCTTCGCCCAGATGATGATGGGTGCGCGCGTCTCACTCACCGTCGGCGTGTGTTCGCTGCTCTTCGCCGGAGTGTTCGGCGTGCTCACCGGGCTGCTCGCCGGGCACTTCGGTGGCTGGGTCGACAACGTGCTCATGCGCATCGCCGACGTGCAGTTGGCGTTCCCGTCGATCCTTCTCGCGATCCTCCTCGCATCGGTGCTCGGCCCGAGCCTGTGGAACGTCATCGTCGTCATCTCGATCACGAACTGGGTCGTCTTCGCCCGTGTCACCCGCAGTCAGGTGCTCACCCTTCGCAGTCGCGAATACGTCGAGGCCGCCCGAACCCTTGGCGCGAGCCACTGGCACATCATCGTGCGCACGCTGCTGCCAGGCTGCGTCGCTCCGATCCTCGTCGTCGCCACCGTCGAGTTCGGGCACGTGGTGCTGCTCGAGGCGGCGCTCTCGTTCCTCGGAGTCGGCGTGCCCCTCGGCATCCCCAGCCTCGGAACCACCATCAGCAACGGCACCGCGTATCTCAGCACCGCGTGGTGGATCTCGACCCTTCCCGGCATCGCGCTCGCTGCTCTCGTGCTCTCCACCGGAGTGCTCGGCGACGCCTTGCGCGACCGATTCGACCCGAAGTTGCGGAGCGCCTGATGACGATCTCCCATGCCCCCGAGGCACGAACCCCCAACGCCAGCGCCGGTGAGCCGCTGCTGAGCGTGCAGGATCTTCAGGTCGAGTTCTCCACCTCGGCCGGTGTCGTGCGTGCACTCGACGGCGTGAGCTTCGACGTCGGACCCGGCGAGACCGTCGCGGTCCTCGGCGAGTCCGGTTCGGGGAAATCAGTCACTGCCCAGGCCATCATGGCGCTGCTTCCCCAGCCCGCGGGCTCCATCGTCGGCGGCCGCATCCTCTTCGGGGGCCGTGACCTCGCCGCGGAACCGGTCTCGAAGGTGCGGGAGCTCTGCGCGACCGAGATCGCGATGATCTTCCAGGACCCGCTCAGCTCGCTCAACCCGGTGTACCGGGTCGGCTGGCAGATCGCAGAGCTGTTCCGACGTCGCCGTGGCACGCCCAAGCAGGAGGCGTGGGCGAAGTCGCTCGAACTGCTCAAGCGCGTCGGCATCCCCGACGCCGAGACCCGCATCCGCGACTACCCCCACCAGTTCTCGGGCGGGCAGCGCCAGCGCATCATGATCGCGATGGCGATCGCCCTCGAACCGAAGCTGCTCATCGGGGACGAGCCGACGACCGCGCTCGACGTCACGGTGCAGCAGCAGGTCATGAACCTTCTGGCCGACCTGCAGGCCGAGTCCGGCATGGGAATGATCCTCATCAGTCACGATCTCGGCGTCGTCGCCGAAGTGGCCGACCGTGCCGCGATCATGTACGCGGGCCGGATCATCGAGACCGGCGGTATCCGACAGGTCTACGACCACCCTGCGCACCCGTACACCCGCGGTCTGCTGGATTCGATACCGAGCACCACCTCGGGTGAGCGGCTCAAGCCGATCGTCGGCTCGCCCCCGA
This sequence comes from Microbacterium murale, assembly GCF_014635185.1. Lineage (GTDB taxonomy): Bacteria > Actinomycetota > Actinomycetes > Actinomycetales > Microbacteriaceae > Microbacterium > Microbacterium murale. The sequence continues at coordinate 1,077,297 of NZ_BMCM01000001.1, forward strand.
ATCTGCTCGCACTGCCGACCGGATGCTCGTTCCATCCCCGTTGCCCATTCGCCACCGAACTGTGCCGCACGACCTCTCCGGCTCTGCGCCAGCCCGAAGGCTGGAGCGCCGGCCATCTTGCGGCCTGCCACCGTTCCGAGGAGGTGCTTCCCCATGACTGATCAGTCGAAACCGCTGCTGAGCGTCGAACATCTCAAGGTGTCGTATCCGATCCGCTCCTCGATCCTGTTGCGCAAGACCGGAGAGAACGTCGCCGTCTCCGACGTGAACTTCGAGATCCGACCCGGCGAGACCGTGGGGCTGGTAGGTGAGTCCGGATCGGGCAAGTCGACGATCGCGCGCACGATCATCGGGCTCGTGCCCGCAGCCGACGGCATCATCCGCTTCGAGGGCAACGACATCACGGAGCTCTCCCTGCGTCAGATGAAGGACATGCGCCGTGACATGCAGATGATCTTCCAGGACCCGTACGCCTCACTCAACCCACGGCTCACGGTGCGCGACATCATCGCCGAGGGGTGGCGTGTGCACACGGGCATCGTGTCGCGCGAGCGCTGGACGGCCGAGGCGAAGGATCTCATGGAGCGGGTCGGGCTCAACCCGGACTACTCCGATCGGTATCCGCATCAGTTCTCGGGCGGTCAGCGTCAGCGCATCGGCATCGCGCGGACCCTCGCGCTGCGGCCGAAGCTCATCATCTGCGACGAGGCGGTCAGCGCGCTCGACGTCTCGGTGCAGGCGCAGGTGCTCAACCTTCTCGAGGACCTGCAGGCAGACCTCGGGCTCTCGTACCTCTTCATCTCGCACGACCTGTCGGTCATCGAGCACATCTGCGATCGCGTGCTGGTGCTCAACAAGGGCGTCGTCGTCGAGGAGGGTACGGCCAGGGAGCTGTTCGACAACCCGCAGCATCCTTACACGAAGGCGCTCATTGCCGCGGTTCCGGTCGTGCGGCCCTGGCTGGAGGAGACATCGTGAGCCGGACCATCACCGTGCACCTCGTGCGCCACGGCGAGTCGCTGTGGAATGTCGAAGGGCGCTATCAGGGCCAGCAGGATTCGGGTCTCACGGCCGACGGGCGAGCGCAGGCCGCGCAGTTCGCAGAGCTCTTCGCGCTGCAGGTGCCGGCGCCCGACCTCGTCGTCTCGAGCGATCTGCCCCGCGCGAAGGATACCGCCGCGCGCTATGCCGAGCGCACTCGGACGAGCGTCAGCTACGACCCGGCGCTGCGAGAGATGAGCGTGGGGGACTGGGCAGGTATGACGCTCGAGGAGGCTGAGCGGCAGCATCCCGAACTCGTTGCCGCGGTCGCCGCCGGCGAAGATCACCGACGCGGAGGGGGCGAGACGTTCGGTGAGACCCGGGAGCGGGTCGTCAGGGCGATCGAGCAGGTCACAACCCGGCTCGAGAAGGAGGACGGCGACCGGGTCGCCGTGGTCTTCACGAGCGGCAACCCCATCCGGCTCGCCGCGGCTCACATGCTCGGCATCCCATCGCCGGGTCACATGCCGCTCGGGGCACCCGACAACTGCTCCGTCACGACCTTCCATCTGCGTGACGGGCGCAGCGAGGTCGTGCGCTACAACCATGACGTCGCGCCGGCTCGTCCGGCGGACCCGAGGGAGATCTCGTGACCGTACCGCTCACCTTCATCGCTCAGACCCACAACCTGTGGGGCGATCATCATGCCGCCGAGCGGGAGACCGCGATGCGCGCCCTCTACGAGCTCCGCGCTCCCGACCTGCTCGCCACGCAGGAGACGCGCGCCTGGTCGCGGGACCTGCTGGATGCCGCGATGCCCGGTCACGACCGCGTGAACGACGATTTCCCCGGGTGGGAGAAGCAGAGCAACCTGTGGTGGAACCGCGAGCTGTTCAGCGAGATAGAGCACGGCGCCGAGGATGTCGGCATCCATGACGCGAACGCCCGCCTGTTCTGGGTGCGGCTGCGCGTCGCAGGAGGAGACCGGACGATCCTCTGGACGACAGCGCACCTCTCGTACTCCGGCAACGCGGTCGAGGTCGAGACGGGGATCAACCAGCGCACGCCGCAGGCGCATCGCGTCGTGGAGGAGCTCGGGCGGCTCGGGGAGGACGACGAACCGGTCTTCTTCGCCTCAGACACGAACGCGATCGCGACGGCCATCTGGGTGATCGGCAACGCCGGCTACCTCGACTCTTTCAGCGCGCTGAACCGGCAGGCTCCGCCGACGCATCCCGTCGTGCCCAATCCGTTCCGCGAGACTGTCGGCACGCCGAAGTCGCCCGTCGCGAGCCCGCACAAGACCATCGACTACATCTTCTTCCGAGGACCAGTGCGCCCGCGCAGCGCCGAGGTCGTGGAGTTCTTCGATCGGGGGATATCGCCCAGCGATCATCACCCGGTCGCATCAGCGTTCACCCTGCCAGGCCAGTCCGGGCTCGAGTGAGCAGCACCAAGTCGGACCCGACAAACCAAGTCACATCGAATCAAAGGAGACAGCAATGACATCGCTACGCGCAAAGATGCGCTCGATCGCCGCAGTCGCGGTGGCCGGAGCTCTTCTTCTCACAGGGTGTTCGGGCGGAGGCGGTGGTGGAGGCTCGACAGAGCCGCTGCCAGACGACCAGCAGACCCTCACCTACATCCCGGCGTACGGCTGGGCCGCGTCCGACATCTCGCAGGCGCCCCTGGAGATCGGCATCAACATGGCGATCTCGCAGACGCTCGAGACTCTCGTCACGCTCGACGACGAGAACCAGCCGCAGCCCAAGCTCGCCGAGTCCTGGGAATGGACCGACGACACGACCCTCGTCTTCCACCTGCGTGAAGGCGTCACCTACTCCGACGGCACGCCCTTCACCGCTGCCGACGTGAAGGGCTCGATCGAGCGGTACATCGCGTGGGAGGCCGCGCTGAAGACGGTGCTCTCCCCGATCCAGTCGGTCGAGGCCACCGATGACCTCACCGTCACGATCAAGACCGCAGGCCCATCGGGAACACTGGTCGGCGTTCTCTCGATGGTCTACATCGGAAAGGCCGAGTTCTCGCATCCCGACACGATGATCCAGGCCGACAACGACTACTGGGCTCAGCCGGTCGGGACCGGACCGTTCATCATCGACGACTACGTCGCCAACGACCACTTCACCTTCGTGCGCAACGAGGACTACTGGGGTGAGAAGGCGAAGCTCCAGAAGCTGACGATGAAGCAGATCACCGACGTCAACGGCAAGATCACGGCGCTGTCGAACGGTCAGGCGCAGATCGTGGGCGACGTGCCCTACGATCAGGTCGCGCAGGTCGAGGCGATGAACGACGTCAAGTTCGTGCAGGAGAGCAGCCTGAACTATTACTTCCTGTGGTTCGACAACAAGAACGAGTTCCTCAAGGATCAGCGCGTCCGCGAGGCGATGTGGGCAGCTCTCGATCTGAAGACGATCCAGGAGTCGCTCTACGGCGACACGGCGAAGACCATGACGTCGTTCTGCCCCGAGGCGGCCTTCGGATGCGTCGAGCCGACCGACGGCATGGTCGAGTACGACCCGGAGCACGCGAAGGAGCTGCTCGCCGAGGCCGGATACCCGGACGGCTTCACCGTGGACGCGATCTACAGCACCGCCAACGGCGCCGGTTTCGCCAACATGATGCAGGCGTTCATCTCGGCCTGGCAGGAGATCGGTGTCACGGTCGAGCCGCGGGCTCTGGATGCCGCGTCCTGGCTGAAGGAGTTCGGCACGGTCAACGAGGCGGATGGAACGCACGCATGGGACATGGACGTGCAGCCGAACCAGACGATCACCGGTGACGCCGACTACACGATCTACCGTCTGTACAACTGCACGGCGGCTCGTCTCGGGTACTGCAACGAAGACCTGGACGCGCTGACGACGAAGGCGCAGCAGCTCACCGATCCCGATGAGCGCCTGGAGCTGTACCAGCAGGCGATCGACATCATGCGGGCCGACACACCGGCGATCCCGCTGCTCGAGATCAACGTCAACGCGGCGATGTCCTCGAATGTCGAGGGTCTCGTGATCCCTGCGAACGAGTTCATCGACTTCAGCTCGGTGTACCTCACGCAGTGACAGCTGATGGCGGGGGCGGCGCGAGCCGTCCCCGCCATCGTCGTCTCAGCATCCACTTCCCGGCATCCGAGTACCGCATCCAAGTCCACGTATCCAAGGAGAGCAAGCGCATGCAGAAAGTCCTCAGTTACGACCGCGGCCTGGAGCGGTTCAACCCGCTGGCCAGGGTCATCACCTACGACGATTTCGACACCGGGTACAACGGCTGGCTGGATCTCACGCCGAACTTCGTCTACGACGACTACGGGTCCTTCGATTCGGTCGTCGACCTCTCGAGTTGGGCTCCCACGCAGCTCAGTTCGGGCGCGATGCGGTTTGCCTCTTCGCACGGGTCGATGGAGGGCACGTACTCGCTCAAGCTCAGCACTGCGCCGACCGGTGGCCCGCACACCGAGCCGCCACGGCCGGGGAGTATGGGGCACGCGATCAAGCGACTGTCCAGGTTCGGCGATCCCGATCTCATCCAGATCGAGGCGTGGTACTCGTACACGCCGGCGCAGGACCGCTTCGGGATCGGCGAGGACGACATCCGCGCGTTCGGCTTCTTCTTCGATGTGCAGGATGCCGAGCACCGATACATGCCGGGCGTCAGGTACGTCAATGCGCTCGGCGGGAAGCCGGTGCGCAAGTGGCAGTACTACCGGGTCGCGGATGGTGTGAGCAGGGCGGACTGGAACTTCGGTGTCGAGGACGGCTGGTGCGTTCCGGGCGTGGACAACCAGTGGTACGGGCGCCGGTTCGAGGACGGCTCCACCGATGGGTATCAGTGGATCCCCGGCGGTGAGCAGCAGCTGGTGTTCAACGAGAGCCCGGACAAGATCAACTGGATGTACTTCCGGCTCACTGTCGACGTGCGCCAGAGGCGTTATGTCGAGCTGCAGTCAATGGATCAGGTATTCGACATGCGCGAGCTGGCTCCCACTCTCGTGCCGGGCTACAAATCGATCAAGGACCTCATCAACCCGGTGTTCTTCGTCGAGACCGACACCGATCGGACCGTGAACCTCTACCTGGATTCGGTCGTGTACTCGTGCGAGTGAACGGGGCCGTCGCCGAGCCCGCGCGCGAGACTCCGGTCGTCGGGACGTTCGACGTGATCGTCGCCGGCGGCGGTCCGGCGGGAGTGATCGCCGCGATCGCGGCGGCGCGCGGCGGGGCGCGCACCCTGCTCATCGAGCGGTACGGGTTCGTGGGCGGGATGGCGACGAGCGCACTGGTCACGCCGATCAGCGAGTTCCGCGTCGGCGGGCGTCAGCACATCGGAGGGATCCCTCTCGAGCTCATGCGGCGTGCGGCAGCGCTGGGCGGGGCCGAACTCGAACGCGACAGCGGCAACTGGCCGGTCAACGACGAGATCTTCAAGCTCGCCGCGCAACGGCTGCTGCTGGAGAGTGGCGTGACGCTCTTGCTGCACACATGGATCGCGGATGCCGTGGCCGAGGACGGTCGGGTCAGTCACGTGATCGTTCAGAACAAGGCCGGTCGGGTGGCTTACGCCTGCGAGTCGGTGGTGGACTGCACGGGAGATGCGGACATCGTGCGCGCGGCTGGGCTGCCGGCCACCAAGGGCGATGTGCTGCAGCCGGCGACCCTGTGGTTCCAGCTCGGCGGCGTCGACACCGACGCGCTCGGGTACGTCTTCGGGGATGCTGTGGACGGCATCCTCCCCGTGTCGGAGTCGATCCGCGCCCGGCTGGCCGAACTGCACGAGGCCGGTGAGGTGCCGCTGTTCGGCGGCCCGTGGATCAACAGTTTCTTCCACGACGGGCTCGTCAGCATCAACGTGCTGCGCGAGGCCACCGACGCGAGCGATCCGGAATGGTTCTCCCGCACCGAGACGAGCCTGCGCGAGAAGATGCACGCGCTCATCGACGTGCTCCGTCGGGAGTTCCCGGAGTTCCGGGATGCGTGGCTGGCGAAGTCGGGCATCCAGACCGGGGTGCGCGAGACGCACCACATCGTCGGGCTGTACGAGCTGACCGGAGACGACATCATCCATCCGAAGGCGTTCCCCGACACGGTGGCGAAGGGCGCGCACACGATCGACATCCATCACACGGACAGCATCGATCAGAGTGACTTCGTCATCCTCCGCCACCCCTACAACGTGCCGTTCCGTGCTCTCGTGCCAGAGGGCAGCGAGAACGTCGTCATCGCCGGGCGGTGTCTGTGCGCCGATGGCCCCGGATTCGGATCCGTGCGGGTGATGGCGACGTGCATGGCGATGGGTCAAGGGGCGGGAACCGCCGCCGCGCTCGCCGTGCGTCACGGCCTGACGATGGGCGAGATGGACTTCGACCTGTTGCGTGCTGCGCTGATCGACGACGGGGCGATCATCGACTTCGACAACGTCCACGTCGAGAACATCGCGGCACTCGCCGGAACTGACAGGAGCTGAGTCATGCTGCAGAACAACACCTCCGTGCTGGCCAGGAGGGTCGTCATCGATGGAGACTTCGCGACGCTGGCGTACGAGGCAGGATGGGCGCGTGAGGCCGTCGTCTTCGTGCAGGTCGAGGGCGGTCATCCCGATCTCGTCGTGGCGACCGAGATCTCGCCGGACGGGATCAACTGGATCCGTCGCGGTGAGCCCGCGACGCTGTCAGCGGATGCGACGATCGCAGAGCTTTCACTGTCGGCGTTCGGCAACTGGCTGCGGGTGACGGTGACGGGTGCGTCGCCGGAGGCACCCGCCCGCATCCTCATCCACGTGAACGGGAAGAGCTGAACGGGCGACGTGTGACCGGCCGCAAGCACATCGCCCATCAGGGCGTGCACCTGCGCGCGACGATCGCCGGGGAGAACTCGCTCGAGGCGCTGAGGCTCGCCGCTCGCGCCAGGTTCGAGTGCGTCGAGATGGATGTGCGACTGAGCCGCGACGATGAATTCGTCGTCATGCACGACGAGACGCTGAACCGCACCTGCCTCGATCGGCACGGTGGCGAGCTGACCGAACTGGTCCCGGTGTGGAGCAGAACGCTCGACGAGCTCAGGGAGGGGTACGTGCTCAGGGCTCGTGAGTCGCAAGTCCGCGAGCGGATCCCCACGTTGCGCGAGTATCTCGAGGAGGCACGCCGACTCGGCATCCTGCCGTTCATCGAGCTGAAGCTGCACGACCAGCCGCGTCGCGTCTACGACGATCTCCTCGACATGGCTTCGGAGATCCTCGGGCGTGACGGATTCGTGATCACGTCGAACAACAATGCCAACCTCCTCATCCGCGGTCTGGGGGTTCGCGACGTCACGCTGATGGGCATCCTGTATCAGACGACGTTCGAGGAGATCGAGGGGCTGGGCGGCACGATCATGGCCATCAGCCTCACGCGGTTCGACGCAGCCGAGCACGCGGCGCTGGCCCGGCGCGCCCATGAAGCGGGGATTCTCACCGAGACGCACGTCGACACCATGGCGATGCTCGCTTGGGCGGATGAGCGCGGGATCGAGTATCTGTCGACCGACGTCATCGCACCGGATGCCGCGGCCGAGGCGTCGGTCGTCTTCGCCGCGGATCTGCAGGCGGCCGCGCACGACGGGCTTGCGGAGAACGGCGTTGTGACGCTCGACCCCGGACAGCGGCTGACGGTCGCCTCGCCGGAAGTGCCGTTCGGCGCGGCCTTCCTCGAGATGCGGATGTCGGGAGCGTGCGACGGGCGGTTCGCCGGGCAGGAGTTCACGGTGGATGCTGCGGAGAGCACCCGCGTTCGTCATCAGTTGCTTCTGAGTCGGAGGCGCGCCGAGCTCAGTTTCGTCGCCCGCTCGGCGTGCGTCATCGAGAGCATCGGGCTGAAGGTCACAGAGCTCTGAGGCGCGCGGGATTCATCCCCAGTGCGGGTGCCGCGCCACGGCAACCGGCACACACGAATCGAAATGCGTATTGACGTGAAGCTCAGGACTGGTATCGTTACCAACACCGATCGAGGAGGATCACATGGGACAGAGGCACACAGCACTGAAGCGAGTGGGCGGTTTCGGCGTCGCACTCGTAATGGCGTTCGGGCTCGCAGCCTGCGCGCAAGGGTCGTCCACTGGGGGCGGCGGCGACTCGAACGTCGTCACACTGAACGGTGATCGCGCCGACTTCACAGAGGCATACGCGGTTGCTGGCGAAGCGCTCGAGGAATCTGCAGGCTTCGGCCTCGAGGCGCGCAACGTGCCCTCGACCGAGAACTACCAGCAGATCGTGCGCTCTTCGCTGAAGACCGACAGCACGACCGACCTGGTGAAGTGGTGGAACGGGTATCGACTCCAGGAGCTCGCACGGTCCGGTGGGCTCGCGGACCTCACCGACTCATGGGACGCCGCTGTCGAGAAGGGCTGGGTCAACGAAGACACTCGCGACAGCTTCTCCTACGACGGCAAGGTCTATGGCCTTCCCATCTACAAGTCCTACTGGACGATCTTCTACAACAAGAAGGTGTTCGCCGACGTCGGCATCGAAGTGCCCACCACCTGGGCGGAGTTCGAATCGAACAACGATGCGCTCAAGGCCGCCGGCGTCACGCCGCTGTTCGCCACGCAGGAGGCCGGCTGGACTTCGTTCATCTGGTACGCGGAGATCCTGTCCAAGCTCGACCCTGACTTCTATCAGAAACTCATGGACGGAGAGGCGAAGTACACCGATCCGACATCGCGCAAGGCGATGGAGATCTGGTCCGACATGTTCGCCAAGGGCTGGTTCACCTCACCGGACACTGCGTGGGACAACGAGCCATCGCTGTTCGCAGCGGGCACAGTGGCACAGGTTCCGATGGGGTCCTGGCGCAACGGGCTGTTCGCCGACACCATGGATCAGGCCGACTACGGCGCATTCCTCCTGCCAACCGTCGAGGAAGGCGTGCAGCCGTCCGTGATCGTCGAGTCGGGCGTCATCACGATGGCGGCTAAGGCACCCAACGCCGAGGGCGCGCAGGCAGTGATGGACAACTGGCTGAGTCCGGAGGTGCAGCAGCCCTGGGCGGATGAGATCAAGGACACCTCGGCGAACCCGATGGTGGGTACCGACGACCCCGTGCTCGGTTCGATGCTCGAGCAGGTCAAGGCCAACGAGCCGGTCGAGCTGGTGCGCTACTGGGAGGCGGGCCCTCCCGCCCTGATCGAGAGTGGCGTGCAGTTCTTCGGCGCCTTCATGGCAGACCCCTCTCCGGCGAACATCGATCCGACGCTGCAGAAGCTGCAGGATCTGGCTGACACCGAGTGGGCGAACTGGAAGGCAGCCGGCAAGTGACGGGTTCCGTGACGTCGGTCCGTCCCAAGGGAGCCCCCTCGTCGACGGGCCGACGTCCCGGAACGCTCGGAGGTCGGTTGCAGGCGATCCCGTTCCTGCTGCCGGCCGTGGCGCTCGTCGGCGTCATGCTGCTCGTCCCCTTCGCCGCGACGGTCTATCAGAGCTTCACGAACGACGACGGATTCACCGCCGACTTCATCGGGGTCGACAACTTCTTCCGGTTGGCCAGCGACCCGCTGTTCGGACAGTCACTGTTGAACACGGTGATGTGGACGGTGGGAACACTGGTGCTGCCGGTCGGCATCGGTCTGCTCGTCGCCGTGTTCACGTCGCAGATGAAGGGCGGCAAGTGGCTCCGGCTCGCATTCGTCCTGCCCTACGCGCTCTCCGGCGCCGCGACCGCTGTGATCTGGGGCTTCATCCTGCGATCCGACGGTGCGCTCAACCAAGCCATCGCATTCTTCGGCGGTAGCCCGGCGGCATCGGGATGGCTGCTGGAGTGGCCAACGAACACCATCGTGATGATCCTCGCCAATACTTGGCAGGCAACCGGTGTGGCGGTCATCCTCTTCCTCGTCGGACTTCAGGCCATTCCGTCCGAGACCGTCGAGGCCGGCGCCCTCGACGGAGCGACCGGTTACCGGCTGTTCTGGCACATCATCGTTCCTCAACTGCGTCCGGTCACCGTCGTCGTCATCGGGATGTCGATCGCGAACAGCCTGCGCGTGTTCGACATGATCTGGCTGCTCACCAAGGGCGGCCCCGGAGGGTCATCCGAGACGCTCGCCGTGACCATGTATCGACAGACCTTCATCATCAGCGACTACGGCTATGGCGCGGCGGTCGCGGTGGTGCTGGCAATCATCGTCGTGGGCGCGTCCTGGGCCTATCTGCGACAGCAACTGAAGGAGAGCTGAGCCATGGCCCGACTCATCCGCAATGTCGTCTTGACCGCACTGGCCGTCCTCTGGCTGGTTCCGGTGTATCTGCTGATCGTGAACGCGCTCACACCGGTCTCTGAGTATCACGGAGAGCCGCGCTGGCTCCCGGGTGGATTCGCGCTCATCGAGAACATCGTCGCGGCCTGGAACCAATCCTCGCTCGGCCTGGGAATGCTCAACAGCCTGCTGTACGCGACCTGCTCCGCGCTGATCGCGGTGCTGGCTGCCGGGCTCGCCGGATTCGCCGTCGTCGTGATGCCGGTCCGCCGGCCGACGATCTGGTTCTGGTTGATCTACCTCGGCACGCTGCTTCCGCTGCAGATCTTCCTCGCGCCGTTGTTCAAGGCCTATGTCGGCGCGAAGATGTACGACACATCTTTCGGCATGATCCTCATCTACGCCGCGATCTGTGTGCCGTTCGCGTTCTTCATCGTGCGCAACTACCTCACGACCATCCCGCCGGAGATCGCCGAGGCTGCGAAGCTGGACGGCGCGGGTTGGGGCAGGCTGTTCGCACAGATCCATCTGCCCCTGATTCGATCGTCGCTGTTCGCGGCATTCATCTTCCAGTTCACCTGGGTGTGGAACGATCTGCTGTTCGGCATCACGCTGACGACCAGCCCGGATCGGCGCCCGGTCATGGCAGCTCTGGCCGAGATCAACGGCGGTTTCGTGAATGTCGGCCCGCCGGTGGTTCTGGCGGCCGCGCTGCTGGCCTCACTGCCGACGGTCGTGCTGTTCCTGTCGTGCCAGAGGTTCTTCGTGAGCAGCCTGAAGGCATCCGCCTGAGCCGGTCACAGAGGCAGGAGCTTCATCATGCGATGGCACAGCGACCCGAGTTGGTTGATCGACGACCCTGAGCACCAACGGATGCTGTCAGGCGAGGCCGATCGCCTCCGGAGCTTCTTCGCGGAGCCGCCGGGCCGGAAGCGATTCGGCTGGCGCCGATTCGACGGGTCTGTTGACACGGAACGACCGCTGGAGCTGTACAGCGTCGCTCGGCTCGTTCATTGCTTCGGCGTCGCGCGGATGCTGGGTGATGAACAGAGCGACGAGCAGGCGGGTGGATGGGCAGCCGATGGCGTGGAGCTGCTGCTCACCGAGTTTATGCACCCGAGCGGCGGTTTCTTCGATGCCGTGACGTCGGACGGGCTGCCGGTTTCGGAGACGCGCAGCGCCTACGGACATGCGTTCGCTCTGCTGGCTGGCGCCACCGCGGTTCAGGCCGATGTGCCGCGTGGAGCTGAGCTGTTCGGTCGTGCTCGTGACGCGATCGACGATCTGTTCTGGGATGCGGGCGTCGGGGCGGCGGTCGACGAAGTCGATGTGCATGCGCGGCCGGTGTCGGACTACCGGGGGCAGAACGCGAACATGCACCTGACCGAGGCGTTCCTTGCGTCCTATGAGCTCACGCGAGAGCCGGAGTTCTTGCATCGGGCACGTGGACTCGCCGAGCGTTTCGTGCTGAAGGGTGCCGGGTCACGTGAATGGCGGGTACCCGAGCACTACACCCGCGAATGGGAGGTCGACGAAGAGTACGGCCGCGAGCAACCACTCGATCAGTTCCGTCCTTTCGGCGTGATGCCGGGGCATGGTCTGGAGTGGTCACGGCTCGTCCTCGGCATCGCCTCCCACGACCCGAGTTTCGATCGTGCCGAGGAGGCTGCGCACGGTCTGTTCGCACGCGCGGTCCAGGACGGCTGGGACACCGAGAAGGGCGGGGTGAGCTACACCACGGACTTCAGCGGTGAGGTCGTCGGATCCGCGCGAATGCACTGGGTGGTTGCAGAGGCGCTCGCAGCGGCGGTCTGGTTGGCCCGCACCACCGGGAGCGCGGAGTACGCGGAGTGGTACCGCCGGTTCTGGGACTGGACGGATCGGCACGTGATCGATCGCGTCGGCGGCTCGTGGTGGCATGAGCTCGGCGCCGACAACCGTCCGGCATCACATACGTGGCCGGGTAAGCCGGATCTCTACCACGCCTACCAGGCGGTGCTCAGCGCCGGGCTGCTGCGGCCGACCGGTTTCGCAGCCGCAGCAGCCCGTCACGATCTGTGATCTCTCAGTTGTCGCTCGTGCGGGATCCGCGCACGTAGGCCTTCAATGTGGCGAATCGCTCGCTCCGGGAGCGCTCGGTCCGCTCGATCCGGTAGGGGCCGACGGATGCCGGGATGATGAACGTCTCGGCGTAGTGGACGACGAACGGCTCGAACGATCCGGTCGGACTGACGACCCGTGCCTCGTCGCCCTCGACGAGGTTGATCACGTTGACGGTGCCCTCGGTGTCGTGATCGGCGCCCTGGGTGAACCAGTGACGTCGGGTCTCGATGAACTCGAGTTCGTGCAGCCCGGTGCGCTCCTCGGTCACGTCGCCCTCGGTGCGGAGAGTCTCGACCTGATCGATGAGGTTCTCGTTGACCCACTCAGTGTCACGATCCCACTGGATGTTCTTCACGCCGTGGTCGAGGTGCACCGGGCGCGGGATGCCGTCGAGCCCGACCCGTCCCCAGTCCCACAGTTTGAACGTGAAGGTGGAGGGGGTGGCTGAGATCTCGAGCACCATCGAGTTGGCACCCGAGCAGTGGATCGTGCCGGCGGGGATCGCGAAGTGGTCGTGCTTGCGTGCCGGAAAGGAGTTGATGTAGGTCTCGGCGGGGAAGGGCGCGCCGCCCTCCTGGGCAGCGTGGAGGTCTTCGACCATCTGCTGCTGATCGATGCCGGTCTTGGTGCCGAGGTAGACCACGGCGTCGTCGTCGGCGTCGAGCAGGTAGTAGCTCTCGTCCTGCGTGTAGGCCATGCCGAAGGTGTTGCGGATGTAGTCCTGCAGCGGGTGCACCTGCAGGCTGAGGTTGCCGCCGCCCATGGTGTCGAGGAAGTCGAAGCGGATCGGGAAGTCCGCACCGAAGCGCGAGAAGTTCTTGGCTCCGAGCAGCTCGATCGGCTGCGCGAACACGAGGTCGATCGACGGGATCTCGATGACACCACCGTCGCCCTCGAGCAGCAGCGAGTTTTCCTCGGGCACGCAGTCGAAGCACCAGGCGTAGTTGTCCTTCGCGGGGTCGAGCCCGATGACCTTCTTCATCCACTGGCCGCCCCACACGCCGGGGTCGAAGAACGGTACGACGCGGAAGGGACGGGTCGCGGCGTCCCGCAGCGACTGGCGGAAGGCGCTGCCGGTGATCATCCCGGCATCCGGAGAATCGGGGTGCGGCTCGGCCGGAGCGATCGCGTTGCCGTCGACGACGAAGTCGACGGTGTCGAACAGCGAGCGCTTGTGGCGATCGGCTGTGCGCCATTCGACGTAGAAGCCGCGCTTGTACTTGCGCAGGCCGTCTTCGTCCGCGTTGTCGGCACGCCAGTTGGTGGCGCCGGCACGCTGGCGCAGCTGGATCTCCCAGCGAGCCATGTCGACGATGACCGTGGTGGGGCTCTCGATCTTGTCGGCGAGCAGGCCGGCACCCCAGCCGACGACGACGGTTCGCTCGGCGATGCCCGATGCCATCTCGTCGAGCTTGGCAGCCTCGTAGAAGTCGCTGAGTGCGAAGTGGCTCATGACGCCGAGCACGCGGTCGTCAGTGAGGTGCGGAGTGATCAACTGCTCGATCTCGTCGACGGGCCGCGCGGCGTCTTCGACGTCGACGATTTTCCAGTCGGGGAGTGCCTCGCTGATCTGCCGTTTGAGGGCGGGGATGTCGACGCCGGGGTAGGTGTCGACGAGGAGTGCGCCTCCCCGAGACGCGGCGGTCTCAGCGGCGGTCTGCCAGGCGGCGGATCCGCGGAGGATCTTCTCGCCCGCGGGCAGATTCACGGTGGGCTGGGTGTCGTACCGGCCGCGTTCGGTCTGGTCGCGGGTGTCGCTGATCGGCGTGCTCAATGCTTCTCCTGGTCTTCGTGGGTCTGGGGATGCGCGCTGCGGGCGAGAGTGCTCAGCCCGCGGGCTACGGAGTATTCGGGTTCCGGCGGCACGATGAACCGCGGCGGCGTCATGGATGGCCATAGGTGTTCGCGCACGTATGCCTCGACGGGCGCGCTGACGGCGTCGCCGGCGCGAAGGATGCCACCCGAGAGGATGACGACGCTCGGGTCGTACATGTGAATCAGCGTGACGACGCTCGCACCCCACACCCGCAAGAAGCTGTCCCGAATCTCCGCGTGGTCATCGGACTCGAACAGCTCCTTGACACTGAGTCGATCGCTTCGTTCGCGCAGCGCCCAAGCACTCGCCAATGTCTCCCCGCACCCGACGTTCCCACAAGGACAAACCGGCCCGTTGATGTCGACGGTGACGTGACCTCCGAGAATCCCGGCATGCCCGGTGATCCCGCGCAGCGGGACACCATCGATCATCGCTGCGGTGCCGATTCCGGTTCCGAGGGTCACGAGCACCGCGTCGCGCTCGCCGCTGGCGGATCCGGTGGAGGTCTCGCCTATGAGCGCCGCGCGCGCGTCGTTCTCGACGACAGCCGGCAGGCCGAACTCGTCATCGGCCCAGACGCGCAGGTCCAAGTCGCGCAGGAAGTCGTACTTGTCGTTGGCGTGCAGCATGCGTCCGGATGCCGGCGACACGACACCAGGGACGGCGATGCCGACCGCAGTCGGTGTGCCCGTGACTCGAGCGGAGAGCTCGCGGGCTGCTGTGACGGCAGACGCCAGGTCGGAGGCGTCGCCTCTTACGGGCAGATTCTCCGAAGCGACGAGCGCACCGTCATCTATGACAGCGAGCTTGATCTCGGTGCCCCCGAAATCGATGCACAGCTCCATTGCATTCTCCCATCGACTGTTTGGTAACGTTACCAAACTGGATGCCAGGTGTCAACTGAGGTCACATCGAAGCCCGCTAGCGCAGATGCATCCGCAGCGACACCGGCAGCTCGACCTCACGAGTGTCTGCATCCCGTTGTCCGCCGTCGAGTCGATCGAGCAGCAGTCGCGCCGCGATGCGCCCCAGCTCTCTCGGGTCGTGATCGATGACGCTGATGGGCACGGGCGAGAGCTCCGCGAGCTCGAAATCATCGAAGCTCATGAGCTCGGGGAACTCGTCGACCGGGCGGGTTCCGCTGTTGATCTGCGCGCTGATCTCCTTGAGTGCACCGATCGCGTTTCGGTTGTTCGCACAGAAGATCGCCGTCGGCGGGTTGTCGCCCTGCAGCAGTGCGCGAGTGGCATCCCGCGCCTGTTCGACCGCCTGCTGATTGGTGGCGACGAGTGTGGGGTCGATCTGGAGTCCATGCTCCTCGTGGGCCCGGGCGAAGCCGTTGTAGCGCCGCTCGCCCGTGAAGATGGCCAGGCTGTTGCCGAGGTATCCGATGCGAGTGTGACCCGCATCGATCAGGGCTGTTGCACCGTCGTAGGCGCCCTCTTCGTCAGCGAGCACGACGCTGTCCGCGGCCAGGCCGTCGACGCGACGTGAGGCCAGTACGACCGGCACTCCCTGCGCCTGTGACTGCGCGAGATGGCCGGAGTCGGTGCCGGCCGGAACGACGATCAGTCCGTCGACGCGTCGCCCGAGGAAGTCGCCGACGAGCCCTGCTTCACGGGCAGCATCCTCCGAGGTGTTGCCGAGCAGGATGCGGCGCCCGGTGAGCGCTGCTTCTTCCTCGACTCCGAGCGCGAAGGTGCTGTAGTAGGGGTTGGCGATGTTGGTGATCGCGACGCCGATGAGTCCACTGCTGTGTCCTGGGCGGATGCTGCGGGCGTTCTCGTTTCGGTGATATCCGAGTTCGGCGACGGCATCCATCACCCGCTTCTGCACGTCGGGCTTGACGTTCACCCCTCCGGAGAGCGTGCGCGACACGGTCATCGGGCTGACGCCCGCGCGCAGCGCGACTTCTTTCACCGTCGGGCGATTCGCTCGCTCCCCCATGGCTACCTCCGCACTTCGCTCACACCCTTCGGGAACGTTATCAGGCTCCAACTGGCACGGGCATTTGCGCCACCCGAAGGACCATTGACGCGTCCGCAGGCGGCTGATAACGTTACCAATCGCAGTCACGACGAAGTACTGAGATGCAGGGAGTGAATTGTTCATGAGATCCCCGAAGCTTGGCTTGCAGAAGCGGATGCTGGCAGGCCTGACAGCCGCCGTGCTGACGAGCGGAATGCTGGTCGCCGCGGCCGACGCACCTGCCGCGCTCGCGAGTTCCACGTCTGACCAGGCGCGCGACTACGTCGGGCTCGTGAATCCATGGGTCGAAGCGGACATCGCGAGGTTCTTCTTCTTCCAGTCCGCCAGCAACCCGTTCGGAATGGTGAAGCTCCGCCCCGACACCACGACTCACCATGCGCGTGGCACGGGCTATCGCCAGAACGAGAACGACGTCAAGGGGTTCAGTCACCTCCACGACTGGCAGCTGTCCGGCGTGCAGGTGATGCCCACTTCCGGCGAGAGCGTCAGCAAGTTGGAGGGCGACACGGGGTGGCAGTCGCACGTCGAGCACGACGACAGCGAACTCGCCCAGCCCGGTTACCACCGGCTGCACCTCGACCGGTACGACATCGATGCCGAGCTGACGACGACCGACCGGGTCGGGATGCACCGTTACACCTACGGCCAGGACGGTCCGGGCGAGATCATCGTCAGCCTCGGCGGCGTTCTCGGCGAGGCCGTCATGGACGACGCCCACGTGACGCGCGTCAGCGATCGTGAGATCGAGGGGTACGTGAACCAGCACGGCGAGCGTTACCCCGGCCGGCACGACACGACCCTGTACTTCAACATCCAATTCGACACGCCCTTCGACTCCATGAGCGGATGGGCGGATGGCGCGCTGGTCGAGGACGGTGCGGCGGTCGACGAGGTCACCGGACCCGATTCCGGGGTCTACGTCAACTACGACCACCTCGACGCGGGCGACCAGGTGCAGATGAAGGTCGCACTGTCGCTGACGGGCACAGAAGGGGCACGCCGAAATCTCGAGGCGGAGCTGCCCGGATGGGACTTCGACGGCGTCAAAGCCGCGTCGCAGGACAAGTGGAACGAGATGCTGGGCCGGATCGACGTGCAGGGCGGCACCGATCAGCAGCAGGAGAAGTTCTACACCGACCTCTTCCACGTCCTCGCCGGTCGCAGCACGGTCAGCGATGCCGACGGCGCGTACATGGACGACACGTGGAACATCGGCCAGGTCAAGCAGATCCCGACCGATGAGAACGGCGAGCCGGAGTTCGCCATGTACAACTACGACGCCCTGTGGCTGACCCAGTGGAACCTCAACTCGGTGCTCGGTATGGCGTACCCGGAGATCTACTCGAGCATCGTCAAATCGCAGCTGCAGATGTACGACGACGGCGGGCTGCTTCCGCGGGCGCCTGTGGCGGGCAACTACTCGATGGTGATGACCGGCTCTCCCATCACCAACTTCATCTCCGGTGCGTGGAACAAGGGCATCCGCGACTTCGACATCGACAAGGCGTTCGACGCGATGCTCGACGCGCAGTCGCTGGGTGGGCTGTACGACAAAGCATCCTCCGACTATCTCAACTGGGGCACCGGCGGCAACCGCTCGTACCTCGATCTGGGATACGTGTCGAACGAATCGACAGGTCAGAGTGCGGGCCAGACACTCGAGTACGCGCATCAGGATTGGGTGCTCGGGCAACTCGCGGACGGGCTCGACAAGAAGGGCATCAACGCGTCCCAGTTCGCCACCGCGACAGCGTCCTCACGCCTCGACGACAAGCACGCCGCAGAGCACGCCGTCGATGGCCGGCCGTTGCGCGCGCCGACCGACGTGGAGTGGCGCTCCAACGGCGAACAGAACCCCTGGATCGACTTGGCGTGGGACGAGCCCCGCCTGATCGATCACGTAGTGCTCAGCGACCTGGCCGATCCTGAAGACAACGCCCGTGCCGGCGAACTCAGCTTCAGCGACGGCAGCAGTGTCACGGTCGACGAGATCCCTGCCGACGGGAGTGACAAGGTCGTGGAGTTCGACCCGCGGAACGTCGACTCCGTGCGGTTCACCGTGACCGGCGGCGAGGGCGAGAACGTCGGCCTCAGCGAGATCGAGGCGTGGGATGACACGGATCTCGGCGACTACCTCACCGATCGGTCGCAGAACTGGCGCAACGTCTTCGACGAGGAGGTCGGGTTCGCCCGTGCCCGCAACGCCGACGGCAGCTGGCGGGCGAACTTCGATCCGATGTCGTCCAGCGGCTTCAACCAGGCGAACTCGTGGCAGTCGACCTGGTTCACCACGCACGACGTGATGGGTCTGGCCAATGAGATGGGAGGCGAGGCGGCATACGCCGACAAGCTCAACTACGCGTTCGAGCAGTCCGGGATGGGCCAGTACATCGGCGGGTACGGTGACAGCGCCGTCAATTACGGGAATCAGCCCGGCCTTGAGATGGCGCACCTCTTCAACTACGTGGGCTATCCGTGGTTGTCGCAAAAGTGGGTACGTGAGATCAAGGAGGAGGTCTACGGTTCGACGGCGACCGACGATGGTTACGGTCACCACGACGAGGATCAGGGTCAGATGGGCGCGCTCAGTGCTCTGATGGCGATCGGGCTGTTCGAGGTGACCGGCGGCGGGCTGGAGGATCCGGTCTACGACATCACCTCGCCCGTCTTCGATGAGATCACGATCAAACTCGATCGTGACTACTACGAAGGCGACGAGTTCCGCATCGTCACACACGACAACTCGGCCGAGAACCTCTACATCCAGAGCGCGCAGCTGAACGGCGAGCGTCTCGATAACGCGTGGTTCGGCCATGACGAGTTCGCTGCGGGCGGGACGCTGGAGCTCTGGATGGGCGCAGAGCCGAACAAGAGCTGGGGCGTCGACGAGCTGCCGCCGTCGGAGTCGGCATCCGAGGGCAAGCAGCCCGTGTTCGCCTCCGACATCGAGCTCTCGGGGCCCGACCAGATCGTCGAGCCGTACAGCTCGACCGCGTACGGCGCAACGGTGACCCCGGACGACACCTTGCTCGAGGAGGTCTACTGGTCGGTGACCGAGCCAGACGGATCCGCGACCGACAAAGCGACGATCGACAAGTTCAGCGGCGTCCTGACCGTCAACCACAGTGACGGCCAAGTCGCCGTGACGGCGCGCTCCGCGGACAGCGGTGGGGTGAGCTCGACGAAGCTGGTCGACATCGCCTTGGATCCGGATCTGCTCAGAGGCAACGCCGCACGATGGCCGGGAGTCACGGCCACGGCGTCGTCGCAGTACAACTCGGGCTACGCTCCCGCGAAGGCTGTGGACGGTGTGATCGGGCAGAAGGACAAGGGTGACTGGGCTTCCAAGGGAGAGAAGAACCCCTGGATCGAGCTGAAGTGGCCGGAACAGGTGCAGGCCGACAAGATCGTCCTTTACGATCGTCCGAGCGAAGATGACGCCAACGGCGGCACCCTCACCTTCAGCGATGGCAGCACGGTCAAGGTCGAGGGTATTCCCGCCGACGGCACGGCGAAGGTCATCGACTTTGAGATGAGGACGTTCGATTCCGTGCGGTTCCAGGTCGAGGGCGGCAGCGGCCCGAACGTCGGACTGTCCGAGCTCGAGGTCTACGCGGTTCCCTACGGGCCCAGCGCGCCGCTGAACGTCGTCGCGGAGGCCGCGGACCGGTCTGCGCTCGTGTCGTGGGATGCTCCGGAATCCGATGGCGGCGTGCCGATCACGGGCTACCTCGTCACGCCCTACCAAGGGGATGTGGCGCTGGAGCCGCTTGAGGCGGCGGGCGATGCCACCGAGCTGAGCGTTCCGGACCTCCTGCTCGGGGAGACCTACCGGTTCTCTGTGACGGCGCAGAACATGGCCGGTGCGGGGGAAGAGAGCGCACTGACTGAACCGGTGCGCATTGGGCCTCCAGCGTGGGAGAAGGGGACGGTCTACGACACCGGAGATGCAGTGTCGTACAAGGGCGTCGCGTATGTCGCGCAGTGGTGGACCACTGAGGTGCCCGGCGCGTCGGCGACTGGATCCTGGATGGAGCAAGGTGCAGTGAGCACGTGCGCCGAAGGCGACGTCGCTGCATGGACGGACTCGCAGGTCTATGCGGGCGGCGAGCACGTCGTGTTCGACGGCGAGGTGTTCGAGGCGCAGTGGTGGACGCGCAACCAGCAGCCCGGTGAGAAGAATGGCCCTTGGGGGTTGGTTGGGGACTGTTGAGCGTGTGGAACGCACGCACAGCGCGTAAGGAGATCACCATCAGGTCGTGATGCACAAGGTCCACGAGGGCGTGCTCCACCTGCGCTACCGTGTACGGCATGGATGACCTCTTGGCCCATGCGCGAGGCATCGTCGACGGCATCCGCTACCTCACGCTGGCCACCGTCGATGCGGGCGGTGTTCCGTGGAGCACGCCGGTCTACTTCGTGGCCGACGATGAGCTGGAGTTCTTCTATTGGATGTCGTCGGCGACGTCGCAGCACTCACGGAACATCGCCGCGCACCCTGAGGTGAGCCTG
Source organism: Microbacterium murale (assembly GCF_014635185.1). GTDB lineage: Bacteria > Actinomycetota > Actinomycetes > Actinomycetales > Microbacteriaceae > Microbacterium > Microbacterium murale. The sequence continues at coordinate 1,097,946 of NZ_BMCM01000001.1, forward strand.
GCCGTGTTCGACTCGACGGTGCCGCCGTACTACGGGCGCTGCGTGTACGCGAGCGGAGTTGCTGAAATGCTCGTCGGCGACGAGCTTCAAGGTGGGCTCGAGGTCTACCCGGGTTCGGACGAGCGGGGCGGGTCGGAGGTCACGGAGGACGACGTCACCGGTGCGTCACCATGGCGGCTTTACCGCGTGCACGCGACTGCGCTCTGGGTGCTGTGTCCGCGCGCGCCACGGCAGTCGTGTGAGCGGCATGGACGCGCGGACGACCATCGGGCGCAACTGCGCGGCGGGGCGGTGCCGGTCTGAACGATCGGTGAGCGGGATGCGGAGGCCGCAGCCGTTCGCTCCCTGTCGACCCGTCGTGCAGATCGTCGAGCGAGTCGAAGGCGGACGACACGTGCGTCCGCAACGACATGACGCTGATGCGACCGGGTCGGGTCGCGTCCCAAATTGAACGCGACCGCTCGGCTCACTGCGACGCAGGCTCACTCCGGATGCTGGCAGGCTCACTCCGGATGCTGGCTGTGATCCTCGACGTCGGGTTCTGCCCGGAACAGATCGGCGACTTCTTCCTCCGGCCGGGGCGCGACGTTCTCGTCGAGCTCGATCTCCGGCACGGTGGCCTCGCTCGGCCCGGGGATGTGCTCCCGGCGTGACTGGTCGTTGTGGGAATCCACGGCGGCTCCTTCGTTCTGTGGCAGCCTGCGCGCGTCAGGCTCAGAGATCGACCTTGCCGCTTTCGCCGCCGTCGTAGCGATCCCCGGTGATCTTCGACTTCACGAAGCTGAATGCTGTGGCGATCCTTCCGCCCGGGGTGTCCCAGTACTCGGCTGAGTCCGCGGTGAACTTGAGTACGCCGACGGCGGGGTCGTCTGGACCGTCGGGGAACCAGGCCTCGACCACCGGGTTCCACAACTCGTTGAGCTTCTCGCGGTCATCGACGAGTCGGGCCGTGCCCGAGAGCGAGACCCAGGCGTCACTCGAACTGAGCGAGACGTTCGCGTGCGAGTCGGCGGCGAGATCTCTGATTGGCGACGAGTTCTTCGAGACGAGGAACCACAGGTCGCCGTCGAACTCCGCCTCCTGCACCGTGAGCGGGTGCGCGACGAGCGTGCCGTCGGCGTGGCCGGTGACGAACATCGCGAATCGGAACTTCTTGACAAGTTCTGCGACCTTGGTGCGATCGTCTGTGGAGTCAGTCATGTCGTTCACCTTTCTCTTCCGTTCCATCTGTCGCAGTCAACGATGCGCTCTCTGTGCATTCGTGGGAACGGGGTTGAAAGCGACGCACATCAGGGATATGGGCGAGGTGATCTCGGAGCCCGCCACGGGGTGTTCGTCACATGTCAGCGATCCTTGGCTTCACCCGCCGGTGCGCCGACACGGCCGAAGTCGCTGGCCAACCATCTCTCGATCGACGGGAACGGGAACTCTCGAGACGAGTGCGCGCCAGGCAGGATGCTGGTCGACTGCATCCGATCCAGTCGAAACAGGCGCCAATCTCCTCGGTCGATGTCGAAGCCGACGACGTACCACTGCCGGTTCCGTAGGAAGTGGCGGTGCGGCTCCACCATGCGCGCGGACTGCCGCCCGTGCTGGTCGGTGTAGTCGAAGCCGACGCGTGCTCCCTGGGCAACCGCATCGGACAGGATGCCGACGAGCGCCCAGTCCACGGGTGCGGGCGACTCCTGCAGGATCTGGGTCGAGATCGCGGTGGCGGCCGCACGTCGGCGCAGGGCGGGCGGCAGCGTCTGCTCGAGCTTCGAGCGGGCAACGGACGCCGACGGGTCATCGGGGGCCCAGGTCTCGAGCACGAGCAGACTCGTGATGATCGTGGCGACCTCATCGGCGCTGAGGAGCAGCGGGGGGATCTTCGTGCCTGGGCGCAGTTGGTATCCGGCCCCGGGACCCGGTCGGGACTGCACGTCGTACCCGAGCTCCCGCAGTCGTTGCGTGTCTCGCCGCACGGTTCGTTGGCTCACTTCCAGTCGCTCAGCGAGCGAGGCAACACTCCAGTCGCCGCCTGTCTGGAGCAGAGAGAGCAGACGCAGGGTGCGATTCGATGGCGAGTCCACGATTCCATGATCGCCGAAGATACGGCCAAAAACAGGCCGCATCTGGTTCTAGTGTTGCCAGTCACAGACGAAAGGACTCGCCATGCGAATCGCTGTCACCACCCCCAACGGCAACGTCGGTCAACACCTCACGCGGATGCTGGTGCGCGCAGGCATCCGGCCGCTGCTGCTCGCCCGGCATCCAGAACAGATATCCCCGGAGCTGATCCCCTACGTCGATGTGGCGCGCGCGGACTCGCAGAATGCCGATGAGGTCGTGGAGGCGACTCGCGGCGTGAACGCCATCTACTGGGTCGATCCGTCGGTCATGTCGGAGTATCCGCTCGCGGATTACGCCCGCGCCACGGAGGCTCTCATGCGTGCGGTCGGCGAGAACGGTATCGGTCGCGTCGTGTTCCAGAGCAGCATCGGCGCCGAGAAGCGCCACGGCGCCGGTGAGATCGACGGGCTCGCGGCGACCGAGGTCGCGCTGGACGGTCTCGACGTCGACGTCACCCATCTGCGGTGCGGCTACTTCTTCACCAACCTGCTGCTCGATGTCGAGTCGCTTCGCGCAGGTCGCCTGACAACCGTGCTGCCACTCGATGCGCCGATGGCCTGGGTGGCGCCACGCGACATCGCTGAGGTCGCGGCGCTGACGCTGCTCAATCGCGAATGGACCGGAGATCGCGTGCAGGCTGTGCACGGGCCTGAAGACCTGAGCTGGTCGCAGGTCGCCGGGATCCTGACCCAGGAGCTCGGACGAGAGGTGATCGTCGAACGGGTCGCGGATGAGGAGATGCTGCGGCAGTACGTCGACGCAGGGATGCCGGGGGCGATGGCAGATGCCGTGCTGGGGATGTCGACCGGGCTGCGCGACGACTTCACGCCCGAGCAGGAGCGGTCGGTGGTGACGACCACTCCGACGACGTTGCGGGCGTGGGTGCGGGAGGAGTTGGTGGGGTGACGGGCGACGCCGCGTGAAAGTCGGTTGCGTCTGTCGTTGGATGCTTCGCACGCAACGATGCCTGCTTGATGCTGGCGTGCAGAGGGGGTTGAGCAGCGGCCACTGCACTGACCACCCGCCGTCGCTCGCGACGATCGCGCCGTTGATGTTCACGGCGTCGTCCGACAGCAGGAACGTGATCGACGCGGCAAGCTGCTCAGCGGTCGCGACGGTCGGGATGGCCTGCTGGAACGGCGCAAGACGCGCGGACCCCGCCTCTGACATGTTCGACGGCATCGGGATGCCGGTGGCCACGCCGCCCGGAGCGACCGAGTTCACGCGAATGCCCTTAGGCCCGTACATGAACGCCGCCGACTTCGTGACGCCGATGATGCCGTGCTTGCTCGCCGTATAGGCATTGCCCGACGCGTTGCCGCGCAGACCCGCCTCGCTCGAGACGTTGAGGATCGCCCCGTGACCAGCCGTTTCCATCAGGGGCAGCACGGCGCGCATGAGCTTGAACGGCGCGGTGAGGTTGATCGCGATGACGCGGTCCCACACGGCATTCGTCGTCTCGCCGGCGGGGGAGAAGTCGTCGTTGATTCCGGCGACGTTGGCGAGGGCGTCGATCGCGTCCTGTTGGGTGAGGTCGCCGGCCGGCACTGGAGCTGCGGCGGGCTGTGTCAGAAGTTTCGAACGATAGCAAAAACGGCATCGGCCGATCTTGACGCGGCACGTCCTACTTCGGGGCAGACTCGTTCACTAGCAGACCTGCAAGCCAATCTGCATGATGATCGAAGGTCACGAGATCAGTTCCGTCAACCCACACCACGTAAGGTGACTTTCGACTCGCAAACCAGTCCCAGGCCCAAAAATCGGTTGGCGGCGCGTGGTCGAACGCAAGAACCAACTCGGGCGCCTCCCCGGTGATCTCACGATTGCGAAATGCATATTCTTCGAGCTGGGCCCACCCGGACCTCACTTGCGCGGCAAGGTTGGAGCTCGTCCAGGTCTTGGCCTCAAACAGCAGGTGTCGAGAGGCGCCATCGAACGCATGAAGGTCGTACCCGCCTGGTTGTTCATCAACTGAGAAGCCGCAGCTGCGCAGACTCCCGGCGAGTGCATTGAGGACACGTCGGTGCCCTCGGGTGGCTTTCTCGAGCAGCTGACGGCGGCGCTCTGGGTCTGATTCGTAACTTGCTCGCTCGATCACGATCGATGTATCCGCTTCAACGTAGTCGACGGACTTGCCGAGTGCGGACCTGCCGCTCTTCACGCCGTTCGTGCTTGGCTGTGAAGGTAGTTCGTGGACACCCTGTTGGCGGTCCTCTTGAGGCTGAGGTTGGATCTCTGTGCCTGTATCTGTTGATACGGTCGTCGATGAAGCGCCTTCAAATAGTGTGAAAAACCGTTCGTCATCGAGCGCGAGTAGGTTCTGAAGCCTGCTGGCGGAGTAGTCATTGCCCCAGCGGGACCAGTATGGACTTCCAGCGAAGAGTGCCGTGGCGAACGAAGCAGCCGGAACTCTTATTGTTGGATCCCCAAGCAGGTCAGCGAGACTGCTTGAGGTGGGTTCAATTGACCAGTATCCGACCGTGCCGTTCGAGTCCTTGCCGCGACGAAGCAACTTCGGTCGTGGACGCGCCCTTGTCTCCGACCATGAAGGAAGGCCAGTTCCTCGCTTATCCGGATTGAAGCACAATGCGTCGGCGCCAGCTGCTCCGCAGAGCCCTGTGTGCACTTCGCGAAAGGCGCAGTCGAATCTGTGTTCCGTCACATACTCCGCTGACTGCAGATACGCCGGATCTAGTGGTGCGTTGCAGCCTATACCGCCCTGAATATCAAATGAGTTCCGCCAGTTGTTAACGGCGGGCGACAAGCCCTTGAAACTCGTTGTGAACGGCTTGTAGATGGGACCAGTTGCCGACTCCGGGAGAAAGTCAGGCGCTTTGGCCCACGTGGGGTCGCATACTTTAAGCTGCAGGTCGCTTGTGGTTGTCGCGTCACCTACCGGCGGGATCATGAATCGACTGGGATCGGTGCGGTGGAGTAGAACGGCAACTGCCACACCAAAGTTGGGACCGCCGGGACGTTGCCCCGCGGTGGAGAAGGTACTTAGGTCCGCGATGGCCGCCTTGAAGTCCGATCTCTCCTTCTCCGTTGCGTCCGGCATGCGTCAAGTCCTTACAGCGTGGGTGTGATCATGCAAGAAATCTTCACTGCTGAGGCGCCCCGTCGCCCAGCGGGCGAACGCAGGCCTAGAGGCTGAGGCGACAAAGGGCTGTCGTTCTACGAGGGAGGGGAGGTCCATGATGGCTTCCTCGACAGTGACAGGATACGTTTCCGCGCGATTGACACGATGGCCTTCGCGTCGTCCCAAGCATCGATCCAATGGGCCGTCGGGCGCGGTGACGGATTCTCCACGCCGGGCCACCAGGAAAACGCGCCGCCTCATCTGGGGAACGCCGAACTGTTCAGCTGCGAGCACCCAAGGGCGGGCGACTGGATAGCCAAGTTCGTTGAGTGTCTCGATCAGGTCCCGCGCCACTTTCCCTCCGCGTGCGGTCAGTATGCCTTCGACGTTCTCGAGAACGACTGCGTCGGGTTCAAGCGCGTCCACGAAGTCGAGAAAAGCAACCGCGAGGTCACTGCGCGGATCGCTCGGGTCTCTAAAACCGGCGTGCGAGAAGCCTTGGCATGGTGGACCTCCGATGAGCGCGCTCGGGCGAGATCCATTTAGCTTCTGTCGGATGGATGCGTAGAGGTCTTCGCGTACTCGAGGGTCCGATAGGTCCGCACCTACCAGTAGTGTCCGGTCTGAATTCGGATCCGCGATCGACTCGGTAGGCCTGTTGAATGCGTACGTTCGCAGCGCGGACTCGTTGCTGTCGGCGGCGACTGCTACAGACATTCCGGCGATTTCGAATCCGAGAGAAAGTCCCCCGGCGCCTGCAAACAAATCGACGACGGGTCCGCGATCCACCCCGCTCTCGAGCAACCGACCTGCGACAGCGCGGCCAAGCAACGGTGGCACAGCGTTTCCGATCTGCTTTCTAATTGCGCCGTCGCCGCCGATGAATGCGTATGAATCGGGAAAAGACTGCAGTCGGGCCGCTTCTCGATGCGATAGCGTCCGATCCTCCACCGGGTGGATGTTGGTGCCGTTGCCTGGGCGGTTGTAGTAAGTAGCCACGGTGTAGGAGGGTTGCTCGGGTCGCAGTCGGCCATAGTATGTCGTCCGGACAACTCCGCGCTCCGCGGACATTGCTCTGATCTGTTTAAGCCGTTCCGACGGGACAGACTCCGGGATCTGTTGCCAATTACCGCCGATCGGGATGTGTCGGATCATTTCGTAATCGAGTTCGGACAGCGTGTTCAGCTCGTGTTGCATCCAGGTTCGTTCTTCGCGGAGATGCGCGGGCACACCGTGCCGACGGAACCAGTCCAATAGGCCAATGCACTCCTCAGCCCCGCGGGGATCCAGAATCTCCTCAAGAAGTGGCCTGGCCATGCTTGCCGTCAACCCCATTCCGAAGCAAACCAGCGCATCAATCAATCGCTCTACACGTAGTGCGAACTCCGACTCGGCTTGAGACCCAAGGTTCGACCTTACGGTCGCCGAAGTGGCGACTGCTTCAAGGATCGCGCGGTCCTGCAGCGGCCAGGGCAACTGATCGAGCTCGCCATTTGAAACGTGATTGTTCGCGTTGTGAAGCCGGAACCACCACTCCGCAGGCGCGCTGTTCAGGAAACCCAGCAAAGCTGCTCGCATTTCGGGGTCGCTGACCGCCAGATAGTTGCATGAGTTGGAAACGATGGAACCTGCGGGCACCTCTGCGAAGCTGAGCCGTCTTGACTTTCCCATATAGGCGACCTGTCGTCCGACGATGCGCGCCATTTCGGAGTCGACCCACTTGGCCCGCGATGTCAACGCAGTGACCCCAGCTTCGGTCACCCAGCCCGGCTTGCTTGACGATGCCACATCGGACAGGTCATATCGTTGGACATGGTCGCCGCGGACGACTCGCGCACTCCCGGGATGCTCGCTGAGCATCCACTTGTCGGCCGTTAGGTCGAGCTCACCCCGTGCGTTCTTGACATCCAAATCGGCGATTCGGGGAAGGCGGACCACTTGTTCAAACGCAGCTCGTACTTCGGGGCGCATCATGGGGATGCGAAGTTGTTCGTCACGCGTATTCAAGATCTCGCTATAGCTCACTTCATACTCGGTGCCGTCATCGAGACTGCGCCCGCGGACGCTGATCTGGATCGACTCATGGCCCCCGTCGCGGTCCGCCACGACGATTCCTGTCGGTTGATTGACCGTGGGAAACAATTTTGCGTCCTCGGGGTAGAGCACGATCTGCTGGACGTGGCGGTCTCGCAGAAGTAGTTCACGAATGTCTCTTGACAGAGGGCCGCTTGTCCAGGAGGACGGTGCGATGCATACCATCCGCCCATTCGATGCGAGCCCCTCCATGCCCGCAGCCATGAACACGCGCTGATGGTCAAGACCGCGTTCGCGCAGACCGAGACGAGTGGCGGTCGCCGAGTAACGGCGCTGCGTTGAGCTTACCCATGCGTGTCCGGCGGCCACGGCTGCATCAGCGTTCGCGGCTTTGGTCTCCGCATTGGTGGCCTCGGATTTCAAATACTTCACGCGGCCATACGGAGGATTCATCACCAGGACATCGGGCTGGACCAATTTCGAATCAAAGAGCGCGATCGCGTCGCCAGCTTGCACGCGCACGACAGTCTGTAGATTCAATCGCTCAATCACCGCGGTGATAATGCGCTCTGACAGCGCTGAGAGGTACGGACTTAGCTCCCACGCGTGAGCTTGGTGAATCGGAACGCCGGTGCGAGCGGCCTCGACGAGAAGACCGCTCGTGAGCATACCCGTTCCAGAAGCGGGCTCGAGGGATAGCCATACTTCGTCGCGACCGTCAAGGGCAAACTTTGCCATCTCGCTCGCAACGGACGGCGGAGTGAAGAACGTTCCTGCGCGCTTCGCGCCTGAGAGGTTTCTGACTGTAGCGCCGGTGCGGGGGTCGACGTACGTGTGAAAGGCCTTCTGAGTAAGCGTCGCGACGGCATAGGCGAGAACAAGAGGATCTTGTACTCGCCCGATAAGGTCAGCGACTGCGAGGTCGTTCAAGTCAATTGTGTGGGCAAGAGTGCGCACGTCATGCTCGTCCTGCGCGAGGGATGCGGTCTCGCTCAGTGGGGTTGCCTTCAGTTGCTGCTGCAGTTCCGTGAGGGGGGCATCCATCGCGTGGCGACCAATCGCGGAAGCCGCGCGCGTTCGAGCTTCAACCGCGAACTTGCGAGCGGCTGCTGTGATCTGTTCCGATGGAACGATCGGGGTGTCGGGTCTGGATGCCGCGATTGTCAATTGATCTCCCATCGATGCGATCGTATCGTCGTTGTCGCGTGCGTGCGGGCAACACGTCGGTCCGGCTTGCTCCGCAAGACCCGTAATCACCGACCGTACTTCAGGTCTCTGACATTCTGGCTCGCTGAGAGGTTCGGCTGGTCGAATGCCCTCCACCCGCAACTCGTGCGTCTGTGGATGAGTCGGAACTCCAGCCGGGATCCCGCCTACTCGAAGCTGAGTGGGCTCGGTCTGATCGAGCGAGGCCTAGTTATGTGGTGCTAGCGACGGATCTTCGTTGCTTCGAGTGAGTGCCTCGCTGATGTCCCGAGCGCTTACCATCAACAATTCCGGACCCCCGAAGAGATCTATGGCGTGTGCCACGACCGTCGACCCAGTAGCCGCGATCGTATACTTCCGCGGCTCCACCTCACCGGACACATACAAGAGATGCACCTCCGACACTCCAGCCGTCACTGCATATGCGAGCGCTTGGTACACGTCGGCGTTGGGCGGTGACCCATTGCTGTCGCCCCATACCTTGTACTTCGTGTCGGCCACGGTGATGACCCGACCGCCACGAGAGATCACGATGTCAGGGCGTATCCTCACCTCGCCGCCGGTATCCAATCGCCAGTCTGAGACCTGTAGATCCACATCGAACCCGGCCGGACGCAGCGTTACCTGGAGCACGCGCCCGACGAAGTCCTCGTATACTTTGGCGACATTGAGCAAGAAGGTTGCCCCTTCACTCGCGCCCTGAGAATGAGCCCATGAAGTCGTTTCGAGGATCCATCGCGCGAGGCGAAGCGCCGGTTGATAGTGCGCATTCAACCGTGATTCGCGCGGCAGCGTGACGGACATCGCCGGACGGAGTTCCGATACGTCGGCGAAGAGCGTCGTGGTGACGCCAGCTCGGTCAATCACTCGACTCGGAAGCTGCTCGATCCGCATTAAGGCTCGAAGTGCGGCCTTGACGATTCGGTTCTCCGCAACATCCTCGGTGTAGTCGTCGTAGGTGAGCTCGATCGGGACCGGAAGGCCGGGGCGCGACTTCAGCTGTCGCGCAACGTCCCAGCGGCCGCGGACCACCGTCCCCGTTTCATTGACTGGGATATATCCCTTGAGTAGACCGCGACTCGTCGCGTCATCGACCGCGCTAAGAAACGCTGATGCAAGCGCCGACGGCAGGTCCTCGTCCGCTTCAAATGCGAAATGAGCGTCCCGCACGCTGGCTTGGACGCCCGAATACGACGCCATGAAGATCAGGCTGCGCAACGGAGTCTTCGGCTTGACGATGATCCGCACGTCGTCGATTGCGACGACGCCGACGCGATTCACATCAGTAACTCGCCACGACCCCATGTCCGACGTCGGCAGCACACGACAGAATCGCAGCTCCTGCAGACGTGCCGCTTGCGACGGGCTGAGGGAGACAAGAGATTCGCCCTTCTCGGCGATCTCCTGGACTTTGATCGCGGTGGCCGTAAGGCTCATGTCTCCGGCGCTGCCTCCGGTTGTGCAGACAGCGCACCCAGCAGCGCGTCCAACCCGTACTTCACGTGCACATCGACCCCGGTGCCGATGTGGCGTTCCTCGAGGAGAGGCAGGATGCTTTCCTCCCACACCGCACGCAGGTCGTCGGCGCTCAGGTCGCCCGATCGCAACAGGTGGCTGGGGCCGATACGGTCCTCGCGATCGCGGATGCTCGCGTTCAGTTGGTCGAATAGTGCAGCGACCGGCAGCGTCTGCGGATGGTGCTTCGCCCAGCGACCGAGGATCCCCTTCACCGGCTCGACATCAGGGTGCAGTTCGAAGAACGAGAACCTCCGCCGCATCGCGGAATCTAGCAGCGCGATCGATCGGTCTGCTGTGTTCATTGTTCCGATGATCAGCACGTTGGCCGGCAACATGAAGGACTTTCCGCCATCGTCACCTGATCCCGCGTACAGCACGTCGATCGCGTCGTCCCGGTACTCAAGTAGGTAGTACAGCTCTCCGAACACCTTGCTGAGGTTGGCCCGGTTGATCTCGTCGATCATCAGTACGTGCGGCACATCGGGGTTCTTGCGTGCTTCATCTGCGATTTCGCGCAAGGGGCCGCGCGTCAAGGAGAACGACAGCTGGCCGACAGCATCCGTCACAGGGCGATAACCCGCGAAAAAGTCCTCGTACGTGTACGACGGATGGAACTGTATGCGCTTGACCACGCTGCCCGGCTTGCCGAGTCGATCAGCGAGCGCACGCGCGACGTATGTCTTCCCCGTTCCTGGGGGACCGTAGAGGATCACCTGGCCCCGACGATGCAGTGCCTTCGTGACCTTTGCAAGCCACGCGCCGTCGAGGTGTGTGGCCGCGGCGAGTTCGACCACATCGACATCGGTGGGGACGAAGCCACGCGGATCGAGTGTTTCGTGCGCCGTATCCGGCGGCTGAATCTCTTCCTCGGGTGGCATCACCGGAGGCACCGTCTTCCACCGGGCCTCAAGATCGCCGTAGAGGTCTACGGGCTTCCCGGCCTTGATCTGAAGAGCGATGATGATCGCTTGGAGGTCGGCATCCGGGTCATCGGAGAATTCCCCTCCGATCTCGCCAACGAACGCCTCGCGGATGCGCGTCCGATGGTCGGTGGAGACGATGGGGCCGAAGAAGCCGGGGTGAACGAGATAGAGAAGCGCGTATCGCTGAGTAGGGAATCCATCGTTCTTGCCGAGGACGAGATCCCGCCATGCGTGCGGATCGTCGAGTGCCCGCTGCTGCTCGTCATCGTTGAGTTCTGTCCATGAAACAAGAACATCGAGGATGACGGTGATCGCACGATTGACGTGCGACTGCATGCCCTGGCCGGGGTTGAAAGCGCCGCCGGCGAATGCCCTGTCGAAGACCTGCGGAATCTCGACGGGGTGCCGCATCGTGTTGAGGGCGGATTCGACCCGTTCCCGCTTCTTCGCGTGGCCCATGACGTTCGCGATTGGGAGCAGCTGGAAGGCGAGAATCTCCGCCATCAGGAGCTTCTGATCCTCGGTTGCATCGGCGAGCTGCAACTCGAGGTTTGCCGTGAAGCCACGCCCCTCGATCTTCTCGGCGGCCGCCCACAGCGCGCTCAGGCCGCGGATGTTTTGAGCGGTCCATACTTCGCGGCCGGGCGAGAAGGCGGAAAGGCCCTTGCGTAGACCTTCTTCCACGATGACTTCAGCTGCCGACAAGAGCGCGCGCTGTTTGGAGTTGCCGCTCACCCACCTCTCGGGCAACGCCTGCTCAACTTCGTTGACCCTGCGGTCGCGTTCAAGTGTCCAGAGGCGGCGAGCCTCACGGTAGAGGTCGTTGCCTGGATGAGTGTCGAGTGCGGCGATTCCACTCTGGGTGATCGCCCATTCCCCAGTAAGTGCTGGGTTCTTGCGGAGCCAACCAGCCGCAACGAGGTCCGAGCTGGCGAACCGCCAGTTGGTGGAACCCCGCGGGAGGCCCCTGGTGTTGATCTCCGACTCGTACGGGGTCAAGGGCACGCGCAATAGACACTGACCCCAAATGTCCTCGATCGACACGTATCGTCCGTCGGACGCTGTTTCCGCGAGGATCTCGAGAGCGCAACGTGCGCGCTCTGAGGTCTTGAGTTCTTTCTCCATCGTGCTCCTCCGCGTCGGACTCGATTGCGAGTCTAAGGTCAGCACTCAGATGCGCACCCTGCCGTGAGCTCCTGAACTAGAGCCCACTCAGCAACTTGCCTTTCGCTCCAGCAAATTCGTCGTCCGACAGAATTCCTTCCCGATGAAGCTCGGAAAGCTCGCGTAGACGATCAGATAGAGACGGCGCGGCAGCTTGCATAGCGGCAACCGCAACAACTTCTGGCTCCGAGATCTGTTCAGGTTCCGCGCTGATACCGAGCACGGTGTTCCCAGCTTCCACTAGCGCTCGCGCGACTGCGTCGTGTTCTTTCTTGCTCACCTTGAACATGCCGTTGTGCTGTTGATTGGTGAGTGTGTGAATGGCAACGTCTGTCGCGATGACGAGATCGGATTTTCTCGCGGCGTTGGCGGCGAGTTGATTGATCCCGCTTGCGGCGACGCCGATCGCGGTGCCTTTGCTCAGCAGTTTCCCGCCCTTTACGAGGCCCGACATCGCCTGCATAACCGCCCCTTCGAGCGGCGAGCCCGGTGCGACTTCAGCCGTACGTGCAGCGTCCGCTTCTGATCCGCCAAACGTGATCGACCGCAGCTTCTCGAACGGTGTGTTCTTGGTGATCTCGGCCGTGCGGGCGTAACCTTCCCGCGCTTCGGCCACTCGGACGTATCCGCCCTCATAGAGCTCGATCGTTGAGAAACCGAAGACGCCACTTGTAACCATGGGCCCGGCAGCGACGGCGCGTTCCTGGTGTGCTCGGACTTCCTCCGCGCGCGCGGCCTTTCGGTCTGCAGCGACCTTCTTGACCGAAGAGCCAAACTTGGACCACATACCAGCGCTCGCTGGCTGCTCGTCTGCAACATCGAGAGTGACCGGTGCAGGCGGAAGCGCGAGCGCCGATGCAGGCGTTCGGAGCTGATCAGTCCATGCCGATCCGTCCCAGTACCGCTCACTGCCACTGCCGTCCGGGTACCACCCCGCTGGTGCTTGCTCGCTCATGGATTCATATTGGCATGAATGGACACCAGCAGCGGTGCGGGGGGAGTTAACAGGATGACGAGGGTGCGCGCGGCGGGCGCCCGGCTCCCCACCCGGGCCCCCGCCGCACATCACTCCTTACGGCTGAACGAACACCTCATCAGCGAACATCCCGGGACTCACACGGATCTGCACCGTTTCGCCATCGGGCACGAGGAACGCCCGCGAACCTGTCGCCGACGCTCCGTTGTAGAGCTCGTCGATGCCGAATTCGTCAGCCAGCACGACGATGCTGTCGAAACTGTTGATGACGTTGCCGGCGCTGGTGACGACGTCTACGCCGACCTCCATCGAGGTGCCCGACTCTGCTCCGCTGTACGTGATCGTATAGTTCACGATCTCGTAGTGCGAGCCTGCCGGTGCCGGCTCGTTGAACGCGTTCCCCTCAGCAACGGCGGTGGCGCCGTCAGCCGCGTGACTGTTCATCACGACGGTCCAATCAGTCGAACTGATCTGTGAGCCCAGCGGGTACGGATTCTCGCGCGTGCCCTGCTCGGCAGCATCCGCCGGCTCTTCCTCGACGGTGGGCGCGGCATCTTCCTCAACGGGCTGCGTGACCGTGGTCTCGGTGTCGCCGAAGGCCTCGCTCGCGGCGTTTGCGATCACCGCGAAGAAGACGACGAAGCCGACGATCGTGCCGACGATCGAGACGATCAGGCCGACGACGCCCATCCACTTGCGGTCGCCCTTGAGGAACAGCGACACGATGCTGAGCACGAACGCGATCGGCAGCAGGACCCAGCCGACGATCAGTGCGCCGGGGATGCACGCGAAGATGAATCCCACGATGGCGACGATCATCGCGACCAGTGCGACGATGTTCGTCTTCTTGGGTGCGGATGTCGACGCATCGGCGAACGGCATGGGCGGAGGCACCGGCTGCGGAGAAGGTGCAGCGGGAGGGTTGGGTACGGACATGTGATTCTCCTTATGGAGTGTGCGTGAAGCACCGGCCTGCCCCACGACGAATGCCGTAGGACGCCGACTCGCACGCACAACGAATAGTGCCCCAATCAGGGCGCGATTCTGGAGTTCGGGTAGAACTCTGTGGTCCGTGCGGACCGGCTGTTTCAGACCATAGAGAAGGGGTCAGACATTGGTCCGATCCCACCTGACCAAAGGTCGATGCCGAAGCGGTGATTCGGCGTTCCGTCCCGCTGCAGCGGGCAAAGAACTTGTGTTCGATTTTTTCGAATTGAGGAGTAGAATGGGCGTATGAGCACCTCGACTGATGTGCCCCGCGGCGCACGCAAGGCACAGACCTATCTCCCGGAGGCAGAGGGTCGCGATGAGCTTCTCGATTTCGCTGAACTGTTGCGCGAGCTCGAGGGGTATCTGGCGCAGAACTCGTCCAAAGCAGCACTTGTCGACCCTCAAGGCAACGCCCGCCCGGTTCCGGATGAGATCTTCCGAATCCTCGACCAGGTGACGAATGCGCTCGCTGCGGGCGAAGGAATCACGATCGTTCCGCAAGGCGCGACGATGACGACGCAGCAGGCAGCGGATTTCCTGGGGATCAGCCGCCCGACGCTTGTTCGCCTTTTGGAAGCCGATGACATCCCCTTCGAGAAGCCTGGTCGTCATCGTCGAGTCCGACTCGAAGATCTGGTTTCGTACCAGGCAAGATTCCGCGCCGAACGTCGCGCCGCTCTCCGTGAGCTGCAGCAGACCACTGCCACCGCGAAGATCCGGATCGGAGACCCGAACAGCGTGAAGCGCATGAAGGAGCTGGACGCTGAGTGAGTTTTCCTGCGTTCTTCGACACGAATGTCCTGTATGGGGCGCTGATCAACGACTTCATTCTCGAACTCGCTGATCGCGGTCTATTCCGGCCACTCTGGTCGAAGGATGTGATGGCCGAACTCGCGAAGAACCTGGTCGCGAACGGTGAGGATCCGCGCCTAGTCGAGAAGCGTGTTGCCACGATGGAGCACTACTTTGCGGACGCGATGGTGACGGGCTACGCCGATCTCGTTTCGACGATGACGAACGATGAGAAAGACCGACACGTCCTCGCGGCCGCGGTTCGCGGTGGCGCGGAAGTGCTTGTCACGTTCAATATGAAGGACTTCCCTGCGGACTCAGTGGAACCGTTCGACCTCGAAGTCGTCCACCCCGATGATTTCCTTCTGGACCAGCTCGACCTGTTCCACGCGCCCACGTTGCGTGCCTTGGTCGAACTCGTTGAGGGATATGACTCCCCGACGATGACCATCGACGACTTTCTTCTTGCGCTCATCCGAGCCGGCGTGCCAAAGTTCGCGGAAGCCGTTCGCGCCAGGCTCTACTGATTCTCCGCGAACTAAGCTCATCCCCATGCCCTGGCGCACCATCGAGCTCCACGTCGACCGCGACAGCGTCGCCATGGGCGACGACGTCGAATCCCATGCAAGGACGACGACGCTTCCCAGAGGCGCGCTGCTCAGCGCCGCGATCGAGCAGTGCTCGCCCGAGATCAAAGCCCAAGGATGGTCATGGGTCGCCGTCGTGGATGGCACGGTCGCCGCAGTCTGGTCAATCGATCACGGCGCGCAGCTGCTCGTCGCAGATCGCAAGCTCACGCGCGGCCCGATCGACATACACTTCCGCTACTACGTCCAGATCGATCCAGGATGGCTCTTCGACCGTCTCGCACAGGGCGCCCGCGCCAACCTGCGAGAGCTCGAACACGAGTACGCTCCGATCGCGCGCGAGAAGTACCGGGCCGAGCTCCGCCGTCGCGAGCGGGAGATCGATGCCCGGCTGCTGAGTTCCGAATGCATCGAGGCCATCCGGCACTACCGGGCCGACGTCACGTTGCACGCTGACGTCGCCTGCGAGTTCACCCACCAGGGCGAGCCCTGGGTGGTGAAACGCGCCGACACCATGTTGCAGGTGTTCCGCGGCGGAGGCGGTCCGATCGCGTCGATCCGACCCCATGCACTCGGGGAAGCGTGGCTCGTCGGAATGCTCGGCGCCTCCGCCCGCATCGCTGCGGCCCTTCCGGACCTGCCCGATATCGACCCTCTGCCAGGCCTCGAACTCGAACCGACGGGAGGACGGTGGATCTCGCACGGAGCGACCGTCGTCCAGGTCAGCACGGAGCTCGCCGCCCGCGTCGCCCGACTCGCCTTCGGGCGTTCGGTTGCCGAGGTGCGGACGCTTCTCGAAGTCTGAACCCTCTACCCGAAATCCCCTTCAGGAGGCGTTGTCTGCACCTGAAGCCAGGTCCACAAGTCCGGAGAGTTCTGCTGCGGTGGCGCGGAGTGCCGACACCACGCGAGCCTCGACCTCAGGGTCGAACTTCTCGATCGGGATTGAACAGCTGATCGCGTCGACAGCCGAGCCCCCATGCGGGATGGCAACGGCAACGCAAGCGAGTCCCGGAGTATTCTCACCAATCTCGCGCGCCCACCCTCGTTCGCGCGTCTTCGCGAGATCAGCGAACAGCGACGGACGATCAGCCAGCGTGTGCGGCGTGCGTGACTCAAGCTCCTTCGGCAGCAAGGCGTCGACGACGTCGTCGGAGCGAGCTGAGAGTAGTGCCTTCCCGAGGGAACAAGCATTTGCCGGAAGGCGCCGACCCACGCGTGATGTGCTCCGTAGATGATGCGTCGATTCCCTACTGGCCAAGTAGATGACATCGCTGCCGTCCAAGCGTGCAACGTGGACCGTTTCGTCCAGTTCTTCCCCCAAGCGACGAAGCAATGGTCCGGAGAACTGGGCGACGAGATCGCGTTCCAGATATGACGAACCTGCCAAGAGTGCGCGGAGGCCGATGCTGTAGCGCCCGGCGCCCGGCTCGAACTGCAGCCAGCCGCGTCCGACCAGCGTGCGGAGCAGGACCAGAAGACTCGACTTCGGATACGGAAGCTCGCGGTGTACCTCTGCAAGCGACATCGGACGTGGGGACGAGGCGAGCAGTTCCAAGAGCTCGACCGTCCGCAGCGCACTCTTGACGGATGTCGGGGCAGTCTCCGTGACCGTGGTCGACGCCATTGTGTACCTCCGAGGTTAGATCTACCGGTCAAAGATTAGCGTTTGACAGCGCATTCCGTTCGGCCTAGTGTAACTCATGCACATATGTGAACGTTATGCAGAGAGGCGAACAAATGCTCAGTGGATTGCTCTTCTTCCCCGTCACCCCCTTCCACGAGGAGGGCAGTGTCGATGCGGAAGTGTTGGCATCCCACATCGAGCGCGGCATCGTCGCAGGTGCTGGTGCGGTGTTCGTCGCCTGCGGTACGGGTGAGTTCCACGCGTTGAGCGAGTCCGACTACCGGATCGCCGTGCAGACCGCGGTCGAGGTCGCCAACGGCCGAGTTGAGGTAGTCGCGGGTGTGGGCGGCGCCCTCCCTCTCGCTCAGAACTTCGCTGTCCTCGCCGCCGACGCCGGTGCCGACGGAACCCTCGTTCTCCCTCCGTACCTGGTGGCGGGCCCACCGCTCGGTCTGGCGAAGTACGTCACCGACATCGTTGATTCTGCACCTCTCCCCGCGATCGTCTATCAGCGGAACAATGCTGTATTTGACCTCGATAGCGCGCGTGCACTGGCGCAGCACCCGGGAGTCCGCGGCTTCAAAGACGGCATTGGTGATATCGCCCGCGTCAAGGCCATCCGCGAGGTCATCCTCGCTGAGACCGATCGAGAGTTCCTCTTCTTCAATGGGATGCCGACTGCTGAGCTGAGCCAACTCGAATATCGCGACGTGGGCGTTGATCTGTATTCGTCCGCAGCATTCGCTTTCGCCCCTGAGATCGCACTGGCGTTCTATCGGGCCTACGTCGACCACGACGATGTGACGGCCGAGCGAGTGCTGGACACCTTCTACCGGCCGTTCGCGCAGCTTCGCGACAGCGTCGAGGGGTACGCAGTCGCGCTCATCAAGGCTGGAATGACGCTGCGCGGTCACGACGCCGGGTCGGTACGACCTCCACTGTTGGACGTGCGACCCCAGCATGTCGAGCGACTGAACACCATCCTTGACGACGGGCTTCGCCTGGCCGACGAGCTGGCGCTGGCAGGCGCTCGATGAGTTCCATCGTCAACCGACTCTGACCCTCCACGGTCACCTTTGGTGACCTGACACCCGAGAGAAAACCGAGACTATGAAATCAAAGAAGATTATCGGAGCAACACTGGCCGTGACGACCCTCGCGGCACTTCTCACCTCGTGCGCCGGCGGCGATGGCGCGGGAGACAGCGGATCGACCACATTGACGTTCTGGGACGGCAACGCCATTCCAGAACGGACCGAGGTGTGGAAGTCGATTATCGCTGATTTCGAGGAAACGAACCCGGACATCTCGATCGACTATGTCGGCCTACCACAGGACTCGTCGGGGCAGAAGTTCGACAACGCGATCGCCACCGGCTCTGCGCCGGATATCGGAGTGGTGCCGCGGGGCGACGTTGCCAGCTACCAAGCTCAGGGCGGCCTCACACCCCTGGACGACTATCTTGCTGACAGCGATCTCGCGGACCAGATCACTCCGGACTATCTTGATCAGACGAGGGCCGCCTCCACCGATGGCAAGCTCTATGCACTGCCGACGCACGCCCTCGTCGACACGATCTGGTACCGCCCTGAGCTGTTCGATGCTGCCGGCGTCACGCCGCCGGACACGTGGGATGAGTTCTACGATGCGGCCGCTGCGATCACAGACGCCTCGGCCGGCCGCTTCGGGTTCACTATTCGAGGTGGAGAGGGCGGCGGCTACCAGTTGCTTGCCGATCTGTATTCGGCATCGGGGATTGACGAGTTCTTCGACAAAGACGGCAAGAGCACACTAAACGACCCGAAGAATCTTGATGCGCTCGAGAAGCTCATCGCGCTATATGGCAAGGACACGCCCGAAGCCGACGTCACGAACCCCTACCCCCAGATGCTCGCGCAGTTCCAGGGCGGGCAGATCGCGATGATGCAGCACAACATCGGGTCCTACCCGACGCTCATGAAGACGTTTGATGATTCACAGGTGAAGGCACTTCCATTGCCGCGCCCAGCAGCCGGCGAGGGCCATGTGGCGGTGTCCGGTCTCCTGCCGAGCATCGCGATCTACGACCCCGAGCACGCCGATGCGTCGTGGAAGTTCCTTGAATTCGTGATGCAGGCCGACAACGACAGTGCGCTCGCGGAGACCGCTGCGGGCATCCCGGCAAACATCGAGGCTCAGAGCGCTGATTGGGTGCAGGTGCAACCTGCCATCCAGATGGGCCTCGGCCTCATCAACGACCCTGAGACCGTGACTGTCGTCGCTCCGACTTATCTGCCGGAGTGGGCAGGGATCATCAAGACAGACGTTGAGCCGTTGTTCCAGAAGGTGCTCCTTGGTGAAGCCGAGCCGGCCGAGCTGCTGGACACCTGGGCTGGCCTTATCGATGAGGCCCAGGCGAAGTACGAGGAGCGAACCTCCTGATGACCGCCGCATTGGAAACCCGGCCGGCGTCGGCCGGCCGGGTGGGTAGACCGCCCGAACGGCCACCGCGGAGGAAGCGAAAAGGCCGCCTGACGCCGTACATGCTGCTCGCTCCTACCGCTGTTCTGATCGCCGTCTTCCTGGTGTATCCGGTGGGCAGCGTGTTCTACTACAGCCTGCAGAAGTACAACATCACCCAGCCCTACGACAACGGATTCGTGGGCTTCGATAACTTCGTCAAGATCTGGAGCGACCCCACCTTCTGGAGCAGCCTTCGCTTCACAGGTCAGTGGGTTGTGGTGGAAGTCGGCCTCCAACTCATCTTCGGCCTAATCCTCGCGCTCGTGGTGAACGAGACATTCAAGGGTCGCGGCATCGCCAGAGCCCTCTCCTTCGCCCCCTGGGCGGTTTCAGGGGTACTGACCACGACACTCTGGTTGCTCATCTACAACCCGATCTCCGGGTTCAGCAAGTACTTCGCAGACTGGGGCCTGGTGCCCTACGGCACGAGCATCCTTTCGAGCGGCGACGGTGCGTTCTGGGGAGCAGTCATCGCTGAGCTCTGGAAGGGCATTCCCTTCTTCGCGATCCTCATCCTTGCGGATCTGCAATCGGCCTCGCCCGAACTGTATGAGGCGGCGAAGGTGGATGGAGCCAACCGTGTGCAGCGCTTCTTCTATGTCACGCTGCCGCACATCAAGAACGCCATCATCCTGACGACTCTGCTCAGGGCCGTGTGGGAGTTCAACAACGTCGATCTGCTCTATACGTTGACGGGCGGTGGTCCCGGCGGTTCCACGACGACGTTGCCGTTGTATGTCGCCGATACCGCGGTCGACGCGAAGGAATTCGGCTATGGCTCGGCGCTCACTGTCGTGGCATTCTTCATCCTGCTGATCTTCTCGGCGGTCTATCTCCTCGCCAGCCGCGCCGGAAAGGACCTCGAGAAATGACCGTTGTGGATCTTCACACCAGCGAGGGCGACCTCGGCGCTGCGTCCGTCGTCGACGATCGTCCCGGTCGACGGGCACTGAGGAAGCGTCGCGACCCCGTTCGTTCGATTCTCATCTTCGTGCCGCTCGGCGTGCTGCTGCTGTTCACGCTGGTGCCGTTGTACTGGCTCGTGCTCTTCGCGTTCCGTGAGAGCGGCTCGACGGCGCTCCTTCCCATCCCTTTCACCTTCGACAATTTTGTGACGGTGTGGACCGGATCGGGCTTCGGCGTCTTCTTCATCAACAGCGTTGCAGTCGCGGCTGCGGGCCTCGTGATCACCACGATCCTGTCGGTGCTCGGCGGGTACGCCATCGCCCGCTACCGCTTCCGTGGCAAAGTCGCGCTGATGGTCGTGCTGCTGTGCACGCAGTTCGTGCCGGGCGCCATGATGCTCATCCCGCTGTTCCAGGTGTTGAATTCGCTCCAACTGATCAACAGTCTCTGGGGCCTCATTCTCGTCAACGCAGTTTTCGAGCTCCCGCTCAGCATCATCCTGATGGCCGGGTTCATTCGCAATGTGCCGATTGAACTAGAAGAAGCCGCCTGGATGGACGGCTGCGGGCGGTTCCGTGCATTCCTTGCCGTTGTGCTGCCTCTGCTGCGCCCAGCGATCGTAGCCATCGGTTCCTTCGCGTTCATCGGTGCGTGGAACAACTTCCTCTTCGCCTTGATGTTCTTGAACGAACAAAAGCTGTTCACGATCCCCGTGGGTCTGAACTACCTGATCGGTGAGTATGGAGTCGACTTCGGAGCGCTCGCCGCCGGCGGAATCATCGCCATCGTGCCAGTCGTCGTTGTGTTCGCTTTCGTGCAGAAGTTCCTCGTCCAGGGATTGAGTGCGGGTGCTGTCAAGGGCTGAGGTGATGGTGCTTGCGAGCGACGACGACCGACTCGGCTGGAGCGGTGTCGACTCCGTCGTGCGCGAGGGGGAGTGGTCGCAGCCGTGGCGGGTCGACGACGACGCCTGGTTGCGTCGGATTCCCCTCCTGCGCGAGCGTGCGGGTATGCCGGCAGGCGTGCGATGGGAGATGATCCTCGCTGACGTCTCGGAACTGAGTTTCGAGGTCGAAGTCGACGATCTCACTCCTGACGAATGCTCACCCATCGACGTCCAAAAACAGGGGGAGCCGCTGCTCCGCATCCCGCTTCGGGTCGGGATCAATCGCATTGCGATTCAGCTCGAGGGGATCGAGCGACTGACTGTGTGGTGGCCGCAATATGGCACGGTGCGAGTGGGCAGCGTGCACGTGAGCGCGGCCGGCCGGGCGAAGGCGCTGGTGCGCGCGGCGGACTCCGTTGGCACACCGCGCTGGACCGCTTATGGCAGTTCCATTACACAGTGCCGCACCGCGCCAGGCCCGACAGAGACCTGGCCGGCTCTGGTGGCGTCGAACCTCGGCTGGGATCTTCTCTGTCTCGGATTCGGCGGGCAGGCCCATCTCGATCAGGTCGTAGCCCGATCCATCCGGGATGCTCCGGCTGACATCATCACGCTCTGCGTCGGCGTCAACATCCAGGGTGCCGCTTCGCTATCGGCGCGCACACTCGGTTCTTCGCTCGCGGAATTCATCCGCACCATTTGCGATGGACAACCGCTCACGCCGATCGTGGTGATCAGTCCGATCTGCTGCCCTGATCGCGATTCCACCCCTAACGCTGTCGGCCTGACGCTCGGCGCGACGCGGGCTATCGTGAACTCCATCGTCGAGGACCTTCAGGATGAGGGCGACATGCACTTAGGTGTGGTCGATGGGCTCACTGTTCTTGGTTCTGCCGATGCGTCCCTCCTTGCTGATGGATTGCACCCAGACCCTGGGGGCTACCGGCTGATGGCGGAGCGACTCGCTCCTATCCTCGACCGAGAGCGCCGGGTACTGAACGCTCTGACCGATTCCTCTGCCGAAAGGATCATGCATTGACTGACGCAACGATCGACACTGTGACCATCACGATGTTCGACACACTCGCTCGTACATTTCGGGACTCTCACGGACACGATCATCCGAGTGAAGAACCGTTCGCAGTGGTAGCTGCGCTTTTGACCATCGTCGATTCGGACGGCGCATCCGGTCACACGATTGTGCAGGGCGACTACCTGCGCGAGTCCGTCGTGACGGACTATGTGCGCCCCGCGCTCGTGGGGCGCGATCCGCTCCGTCGCGAACGCATCTGGCATGACCTATACCTCGCACAGCGCGGCTCTTACGGCCGGTTGCATGACCGGGCGCTCACTTTCGTCGACCAGGCACTCTGGGATCTCGCAGGTCGGAAACTCGGGGTCCCTGTCTGGAAACTCGTAGGCGGATACCGCGACAGTGTGCCCGCCTACGCCAGCACGATGTGCGGCGATGAGGTTCCTGGCGGTCTCAGCAGCCCAGACGACTACGCCGCCTTTGCGGTATCGCTCGTGGAAAAGGGATACAAGGGCGTCAAGCTGCACACTTGGATGCCTCCCGTGTCGTTCGCTCCCGACGCCAAGATCGACATCCGGGCATGCGCGGCGGTCCGCGAGGCTGTAGGGCCCGACATCGCACTCATGCTCGACAGCAACCACTGGTACAGCCGGAGTGACGCTCTGTACCTGGCGCGCGAGCTGGAGAAGCTCGACTTCGCATGGATGGAGGAGCCGATGGACGAGTATTCGATGTCGTCGTACAAGTGGCTGCAGGCTCGGACAGACATGGCGATCGCCGGCCCCGAGAGCGTCGAGGGCAAGTTCCGTTCACGGGCAGAGTGGGCGGCGTCAGGCGCAGTCGACATGTTGCGGATCGGAGTGGGGAGCGCGGGCGGAATTACTCCGGCGTTGAAGGTATGCAGCCTGGCTGACGCCTTCGGAATGGACTGCGAGATCCACGGAGGCGGGCCAGGAAACCTGGCGGTTCTCGCTGGTTCGCACAACTCCCGGTGGTACGAGGCAGGACTGCTGCACCCGCACTTGGACTCGGTGACCCCGGCACCGCACTTGTTGTCGGTGATCGATGCGATCGACGCTGATGGTCTCGTGCACATGCCGACCGAACCGGGCCTTGGTGAGAGTATCGATCTCGAGTACATCGCAGCACATGTGAGGGACGAGCGATGACTGGCGTGAGTAGCGCCACCGATGCCCGCCTGCACGAAGTGGTTACGGCCTCACGATGGCTGGCGGCGACCTCCCTCGCGGAACGAGCGACCATCCTGCGAGAGATCGCCGTTGATCTTGATGAGCGGGCTGCGGAGATCGTCGCTGTTGCCGCCGAAGAATCGCTGCTGCCGATCGACCGCCTGCGCGGCGAACAGACACGGACCGTCAACCAGCTCCGGCTCTACGCCGACGTGATCGAAGAGGGAAGTTGGCTCGACGCGTCAATCACTCACGCGAAGCCGGACGCGTCGCCACCAGTGCAGGATCATCGGCGGGCAAACGTTCCTCTCGGTCCTGTGATCGTCTTCGCGGCGAGCAACTTCCCGCTGGCGTTCGGGATCGTGGGAACGGATACTGCGTCAGCTCTGGCTGCGGGGTGCGCTGTGGTTGCGAAGGGTCATCCTGGACATCCGCGCCTGGCTGTCTTGTTAGCTGGGATTGTTCAGGCTTCGTTGGCACGGCAGCGGGTTCCGGATGCGGCCTTCACCCTGCTGGACGCGGATGAGGCCGTGGCTGTGTTGGGCGACGCGCGGATCACGGCGGGCTCGTTCACCGGCTCGATCGGTGGGGGTACGGCACTCAAGCGGATCGCCGAAAGTCGAGAGGTGCCAATACCGTTCTATGCCGAGATGGGCAGCGTGAACCCCGTCATAGTCACAGCGGCGGCATGGCGGAATCGTCGAACAGAGATTCTCTCTGGCCTGGTCGACTCGATGACGGTGAGCAACGGTCAGTTGTGCACGAGTCCAGGTGTGTTGTTCGTTCCTGATGTGGCGTTGTCGCCGGAAGAGCTCGCTGGCTTCACCCGCGACACTTCGGCCGGCTCATTGCTCACCGATTCCATCGCCGACGGGTTCCGTGCCGGTGTGTGTGGACTGTCGGAGACCGCCGGTGTCGAGGCGGCAGGTGCACTTGTCGTAGTTGAGGGGCGATCCGCGCAGCCAGTGCTCTGGGTCACGGATGCATCGATTGTCGAAGCGTCGCCGGACGCGCTGGAAGAGCGGTTCGGTCCGTCATCGGTGGTGGTGCGCTACGACTCGCAGAGCCAGGTGCTTCGCGTGCTGGCGGGGATGGATGGGCAGCTCACCGCCTCGATCTTCGCTGAGCCCGAGGAAGAAATCGGCCCGCTGGTGCAGGTCTTGGCCAGCAAAGCGGGCAGGGTTCTGCTGAACGCGTGGCCCACAGGAGTGGCTGTGTCTTGGTCGATGCATCACGGTGGGCCCTGGCCGGCGAGCTCGTCAGCGCAGTTCGGATCGGTCGGCGCTGAGGCAATCGACCGCTTCACTCGCGCAGTCACCTATCAGAACTTCGCCGACGATCTTTTGCCGTTGCCACTGCGCGAGGACAACCCGTTGCGCATTCCCCGCCGAATCGACGGAGTGGTCACGCTGGTCGAAGAACCAGTCTGCCGCAGCACCATGCCGCGCAGCGAGACGAGTGGGTTCGCATCTGAGATGGGGAGTCCGTTGAGCCGTTGAGCCGTTGAGCACGTTCCCGGCATCCGCCAGCGACTTCACCCGGTAGATGTCATCGCGACGATCCTCTGCCACATCGGCGTCGCTCGCCAGCGCGACGTGCTCGATGCGGTGACGCACGTCGGGCCGCGGCGCGATGCGCCTCCTTGACAGCATCCAGCACGTGGGTGATCGCGCGGTCGCCGATCGCGTGCGTGGCGACCGTCCACCCTGCGCGTTGTGCGCCGACGATGTAGTCGCGTAGTTGGGAAGGGGCATGCAGCGGCACACCGAAGTTGTCGGCCAACTCCCTGACTACTGATGTCTCAGTACCACGCCGTCCGACCACACCTGCCGCGTGTATGAGCGGCATTGCGATTCGATGAGGTCCCAATCCAGCTCGGCTCCGATGCCGAGACCCTGCGGCACGTGGATGGTGCCTTGATCATCGATCGGCAGGCTGCCCCGCATCGGAAGCTGGTAGTTCTCCTCTGGCACGAAGTACTCGAAGTACTCGCAGTTGCGGATTGCGCAACTGACGTGCAGGTTGACCACATCCATGTAGTTCATCGTCGTGGTGTGCAACTCGCAGTTGAGTCCGAACCCCTCCGCCATGTGCGCAATCTTCAGCGTGCCCGTGATCCCTGCTTTCCAGCTCACGTCGGCGCGCACGATGTCGGCGGCGCGCTGCGCAATCGTCTGCGCGACCCCCCAGTGGGCTCCGCGCGTGGTCTCGGTCGCGGCGACGGGGATGTCGAGTACGCGGCATAGCTCCTGATACTTGTACAGTTCGAAGTCGCGGAAAGGCTCTTCGAACCAGTGGTAGTCGAGCTGCTCGAGTTCGCGCCCCACCCGGATCGCCTGATCCAAGGTGTATTCGGCTACCGGATCGGTCATCAGCACTTGTTCGGCGCCGAGTTCCTCACGCAGGCGACGGTGCACCTCCCGGTCGACGTCGACGGGGCCGGGCGGGTGGGCCTTATAGGCATGGATGCCGCGATCGCGGTAGTGCTTCGCCTCATCGACGTAGTCCTGCACTGTGGCATGGAAATTGCCGCTCGCATAGACCGGCAGACTCTCGCGGTATGCCCCGATGAACTTGTAGAGCGGAAGGCCCGCTTCGCGTGATGCCATGTCCCAGAGTGCGACGTCGATCGGTCCGGGTAGATACACCGGGAAGAACGTGAGGTGTCGGTCAATCGTCCAGAATTCATGCCAGATGCTCTCGCGGTCGTGTGGGCTTCTACCGAGCACGACAGGGGCGATGTTGTCGAGCAGATAGCCTTCGGTGACTTGCCCGCTTCTTGCTGCCAGACATGTCGCAACACCCTGGATGCCGTTGTCCGCGGTGAGGCGCACAACGATGACATCCCAATCCATTTTCGATGAGCCGGTGCGCTTCGCGTCGAACAGCTCTTGGCCGCGGGAGACCCACCAGGTCTCCATCTCGGTGATGATCATGCGCTGGTGTCCTCGTTGCGTTCACGCACGGCGTTGAGCGAGACGATCAGCGAGTGGTTGATGTGGAAGATCAGGGCGTCTTTCGCTTCCTGTTCGTTTTCCCGCAAGAGCGCCTCGACCACGGCGAGATGCTCGGGGTTGTTCTGCTCCGGGTGTGAGGCACCAGTGACGAGCGCATACATGGCCAGGCGGAACACGTGCGACATGAGCTCAGCGTGGATGCGGCTCATGGTCTCGTTCTCCGCGATCGAGACCAGGAACGTGTGAAAGGCGATGTCGAGTTCGTAGTGTTCGACGATGTCGGAGATGCTCGTCTCGCGGAAACGCCGCGCGAAGTCGAGCAGATCGCTCTTGGAATACATCGAGACGTACGAGGACATGACGGCCGGTTCCAACAGCTTGCGCAGCTGATAGACGTCGTTGATCGACTTCTCTGTGAAGGGTGTGATCCGCATGCCCTTGCGGGGGAAGATCTCGACGAGACCGTCGCGCTGGAGTGCGAGCAGAGCTTCACGCAATGGAGTGCGGCCATAGCCGTGTTCGTCCATCAGCTGCTTCTCGTTCAAGTCGGAGCCGGGAAGCAGATCGCACGTCTGGATGCGATCTCGTAGAGCTTGATATATCTGACTGGACAAGCCTGCGGGTGTCGTCTCTCCCACCACGTGCCTCCCTGTGTCTGGCGTCATTGCTGACTGGTGATTGAATCTTAGTGGTGTCGACGCTGATCATGGCCGCTTCGATTATTTGTCGCTGCACCACTTCTCTCGCAGTTCCAGTTGCGGTAACGCGATCGACGTTGTAGAAATATATCACTAGCGTTATATCGGCTCACAAATATATCTAGCCGCCAGTATTCGACGAAGACGTTGCGCTTCGTAACAACGACGTTCACGACAGGAGAGTCCTCATGACGGGCACCCGCATTCGCGACATCCGATTCTTCCGAGCCACCTCAGCCACATCGCGGCCGATCTCGGACGCTACGCACGACATCTCTGAGATCGCCTTCTACGTGATGGAGCTCGAGACCGTGGCCGGCGTCATCGGCCAGGGCTATCTCCTCGCTTTCCATTACTCCCCGCAGGCGATCTGCGGCGCCTTGCACGACCTTCGCCGCTTCATCCTCGATCGCGAGTACGACGTGCATCAGACGCGCGACGTCCAGAACGACTATGAGCGGGAGTCAGAGTACTTCGGCATCAGTGGCTTGCAGCGATGGGCTCTGGCCATTGCCAACGTCGCGATGTGGGACGCCTGGGCGCGACATCTCGGCCAGCCGATCTGGAAGGTGCTCGGCTCACACTCTCGCAAGGTGCCCGTCTATGGAAGCGGTGGATGGCTGTCCTACAGCGATGACGAATTGATCGATGAAGTCCTGGACTACAAGGGACGCGGATTCACCGCCGTCAAGATCAAGGTCGGCTCGCCCGAGATCGAGCGCGACGTAGAACGACTGCGCAGGGTGCGCGAAGCGGTCGGCAGTGGGCTCAAGATCATGATGGATGCCAACCAGGGGATGGACGTGCCGAGCGCGATCGCGCTGATCCACCGTGCCGCTGACCTCGACATCCATTGGTTCGAAGAGCCCATTCCAAGAGACGATTTCGACGGCTACGCCGCGATTCACTCGAAGACACGCATTTCCCTGGCAATGGGAGAGCGCGAGTACGACACCGTCGCCCTGCGCGAACTCCTGCGGCGGGGCGCCATAGACCTTTGGCAGCCCGACATCATCCGCCTCGGCGGTGTCGACGCATGGCGAGATTCAGCCGCGCTCGCCGCAGCGCACCGCATCCCGGTGTTGCCGCACTATTACAAGGACTACGACGTGCCTTTGCTGGCGACGGTCTCGAACGGATTCGGCGCGGAGTCATTCGACTGGATAGACGCGATCATCGATGAGCCGATGCCGATCGAGGGTGGCTTTGCCACTCCGCGGACGGGCGACGGCTGGGGATTCCGCTTTCTGTCTGAATTCCTGCACGAGGTCGTTGAGATCCCGGTTGTCAGCGACGGTATCGGAGTCAGCGCGATCGGAACGTCGGCATGAGCTCTGCGCACGCGATCTCGACGCGTCTGACCTCTCTCGAGGGACGCGTCGGTATCGTCACCGGTCAATCGAGTGGCCTGGGAACGGCGATCGCCGGGGTGCTCGCCGACGCTGGGGCGAAGGTATATGCCTTCAATCGCACGGTTCGCGAAGAGGCGGATCATGCCGGCGTCACCCAGTGGTCTGTGGATGTGACGGACGAGCAGGCCGTGACAGAGGCCGTGCGTCGCCTGGGAGAGTCCGAGGGAATCGACTTTCTCGTGAACAACGCGGGCGCGACAGTCAAGAGACGTGCCGAGGAGCTGGCGACGGCGCAGTGGCGCGACGTGCAGGACGTGAACATCGACGCGCTCTTCACTCTCGCGCGCGAGACATTTCCCTATCTCTCGAAGTCAGAACACGTGGGGCGCATCGTGAGCATCGCGTCGATGGCCGCGCACCTCGGGTTTCCCGAAGTGACCCCGTACTGCGCTTCCAAAGCCGCTGTGCTCGGACTCACACGTGGTCTCGCCATCGAATGGGCCCAGGACAATGTGCTGGTCAACTCCATCTCTCCCGGCTGGTTCCCCAGCGAGATGAACCGCAGTGTGCTCGAGGCTGACCCGGAACGCGAGCGACGTATCCTTGCGCGGATTCCGCTCGGTCGCTACGGCGATCCGCAGAGCATCGCCGATATGGCCCTCTTCCTTCTGAGTGATGCGGGCCGTTACATCACCGCCCAGGACTTCGCGGTCGACGGCGGCGCACTCGGTAAGGGGTTCTGAGCATGGTGGAGAATGCGCGCACCATCACAGGCATCGTGCTCACCGAGCCAGGAGTCGTACAGCTTGTCGATGCTGTCGCTCCTGTCCCGGCAGCGGGTGAGGCTCTGCTGCGGATGCGCTTCGGTGGCGTCTGCGGGAGCGACCTTGCGTCGTATCGTGGAATCTCTGCGTACGTCAGCTATCCGCGCACGCTTGGTCACGAGTTCTCTGCCGAGGTGGTGGAGGTAGGGCCGAACGATCACGGCATCGCGCCCGGGATGCTCGTCACGGCGCTTCCCTATTTCAACTGCGGCGTCTGCTATCCATGTCGGCGCGGACGCATCAACGCCTGTACCGAGAACCAGACGATGGGTGTGCAGCGCGAAGGAGCATTCAGCGAGCTGTTCACCATGCCGATCGATCGGATCTACGACGGATCGGGCATCGATCCTCGGGCCCTCGCTCTCATCGAGCCCTTCAGTATCAGCTATCACGGTGTCGGACGCATCCCGCTGGGCGCAGAGGATCGAGTCCTCGTCTTCGGCGCGGGAGCGATCGGAATACTCGCCGCCGTGTCCGCGAAGAGCCGCGGCGCGCAGGTGTACGTGACTGATATCTCCGCGGTGAAGGTGGAAGCGGCGGTGCGAGACTTCGGGCTCGACGGCGGTTTCGTAAACGACTCTTCTGAGTCGCTGCGCGCGAACATCGAACGGATCACCGGTGGTGACGGATTCGATGCGACCGTAGAGGCAGTCGGGCTGCCCGCAGCGTTCCTCGCCTGCGTCGAGGCCGCGTCCAGCGGCGGGCACGTCGTCGTCATCGGCGTTTCCAAGTCGTCTGCGGACTTCAATGCGACCGAGCTGCAGCGCAAGGAACTCACCGTCGTGGGCTCTCGCGCCGCCACGCGCAGTGACTTCGATGCCACGATGGCGCTCGTCCGAGACGGCCATGTAGATCTCGGCCCGCTGATCACGCGCGAGTTCAGCGCGGAGGCAATGCCCCAGGCGCTCGAAAATCTCGACCGCAACTCGGGCGAGATAACAAAGCTTCTCATCCGATTCTGACACCGGGCCAGCTGGCCAACACACTGAGTAGAGAGACGGGGAAACCCATGAAGATGAAGACCAGAGCGATGATGCTCACATCATCTGCAGCGATCGCGGCAGTGGCACTCACCGCATGTTCGGGCTCGTCCGCGCCGTCGACCGCCGAGGGACAGCCGGTGACGATCCAGGTCGGTTTCGAGAACACGGCCGACGAGCCGATCGGCCAGGCGGTGCAGCACTGGGCAGAGCTGCTGGAGGAGCAGAGCGACGGCGACATAACGCTGGAGCTGTTCCCGAGCAGCGCGTTGGGTTCCAAGAGCGAACTGATCGATCAGATGGTGCTCGGTGAGAACATCATCACCATCGCCGATGGAGCGTTCTATGCCGATTACGGGGTTCCGGACATGGGCATCATGTATGGCCCGTTCTTCTTCGACACCTGGGACGACGTCTGGACTCTGCTTGACAGCGACTGGTACGCCGAGCAGTCGGGCTTGTTGGACGAGAAGGGCCTTACACTCCTCGCATCGAACTGGGTCTATGGCGAGCGTCACCTTATGACGAATTCGCCCGTGATCGCCCCTGGCGACCTCCGTGGGCAGAAGATCCGTCTCGCCAACGCCAAGATCTATATCGAAGGGTTCGCGGCCCTGGGCGCGACGCCGGTCGGCATGGATTTGAGCGATGTGTATAGCTCGCTGCAGAGCGGTGTTATCGACGGCGTCGAGAATCCCTTGTCGACGCTGTACGGCGGGAGCTTCCAGGAGGTCTCTAAGAACGTTCTCCTCACCGGCCATATCAAGAACTTCACGACGTGGGTGGCGGGCTCGACCTTCATGGACACGTTGACCGATGAGCAGCAGCAACTGCTCTACGACACTGCCGAAGAAGCGGGCCTCTACAACAACGAGCTTCAGGAGAAGGCGGACGTCGAGTATCGCCAGTTGCTGGACGACGCGGGCGTCGCGATCACCGAGCTCACCGACGAACAGCGCGCTGAGTGGGCCGATGCGGGAAAATCGTTCTATGAGATGGGCGACACCTTCGGGTGGTCCGATGACCTCTACGACGTGACCCGTGAGGCTATGGGCAAGTAGCTCCCCACCAGTCGAACCGCTTCCATCAGAAAGCAGGTGAGCATGCGAAGGGCTCTCAAGACACTCGACATCGTCGAAGTAGTCGTCCTTATCGCCGTTCTCGTCTTCCTCGTCGCGTGCACTTTCTCCGGAGTCGTGCTGCGATACGTCTTCAACAACCCGTTCACCTGGATGGAGGAGGTTCAGCTGGCCAGCATGGTGTGGCTCGCATTCCTCGGCGGCTCGCTCGCGTTCCGCAGCCACGGGCACGTCGCCGTCGAGATCGTGATCGATTCACTGCCGACTGCAGCGCAGAGGACTGCCCGGATAGTGATCGGTGTCATCGTCTACGCGATCCTCCTTTATCTGTTCTTCCGGTGCGTGGACTTCCTGCAGCTCTTCGTGATGACCGGCAGAGGAACTCCAGTGCTCGACATGCCGTACACGATCGTCTATGGCATTGCGCCAGTCGCAGTCGTGCTCATGATCATCAGCTACACGGCGACCGCGTTCTGGCCCGCTCTCGTCGAAGTTTTCGGCCGTCGGAACGGAAAGAAGGAGGCAGGCGCATGACCATTGCCGTCATCGCGATGCTGTGCGTGCTATTCGTGCTGCTTTTCGCCAAAGTGCCAGTCTTCCTCGCCGTGTTCGGTGCGGCTGCTGTGTATTTCCTTCTGACGCCGGGGCTCAACGCGGCGATCTTCGCGCAGCAGGCGATCACCGGCACCGAGAGCATTCCGCTGCTCGCGATTCCGTTCTTCGTCGCCGCGGGTGTGCTGATGAACAACGCAGGCGTCACCCAACGGATCATGAACCTCGCCATCGTGCTGACAGGACGGCTGCGGGGCGGGCTCGCACAGGTGAACGTCGTCCTTTCGCTCATGATGGGCGGCCTCTCAGGGTCAGCGCTCGCAGATGCTGCGATGCAGTCGAAGATTCTCGTTCCGGCAATGGTGAAGCAGGGGATCTCTCGAACATTCTCGTCGGTGCTCACTGCGGCATCCAGCATCATCACGCCGCTCATCCCGCCCGGGATCGGTCTCATCATCTACGGCAGCATCGCGCATGTCTCGATCGGCAAGCTGTTCGTCGCCGGTATCGTGCCTGGCGCGCTCCTCGCCGTCATCATGATGTTTCTGGTTAGTCGGATCTCCAAACGGCGGGGTTACGAGCCGCTGCGCACGAACCGGCCGAAGGCGAGGGAGATTGCCGGCCCGCTTCGTCACGCGGTGTTGCCACTGTGCCTGCCGGTGATAATCATCGGTGGCATCCGATTTGGGATCTTCACGACCACGGAGGCTGGAGCTGTCGCAGTCGTCTACGTGGTGCTGCTCGGGCTCTTCTATCGGAAGTTGAAGGCGCGCGATCTTCTCGGAGGCCTCAAAGAGACGATCGTCACCACGGCATCCATCCTGTTGATCATCGCCGCAGCTGCTACCTTCTCCTGGATCTTGACCCGTGAGATGATCCCGCAGCAATTCAGCCAACTCATCGTCGGGTCGATTCACAACGAGTGGTTGTTTCTTCTCGCTGTCGGCGCATTTCTTCTGATCGTGGGAATGTTCATTGAGGGCAACGCGACGATGATCGTGCTGGTGCCGTTATTTGCGCCCATCGCGGCCACATTCGGGCTCGACCCTATTCACTTCGCGATGGTCTTCATCTTCGCCAACACTGTCGGCGCATTCACGCCGCCCGTGGGAACGCTGATGTTCGTCGTGAACAGCATCACGAAAACCAAGACGGCGGACTTCATTCGTGAGGCCGTACCGTTCTACGCACTGTTCGGCGGATTCCTGCTACTGCTGATGTTCGTGCCGTTGCTGTCGACCGGCCTGGTAAACCTCCTCTACTGATCCCGCTACGAAAGGTGTGCTCGATGACTGGATGGTCCTCCGATGCGGAAATGTTCGCGCTCATGCGCGAACGGCTGTATACGCCGGTTGTCGGTGACATTCTCGACGAACTGGGTTTCACGCATCAGTTCCTCCCGCCGGCGATCCGGGCAATGACGCCGGATATGAAGCTAGCGGGCCGCGCAATGACGGTCCTGATGATCGACGTGTTCGGTCCGCAGCGCACACCGTTCGGCAGGCTCACCGAGGCGTTGGACCAGCTCGAGACCGACGAGATTTACATCGCGGCAGGAGGCACCGGGCGCTGCGCGTATTGGGGTGAGTTGCTCACTGCGACCGCACGGTCCCGCGGAGCGACCGGTGCCGTAGTCAGTGGGTGGCATCGCGACACACCGCAGGTGCTCGAGCAGGGCTTCCCGGTATTCAGCCGGGGCGCTTGGGCGCAGGACTCATCCGTGCGGACCCAGGTCGTGGACTTCCGCTGCCCGATCGAGATCGGGCAGGCGTCCGTTCACTCGGGCGACATCGTCTTCGGTGATGTCGATGGGGTGGTGATCATCCCCCAGGCCGTGCACGTCGACGTCATCGCTCGGGCGATGGAGAAGGCGCGTACCGAGAAGGTGGTCCGTTCGGCGGTCGAGTCGGGGATGAGTGCGACGGAGGCCTTCGCGACCTACGGTGTGTTGTAATTCCCCTACCCCACGTCCCCGAACTCGACCGCCCCACCCACAACGGTCGCCGTAACCTCCTGCTCCGCGATCCGCTCCGCGGGGATCGAATAAAGATCGTCGCTCAGCGCGATGAAGTCCGCCAACATCCCGACCTTCAAGGTCCCCTTCGAGAGTTCCTGACCGACCGCATACGCCGAGCCATACGTGTACGCCCGCACCGCCTCGTCGACACTGATCCGCTCGCGCTCACCCAGCACAGCGCCGGAACTCGTCTGCCGCAGCACCATGTCTCGCAGCGACACCAGCGGGTTCGCATCCGAGATGGGGGAGTCAGTCGATCCGTTGAGCACGATCCCGGCATCCGCCAGCGACTTCACCCGATAGATGTCGTTGCGACGATCCTCCGACACGGCGGCGGCCATGCCGTCGCCGAAGTCCGAGAGGAACACGCCCTGCGGCACCGGAATCACCCCGAGACGAGCAGCGCGCGCGACGTCGGCGTCGCTCGCCAGCGCGAAGTGCTCGATGCGGTGGCGCACGTCGGGCCGCGGCGCGATGCGCTGCGCCTCCTCCACGGCATCCAGCACATGAGTGATGGCGCGGTCGCCGATCGCGTGAGTCGCGACCGTCCAGCCCGCGCGATGCGCGCCGACGATGTAATCGCGTAGTTGGGAAGGCTCGTGCAGCAGCACGCCGAAGTTGTCGGCTTCGCCGTGGAAGCACGCGTGCATCGCTGCCGATCGCCCGATGAATGAACCGTCAGCGACGATCTTCACGGGCCCGACGCGCAGCATGTCGTCGCCGAGACCGGTACGGATGCCGAGGTCCAGCCCCAGCACGTCTTTGTCGGGCAGATCCTCGAATGGGTGCAAGACGGTGATGTACGGCATCAGGGTCGTCCGCACCCGCAGCATCCGCTGCTCGACCGCCGTCTGATACGCGTGGTAATCGAGCGGGCTGTTGCCAACCACCCGGATCTCGCCGA
Source organism: Microbacterium murale (assembly GCF_014635185.1). GTDB lineage: Bacteria > Actinomycetota > Actinomycetes > Actinomycetales > Microbacteriaceae > Microbacterium > Microbacterium murale. Next base: position 1,132,834 of record NZ_BMCM01000001.1, read on the forward strand.
TGCCGGGCTCGGTGACCGAGGTGAGTCCGTAGTTGAGCGCCTGATCGCTGGCGAGCCCGAGATTGCGCTGCACCTCGTCAAGCCCGACGGGACGCACCAGGGCGTTGATCGGACCCATCGCCGACTCCTGCAGCAGACCCTGCGGTCGTCCGTCGGCATCGCGCGGGATGCTGCCACCGGCGATGTCCGGATACCCCTCCCTGCGCGAGTAGCCGGCAAGCTCGAACGCACGGGTGTTGGCCACGAGCATGTGCCCGGAGACGTGCTCCAGAAGCACCGGCCGGCCACCCGCCACACGGTCCAGCGCCTCTGCCGTCGGATGATCCTCGAGGAAGTTCTGGTCGTATCCGGCGCCTCGCACCCAGGCATCCGGTGCCAGGCCGTCCGCATACTCCCGCACCGCGTCGTACAACTCGGCCAGCGAGTTCACCGCGCCAGGACGCAGGTTCAGCGAGGCCAGCCGGAATCCGGTCAGCGAGAGGTGATGATGCGCGTCGTGGAAACCGGGGAGCACCGGCTGCCCGCCGAGGTCGACGATACGGTCGGCATCGAGGCCGTGCAGGTCGTCATCGAAGCCGACGATGCGGCCGTTCAGCGTGCCAATGCTGTGCGCGAACGGCCTCTCCGGGTCGAGGGTGCGGATGCGGGCGTTGGTGAAGATCGTGTCGATGTGCATGTCAGACCGCAGTCTCCCGCTCCACCTGACGCACGATCTGACGCTGCAGACCCCAGACGCCGCCGATCGTGACGAGGATCATCACGGCGTAGAACACCGCGACCGCCCAGACGCTGCCACCGCTGGAGTTCAGGATCCACTGCGCGACCAGCGGCGTCGAACCGCCGAAGATCGTGGCGCACAGCTGATAGGCGAGCGAGACTCCCGAGTACCGGATGCGGGCGGGGAAGGCCGACGCGAGGAACGTCGCCAGTAGTGCGTAGTACGCGGTGCTGCCGAGGATCGTGGCGTAGAGCGTGACGGTGATCCACAGGGGAGACGCCGCCTGGATGGCCAGGAAGTACGGGACGGTCAGCAGCACGCTGAACACGAGCCCGGTGAGCATGACCCTGGCGATGCCGAAGCGCTCGGCGATCTTCGCGGCGATCGGCTGCCAGATGAACTGGAGCAACGCCATGCCCAGCAGGATGTTGAGCATCAGCTGACGATCAAGTCCCAGCGACCCGGTCGTCCAGGAAAGCAGGAACGTGTTCGAGAAGTAGGCGTTCGAGATGCCCATGACGGATGCCAGGACGCCGAGCCCGATGAAGATCGGAGCCGTGCGGAGAGCGACGAGCACCGGCGCGCTCACGACTTCCTGCCTCTCCTTCGCCGCGACGAAGTCGGGTGACTCCTCGACCTTCAGGCGGATGACGAGACCGACGACCACGAGGATCGCGGAGACCAGGAAGGGGATGCGCCAGCCCCACGAGAGGAACTGCTCATCGGGCAGCAGGCCTACGAGGAGGAACATCAGGGTGGCGAGGATGGATCCGGCAGGAGACCCCTGCTGCACCCACGCGCCGGCGAGGCCCTTCTTCTCTGGCCGGGCGTTCTCGGTGGACAGGAGCACGGCCCCACCCCACTCGCCGCCGACCGCGAAGCCCTGCAGGCCGCGGAGCACGACGAGCAGGATCGGTGCCAGCATCCCGATCTGCGCGAACGTCGGCAGCAGACCGATCAGAGTCGTCGCGGCGCCCATCATGATCAGGGTGATGACGAGCACGTTCTTGCGGCCGAGCTTGTCGCCGAAGTGCCCGAAGACGAGGCCGCCGACGGGACGCATGAGGAAACCGACCCAGAAGGTCGCAAACGATGCCAGCAGCGCCGCCCCCGGAGCGACATCGGGGTAGAAGACGCGACCGAACACGAGCGCGGCGGCCGTGCCGAAGATGTAGAAGTCGTACCACTCGATCGCGGTGCCGACGAAGGCGCCGACCATGGATCGTCGTTGACGAGCCGGGGAGATCTCAGTGTGCGAAGTGGCCATAGTCGGCCCTCTCTATCGGGGGAAGAGCTTTCGGGATCGGGTTCAGGCCATCTTGACGGCACTCCGTCATGCCCGTCCAATGAGAAAAGCGGGTATGGATATACGCTTTGTGCATGTACGGGGAACGGGAGCTGGAAGCGTTCGTCGCGGTCATCGACAGCGGATCGGTGAGCCTGGCGGCCGAACGACTCATCCGCACGCAGCCGACCGTGTCGCGGCAGATCGCCTCGCTCGAGCGGCAGGTGGGTGCCGCGCTGTTCCGCCGCATGCCGAATGGAATGATGACGACCTACGCCGGTGAGCGCCTCGAGCCTATGGCCCGCGACCTCGTGCGCCGAGGTCGTCGCGCGCGCGAGGTGATGACCGGCATCGTGCAGGAGCAGCGCTCGTTCGTCGTCGCCTCGCCCGAGATGACCAGCGTGCTCGTGCTCGCGCCGTTCATCGCCGAGGGTGGCCCGATCTCCGACGTGATGATCGCGACACCCACCGAGACCTACGACCGGCTGCGCACCGGAGCCGACCTCGCCGTGACGACCAGTCCACCGGCCTCTCGGCTGCGCGGCACTCGCGTGATGACGCTCCCGCTGCTGTGCCAGCTGCCCGCGTCGCATCCGCTCGCCGACGGCGAGCAGATCGAATTGAAAGACCTGCTCGCGGGTCCCTTCCTCACCTCGGGTCGAGGGTCGGCAGCCTGGGCGCAGATCCAACAGGTCGCGGAGGGCGAGGGATGGTCGCTGGAGATGGCGAGCCTCGGGGCGGATGCTCCGATCATCCAGGCGCGATCGGCCGCCGGGCACGGGCCATGCGTGGTCGTCGAGCCGCCTCGATTCGGGCTCGTCACACGTCCTCTGCAGCACCGAGGGGAGGCCATGCGCTGTGCGCTGTACGCGAGTTGGGAACGCACGCACTATGCGGGTGACGACATTCGGCGCGTGGTGAGAGAGCTCACGGAGTTCGTCTCGACGCACGTTCCCGATCTGTACCCGGAGGGGACGTACACCGCGGCGGAGACGGCGGCGATCAGTCGGAACCACTGACGTCGGGATCGGTGCGCTCTCGGCCATCCGCCTCCGCCAACCCGGCTCGCATGCTCTCCCGCTCCGCGGCATCCCAGGGGCCAGAAGCGGCCAGCGGGATCTCGGTCATGAAGCGGCGTTCGCTCTCAGGAATCCGCTCGGCGACGACCTCGGGATGCGCGGCAGCCGTCGCGTAGAGGTCCGGCCCGTCGGCGTAGAAGAGGTCGCAGACCACGAGGCGGCCGTCGGATCCGCGCATCACATTCGACGGATTCTGGTCGAGCGGTCCGCACCACGGCAGCTCCTGCAGCGCTCGCTCGTGGATGCGACGGACGATGTCGACCAATTCGGCGACGGACTCATCGCGGTTCTCGATGTACTGGTGGAACTCGATCGCGTCCGCCTCGTCCACAGCCTCGAGCCACTCCATCACCTGCAGATCCCCGCCGCCGACGAGGCGTCGATGGGCGAAGAGCTGCGGCACCTGACGCGTGTGCGCGGCCTCGCGATACAGCGCAGCCGTGTACGGGCCGGTCGGATCGAAGGGACTGATGCGCACCGCCATCGTGCGTCCAGGAGCGCCGTCGGGAGAGCGCAGCGCGATCGCCCAGTCTCCGGCACCGCACGCCGTCCAACCCGCCTCGGTGAAGACGCGCTCGGCGTCGCGGTGCGTGGCATCCGACGGAAGCGTGTCGAGGATGTCGCTCATGCTTCCAGTCTGCGACAAACTGGTCGATCCGGCAGATCCGTACTTGAGCGCTTGAGCTTTCGCACGAGCGTGGCCAGAAATCAATATGCCCAGTCAGAACGCGGGGCAGAAGCCAAAGCAACAAGAATGACACGTATCTACCTGCGCATATTGCTCTCGGATTTGGCGCGACACGCCGAGCGGGCGGATACTCGTGGCATCTGAGCCTCCCACCTCCGGTCCAAGAATCACCATGAATCCACCCACTGCTCTCGCGCCTGAAACGACCATCGCCATCATCGGCGCCGGCCGTCTTGGTGGCGTGCTCGCGCGGGCGTTCCGTGCGGATGGCCTCACCGTCCACGGCCCCCTCCGTCGCGGCGATGAGATCCCCGACGCGGACATCGCGCTCCTCTGCGTCCCCGACGCCGCGATCTCCGAAGCGGCATCCGCTGCCCGCCCGCACGCAACCCGAATCGGCCACGTCTCCGGCGCCACCCCGCTCGACGACGTCGACTTCAGCATCCACCCGCTGCAGACGTTCACCGGCACCGAGTCTGCCGACGTGTTCCACGGCATCGGCGCGGCCATTGCCGGCCGCACACCCGAAGACAAGAACATCGCAGAACAGCTCGCCCGCACCCTCGGCGCTCGGCCCTTCGAGGTCGACGACCCCCACCGCGCCGGCTACCACGCCGCCGCGTCGTTCGCCTCGAATTTCGTCCTCACCGTGCTCGACGCTGCCGAGCAGCTCGCAGCATCCGCCGGCATCCCCGGCGATGAGGTGCGCGACCTCCTCGCCCCGCTCCTCCGCCGCACGGTCGACAACTGGCAGAGCAGCGGCTCGACAGCATCCCTCACCGGCCCGATCGCCCGCGGCGACGAGGTCACAATCACTCGCCAGCGCGCGGCCGTCGATGAAGCCGACCTCGCGCTGACGAGCCTCTTCGACGAACTCGTCACGGCCACCCGCGCGATCGCGCGACAGAAGGTGGCGGTATGAGAATCCTCCGCACGGTCCCCGAAGTGCGCGCCGTCGTCGAGAACGCCAGACGCGCGGGCCAAAGAGTCGGCCTCGTCCCCACGATGGGCGCCTTCCACGACGGCCACGCTTCGCTGATGCAACAAGCGCGCCGGCAGAACGACCTCGTTGTCGTCTCGCTCTTCGTCAACCCGACCCAGTTCGGCGCGAACGAAGACCTCAGCAGCTATCCCCGCAATGAACAGGATGACGCCGCGCGCGCAGAGCAGGAGGGCGTCGACATTCTCTTCGCCCCCGACGCTGCGGAGATCTATCCGGACGGCTTCGGCACCAGCATCCACGTCTCGGGTGTCACCGAGATGCTCGACGGTGCGGCCCGCGGACCGCACCACTTCCACGGCGTCGCGACCGTCGTCGCCAAGCTGTTCGGCATCGTCCGCCCCGATGTCGCCTACTTCGGACAGAAGGATGCGCAGCAGATCGCCGTCGTCCGGCGCCTCGTACGCGACCTCGATCTCGACGTGCGCATCGAGGCGTGCCCGATCGTGCGCGAAGCCGACGGGCTCGCCATGAGCTCGCGCAACGTCTACCTCGACCCTGCGGCCCGCGCGCAGGCGACCGCGCTCAACCGTGCGCTCGACGCGGCGGCCGCGCAGCACGAGTCGGGCGAGAGCGACGGCGACAGCATCCTTTCGGCGGCGCGCGACGTACTCGACGCGGCCGGCGTCACGCCCGAGTACCTCGAGCTCCGCGATGCCCTCACGTTGCAGACCGTCACGAGCGTGGAAGACGACGCGCTTCTCGCCGTCGCCGCCCGCGTGGGCGCTGCCCGACTGATCGACAACCACATCCTGAAACGGAGCGCCTGATGCGCCGCACCATGCTGAAGTCGAAGATCCACCGCGCCACCATCACCGGCAGCGACCTGAACTACGTCGGCTCGATCACGATCGACCCCGACCTGCTCGAGGCCGCCGACATCCTCGCGCACGAGCAGGTGCACGTCGTCGATGTGAACAACGGTGCCCGCTTCGAGACCTACACGATCGCGGGAGAGCGCGGATCCGGCGTCATCCAGGTCAACGGCGCCGCCGCCCGCCTCGTGCACGCCGGCGACACGATCATCGTCATCTCCTACGCCGACTACTCGCGCGAAGACCTCGAGACCTACGAACCCGTCGTCGTGCACGTCGACCGCACGAACACGATTATCCAGGTCGACGACGTCGTCGATCGGCTGCTGACGGAGGCCCACGCATGAGCGTGCACGCGACGACGCGCAAGCGGGTCACCCTGCCGAGCCTCGTCGAGAAGAAGGATGCCGGTGAGCCGATCGTCATGGTCACCGCCTACGACCATCCTGGCGCGCAGATCGTCGAGGCCGCGGGCGTCGATGTCGTGCTCGTCGGCGACTCGGGCGCGATGACGGTGCTCGGCTACGACAGCACCGTGCCCGTCACCGTCGACGAGATGCTCATGCTCACGCGCGCGGTACGACGCGGACTGACGACTCCGCTGCTCGTCGGCGATCTGCCGTTCGGGTCGTACGAAGCATCCGATTCCCTGGCGATCGCCACGGCGCAGCGCTTCATCAAAGAGGCCGGCTGCGACCTCGTGAAGATCGAGCGCGGCGGCACCTCGGTCGACCGTGCTCGCGCTCTCGTCGGCGCGGGGATCCCTGTTGTCGGACACGTCGGCCTCACCCCGCAGACCGCCACGGCCCTCGGCGGCTACCGCGCGCAAGGCCGCACGGCCGACGCGGCACGTGCGGTGATCGACGACGCGCTGGCCCTGCAGGATGCCGGATGCTCAATGCTCGTCATCGAAGCCGTGCCTTCGGAGGTGACTGCCGCACTAAAGCCGCTCATGCGGATTCCGGTGATCGGGATCGGCGCCGGGGCGGATGCCGACGGCCAGGTGCTCGTCTTCCACGACCTGCTCGGGCTGTACGACGGCGGGGCTGCGAAGTTCGTGAAGCGCTACGCGGATCTGCGGGCGGATGCTGTCGCCGGGGTCGCTGCGTACGCGGAAGACGTGCGGTCGGGGGCGTATCCGGCGGCCGAGCACTCGTATTCGATGGCTGCGTCAGAGGCGGTGGAGTTGCGAGAGATGCTCGTTACTCAGGTTTAGGGTGGCTAAACCTGAGCAAGGATGCGCTCATTCAGGGTTGCCGTGCCGTCGCGACGATGTATCGGTTAAACTTGTACATATTCATGTACAGGAGGTGCGGGCATGGAGGTCCTCTCAGTCGCCGACGCGCGCGCCGGTCTGTCGCGTCTCATCGCGGGGCTGCGTGACAATCCTGCTGCCGCTCCTGTCGCCATCGGCTCGCACCGCAAGCCCGAGGTGGTTCTGCTCTCGGTGGACGAGTACCAGCGGGTTTCCGATCGCGAACCGGCACACGTCACCGTCGAGCGTCTACGCCAGCTCGGCCCGCTGATTGAACGCCTTGCACAGGCGGCGCACCTCCGCGACGTCCAGGTGTACGGATCGGTGGCGCGTGGCGATCAAGCCGCGGACAGTGATCTCGATCTTCTGGTCACTGCCGACGATGCGACGCTGTTCGACATCGCCCAGTTCGAGATGGACATCGAGATGCTTGTCGGCGTCCCCGTCGCTGCAGTTTCCGTTGCATCGCTCGACCCGAAACGCGATGCACGCATTCTGAACGAGGCGGTGCCGCTGTGAATCCGGTCGAGCGCATTCCGCGTTGGTTCGACGATCTCCGCGCCACGCTCGGCACCGCGTCTGAATTGGCGGCGCGTGGGCGCGAGGCCTTCGACTCGGACCCAGCCGTCTCGTTGGCCTTCGAGGCGCTCTCCAACAGAGTCGGTGACCTTGCAAAGCGTCTTATCGCCGCCGACCCGGAAGGCTTCCGGGGCCCGATCTGGCGGCAGGCGGCTCGGCAGCGCGACTTCGTCGTGCACCATTATGACCGGATGGATGCCGACCTGCTCTGGCGCACCATCACCGAGAGTTTCCCAAAGCTGGCCGAGGCCGTGCGAGTGGCAGATGCTTCGATGAGCGCGGATCCCGATGGATAGGCTGTCCGCATGCGCAGCCGTGCCGAGACCGATGACCGACTCGCGCAGGATGCGCACCGACCGCGGGTGATCCACACCGGACAGGCGCTGGTCGACCTGGTCATCGAAGTGGCAGACCTCCCCGCGCGCGGGCAGAACCTCATGGCCGACTCGGTCGCCGAGTATGCCGGTGGCTCTGTCACCGTGCTGCTCGCGGCGGCCCGCCTGGGCGCCGAGTGCCTGCACGCCGGAGCGATCGGCACCGGCCCTTACGGCGATCTGATCCGCGAGGCGCTGGATGCCGACGGCATCGCAGCATCCGCTCCTCCGGTGACCACGCAGGACACCGGGGTGTGCGTCGTGCTGATCGAACCCACGGCAGAGCGCACCTTCGTCACGACGCTGGGGGCGGAGCGCGAGATCACAGTCGAGTCGCTCGCGACCGCCGACGTGCAGCCCGGCGATCTCGTCTGCGTCACCGGATACTCGCTCGCCGTCGCGCAGACCCGCGACCCGTTGCTGGCCTGGTTGAGGACACTTCCCCAGGACGCTGCCGTCGTCCTCGACCCCGGGGCCGCCTTCGCCGCGCTGCCCGCCGACGTGCGCGACACAATGCTCGCCCGCACCGACGTGTGGACCGGCAATGCGGAGGAAGCGACCGATCTACTGGCCGCGCGGTCTGTTCCGGTCGAAGCGCCGGCCGGAGCATCCGAACGCGAAATTGTGGCCCATGCCCGCGCGCTCACTCCGCTGATGCGTGCCGGGGCGGTCACCATCGTGCGCGACGGCGCCGAAGGGTGTGCGGTGCATGCGCACGGCGAGAGCACCTATGTGCCGGGCTTTCCGCAAACCCCCGTCGACACGAACGGTGCCGGTGACACGCACACGGGCGCGTTGCTGGCCGGCATCGCCGTCGGCGTGATGTGGGTGGATGCCTGCCGACGCGCCAACGCCGCAGCCGCGATCAAGGTCACGCGTCGTGGACCGACGACGGCTCCGACCGCGGTCGAGGTCGAGGAGTTCCTCCGCGGGAGGTGAGGCCTCGTCAACCGCACGAAGCGGCGGACTTGTCCACAGATCCCGACGACGCCCTCTGGCGGTGTCATCATGGGGTCATGGCCATTTCGATGCTCGATCGGGCGCTCTACTCCTATGCAGACGTGGACCGTCTGGTCGGGCTGCACGCTGGGACATCTCGTCGTTGGCTCGAGGGTTATTCGCGGGCAGGGAAGTTCTACGACCCTGTGCTCAGGGAACAGCCGATCGGTGACGACGTCGTGACGTGGGGCGAGATGGTCGAGGCGCGACTGTTGGCGGAGTTCCGCAGGCAGGACGTGTCTGTTCAGAGGTTGCGACCGGCAGTCGAGCAACTTCGGGGTGAATTCGGACGCTATCCGCTGGCGCTCGCGCGACCATTCCTGGAGGTCGAAGGGCGAGAACTCGTACGAGTAGTACAAGATCGCGTGGGACTCGATCGATCGTTGCAACTGGTCGTCGTCCGGAACGGGCAGAGCATGGCGACGGAGGCCACCGAGCGGTTCCAGCACGCAGTCGAGTATGAGGACGGAGCCGTTGGACGATTCAGGCCAGATCCACGTACCCCGTTCGTCGTGATGGATCCTGCTCGTACCTTCGGTCAGCCCGCTGTTCGAAACGTCCGCACGGACGCGCTCGCTGAGGAGTACAGCGCGGGCGCCGGGCGCGAAGAGCTTGCCGACCTCTATGACCTCACTGCCCAGCAGGTCGATGAGGCGATCCGTTTCGAGCTCATCGCGGGCCGCGACCGGGCGGCATGATGAGCCCGTTCTCGCCGGTGTACTTCGCCGACGAGAACGCCCTGGGCCTCGCGAAGACCCTTGTTCGTCAGGGCCGGACAGATTTCGTATATCCGGGTCATGAAGCCTTACCGGAGATTCCGCTCGGCGCACTCGACCTTGAGTGGATGCCCATTGTCGGCGCTCGAGGTTTCATCGTGATCACGCGAGATCGTCGGATACGCACCCGCCCCGCCGAGCTTGAGGCGTATCTCACTCACGGCATCCGATCGGTCTGGATCGGTGCGAAGCAAGATCTGCGAGCAGATGCCCAGGCCGAACTGTTCTTGAAACACGAAGCACGGTTGAACCGAGAGATCATCAAACTCGGGGCCGGACCATGGGCGCTCGCGTTGAACATGAACGGGTTCAGGCCGCTGCACCTTCCCTCGCGGTGAGCGGAGCGTTCACCAGCGTCCTCATCCCTTGCTGCGCACCCGGAACACCAGCGCGAGCACCGAGAGCGCGATGACGACCACGCCGTATCCGACGCACACCGCGCCGAGCCCGACGACGCCCACCAGCGTCCCCGCGATCACGGCAGGAACGCCGAACGCGAGATACGCGAGAAGGAAGATGACGGCGAACGTGTCGGCGCGCTCGGTCGCGGGGATGCGGGGCGCGAGCGACGCGATCACACCGGAGAACGCGGTGCCGAACCCCATGCCGGTCACGCCGGCGGCGATGAGATACGCGGGAAGCGATCCCAGCGCGAGCGCCCCGAGCGACAGGGCCGTGCCGGCGGCGAGGGCTGCGGTGCCGAAGATCGTGATCGTGCGTGGAGAGCGCTTGCGCAGGATGAACGCCGTGATCGCCCCGACCCCGGTGAGGATCGCGACGCCGAGGCCCTGCCAGATGTGCGCGATGCCGCCGAGCTCGTTGTGGACGATGTTCGCGCCGAGGGAGAGGAACAGGCCTCCGGTCGCCCAGCCCGCGACGATGGCGGGAGCGGCGCGCCAGAAGTCCGCGCGGATTGCCTGCGGAACCGAGAGGCGGAACTGCAGCGAGGCCCAGACGCCCGGCTTCCTCGGCGCTGTCTCGGGTGCGAAGAAGAACAGCACCGCGAGGATGACATACGCGGCGGTGAGCGGCCCGAACACGTCGAGCAGCGGTTCGCCCATGACATCGAGTGCGACTCCCGACAGGAGGGCGCCGGTCGCGAGCCCGATTCCGGGAGCTAGCGCATTCCACAGCGCCGCGGTCGCCGGGCGGGCGGGATGCGCGAGGTCGAGCACAGCCGCCGAGAGCGCCGAGAGCAGGAGTCCGCTCGCGATGCCCTGGATGATGCGTGCCAAGAAGAGCAGCGCCACGGAGTCCGCGTGCGAGAAGAGCAGCATGCTGCCCGCGAGCAGCACGAACCCGACGATCGCGACCGGGCGGCGGCCGACATGATCCGACAGTGACCCGGCCGTGAGCAGCGTGAGCAGCAGTGCGATGGCGTAGACAGCGAACACGGCGGTGATCACGATCGCAGCGAAGCCGACCTGCTCGGCGAGCACCGGATAGAACGGCGACGGTGCGCTCGCGCCCGTCATCATCAGGATCTGCGCCACCACGGCCAGCGCGAACCCGAACCGTATGCGGGCAGTGCGAGTGAAAGGCGCGGCGGTTGAGCGGGTCTGCCGGATGGTGATCGGTTCGGTCGTGGTCATGCGCGCTCCTCGGTTCGAGAACCTGTTGCTTCGAATCTCTGGGTTCGAGAATCATCGAACTATCGGAGCGTACTCGCCCATCAGCAATTGTTCAACTATTATCGAACCATGCCCGGTGATCTGCAGCATCCGGAGCGCTCCGATATCCAGCTGACGGACGTGCTCTTCGCGCTCAGCGACCCCGAGCGCCTTGCGATCGCGCGCCAGCTCGCCGACGGGCCGCTCGACATGGCCGCCTGCCACGCTACCGACCCGAACCTGCCGAAGTCGACCAAGTCGCACTTCATGAAGGTGCTGCGCGAGGCCGGCGTCATCCGCAACGAACCCAACGGACGCCGGCGGATGCTGACGCTACGGCGCGACGACCTCGATGCCCTGTTCCCCGGGCTGCTGGATTCGGTGCTGCGGGGCTGAGGCATCCGCGACCCCGCATAGGCTGGTGCATATGCCCAGCACGACTACCGTCGCCCCGGCCGTGCGCCGCGCACGCGTCGGCGTCGCGCTGCTGTTCCTCACGAACGGTGCGCTGTTCGCCAACATCCTGCCGCGCTACCCCGAGATCAAGGTGCAGCTCAGCCTCGACGCCGCCGCCTACGGACTCGCGATCGCGGCGTTCCCCGCCGGCGCGATGGTCGCAGGACTCGGAGCCGCCGTGCTCATCCGCCGCTTCGGATCGGCGAAGGTGGCCGTGGTCGGCACGATCCTCACCAGCCTCGGGATCCTCGCGGCGGGTCTTGCACCGTCGGCACTGTTCTTCGCCCTCGGACTCTTCCTCGGCGGTGCGGCGGATGCCATCACCGACGTCGGGCAGAACACGCACAGTCTTCGCGTGCAGCGCGGCTACGGACGCTCGATCATCAACTCCTTCCACGCGATCTGGTCGATCGGCGCGGTGCTCGGCGGATCGATGTCGGCCGCGGCGATCGCACTGGCCCTGCCCATCGGCATCCATCTCGGCATCTCTGCCGTCGTGTTCTGCGTGCTCTCGCTCGTCGCGCTGCGGATGTGTCTGCCGGGGCGCGACGACGTGACGGAGGAGGACGCGATCGCCGGCGGATCGGAGATCGGCGGTGCGTTGCGCCGCGGCATCACGGGGAAGACCGTGTTCGTCATAGTCGCGCTCGTGCTGCTCGCGATCGCCGGCGCCATCGTCGAGGATGCCGGAATGTCGTGGGCGACCCTCTACCTGGGCGCGGATCTCGCAGCCCCGGCAGCGATCGCCACCACCGGATACATCGCTCTCGTCGGGGCGCAGTTCATCGGACGGATCATCGGCGACCGCATGGTTGATCGCTTCGGGCAGCGTGCCGTCGCGCAGGCCGGCGGACTCCTCATCGCCGTCGGAATGGGGCTGGCTTTGGCTTTCCCGACGATCCCCGGCACGATCCTGGGCTTCGCGGTGGCCGGGTTCGGCAGCGCCACGCTCATCCCCGCGGCGATGCAGGCCGCAGATGCGCTCCCGGGCCTCCGGCACGGCGCCGGTCTCACGATCGTGTCGTGGTTGCTGCGACTGGGCTTCCTGCTCTCGCCGCCGTTCGTCGGATTCATCGCCGACAACGCCGGGCTTCGCGCGGGTCTGCTCGTCGTGCCGATCGCCGGAGTGGTGGCGATCGTGTGTGCCGGGGTGTTGGAGCGGCGTCGGCGCTGAGCGACCGCAACGCCTTCGCGTCGCCTTTCCTCACCGAATCTTGTTCGGATTTAACTTCGAAGGCGTGTGAACCCAGGCGCGGCGATCGATCCTCAATTCTGCGCAAGTTGTCCACCGATTCGAATTAATGTTCGACAAACGCATATGGGTGCGGTATCGTTGAAGCATGTCAAAGCTGACGGGTCTGCACGAGGCGATCTCTCGCCTCGACGAGGCCTGGGCGGATGCTGGTGACTCGAACGATCTTTCGAGAGATCAGTTGATCGCGGTCACGAATGCGATCGGCGTGCTGCAGCGTCGACTGGATGCTGTGCACGTCGGTGTCGCAGCGGGGATCGCGAGTGAGTCGCGTACGGAGCTGGGCGCGGACTCTTTGGCGAAGCAGCAGGGATTCCGCACGCCGGCGAAGTTGATCGCGGCCGCAACGGGGGTCTCGATGGGTGACGCCATCCGCCTGATCAAGGTGGGCGAGGCGACAGCCGCACGCACCGATCTGCTCGGTGCCAGGTTGCCGGCGAAGTATCCGCTGGTGAGCGAGGCGTTGGCGGCAGGAACCCTCAGCGCGCAAGCGGCCGCGTTGATCATCGCGGTGCTCGAGCGGTGCCGCATCGCAGCCGGGCCTGAGCGCACGGCCGAAGGTGAGCGGTTGTTGGTCGACGCGGCTCCTGGGCTCGCGCTCGATGAGATCCGCCGACTCGTCGTGCGGGTCGAGGCATGGCTGGATCCTGATGGCGTCGAGCCGCGAGAGGACGAGCAGCGGGGCAAGCGATCACTGACCTTCTTCGAGCGCGGCGGCCGGTTGCATCTCAACGGCAACTTCGATGTCGAGACCGGTGCTCCGATCGTCGCCGCGCTTCGCGGATATGTGAGCGCCGCATTCGCAGCCCGCAAGGCCGCACCCGATCCGGATGCGCCGGATGCCGACCACCGCACGGTGCCGATGCTGCAGGCCGACGCGCTCGCCCTGTTCTGTGCGCACGTGCTCGGCTGCAAGAGCGAGAAGCTTCCCCTCGCGGGAGCCACCGTGATCGTCCGGATGCACCTCGACGACCTGGAATCGGCGACGGGAACCGCGACGATCGATGGCATCGACCAGCCGATCAGCGCAGCTGCCGCCCGACGCATGGCCGCCGACGGCGGCGTGATCCCCTGTGTTCTCGGCGGGGACAGCGAGATCCTCGACTGGGGTCGGAAGAAGCGCTTCTTCACCAAGGCGCAACGCCTCGCTCTTGCCGAGCGCGACGGCGGATGCGCCATGTGCAACCTCCCACCCGAGATGGTCAAGGCGCACCACATGCGATGGTGGAAACGCCATCACGGGCGAACCGACCTCTCCAACGGAATACTCCTGTGCGAGAGCTGTCACCATCGCATCCACGACAACGGATGGGAGATCTATATCGACGGCGCCGGTGTGAATGCTCGCGTCTGGTTCATCCCACCCACCCATGTCGATCCCGCCCGCACCCCCAGGCTCGGCGGACGTGCACGCTTCGACATCGCGGCCTGAACCGTGGGATGCGCCGATCGCTCAGCCGTGCGAACTCCGCGTCGCCTCGAGCGCCCCGAGCAGCGCCAGGGCATCCGCACTCGGACTACCTGGCGTGGCCGTGGCGACGGTGAGCTGCTGGCCAGGAGCATCCCGCACATCGAGCGTCTGATACGTGAGCGTGAGACGGCCGACGTCAGGATGGTTGATCGTCTTCTCGGTCATGCTGAGACCGGCGACCGTGTGATCTTCCCAGTAGCCGACGAACTCGGCAGATTCGGCGCGGAGTCGCGTGATGAGCGGCAGGACGGCCGGGTGCGGCGGGCTGAAGCCGGCCGCGAGGCGAAGCGCGCTGACCGCGGCGCGAGCGACAAGATCCCAGTTCTGGAAGTACGCCCGCGCAGCAGGATCGAGGAACACGAAGTCCATCGCCCCATGGGCGAGCTGCGACTCTCCGAGCAGCGCTCGCGCGGTCGCATTGGCGGCGATGATCTGGAAGCCGGGATCGATGACGTACGCCGCCGCATGCGGGAAGGCATCCATCAACTGCATGAGCTCGTCGCTCACGGGCCCGGGGACGGGCTGCGCCCCCGGCGAGAGCCGAGCGAGCCGGAACACGTGATTCCTGGCATCCGGGCTGAGACGCAGTGCCGTCGCCAAAGCCTCGACGACCGGCGTGGAGGGAGTGCGCTCTCTGCCCTGCTCGAGACGGGCGTAATAGTCGGCACTGACGCCGGCGAGCACCGCCACCTCTTCGCGCCGCAACCCGCTCACCCGCCTGCCGCCCACATCCGGCAGGCCGACATCCGCGGGCGTGATGCGAGACCGCTGCGCGCGCAGGAACTCTCCGAGAGGGCCAGCGGGAGATGCCATGTTGCCCACGGTAGTCGCGTCAACTCTCCGTGCGGGCGATGGTGGCTTCGAGGTTCGTGCGGATGCTCGACAGGGTGTCGCCGTACGCCTCGTCCATGTCGATGCCGAGCCTGTCGGCGAGCACGAACGTCCACCACATCGATTCCGCCAGCTTGTGCGTCAACTCGGCTCGCGGATCTCCGTCGATCGCCCATGTGCCCTCATCGGCGAGCAGAAGACGGCCGATGTAGCCGACGTCGTTCGAGAAGCCGATCATCAGCTCATGCAGCGACCAGGTCTTGCCGTTGAACCGCTTCTCGAGGATCTCGTAGAGCGCGCGGACCTCGAGCGCCTGGGTGCGGGCGGTGGCGAGGGCGGGGGAATCAACAGGCATGTGGGGCTCCATTCAGAGTGGGGGATTATGAACAGCATCCCGCGCCGGCGACCTCGCAACCAGGGTGCACCGCTCCCTGGTGCGACGCGCAGACGGGGTTCAGAGTCGAAGACAGACGTGATCATCCCGATCATCTCCACGCAATCGGAGGAGAACCCCTTGTCAGAATCGACCATCACCCAGGATGCCGTCATCGCTGAGTGGATCACCGCAGCCAACACGCACGGCAGGGCCGAGTTCCTCTCGTTCTTCACGGCGGATGCTGTGCTCGACGACCCCTCCGTCGGGGAGGTCTTCGAGGGGCACGAGGGTGTCGGCCGCTACTTCGACACGTATTTCATCGGCTACAACACGCAGACGCGGCTCGTCGGTGCGGAGCCGCGCGACGGCTTCCTGCACGTCGAGGTCGACTTCACCGGAGACTTCCCGGGCGGGCAGACCGGCGGAACATTCGACGTCACGTTAGCGGGCGAAAGGATCGCCCATGTTCGGGCCGATCTGATCTAGGACGCGAGTTGCTCGCGCGGGGTGCGGCGGGTCGGTTCGGGAGCACTGATCTCGCCCCAGACCGTGTCGAGCGAGAGTCCGAGTACATGGGCGATCGCAGCGATCGTCGGGAAGGCGGGTGTCGCGACGCGGCCGGTCTCGATCTTGCGCAGCGTCTCGGGGGAGACGCCGGCGTCGAGTGCGACGTCGAGCATCGTGCGTGCACCTCGTGCCTGACGCAGGATGGCGCCGAGGCGCTCACCTCGTTCGATCTCCGCGGCGGAGAGCGACATCCTGACCATCATGTTCCGATTCTAATACCGGTATGACAACACCGGTATAGTTATTGGATGATCGAGATCCTGACATCTGCCGAACTCGCTCGCGCCAGGGATGCGGGCGCGCTCGTCGCAGACATCCTGCAGTCGTTGAAGGCGCGCAGTACGGTCGGCGTGAGCCTGCTCGACATCGATCGCTGGGCGAAGGAGATGATCACGGATGCCGGTGCGCAGTCCTGCTACGTCGACTACGCCCCTTCGTTCGGGCGTGGACCGTTCGGTCACTACATCTGCACGGCGGTGAACGATGCGGTGCTGCACGGCATGCCGCACGACTACCGTCTGGCCGACGGTGATCTGCTCACCCTCGATCTGGCCGTCACGCTCCGCGGGATCTCGGCCGACGCCGCGATCAGCTTCATCGTCGGTGACGCACGGCCGCCGGAGAGCCTCGCGATGATCGACGCGACCGAGCGCGCGCTCGCCGCGGGTATCGCCGCGGCTCGTCCCGGCGCCCGCATCGGCGACCTCTCGCACGCCATCGGCTCCGTGCTCGGCGATGCCGGCTACGCGATCAACATGGAGTTCGGCGGCCACGGCATCGGATCGACGATGCATCAGGACCCGCTCGTCGCCAACGACGGCCGGCCCGGCAGAGGGTACAAACTGCGCCCCGGTCTGCTGCTCGCCCTCGAACCGTGGGTGATGGCCGACACTGACGCGCTCGTCACGGACGCCGACGGCTGGACGCTGCGGAGCGCGACCGGTAGCCGCACGGCGCACAGTGAGCACACGATCGCGATCACCGACGACGGTGCGGAAATCCTCACCACGCCAACTGCAACTTAAGGGTTGCAGTAACAAGGAAGTAGTGCAACCATGAGATTGCAGTTGGTCGATCGGCCAGCGAAAGATCCTGAAAGGAACCATCATGGTGAGCATGACTGAGAACCCGGCATCCGTCGTCGACGAGAACTCGTTCACGGTGCGCCGAAGCATCCGCATCAACGCGCCCGTCGAGAAGGTGTGGCAGGCGATCACGCAGCCCGAGTACATCTCCCGCTGGTTCGGCCGCACCGTGCTCGACGGCGTCGGTGTCGGCGCCGCAGGCACGATGACCTTCTCGGACTACGGCTCCATCCCGCTGCGGGTGGAGGAGTGGGATGAACCGCGCCGCGTCGCCTACCGCTGGAACAACGACGATGCGCTCGGTTCGCTTCCGGAGCAGGTGCAGGAGAAGGGCTCGACCGTCTTCACCTTCACTCTCGACGAGGTCGACGGCGGCACGCAGCTCGACGTGATCGAGACCGGCTTCGAGAACACGTCCGCGCCGCTCGAGAACCTCGAGAGCCACCGCACCGGGTGGAACGAAGAGCTCGACAAGCTGGTGGCGCTGGTGGAGCGCGACACGACCAAGGGTGACGCGTGAGCACAGACACCCTCGCTCCCATGTTCGCGGCACTCGCGGACGAGACGCGGTGGAGCATCCTGCAGGCACTCGGCGAGGGGGATGCTTCGGCATCCGCCCTCGCCGGGCGCCTCCCCGTCAGTCGCCAGGCCATCGCGAAACACCTCGCGGTGCTGCAGGAGGTCGGCCTCGTCGAGCCGGTGCGGGCCGGCCGCGAACTTCGATTCCGCGTGATCGGTGCCGAGCTCAGCGCGACTGCTCAGCGCCTCGACGCGATCGGACGCGACTGGGATCGTCGCCTCGCCGCGATCAAGGAGATCGCCGAAGAGCTGTGATCCGCGCCTGCACTCTGGTTGCCTCCTGAGAAGAGTGAGTGTACAGTCACTCATATGGCAACGACTCGCAGTTCGATCCTTTCCACAGCCGATGCGCGACGGCCTATCGTCGCGGCCGCGGCGCTGGCGGAGTTCGCGCGCGGCGGCTACTACGCCACGACCGTCGCCGACGTCGCGCGGGAGGCGAAGATCTCCCCGGCCTACGTCTTCAAGCTCTACGCCGGCAAGGAGGCGCTCTTCATCGCCGCACTCGAAGCGTGCTTCGACGCGATCATTGCGGCACTGGAAGAGGGGGCGGATGCCGCGGGCGACCAGACTCCCGACAACATCCTCGATGCGATGGGCGACGCATACGCGCGGCTGATCAGCGACCGCACCCTGCTCATGCTGCAGGTGCATGCGCAGTCGGTCGCCGACATCCCGGTGGTGGGCGAGGCGCTTCGCGCCGGACTCGCACGCGTCACGATGCTCGCGAAGAGTCGCTCCGGCGGCGCGGATGACGACGTGCAGCGCTTCATCGCCTACGGGCAGCTCTGCCACCTCATCGTGACGACCCAGCTCGACGGTCGCCCCGAAGCGTGGGCGAAGCTTCTGACCAAGGGGATGAGCCACCCGGCGTGATCGCGCCCGGTGCTGTCCCCATACTTCTTTGCCCAAAAGAGTGAGTGATGAGTCACTCATCCATCATCAACTGAAAGGAACGACATCATGAACACGATCTCGACCGCCGTTCGACCCACCATCGCCGCGCCACGCAGTTCGCGCCGCTGGCTGGCCCTCAGCATCCTGGCGCTCGCGCAGTTCCTCGTCGTGCTCGACGCCTCGATCGTTAATATCGCGCTCCCCGTTCTCGGGCGGCAGCTCGGCATGGACACCGCAGCCCTCACGTGGGTGATCACCGCGTACGTGCTCGCGTTCGGCGGGCTGCTGCTGCTCGGCGGCCGTCTCGCCGACCGATACGGTCACCGCCGCGTCTTCCTGATCGGCACGACCGGCTTCGTCGCAGCATCCGCGCTCGCCGGCCTCTCGTTCTCGAGTGAGATGCTGCTCGCCGCGCGCGCAGTGCAGGGAGCATCCGCCGCGCTCCTCGCCCCGGCCGCGCTCGCGCTGCTCACCCATCTCTTCCCCGACGCGAAGGAGCGCACCAAGGCGCTCGGCGTGTGGGGCGCGGTCGCGGGCATCGGATCGGCGGCCGGGGTGCTGCTCGGCGGCATCCTCACCGCAACGCTCGGCTGGCAGGCGGTGTTCTTCGTGAACGTGCCGATCGGCGTGATCGTGCTGGTCGCGATTCCCGTTCTCGTCTCCCGCGACGGCGCCCGTGCGTCCGGACGGCTGGATGCCGCCGGGGCGATCACCGTGACCGCCGCGCTCGTCGCTCTCGTCGGCGCGCTCAGCGCGGTGGAGCGGCTCGGGTTCCAGCATCCGCTGCCTCTCGTGCTCTTCGCGGTTGCTGTCGTACTCGGCGTGGTGTTCGTCGCGGTCGAGCGTCGCAGCGCCGACCCCCTCGTGCCGCTGGCGGTGTTCCGCAACCGTGATCTCGCACTCGGCAACATCGTGATGCTGCTGGCCGGTGCCGCGATGGTCGCGCTGTTCTTCGCCCTGTCGGTGTACATGCAGGCCGTGCTCGGCTACGACGCGCTCACCGCTGGTCTGACCCAGCTGCCGCTCGCCGGTGCGCTCGTGCTCGTCGCCGGTGTCGTCCCGTCCTTGATCGGCCGCCTGGGCACCAGGCCGGTGCTGGCCGTGTCGCTGCTCGTCTTGGCCGCCGGACTGGTCTGGCTCGCGCTTGCGCCATCGGATGCTGTCTTCCTGACGCAGCTACTCGGACCGACGCTGCTCATCGGTGTGGGACTCGGCGGTGGGTTCGTCGCCACGACGCAGCTGGCTGTCGAAGGAGTCGAGGGCGGTGAGGCGGGGCTCGCAGGAGGGCTCATCAATACCAGCCAGCAGATCGGTGGAGCCGTCGGGCTCGCTGTGCTCGGCACGATCGCGGGCCTGCGGACTGCGTCACTGGAAGCGGGCGGGGCGTCGACGGCGGAAGCGCTCACGGGAGGGTTCTCGTGGCTCTTCCTCGGTGCGGCGGGGCTGTCGATCGTCGGGGCCGGAGTCGTGATGGTCTGGCGGCGGCGCTGAGTCTTGGCGTCCCTTGACTGAGGCTCGCGCGTGCTGTCTGGTTCAGGCAGGCGTGCGGGCCTCAGTCTTCGCTGGAGTGCAGGCCTCTTCGGGTCGCCAGCAGGGTGACTTCCGGATGCTCTTCCGCCAGCATCCGCTCTGCGCGATCCAAGACGCCTCGGACGTGCGCGATCTCCGCCCCGACCACCGACAGGCCGATCGCCGTGCGTCGGTGCAGGTCGTGGGAGCCGACCTCGGCTGCGGCTGCCTCCGTGCGGCGGGACAGGTCGGCGATCAGCGGGCGGATGACGCTGCGCTTCTCCTTCAGGGAGTACACGTCTCCCAGCAGCACGTCGAACTCGACCCAGCCGATCCACATGCTTCACCTGTCGCCGGTCAGGGCGCCGTGTATCCGCCGTCGACGAGGTGGTAGCTGCCGGTGATGAAGCTTGCGGCGTCGCTCGCGAGGAAGGCGATGAGGTGCGCGACCTCGTCGGCCTTTCCGAGCCGGCCGATCGGATGCTTCGACACGAGGAACTCCTTCGCATCGGCATCCATCTGCGCCAGCAGGGGAGTGTCGATGAAGCCCGGTCCGACCGAGTTCACCCGCACGCCCTGCGCTGAGTACTCCAGCGCGGCCGTCTTGGTCATGCCGACGACGCCGTGCTTGGCCGCGACGTAGGCCGGCGAGGTGGCGAAGCCGACGCTGCCGAGGATCGATGCGATGTTCACGACCGAGCCGCCGCCGTTGCTGAGGATCGACGGGATCTGCGCCTTCATGTTGCGGAAGACCGCGTTGAGGTTGATCGCGATGACCTTGTCCCAGTCGTCGTCGCCGTACTCGGCGGTCGGCGCGGCGGCTCCACCGATGCCGGCGTTGTTCACGCCGATCCGCAACGGCGCGAGTGTGTTCGCGAGCTCGACGGATGAAGCGATCCACGCGCTGTCGGTCGCGTCACCGGCGGATGCCTCTGCGACACCGCCCGCGGCGCGGATGTCGTCGACCACGGACTGGGCGGCCTCTGCGTTCAGGTCGTTCACGACCACCGATGCGCCGTTCTGCGCGAGAAGCATCGCGGCGGACTTGCCGATTCCGCTGCCTGCCCCTGTGACGATCGCCGAGCGTTCCGAAACGTCGTACTGAGCCATGAGAAGGCTCCCTCCCGAGCGGGCACTTCACCGGGAGGGCTTCTCGGGCGGTCCGCTCTCTTCGACCCTACGTCGCTTGGACGGCCTCGGCGCGGGGTTGA
The DNA here is from genome assembly GCF_014635185.1 of Microbacterium murale. Taxonomy (GTDB): domain Bacteria; phylum Actinomycetota; class Actinomycetes; order Actinomycetales; family Microbacteriaceae; genus Microbacterium; species Microbacterium murale. The sequence continues at coordinate 1,154,246 of NZ_BMCM01000001.1, forward strand.
CATCGGGGTGCAGGCGCTCCTTCGCCTCGTGTGCGAGTCGCCGCGGTCAGGCGAACTCGTCCGTCCGTGCACCGCGGCGGTTCGGCGCTTCGACCTCGGCCGCATCCAGATAGGCGCGCGCGACCACCGTCTCGTCGACATCCGTCGCCCAGATCAGGAACCTGCCGGCTGTGCCCGTCGCGGGCACAGCGAGTGGCACGGCACCCGAGAGCTCGAAAGGTTTGACGTCGAGCCGCGACGTCGAGACCACGTCGGCCGCCCGTGCAGCATCCATCGGCGACCCGGCAGAGACCCACGCGCCATGAATCGAGAGCGAAAGCGGGGCATCTCCGTGATGCGAGACATGAACTCCGAGTTCGAACCCGGCGACCGGCAGCGCGAGATCTGCGCCGGCACGTTCCGGTACGAGATCCAAGACAAACACCGTGTCGGCGTTGACATCGGCAGGGTCGCATCCGCCCCAGTCCTTGGTGCGGCGACCCTCGGTCAGCAGACCGGCGCATTCGTGTTCGACGTCGGAGAACTCCGTGTAGACGTAGCCGGAGTAGCGATCATGCCGGCGCAGCTCCTGGGTCTCCCATCGCAGATGCCAGGCGCGCTCAAGGCTGGTGAAGCCCTCGCCGTACTCGCTGTTCAGGATCGGCACGCCTGTCCGCGGGAACGAGGAAGACCCGTAGAACGACTTGTCGACGGTGAAGTCCGGTCCGAGCCGAACGGGAAATTCTTCGCGGGTTCCGTCGGCGAGGTCGGCGACGACCTGTTTCCAGGTCGCGATGTCGGGCTCGTAGTAGTGCCAATCGACGAGGTCGCTCTTCACATGCGCCCAACCGGAGTTCTCGACGATGGGTCGAGAGTCGTCCAGCGCCCGCAGCAGATCGTACGCGCGCTCGGCGGCCTCGGCCCTCGACGCGCTGCCCGGGATGTCCCAGTCGAGGCCCCATTCCTCGTTGTATAGACCCCAGATGATGATGCTCGGGTGGTTGCCGTCACGTTCAACCATCGCCGGAAGCTGTGCTTCGAAGGCATCTGCAGCGGCATCCGAGAAACGACTCGGGCAGGCGGGCTCCGCCCAGACGAGCATTCCGGTGCGATCTGCCTCGTGCAGCCAGATCGGATCTTCGAATTTGAGGTGCTTGCGCACGAGGTTGTAGCCGAGCTCGCGGGAGAGTGCGATGTCACGGTGCAGCGCCTCGGCGTCGGGGGCAGTGAGGCCGGTGTCGGGCCAGTAGCCCTGATCCAGCACGCCGCGCACGTACAGGCGGGATCCGTTCAGCACGAGCTCCTCGCCGCGCGTCTCGATGCGCCGGAGCCCCGTTGTCGCGATCACTCGGTCGGCCGTGTCCCCGCCGCCGACGAGGATCTCGACGCGATACAGATGCGGATCCGCCGGTGACCACAGCCGCGGTTCCGCGATCTCGATGCGCGCAGACGCCTGCCCTGCAGCATCCGTCGTCATCTCGACCACGGAGCCCGGCACCTGTGCGCGCACGACCGTTCCGGCGACGAGGTCGCCCGCCAGCGACACGGCCACATCGATCCCCGTCAGGCTGTCTCCACGCAGCGACACGGCACGCGCGTAGGTGCGCCCGCGGGCCTCGAGCCACACCGACTGCCAGATCCCGGAGGTCGGTGTGAACGAGACACCGTCATAGTCATCACGCGGAATGGATCGCTGCTTGCCATGCGCGATCGCCCGTTTGTCGGCCGGGGCGTCGACCTCGACGATCAGCTCAGATGCGACACCGGGCACCACGAAATCGGTGACATCGAACTCGAACGACTCGTAGCCGCCGACGTGCTCGCCGACGAGGCTGCCGTCGATGCGCACGACGGCCCGGTGGTGCACGGCGCCGAAGCTCAACACGACACGGCGTCCGCCCCATTCGGCGGGAACGACGACCTGACGGCGGTAGACGCCGCGCTCCAGCCAGGTACGACGCACCCCCGAAGCCGCGCTCTCCCACGCGAACGGCACAGTGATGAGCGACCGGATGTCGTCGGCCTCGAAGTCCCAACTTCCGTTGAGGTTCACCCAGCGCTCCGAGCGGTCGCGATCGGGCCGCGGGTATTCGGGACGGGGAGCCGACTCGGTGCCCGGTGCAACGAGGGTTGATTCGGTAGTGGAAAGAGACACATTCAGCCTTTCACGCTGCCGGCGAGGATGCCGTTGATGAAGTGACGCTGGAGCACGATGAAGAGCACCAGCAGGGGGATGAGGGCGATGGAGCTCGCCGCGAGGAGTTCTCCGGTGACCGTCGCGTAGTCGGCGCCGATCCGGTTGCCCGTGATGTTCTGGGCGAGCGTCGAGAGCACGACCTGCAGGGTCGCCATCCGCTCGGAGCTTGCGACGATCACCGGCCAGACGAAGTCGTTGTAGATGTTCATGATCGTCAGCACCGCGAGGCCGGCGAGCCCCGGACGGATGACGGGCACCACCACACGCCAGAAGATGCCGAATTCGCTGCATCCGTCGACGCGCGCGGCATCCAGCAGTTCATCGGGCACCGCGCTGATCACCTGGCGCATCCAGAAGATCGCGAACGCGTCCACGGCTCCCGGCAGGATCAGTGCCTGATACGTGTTCACCCAGCCGAGGGCCTTCATCTCGAGCAGTAGCGGGATGATCAGCACGATCGTCGGCAGCATCAGTGTGATGAGAACCGTGCCGAAGATCAGGTTCTTGCCGATGAAGTCGTACTTGGCGAACGCGAAAGCCGCGAGAGGCGCGAAGAACAGCGTGATGCCGCCCTTCACGACCAGCACGATCGCGGTGTTGAGGAATCCGTTCGCGATCGGCACGTCTTGGAACATCGCCGTGAAGTTGTCGAGAGTGAAGGTCGACACGTCGAAGCCGAGCGGGTCGCGGATGATGTCGTTCGGCTGCTTGAACGACGAGACGATCGCCCACGCGACCGGTGCGAGGAATGCGACGAGCAGGATCATCAGGAACAGATGGGTCCCGAGGCGCAGGTGCGGTCGGCGGCGCGTGCTTCGCGGTGCGGGGACGGATGTCGTGGCATTCGTCGCGGTACGAGAGAGGGTGTCGGTCATGATCAGTCCTTCGCTCGCAGCATCCGCACGAAGAAGAGCGAGAGCACCATCACCAGGATGACGAGCAGGAAGGAGTTCGCCGCTCCTGTGCCGAGGTCACCGCGGGTGATGTGGTTGTAGAGGTAGTAGCCCGCCGTCGTCGTGGAGTTGTACGGGCCGCCCTGTGTGACGACGAAAGGTTCGGCGAACATCTGGAACACGGCGAGCGTCTGCAGCACCACGGCGAACATGATGGTGCGGCGCAGCAGGGGAACGGTGATGCTCCACAATTGTCGGAGCTTGGATGCCCCGTCGAGCTCCGCGGCCTCGTACATCGAACTGTCGATGGACTGCAGACCGGACAACAGGATGATCACGATGAATCCCGTCGTCTTCCACAGGAACAGCAGGGCGAGCGTGGGCTTCGCCCACTCACTCGTCGTGAGCCATCCGATGTCGGGAAAGCCGAAGACGCCGAGCATCGCGTTGATGGCGCCGTACTGCTGGTCGAAGAGGACGACCCAGATCTGTGCGACCGCAACGAGCGGGGTCACGAAGGGGACGATGAACGCGACGCGGTAGAGGCCTCGCAGCTTGAGCTTCGCGGAGTTCAGCAGCACCGCGACGAGCACTCCGAGCACGATCTGGATCGGAACGATGAGCAGCCACAGGACGGCGGAGTTGCCGAGCGAGCTCCAGAAGGCCTGGCTCGTGAGCAGGTACGTGTAGTTGCCCCAGCCCACCCACTCCGCAGCACCCGAACCGTGCCAGTTCGTGAAGCTCAATCGCGCCGTGAAGATCAGCGGATACACGCTGAAGGCGAGGAAGATCACGATGAACGGCAGCACGAAGAGGTACGGCGCGGAGCGCCGCCTCAACCGTGCCGTTCGGTTACGGGCGTGCTGGGATGCCGCGGAGGGGAGGGCTGTGGTCGTCATCACTGCCTGTCGATGAGGTTCGTCTGGATGCTGTCGGTCGAGCCGCTGATGACCTCGGCGGGCGTCATGTCGCCGTCGAGCATCTTCTGGATGTCATTGCCGAGGTAGTCGACCGCGCTGTTCCACCATGACGGGATCGACGTGCCGCTGGGAATCTGCGCACCCGCGGTGGTCGCGACCTCCCAGAGGTCCTGGCCGCCCAGTGCGTCGAGGGGCTGGAAGAGCGGGTTCTCGGGATCGGCGGCCGGCAGGTAGGCGGGGATCGACGTGTTCAGACCGGTCGGGTAGATGTCGTTCACACCCCACACGGCGGTATAGCCGGCCTCGTCGTACATGAGGAACTCGTAGAACAGCCAGGCGAGCTCGGAATTCTCGCCTTCCTTGGGCAGGACGAACGACGAGCCGCCCATCGCACCGCTGCGGGCTCCGCCGTCTTCCCAAGCCGGAAGCTCCATGGCGCGCCAGTCGCCGGTCGTCTCCGGGAGCAGCTGCTGCGGGGCGAAGTCGAACCAGATCGCCCACGGGTAGAAGACCTGGTTGCCGTTCTCGAGCTCCGCGATGTCGGTCGGGGTCAGGTACTCGGCACGTGTTCCGAGGCCCTCCGACTGGACGGTATCGAGGAAGGTGAGGATCTGCTCGTACTCCGGGCTATCGAGGCGCAGTTCGCCCTCGGCATCCGCGATGGATGTTCCGAGCTGGCTCGCGTACATCTCGAGCTGGAGCTGACCGAGGAATGCACTCTGCTCGAGGTGGATCGGATGCGCCTCGGGCACCTTCGCCTGGTAGGCGCGGGCGGCATCGAGAAGGTCATCGTAGGTCTCGATCGCCGTGGCATCCACTCCGGTCGCTTCCAGCGCGGTGGCGTTGTAGTAGAGCAGGCCGGGGTTGAGATCGTACGGCACCCCGTAGATCCCGCCGTCGACGGTGGTCGCATCGATCTTCTGCGGGGCGATGTCGTCGGCGTAGGGCTCGAGCACGTCGCTGAGATCCCAGAGGTGGTCGACGAAGCCGCCGATCATGGCGTCGTCGAGGAAGACGCCGTCTGGGACGTCGGTGCCGGTGATCAGCGTGTTCTGCAGCTTCGCGTTGATATCGACGGCCTCGTGGTTGACCTTGATGCCGGGATACTTCTTGTTGAAGTCGTCGATCACGTCGTCGAAGACCTCGAACAGGTCGCCGGAGCGGTCCCAGATCGTGATCTCGCCTTCCGGCTGGTCCGCTGTTGGGGCCTGCAGACGATCGGATGCCGCGTCGTCGCCGGATCCTGCTGTGATGTCGGGGCCGCAGGCCGTCAGTGCCAGAGCGGTGACGGCGACGGCGCACACTGCGGTCAGGCGAAGGCCCGGCCGTTTCGAGTAGCTGTTCATGGACACTCCTTTGTGTTGATGTGCTGTGGTCTGTGCAACATGCTGCGTTGTTTGCCAACGTATGCAAACTGTAGCCGACGTTTGCACACGTTGCAAACGCTAAGATGAGAGCATGCCGGCCACACTTCGCGACGTCGCAGAGCGTGCACAGGTGTCGATGCGCACTGTGTCGAACGTCGTCAGCGGATACACGCATGTGAGCGAGCGGATGCGGACGAAGGTGCTCGCAGCCATTGAAGAACTCGATTACCGGCCCAATCCGGTGGCGCGGACATTGCGTACCGGTCGTACCGGGATGCTGGCCCTGGTCGTGCCGGAGATCGACGTTCCGTACTTCAGCGAGCTCGCGCGAGACGTGATCGACGCCGCGGCCGAGGTTGGCTATCGCGTGATGATCGATCAGACCGGACACGATCACGAGCGGGAGCGGCAACTGCTGACAGGGGAGGGCCGGACGATGCTGTTCGACGGGCTGCTGTTCAGTCCGCTGGTCACGAAGTCCGAGCTTCTCGACATGCACGGTACGACGCGGATGCCGCTGATACTCCTCGGTGAGCACGATTTCGACGGCCGCTACGACCACGTCGCCATCGACAATGTGGCGGCAGCGCGGGACGCGGTGGGACATCTCATCGACACGGGCCGGACGAGGATCGCTGCGATCGGCTCTCAGCCTCTCGAGGAGTATGCGACACCGCTGCAGCGCTCAGCGGGTTATGAGGCCGCGCTGGCGGATGCGGGATTGGATCTTCGTTCGGAGTACGTGATCACCGCCGCGCACTACAGCCGTGCAGACGGTTATGCCGCGGGCACGGCGCTGCTCGCCCTGGATGCTCGCCCTGACGCCATCTTCTGCTTCTCGGACCTGCTCGCTTTCGGTGCGATGCGCGCCGTCTTCGATGCCGGCCTCCGGGTGCCGGAAGACGTCGCGGTGATTGGGATAGACGACGTCGACGAAGGCCGCTACTCGCGCCCGTCGCTCAGTACGATCTCGCTGGACACGCAGTTCATCGCACGCGAGTCGGTGCGGCGGATCATCGATCGAATAGAAGACCCCGCGCTGCCGGCGACCGAGATCGTCGCACCACACACCCTCGTCGTGCGGGAGAGCACCGCCGCGGAGTGAGTCTGATTCGCAGGCGGCTGAGATGCTTTCGCGGCAGTTGTCCCCGGCTCAGAACGGCGTCTCGTCCGCCGTCGACCACTCGGTGTTCGGCGACGACCACGAGTCGGCTGTCGCCGCCGCGGGGGCCGCACCGCCTGCCGCAGCCGTGACCGGCGCGCCGCCACCGCCCGAGCGATCTCCTCGGACGACCTGCGCCGTCGCGTACTTCAGCGACGGGCCGACCTCGTCGACCTGCAGTTCGAGGCTCACTCGGTTGTTGCCCTCGCGATCCTGGTAGCTGCGCTGCTGCAGGCGGCCTGTGACGATCACGCGACTGCCCTTGGTCAACGACGCAGTGATGTTCGTCGCCAGGTCACGCCAGGCCGAGCAGCGCATGAACAGCGCGTCGCCGTCTTTCCACTCATTCGCCTGTCGGTCGAAGTTGCGCGGCGTACTGGCGACGGTGAAGCTCGCCACCGCGACGCCGGAGCCGGTCTGGCGCAGCTCGGGTTCGGCGGTCAGGTTGCCCACGATCGTGAGGATGGTCTCGTTCATGTTGTTCACTCCGGTTCCGTATGTTCTTCATCTCAGTGTCGAGACTGCCTCATCGGTGAGACGGGATCAGCGTATTCCCGGCATCCGACATCCGGCTGCCGCCACGCATGATCCGAGATGGACCTTCCCGAACGACACTGAACGATATATCGTTAACGCACCATCGTTCGTTCGACCCTGGAGGACAACATGAACAGCTCATTCCCCACCGGCGCCTTCGGCGGAGGCGGCTCCGGCTCCGGTTCTGGCTTACCGTTCGGCGGACCGGGTGGCCCGGCATCCGCGATCTTCGACGCGATGGACCAGTTGCGGAAGTCGTTCGAGCAGCGCACCGGCAGTGGTCCTTCCCGTATGGCGCGCGGCGACGTGCGCGCGGCGGTCATCACCCTGCTCGCCGAGGAGCCGATGCACGGCTACCAGATCATCAACGAGATCGCCGAGCGCTCCGGCGGATCGTGGAAGCCGAGCGCAGGATCGGTCTACCCGACCCTGCAGTTGCTCGCCGACGAGGGTCTCATCACCGCCGAGGAGCAGAACGGTCGCAAGACCTACTCGCTCACCGGAGCGGGCCGCGAAGAGGCCGAGATCGCCGCCGACAAGCCGGCTCCGTGGGAGGCGTTCTCATCCCGCGATCACAGCCACCTCACCGCGCTGCCGAAGGCCGGAATGGATCTCGCAGGTGCCGCAGCCCAGGTCGCCCGCACCGGGACGCCCGAACAGGTGCAAGAGGCTGTGACCGTGCTCGACGAGGCGCGTCGTAGGCTGTACGCGATCCTTGCGCAGGACTGACTCTAGGAGAGCGATGGATGTTGCGGCGGCGAAACCGGCCCACCGCGCCCGCTACCGTCGCATCGTCTCGTTCGCCGCCCGCGAGTTCTTGAAGATCTGGTGGTTCGAACTCGTCCTGCCGAGACTGGGCTTCTCGGGTGTCTCCGAACGAACCCGCGCGCCGAGGATGCAGAGTTTCGCCCGTCGCTTCCACGTGCTCGCGGTCGAGCTCGGCGGACTCATGATCAAGGTCGGCCAGTTCATGTCGTCGCGCCTCGACGTGCTGCCACCCGAGATCACTCAGGAGCTCGCGGGGCTGCAGGACGAAGTGCCCGCCGTGCCGTTCCCCGACATCAAGGCGCTCGCCGAGGCCGAACTCGGGGTATCGCTCGAGCGCGCCTTCGCCTGGTTCGACGATGCGCCTCTTGCCGCGGCATCCCTCGGCCAGGTGCACCGCGCGCGCCTGTCCGATCTCGACGCGGCCGACACCGGGCTTCGCGATGTCGTCGTGAAGGTGCAGCGTCCGGGGATCGACGAGATCGTCGCGACCGACCTCACGGCTCTTCGGCGCGTGGCGGGATGGGCGAGCCGCATCCGTCTCGTCTCGGATCGCGTCGACGCCCCCGCGCTCGTCGAGGAGTTCGCCGCGACCTGCCTCGAGGAGATCGACTACTTGCACGAGGCCGCGAACGCCGAGCGCTTCGCCGAGAACTTCGCGTCCGATCCTCGCGTCAGCACTCCGGAGATCGTGTGGGAGCGCGTGACGCGCCGGGTACTGACGCTGTCGGATGTCACCGCGATCAAGATCAACGACACGGCGGCGCTTCGGCGGGCAGGAATCGACCCGAGCAAGGTCGCGGACGTCTTCGCCGAGGTCATGTTCGATCAGGTGTTCACGCACAGTTTCGTGCACGCCGATCCGCACCCAGGCAATATCTTCGTGACGCCGCTGGCGGCGGATGCTGCGCCAGCCGCGTCTGGCGAGGCGAGGCCGTGGCGACTGACCTTCGTCGACTTCGGGATGATGGCCGAGGTGCCGGACGGCCTGCGCGACGGGCTGCGCACGCTGCTCGTCGCCGTCGCAGGGCGCGACAGCAAGGGCCTGGTGAAGGCGGCGCAGGAGATCGGCGTGCTGCTGCCGTCGGCCGACACCCTGGAACTCGAACGCGCGCTCGCCGCGCTCTTCGATCGTTTCGGAGGCATGGGATTCGTTGAACTCAGCAAGGTCGACCCGAGCGAGTTCACCGGGTTCGCGAACGAGTTCGGCGACACGATGCGCTCCCTGCCGCTGCAGCTGCCCGAGAACATGCTGCTGCTCTTCAGAGCGGTCTCGCTGACGTCCGGCATGTGCAGTGGGCTCGATCCCGAGTTCAACGTGTGGGATGCCGCGGAGCCGTATGCCGCCCGTCTGATCCGCGACGAGAGCGGCAACGTCATCCAGGCGTTCGCTCGCCAGGCCGCCTCGACGGCCGCGACCACCTGGCGTCTGCCTGCGCGCATCGACGACGTGATCACTCGCATCGACGACGGCACTGTGACGTTCGACACCTCACGGCTGGAGCGCCGCCTCGACTCGCTGATGCGCATCGGACGTCGCGCCGTGGCCGCGCTGCTGTTCGGCGGCCTGCTCATCGGAGGTGCCGTGCTGCTCGCCCCCGCCCCGGTGCTCGGGATCGTGCTGATGGCGGCGTCGGCTGTCCCGCTGCTTTATGCCGTGTTCGTCGGGGTGGGTCGGCGGTAGGGTTCACGCCTTGTCGTGAACCGTGACGCGGTATCCGTCGGGATCTGCGAAGGTGAAGGTCCGACCGAACGGGCCGTCGATCGGTGCCGCGGTGATGGTCACGTCGGCCGCTGCCAGCGCATCGTGAAGTTGCTGCGCGTCGGTCGAGTGCATCCACAGTGCGATTCCGGCGCCAGGTTGCGTGAGTGACGACAGGTCGACGTCCGGGGTCACCTCGCGCACCGCGAAGGCGATCGGCTGGGTGGCGAACACCACGGCGTGCGGCGGGCCGGGCTGTCTCGAGAGTCCGAGGTGCTGTTCGTAGAACGCGGCGGAGCGCTCGAGGTCGCTGACCTGAAGTGAGATGAAGTCGGGGCCCGTGATGGGCATGATGTCTCCTGTCGATTGATGTCAGTTTTCTGACATTCAGAATGCTATGTCAGACTACTGACATGAGTCAACCCGCCATCCAGCTGGACAGCTCGTTGGGTTACCTCCTCAAAGAGGCATCCAGCGCGCTTCGCCTCGCCATGGAAGAGGTCCTTCGGCCGCTCGACATGACGATCTCTCATTACTCCTGTCTCGAGCTGCTCGCGCAGCGCCCCGGGCTGTCGAACTCCGAGCTCGCGCGCGGAACCTTCGTGACGCGCCAGTCGATGAACGTGCTGCTCCAGCGGCTCGAGAAGGAGGGCGTCGTCTCCCGGCCGGCGAGTGCGTCATCGGGGCGGACGCTTCCGACTGAACTCACGGCTCGAGGTCGGGAGCAGCTCGCCAGCGCGAGCGCCGCGGTCAAGCAGGTCGAGGATGCGATGCTGAGCGGCCTCACGAAGGATGCGCAGGGGGAGTTGCGCGCGCATCTGAGGAGCTGCGTCGAGGCTCTGGAGACAGCTAGAGCATGATCGTCCCCGAGGCTTTGGTCCCGCCATTCTTGCGGGCGACGCGCGCGAACGCGCCGTTCCTCAGCGTCGACTCTGCGCGGCGCGCGGTCCGCGACGCGGAGCTGCGTCCGCAACCGTACGGACCGCCGCCCCGACTACGATCAGACCTCCGCGTCGGTGTCGCCCATATCGACAAGGTTCCGGTCTACACGGTGGCTCCCGCTCGAGGGGCTACGGACGGAGCGGTCATCTACACGCACGGCGGAGGATGGATCCACCAGATCGCGAAGCAGCACTGGGAGTTGATCGCCCAGATCGCCGTCGAGGCGAACGTCACGGTGGTTGTCCCGATCTACAGGCTGCTGCCGTTCGGAGACGCGCAGGGCGCCCACGACCTGGTGATCGGGATCGCCGAGCAGCTCATCGAGCGGCACGGCAGCGTGCGGCTCGCCGGGGACTCGGCGGGTGGGCAGATCACGCTCTCCGTGGCACAGACGCTGCGCGATCGAGGAGTGCCGGCCGTGCGCACGGTACTGATCGCCCCCGGGCTCGACCTGACGTTCTCGAACCCGCTCATCCCCGTGATCCAGCCCACAGACCCGTGGCTGGCTCAAGACGGTGGTCGTGAACTCGGTCGGATCTGGGCCGGCGAGCTCGACGTGAAGGACCCGATCGTGAGTCCGTTGTTCGGCGAGTTCGAAGGGCTCGGGCCGATGCTCGTGTTCAGCGGTACCCGCGACGTGCTCAACCCGGATGCCGGGATCCTCGTCGACCGCGCGCGAGCGGCGGGCGTGGATGTGACGTTCCGCGAGAAGGTCGGCGCCGTCCATGTGTTCCCGCTGCTTCCGACGCGGAGCGGTCGCGCTGCGCGGAGTGAGATCGTGGCGGCGCTGCGCGGCTGACTTGCCATCTTCAGCGCTTGCTGGCGCTCAGTAGGCGAACGCGGGATGCTAGGACGATGGCAGTTCCGCGCGAGAAGGCACCCTTGACCCGACCGGATGGGTCACCGATCCGAGCTTTGGTCGTGGATGACGAGACGAACCTCAGCGATCTCCTTCGCATGGCCCTGACGAACGAGGGATGGGACGCGCGCACGGCATCGAACGGGCAGGAGGCGCTGAACCTCATCCGCGAGTTCGCACCCGACCTGCTGGTGCTCGACATCATGATGCCCGGGCTCGACGGTATGGAGGTGCTGAAGCGCGTGCGCGCGGGCGGCAACGACGTGCCCGTGCTGTTCCTCACCGCGAAGGATGCCGTGCAGGATCGAATCGCCGGGATCAGCGCCGGCGGAGACGACTACCTCACGAAGCCGTTCAACCTCGAAGAGGTCATCGTTCGCCTGCGGGGGATGGCGCGCAGGCACGTGGCCGTCGCGGCCGACAGCGATCCACGATTGCAGGTCGGTGATCTGACCTTGGACGAGGAGACCTACGAGGTAGAACGGGCCGGGCAGCTGATCAAACTCACTGCAAAAGAGTTCGAGTTGCTGCGGTATCTGATGCAGAACCCGCGGCGCGTGCTCAGCAAAGCGCAGATCCTGGACCAGGTGTGGAGCTACGACTTCGGCGGCACCTCGAGCGTTGTGGAGATCTACATCTCATACCTCCGCAAGAAGATCGACAGCATCGGCGAACCGCTCATCCACACGGTGCGGGGAGTCGGATACACGATCAAGCCCGGTCGATGACCGGGCGACGCTGGACGCTGCGCCGCAAACTCGTCATCACTGTTGCCGCTCTCGTCGCCACAGGACTCCTCGTGACCAGCCTCGCCACTATCCTGTCGCTGCGCTCCTTCGTGTACGAGCGGCTGGATCGTCAGGTGTTGGAGGGGCTCGACTTCGCCACTGGCCCCGGTGCGGGCGGCGGCTCCCAAGGCGACCCGGGTGATCAGGACGGCTCGGGCCCTGCGCCCCGCGTCGGGACTCTCCAGGTCGTTCTCGACGAGGACCAGAAGGTCCTGAGCTCGCTCTTCGTCACCGCGGACGGCACCGAGATCGCGCTGACGGATGCCCAGGCAGAGGTGTTCGAGACGACCTCTTTTTCCCCAAGGACCCCGGTGACGGTCGATCTCGGAGGGGAGCTCGGCAGCTTCCGCGTGGCGGGGAAGGAAGACGGCGGCACGACGATGGTCACAGGCAACTCCCTGGGCGACGTCACCGCCACGACCGGTGCGCTGACAGCCATTCTCGTGACCGTGGCCGGCCTGACCCTGCTTGTCGTGATCATCGCGCTCTCATTGATCGTGCGGCGCAATCTGCGCCCGCTCGACCGGGTCGCCGCCGTCGCGCAGCACGTCGCCGGACGCAGGCTCGCCGACGGTGCCGTCGCGATTCCGGAAAGGGTGGGCGACGACGACACGGACGAACACACCGAGGTGGGCCGGGTCGGCAGTTCGCTGAACACGCTTCTCGGGCACATCGAGGCCGCACTCGCCTCAAGGCAGAACAGCGAGGAGAAGCTGCAGCGATTCATCGCGGATGCCAGTCATGAACTCCGCACACCGCTGTCATCCATCCAGGGTTATGCCCAGCTCTCCCTCGGCGAGGGTGCGCCGATGTCTCCGACGCAGCAGCGCTCGTTCGAACGGATCGCTGCGGAATCCGAGCGGATGTCATCGCTCGTGGACGACCTGCTCCTGCTGGCCCGCCTCGACGCTGGTCAGCCGATCAGGCGGGATCCTGTCGATCTCACCCTCCTCGCGATCGATGCCGTCAGCGATGCCCACGCTGCGGACGCGAGCCGCAGATGGCTCCTCGACGTGCCAGAGGATCCGATCTCCGTGGTCGGAGATGAGAACCGGCTTCGGCAGGTTCTGGCCAATCTGCTCCGCAACGCGCGCACCCACACGCCGTCCGGCACCGTCGTCACGACATCACTGCGCATCGGCGACGGGCGCGCCCTGCTCGAGGTGACGGACGACGGGCCGGGGATCGACTCGTTGGTGCAGGATCGACTGTTCGAGCGGTTCGCCCGCGGCGACCAGGCACGAAGCCGAGAGGCGGGCAGCACCGGACTCGGGCTCTCGATCGCGCACGCGATCGTGTCGGCGCATCACGGTGACATCGCCGTCCGCAGCAGACCGGGCGAAACGGCTTTCGCGGTTCGACTCCCGCTCTGATCCCCGGAGCCATCCGCACGCTGGTCTCTTTGGCGGTTCTTAGGTCAGCGCAAAGATCGGCCAAGAAGGCCTCGGTATCCATGAGTCATGGACACTCCGAGCATCCCCGACTCCGACAGATCCCGTGACGCGGCGACGTGGCAGGCGGAGCCGTCGCCCGAAGACCTGCAGCAGCGCAAGACGAAGCGGCGGCGGCTGCGCAACGGCCTGATCGCCGGGGGCCTCGCCGTCGTCCTCAGCGCGGGCGGGACGGCGGCATGGGCTGTCGACCGGTTCCTCATCGAACACGTCGAGATCTCGGACGTCTCCGCGTACGAAGCCGAGAACTCCACGAGCTCGTCGGAGAGCGCGACAGCGACGGAGGATACGACAGGGACCGAAGACACGACGACCGCCGTGACGACCGAGACGTCGTACACCGACGGCGACACGACCGTCACCATCTCTCAGGTCACCACGGGCACGGGCGCGGACACGGTCACGTACTACGTCGCCGATGTCGTCGTCGCGGACGCCACCGAACTGCGCTCGGCCTTCGCGAAGGACCAGTTCGGCGAGAACATCACCGAGCCCACGAGCGAGATCGCGGCCGACAACGACGCGATCTTCGCGATCAACGGCGACTATTACGGGTTCCGCACGACGGGGATCGAGATCCGCAACGGCGTCGTGTACCGCGACGAAGGGGAACGGGAAGGGCTGGCGTTCTACACCGACGGGCACGTCGAGATCTACGACGAGACGGCGACGACCGCGGACGAGCTCCTCGCCGCCGGTGTGTGGAACACCATCTCCTTCGGTCCGGCGATCGTCGCGGACGGCACGGTCATCGACGGTATCGAAGACATCGAGGTCGACACGAACGTAGGCAATCACTCCATTCAGGGCGAGCAGCCGCGCACGGCTGTCGGGATCATCGATGACAACCACTACGTCTTCGTGGTCGTCGACGGGCGCGACGAGGGCTACAGCCGAGGCGTCACGCTCACGGAGCTCGCCGACATCATGACCGGTCTGGGGGCCACGACCGCGTACAACCTCGATGGCGGCGGCTCTTCCACCATGTATTTCAACGGTGCCGTGGTCAATCAGCCGTCCAACGGTGGCGAGCGCGGCACGAGCGACATCCTCTACGTGGCGGGCTGAGACCGTGGTCATCCTCATCCCCTCGTACGAGCCGGGCACCCACCTGGTGCCGCTCGTCCGTCGTCTTCACGCACTCCGCCGGGAGGCGACGGTGGTCATCGTCGACGACGGCAGCGGGCCGGAGTACACCGGGGTATTCGCCGAAGTCGCCACGGCCGGAGCGACAGTTCTCCATCATGCCGAGAACCGTGGGAAGGGCGCAGCTCTGAAGACCGGATTCGCGTTCATCGCCGACCGGTATCCCGACGAGGACATCGTCACGGCGGATGCCGACGGTCAGCACACTCCGGTCGACATTCTCCGTATCGCGGACGAACTGCAATCGGATGCCGACCGCGGCACCGCCGCCCTGGTGCTCGGAGTGCGGGACCTGCGCGGCGACGTGCCGCTGCGCAGCCGATTCGGCAATGCTGTGGCGCGTGGTCTCTTCCGTGCGGCGGCAGGGTGGCGTGCCTCTGACACGCAGACTGGCTTGCGCGGCATCCCGTCATCGATGAGCGAGTGGGCGCGTACGGTGCCCGGCGAGCGATTCGAATACGAGATCGAGATGCTGCTGCGGCTGCGCAAGTCCGGCCTCACCGCACGCGAAGTGTCGATCGAGACCGTGTACCTCGAGCAGAACGCGTCAAGTCACTTCCGGCCGGTCGCGGACTCGTTGCGGGTCACGCTCCCGCTGCTGGCATTCGCCGGCTCGTCGCTGATCGCGTTCCTCGCCGACGCCGCCACGCTGCTGCTGCTCACCGCCTCTCTTCCCGCGGGGGCCGTCTCGCTCGTCGTCGCCATCGTCATCGCGCGGATCGTCAGCGCCTCCCTCAACTTCCTCATCAACCGGCGATTCGTCTTCCAGCGGCGAGGCAGGTCGGATGCTCGGCATCAGGCGGTGCGATACGTGCTTCTTGCCGTACTCCTGCTCGCCTCGAACATCATGTGGATGGAGGCGCTCACGGGCTTCGGGATGCCGCTGATCGCCGCGAAGATCCTCACTGAAGCGATGCTCTTCCTGCTCAGCTACCAGGTCCAGCGACAATTCGTGTTCGAAGACTTCTCTGCGCCCAAGGAACGTCTTAGGAAGCGTGAAGGTGGATCGATTCGTATGGATACAGCAACACCGCACCTCGAGAGGAACCCCCGATGAACTCCACCCTGCTCCTGATCGCCGCCGACCTGGCCGCCGCGATCATCCTGAGCCTCGCCATCTACTACCGTCGCCACCGGCGTCGTGACCTGGTGGTCGCCTTCCTCGGAGTGAACATCGGCGTCCTCGCCGTCACCACGGTCCTCGGGGCGACTGAGGTCGCCGCCGGACTCGGCCTCGGCCTCTTCGGCGTGCTCTCGATCATCCGGTTGCGCTCGTCCGAGATCTCCCAGCGCGAGGTCGCGTACTACTTCGCCGCCCTTGCCATCGGCCTCGTGGCCGGGCTCCCCTCCACGGATCCCTGGATCCCGGTCGCGCTGATGGCACTGATCCTCGTGGTGCTGTGGGCGGCCGACCACCCGGCGCTCCTCGGCCGCTCCCGCCACCAGATCATCCACGTCGATCGTGCGATCGCCGACGAGGCGCAGCTCCGGGCCGAGCTGGAGAGCAGACTCGGCGCCACCGTCACCTCGCTCACCGTGCAGCACCTCGACCTCGTCGACGACACCACGCTCGTGGACGTGCGCTACCGCCTCCCCAGGATCCCGGTCGCGGTGGGGACCGCCTCGGAAGCACCCTCTCTGGGCGGTGTCCGATGACCGCTCTGATCTCCTACGACCGGTTCGCGGCGATCAGTCTTGATCAGCTCATCGCCGAGGCGGCACTCCAGACACGGGTCGATCGCAAGTACGTCCTTCCGCAGGATGCCGCCGCCCGCGTGGTCGATGCGTTCGACGCCGACATCCGTATCCTCGACACCGAGGGGACTCGTGCGTTCCGCTACGAATCCGTGTACTTCGACACCCCTGACCTGCTGAGCTTCCGGCTGGCCGCTCAGCCGCGCCGGCGCCGGTTCAAGATCCGCAGCCGCACATATGTGGAATCGCGGACCGCCTTCCTCGAGTTGAAGACCCGCGGCGCGCGAAGTGCGACGGTGAAGGATCGTATCGGGTACCGGGTGTCCGATCGGCGCATCCTCACGGATGAGGCGCGCGGCTACGCCGCTGAGAGCCTCGACGCCATCGGCATCGACGGAGCCCGCGCCAATGACCTGCGGATGCGGCTCACCACCCACTATCGACGGGCGACGTTCGTCTCGCGCGATGGGGCGGCGCGCTCCACCGTCGACACGGAACTCGAATGGCGGGACGTGTCGGGCACGACTCTCGCCACCCCTGGCCTCACCATCATCGAGACGAAGTCCGGCTCGGCCGCATCCGATTTCGATCGAGCTCTCTGGCGAGCGGGCCACCGCCCGGTGAGCATCAGCAAGTACGCCACCGGCCTGGCCGCTCTCCACCCCGAACTCCCGCGCAACCGCTGGTCGCGACTGCTGCGCGGCACCTTCGCTGGAGCGACGCTCCGCATGAGCGAGACCGACCCCCAAACATCCGAGATCACCCCCACAGAGGAGACACCATGCGCAAACGCCGCCTGATCCTGCCCGCCATCCCCCTCGGGATCGCTGCGATCGTCCTCGCCGGCTGCGCGGTCACCGCGACGCCGGCTGCGACGACCGGCGACACGACCGCGACCAGTGACACGGCCACGACCGAAACCTCGGCCTCGACGTCAGTCGGCGCCAGCGCCGAGGCCATCCTGGCTGCGAACGAGAATGCCACCGTCGTCCGCGACGACGAATGGTCGGACGCCGATGCCGTCGACATCGAGCTCACCGGCGACGGGGCGGAAACGACCGCATCCGGCGTCGCCGTCGAGGGGACGACCGTGACCATCAGCGAAGCCGGGGTGTATCGACTCGCGGGTTCGCTGGAGGGCTCGGTGGTCGTGTCGGCGCCCGACGACGCCCAGGTCGTCCTGATCCTCGACGGTGTCGACATCTCGAACTCAGACGGTCCGGCGGTGAACGTGATCACTGCCGACGATGTCGCCATCTCTCTCGCCGAGGGCACCACGAACACGCTGGCGGACGCCTCCGCCTACGCGGACGACGCCGATGCCAACGCCGCCCTCTACAGCTCGGCCGACCTCACCATCACCGGAACGGGAACGCTGACCGTCGAGGGCAATGGAAACGACGGCATCACCAGCACTGACGACCTCGCGATCCTGTCCGGCACGATCTCCGTCAGCGCCGTCGACGACGCACTGCGCGGCAAGGACTCGCTGTCGATCGAGGGAGGCACGATCACCCTCGACGCCGGCGGAGACGCGCTCAAGAGCGACAACGACGAAGAGGAGACCCGTGGCTACATCCTGATCGAAGGCGGCACCGTGGATGCCACGGCCACCGACGACGGGCTGGACGCCACGACCGACATCGTCGTCACGGGAGGAGCGCTGGGCGTCGCAGCGGAAGGCGACGGCCTCCACGCCGACGCCTCCCTCGCCATCTCCGGCGGCGCCGTCGTCGTCTCCGAGTCATATGAGGCACTCGAGGGCGTCGACATCTTCATCGAAGGAGGCGAGATCGACCTGACGGCATCCGACGATGGCATCAACGCGGCAGGTGGCACGGAGACGGCCGCCGGTGGCGGTATGGCTGACACGGGGCAGACGCTCACCATCAGCGGCGGGACGCTCGTCGTCGACGCGGGCGGCGATGGACTGGACTCCAACGGATCGCTGACAATCACCGGTGGCACCACCACCGTCTTCGGCCCGACCGAGAGCGATAACGGTGCCCTCGACGCCAACGGCGCGTTCACCGTGAGTGGTGGAACACTCCTCGCGGTCGGCAGCTCCGGCATGGCCGTGTCGCCCGGTGCCGACTCGGCGCAGGCGTGGCTCGCCGCACTCGCGAGCGGCAGCGAAGGCGACAGCGTCGAACTGGTCGACTCCTCGGGCGCAACGGTGGCCTCGTTCACTGCGGAGAAGACGTTCCAATCCGTCGTCTTCTCGTCCGCCGAGATCGTAGACGGCGCCGCATATACGGTGACCGTCAACGGCGAGACAGCCGCCACCGTCACCGAGGGCATCGCTACCGAGGGCGGCATGGGCGGTCCCGGCGGCGGCACGGGCGAAGGCCCCGGCGGCGGCCAGCGCCCCTGACCTCGACGTGGTCGCTGGCCCGAGACGGGGTGAGGGCTCACCCGAAGAGCGCTCACCTCAGGCGTCCCACACGGACGCCAAGCCTGGCGCCAGTGCGGCCTACGCGACCGTGGTCGGCATCCTCGAGGGCGACGAATACCTCCTGGAGAACGGCAACACCACGAGCCCGCTCGGCCAGTACTACATCGCGTTCTTCGGCGACCCGTCCGACACGAGCGCGTACGAAGTGCAGTTCGGGGGACACCACCCCGGCGTCCAGCCCGCTGTATACACAAACGAGGACGGCGAGGAAGTGCAACCGTTCGCCGGGATCTACACCGACGCGTTCGCATTCTTCGACAGCCTTACCGCCGAGCAGCAGACCACCCTCATTTCAGGAGATGTGACCATGTGCGCGCCCGGCGACACCTGTGACTTCGAGACCGGCGCGGGCCTGACCGGAGCTGACCTCACTGACGAGCAGAAGCAGCTGCTCCTCGCACTCATCGCCAACCGGGTGGGGATGGCCGACGAACAGGCCACATCGCGTTCCAGGCGCAGGATGGCGCCTGGTTGTGTCATCCGAACGTGTTCTCGACACGAAAAATGTCGGAATCGGACTGAGGTGACACCGAATGTCACCTGATGGGGGTCGTGTGGCACTCCGTAACCCTTCTTTGTCGTGACACTTTCGGGACGACGGCTCCGGCTACTCCCGCGCTCGTGACGACACCGGCGCCGACGCCAATGTGACAGCTCCGTTCCTCGCCTGCGGGCCGCAATCCGCACTAGACCGGGATCCGAGGTCAGGCGTTGCGGTGAAGAAAGGGTCGTCCCGATAGTGAACGTTAGCCACTCCTAGTTCGGCTGCGTCCTCAACGAACCGTTGCTCCGGCTGGGTGCAGAAGAACGGGCAGCGTGGCTCCGTCGCCTTTCGCGAACCTGCTCGGCCCGCACTGCAAGCAGCCTGGCTTCTGCGTAGGTTCGACCTCGACAGGTTCGTCCACCAACGGGTGATACATGGCCCATCGGTCGCGAGTGACATCAGCCTCGACGAGACCTCCGACAGCCATCAGCCAGTCATCCACGGCGCGCGATGCGGCGACGGCGTTCAGGGTGATGACGCTCGGCGCGTGCACAGCGTCGTCCTCGACGTACCGCTGCCGCCTGCGCTGTTCAGGGCTGGTGGCTTCTTCCGTGAGTTTCCAAGCCGGGATCAACCCGTTGCACTGCAGGCATCCGCTGCCCGGCGAGCTCATGCGCGATACCGAGAAGATGTCGGTGACCTCGCCGTTCTTCACGCTCACCTTCGAACCGACCTGCGTGTGCGGCACGAGGTACTGGTGTGTGATGGAGTTCACCAGCCGGCGCACGAGCGCTGAGTCGGCTGCGAGGAAGATGTGGTCGCAGTCCGTGAGCATCGCGGCGACGTCTGAATCGAGCACCGAACGAGGCACTGCCGTGATGCGAACGGTCGGCGATGCTTCCCGGGCCACCCGCGCGGCGATTCGCACTTTGAAGAATGCGATGCGGTCGCCAATCGTTCGAAGGAAGGCGGGCCTGCGCGGGTCGCGCAGCCAGGTCATCGCGTCGCTCCTTCTCGCCCCGACGACCCGGGGAAGGTTCGTCGGATCAATGCGGTCCGGATCGATGAGGATGAGTTCCCCGACCCCCAGCCGTGCCAGGTACTCGGAGATCAGGGACCCGGCACCTCCCAGTCCGACGACCGCGACCTTCGAACCGGCGAGCACGGCCTGACCGCGGTCCCCGAAGATGCGCGTCTGGCGGTCATAGCCCGGATCGGCGATGGCCGCCGTGAGCGGGTTGGGGGTGAGTGTCATCTGAGGGCGGCCCGCCACTCGCAGGTGGGTGATCTCCGCGCGCTCACCTCCACCGAGCCAGATGTCGCCGGCGACCGCTCCCGTCGCGAACACCAATGCGCCGACGGGGACGCCGTCATTGATGTCGAGCAGCGCGGGGTACCCTCGCTCGTGCGACGCCATGTCCGTCGTCGAGAAGCCGACGTTGGCGTGCCCGCCGTGGTTGTGCACGGCAAGGTACGCGAGATCCTCGTCGGCGCAGACGTCGATGTTGTCTGCGACGAAGGATGCGGTCAGCTTCCGGTATCCGCGGTCTCCTGCGACGTAGTCGACGCCGTTCTCGGCCAGCACGACGTCACGAACGAGTAGACGGTTGCCGCGAGGGCTACGAGCGATGCCGCAGCGAAGAACCGCTCCGTGCTCATCGCGGTCCCCGGGAAACAGGTGGACACGGAGATCGTCCCACTGTTCCCCGGTCATAACTACTGACCACGGACCGCTCATCGCTCCTCCAGCCAGCGGAGAACTTTCAGTGCCTTCGACGCCGCCGTGTCCACGGACGGGTCTAGGTTGTTGCTGCGCCGGGACAGCTGCATTGCCTGCGTGTTTTGCGGCCCGTACGACGTGATGGCGAACCCCTCCCGATGTGCGTTGCCGTCTACTCGCTGCAGGTCCGGCCTGATGAAGTGCGGGTAGACATCTGCTTCAGGGTAGGGATGCGTGATCTGGAACGCCATCCATGACGTCGGTGTGACGAATGCGGGACCCATCGGAACCTGGTCGATGGTTACCCAGGCACCGCCCTGACCGTCAGAGACGTGCGAGATGTCTGCTTCAGGAAAAGTCTCGCGGAGCTCGTCGATAGCGTTCAGGATCGCTTCGCTCGGGGCGCTCACGAGTTATCGTCTCCGTTGACCGCGCGGAACTCGTCGTCACGGTGGACACGGATCTGCTCGTCATCGCCGACCGGCATGAAGTTCTTAGCCTTCTTGCGCAGAAGCAGGAAGTCGGCGCTGATGGCCACGCCCTGGGCGATGGCAGCGTCCTTAATCTGCTGACCAGCGTGGAGGCGCCCACTGAGGGTCACCGGCTTGCGGTTGACGATGATGCGAACCGTCACCGGTCGACTGAAGAAGCGGTCTTCGTCAGCGATGGTGACCACTTCCCCGTCCCGGATGGGGTCGTCGAGGTCGTCCTGCACGTCCTTCCATACCCCGTGGCTCTCGGGGATGGGCGGCTGGGGCAGCGCGCGCAGCTGGTCCTCGGTGATGCTGGTGGATCGAATCTGGTAGGGGACCTTGTCGATGTAGATGATGAGCGCACGGTCGGTAAAGAAACGCACACCGTCCTTGAGCGCGATGGTCTCGGCGTCACCGACCAGGTGATCCTGAGCGTCGGGGACGTCAAGCCAGATCGTCTCGGCGACCGGGTCGAGAAGCGCGCGGAGCTGAGCGCCGGTGAGACGTCGCTTCGGCGCCTCGTACGGGCGGCTATCGATGATGATGCGGATAGAATCTGAAGATGCCACGATGGGCTCCGTTCTCTTGGTGGTGGTGAGGTTTGTCCCCACTCAAGAGACCCAGACGGGACAGCTCCCGATCTGTCTAAGACTCGTCTACTCGCACTCCTTGCACACCGCTGAACCATCGCTGAACTGGCTGGTGTGCTTCACGAAGGTGCACGAGTCGCACATCTTCTCGAACAGCGTGGGAGCGGTACACCCGCAGTGATCGGCCGGGCACTTGGGCTTGCTGCAGGTGAGGCAGTGACGATGTACCTCGAAGTTCTTGCCGCATATGTCGCAGGTAGCCCAGCGGCTCGTACGGCGCAGCGCCGTGTTCTCCCTGGGCGGCGAGTAGCTCCGCCACGGCGCCGACTCTTCGACCATGACGACGAACAGTCTGTCTCCTGCCCACGCGGCCTGACCATAGAGCTCATTCGTCGAGTGACCTGACGAGTACCAGATCCGCGCGTCGTCCCGCGACCACACACGGTTTGGGTCGGGATCTTCAAGCGCGGCTCGAATGAGCGGGTTCTCGCTCTGGTCACTCAAACGTGCAGGCGCGTAAATAGACCCTCGGGCGGCGGCGAAGGTCACGATGCCGACATCGTTGACGACAGCTACTGCCCCGGCGCCGCGCAACCGGCCCGCCATGCGGACGCTGATTGCAGCACGGGACGCGTTGGATGTGCCGAACAGATCAACCGCCGTCTGGGCGCTCGGGCCTCCGAAAGGAATGCTCGCTTCATCCACCATGTCGTCAGGCAGGAGAATGTTCGCGGCGAACACATCGCACGCGGCGTCCTCGAAGCCTGATCTGTCCTGTTGCCGCAGGACAGCCTTTCCCAGGCTCACGGTGGTGCGTTGTAGATGATGCCCGAGTTCGTGCAGGACGGTGAACTGTTGCCGACGTCTCGACATCGACTCGGTGACGATGAGCGTCGGCGGTGAGTGCCGGTATCCTCCTGCGACAGAGCACCCGAGCTGTGAGTCGCTGGGAACGAATTCAGGTACGCGGAGTACCTCCAAGTCATCACGGCGCTCGAGGACGTCGAAGGCGTCAAGTGTCAGCGCCTCAGTCGAACCACCTGCCGCCGCCCATGCGGCCCTCATGGCGTCCGCCTGAGTTTGTGCGTCAGGAAAGAAGCGCGGCATCAATCGCTCTCCGTCGCCATCAACGCTTCGAGCCGCTGTCGCCAGATGTCGCGGCCGGCGCCGGATTGCCGTGCCGCGAGTTGGTAAATGTCGTAGCCGAGCCGCATTCGACCAGCCGCCTCGTCTCCTCCTACCGCACGTCTCTGGATGCCACGCCGCCACCGCGGTTCTTGGAGCTCTCGACAGAGATCTGCTGGCAGCGGCCGCACCGCCTGCATGATGTCAGTCGCAGATACGCCGGTTGTGTCGGCGAGAGTTTCTGCTTCCTCTACTGAAAGGGGCTCTGACCCCATCACGATATCCATTGCTCGTGACTGGTTGACGCCCAGCGCGTCCATAACGATTTCCAGGTCCAAGTCGAGCCGGGCTGAGTTCGTCGTGTTGCGATCCAGTTCGAAGCGCGGGGCGAGTTCCATGGCGTCAACAGCGTCGAAAAGCTGGTCAATGGCTCGGGCCGCACCTGATCCGGCTTCGGGGCTAGATTCATGCGGTTCCGAGAGTGTTCTTCCTGCGGTCTCGACGATGGCAAGCAACGTTGGTCCGAGCGTCTCGAGGAGGTTGTCGAGCGCGGCGAAAGGAATCCAATGCCCTTGCCGCGGCCAGATAGCGAGGGCGCTGGGCAGTGGACTTTCGAGCTCATCTACGATGAGTGATTCGGAGTTGCGTACTCCCGGTTCCACGCTGACTGGGAGGACGTGAGCCAGCGCACTCGCATCGTCAACTTCGTCGACGAGCACGATGGCGTCGGAGTTGGCCCACGTTGCTTGTCGCAGCTGTCCCCGTGCGACCTCGCACGAAAACGTGTGACTGACGAGCTCGGGGACGGCGAACTGAGCCGCGAGTTCGAACCAGCGGTTATTGGCATCAGTTGGCACGTTCATCCTCCCTGTCACTGTGAAGAGACGGGACAGCGCCCGCTTCGTCCAGCACGAGCTCTACGACAGCAGCCATGATCTCACGGGAGTTCGGCTCTGCTCCGGCGAGCTCCTGCAGCCTCTCTCGTAGGCGCGTAGCGGCAGTGTAGGCCGACGAGCGCGAGCACGCGAGAACCTCAGCGAGCCTGTCCATGTCACCTCGATGACAGATGACCGCCTTCTCCTTTTCGGTGAGCATCGGCACTAGGCCTGCCGCGATGCGTTCTGACCGGATTCTCGTCGCGGTCTCGAAGACGGAGTCGTCGCTCTCCCGGGTGTCTTCGATGACCTCCCACTCGGTATTCACAACGGAGAGGGATGCGTCGCGTTGTTGCAAAGCGAGGGGGAACCGGTTCCCGCAGATCACCGTGATTTCCGCGACATGGAGGCGCCCGGCCAGGTCGAGCAGTCGGTGCAGGAGCTCTTCAAGCTCACCTGGCGCACCAAGCACCACCTTGCCGCTGGGTTCGGTGCGTACCGCGACGTGGGTCGCGGCTGCGGCCGCTTCAAGGTCGGACACAGGCACAGACCGCCCTTCATCTTCACCGCCTGTCAGGTACCAATGGTGAAGGGCCGAGGAGGGTGAGAACAGGTCGCTGCGCTCGAGCCGCTTCTCGATCCGATTGCGCAATGCTCCGAAGGGTAGCTTGCGCGCTTCGTCGACCAGCCAGTTCGTCGCCCAGGCATAAGTGATTCGTCGCGCGGCCGCGTCGTCGGACGCTGCGAGCACCGCGGTGACGTAGGACTTGCCCTTCGCGACGAAGAAGCCCTGTACCAGATCGTCAACGCTCTCCCGAGCGCGGATCGTGGCAAACTTCGCGATGAGCAAGGAGAACACGTCCCGCATCAGATCGAGCGCCGCTGGTCCCAGTTGACCGCCGCGCTGACTCGCCTCGTCTCTTATTCGTGTCGTTGACACTTTCCCCCTTCGCGCGTTCACCCAGACGCGCACGGCAGAACCGCAATCACACAGTAGGACGGCAGGGTCCGACATGCCGGTATCTAGCATGGCGCGTTCGAACTGAACCTGAATCCATCGTCCTCGTCATGAACCAACCCCGGGAGGCGCACCTTCCAATCGAAACGGCCTGCGCAAGGCGCATGGTGTCGATGCCTGGCTTGGAGCCTCGGTCTGGTTCGCGGATACGGAACGCGAAAGTTGGTGTTTCAGCGCCGCAGCCAGAGCGCTCTCGAGCGCTCCGCCCGTACTGCACGGAGTTCCAGTCGCTCAAGCAATTGAAGAGAGTTAGCGGCGGACATCTGGCCCTTCCGTCAGATCGCGGTCCCTAACGGAGGACGGTCGACTACCTGGCGGTGTGGCATCGACGACTGCCCGCGAATGACGCAGTGCGTCGCTGAACCAGCTGATCTCACGGATGTCGCTGGCCACTCTGGAGCGTTCTTCAGCGTGACTACTCATGACTCGCCTTCCTTCTTTTCGACCGCACCTTCGGATTCTGCTCTTTCTTCTGGCGCTTCGCTAGCTTCTGTCTCTACTTCAGTCCTACCAAGGACGTCGGACATGACGATTGTGATCGCCGCTTCGCGAGCTGCAGGGTTCGCCAGCGGCTCGGCGTCGGCCAGCGTGAATCTGGACTTCTGCTTGTCGAACTGAGCGAACTTGCCGTCCGCTGCCCGCCGTCTGTCCTGCCCAGAAAAGACACTGTTATAGATACTCCATGACGCGCCTCGGAATGACTCGACCAGAACTTTCGTTTTCGATTCGCCAGGATCGGATGTAACGGAGTCGCCGTACATCTCACCGGCGAGTGACTTTGGGTAGGGATCGACATAAACGACGCGCTTGATACCGCTAGCCACAATGAGTCTCATGCACATGTGGCATGGGTACGCGGTGGTATAGAGGGTTGCCCCATTGACAGCGACACCAAGTCGCGCTGCCTGGGACAGAGCAGACATCTCGGCGTGCACGATCCTTCCGAATTCGATCAAAGAGAGCAACCGCGTTCGTTTGATGGCGGCTTCTGTCGAGTCGAGCACTCTAGTAAGTCGGTCTTCGGTCGCGAGGTGGGCCATCTCCGTCGAGAGAAAACCCCCCGCTTCAAGCGACGTGAGCACCTCCCGGAGTGTTCGTCGCGTCTGGCGCTTATTGAAGTCGTACCCCTCTGCGAAATCGCGCCCATCTTGCGCATCCCCCGCCCAGTACTCGCCTCCGCCATACTTTGGAACTTCATTTGAACCCGTCGTAAGCAACTCACCAGACTCGAGGGCGATGGCAGCGCCCACCTGACGTCCGGGGTCCGCGGATCGAGCCGCAGCCGTGAAGGCATGCGCCATCCCCACCTCGTCCCGACTAGGGGTTCGAAACGGCTCCCCGAAGAGCAGCCCGACCATCCTCGAAGTCTCGGTTGATACGTCGCGATCGAGATCTACGAGATAGTCGGCGCTAGCAAAGACATTGCGACCATGTTGACCGAACTCATTCTCGAGGTCGTTCTCGTCCCTCCGCATCAAGTTCTCGACGGCGGCGGCGTGATTTGTGCCTGCCGGGGATTCGTCCCTGAGCGATGCGACAAGGTTTCGCTGGCGGCGCTGTTGCCCTTGATGAACGCCTATCAGTACGAAGCGGTTCCCGTATGCGTGCCGGAGTAGCGCTACCTCATCTTGATGCTTGAGCGTTCGGAGCAACCATGCGAACCGCCTGTTGGGTTCGTCGGGAAGACGATCTGTCACGATCTTGCCAACGGCGAGAGCCGCGAGGACGTCTCCGCTTCCGGCGCGCTTCCGCAGAGCGTCTCCGGCGTCCATTCGAGCTGTGTAGTAGTCAACCGAGTCCGGGCTACCGGGAGCGACATCGAGCAGCCGGCTTAGCCGAATCTCCTCGCTGTCGTAGCCGTAGATGCGTAGCTCATCCTGGAGCGGGCCGACCAAGACATCTAGGTCGGTACCGATCGGAGCCGCGAATCCTAGAACAATCTCAAAGTCGGCTGTCCCTACGACGTCAATTAGCAAGCTTCCTCCAGCGTTTGATCTCAGTCTGGACCGATCAAGTCAGATGCTCGGCATTCCAGGTTTGCTCCGCGGGCCGTGTCTCGACGCCGATTCCGCGTGAAAACCGGTAACGACATCGTCGGTCCACCGCGGAGCCTCTCCTGTGAGGTGCCGGGCTTAGCGTGTGAGCAGAATCCAGGGTGAAGCTGACGACGGTCTGATTTGGGTTGGTTGGCGGCCATGACCCCTACGGAACAGCGAGGATCATCGTTGAAAACGACGGGCATGCTGCCGACCGACGAGGCGTGAATAGTTTTCGGTAGGGGGTCTCGGCGCATGGATCCTCCGCGCGTTGCGCTCTCCTGAAGGTCGACGTCACCTGGCCCGCAAACGATGGTGGTCGCAACCAGTCAACGCATCACCCAGGGCGGCGAACGCCCCTTGGGATTGCTGTGCCGCGGCGATACGCTGGCTACCGATCGGGAGGTCATGATGGACGCTTCGCTGTTGCTCGGATTCCTCGCGGTCGCTCTGCTCGCCTACGTCTCACCCGGACCCGACTGGTTCGTGGTCCTCCGCTCAGCCGCCCACCCACGCCGCAACGGACTGCTGAGCTCGCTGGGCCTCATCACCGGCCTTGCGGTCCATACAATCGCCGCCAGCATCGGCGTCTCCGCACTCCTGCTAGCAAGCGCGGAAGCATTCACATTCGTGAAGCTCGCCGGCGCCCTCTACCTCGGCTTCCTCGGCATCCGGGCCCTGCAATCCGCCTACCGCACCTGGAAGCACCCGCAGGAAGCCACCGACGAGACTTCGGAGCGTGAAGCGGGACCTGCGACGAAGGTGTGGGCATCGGCCTTCGCAGCGAACGTCCTCAACCCCAAGGCCGCGCTGTTCTTCGTCGCCGTCCTCCCGCAATTCGTTCACGAATCTGCGCCCGTGCTGCCGCAGATCCTGCTGCTCGGCGGCGCCGACATCCTCCTCGGATGCGTCTTCTGGGCAGCCTTCACCCTCACCGTCTCCCACTTCCGGACCCTGCTGCAGCGACGACGCGCACGCATCGCCCTCGATGCCGCCTCAGGCACCGCCCTCGTCGGGCTCGGTGGCGCGCTCGCTCTTACCAGCCGCACCGCGTGACCGACGGACACACCGCACTCGACCCGCCCGCGCCCCTCTTGGCTGGTGCTCGAACGCGGCCGGTGATGCGTTGACTGGTTGAGACCACCATCGTTATCGGTGAGTGCGGGTGTTGAGCGTCGGGCATGCCGCCAGAAAGGATGCCCGGAATCAGCATTCGGAAGGCGCTTCCGGCGGTCGCGGGTCTGTAAGCGTGTTAGGAGTCGCGAAGCAGCTCAAGGATTGCGAGCACGCGCCGGTTGTACGTAGTGCCGTGCGGAAGGTCGAGCTTGGTGAAGATCGAGTTGATGTGCTTCTCAACGGCGCTTTGGGTGACGAAGAGTTCCTGGCGCATGGAGGCGTTGGTGTGCCCCTGAGCCATGAGTGTGAGGACTTCGCGTTCTCGTTCGGTGAGGCGTGAGATGGGAGAGTCTGCGGGGCCGGCAAGGAGCAGTTGGCGGATGACCTCTTGGTCGAATGCGGTTCCGCCGTCTCCGACTCGTTCGATCGCTTCGAGGAAGGCGGTGATGTCTGAGACGCGATCCTTGAGCAGGTACCCAACCCCACCGGCGCCGGTGAGTAGCTCGGTGGCGTGTCGGCGCTCGACGTACTGCGAGAGGACCATCACGGCGACCTGTGGCCAGGTCGATCGGATCGTTAGTGCGGCGCGGATGCCCTCGTCGATGAAGTCGGGGGGCATCCGGACATCAACGATCACCAGCTGGGGTTGCCGTTCCGACACGGCGTCGATCAGTCCGGTGGCGGAGCCGACCGAGTCGATGATTTCGTGGCCCTCGGCGACGAGGAGCTGAGCGATCCCCTCGCGAAGCAAAGCGGAGTCTTCGGCAATGGTTATGAGCACAGTATGTCCACTCGGATAGTCGTAGGGCCACCGGCGGGACTGTCGAGGTCGAATGTGCCGGAGAGTGCGGTAACGCGGGAGGTGATGCCGGCGATTCCTTGCCCGGCTGGGTCCGCACCGCCCACGCCATCATCGCGTACCGTCATCGTCAGCCGTCCTCCCTGTTGGCGCACGGTGATCTCGATGCTGTGTGCTGCGGCATGTTTGACCACGTTCGTCACGGCCTCACTTGCAACGAAGTATGCGGCCGATTCGACAGATTTGGGGCATCGCTCTGCCAGGTCGTAGTCAAGGTGAATGGGGAGATGCGTTCGCTCTCGGAGCGCTTCCAACGCAGGGCCCAGCCCGTCGCGGGCGAGCATTGCCGGATAGACGCGCCATGACACGTCTCGGAGATCGTCGAGGATGTGCCGTGTCTCCGAAAGAGCACGCCCATAGAGGGCCGATTGCTCGTCGCGATCCGCCTGGCGTTCAGCTCGACCGAGCAGAATCGACAGGGCCACGACGCGCTGTTGCACACCATCGTGAATGTCGCGCTCGATCCGACGCCGTTCGTCATCTATCGCGTCGACGACATCCGCAAGGGTCACGGTGAGCTGGGATACGCGGTTCTCGAGTTCATCGCTCCTCGGGCGAGTGAACACATTCCAGAGCTTCGGTTCCAGCTGCGCGACAGCGATGAACCCCTGAACCGCGAGAAAGAGAAGGATCAAACCAGGCAGCACGAAGATCGCCACGGTGCGATAGGTGACCTGTCCTGCAGGCGCATCGAAAAGAGGTACTGCCTCTCCTGTTACTGCTCCCGCTGTGAGGCTGACAGCGACGACGACGCCCGCCACAATGAGTGCGAGGACCGTCCCACCAAGAATCCCCAGCAGCGATCGGACCGCAAGGTATCCCACAGCACGCCACCCTCGCGGTTCGCTCCAAAGACGCCCACCAATCAGGGCAGTGATCCGCGCCCGTTCGAGTCGGACGATTGGTCCCGTCACGTCTCGGGAGAGCAACCCGCCGAGGACCGCGAGCACGTCGACGGGGATCAGCGCGGCCCCGAGCGCGACACCCGCCAGCCTCGACGGGATCCGCTTGAACCCGCCGCGCCTCAGCACCGCCACTGGCTCGTGCTGGTCCCGACTCATCCGGTCATCTTTTCACGCCGAACGCGGCGCACCCGGAGGACGACGAAGAGAACAACTGCAGCGACGACCGCGACGACGACAGCCTTCTGGAGACCATCGGCATACGGCTCGACGGCCGCCCAGTTCTCACCTAGGTAGAAGCCCGAGAGCACGAAGATCGAGTTCCAGATCAGGCTTCCCGCTGTGGTCAGGAGCGTGAAGGGAACGATATTCATCCGCTCGATGCCCGCCGGGATCGAGATCAGACTCCGGAAGATCGGAATCATCCGACCGAAGAACACCGCCTTGTAACCATGTCGCTCGAACCATGCCTCGGCTTTGTCGACGTCTGACAACCTCATCAGAGGTACTCGGGCGATGAGTCGCCGCAGTCGGTCGCGGCCCAGCCACGCTCCAAGCCCGTAGAGAGCGAGCGCACCCACAACCGATCCCAAGGTTGTCCACACAAGAACTTCAACGAGGGTGAAGCTCCCCCGACTCGCAGTGAATCCGGCCAACGGCAGGATCACCTCACTCGGAAGGGGAGGGAAAAGGTTCTCGAGCGCGATCGCCAGACCGGCGCCGGGGCCACCGAGCGTTTCCATGAGATTGACCGCCCATCCGGCGATCCCGGTGAGGTCAGATGCAGAGTCAGTTACAGCGGTTAGGTCCATGAAAGCAACGCTAGAAATCCGCTTCCGCCAGGTCAGTAGAGCAAACCACCCAGTGCAGAGAGGCTCGCCGCAGCATTCGAGGTGTGGATCTCCCCACCCCCTCCTCCGAACGCAGGCCGCCTACGGCGGTCCCTCACCCGGGGCATGATCGAGCCGCCAGAAAACGATCGCTTTCGGAATGTCGGTGGGTGGGGCAGACTCGGTTTCATGACCGGTGGCCGACTGGCACGCCTCAGCCTTCGTTTCGACGCGATCTATTGCCTCGTCGTCGGCCTGGTCGTCGCGGGAACAGCTCCCCTCACCGCGAACGGAGTGGCGCTGTCTCCTCCGCTTCTCATCGGCGTCGGCGGTGCGACCTTCCTCTGGGGCGCGTACGTCTGGTGGGCGTCATGCCAGCGGCCGATCCGGACGGCCGCACGAGTGGTGATGATTGCGAACATCGCCGCCAGCCTGGGGTTGGCGACGACCGGTCTCGTCGCCGGGACCACCGTGCTCACCCTGGCGGCCTTCCCTCTCTCCATCGACGTCGCGGCTTTCGCCGTGAGCCAGGGAACAGCCCTGCGACGCCTCAGAGATTCTACGATTGGTTGAGGAAGAGCACGAACTCCGATGTGTCGTTCGTAAACGATCGATTCCGTAGGGCCGGCGGCTGCCGCTTGAGGACTGCCACACATGGCCCGTAGAAGCCCCGATCACAGGAGCTCTGGGGGCTCAGTTGTGGTACCAGACGCCTATCGTGATTTCGCACGAGCGCTCTGGCTATCGCAGCAACGCGACGATGTCCGCGATTCGTTCGCGTGCCCATGCATGCTGTTTCGGGTCCTGGTGCCCCCTGAAACTGGGCTCGATCGTCATCACAAGCGCAAAATATAGTGAGTACAGTCGTCGGCGGCGCTGCTCAGGTTCGCTCCATTCTGAGAACCCGTAGCCCAACTGAAACGATGCCGAATCTCCGAATACTGGCAGCTCGTCCCCCAGGAATCCTGCCTCCATCAGGGGATCCGCATAGAGTGCACGTTCGTGATCGATCGCCGCAACGATTTTTCCGTCTCGCACCATCACGTTGCTAGGCCATAAGTCCCAACTAACAAATCGAGGCTCTCTGACTTCCTCGAGGACCGCCGAATTTTTGATGACCAGCGAGCGGATCGTGTCGTAGGCCAACCCGAGGTCGACTCGGGCGCGGATACCGTCATTCAGAGCTGCGTGGACCAAATCTAGAAACGCCTCACGCCAGGTGAAGAATCCTGGGCCGCCTATGGGACCAAAGTGCGGCCCGACGATGCCGTTCAACTCTCGATTCATCGTCCCGAGTTGTTCGTAGAGACGCTGCTTCGTCTCCGCCGACAACGCACCGGCTTCCAGCAACACGCCAAAATTATCCGCCTCTATGTAATGCATGAAGAACCAGAACCCATCACAGATCGTTCTTGTTGTATCGACGAAGTCCACAGACGGAATCCGCACGGTCGCACGACGACTCAGGACATCCATCGCTGCAAGTTCGTTGAGCATCAAAGATCGCTCATACGTCATGACGTCCGTATTTGGGGAAGGGGCCACCTTGAGCACGACCTGCCGACTATCGCGCAGCGTAATTTTGTACGCGGCATTGAACCATCCGTGCGTCAACTCGATGGCGAACTGTTCGCCATTCAAAAGCTGCGCGTGACCGTACGCTCGCTGGACCATCGCCCTAATGGCTTCCAAGTCTTGACGATTTTTAGTTCGGCTCTCCATCTGGTGCCCTCCTCTCGATTGGTGGTGTCGTATCGGACCCTCGCAAGAAATCAGAACCCATGGGCAATGAAGTCAGCCACACGCTCACCGATTAGGACGGCAGTCGCTGCGGTGCCTCGACGTGGAACTGTTGGAAGGATCGAAATATCGGCTACTCGGAGGTTGCTTACGCCGTCCACCTTGCCGAACTGGTCGACAACACGGGGATGGCCTTCACTAGTCGGTGCGAACGGCGCGCTACCGCTCAAATGCTGGGCTGTGCCCAGGTGGGATCGTATCCATGCGTCCAAACGAGCATCATCTTCGAGCTCCAGTCGGTCGAGGTCTGTGTTTCGATCGGATATCTCATCGAACTCCCGCAGTAACGCTGCACCCTGCCGCACAGCGTGTCGCAACTTCGAAACATCAGATGGGTGCGAGAGATAGTTGTACCTGATTCGGGGTTCTGGGCGGCCGGGCTCGAGGGTGATGGTTCCTCGCGATGAGCTTTCCTGCATGCCAACAAGGAGGGATCTTCGGTCATCCGGGTTGCCCCCCCGTAGCTCGGAAACAGATGACAGTAGCGGTATATATTCGGCGTACGCTGCGTCCAGCGAGCTTGCCATTATCGTCGAAGCTCGGGGGATAGCTCGACTGGTAAACCATGACAGGCTCATCTGGGGATGATCGCTGAAGGACGCGCCAACTCCTTCGCTTTCGTGCACGATGGGCACGTCACCTCGCGAGAGCTCATTGCGCGGCCCGATTCCGGAGCGCAGCAGTAGTAGCGCAGATCCGATCCCTCCTGCACAGAGGATCATCTGTTGGCCATTGATGATTTCGCCGTTAGAAGTTTCA
This sequence comes from Microbacterium murale, assembly GCF_014635185.1. Lineage (GTDB taxonomy): Bacteria > Actinomycetota > Actinomycetes > Actinomycetales > Microbacteriaceae > Microbacterium > Microbacterium murale. Next base: position 1,187,691 of record NZ_BMCM01000001.1, read on the forward strand.
ACGCCAACCGCGCTCGTTCCCCTGAAAACGATGCGCCGTATGTTGGTGCGTTCCCTGATCGTCACCGAGCCCAGCGGGTATGCCATCGCGGTGTTGACACGAATGCCGTCAACGACGTTCATCGGCAGCGGACCATACCCGGGTCTCATGGCGCCGTTCTTATCGTGTTCGAACGTGAAGCCAAGCTTCGCCGCAGCGCCCGCGAACGCCATAGTGATGGGGTGATCCTGAGCAGGCCGAGAAACGGGCATGGGCCCAAATCCACCGTGGAGGGGCGAGCGGCCGAAGTCGAGGTCAGTCTCAAGCTTCCGCATGAACGGGAGGCTCAGTTCGTACGTCCACGCAGGCGCGTACCGTGCCCAGCCGTGAAAGTCGTCAGTGGTTGCTCGTACGAAGTAGCCGCCGTTGATCGCCGTCGAACCGCCCAACACCCGGCCCCGAGCGATCGTCCAAGGTCGGTCGGGTTGCAGATGGGCAGGCCACGACCAGTTTGCGAGATGACCGGGCCTCGCCGCTTCGAGGGACGCCGCGCTCCGGAGCGCGGGCGGGTACGCGGCCGCGCTATTTGGGGCCAATCCGGCCTCGATTAGGATCACGGAGGCGTTCAACTCGTCAGCGAGGCGAGACGCGAGCGGCACGCCCGAACCACCTCCACCTACGACGATGAAATCAGCTGCCTGATTCATGCCGGCCGGCCGGCGACGAAGGAGGTGCTGAGCATGTCGTAGGCCGCTTCGAGCAACTGCGTGAGATCTGAGTCATCATGTTGAAGCCATTGCTCATACGCGGAGATGGATACTCCCAGGAGCGCCCACGCCATCGCTTGCGGCTCGAGCCGGTTTGATGCAATACCCAGACGGCTCGCGACAAAGTCGCTGATGACGCGTCGCCACTCCTCGTAGCGCAGTGTCGAGTGTGCCACCAGGGTCGGGTTCGTCAGTATCAGCTTCATGCGTTGGCGATGGTACGGGATCTCCTCAGGCGGAAATCGATTGAACTCGATCACGGATGCCTTCAGCGCCTCGATGAGCGGTAGCTCCGTAGGAATCGCAGCGAGGTACGCACGCATTCGGGCAATGAGTTCATCGAACTCGCCCCATGGCAGATCGTTCTTTGACGCAAAGTAGCGGAAGAACGTGCGCCGCCCGATGCCGGCCGCCGTGACAATGTCGTCGATGGTGGTCGCCTCGAACCCGCGTTCAACGAACATCGCTAGCGCGATGTGGGACAGCTCAGCGTGCGACGTCGACGGTTGCCGCCCGGGTCGGGCCCGTGGCTCAGAGGAAATTTTGTCCATGCTCTTCCATTCGGCACTCGGTGCCAATACTATCGGTTGCATCACGGAATCCGCCGGAGTCGTCGTTGTCACCGTAAGGAGCTCACATGAGTGCACTCGAACCGACCGTATCGCCGGTCGCCCAGACCGAACAGGTCGTGGAGTCGGAATCACTCGTCGAGGAAGTATCTATCGACGGAATGTGCGGCGTGTATTGAGCTCCCTAGATCTCGAACGCGCGTGGTCGGTGCATCCTCAGGTCTCGGTGCGCCATGAGCCTTTTGGCGCGCTCGTCTACCATTTTGGGACACGCAAGCTGTCCTTCCTCAAGGATCTGAAGCTGCTCTCCGCTGTAGAAGGTCTCGCCAACCACACGACGGCGCGGGCAGCATGCAGCGAGGCAGGCATCGAAGACTCGGATATGCAACGCTACGCGGTCGCTCTCGAGACGCTTGCTCGCTCGTCTGTGCTTGTGGAGAGGCAGCGATGACCATCCTTGATGCTCCAACACCTGCGCGCACCCCTACCTCACCCGGACGACTGGTCGACCTGTTCGAGTACGGACTCGCCTCTCCCATCTGTCTCACTTGGGAGCTCACGTACGCATGCAACCTGTCGTGCGTGCATTGCCTTTCCAGTTCCGGGCGACGGGACCCCAATGAACTGAGCACCGAAGAGTGCAAGGCAGTGATCGACGAGCTTCAGCGTATGCAGGTGTTCTACGTAAACATCGGCGGCGGTGAACCAACAGTCCGGCCGGACTTCTGGGAACTCGTTGACTACGCAACTGACCATCAGGTCGGCGTGAAGTTCTCAACCAACGGGATCAAGATCACGCCGGACGTCGCCACCCGGCTCGCGAATAGTGACTATGTCGACGTTCAGATCTCGCTCGACGGAGCAACGGCCGACGTCAATGATCACGTGCGCGGCCCAGGCTCATACGCCACCGCAATGCGGGCGATGCAGAATTTGGCAGACGCTGGTTTCACTGGGTTCAAGATCTCAGTCGTGTGCACGCGCCAGAATATCGGCCAGCTGGATGAGTTCAAGGCGATTGCAGACCGGTTTAAAGCTCAGTTGCGCCTGACGCGGCTCCGACCATCTGGTCGCGGAGCGGACGTGTGGGACGAGCTGCATCCGACGGCGACCCAGCAGCGCGAACTCTACGATTGGCTGGTCGCCAACGGCGACCAAGTCCTTACCGGTGACTCCTTCTTTCACCTTTCCGCATACGGTGCCGCCCTCCCGGGACTGAACCTCTGCGGTGCCGGACGGGTGGTCTGTCTCATCGATCCTGTGGGCGACGTCTACGCGTGCCCCTTCGCGATCCACGACGAGTTCCTCGCCGGAAACGTCAGGACAGAAGGCGGCTTCCAAGAGGTCTGGCAGCACTCGGAACTCTTCGCTCGTCTCCGAAACCCGCAAAGCGGAGGCGCATGCACGTCATGCGCGTTCTTCGACTCTTGTAAGGGCGGATGCATGGCCGCCAAATTCTTCACCGGCCTGCCGCTGGACGGACCCGATCCCGAGTGCGTGCGTGGGTTCGGTGAGGAGGCACTCGCATCACGCGGCACTGAAGCTGTGATACCCCGCCCCGACGGAGACCACTCCCACCGAACGCAGCCTGCACCACGGCGGACCGGACCCGTGCCTTTGACACTCACCGTTCGACGGGTCGACCGGCCCCCGGTCAGCGCCTGCGCCGAGGACCCGCTCGCAGATTTCCTGCCCACACAACCCCGGAACTACGGTTCCTGAACGTAAAGCTTACGGAGTATCGATGTCCAACACCTGGTTCGAGAGCGTTGCAGAGGCGCAACGCCGCGCCCAGAAGCGTCTGCCCAGCTCCGTATACGGTGCCCTCCTCGCCGGATCTGAAAAAGGGATCACATACGCCGACAACATGGCAGCCTTCGGCGAGATCGGTCTCGCTCCGCATGTTGTGGGTCACCACTCTCCACGTGATCTGTCCACGACCGTCATGGGAATCCCAATCGCCCTACCGGTGCTGATCTCTCCAACCGGCGTGCAGGCTGTGCACCCTGACGGCGAGGTGGCAGTTGCTCAAGCATCTGCAAACCGCGGGACAATCATGGGTCTCAGCTCCTTCGCGTCGAAACCGGTCGAGGACGTGACCGCGGCAAACCCGAACACCTTCTTCCAGGTCTATTGGAGTGGCACACGCGACGCCATGATCCAACGTATGGACCGCGCACGCTCCGCGGGAGCAAAGGGATTGATCGCAACCCTAGACTGGTCCTTCTCACACGGTCGTGATTGGGGGAGCCCCTCGATCCCCGAGCGGATGGATCTCAAGACCATGGTCCGCTTTGCGCCGAACGTGGTGACACGCCCAAGCTGGTTGTGGAGTTTCGCCAAGTCAGGCCGTATCCCAGATCTCACCGCACCCAATCTCACACCGCCGGGCGGAGAGGCGCCTACGTTCTTCGGCGCCTACTTCGAATGGATGCAGACTCCTCCTCCCACCTGGGAGGACGTCGCATGGCTCCGTGACGAATGGGGTGGGCCGTTCATGCTCAAGGGCGTGAGTCGCGTCGATGATGCCCGGCGAGCAGCCGATATCGGCGTCGACGCTTTATCAGTTTCCAACCATGGCGGGAACAACTTGGACGCCACGCCCGCTTCCGTTCGCATGTTGCCATCGATTGCCGACGCCGTCGGAGATCAGGTTGAAGTTCTCCTCGATGGTGGGATACGGCGGGGGAGCGACGTTGCAAAAGCCCTCGCACTGGGCGCTCGGGCAGTGATGATCGGGCGCGCGTACCTCTGGGGCCTGGCAGCGAACGGTCAAGCCGGCGTAGAGAATGTTCTCGACGTCCTTCGAAACGGGCTCGATTCGGCCGTTCTTGGACTCGGACATGCTTCCATCAATGATCTCAACCGCGGCGATCTTGACCTGAGAGAAGGATTCGAACGGACGTTGGGTATGACGAGCACGGTTCGGTGAAAGACAGCACCCGCCGGCTCGACACTCTCGCCTGGCCCGACATTCCCGCCGCACCCACGGTCATCATTCCGCTGGGATCGACCGAACAGCACGGCCACCACCTTCCATTCGATACCGACACCGTGATCGCGACTGCCGTTTCCGATCGACTGAGCATGCAGGCGATCGTGCTGCCGGCAGTTGCCTATAGCTCTAGTGGTGAACACCAAGGGTTTCCGGGCACGGTGTCGATTGGGCAGGCGGCGCTCAGAGGGATCCTGATCGAGATGGTTCGCTCTCTCGCTTGCTGGGCAGGACGCATCGTGGTCGTTAACGGGCACGGCGGCAACGTGTCATGTCTCTCGCTGGTGATCCCTGAACTCATCGCCGAGGGGCACGATGTCTCCTGGCTACCGTGCGTCACGCCGTCAGGAGATGCTCACGCCGGCTTCACCGAAACCTCGATTATGTTGCACCTCGCGCCAGACCGTGTGCACTTAGACCGTGCAGCGAGTGGGCCGACTACAGAGTTGAGGCTCCTCTTGCCAAGGCTCACCCGCTTCGGTGTGAGAGCTGTCTCGCTCTCCGGTGTTCTCGGCGACCCCCAAGGAGCGAACGCCGATGCCGGTCGACGATTGCTTTGCGAGATGGTTGATGCTGCAGTCCGACGAATCGAGATGGGACAACTGGACCATCGCGGCTGTCTTACGGAAGCCGCATGACGCTGCCGCTGCCGATTGGGTTTGTTGTCGCTCTCAATCACAGAACCAAAGTTCGAGATGGCGGGCGCACGCTGGTCGGTGGCTCGCCGACCCGGCTACTGCATCTCTCTCCCGCGGCCCGTGCGATGCTGATTGACGGGCGCGTCCGGGTCGCCGACCACGCTAGCGCGACGTTCGCTGACCGTTTGCTTGAAACGGGAATCGGTGACCCCGTCGCCGATGAACTGCCAGGTTTGAATCCCCAGCTCATAACGTGGGTGATCCCGGTTCGAGACCGTCCCGCCGGATTGGACCGACTCCTCGAGAGCATCACGTCTTCGTATGGCGAAGCGAAGATCATCGTGGTCGACGATGGATCGATAGATCCCGCCGCCACCGAACGCATATCAGCGAGTCACGGCGCTGAAACCGTCCTGCTTACTCCAAACCTTGGTGTGGCCGCAGCTCGCAACGCAGGCCTGGCGAAGGTGACAACGCCCTTCGTCGCCTTCGTCGATTCGGATGTCACCGTCAACGCGGACACTATGCAGATACTGGCGAGGCATTTCGCGGACCCGCGGGTTGTGATCGTTGCTCCCCGCGTCGTCGGGGTTCCCTCCGACCGCGGGACTACGTGGGTGAACCGGTATGAAGACGCGCGATCTTCTCTAGACCTTGGTGGACACCCTGGTACGGTCCGGCCCCGCGCCTTGGTTTCCTGGGTGTCGGGCACCACACTGCTTTGCCGTGTTGACGGGATCGGCGATGGATTCGCTGCCGACATGCGATCGGGGGAGGATGTCGATATCGTATGGCGTGCCGCCGAGCAGGGCCGCCGTGTGCGGTACGAACCGGCCGCAACCGTCCTCCACGAGCACCGATCGACTGCCCTCGCTTGGATGAAGCGAAAGGCCTTTTACGGCACGGGCGCGTTTCAGCTTGGCAGGCGCCACCCCGGGAGCATCGCGCCCGCAATTCTTCCCCCGTGGGCGGTGGCCCTAGTCCTCTCCCTGATTGCCCAGCGGAGGTGGTCTCTTCCCCTAGCGGCAGCGATTTGCGTGGCGACAACGGCGAAAATCTCGCGCAAAGCCGGTCGGAGTGATCATCCCCGGCGGCTTGCCGCGGAGCTGACTATGAGTGGAGCGGCGGCTGCAGTTGTCCAGGGGATGGCCTTGCTGCTTCGGCACTGGTGGCCAGCAGTCGTCGTACTGGCGGTGTTCTCCAAACGACTTCGAAGGGCCGTTCTTCTCGCTCACCTAGCTGACGTCACGATCGAGTTTATTAGGCTGAGACCCAAACTTGACCCGGTACGGTTTGCCTCTGCCCGGCGGCTGGACGACTTGGCGTACGGAGCGGGCGTCTGGTTCGCGGCGATCCGCGGCCGCTCATACCGTTCTCTCATGCCTGACTTCCGTGATCAAGCGACGCGCTCACGCTAAGAATCGGCTGGCAGCATCTATTGGCGGGATAACTTCTCTCCGCGCCACTGGATGGCCAAGCCTTCAAAATAGTGAACGGCCGTGATGTCGTCCACCGCCGCTGCGCTCAGGACCGCTTCGACAGGCTGCCCTTGGAATATTCGTTTGAGCGGTATCTCAAGTCGTTTACCCGTCCGTGTGCGAGGAATTTTGGGGACAGCGATGATGTCGTCTGGAACATGTCGCGGGGAGAGCGTGTGGCGGATAGCGTCACGGAGTTCCTTTGCGAGTTCTGTGGACATCGAAGCGCCGTCGGCGAGAACAACGAACAGTGGCATCCAATAGCCCGCATCATCGTCCTCAATCCCCAGAACGAGGGTGTCCTGAACTGCAGCGACGTCGGTAAGGGCCGCGTAGATGTCTGCACTACCCATTCGGATGCCGTGCCTATTAAGCGTCGAGTCCGACCGCCCATGGACGGTGACGCTCCCTCTCCTCGAGACTGTGACCCAGTCGCCGTGGCGCCACACGCCAGGGAACATCTCGAAGTAGGCGTGCCGCTGCTTCTCCCCAGTCGGGTCGTTCCAAATCGCAATCGGCATGCTGGGCATGGGCCGGCTCACGACAAGTTCGCCCACGTGCCCGACTAATGGTTCGCCGCTATCGCTCCACGCCTCGAGCGCTACACCCAGACAACGCACCGACATCTCGCCCGCGACGATAGGGACAGTTGCAGCGCCGCCTGCGAATACGCCAGCAATATCGGTGCCCCCGCTCATAGACCAGAGAGGCAACTCACCGACCTCTTCGTATGCCCACCGCTGAAGAGGTGAGGACAGCGGGGCGCCGGTGCTGCCCATGGACCGGAGGTGACGCAGGTCGAATTCCTTGCCGGGGGAGATCCCCATCGATGAGGAAGCCTCTAAGTACCCAGGGCTGACTCCTAGGAAGGTCGCGCCCTCGTCTTGCGCCAGCTGCCAGAGCTTACGCGCATCCGGCCAAGTGGGGGACCCGTCGTAGCAAATCACGGTCGCGCCAACGCAGAGCGCACCAACTTGGATGTTCCACATCACCCAACTCGGGGACGTGTACCAGAAGACCCGGTCTGTCAGCTTGAGGTCCCAGTGAAGAGAAAGTTGCTTGATCATCTCCACTAGCACTCCGCCGTGCCCGTGAACCAGACCTTTGGGGGTTCCTGTGGTCCCGGAAGAGAAAAGCACCCACAAGGGTTGGGCGAACGGCACTCGTCTCGCTGGCGTGCTTCGGCGCTCCTTAACGAGTTGATCCCAGTCGACGAACTCCGGGTGTACCGCGCGAGCCGGATTGAGATGTCGAATCTCGATGACGGCCAGAACAGATGTCAGAGCCGAGCTCAGTGCTGCCGCCTCTGAGAGACGATCGTGATTCCGGCCGCCGAAGGTGTATCCATCGGCGATGAAGAGAACTTTTGGGGTTAGTTGCTCGAATCGATCGATGACTGCGTTGGCTGCGTAGTCTTGCCCCACGGCCGTCCATGTTGCGCCGACCCAGGCGGTCGCGAGAAAGGCGATCACCGCTTCCACGCAGTGGGGAATGTACGCGGCAACGACGTCCCCTGGGCCGATTCCGAGGTCTGACAACGCCGCGGCGAGCGATTGGACACGCGCGTCAAGTTGCCTGCCTGTCAACGCGCGGCGGTCGCCGGCCTCGCTGAGACCAATGACCGCGGGGGAGTCTGGGGGGATTCGAGTCAGTACGTACTCGGCGAGGTTCACCTCAATGCCGGCGAACCAATCCGTTTCCGGCATCGTCCTCTCGTTGAGGACCTTGTCTGGAGAGCCGAACAGGTCGCCAAGACCATGAAAGTCCCACACGGCGAGCCAGAATCTCTCAAGATCTTCGACGGACCATTCCCAGAGATCCGTGTAGTCCGGCCCGCCAACGAACCCGCAGTCCGCTCTGGCGTACGCGGTGAACGTCGTCAGTGTGGCCTCGTTGATTCTGTCGCTAGACGGCACCCATAGGGTGTCGGGATGATGGCCGTTGATGGCGGACATCACATAGGCTTTCCGTTGCCAGCGTGCGCGACCAAAGTTCTACTCGTGGTGCTCGGATTCTTCGTCCTGCCTCGATCGAACGTGGCTGCAATCATCACTACCTCGCTAGATCCATGATCTGCCGGTTGCCCCATCCCCATGCCGGTCGATAGGTCGCCGCGGATATGAGCCAGCGACCACCATGCCGCACTAAGTGGAAGTCATAGGTACCGGCAACGATCCACAGCGAGGATGCAAAATCGGCATCCAGTCGTTGAGCCGCGTGGACGTACGCTGAGGCGTCCGCGTCGGTTTCGCTTGTGACGGTGACCAGAATATTTCCTAGGATGTGCTGGATCGCGGTGAGTCCGGTGAGAGTGCGGCGCCACCCATCGACGAGCGCCTCAACTGTTACCTCGCCGGCGGGCTCGCTTGTCAGCTTGCTCCAGTCGGCGCGAACCGTTGGGGTAAACACGGTCACAAGTTGTTCCCAGTCGCGCATGTCCACGAGGCCAACCATCCGGGTTACCGTCGTCCGAATGTTGAGGTCATCCTCAAGCAGTCGGACTCGCGCAAGCAGATCCCCTAGTTCGGCTGCAGATGGGCTTGACTCAGGCATAGTCACACGGACTGGATTGCGCGAACACGATCGGCGACCGCCTGCATCGTCATTGCGGCGTCTGGTGCCGCGAAATCAAACCCGTGCGGCATGCCTGGTCGCACGTGGAACTCGAGTTGGACTCCTGCGTCGGCCAGCCGGGAGGCAAAAAGCAGAATCTCAGCTGCAAACAGGTCTAGCTGGCCTGTTTCCATATACACATCGGGAAGGCCGACCAAATTTTGTGCCCGCGCCGGCGCCGCATACGGTGACACCTCGGTGCCACCGGCGGCGTCGCCAAGAAGGGTTCTCCACGCGGTGAGGTTGTGTTCGTGGTTCCAGGTCGCGAGTGGCGCCAACGCCTCAGGCGTACGGTCTGTGCGGTCATCGAGCATGGGGTAGATCAACACCTGCAGCGCAGGGATGGGCCCTCCGAGATCTCGGCTCATTAGCGCCGTGCCCGCCGCCAGACCGCCGCCCGCGCTATCTCCCATCAGGATGATTCGCGCAGGGTCGAACCCTAGATGGGTGGCATTCTCAGCCAACCAAAGGAGCGCTTCATAGCAGTCTCGGACGGGGACGGGATGCGGATGTTCAGGAGCGATGCGGTAGTCGACCGCCAGGACCGGTACACCGGATCGGTCGGCCAGCCGGGCTGCGATTCCGTCGTATAAGTCGAGGTTGCCGTGATACATCCCACCACCGTGGAAGTAGAGAATGACGGAGCTTGACGCCTCATCCGGCCTGTACCACCTCAGCTCGCGAGCGTCGCCGTCTGAAGTGGTGTAAACGAGAGATAGACGGGGAATATGGTCAGCCCGTGGGTGGTTGCGTTCGCCCGCTGCGATGCCATCGTTGAAGAACTCGCGTGAAGATCTCCAGTCGGCGACGTCCAGGATGGCTGTGGGCTGCGGAGTGTCTGAGCTCGAACTTGCGAACAGGCGTTGAATGTCGGGGTCGTATCTCAGCATCCCCAGCTCACAATCAGGGTGGAGAGAGTGTAAGGCAGTGCTTGCTCCATCACGCCTTAACCCTTCAGCGCCTCTACGATCGCGGGAGGTAGCGGCTCGTCGTAGACGGCCTTCCACTGCATCTCTAGATTCTTTGCATCGACGGGAATCGCCGGGAGTGAGACGTAGGGCGGAGTCTCCTCTCCGAGCAACGCCAGCGCTCCGAGGCGCGCCTCGAGGACGCCCTGCTGATAGGGCTGGACTGAACCGATCGCGATGACGAAGTCGTCGCTGGAGGCCATCTGTACGGCAACGTTGACCCCGAGTCCCCCCATCGTCATCGGAAGAGAGTCTCGACCCGCCGCGCGCGCGGCATTAATCGCACCTTCGCAAGGGAGATCGAAGAAGCACCAGACGCCCGCGAGATCAGGGTGTTCTGCGAGCATGGAGTTGACGTTTGACTCACCTTCGCCGCTGAAGTCTGGCCCAAGGATGTCGGCCTCCTCGACGATGTCGATGTCCGGGAAGTCTTCCTCGATTGTGGTGACGAACCCTTCGAGAGCTTGGACGTTGTTTGGCGCTTTGGCGCCGTGACGTAGCACCCCGATCTCGCCCTCGCCGCAGATCGCGGCGGCGAGTTGATAGGCGTTGATTACGCCGTAGCCGTAGTAGTCGGACGCGACCACGGAAACGTAGTCCCCAGGCTCCATGCCTGCTGCTGGGTTGTCCATGAACACAACCTTGATTTCGGCGTCCGTGGCACGCTCGAACGCCGGAGCCAGCGCTGTGACGTCCAGCGACGGGATGGCGACCAGAATGTCCGGCTTGCGGGCTGTGATCGATTCGATGTCGCTGAACTGCTTGGTGACTTCTGCGTCCGCCGACGTCTGCGCGACTATCTCGATCCCCAAGCGCTCGAACTCTGAAGTGAGACCAGCGATTTGTGCATTGCTCCAGGTGTCTCCACTGAAGTGCATCGAGATGCCCGCCGTTAGGCGCAACGCCTTTATCTCGTTGACTTGCTCGGAGGTCAGTTCGAGATCGGCGATATCCGCCGATCTCTCGCCATACGGGCCTTCGCCGAGGGCGACTCCGGACTCAACGTATGCCGCGATACCTGCGTCGGATGCTGAGGTATCACACACACCGCTTGATGCCTCAGGGGGTGGAGCGGCAGTACAGGCGGTGAGAGATGCGAACGCAAGCGAGACGGCCGCAGCTGCTGCAAATGTGTTTGCTAGCTTCATGAAGTTCTCCACAGAATTCTTCGGCCCCGGAAGGGCCAGGACGGCGGTGCGACTGAGGGTGTGAGACGGGAGGTGACGCGAGCGTTTAGCGGATCCCGAATCCGGCGTCGACGGGGAACGGCACGCCTGTGATGTACCGTCCTTCTTCCGATGCAAGGAAGAGGATCGCGTTGGAGATGTCGACGACCTCGAGTACTTCGACGGGCAAAGCGTTCTGCATGTTGTCACCCCATGAGGGGTTCTCGGCCAGGAAGGACTTGACGTGATCGTTGTCCAGGAGCTTGGTGTCTACCCCTGTTGGATGAATCGTGTTGACTCTGATCCGGTGGGGGGCGAGCTCATTGGCGAGGGTGCGCATGAGGCCTACGAGTCCGTGTTTGGCGGCTGAGTAGTGACCGAGGTTGATCATCCCCTTGGTGCCCGCGGATGAGCTGGTGATGGCGATGCTGCCACCGTTCCCAGCCGCGATCATCGACGGGATGGCCGCCTTGACCGTCTTCCAAACTCCGGTGAGGTTGACGGAAATCAGTTCGTCCCACTGGTCTTCAGTGATCGACCATGTGTTCTCGACGAAGCACGTGAAAGCGGCGTTGGCGCTGACGATGTCGAGCCGGCCAAACTCGCCGACGCCTCGGTCGACGATTTCTTGCACTGCTGCCGCGTCGCGGACATCAGCCTGGCCGAAGATGATGCGTCCGCCTTCCGCTTCCACTAGTCGCACGGTCTCTTCGAGGTCTTCTGGTGTCGCCAGGTCGTAGGGCGCGGTCGGGATTGGCGCGCAGATATCGAATGCAATGATCGCAGCGCCTTCCTGGGCGAAGCGCACTGCGTGGGAGCGGCCCTGGCCTCGCGCCGCCCCGGAGATGAGTGCGACCTTACCTTCGAGTCGTCCGGTCATGATTATTCCTTTCGGTTGTTCTTGCGGGGAACCGCCGGTCGCTTGGGCCGTCATATCGGCCTTGTTCCTGCGAGGCGATCGGGGTGAGAAAATGCTCCTAGCGGCGCTTCGCGAGTGCCACGGCGATGATGATAATGACGCCTTGGATGATCACTTGCTGGCTGACATCGGTGCCTGCCAGGATCAGTCCGTTGTTGATGAGGCCGATGAATATTGCTCCGATAGCGGAACCGATGATGCGGCCGTTCCCGCCGAAGAGGCTTGTGCCGCCGAGAACGACGGCGGCGATGACCGAGAGTTCATCACCGGTGCCCCATTGGTATCGACCGCTTTGCAGGCGACCGGAGTAGAGCATGCCTGCGATGCTGGCGACGACCGCTGAGATGAGGAGGACAGTGAAGGTCACGCGCCTTGTTCTCACGCCGCTGAACTTCGCTGCGACTTCGTTGCCGCCTGTGGCCAGGACTTGGCGTCCGAAGCGTGTCTTGTTGAGGACGATCACGCCGATGACGACAGCGACCAGTGCCCAGATCATGAGAATGGGAATCGGGCCGACCTCACCCGATCCGAAGATCGTCGTGAAGACACGATCGAGAATCGGGATGGGTTGAAAGTTGGAGACCCACTGCGCAACACCGGCTGCGATGCCGAGCATGGCGAGCGTTACGAGGAAGGAAGGGATGCCAAGCAGTGCTACAAGAGACCCATTGATAATGCCTACTGCGACGCCCACGCCTATCCCGGCCAGCACGCCCAAAAGAGTGTTGCCGGTGGCGGCGATGGTCAACGCGGTCATCACGCTGGACAGCCCGGCAACTGAGCCGATGGAAAGGTCGATCTGTGCGGCTGCGATCACGAATGTTCCTGCGACTGCAAGAACGACGATGATGGCGGTCTGGCGCCCGATGTTGAGCAGGTTGTTGGCGTTGAGGAAGCCATCGTCGCGGAGGAAAATCGCGAAGAGGATGAAGACGACGACGAAGCCAATGTAGATCGCGAAGTCTCTCCAGTCCAAACGGCGGAATGCTGCTGCCATGGGGTTGGAGGGTCGGCCCCCGTTCGGAGACTCAAGGCTGAGGTCTCCGTCGGCGACCGGGACGGTGTCAGTATGTTGCTTTGTCATGTCAGTGCACTCCTTGTACGGCAAGTTGAAGAGCTTCCTCGTCGGGAATTTGAGATCGAAGGAGTTCCTCTTCGATGCGTCCGTCGCGCAGGACGAGCACCCGGTCCGAGACCGAGAGCAGTTCTTGAAGCTCTGAGGAGATGAAGATGACGGCGATGCCCTCGTCGGCCATGTCGAGGACGAGTTGCATGATCTCAGTCTTCGTGCCGATGTCGACGCCCTTAGTGGGCTCGTCGAGGATGAGGACGCGGGTCGGATTGCCGGATTGCTGTAAACCAAGCCACTTGGAGATGACGACCTTTTGCTGGTTTCCACCGGACAAGCGGCTGACGGTCTCTTCTATTGCTGAGGAGCGGATTTGGAGGCGGGTCATGAGCCGCTTGCAAAGATCTCGCCCTAGCAGGTCGTTGATGAGTGGGCCAAGCCGCAGGCGGCCGAGGCTTGGGAGCAGGAGGTTGCTGCGTACTGAGTGGCTAAGGACTAGGCCTTGCTGTGCTCGATCTTCGGGAACCAGCATGATCCCGGCATCGATCGCGTCTTGGGGTCGGCGAATATGTACACGGCGGCCGTCGACGAGCACTTCTCCAGCTGCAATGCGGTCGATCCCGAAGAGGGATTGGGCGATCTCTGTCCGTCCGCTGCCGATCAGTCCTGCGAGTCCGAGCACCTCTCCACGGGCGACATCGAAGGTGACGTCCTGCACGCGATCTCCGGATGAGAGAGAGCGCACGGAAAGCACGGGTTCACCTGCGATGACCTTCGAGGTGTCTCGGCTCAATCCCTGCAGTATTTCTCGCCCGACGATGGTTTCAACGACCTTCTCCGGTGGGACTTCCGACACTTTGCCAGTGAGTACGGTTCGACCGTCGCGGATTACCGTGAGCCGATCGGCGACACGTTCGATCTCAGCCATCCGGTGTGAGATGTACACAACCGATATGCTCTGTTCCTTCAATCGCTCGATGAGCTGGAACAGCTGCTCGACCTCGGTATATGGAAGGCTGGCTGTCGGCTCGTCCATGATCAGGATGCGCGCGTCGACGCTGAGCGCCTTCGCGATCTCCGTCAGCTGCCAATAGCCGACAGGCAGGTCACTGAGCACGACGCGCGGATCGAGGTCGGTTCCCATGCGGTCGAATATCTCTTGAGCTCGGCGGACCATCGCCCTGTCGTCGATGACGCCGAACCGACGTGGTTCGCGACCGAGGAAGATGTTTCGGGCCACCGTCAGCGATGGGATGAGACTGAACTCCTGGAAGACCATCCCAACTCCCGCCGCCGCGGCGTCGTGAGGGGAGGAGAAATCCACCCGTTTGCCCTCGATTACGACCTCGCCAGAATCCGGCCTGTGCACACCCTGCAGGATCTTCATCAGGGTGGACTTACCTGCTCCGTTCCCGCCGAGGAGAGCATGAACCTCTCCTCGGCGGACCTCGAAGTCGGCGCCCCGTAGCACCTCAAACTTGCCAAAGGACTTGCGGACACCGCGCATCGATATGGCCAGCGTTTCCGCGGCCGGATTCTGGCTTTGCATCAGTGCTCGTTGAGGGTGGTGAGGATCTGCTCGGGCAGCTCGACGTGATAGATGTCCTGCCATGACTGCTCGAGTGTGTCGCGGCTCACCGGCACCGCCGGGAGTTCCACGAACGCAGGCGCCTCCTTACCAAGGAGTGCGTATCCTGCGAGGATTGCCTCCGTGGTGCCCTGGTCGTAGGGCTGGGCTGCAGCGATACCGTGAGTGAAGCCGTCCTGCGCCATGTCGAGGGCGACATTGCTGCCGAGGTCAACCGTGGTCACGACAAAGTCGTCACGACCGGCGGAACGCGCCGAGTCGATAGCTCCCTCGCAGGGAGCGTCAAAGAAGCACCACACGCCGGCGAGATCTGGATGCTTGGTGAGCCACGCATCGACATTCTTGCCCGTCTCCCCCTTCCAGTCCGGACCCAGGAGTCCCTGCGATTCCACGATCTTGATGTCGGGGTAGTCGGACTTGATGGTGTCTTCGAATCCCTCGATGCGCAGAACGTTGGTGGGTGCCTCCGCTGCATGGAATACCGCAGCAACCTCGCCCTCTCCGCAAAGCGCGCGGGCCATCTGATGAGCCCCAAGAACTCCGGCCCCGTAGTTGTCCATCGCGACGACGGAAACATAGTCTTCTCCTGCCACGAAGTCCTTGGCCGGGTTCTCCATGAAGACGAGCTTGACGCCCTGCTCGGCTGCTTTGCGGTAGGCGGGAGCGAGTGCCGTCGTGTCAAGCGACGGGATGGAGACAATGACGTCAGGGTCGGCTGCCAACGCGGTCTCGATGTCCGAGAACTGCTTCGCCGGGTCCGCCTGAGCATCGGTCTGGGCGACGATCTTGATGCCCAACTCTTCGAACTTTGCCTCGATCGCGTCAACCTGGGCATTGCTCCAGCTGTCGCCCGAGAAGTGCATAACCACTGCAGCCTTGGCGCCCATGGATCGGATCTGCTCCACCTCAGCATCCGTGAGCTGGATCGTAGACGCGTCGGCCGACGTTTCACCGTACGGGCCGAGACCAATCACCGGGCCTTCTGAGTACGCGGCAATCGCCTCATCAAACGGCGAGGTGTCGCAATCTGCAGATGCGCCCGGCCCAGCCTCAGACGACGAGCAGGCAGTGAGGGCAACTGATGATGCGAATAGGGCAGTCAGCACGATGGCAGCGCGGCGGGACCGTGCCGCAGTTGCGAATTTGGAGTTCATTCTTCCTCGAATGTTCTATCAGCGGCGATCCACGCGGATACGTGATCCAACATCATCGTTAGATTATGTCGACTCTCAATATAAGTACGTCGACGGTCAACGTCAATAGCTTCGCTCGTGAACTTCCGCGGTGCTCGGACTGCCGCGGGACCCTGAACGGCAGCGTCGACGAGCAGATGCGCGGGGGAGTCCGTCGAACGCAGCACTATCGGACGTCCCGCGCTCAATCCGCGCCTCGCCCAGTTGTCGACGCGGCACCTGACGCCGCCCAGCGTGGGTCACGGCGGAGCGGCGTCGCAAAGGGATGCCTGAGCCGGCGCTGGCCCCCGACCAAGTCGGACGAGGGCCAGTTCTCTCATCGGAACCGACGCGCGGGAAGGTGGATGGGCCCGCGAACCTGGATCGCTTCGCTGTCACCTCGAGCGTCAGGCTCGCGTCGTCGAGATCTTCTCTTGGCTGCCGCCGGCCCGCCATGGCGATCGCTCTTCGAATCGTTGGCGGACCCTGCGGACCGAACAAGAGTTCGCCGATGGCTTGAACGGACCGTCTTCACGGAGAAGGATTGGGTCGACCCGGTCGACCTCGAGTAGTGGCTCGGACAGCTTCCGCCTACACCGCGATCGTTTTTGTGTTCGTCAGCTGGAAGAACGCCTCGGGACCGCCCTCGCGGCCGAAGCCCGATTGCTTCATGCCCCCAAACGGGCCACTGAGCCGCGGGAATGTCCCGTTGATCGCGATGGAGCCGGTCTGCACTCTTCGCGCGACGTCACGGCCCAGCGCGGGGTCTGAGGTGAACACCGCGCCGGCGAGCCCGTACTTCGAATCGTTCGCAAGGTCGATCGCCTCGTCGATTGTGTCGAACGGGATCACGACGAACACTGGTCCGAAGATATCGTCCTGCGCAACATCCATGTCGTTGGTGACATCGGTCAGCACAGTGGGGGCGAACCAGTGGCCCTCGGAGAATTCGTCGAGACGTGCTCCGCCGTAAGCCAGCGTCGCGCCTGCGGCCAACGCCCCCGACACATACCTCTCCGCACGTTCGACCGCGCGCGCGTTGATCAAAGGGCCCCATTCCGTCGTCGGGTCGGACGGATCCCCGATACGCAGTTTCGCCAGTTCGGTACGCGCGCGGTCCACAAACGCGTCATGGATACTGCGGGCGACGATCACCCGGGTGAGGGCAACGCAGATCTGACCGCTGTAGAGAGCCCAGCTCTTCACCAGCTCGGGGACGACCTGATCCAGGTCGGCGTCCGCGGCGATGATGGCGGCCGACTTGCCACCGAGCTCCAGCACAACTCGCGCCGTGCGGTCTGCGACGGTGCGCATGATGGAGGCACCGACAGTGTTTCCGCCGGTGAAGTGCACCGCCTGCACGTCGGGGTGCTCGACCAGGTGAGCGCTGACCTCGGCATCGCCCGCGATCACGCTGTACACGCCCACGGGGAATCCCGCGACATCGGCTGCTTCGCTGATGAAGTAGCCCAGCAACCGATTCTCAGGTGGCAGCTTGTGGATGATCGTGTTGCCAGCGATTAGGGCCGGGACGATCGCCAGCGCGAGTTGCATGTGCGGGCCGTTGAAAGCCACCGAGACGACGGTCGGTCCGATGCCCTCGTGACGAATCTCGACCTCGCCCATGGAGGTGCTTCGCAGCTCGGAAAACTCGATAGAAGCAGCCGTCTCCAGCGCGAGCTCCCACACCTCAGTTGCGCCATCCGTCAGGTCCTTGGCGTCTTGTACAGTCATGCCGCATTCGAGGACCCAAGCCGTGTTTATGCCGTCGTGTCGGTCCTTGAGCGCGTTGCAGAACCGCCGGACGATGTCTAGTCGTTCGTCCTTGGCGAGACCGCTCCAGGACGGGAACGCTTCCCTAGCGGATTCGACGGCTACGTCCGCATCGGCGATGGACGGGCGCGGGAGCCGGGCCACCACGCTCCCATCCGTCGGTGAGACGACGTCGGTGACATCATCGGAGGCGGGAACCGTCCAACGGCTGCCTAGGAATAGCTCTGTCGAGTGGGGAATCTGCATGCTTGCTCCAAGGTCGAACGTTGATTGTTTGGGTCGCTAACGCGTCAATTCGATCTGCATCGTGGAGAGCGAACGCGGTCAAGCGTTGGCGCACCAGGCATCTACAGCGTTCACAGATGCGTCACTGATCCTCGATGGCTTCTCGGCCACCCGTAGCGGACAGGCCCGAGGATTTTTACGTCGACAATCAATCTAATTGCGTCGATGATCGCCGTCAAGCCATCCACGTTCCGATCCGGAGGCCGGTAGTCGCAGGCGCCAGCATCCGGAGGCGGTGCGCGCCGTCGCTCTCGTCACCGCCCGAAGCTGAACTCCAACGTCGGTGGTGATTGAAGCCGGTCAGGTGAACGCACACGGCGCCACCCGGTCGGTCGATTTGCTTCAGCAGTACCGCGGTCGAGTGCCTCATGGGTCGGGTCGTTTTAGACGTCGAATCGCGCGCCAGGCACCGTTGGGGCCATCGAGTCCGATGTTGCTCACCTATTCGAGGGGGCGACCCAGGCTGAGGAAGTGCTGCCTTCTAGCATCTCGCGGACTATGCAATGACTCGGGCGTCAACGCGTTCCGGCGCGAGTGCTTGGTTTATCGCTGCCAGGGCCGCGCCTCGCAGACCTGCGTTGTCACCCAGATGTGAGCGTTCGAGTCGGATCTCGCGCGCTGACGCTGGTAGCGCATCGCGAATGATCCCTTCTTGCAGCCCTGCGAAGAAGGAGTCGCCGGCTTCGACGAGATATCCCCATACGGCAATCACGTCGGGGTTCAGCATGTTTATCGCAGTGGCCAGCACCTTGCCGATGGTCAGGCCTGCGCGACGGACGATGCGGCTCGCTTCGGGTACGCCTCTGCTGGCGAGCTCGGCGACGTCTCGAGCTGTGTCGACCGCTATGCCTTCTGCGGTGAGTTGCTCGGCCAGTGCCTTCCCGCTTGCGACGGTGTTTAGGCACCCGACAGAACCACAGGCGCAGAGGCGGTCGTTGCCAGTGATCTTGATGTGCCCGATTTCCCCGAACTGCCCGGCGGCGCCTTGGACGATGGTTCCGTCGATAGCGAGTCCGGCCGCGATAACGGTGCCCACCTTCAGGCTGACCAGTACTTTCGGGTTAACCGTCATAGTCGTGAGCTCGCCGACAGCGATGCAGTTAACGTCCTTGTCGACCAATGCCATGCAACCGAACTCGGCCTCGAGTCGAGTGCGCAAGCCTTCAACCCAGGTGGCGCCAGGTTTCCCCGCGTGCGCTTGATGCCCAATTTCAAGATCCCCGGGCAGTCCAATCCCTATCGCAAAAAGCTGACGAGGATCCGTTGTATCGAGCGCGTCGGCGAAGGCCTTCCGAAGTAGGCCCTCGAGATCGTCCAGTCCGTTAGCCTGCAGGTCCAACTGCACCTGAGTGGACCAAACCACGTTGCCCGCAAGGTCCGTCAGTGCAACCATGGTGCCGCTCATCCCGACGTGAGCCGCCAGGACACTGCCCGCCTTAGCGTTGAAAGCAAACCGGCCGGCTGGTCGTCCGCGTCCAGCTGTCGGCTCGTCGTCTGCGAAGTTGATCAGAGCCGCCCCGAGTAGCGTCTGTATGCGATCCGTCACAGTAGATCTCGCGACGCCGAACTCGCGAGCAAGCTCGCTGATCGTCTGCGCACGCCCGTCACGAATCTGTTCAAGCACCTCACCGGGGCTCACCTGCAGGGGTTGCGCCCTTCGGGCGTCACCCCGGACGGTGGCGGGAGAGCTAGGCACATCTGTATCGAACACCATGAACTCATGGTAATAAGTCGAAGCGCTGCAGAACAGTCGCAACGCCTGAGCTATCGACGGCAGTTGACAAACTGCGTCAACATAAATATGTTGAGAGTCAACATAAATCGAGATGATTGACTCTCAGAGACGAGGAGCAGCATGGCGCTTACCCGGTTGCAAGTTATCCAGGCGCTGCGCGCCGAGGTGTCCGATGGGCGGGCCATCGTCGGCGCAGGCGCCGGTACGGGCATCTCCGCGAAGTTCATCGAAAAGGGCGGCGCTGACCTGATCATCATCTACAACTCGGGCCGATTCCGGATGGCCGGCCACAGCTCCATGTGCGGGTTGCTGCCTCTCGGTGACGCCAACGCGATCGTTCTGGAGATGGGGGAGCGCGAGGTGCTGCCCGTTGTGAAGCACGTGCCCGTGATCGCTGGTGTGAACGGTACGGATCCGACTCGCGACCTCGGTCTGTTCCTCACCAAGATCAAGGACGCAGGCTTCTCCGGGGTGAACAACTTCCCCACTGTCGGACTGTTCGACGGCCGGATTCGTCGTGAACTTGAAGCATCCGGGATGGGTTTCGAGCGGGAAGTCGAGATGATCGCCGCCGCTCACGCACTCGATCTCTTCACCGTCGTCTATGTGTTTACTCCGGAAGAAGCGGTCGCGATGGTAGATGCCGGCGCGGATGCCGTCATCGCGCATATGGGTCTCACCGTCGGAGGCAGCATCGGAATGGATGAGGACGGCGCTTTCAGCTTGGACGACGCCGTCGATCGAGTGAACGCGATCGGGGACGCGGTGCTCTCCAGACGCGGTGATGTCATTCTGCTCTGCCACGGCGGCCCGATCGCCACCCCCGCGGATGCCGAGTACGTCATGACGAGAACAAACAGCGTGGGCTTCGTCGGCGCTTCCAGCATGGAACGGCTTCCCGTTGAGGAAGCATTGATCAACGTGACCACCGACTTCAAGAACGCAAGGACGGCCTGACCATGACCTCTGCCAACACCTTCGAATGGAACCAGGTCGGGGCGGGCCTTGCCGATTCGGTCACGCTGATCGCTGGCGGCGCTCGAGGAACGGGTGCGACTATCGCGGAGAACCTGCTCCAGCTCGGCGGCTCGGTGGCGGTTTGTGACATCAACCCGAAACATCTCGACGACGCCCGCGACCGATTCGCTAGCCACGGTGACCGCATCTTGATGCTCACCGCGGATTGCACCGTCGCCAGCGACGTAACTCGTGTCGCGGCCGAGACCTCGGATCAGTTCGGTCGTCTCACAAACATGGTCTACGCGGCAGGGGCATACCGGGCGCAGCGGCCCACCCTCGAGATCTCCGCCGACGAGTGGGACCTGATCGTTGACTCCAATTTGAAGGGAGCGTTCCTTACTGCTCAGGCTGTCATTCCACACATGATCAACGCTGGCGGCGGCGCCATCGTCAGCATCTCCTCTCTTGCCGGGCGAACCACCAGTCCTTTTCTCGGAGTTCACTACACCGCCGCGAAAGCCGGCATCCTCGGCCTCACCCGCCACATCGCCAAAGAATTTGGTCATCAGAACATCCGCGCGAACTCCATCTGCCCCGGCGGCATCACCGGGCAACGGATGAATGACCTCCTTCACGACCTGCACCGCGAATCCGACCTCGTCCAGCTCGCTGATCAAACACCTTTAGGGCGCAACGTCGAGGAGCTCGACGTTGCAGGTGTCGTCCTGTTCCTGTTGTCAGACCTGTCCAGGTTCGTCACTGGAGCAACGGTCGACGTCAACGGCGGAATCCTCACCATCTAAGCCGCCGCCGATGACTACCGTCCTTCTGCTCGCTGCCCTCGACACTAAGGGTGCCGACGCGGCTTTCATTCAGACTCGCATCCGAGAGCACGGACTCAACGTAACTCTCGTCGACACGGGAGTTCTGGGACAGCCGTCGTTGACGGCCACGATCTCACGCGATCAGGTCGCCGCTGCGGGTGGCACAACGATTGCCGACCTCGTATCTGCGCAGGACCGCGGTCAGGCCGTCGCAATTATGGCGAAGGGTGCGGCCATTGAGGTCGAGCGTCTCATCCGTGAAGACGGTGCCGTGGGCGTGTTCGGCATCGGCGGCGGCGCTGGCACGTCGGTCGCCGCGGCGGCCATGCGCAACCTCCCGCTGGGGATCCCCAAAGTAGTCCTCAGTACTGTCGCGTCCGGGGATACGTCTGCCTACGTCGGCACCTCCGACATCGTCATGTTTCCGTCGATCGTCGATGTCGCCGGCGTCAACCGGATCAGCGCCATCACGTATACCCGGGCCGCCGACGCGTTCGCCGGAATGGTCAACGGGCAAAAGATTGAGCCCACCTCTGCACCAACCAGGCCGCTGATTGCGGCATCGATGTTCGGAGTCACAACCCCCGCGATCTTGCACGCACAGCAACTCCTGGAAAACGCCGGGTACGAAGTGGTTGTCTTCCATGCAACCGGCGTCGGTGGGCGCGCGATGGAAAGTCTGATTCGACAAGGGCTTGTCGACGCCGTCCTTGACCTGACCACAACCGAAGTAACGGATGACATCGTCGGAGGCATTCTCAGTGCGGGGCCGGAACGGTTGACCGCAGCTGCAGAAGCCGGCGTGCCCCAAGTGGTTTCTGTCGGCGCTACCGACATGGCCAATTTCGGCCCCCTGGACACCGTCCCGCCTCAGCACCGGGAACGCAACCTCTATCAGCACAACAGCGAGAACACCCTGATGCGCATCAACCCCGACGAAGCTCGACAGGTGGGCGTGTCAATCGCTGTCCGGCTCAACCATGCCACTGCACCCGCCATCATTTTGCTGCCCTCCCTGGGCGTGTCGGTCATGGACGCCGCAGGGAAGGGCTTCGACGACCCCGTAGCGCGCCGCGCGCTCGAGGACGCCCTCGCCGAAACGCTCGAGAACCCTCTCGTGCAGATCAAAAAGCTGAATATACACATCAACGACCACTCATTCGCCGAACTCGCAGTTACCGATCTGATCGGCCTACTTTCCTCATCCACATCGACGGAGATGCCATGACCCAAATTCACCGACCCTTCCGCCTCGCGCTCGTCGGGCCCGGGCGCATCGCCGAAGCCCACCTTGAAGCAGTGACCGCCGCCTCCGACGTCGCCCAGCTGATCGCGATCGCCGGAGTCCCCGACGAGATTCAACGCACCACGGAACTGCAGCAGCGCTTCGGTGCACGACGATCAGAGACCACAGTCCAAGCGATCATCGAGGCAGACGACGTCGACGCCGTCATTCTCACTGTTCCCAACCATCTCCACGCGCCTCTCGCCATCCCCCTTCTAGAAGCCGGAAAACACGTACTCATCGAGAAGCCCCTCGCCACTCGCACCGCCGACGCCTTGGCCATCGCGGCGGCCGCGGACGAACACCAGCGCGTGGCGATGGTCGCTCACTGCCGGCGCTTCTTCGACGGAGCGCAGGCCGCGCATCGATTCCTTAGCGAGCCGGGGCGCGGGCCAGCAAGCACCGTCCACTACCTCGGCGTTTACGCCGATCACGCCGCTACGGCCTGGTGGAAGTCAGCTGCTGATACCGGCGGACTCGCGATCGGGCTCAACGGTCCGCACAGCATCGACACGAGCATCTGGCTGACTGGCTCGCGGCCTGTGCGCGTATACGCGCGAAATCTACGACTCCGAGACCTCTGGGAAGGCGAAGACGAGGCCACAATCATCGTCGACTTCGAAGACGGCAGCACCGCGGTCAGCCACCTCTCGCTGAACGCACGTCCAGCCGTCAATCAGCGCTGGATCAACACCGATGCGCATTCGCTCTACCTTGAGGACGATCGACGACTCCGCATCAATGGCGAACAGATAGTGGACGAAGCGACAACTCCCTATATCCACGGGGACAACGGCTTCCGTAGCCAGCTCCGTGAGTTCCTCTCCGCCTTGGCTGAGGGCAGGCAACCGAGTTCCTCCGCCCGATCAACCCTTCCGGTCGTTCAGGTCATGGAAGCCGCTCATCTCTCTAATACCACTGGATTGCCCGTAGAACTCGACGTCTCAGTCGCCGGGATACCTTCCGACGAAGGTGCGGCTCCCGCCAAACCCGCCGTCGCGTAGCCGCCCCGGCCATCCCTCCCGCAAAGCCACAACGCAGTCACGATCAAGGACGCTCACATGACTACCGCAACCGAAGAATCTCCCAAGAAGTCGCTCTACCGAGCGGCGGCCGCCTCTTGGACAGGCATGGCCCTCGAGTCATACGACTTCTTGCTTTACGGGTCCGCCGCCGCCCTCGTCTTCAACAAGATCTTCTTCCCTGAGTTCGACCCTCTCGTCGGCACCATGCTCGCGTTCGTCAGCTACGCACTTGGTTTCTTCATCCGCCCCCTTGGCGGGATCGTCTTCGGTCACTTCGGCGACAAGATCGGCCGGAAGAAGCTGATGATCATCAGCATCCTTCTTATGGGGATCGGCACCTTTTGCATCGGCCTGCTTCCGACGTACGCCGCTATCGGCATCTGGGCAGCAGTGCTGCTCAGCCTCCTCCGCATGCTGCAAGGGTTCGCGCTCGGCGGCGAATGGGGCGGCGCGATGCTCATCATCGCCGAACGGGTCCCCGGCCGACGACGAGGATTTTGGACCGGCATCCCGGAGGGAGGAATTCCGTTCGGCAATCTCCTCGCCACCGCTGCCCTCGCTATTCTTACTGCAACACTGCCCGAAGAAGCCTTCCTAAGTTGGGGATGGCGAATCCCATTCCTCGCTTCCGCAGTTCTCGTGCTCGCCGGCCTCTGGATGCGTCTGCGGATCACCGACGCTCCACTTTTCATCGAGGCTCAAGAGAAGCCCGCCGAGCAGCCGAAAGCGCCCCTCGGCGAGGTTCTCCGTCACTACAAGAGGAACCTGCTCATCGCCGCAAGTGCCCGCCTGACCGAGAACATCTCTTACTACGTCATCACCGCGTTCGTCATCGTGTACGTCGTCACTAACGACGCCGACGACCGGGCGCTAGTACTTTTCGCCCTCATCGTCGGGAACGTCGTTCAGGTCGTCGCCACACCCCTCTTTGGAGCGCTATCGGACCGGATAGGACGAAAGCCGGTCATCCTCTTCGGAGCGATCGGGATGGGCCTCTGGATCTTCGCTTTCTTCCCCCTGCTCGACACTCAGTCACCAGCGCTAGTCGGCGTCGCAGTCGTCGTGAGCCTGATCCTGCACTCGGCACTCTACGGACCTCAGGCCGCCTACTTCGCCGAGCAGTTCGACACAAACGTACGTTACACCGGGATGTCAGTCGCTGCACAGGTGACCACCGTCATCGGCGGGGCAATCGCGCCCCTCGTCGCGACCGCGCTGCTGAGCCACTACATGAGCTCAGTTCCGGTTTCCATCTACGTAGCTGTCGCCGCTGTGCTGACTGTCATTGGAACAGCCTTCGCGAAGGAAACAAACCGACGCGACCTGGCCGTCAACCAACGGAGGACCTTGAAGGGCGTCCCCGCATCGGCCAGAACTGAAGCCCTAGGCTGAAGGACTGTACGGCGAGGTGACCGCAGGCGTGGTCAATCTACTCGACAGCCGACGTTCTCACGTACCGCCGCCGCGAGCCCGCTCCCCACTCTCGGCATGCGGGTGCTTGCGCCTCACCACAGCTGGCGCGCCTGGTGGGGTCGTAATCGAAAGGGTGGGCAGTGATGGACGTGGGCAGTCTTGATGCGCACGGACTACGAACGCGCCGCAAGGTCATGGGAGACGACCATGTAAATGCTTCAGTCAATGATGCCACCCCGTTCACTGAGGACATCCAAGTCCTCGTAACCAAATACGCGTGGGGTGACGTGTGGAGTCGGCCAGGCCTTTCTCTCCGAGACAGGAGCATCGTGACAGTATCCATGCTCGTCGCCCTCAATCGCCCCCAAGAACTGAGAGGCCACATTCGGGGTGCGCTGAATAACGGCGTGACAGTCACCGAGCTCCGAGAGATGCTTCTTCAGGCCGCTATCTATTGCGGCGCTCCCGCTGCGCTCGACAGCTTTCGAGTCGCGGTGAGCGTGTTGGACGAGCTAAACGACGGCAGAGAGACGTTGCAGCCTAGTCCGACCTCCGGGACGGAAGCCGTCGACCAATAAAAAACCGATCAAACGTCAAAAACGTTGCCACAGCTAGCCGGAATGGCGGTCCCAGTGGAGAGTCGTCGTTTGCCAGCGGCATGAGGACTCTTCTAGTTGCTTGATGGCGCGTGTATAGCTACTTATAGGCATGTATAGCGAATCGCTATACATGCCTATAAGTTCGTACAACCCCCGGGTGTGCACGCGACTGCCTGCATGCAGGCACCCGGGGCCAGCTACTTGGCGAAGCGTTGGCGCTGGCGTTGGACACGCCGGCAGGCCGTCGAAGTTTCTCGGTCGATTCGATCAAGCGGTCGCTGAAGACGAATCCGGATCTGGCCCGTCGCCACTCGCCTCTCCGGCGTGCACACCGCAGAGCGTTGATACCCACATCTTGATCACGTACTGCCTCGCCGGAGACCCGCACACCTCGCAAGTCACCGTGCTTTCCCACTCGGCCGCCCGAATAGCGTCCGTGAACGCCTCGTCGAAGCTCGACGGGTCTGCAGTCGGGTCGGCATAGAAGCTCAGCGCGCCGAACTTCGACTTCACCTGCTGCACGACATAGTTCGGAGCGATGGCGGACAGCTTTTCATCGAGCCGCCCCACTAGCGGGTACCAGCCGACTCCGACTTCGAGCAGCTCTGGCCAGCCGGGAGCGATCCGCTTGACGAGGCCTTGCAGTTCTGGTGGAAAGTCGTCCGTCATGTCACTTGTCTCGTTCTGTGGTCGCATGAAGTTCGCGAGCCCGGCGATGGTCTCGAACTCGGTTCCGCATGCGCGGCGTGCGGCGTCGCGGGCCTGTTGGCGACGCCGCGACCTCTCGCGAAACTCGCGACCGACCCGCAGGCTGCGCATGACGCCACTATCAAAACTGATCATTCCTCGTCGGCGCCACTCGATTGCTGCGTGGCCACGAAAGCCCGCAATCGCGCGGCGCCGCTCCATGAAATCTAGGTTCCGTGGCAGAGGGCCAGGGAGCCCGTCGGAGTCCGGTAGGAGGTAGGTGAAGAGTTCGGCGAACGTGGGACCCGATGCTGTGCGCCGGCGAGTTTGGGCGATGAAGATCGCTGCGGCCAGCGCCCACTGCTCCGCCGTGTCGTCACCGGTGAAGTCCTCGAACATGTACACCCATTCGGCTGGCGGCGGCGAGTCGATGTCCTGCCACCAGATCGGGTACGACTCAGGCATCTCATCCATCACAATCGCGGTCGCTTGCACGGGCCTTCCCGTGACGCGACCGCCTGTCATCGGGATGGGCAGCACACGTGCAGAGGGAGCGGAGCGATCCGACGAGGACGAGATTGTTTCGTATGGCCTTCCGAATTATGCCATACCGATTAGGCCATACGCGGAATAGCTGGTCGAGACGCTTGATAGGTGCCCCGACGGAACGAAGAGATTGAAGCTGAGTGGAGCGCGTACTCCCAGCGCTTCGCGACCTCGCTTCGTTCTGCGCGCGAGCGCGCTGGCCTGAGCCAGGAAGACGTCGCATATCGGTCCGGCCTCACGCGCTACACCTATCAGAAGTACGAGAAGGGGGAGTCGCGCCCGGGAAACCCCGCGAATCCCACGCTCCGCACGCTCCTCGCGCTCTCGCAGGTGCTCGGAGCCTCGCTGGTGGATCTAGTCCCAGAGGGCGCCCCTGACCTTCGGAGCCGTTGAGGCGCGATTAGTGACCTGAAGGAACGGAGAGGCGCGCTCGTGTCGCGCGCCCCGAGCACCCACACTCGTTCGCGTTGATGCCTTCGAGTTCACGCCAGGTCCACGCAAGCAGGGGATGGACACGATGGGCAGCTGCGACCTGAAGAGCGGCTTGCCACCGTCGCCTTCCAGAGGTGCCCTTTCGGGCATCGCCGAGCCGCCATGAGGGTCGACGTCGGCCTCAGCGTGCCCGGTGCGCGACTATTGCTGAGATCCCATTCGGCAGCGAGCTCAGGCCGCAACGTCGACAGGTCATTCGCGCCTGGAACCACTTGATGTCCATTGCAGAGCGGGCATCCGTTGCCACGCCGGCTTGTTCGGCTATAGACCCTCGCCGCCCAGACGTGCCCCTCCACGCACTTCCACATGGCGCGGTGCTTCGAGTGTGCAGTCACCTCGTGAGGGCTGAGCACATTTGATGCGTCCCACTCCGGCACGAGGTCGGGTCGCAGCGTGGCGAGATCCGTCTTGCCGCGCACGACAAGTCTGCCCGCGCAGTAGGGACACCCCCTGCCGCTCGAACGGCTGTAAATTGCTGCTTCCCAGACGTGGCCTTTTTCACATTGCCAGGCCACCTTCTTGCGAGCATTGGGGCGTACCTGCTCGGGGCGCAGCTCGTTGCTGATGTGCCACTGAGCGGCGAGGTCAGGGCGGAGTGTGCCGAGGTCCGTCGCCCCGGGTAGGACGAGCTTGCCAGCGCAGTATGGGCAACCATTGCCGCGGGTGCGATTTGCGATCGACGCCTGCCACCCGTGGCCGCACCGACCCGCCCACCAGGCCCTCCTCGTGGTACGGGCGCTGACGACGTGAGGCGTGAGCTTGCCGTTGCGACGGTAGTCCCACTCGGCCGCAAGGTCGGGACGCAGGGTTGCGAGATCGGTCTCTCCCGGGATGGCACGTTTCTTAGCGCAATAGGGGCAGCCGGAGCCGTTCCGCGCCCGGTTGTTGATCGTGGCCACCCAGCGGTGTCCTCTACTGCAGACCCACTTGACGCGGCGGTGGGAACCTGAGCTGACATGATCAGGTCCGCCCGCGTTAGCCCCAGGTGACTTGTCCCACTCCGCTGCAAGGTCGGGAAATTGAGTACCGAGGTCTGACTGCCCCCGCCAAACTATGAACCCGGCACAGTGCGGGCAACCTGCTATCGCGCGCACGTATGGAGTTGTTTCCCAGGAATGGCCTTCATCGCATACCCACCATGCCGCCGCTGATGTCCGCCGTGGTTCCCATGGGTCGCGGGCCTCGTCGTTGCGACCCCAGTCCCATTCCCCCACAGCACGCGGGCGCCGCTGAATCCACAGTGGGTACGCCGCCGTCGAATCGATGATCGCTGACGTGTCTACGATGTCCAGCGGCAGGTTCAAAGGGTCGATGCGAGTTGGACGGTCCGCGCGGCGGTGCGGGCGCAGCCACAGCACGATTCGCTCAACGAGCACCCGGATCGCTCCTACCATCGGCGGCAAGGCCTCGAGGATGACCGGACGTAGTTCTTCAGCAGGAAGCGCAGACCATCGAGCAACATTTTCGGCATTCGAAAGCGCGGCAAGTACTGCGATAGTCTCTGGGTACAACTCGGCTCGACCACGAACCTCGTGGTCTTCGCGGCACGCAGCCAACGCTGGCTTCCATCCGTCGGGCTGGGTCAACCACGCGTTGTCGCGCACCATCTCCCACACCCGCGCGTGCAACCGCGCGTCGACCCGGTCACTGGCGACCAGGCGTCTGAAAAGGCGCTCGGCGTTCGCCAGTTCGCGGTCGAATGGGACTATCCGCTGCGACTCCGGCGTCGTTCCGGGCCCCGTCCAGACAAGCTGGCCCGGGTGCCGCAGACACCAGTTCTCGCGATCGTGCGGTATCTGCTGCACACGATCGCCGGCGGCGCACAGTCGGCAGAGGAACCGGTCAGAGTACACCTGGTGAGACTTCGGTTGAGCGAGGCGCTTGAGGCGCAAGTAATGGCCTTCGGGACGGCCGGCAGCAGCCTCGATTGTGCTCGCCGCACCAGCTTCATTAACCCACACGCGGTAGATGTATGGCCGGGCTTCGGTCGTGAGTCCTCGCTCGACGTAGTCGAAGGGAACACCCGCAGCCTCGCATTGACGTTGGGCATACGATCGCGGCGACTCGAAGCGGTGCCATTTAGGTCGGATGGGCCATGCCCGGGCGTCGGTCACGCGGCTTCCACGAGGTCGCTGAGTTGCACTCTGTGTCGGACTCGCGTGGTCTGCCGCAAACCGTCGAGGACCGCGAATAGCCGCTCGCGGGTCACCCGTTCATCCGTGCGCTCGGATTCATCGAGAATCGATGCGACAAGTCGCTCGATGATCATCGCGAGCACCGAAAGGCGTCCGTCGGCGGCGGCATGAAGAGCGGCAAAGTTCTTGGTGAGCATGCCCCGGCCGTGCTCGCACAGTGGAAGGTTGCGGTCGAAGATGGCGACCCAGCGACGCCACAGGGCGAGCCCTTCATCGCTTTGGATGTCGACCCTTCGCAGTTCGACCAAGTCGCATCTCATCGTGACCTGAAGGCCGTCGCCCGAACCGAACGCCTTGCCTCTGGTGAGATTGATCCCCACCAGCACGACTGTGGCCGAGGACTCGTTCTGTAGCGCCTTGATGACGCTCGACGGTTCGCTTCCACCGAGATTGTGGGCTTCGTCGATCACAAGGAGCTTCGTGCGATGGACGTGCAGCAGCTCCACCGCTCGCCGCCGGAGGTTGTCCGTCGTGATCTGAGTCGGCAGGGTGATCGTCGGGGCGAGAAACCTGATTATCTGACTGAGCAGCGCCTTGCCCGTAGCGTGGTCGGTGACCTCCACCCATACGACAGGGACTTCACCGTCAGCGGAGTAGTTCGGGAACTTCCTGGAGTGGTCGTTCTCAACTGAGCGCGCAAGAAGCAACGCGAGTTCAGTCTTGCCGTAGAACATGGGCGCTGAAACCATAAGCCCCCGGCGCGAGTTCTTTCGGCGCGGGTTCGCGACGATGTGCTTGGCGAGGATTCTCGTACTCAGATCTTGCTCGGGTGTCGGTACTCGCAGTGTCAGCCGCAAATAATCGTCGCGGGCCTCGTCGTAGAGGCTGCGTTCGGATGCGCTCAGCGCGGCGTAGTCGGAGAATGAGATTGATGTTGGCATCGGGGGCAGCGCCGCAAGCGCTTCGCGGAGGCCGGCGAGTGTGGTCTTTCGGTCATGATGCAGGACGAGTGGCTCGATGATCACGGGTGCAGCTCTTTCGACGTGACAATGTCGTACGACGACGAGTTCCAGTCGATGTCATCGACATCTACGGGATTGCTCCATTCGCGTAGTCCAATCGCGACAGGTTCGGTGAGCGGTGCGTCGGTGTCCGGCTCGCCGGTGGCTTTCGCGGACGCCTCTCGGAGGTAGCGCTTGCGTGCCTGCTTGTCGCCGCGCGCACGTCGTTCGATCTCATCGAGGAACTCCGACGTCTTCGGTACCTCTCCGGGTTCTCCGGAGCCAAAGCGCTCGATCAGTTTCACCTGTGTCTCCGCGACCATCCACGCGGCTCGCTCATCGATGAGCTTGTCCCAGCACTCGATCCACTCCCTGGATTCAGGATGCTGGACCCATACCGCATTCGAGTTGTAGGGATCAAAGTGAATGTCGAACTGGCGTGCCTGTCGTGATCCAGCGGGCGCGCCCGTCAGCGAACGATTGCGGAGGTCCGCCAAGAGAGGAGAGTCGTATACGCGGTTCTTGAACGTGATTCCTTCGTCACTGATGACACGAGGTTCACTGGGGAGTAAGCCGAAGAAGTCCTCCGCACGAAAGGGTAGCTGCACGCCCGGACCGACTTCGAACAGCGCGGAGTACATCTGATTCGGTGTCCACTTTCGCCCAGGGAACAGTGGAGATCTCAGCCCCCGGTGCTGCGAGTTCAGGAACACTGTGGTGATCCAGGCATCGAAAGCGAGACGCACGGAGTCCAGCGTCAGAATCGGCACAGCGCTTTTCCCGCGATTGTGCACCGCGTTACCAGTGGAGCCGGCCAGCCATGTCGCGAAGTCCGAGGAGGTTGTGCCGAAGTTGCGTTCGACATGTGGCTTGACTGTCGGCGTGTTGGGCGGTGCGAGTACGAGATTGATCCCAAACGCGCGACAGGCGGCCTCGAAGGTTGCGGATCGAAAGTCTGCGCCACCATCGACGGTGATTGAGTGCGGGAAGATCCATGGCACGGCGAGTGATTCATCGTCGAGGTACGGATTGATCCTCTTCATGAGTTCGACTGGAAGCGTTGCTGAGCCCGAGAGTGTTGCGGCGGCAGAACCGGGGACAGCCCGGCGACCGACGATCGCCCGGGCCAGCAGCAGCGCATGGTCGTAGCCGTTTGGCGAGTCGGCGTGGACTGCCCAGGCCATCGGAACCCGGCTGCTCACGCAAAAGAGCGCCGTCACCGTCGGACGGAAGTCGTTGCCCTTGTCGTCCCACACCTGTACGTCAAGCGTCGTGGAGTCGATCTCACAGACTGCGCCGAGCCGGTGTGCGTTGCCGGAGAAGTGCTCGCGGTCGGGGCGGTTCGACGCCGTGCGACGGGTGGTCGCCTTCGCGAAGCTGTATCGGCCCGCGTCGCGCTCGTTGATGAACCCTTGAAGGGTGGTGTCTTTGATCGCGCAGATCGCGTCGCCCGGATACATAGCTTCCAAGGTGCGACGGACGAGGGCGGCGCAGTGACGTCGGCTGCTCGTCGACATGTTCACCCGGCTATCGAGTTCTCGGTCGATGACGGCGACCAGGCGAGGATCGGCCTTCGCGACCACCAGACGCTTCTTGCCCTTCGGATGCAGTCGCGCATCCACCGCAGCAACGCCCTCTGATCGATAAGCCTTCCAGAAGTTGAAGAGAGCCTTCCGCGATCGGCCGAGAGATGTGCCGGCCAGCTCCTCGACCTTCGACGCGATCCGCTGTTCCTGCGTGGTTCGGACCAGGTCATACTGCGGACGCGGGGCCGTCGCAGTCGGATCCATCGGGATGCCTCGGAATACCTCCTGCAGGTGCTTTTCCATGTCGAGTACGTCGGCTGGCCAATTGCCTGAGACTGCCCGAAGAGGCGTGCTCGAGTTGCGCCGGGCGGTGCCTGCGTGCGCGAGCAATTCCGGCATCGACACACTCATCCAATCGTCAGCGCTGCCGTCGCGACGGAGCCTCGCCTCGGTGCCGCGGCGGACGCCTTCCCAGACCCAGAGTTCCCCCTCGATAGTGACGGAGTCGCCGAGCTGGAGCTTGTATTCGTCAGGCATTTACGCTGCCCTTCCCTCAAGCGCTGAATCAGAGGTGGTGTAGACGGTCTCACTGCTGAAGACAACAGCTAGATCGACGTCGAGCAAGCGACGCCAGGCCATGTTGTCAATCCATGCGCAGGCCAGCGGCGGGCACTCGGGGGAGACGATTCTGCAGAGCTCACCGCGTGGTCGACCGCCCCGTGCTGTTTCCAGGATGAGTGCTTCCATGGTGGGCGTGGGCAGGCAGCGGTCGTGGCGAGATGCCGAAAGGCAGTCGAGATTGGCTGTCGCCAGATGGCCGTAACCCGTGAGAACTCGGTAGCGCCAGCCGAGCGCTTCACAGATCTTTTCGGTCTCTTTGAACTGGACGCGGGCCTCATCGTCCACCCGCTCGGCAGGGCGCACATCGAAGAGCCCCAAGCTGCCGTCCGTGAACTGAGCCAAGAAATCAGGAACGTGCGAGAAACCTGGTAATTGGGAACCGTGCCCGAAGGCGATCGCCAAAGGCTGCGCCCACAGCCGGTCCACTTGCCCGCCGTAGTCCAGCCATAGAACTTCCCAACGCTCCTGCTGGGACTCGCACCACACATGAGATCGAGTGCGCTGCCAGAAGTACATCGCTGGCGTGAACCGATGACGGACGCCTTTCGACTTCCGTATTCTCAGTGGATCGATGGCAGCCCAGTCCCCCTCGCCGAGGTCTCGACCGACCGCTGCCCATTCGTGTTGTCCGGCCGCAGCGCCCCGAGGGTTCGTGCGAGGGATCCAATGCAATTCCGATGACGACGTGCGGCGTCGAGGGGTGATGTCCTTGGCTCCGTCTACCGGCCGCATCGAGACCCTTTCGCAAATGAATCCATGTTCGGACGGTGCGAAGACAAGGGGGCAGTCGGAGCCCCTTCGCTCCTGTATCCACTGCTGATGCTCCTCCGCCTCGGCCCGTCACGCAGGAAGGTCCTCGGCGTTTCGTGACACACGGTGTCACCGTAGCCGGGTCGTGTGTCATTTAAAGCGCGCTTGTGTCAGCTCAACGCGATTCCGACAAAAAAACTCTTGACACGGCATCCGCTTCGTCGTAACGTACAACCAAATGGTTGCACAACTAGAATTGAGCGAAGCGGAGACCGACCGTGTGTTCCACGCACTGGCGACGGCGACCCGACGCGATATCCTGCGCCGCACGATCAATGAAGAGCAGTCGGTGTCGACCCTTGCGGTCGATTACGACATGTCCTTCGCCGCGGTGCAGAAGCACGTTGCCGTCCTCGAGGCCGCGGGCCTCATCATCAAACGCGCCGAGGGACGCGAGCGGCTCGTCCGCGCGAATCCTGAGATGATCGCGCGCGCCCGGGCGCTGCTCGCCCGATATGAAGAGCTGTGGCGGGCCCGCATCTCCCGCCTCGACGATCTCCTGTCATCCGAATCTCCCCACCGAGATTCACCGAACAACCCACCGCAGAATTCACCGAAGAGAGGGAAATGAAATGCCTGTCACTGACATCAGCACTGATGCTGAGAACCTCACGATGACCGTCGCCGCCGACTTCGCCGCTCCGATCGAGCGGCTCTGGCACGCGTTCACCGATCCGGCCCAGCTCGAGCGGTTCTGGGGTCCTCCGGGGTGGCCGGCCACCTTCACCGAGTTCGACTTCACGGTGGGCGGCAAGGCGCTCTATTACATGACCAGTCCCCAGGGCGAGAAGTCTGGCGGTTCGTGGGAGTTCCTCAACATCCTCGAACCGCACGGCTTCGATGTCATCGACGCCTTCGCGGACGCCGACGGGAATCCGATCGAAGGCATGCCGGCGATGCGGATGACGTTCGGCTTCGAGTCGACGGACACCGGCAGCCGCATGATCAACACCAGCCATTTCGACTCGGCCGAGGCTCTCGAGCAGGTCGTCGCGATGGGCGCCGTCGAAGGAACCCGCATGGCGATGGCGCAGCTGGATGCCGTGCTACAGGACCTCCGCGAATACGCACAGGGCAAGGGCACGCGCGTCGAACTGCTCGACGACACGCACGTGCGGATCACGCGTCTGGTGAACGGTCCGCGCGAGCTGGTCTGGCGTGCGCACCACGACGCCGAACTCGTGAAGAAGTGGATGCTGGGACCGGACGGCTGGGAGATGACGGAGTCCGTCGTCGGCACAGAGGTCGGCCAGTCGTACCGTAACTCCTGGGCTCCGGTCGGAGACACCGAGGGGGAGCCGTTCGGCTTCGAGGGCGAGGTGCTGCTCATCGACGCTCCGCGCCGTGCCGTCACCACCGAGCGGATGCAGGGAATGCCCACTCAGACGCTCAACGACCTCAACCTCTATGAAGAGGACGGCGCCACCCTTGTCACGGTGCTCATCGAGTACCCCGACAAGGAGACGCGCGACATGATCCTCGCCACCGGCATGGCCGACGGCATGGAGGAGTCGTTCGCACGGCTGGAGCGCGAGGTGCTTGAGCCCACGCGTTCATAACTCCGCAAAGCCAGACCTGAACGGCCTCGGATCCGGTGGATTCGGGGCCGTTCAGCTGCGAGTGTGAGGAGTTGTGAACGGCAGCCGGAGGCTCAGCGCCCCATCGCCCGCTGTGCGGCGAGCCGGATCGGCGCGTTCGCTCCGCCGTAGCCGTCGTATCCTCCGCGCCGCTCGACCACCTCGAAGAACACATCACCGATCGTGCGCGTGTAGAAGTGGATGAACTCGCCCTCGGCATCGCGGTCGTAGAGCAGATCGAGCTCGCGCAGAGACGAGAGCAGCTCTTCAGAGAGACCGAACCGCGCCGACAGATCGTCGTAGTAGTTCGCAGGGATGCGCAGGTGATCGATGCCGCGCTCCTTCGCGCGACGCGCGACCGTGAACACGTCGTCGCACCGCACCGCGATGTGCCTGGCTGGCGGCGCCGCCGTGGGAGGTGCGAGATTGATCGGCACGCGGACGATCCCGTCCGGAGTGCGCATGACCTGACTGCGGATCAGCCCCTGAGGTCCGGGCACATCTGCCGGCGGCTCCGCATGCAGCGACAGCGCGCTCGACATGAACAGCACCGCCTCGTCGAAGTCCTGCCACGCGTACGCGAGGTTGACGTGATCGACTTCGCCGACCAGACCACCGACTGCCTCGGTGCCGCCATCGAACTCTTGCAGCCAGGAATCCTCGGCCGGCAGCGAACTCCAGAACACCTGAGTCCCGTCCGGCGCCGCGACACCGCGAAGGTCCTGCTCGCCTTCATACGTCCGGCGGAATATCTTCTGCGAACCCAGCGCGATCGCGCGATCGACGGCGGCCGCGGCATCCGGAACCTGCAGGCCGATCCCCGACAGCCGAGGTTCGTCGTGCCGCACCTGCTCGTTCAGGATCACGCGGGCGGAGCCCGCGCTCCACAGCCGAACCGGCTTGCTGCGGTGGCGCCCCTCGAAGGCGAAGCCCAGCTGGGCGAGCAACTCGTCGACCTCGGCGAGATCCGTCCCGGCGACCTCCACGAAGTCGAGTGCCGACACCGGCTGAGCCGACCCGAGTCGGCCGTCGTCCCAGCCGTTTGCGGTCGCCGTCCGGTCGGCAAGCCACACCAGAGATCGCTGGGCATGCGCGGCCGTTCGCACTGTATCGGTCTGACGGAACGTGTCGTTGAACACCTCCAGCGACCAGGGGCCCGTGTACCCGGCGCGCACCACGTGCGTCATGAAGTCCACCAGATCGAACGAACCCTCGCCGGGGAACAGTCGGTGGTGCCGGCTCCACGACAGCACATCCATGTCGAGCGCCGGAGCATCAGCGAGCTGCAGGAAGAAGATCTTCTCGGCGGGGATTCCCTCGATGCCGGCAGGGTCGTGCCCGCGCGAGAGGATATGGAAGCTGTCGAGGCAGATGCCGAGGTTCGGTCGATCCGCGCGCTGCACGATCGACCACGTACGACGGTAGTCATCCACGAATCGACCCCAGGCGAGCGCCTCATAGGCGAGGCGGATGCCGTGCACCGCTGCCCTGTCCGCAAGCTCACCCAGCTGCCGCGCTGCCACCTCGTCATCGTCGATCGTGGCCGTGCCCACGTTGCTGCACACCAGCATCAGATCGGTGCCGAGCCGGTTCATGATCTCGAACTTCGCCTCGGCGCGACGAAGGGTGTCCGCGAACACGTCGTCGGAGACGCCCTCGGCATCGCGGAACGGCTGGAACATGTCGATCCGCAGCCCGAGCCGCTCGCACAGCGCGCGGATCTCCTCCGGCGACTCCGGCGCGGCGATGAGATCGGCATCCATGATCTCGACGCCGTCGAAGCCTGCTTCAGCGCAGGCGTGGAGTTTGTCTACGAGCCCTCCGGACAGGCAGACAGAAGCGATTGAGGTGTGCATGGCAGTGAACGTACCAGTTTGTACATTAATTTCCCAGAGGTATTGCCGAATCAATGTACCAACCAGTACATTCAGTTCCAGTACCCGATCCACCGAGCACAAAGGCGTCTCGTGACCCCACAAGAGCAACCTCCCGCCACCGGCATCCTGCACCGGGTGGCCCGCATCATCACCGTGATCGAGCTCACCATCGGCGCGGTCGCCGTGCTGATGATCCTCGTCCTGGTCTTCTACCAGGCCCTGCAGCGCTACCTGCCGTTCGAGAGCCTGGCGTGGACGGGCGAACTCGCCCGCTTCGCGCTGCTCTGGGCGACCTTCGCAGCGATGGGCCTCCTTGTCACGAGTCGTGGCCACATCGCCTTGGAGCTCGTCGACTCGATCCGCAACCCCATGATCGTGCGCATCATCCAGGCGTTCGCACTGCTCGTGGTGGCCGCAGCTGCAATCGGTCTGTCGCTCGAAGCATGGGCGCTCATCTCGACGCAGGGCATCGTGAAGTCTCCGGTGCTGCGCCTCCCGATGTCGTGGGTATACATCCCGGTGTTCATCGGCACAGTCAGCACAACGGTGCGCGCGCTCATCTCCGCCGCCGATGTCGCCCTCCACGGGCCGAAAGCCGCCGACATCGAAGACGACCAGGTCGAGGTGGCAGGACTGTGACTCTTCTTCTCCTCGCCCTCGCGATCGCCCTCCTGCTGGCACTGCGCGTGCCTGTGCCCTTCGCCTTCCTCGGCCCGTCGCTGGTCTACATGGCCATGGAGGGGCAGTCGCTCGGCATGGCGCTGCGCACCGTGACCAACGCCGCCAGCAGCTTCCCGCTGCTCGCCGTGCCGCTGTTCATCTTCCTCGGTGCGCTCGCCAACCATGCCGGGATCGCTGATCGGCTGTTCCGCTTCGCTCAGGCGGGGCTCGCGAACATCCGCGGCAACCTCGGCTACGTGACCGTCGGCACCAGCGTCGGCTTCGCCTGGATGAGCGGCTCCGCCGTCGCGGATGCCGCCGCCCTCGGCAAGGTGCAGATCCCCGCCATGATCCGTGCAGGCTACGGCCGCCGGTTCGCCACCGGGATCTCGGCGACTTCCGCACTCATCGCCCCGGTCATGCCACCGAGCATTCCCGCGGTGATCTACGCCGGACTCGCCGCCGTCTCCACCGGTGCGCTGTTCGCGGCATCCGTCATCCCCGCACTGCTCATGGCGACCGGTCTGTGCATCGTCGTCTGGGTGCTCGTGAGGCGGATGCCGAACGTCAAGAAGGGTCGATTCGATCGTGCCGAGTTCGTCGCGTCGACGAAGGGAGTGATCCTGCCGCTCGTCGCGCCGATCATCATCCTCGGAGGAATCCTCGGCGGTCTCTTCACGCCCACCGAGGCGGCGGCGGTCGGTGTCGTCTACATCATCGTCGTGGGTCTGCTCCAGCGTTCGCTGAGTCTGAAGAGCTTCGTCAAGGCGCTGACCGAGACCGTCACGACGACCGCGTCGATCATGATCATCGTCGCTTCGGCCTCGCTGCTCGGCTACATTCTCGCCAAGGAGCGCCTGCCGCAGATGCTGACCGAGCTGGTGTTCGCGATCAGCGACAGCCCCACTGTGTTCCTGATCCTCGTCACCGTGCTCATGCTGATTCTCGGCACGGTGATCGATGCGACGGCGATCCTCGTGCTGACTGTGCCGATCATCCTCCCGATCGGCAACCAGATCGGCGTCGATCCGATCGTGCTCGGCGTGCTCATGATCCTCTCGCTCATGATCGGCCTGCTCACCCCGCCGGTCGGAACGGTGCTGTTCGTGACCGCGGCGGTGTCGAAGACGCGCATCGGCGAGGTGTTCCGCGGGTGTCTGCCGTTCATCATCCCGCTGCTCGTGATCTGCGTGCTCATCATCGCGTTCCCGAGCGCCGTGATGTGGCTGCCGGGGGTGCTGGGCCTGTGACGATCGGCACCCCTCTCGCTCGCCGTCGAGCCGTGCTGATCGGCTTGATCGGCGAGGGCGTCACCCCGTCGCTGTCACCGCCGATGCACGAGTCCGAGGGCGCCAGGCACGGGATGAACTATGTCTATCGCACGATCGATCTCGCGCCGGACGAGGGAACGACCGCGTCGCTGCGCACGCTGCTCGCCGCCGCGCGACGGCTCGGATTCAATGGCCTGAACATCACTCACCCCGTCAAGCAGGCGATCATTCCGCTGCTCGACGAGCTCAGCGACAGTGCGCGCGCGGTCGGCGCGGTCAACACGGTGGTGTTCACGGATGCCGGGACCATGGGCCACAACACCGACGTCACAGGTTTCGCGGCCGCCCTGAAAGACGCGTTCGGCGATGAGGAGCTTCGACGCGTCGTGCTCTTCGGCACGGGAGGTGCGGGCTCGGCCGTCGCCACGGCGCTGGCACAGCATCCGATCGGGGAACTCGTGCTCATCGATCAGGTGCGAGAACGCGCCGCCGGGCTCGCGGATCAGGTGCGCGCCCTGACGACGGCGACGGTCCGTGCGGGCGCCGTCGACGACCTACCCGCCCTCATCGCCGACACCCATCTGATCATCAACGCGACCCCAGTCGGCATGGCCGCCCATCCAGGAACCCCGTTCGATACGGCGCTGCTGCCGGACGGAATCCGCGTCGCAGACATCGTGTACCGACCGGCCGACACGGCGTTGCTGCAGGCGGCCCGCGCGCGCGGCATCCGCACCATGTCGGGGCTGGGGATGGCCATGCATCAGGCCGCCGACGCATTCGAGATCTTCACGGGCGAGCGCGCAGACCGCACGGCCATGCTCGCCGACCTCGACCATCTGGTGGCCGCAGAGGCGGCCGCACCAGCTGGCCCCGCGACACCAGACGCAACACCCGAAACAGCACCAGAAAGAGGAGAGAACCGATGAACGCAAGACGCACGCGGCGAACGATGTGGATCGCCCTTGCCGCAGCACCAGCGATGATGCTGGTCGCCTGCTCCGGAACCGGAGGCGGCGCTACCGGCGACGGAGGCGATGCCGGCGCGACGCAGAAGCTCACACTCGCCCACAGCTACAACGAAGATCAGCCGCAGCATCGCTGCGGCGCACAGGTGATCGCGGATGAGGTCGCTGCGGCGGATGTCGGATTGGAGATCGAGATCTTCCCGTCCAGCCAGCTCGGCGGCGACGCCGACCGCATCGCCTCCGTCGCCTCGGGCGACATCGACATCGACATCCAGGGCGCCTCGGCGCTCGGCGCCGTCTACGAGCCGATCAGCGTGCTCGACGCCGCCTATGCGTTCGACGACGCCGATCACCTCGCCGCCTTCATGGCCAGCGATGCCTCCGACACCGTCACCGAGGCGTTCGAGGAGGCATCCGGCGTTCATACCCTCGGCGCATGGTCGGCTGGCGCCCGCCAGTTCACGGCGAACACCGCCATCCGCACGCCGGAGGATCTCGAAGGTCTGCGCATGCGCTTCCCCGGGTCGCCGCAGTTCCTCATGAACGCCAAGGCGCTCGGCGCCACGGCGACTGAGGTCGCTTACGAGGAGCTCTACCTCGCGCTGCAGCAGGGCACGGTCGACGGCCAGGAGAACCCGATCACCAA
This sequence comes from Microbacterium murale, assembly GCF_014635185.1. Taxonomy (GTDB): domain Bacteria; phylum Actinomycetota; class Actinomycetes; order Actinomycetales; family Microbacteriaceae; genus Microbacterium; species Microbacterium murale. The sequence continues at coordinate 1,228,328 of NZ_BMCM01000001.1, forward strand.
CATCGTGGCCTCGAACCTCAAAGAGGTGCAGGACTACGTCAGCATGAGCTCCCACCAGCTGAACACCAACCTCGTCATCATGGGACCGATCTGGGGCGAGCTCAGCGAAGAGCAGCAGGAAGCGCTGACGGCTGCGACCGAGAAGGCCGTCGCCGAGGTCACCACCTGCGTCGCCGAAGACGAGGAGACGGTCCTCGAGGAGTGGCGCACCGGTGGTGAGTGGGAGGTCATCGAGGACGTCGACCGCGACGCGTTCAGCGAGAAGGCGGAGGAGTACCTCTCGAAAACCCTCACCGGCGACTCGCTCGCTGTGTACGAGGCCATCCGCTCGACCTCCGAGTGAGCTGACTGCGTGGCGCGTTCGGTCCCGACGTTCACGGGCCAGGTTGACGGCGATGGACTAGGGGTGACCCTCATCCACGAGCACATCTTCGTCACCGACCCTGAACTCGACGTCAATATGCCTCATCCGGAATGGGATGAGCAGGCGTGCATCGAACGCGCCGTGCAGACCCTCTCGTCGTTGTACGAGCGCGGCGTGCGAACCGTCGTGGACCTCACGGTGATCGGGCTCGGGCGGGACGTGCGCCGCGTCGCCGAGGTCGCCGCGCGCGTGCCGGTGCAGATCGTGGCGGCGACCGGATGCTACGCGTCATCCGTGCTGCCCCCGTTCTTCTGCCTGAACGGGCCGGGGCTCGTCGTCGACGGCCCCGACCCGCTCATCGACCTCTTCATCGGAGACATCACGCGCGGGATCGCCCGAACGCAGGTGCGTGCCGGGATGATCAAGATCGCGTCGGACGGTGCGGGACTGACCCCGGACGTCGAGCGGGTGTTCGGGGCGGCCGCCGCGGCGCACCTGCGCACCGGCGTGCCGATCACGACGCATTCGGATGCCGCGGCGCGGGGCGGCACCGCGCAGCAGGACGCGCTGGCACGACTGGGCGTGCCGCTCGACCGCGTCGTGATCGGGCACAGCGGTGACTCGCTCGACCTCTCGTACCTCCGAGCGCTCGCCGATCGCGGCTCGTACCTGGGCTTCGATCGATTCGGCATGGAGCACGTGGGACGCGATGCGGATCGCATCCGGATGCTGATCGCACTGCTCGATGCCGGGTACGTGGATCGCCTCGTGCTGTCGCACGATGCGGCGGTGTTCAGCCGCGTGACACCGCCGTCGTGGCGGAAGGAGCATGTGCCGAACTGGCATATGACCCACCTGTTCGACACCGTGCTGCCGCAACTGCGCGCGGCCGGCGTGGATGACGCCACTCTGCATCGGCTGATGGTGGTGAATCCGCGGCGAGTGCTGACGGGTGGGGCATGATGTGTGCACAGCCAAACGCTCGCCGTGTCGAGGGAAACGAGAGACGATGACGAACAGCGTGACCGAGCCGGTCGTGCGAAAGCGCGATGCCGAGCGGACCCGCGCCGAGCTGCTCGAAGTCGCCACCGAGGCCTTCGCCGAATCAGGCTACGCCGGCACGCGCGTCGACGAGATCGCCGAACGCACGAAGACGACGAAGCGGATGATCTACTACTACTTCGGCGGCAAGGAGCAGCTCTACCTCGCGGTGCTGGAGAACGCCTATCGCGGCATCCGCGAGAAGGAGCAGTCGATCCACGCGGGTGATCTGGCGCCGGTGGAAGCGCTGCGGCAGATCGCCGAACTGACGTACGACCATCATCGCAATCACTCCGACTTCATCCGCCTGGTGTCGATCGAGAACATCCACCACGGCGAGTTCATCAAGCGTCTCGATGGCCTGCGCACGGTGAACCAACCGGCCGTCGCCGTGCTGGAGACCGTACTCGAGCGCGGACGCGCCGAGGGGAGCGTGCGGGCAGACGTCGATGCGCTCGACGTGCACCTGCTGATCAGCTCGTACTGCTTCTTCCAGGTCGCCAACCAGCACACCTTCGGCTACCTCTTCGACCGCGACCTGCTCGCCGAGGATCGCCGGGAGCACTTCCGATCCATGATCGGCGACGTCGTCGTGGCGTGGTTGACGGCTGAGGTGTGACGACCGGCGGGTCAGATCATTCGGCGCAACGCCTCTTCCAGCGAGATGCCCTGAGCCTCGGCGCGGGTGCGAAGGCGGGACAGCTCAGTGGGCGATAGCGTCAGGTGGATCTCGACCGGCGCCACGTCGGCCGTATCGTCCAGACCGTCGAGCAGATCGGATGCTTCGGCCCACAGTGGCAGCGTCATCGGGGTGCCGGACCCTTCGACAAGCTCAGGGACCGGCTGGTGTGCGGGCTCAGGGAGCGACGGGCCTGCTGCCGCGGCCACTGCGGCCGATGCGGCGACGGCGGCTCCGGCATCCGTCGCCATCGTGAACCCTGGTCCGCGTCGCGGTTCCTGCTTCGCCTGATAGGCCTTCGCCGCCGCGTTCGCGCGTTCGTCGGCGGCCTCGTTGAGGTCGTGGCCGGCATGCCCCTTGACCCACTCGAACCGCACGTCGCGGCCGCGCATCGCCTCATCCAACGACTCCATCAGCTCGCGGTTGAGCACCGGGGCGCCATCGGCCTTGCGCCATCCGCGGCGCTTCCATCCCGGCATCCACTTGGTGATCGAGTCGATCACGTACTTGCTGTCGCACATGATCAGCAGCGGCTCGTCGGTCCCGGCTGAGGCACGCAGCAGTTCGAGCACGGCCTGCAGCTCGCCCTGGTTGTTGGTGCCGTGCGGTGACCCGCCCGCCGCCCAGTTCGCGTCGTCGATGTACCAGGCCCAGCCATTCGGGCCGGGGTTGCCCAGGGCGGAGCCGTCTGCGGCGGCGATGATCGTCATCCTTCAACCGTATCGGCGATGACTACTGCCATTCGATCGCCACGATCGTCGTGCGCACCACACCGCCTTCCGCCGGAGACTCGTACCTGACCGGCATCCCAGGGTGCTTCACCGAGAACCAGAACGTCGCGGCTTCCGCTTCCGGGGTTTCGCGCACGTCATAGCGAAGGCAGTCGACCGTGCCGATCGGCAGCGACAGCGTCTCACTCGACAGCACGGTGCGATCTGCCGGGAACGCGGCGTGCGCCTGCAGATCCCGCCACGCCACCCGCGCACTGGAGATCTCGCCCTGGACGACTCCGTCCGCGCCGGAACTCCACCGATCGAGGGTCGCGCCGTCGGCATCCGTCTCGCGAAAACGGTTCACGCGGAACTGCTGAGATCCCTGCGGCTCTTCGACCAGAACGCGGATCGTCTTGCCATTGCCGGTCGCCGCACGGATCTCATCAGCGGTGAAGGGCGTCGCAAGGAGACCAGGGCCGATGACATGAGCGTCGGGTTCGGAATCGATCATGGTCCCATTCTGCCGTCGAGGCTCGCGGGCATGGGATGCGCTCACGCCCGATCTCGTCGAGGAAGTAGTCGGTGCTCTCCGGATAGCTCGTGTCAGGAAGACGCTACCGCAGCATCGAAAGGAGGTGAGCGGCGACCTGCGCGGGCGTGAGGGCGGTCATCGCCGGCAGATGCAGCACGTACCGCGCGAAGATCACCCCGACGATCGCGGTCGCCATGCGTCTGGCGCGTTCCTGTCCGAATTCCGTGGCCAGCGCGGTGAACACGGTGTTCTGCAAGTACGACATCAGCGCGGGTGAGCGCTCATCACCGGTCGCGAGGCGGCGGGCGAATTCGACGAGCCGTGCACCGTTGTCGGGATGCTCCCACACCCGGACGAGTCCGTGCACGAGCCGGGCCAGGTCGATGTGTCCGTCCTCATCCGTCGCCGCCGCGACCACCTGATGCGGCGCCGCCCGCAACGACACGGCCGCCGCGACGAGCGCGTCACGTGAGCCGAAATGGTAATTGACCAGGGAGTGACTCACGCCCACCTCGGCTGCCAGCGCTCGCGTGGATATCGAAGGCAGGTCGCCCGCCTCGAAGTGCGCATGGGCAGCATCCAACAGGCGTCGGCGAGCCGTGGCATCCCCGCGCGGACGGCCTGCGCGTTTATTGACCATGCTCGCATCCTGGCACGCGCCGAGGGATCGTGGACCCATGACCACCCACATCGACACCGACTGCGTGATCGTCGGCGGCGGACCCGCCGGGCTCATGATGGCGCTCCTTCTGCTGCGTCAGGGACTCGAGGTCACCGTCGCCGAGAAGCATGCCGACTTCCTCCGCGACTTCCGCGGCGACACCATCCACCCCTCCACCCAGGACCTGCTCGCGGACCTCGGCCTGCTCGACGAGTTCCTCGCCCGGCCTCATGACGACATGCCTCGCGTGCGCCTGAGCTGGCAGGGCGCCGAGCTGACCCTCGCCGACTTCACCAGGCTTCCCACCCGCCGCAAGGTCATGACGTTCATGCCGCAGTGGGACTTCCTCGACCTGCTCGCGGACACCGCGGCGCAGCATCCGGGATTCCGCCTGCTCCGCTCGACCCGCATCGACGGTCTGACCCGCGAGCGCGGTGACGAGGCCGGGCGCGGCCGCATCACGGGCGTCACCGGATCCGGTCCAGACGGCGACGTCACCATCCGCGCGCGCCTCGTCATCGACGCGTCCGGTCGCGACTCCGAGATCCGCGCCGCCGCCGGGCTCACCCCGGTCGGCAGCGCCGCGGCCATGGATGTGCTGTGGTTCCGTCTCACCAGGTGCGCCGACGAGTCGTACCCCTTCATCCAGGCCGGCGACGGAATGATCATCACGATCGATCGCGGCGGATTCTTCCAGATCGCGCACGTCATCCCCGCCGGCACGTGGACCGGCTCGGACGACGACCTCGTACTGATGCGGGAGCGCATCGCGCGCATCTCGCCGCGCATGGCGGATGCCGTCGCCGCCGTCACGGCCGACGACGTGCACCTGCTGCGGGTACGGCTCGAGCGGCTGCGTCGCTGGTACGCCGACGGGATGCTGTGCATCGGCGACTCCGCGCACGCGATGTCGCCGGCGGGAGGGGTCGGCATAAACCTCGCGATTCAGGATGCTGTCGCCGCCGCCCGCATCCTCGAGCCGGTGCTGCGTGGGCGCCCGCCACGGGCGAAGGACCTGCGCCGCGTGCAGCGCCGCCGCACCTGGCCGGTGCGGATCACCCAGTTCGTGCAGCGACGGCTGCAGGGCCCGCTGATCGCGTCGCGCGCACCGGGAGCGTCATTGCCGTTCCCTCTGCGGATGCTGCGCGATCATCCGCGGCTCACCTACGTGACCGGCAGGTTCGTCGGGTTGGGAGCCCGGCCGGAGTCGATCGGGTGAGGGTCGCAGATCGTTTCGACTCGCTCTGCTCGCTCAACGCGTTTCGTCTCGCTGCGCTCGCTCAACGACCCGCGGGGCTAGTCCTCCGGTTCGCCGTCGGTCTGCTCGGCGGCATCCTCAAGAACAGGAGCGACGGGGAACACGATCGACGTGGTCTGCGCACCCAGCCCGATCTCGAGCGGATCGACGGCGACGGTGTCGTCGAGCCTGTCGACGGCATCCTGATCCAAGGGCTCGCCGGGCAGCGATGCCCAGGGGCCCGGGTCGTCGGGTTTCTGCGTGAAAAGTCCCATGAGCTCCTCAGAAGTCGGCGATGATGAGCTTCTTCATCTCCATCATCTTCGTGTACGAACCAGGGCGTTGCATGAGTTCGCCTATGTTCTCCGGAACGATCTGCCAGCTCAGGCCATAGCGGTCGGCGAGCCAGCCGCACACCTCCGCCTCCGGCGCGGTGGTCAGCGCATTCCAGTAGTGGTCGAGCTCGTCCTGATCGGCGACGCGCACTTCGAGCGAGACGCCACAGGAGAATGTGACGTCCTGCTCGACACCCGAGTCCATCATCGAGAACCACTGCCCGGCAAGCAGGAACTCGCCGAACATCACGCTGCCGGCATCCGCCGGGCCGGTCTGCGTCGGGTACTCGGCGATGAAGCCGACCTCGGCCTCGGGGAACAACGATGTGTAGAACTCCGCCGCCTCGCGTGCCTTGTTCTGTACCGGCCCGCAGAACATCAGCTGCGGGATCAGGAACGGCCGTGGCTCGCCCTCAGGGTTCGCCAGCAGCAGCTGCCAGTTGACGCCGTAGCGATCCTCGACCCACCCGTAGCACGGGCTGAACGGGTACTCACCGAGCTCCATCCGCACTGCACCGCCGTCGGAGAGCTTCGCCCAGGTCTCGTCGAGGCTGGCGCGCGCGGCGTCGCGGTCGCCATCGAACCGCAGCGGATCGAAGTTGAGCATGAACGACACGGACGCGTTCGGGCGGAACTCGTCACCGGCGTTGATCAGCGTGAGCAGATAGCCGTCGATCACGAGGTCGACGGTCAGGGTCCTGCCGCTGAAGTCGGCCTGCCAGTCGGGCACGTCCTCCGGGTACTGTGCACCGACGATCGCCGTGGCACCGGGGAAGACATCGGTGTAGAACTCGCCGGCCTCATCGGCGTTCTGATTGAACCAGAGGTTCGGCACGATCTTCTGCGACATGACAGCTCCTTTGCTGCGGACGGTTCGCCTGTCTGATCCGGCGCACCCTCATCGAATCCAGAGTGCGCCGCCGATGCCCGCGAAACAAGGGGCTTCTCACGGCCTGACGCACTTGTCTAGGGTGGGACGATGCCTTCTTTCTTCGGCTCGATTGCATCCGCCGGTTCTGACGTGGGCTGGGCCGCGTGGGTGGAGGCGATCGTCGCCCTGCTCATCGCTGTCGCGATCGTGGCGGTGGTCGTCATCGGCGTCCGGTTCGGGGCCGGTCGCGCCCGTGGACGCTCGGCGTGGATCGGCGAACTCGAGCGCCGCATCCGCGTGCCAGGGATGATCCTCGCGTTCCTGATCGCGGTATGGATCACGTGCGCGGTCACTGCACCATCAACTCTGTCGTGGTGGCCGGTGTTGCAGCGCATTCTGCTGATCGCGGTCGTGCTCGTCGGCGCATGGCTGCTGTCGACGGTCGTCACGTTCGGCATGGAACGGCTCATGCAGTACGACAGCCGCCGCGACGCCACGAGCCCTGAGGCTCGGCGGCGCCAGACGCAGCTGACCGTCCTGAACCGTCTCGCTGTCGTGCTGATCTCGATCATCGCGATCGGTGCCGTGCTGTTCTCCTTCCCCGAGGTCAGAGCGGTGGGCACCAGCATCCTGGCGTCCGCCGGCGTCGTCAGCATCATCGCCGGGCTCGCCGCGCAGTCCACCCTCGGCAACCTCATCGCGGGTGTGCAGATCGCGTTCACGGATGCCATCCGCGTCGGCGACGTCGTCGTCATCGAGGGCGAGTGGGGCCGCATCGGCGAGATCAACCTGTCATACGTCGTCGTCTACATCTGGGACGAGCGGCGACTCATCCTGCCGTGCACCTACTTCACGTCCCAGCCCGTCGAGAGCTGGACGAGGCGATCGGAGAAGATCCTCGGCACCGTCTACATGGACCTCGACTGGCGGGTGCCGGTGGATGCTGTGCGCGAGAAGTTCATGGAGATCATCGAGGCCTCGGACGCCTGGGACCGGCGCTCGGCGAACGTGCTGGTCACCGGATCAGAGGGCGGACACGTCACGCTGCGCTTCAAGATCTCGGCCGCGAACTCCGATGACCAGTGGGATCTGCGCTGCCTCGTGCGGGAGAAGATCATGACCTGGCTGCAGCAGGAGCATCCGGAGGCCCTGCCCGTCACCCGGGTGACGTTGGAGGGCAGCTCGGATCGCTGAGCGAGGTACACCTGTCGGTCGATTTCTACGGATGTCGGTCAGGATCGGCGATTTCGACCGACAGATGTGGATCTCGACCGACGAGTGTGCCGAAATGGGGAGTCGAACCTCGGTATGTTGTGGATCACGGTGCCGTGGCCGCGCGAACCGCCTCGACCAGTTGCCGCCACGGACCTTCGAGGGCCGACTCGGGCAGCTCGCGCTCAAGCTGCGCCGCGGGCGTGCGGGCCTGGATGCTCCAGACAAAGCGGTCTGCTCCGCGCGGGGGCGAGTCGGACGGGGACGGACTGGGCAGGGGCGAGCCGGACGACGAACGGCTGGACTCTGACGAATCCGGTGCATCCCACGGACAGCGATCGATCAACTCGATCCAGCGGGGCGCCTCTTCGCGGGGCGGTTCGACCTGCCAGCGCCGCCTGATGCCGGCCACACCGCCGGTGCGGATGACGATGATGAGGAAGCCGGGCTCCTCGTCCGGATGATCACTCGGCGGGGCTACGTCGCGCATCCTCCAAGACTCCCACGGTGGTCCACGCTGCGCGAGTGGCTGTGGCGACCTCTTCATCGACGGCGGCGGCGATCGTCGCATCCGCGAATTCTCGGAAACTCGCCGTACTCACCAGACCGCCGGTCAGGGCCTTGTACCAGGTGAGACCCGCGCGCTCCCACGCGTTGCCGCCGAGCGTCGTCGCCGTGAGGGCGAACGCGCGGTTCGGGATGCCGGAGTTGATGTGCACGCCGCCGTTGTCCTCCGTCGTCTGCACGAAGTCGCTCATGTGCGCGGGCTGCGGATCCTTTCCGAGCTCATCGTCGTCGTACGCGGTGCCGGGTTCGAGCATCGACCGCAAGGCTGTGCCCTGCACCTCTTCGGTGAAGATGCCTGCGCCGATCAACCAGCTCGCCTGGTCTGCGGTCTGCCCTTCGCTGTACTGCTCGGTGAGCGCGCCGAACACGTCGGCGATCGACTCGTTGAGCGCACCGGGCTGGCCCTGGTACTCGAGGCCGGCGGTGTGCTGGATGACGCCGTGCGCGAGTTCATGGCCGATGACGGTGATCGAACCGGTGAAGCCGCGGAACACCTCGCCGTCGCCGTCGCCGAAGACCATGCGCTCGCCGTCCCAGAAGGCGTTGTCGTAGTCGACGCCGTAGTGCACCGTCGCATCCAGAGGGGCGCCGGCACCGTCGAGGGAGTTGCGCTGGAATGCGCCGAGCAGCATCTCGAACGTCGCGCCGAGTCCGTCGAATGCCTCATTCACCGACGCGTCGTCGACGGCGGCATCGTCTTCAGCGCGTACGACGACGCCCGGCAGCGTCTCGGAGTTCTGCGCGTCGCTGATCGTGCGGTTCGGAGCATCCGACAGCTCGGCGACGAGATCACCCTGGTCGTCGATCGAGAGATTGATGCGCGCGCGGAAGGTCGGACGGCCGGCGAGCAGGGTCTGACGCGCGGCATCCGCCGCCCGGGGAAAGCGCCCCGACTCGGCCAGGCGGGCGAGGAGGTATGCCGGGATGATGCCGTACGCGCTGTCGTTCATACCGGCGACGATACGCCGGGGTGGAGACACTGTCACTCGCGGCGGCTTCTCCCAGCCCACTCGCGTAAAATCAGCCCAATGACCGATGCGCCCGCTGCCGACACCTCTGAATTCGGCGACGGCCTCGACCCGACTGATCTCGAGACGGTGCTGCGCGTACTCGCCTCGATGGACCAGCTCGATGAGCAGCATCCCGACTACGTCGCCGTCCGCCGCGCGACCGCAGCGATGTTCAAGGCCGTCAAGCGCGTGCGCCGCAAGGAGATCCGCGACGCGATCGCCGAGGCCGACAAGGCCGTCGTCGCGAACACCGCCACCGGCGCCCCCGACCGCATCGACGACGAGACCCGCGGCAACGATCTGAAGACGACGGTGGATGCTCCGATCGCGGGCGAGCTGCTCAAGCCCCGCAACTGCTACATCTGCAAGCAGCCGTATACGCTCGTCGACGCCTTCTACCACCAGCTCTGCCCCGACTGCGCGCGCTTCAGCCACGGCAAGCGCAACGCCCGCACCGACCTGAGCGGCAAGCGTGCACTGCTCACCGGCGGCCGGGCGAAGATCGGCATGCACATCGCGCTGCGGCTGCTGCGCGACGGAGCGCACACGACCATCACCACGCGGTTCCCGCGCGACGCCGTTCGGCGGTTCTCGTCCCTGCCGGACTCGGCCGACTGGCTGCACCGCCTGCGCGTGGTCGGCATCGACCTGCGCGACCCCGCCCAGGTGATCGCGCTCGCCGATTCGGTCGCGGCCCAGGGGCCGCTCGACATCCTCATCAACAACGCCGCGCAGACCGTCAGGCGCTCGCCGGGTGCGTATTCCTTGTTGGCGGATGCTGAGATGCAGCCGTTGCCCGACGGACCGCTGCCCGAGATGGAGACCTTCGGGCACACGGTCGATCCGCACCCACAGGCGCTGCAGGCGTCCGTCGACTCGAATCCGCTGCTCTCGGTCGCGGCTCTCGGCGGCACCGTGGCGGAGCAGGGTGGCCAGGCGCTGACGGCCGAAGACCTCGCCAGGCTCGCGATGGCACCGGGGTCGTCGTCGCTGGAGAAGCACGCCGACGGCAGCGCGATCGACGCCGGCGGACTCGTCCCAGACATCAACCGCGTCAACAGCTGGGTGCAGTCGGTCGAGCAGGTCGATCCGCTCGAGATGCTCGAGGTGCAGCTCGCGAACACCACCGCGCCGTTCCTTCTGATCAGCCGGCTGCGGGCGTCGATGGCCGCGTCCTCCGCGCACCGCAAGTACGTGGTGAACGTCTCCGCGATGGAGGGGCAGTTCTCGCGCCGTTACAAAGGCCCTGGACACCCGCACACCAACATGGCCAAGGCGGCACTGAACATGCTCACGCGCACCAGTGCCGGCGAGATGCTCGAGACCGACGGCATCCTGATGACCGCCGTCGACACCGGCTGGATCACGGATGAGCGCCCGCACCACACCAAGGTGCGCCTCGCCGAGGAGGGCTTCCACGCCCCGCTCGACCTCGTCGACGGCGCCGCGCGTGTGTACGACCCGATCGTGCAGGGCGAGGCAGGCGTCGATGTGCACGGGGTGTTCCTGAAGGACTACAAGCCGAACCCGTGGTGAGCCGGGCGGCGGTGAGGCGGGCGGGTGTGCCGGCATCCGCTCTGTTAGGCACGTCGGAGGGTGTTGCACCTGACGGACCTTTTCGGCTGAATCCTCCGACATCCGTAACATGCTCCGACGGATGCAACAGGGCGGCCTCGCCACTCAGTGCGCGGGGACCTCGAGGTTCGCTGACGCCCACTGGCCGAGCTGGCTGAGGATGGGCAGCAGCCCCTCGCCGCTTGCAGTCAGCGCGTATGACACCGTGACCGGAGGGCCGGCGTCGACGGTGCGGGCGACGAGTCCCGCCTGAGTGAGCTCGGCGAGTCGGTCTGAGAGCACGGTGTCGCTGATGCCGGCGACAGCGCGGCGCAGGGCGACGAAGGTCGAAGGTCCGCCGCCGAGGGTCGACACGATCATGCCGTTCCAGCGTTTTCCGAGCACGCTGAACGCCAGCGTGACTGCGGCGTCACACATCTGGATCTCGGTCTCGGCCTCGGCCATGCCCCCATCATACCTGTGCTACGTTAACGCAAGTCGCTAAGAAAAACCTAGCGACTCCGAAAACGAAAGGTCTCGCATGTCCCTGTTCCGTCTGGATGCCAGCATCCTCCCCGCCACATCCGCCAGCCGCTCGCTCGCCGATCTCGTGGAGGCGGAATGGACGGCATCCCACCCCGACTCGATCGTGACCAGGCGCGACCTCGCGGCCGACCCGGTTCCGGCGACGGTGTGGGCGGATGCTGTCACGTCGAAGTTCGTGGCAGAAGACCAGCGCAGCGCGCAGCAGAACGAGGCCCGCGCCCTCGCGACCACGGTCGCCGACGAGCTGATCGACGCCGACGCCCTGCTGTTCGCCGTGCCGCTGTACAACTACGGCGTCTCCCAGCACTTCAAGACCTGGTTCGACCTCGCCTACACCGATCCCCGCATCGACCCGGAGGGCACCGCGTTGAACGGCAAGCCCGCGACGCTGGTCACCGTGCTGGGCGGCAACTACGCGCCCGGTACGCCCAAGGAGGGCTGGGATCACTCCACCGGCTGGCTGCGCCGCGTGCTCGAAGACGTCTGGGGCCTCGACCTGCGCGTCGTGCAGCGCCCGTTCACCCTCGTCGGCGTCAACCCGGCGATGGATGCGTTCACGGATGTCGCGAACGAGCTGAAGGACGAGGCCGAGAAGTCGGCACGTGTGTACGGGCAGGAGCTCGCCGCGACGCGCGGTACCAAGGTCGCCTGAAGCGCCGGCGAATCCGGCCGACACTCTGGGGGTCGGATTCACGGATGTCGGACGATCTTCGCCGATCAGTCCGACATTCGTAATTCCGACCCCCAAGGTGTCCGACAAAAGTCGCGCTCAGCGCAGCTCGCGGAAGAACTCCCGCACGTCCGCCAGCAGCATCTCGGGCTCTTCCAAGGCGGCGAAGTGCCCACCACGACCCTCGACATCCGTCCAGCGGACGATGTTGTTCGCCTTCTCCTCGGCGAAGCGCAGGCCGACGTCGTGCGCGAACACGATCACCGCGGTAGGCACTCCGGAGTTGGAAGGTTCCTCGCCCCAGCCGGCATCCTGCGTATACCCGACGTACGCCGCCGATCCGCCGGTCGCGGTGAACCAGTACAACGAGGCGTTGTCGAACAGGAACTGCTCGCCGATGAGGTCGGCGACCGGCACATCTGCGGGGTGCGTCCACTCCTGGAACTTGTCGTGGATCCACGCGAACTGGGCGACAGGACTGTCCGCCGTCATCGCGCCGATGAGCGCCGGCCGCGTCGACTGGATGGCGATGTAACCGAACTCCTTCTGCATGAACTCGCCGACCCGGCGCATGCGATCCAGCTCGATCGGGGTCAGCGTCGCCGCGGTCGCTTCGTCGACTTCCCCGACGAATGAGCCGACGGATCCGTTCGCGTGCACGCCGATCACTCGGTCGGGCGCGAGGCGCCCCATCTCCGGAGCGACTCCCGCGCCCACATCCCCGCCCTGCGCCGCGAAGCGGTCGTAGCCGAGCCGGGTCATCAGCTTGAGCATCACCACGGCGATGTCACCGGGCTTCCAGTCGCTGCCGACCAACGGCATCGAGAATCCGAAACCCGGATGCGACGGGATCACGACATCGAATGCGTCGGATGCTTCTCCGCCGTGCGCGACCGGATCAGTCAGGGGGCCGATCAGCTGCTCGAACTCGAGGAACGATCCGGGCCAGCCGTGCATCAGCAGCAGCGGCGTCGCGTCAGGATGCGGTGACCGCACATGCACGGCATGGATGTTCTGCCCGTCGATGTTCGTGATGATCTGCGGCAGGGCATTGAGCCGCTCTTCGGTCGCGCGCCAGTCGTGGTCAGCCCAGCGGGCGATGAGGGTCTGCAATTCGGAAGACGGGATGCCGGTGCTGCGGTCGTCGACCGGAAGCGGCGGTGCGAACCGTGCGTTCACGAGTCGCGAGCGGAGGTCTGCGACGGCGGAGTCGGAGATCTCGATACGGAAGGGCTGGACGGTCTCGTTCGTGTTCATGACTTCATCCTCTCGATCTAAAAGGCCATAATGTGTCCTGATAGAGAATGAGGATGAAGCCATGACTCGCACCACCGGCCGCACGCTCGCCCTCCTCTCGCTGCTTCAGGTACGCCGCGAGTGGAGCGGCTCCGAACTGCGCGATCGTCTCGAGGTGAGTGACCGCACGCTGCGCCGCGACATCGATGATCTGCGCGAGCTCGGCTATGGCATCGAGGCGACCCGCGGGCGGCACGGCGGCTACCGACTAGGAGCGGGGGCCGAGGTGCCGCCGCTCGCACTCGCACCGGATGAGTCCGTCGCGATCGCCGTCGGACTGCGGGCGGCGACCGGCAGCGTGGTCACCGGAATGGAGGATGCCGCGGCACGGGCACTCGCGAAGCTCGAGCAGTCGCTGTCGCCGGCGACCAGACAGCAGATCGCCGAGGTCGAGCAGGCGATGGTGCCGCTCGCCGCTGGAGCGACGCCGGACATCGACCTGGGTGTCGTGACCGCCGCGGCGTCGGCCATCGCCGGGCGGATGCGGCTGCGCATCGACTACACGCGTCACGACGGCGTCGACGTACAGCGCGTCATCGAGCCGCATCGGATCGTGCACACCGCCGAGCGCTGGTACCTGATCGCCTGGGTGCCGGAGCATGAGGCATGGCGCACGCTGCGCGTCGACCGCATCCGCCGGCCTGTTCACCTTCGCGAGGAGTTCCCGCGCCGCGACATCCCCGACGACGCGCTCCGCGAGTTCACGACCCGCAGCATCACCACCGCCCCCTACCCCTACCGGGCTCGACTGCGCATGCACGCCCCGGCAGAGGTCGTGTCGCAGCACTTCGACCCCACCGTCGCTGAGGTCGTCGCGGACGGCGATGACACCAGCATCCTCACCGCGGGGTCGCGCTCGCCGGAGGAATTCGCGCTCTACATCGGCATGAGCGGGATCGAGTTCGAGGTGCTCGAAGGCGACGAGGTGCGAGAGGCGCTTCGCGCAGTCGGCGAGCGGATGCTGCGCGCCACCGCGTGACCTCTCACTCGACAGGCAGTCGCACCGTGACGACCAGCCCGCCGCCGTCGCGCGGCGCCAACTCGAGAGTCCCGCCGTGGGCGCGGGTGATCCCCTCGGCGATCGCGAGGCCGAGGCCGGCACCCGCGTGGGCGGCATCCTTGCTCCGGAAGCGGCCCGCACCGCGTTGGAACGGCTCCCGCAGGATGGCGAGAAGATGCGCCGGAATCATCTCTCCGGTGTTCTCGACCACTGCCACCGCGCCGTGAGGAGTCATCTCGGTGCGCACCTCGACGCTGCCGCCGGTCGCGACGTTGTGCACGATCGCGTTGTGGACCAGGTTCACGATGAGCTGCTGCAGCAGCGCCGGAGACCCGTTGACGGCGGCGGTGGTGCCGCGGATGTCGAGCGTCACGCCGCACCGATCGGCGAGCGGATGCAGGCTCTCCACCGCCTCTTCCGCCAGCAGCGACAACTCCACGCGCTCGCGCGTGAACGTGCCACGGTCGGCCCTGGCCAGCAGGAGCAGCGCCTCGGTCAGGGCGATCGCCCGCGCGTTGACGTTCTGCAGACGGTCGATGAGCACGTCGACATCGCGCTCGGGGTCCTCGCGAGCGACCTCGAGCATCGTCTGCGAGATCGCCAACGGCGTCCGCAGCTCGTGCGAGGCGTTCGCAGCGAAGCGCTGCTGCTCCTCGACGTGTGCCTCGAGCCTCGAGAGCATCGTGTCGAACACGTCCGCGAGGTCACGAAACTCATCCTTCGCGCCCGGCATGTCGACGCGATGCGAAAGCGATCCCTCTGCCGCCAGACGGGCGGCCTCGTTGAGACGGGTCAGTGGCGCCAGCATCCGACCGGCGAGAAACCAGCCGCCGATCAGGCCGAGCGCGAGCAGGAAGGCGAGCGCCGCGATCGTGCGCGGGACGAATGCGCGCACCAGATCGGAGCGGTTGGGCACGCGCATGTTCGCGTTGATCTGAACATCCGGGATGTATCGCAGCAGAAACAGATTGACGACCGCCAGGAGCAGGATTCCCGCGATCATGAGGAATCCGGCGTAGCTGAGCGTGAGCTTCAGTCGCGCGCTCATGCCGCGGCGCCTAGCCATCGGCGGCATCCGTGTCGATCCGATACCCCACGCCCGGCACCGTCAGGATCAGCCAGGGTTCGCCGAGGCGCTTGCGCAGCGACGAGACCGTGATGCGCACGGCGTTCGTGAACGGGTCGGCGTTCTCGTCCCACGCGCGCTCGAGCAGCTCTTCGGCGCTGACCACTCCGCCTCCAGCGCTGACCAACACTTCCAGCACCGCGAACTGCTTGCGGGTCAGCGCGACGTAGCGGTCATCTCGATACACCTCGCGGCGGAACGGGTCGAGGCGGAGGCCGGCGATCTCGTGCACCGGCGGGCGGACGTGCGTGCGCCGCCGGTCGAGCGCACGCAGCCGTAACACGAGCTCGCGCAACTCGAACGGCTTGGTGAGGTAGTCGTCGGCGCCGAGTTCGAATCCGGATTCCTTGTCATCGAGGCGGTCGGCGGCCGTGAGCATCAGGATCGGGATGCCGCTGCCGGAGTCGACGATCCATCGGGCGACCTCATCGCCGGACGGGCCGGGTATGTCGCGGTCGAGCACGGCGAGATCGTATGAGTTGATGCTCAGCATCTCGAGCGCGGTGTCACCGTCACCGGCGATGTCGGCGGCGATGGCCTCGAGCCTCAGCCCGTCCCGTACGGCTTCGGCGAGGTAGGGCTCGTCCTCGACGATCAGTACGCGCACGGTGCGGCTCTCATATACCGGGCTCTCATATGCAGAAATCCTACGCACCCGCGCATATCGGGAGCATATGAAGAAACGCATACGGGCCTGCAACCGCTCGCCGGGTTCGCTGGAGGCATGAGAACCACGCATGTGCTCGTCCCTCCGTCGACTTCATCCCCCGAGGTCCGCCGCAGGCAGCGTCGCGCCGTGGCCGCGCTCGTCGTCACGTTGATCGCGCTGGTGATCGCTCTGGTGCTGGTGGTGTCGAACGGCTCGCGGTCACTCGCGGAGATCGCCGGCGGATCCGGGCAGCCGGTCGTGTTCGATCCGGTCGGCGACACGGGCTCCGTCCTCACCTCGGAGCACGGCTACATCGCCGAGGGCGAGGGGCTGTCGGTGTTCGACGAGCAGGCGCCGGCCGTGACCCGGTTGAACCCCGAACTGCTCGATGCGCTGCGCAGGGCGGCGACGGATGCCGGGGCAGACGGTGTCGACTTCGAGATCAACAGCGGCTGGCGCTCCCCGGAGTACCAGAGCTTTCTGCTGCGCGCGGCGGTCGACGACTACGGCTCGGAGGCGGAGGCGGCGCGCTGGGTCGCGACGGCGCAGACCTCGGCGCATGTCTCCGGGGATGCCGTCGACATCGGTCCGCTCACGTCGACCGACTGGCTCGCCCAGCACGGCGCGCGGTACGGGCTGTGCCAGATCTACGGCAACGAATCATGGCATTACGAACTGCGCCCGGATGCCGTCGACGCAGGCTGTCCGCCGGCGTACTCGGATCCGACCGAGGACCCGCGCATGCACGGTTGAACGCATGGTGTCTTGGCGCGACGGGGTTGCCCATCGCCGTGAGGCGAGCGAGCATAGCGGCATGACTGAGCAGATCGAGGAGCTGCTGGAGCTCGAGCACCAGGGCTGGCGTTCGCTGTGCGACGGGACGGGGAGCGACGTCTACGGCGCGCTCATGACCGAAGACGGCGCGATGCTGCTGGCGTCGGGGCTGTCGATGGATCGCACGCAGGTGATCGCGTCGCTGGCGGATGCTCCGCCGTGGGAACGGTACGAGATCATCGAGCCGCGGCTGCTCCCTCTCGCCGACGGCGCGGCGACCCTGCTGTACACCGGGCGGGCGTTCCGTGCAGAGGCGGAGCCGTTCGTCGCCCTCATGGCGACCACGTACGTGCGACGCGCGGGTGAGTGGCGGCTCGCGCTCTACCAGCAGACGCCGGTCGACTCCGGCCGGTCCCCGTCGTGAGCGACGGTTCTACGTGGATGCCGGAGGCGATCGCCTGGCGCCCGATCGTCGAGGCGGACTTCGCGCTGCTCTCCGACTGGCTGACGCGGCCGCATGTGCACCGGTACTGGAACCACGACTTCACTCCGGAGGGTGTGAGCCGCGACTTCGGACCTGGCACCCGCGGTGAGGAGGCAGGGGAGGACCTGCTCGTGTCGGTGGACGGCGTACCAGAGGCGCTCGTGCAGCGTTCGCGCATCGAGGACTACGCGGAGGACTTCAGCGAACTCGGCGCGATCGTCGATGTTCCGGCCGGTGCGGTGACGATCGACTACTTCGTCGCAGATCCGGCACACACGGGGCGCGGTCTCGGCACAGCGGTCATCCGCGCGATCGTCGCCGACACCTGGTCGAGCTACCCCGACTGCCCGGCCATCATCGTGCCAGTGGTCGCGGGGAACACGGCGTCGTGGCGTGCCCTGGAGCGGGCTGGATTCCGCCGCGTCGGCGAAGGCGATATGGAGCCCGAGAATCCGATCGACCCGCCGCTCCACGTCATCTCGCGGATCGTCCGTCCGGAGGCGCGCGCCTAGAGCCGATCCACCCCGGTCACCGTCACGACCGCCTCGCCCGCCTCATCGGATGCTGCGAGATCGATCGTCGCGGAGATGCCCCAGTCGTGGTCGCCGGCGGGGTCGTCGAGGATCTGACGCGCGGTCCAGTTGCTCGCCCCCTCGGTGAGCAGCAGCAGCTTCGAGCTGCGGGCATCTGAGCCGGTGAGGATCTCGTCGTGCTCGGCGAAATACGCGTCGAGTGCGTCGTTCCAGCCGTCCTCGCCGAAAGCGGGATCGAGCGCCGCAAGAGCATCCACGTCTTCGCGGGCGGCCAGCTGCACACGGCGGAAAAGCTCGTTGCGCACCAGGATGCGGAACGCGCGCACATTGCTCGTGAGGCGCTTCGGCGCTGGCGGAACGATCGGCTCTTCGAGGTGCTCGGCTGCCTTCAGCGCATCGAGATCGACGACGCCGTTGTCGGTGCCGGCCCGCAGCTCCTCCCACTCATCCAGGAGCGAGGAGTCGACCTGGCGGACGAGTTCGCCGAGCCACTCGATGAGGTCGCGCAGGTCTTCGTTCTTCAGATCCTCCGGGATCGTCTGCGATGCCGCGCGATAGGCATCCGACAGGTATCGCAGCACGACGCCCTCTGACCGCGCGATCTTGTAGTACGCGACATATTCCCCGAACGACATGGCGCGCTCGTACATGTCGCGAACGACGGCCTTCGGACGCAGTTCGAAGTCACGGATCCACGGCTGCGCAGCACTGTACGTCTCGAACGTCGCGCCCAGCAGCTCTTCCAGTGGCTTCGGGTACGTGACCTGTTCGAGCAGCTCCATGCGCTCGTCGTACTCGATGCCCTCGCGCTTCATCTCCGCGACGGCATCGCCGCGCGCGAGGAATTCCTGCTGGCTCAGCACCGCACGAGGATCGTCGAGCGTCGCCTCGACGATCGAGATCATGTCGAGCGAGAAGGTCGCGGCATCCGGATCCAGCAGCTCGAAGGCAGCCAACGCGAACGGCGACAACGGCTGGTTCAGCGCGAAGTTCGGCTGCAGGTCAACGGTGAGGGTGATCGTGCCATCCGCTGACTGCTCGACGATCCCCGATTCCCGCAGCGTCCGATAGATTCCCAGCGCCCGGAGCGCCAGCATCCGCTGCCTTGCTCGAGGTTCGTGGTTGTCGTATACCAGTGCGCGCATATTTCCGAACACGTCCCCGCCGCGGCCGATCACGTTGAGCATCATCGCGCTCGTGATCTGCATGTGCGAGGTCAAAGTCTCCGGCTCGGCGTCGATCAATTTGCGGAAAGAGGGCTCGCCCCACGACACGAAGCCGTCCGGGGCCTTCTTGCGGATGATCTTGCGCTTCTTCTTCGGATCGTCGCCCGCCTTGCGGATCAGTGCGGCGTTCTCGGTCTCGTGCTCCGGCGCCTGGGCGACGACGGTGCCGGCGGTGTCGAAGCCGGCCCGGCCAGCGCGACCGGCGATCTGATGGAACTCGCGGGCATTGAGCTGCCGCATGCGCGTGCCGTCGAACTTCGTCAGCGCGGTGAGCAGCACCGTGCGGATCGGCACGTTGATGCCGACGCCGAGCGTGTCGGTGCCGCAGATCACGCGCAGCATCCCGCGTTGCGCGAGCTGCTCGACGAGGCGCCGGTACTTGGGCAGCATGCCGGCGTGATGCACGCCGATGCCCGCGCGCAGGAACTTGGACAGCGTCTTGCCGAACGCCGTCGTGAAACGGAACTCGCCGATCAGCTCCGCGATCTGGTCGCGTTGCTCACGCGTCGCGATCTTCGTGCTCGACAGCGCCTGCGCGCGCTCCATGGCGGCGGCCTGTGAGAAGTGCACGACGTAGACGGGCGCCTGACCGGTGGTGAGCAGGTCTTCGACCGTCTCGTGGATCGGGGTGAGCTCGTAGTAGAAGTGCAACGGCACGGGTCGCTCGACGCCGGTGACCGTCGCCGTCTCTCGGCCGGTGCGGCGGGTGAGATCCGACGCCAGCGCGGTCACATCGCCGAGCGTTGCCGACATCAGGATGAACTGCGCCTGCGGCAGCGTGAGCAGCGGAACCTGCCACGCCCACCCGCGATCCGGGTCGGCGTAGAAGTGGAACTCGTCCATCACGACCTGGCCCACATCCGCCGAAGGGCCGTGGCGCAGAGCGAGGTTGGCGAGGATCTCTGCCGTGCAGCAGATGATCGGAGCATCCGCGTTCACTGACGAATCGCCCGTGATCATGCCGACGTTCTCTGGTCCGAAGGTGTCGACGAGTGCGAAGAATTTCTCGCTCACGAGGGCCTTGATCGGCGCGGTGTAGTAGCTGCGGCGACCGTCGACGAGCGCGGCGAAGTGCGCGGCGACGGCGACGAGCGACTTCCCGGTGCCGGTCGGAGTCGACAGGATCAGGTTCTGACCCGAGACGATCTCGATGACCGCCTCATCCTGGGCGGGGTACAGCTGGATGCCGCCGGCCTCTGCCCATTCGACGAACGCCGTGTAGACGGCATCCGGGTCGACAGCCCCGGACGGGTCGCGCAGGGAGGTCGGATCGAGGCGCGCGGAGGAAGTCATGGTCCTTCGATCATCCCTCACCGCGGGGCTCGGCGCAGACGAGCAGGGTCGGCGAGCACCTCCAGCGCGACGATCCGTCCCTCGGCCACCTCGAAGGTCATCAGCGAGACGATCCGATCCCCGAACGTCGCGGCGACGCCGGGCAGCCCGTCGATGAGCACCGGAGTCGAGTGGGCGGCCAGGCGAGCGGCGAGAACGGCCTGTGCGGCGATCTCGTCGGCGCCATGCAGCGTCTGGGTGCGGGTGCCGTAGTCGGCGTGCAGGGTGGCGTCTACATGCAGCAGGCTCAGGAGGCCATCGAGGTCTCCCTCCTGCACCGCCGCCAGCCACGCCTCCACCAGTGCGCGTCCGCGGTGACGATCAGCGCGCGCAGGTGCGGATGCTTCGCGCAGCCGTCGCCGTGCTCGCGATGCCAGTTGGCGGGCGGCTGCCGGCGAGCGGTCCACAGCATCGGCGACCTCGTCGAACGGCTGACCGAAGACGTCATGCAGAACGAAGGCGATCCGTTCTGCTGGGGTCAGAGCATCCAGGACGACGAGCAGGGCGACGTTCACGCGATCCGACCGGTCGACGAGATCGGCCAGATCCGGCGCAGGGTCGACCGGTTCATCACGCCACGGCTCGACATTCCACGAGCGTTCGCGGGTCGATCGTGGCGCGCGGAGCATGTCGAGGCTGATGCGGGAGACGACGGTCGTGCACCACGCATCGAGGTTGTCGATCGTCGCAGCATCCGATCTGGCAAGACGCAACCACGTCTCCTGGACGGCGTCGTCCGCATCCGCGCTCGACCCGAGTAGTCGCGTCGCGATGGCCCGCAGGCGTGGGCGGGCGAGTTCGAAGCGTTCTGCGAGTTCTTCGTCGTCCATGTCACATCTCCTCATCGTCGATCGTCAAGATCTCGACGGATGCACCGACCGAAACGTGACAGGTCGGTGCGACAGGCGAAAGGACGACGAACATGAGCACTCCCATTCTTGTCACAGGAGGCACCGGGAACATCGGACGGCGCACCGTTGCGCTGCTGCGCGCTGCTGGTAGCGAGATCCGCATCCTCAGCAGGCAATCGCGAACGGCCGAACAGGGGATCGAGTATGCGGAAGGCGACACCGTCAAGGGGACGGGACTCGACGCGGCACTCGACGGCGTCGAGACCGTTCTGCACCTCGCGGGTGGAGCGAAGGGGGACGACGTCGCGGCGCGGAATCTTGTCGCGGCGGCGCAGCGTGCCGGGACGCGGCATCTCGTGCTCATCTCGGTGGTCGGCGCCGGCAGCATGCCGATCGGCTACTTCAGGATGAAGGCCGATGCCGAGCACGCTTTCGAGACTTCGGGCATCCCGTTCACGGTGCTGCGCGTTGCGCAGCTGCACGACTTCGCGCTGCCGATGGTGAAGGCGCTGTCCAAGATGCGGATCGCTCCTCGCGGACTGCGTTTTGAATCCGTCGGCGTCGATGAGGTCGCCGCGCGGCTGACCGAGCTCACCCTCGGGGCGCCGGCCGGGCGAGTGGTAGATCTCGCGGGACCGCAGGTGCGGGAGATCGGCGACATGGTGCGTGCCTTCGACGAAGCGCGGGGGCGTACGCACCGGCTGCTGCCGATCCGCCTGCCCGGCGCCATCGGCCGCGCGTACCGGGCAGGTGGCAACCTCGCCGACGAAACCGCGGCGCGGGGGAAGGAGACCTGGGAGGAGTTCCTCGTGCACCGCGACGTCGTCTCATCGGCGGCGCGGTGATGTCACGAGTCGGCCGATCGGATGCCGTTGGCGAAGGATCAGCTCAGAGCAGGCTCGGGCTGACGCGCCTCGACCTCGGCATCCGCCTCGGCCTCGAAGACGGCCTCCGCATCCACCTCGAAGACAGCCTCCCCATCGAGCGCATCGAGCGCATCCGGCTTAACGATCACAGCCAAGTCGCCGAAGTCGTGCCTAGTGCGCACGGTCTTCAGCGAATCGATCACGAACACGATCGCCAGCGACACGAGCCCCCAGAGACCGAGCACCTGCAGGTTGTGGGCCACGACGTCGCCGTCGAAGTAGAGGATCGATCGTGCTGCCTCCACAGCCGCGGGGAACGGCAGGATGTCGTGCAGCGCGCGGAACCACTCCGGCGCCATGTACATCGAGAACGCGCCGTTGGATGCCGGCACCCCGAGGAACATCAGGATGCCGACCGCGGGAATCACCGCCAGCATCCCGATCAGCCGCTCGAAGATCATCGCGAACATGGCGACGCAGAAGATCGCCACAGCGCCTGCGCCGAACAGCGGCCAGAACTGCCCGTCGACCGAGCCGGTGATGGGACCGGCGATCAGCCAGATGACCGCTGACATGAACGGAGCGTACACGGCTGTGAGCGGCAGCATCCGACGCAGTGGACGGGTGGCCGGCGCCGCGTTCGCTCCGACGACGACGACCATGAATCCGGCGAGGATCCACCCCATCGCCAGGTACATCGTCACGATGCCCTGGCTGTCGCGGTCGGGCAGCGGTGCGACGTCGTCGATCTTCAGCGGCATCTGCTGCGCATCGGCGATCTGCGTGAACACGCGCACCGCGACCTGGTAGGCGCTCGAGCTGCCGGCCTGGTTCGCCAACAGGGTGAACTCGGGGGAGCTCTGCGAGGGCAGCACGAGGGCGGCGACGAGGTCACGGTCCTCGATCATGACCTGCACGTCGGAGGCGGCATCCGTCGAGTACGCGGTGAACTCGAAGAGCCCATCCATGTTCTCTTCAAGGCCGGTGATGGTCTGCTCGGCCTGCTCGATGGTCGATCCGACCACCGCAACGGGCATGTCCTTCGGTGTCGGCTGGTGCATGGCACCGAGCATCAGGCTGATCATCATCGTGACCATGGCGAGCGGGAAGAAGATCAGTGAGGCATAACGCCAGAAGTTGTTCTTCGGCCGGGCGCCGCCGTGCAGTGACGGGACGTTGACGTCCATCGCGACGCCCTCAGGATGTTTCTTACCGAGCGTCGCGTCGTACGCCTTGGTCGCAAGGAGCCCGACGACAGCGCCGATCGCGAGGACGAGCAGGTGTCCGGTGAGACCTGTGCCGTCGAAGTAGAGGATCGATCGCATCGACTCGCCGATGGCCGCCATCGGCAGGAATTCGTGCAGCACACGGTAGAAGTCGGGCATCGTGTACATCGACATGCTCATGTTCGATGCGGGCATGCCGAGCACCATCAACAGGAACATGCCGGCGATCACCCCGAGCGCGCCGAACAGGCGGGTGATGAACAGCTGCACGCAACTGATCGCGAAGACGCCGAGCCAGGCGACGCCGAGCACACCCAGATAGTGCTCGCTGGTGACGACGCCCATGATCGGGCCGGTCACGACCCACACGAGAGCGGCGATGAGTGCCGCCCATCCGGCCAGCAGGGGCACGATCCGACGGAACTTCAGCAGCTCAGGCGAGTTCGAACGCAGCACGCTGAACGGAAGGTACCCGGCCATCACGAGGGCCGTGGCGAGGAACATCGCGCCGAGGCCGGACATGTCGTTGTCCGGCAGGGGCACGAGGTCTTCGGCGACGACCGTGAGGCCCTCGCCGAGGATGATGGGCGTCACCAGCGATGTGACGGTGCTGACCTGAGATGCTCCGGCCGCCGTGGCGGTGTAGAGCGTGGCGGTGTCGCCGTCGATCACGACGGCGGCGACGGCCTCGCGGTCGATCACCAGCTGGCGCGCCTCCATCGCAGTGTCGATGACCTCGACTTCAACCGCGTCCTCGTCGGAGGCCGTCAGCGCGTCGGCAAAGGAATCGGCGGCGGATGCAGATCCGACCACTGCGATGGGCATGTCGTTCGGCGTGGGCGAGTGCATCGTGGCCAGGTACCCGGTGATCATCATGCCGACGATGATGAGCGGCATGATGAACACCGCCGCCGTGCGTCCGATCATCTCCGCCTTGGCGCGCTTCGCCGCGGCGGCGGTCGCTGCGGCCTCATCCGTCACGGAGTCGTCCGCGACCGTCTCTTCAGCCTCCGGGGATGTGCCGGTCTCGGATGGCATGCCCGTTTCGCGGGCTTCCTTGCGAGAGAGGGGAGGGTTGGTCACGATCGTGCTCCTGACGTGATGTTGCTGTCCTGGAGATCACCGTTGATCGTGGGCTAGACTAAATTTAAGACACGTGACGTAAAAACGTGAAATCGAGAGCGCTATGTCACAGTGAACTCACATACATTCGGAGGGTGGCTTGGGTCAGCACAGTGATCGCGCGCGTGAGGCGCTGCTGGATGCGGCGGAGGAGCTATTCGCTCAGCACGGCATAGACGCGGTCTCGAATCGGAGCATCGCCGAGCACGCCGGTTCGGCAAATCACTCGGCGATCGCCTACCACTTCGGAACACGCGAGGATCTGATCCGGGCGATGCTCCTGCGCCACACGGTGCCGATGGCCGCCCGGCGCGAGGAGCTCGTGGCCGAACTCGGTGCCGAACCGACCGTGCATGACGTCATCCGATGCCGGCTGCTGCCCCTGGTGGAGGTGCTGGACTCGTTGCCGCGCCCGAGCTGGCGGGCGCAGTTCCTCGCACAGATCCGTGCGGTGCCGTCGGCGGTCGCCGTGCTGGAGGAATCGGTCGACGCCCTCGATGTGGGCGGCGACTTCAGGTCATTGACTGCCAAGGTCGATGGCGTGTCGGATGCCATCATGCGTGCGCGCTCCGGGATCGTCGGCCACCTCGTGCTCGGGGTGTGCGCCGAGTACGAGGCGCAGATGAGTGCGGGCACTCACCGCGGCAGCTGGATCAAGGTCGGCTACTTCCTCATCGACGCCGCCGCCGGGATGCTGTCCGCTCCGGTCACCCAGCCGGGCGGGGTCCTGGACGTGCGGGAACGGCCCCGTCTGATCTAGGGCATCGGGGCGCCGGCGCGTCAGGCGGTGGCCGCGCGCAGGGCGATCTCGATCATGTCGCCGAAGGTCTGCTCACGCTCCTGCGCCGTGGTCTCCTCGCCCGTGACGATGTGATCGGAGACCGTGCAGATGCTCAGCGCTCGACGGTCGTAGTGCGCCGCCAGCGTGTACAGCCCGCTCGTCTCCATCTCGACGCCCAAAGCGCCATGGGCGACGAACGGCTCGGTGAGCTCAGGGCGAGTGCTGTAGAACTGATCGCTCGAGAACAGCAGGCCTACGTGCACGGCAGACTCCAGCGTCATCTGCTCGCTCGCCTCGACGGCTGCGCGCAGCAGCGAGAAGTCGGCGACGGGTGCGTAGTCGAGCCCGTTGAACCGCACGCGATTGATGCCGGAATCGGTGCACGCGCCGTTCGCGATGATGATGTCACGCACGGCGAGGCGCTCCGTCAGCGCGCCGCAGGATCCGACCCGCACGATCGTCTGCACGTCGTAGTTCTTGAACAGCTCGGTGGCGTAGATCGCCATGGACGGCTGGCCCATGCCCGACCCCTGCACGGAGACGCGGTGCCCGTTCCAGGTGCCCGTGAATCCCAACATCCCGCGGGTCTCCGAATAGAGCTGCGCATCCGTGAGGAACGTCTCAGCGATCCACTTCGCGCGCAGCGGGTCGCCGGGGAAAAGGACGATGGGGGCGATCTGACCGGGCCCGGCGGCGATGTGCGTGCTCATCTGTCGAGCGTACCCAGGGGGGCGTGGGTCGTCAGTCCGTCGACGCGCGCCGAAGGCTCTGGTGCAGCGCCACGATGGCCTCGGTCGCGGCATCCAGAGCGGCGCGCTGTTTCGCGGACAGCTCTTCCAGGGCGGCGTCCACCGGGCTCGACCACGCCTCGGAGATCGCGGTGTGCTCGGAGACGCCGAGCGGGGTCGGGAAGAGGAGCGACACCCGGCGGTCTTCTTCGCTCTTCTCCCTGGTGATGAATCCTCGCGCCACGAGCACGCGGATCGCCGTGCTGACGTTCGGCTGCTGCAGCCCGAGAGCGGCCGCGAGATCCCCGACAGTCGAACCAGGGTTGTCGATCACCTGCTTGAGCAGCGCGATCTCGGTCGTAGGGATCGGTCCGACCCCGGCACGCTCTGGAGCAGTCCGGTGGATCGCCCACGCGAGCTCGCGCAGGGCGGTGCTCACGTCGGAGTGGGCTGTGGATGCCGGATTCACCATGGGAGGCCAGCTTATCGGCGAGTCGCATCGGCGAAGACGCGACAGACGGAGAAGGACCAGGAGCCCGGCCGAAGTCCAAGGAGGCGAACCCTCGGCCGGGCACCTGGAGTGTGAGGGGCAGGTCAGAGCGGCTTGGCCATCTCCTTGAGCACATGCATGGTCGCAGCGACGTTGTCGAAGTCGGGCAGGCGGCCCATCTCCCACTCGCCGATGTTCAGGGACGTCTCGACGATCAGCTTGCAGCGCTCGAAGCGGCGAGCGGTGAACTCCTCGAACGCCGCCTCGTGATCGTCGTGCGCAGTGAGCACCTCGCCGAGCACGACGCCGTCTTCGATCGCCTGCGCCGCCCCCTGCCCGAGGTGCGGGGTGATCGCATGCACGGCATCGCCCATGAGGATGACGCGGCCGCGGTGCCACGGCGCGGGAGCGATCAGCGACTCCTCCGGACGCAGCACGATGTCGGCCGGATCTTCGCTGAGGAACTCGTCACGGAAACGGCCGGCAAGACCTCCGAAACCCTCCAGCTCCTTGCGCAGGGCCTTGGGGAGGTCCTCGGTCGCCGGACGCTCGCCGCGCTCCATCGGCTTGTTGAAAAACATGTAGGCGAGGTCGGGCCCGATCGGCACGAATCCGGCCATGCCGCTGGGGCCGTCCTGCAGGATGATGCGATCAATCTCCGGCAGTGCAGGCATGTTCTGCCGGTAGGCGGACTGCCCGATATAGCGCGGCTGCAACTCGGCATCCAGCACATAGCCGCGCACCTTCGAGCGCACGCCGTCCGCACCGACGACCACGTCGGCCGTGATCTGCGCGCCGCCCTCGAGCGTGACGAGCACGTCGTCCGCCCGCTCCTCCAGGGTCTCGAACGCCGTCGAGTACTGGATGCTCACGCCGATCTCGAGAGCACGCGCCGTGAGGATCTCGTGCAGCTTCGGCCGCGTGACGCCGTTCATCGGCGGCAGCGTGCTGCTCTCGATCGGCGTGCCATGGATGTCGCGGATGAAGTTGCCGTCGTGGTCGTACATCGCACCCCAGGCCTTCGCGGGGTAGCCGGCATCGATGCAGGCCTGTGCGCACCCGAGAGCATCGAGGGCGCGTAGCGCGTTGATCGGCTGGATGATGCCGACGCCGAACACGGACGCGTGGGCGTCGGGGTAGCGCTCGACGACGTGGACCTCGTGGCCTTCCTGGCGGAGGGCGATCGCTGCGGAGAGCCCGCCGATGCCGCCGCCGACTACGAGAATCTTTCTGGCCATTTCTCTCACCTACATCTTCGTGGTTCCAGGCTCCGCGCGTCTTCGCGGGGAGATGTCGGGGTTCGTCGCACGGATTTCTCCGAAGGTCTCGCCCTGGCGTAGAACATATGATTACATATATATGTTCTGAAATGTTCTTCTGATTTCAGAACACACCGATCCGGCCGACGACGGCCGGTGAGCCAACTGCGACGAAGCAGGGAGTGTGGTGATGACGAGTCTCGACTCGACTCAGGCGCAGACGACGGGCATGCCCATCCTCGCGCTGGCAGGCGTTTCCAAGTCCTTCGGCGGTGCCGCGGCACTGCGTGACGTCGACTTCGATGTGCGCCCCGGCGAGGTGCACGCGCTGGTCGGAATGAACGGTGCCGGAAAATCCACGCTGGTCGGCGTGCTCAGTGGCGCACACAACCCTGACGGCGGTGAGATCCGCTTCGACGGAGAACAGCTGTCGGGGCTGACACCACGCCGTGCGCGCGAGCAGGGCATCGCCACGGTTCCGCAGAAGCGCGATCTCGTGCTCGATCTCTCGGTCGCGGAGAACCTCTTCCTCGGCGACCTTCCTCGCCGGGGCGGATGGGTCGGGTGGAAGGCCGTGCGATCGCAGGCCCGCGAGACGCTGCAGAGCATCGGACTCGACATCGACGAGCGGATGCCGGCAGGAGCGCTGACTGCGGCAGAACAGACCATGGTCGAGATCGCCCGAGAAGTCCGCCGCGGCGGCCGCGTACTGATCCTCGACGAGCCGACGGCATCCCTCGGGGGAGCGGCCGCCGAGCAGGTGCGCGATCTCGTCCGCCGCCTCCGCGCGCAGGGCACCGCGATCGTCTACATCTCCCACCACCTCGACGAGATCCTCGACATCGCCGACCGCGTCACGGTGCTCCGCGACGGACGCCGTCAGCTCACGGTGCCCGCATCCGAACTCGACATGGGATCGCTCGTCTATGCCATCGCCGGCGAGCATGTCGAATCCGAGCGTCCGGCGGCGCGCAGTGAATGGGGCGAGACGCGCCTGCGACTGGATGCCGTCAATGACGGAACCCGGCTGCGGGACCTCTCGCTCGAGGTTCGCGCCGGCGAAGTCGTCGCGGTGCTCGGTCCTGCGGGCGATGGGCAGTCGGCACTGTTCTCGCTGCTCTCCGGGACTGCGAGGCCGGATACCGGAACGCTCGAAGTCGAAGGCCGCCAGGTGGCGTGGGGCAGCGTCGCGCAGTCGCTGCGCAGCGGACTGCGGTGCGTCACCGGCGACCGCCTCGCGAACGGACTGATCGGTGCCCTCGGCATCAATGAGAACATCGTGCTCGCGATCGATCGTCGCACGGGTCGCCCCTGGGTCGATTGGAAGGCGTTGCGCGCACGCGCGACGGTGATCCGCGACCGCTTCGGCGTGCGCACGATCCAGGCCGATCCGCCGGTCGGCCAGCTCTCCGGCGGCAATCAGCAGAAGGTGCTGCTCGGGAAATGGCTCGACGGCGATCCTCGGGTGTGCTTCCTGGAAGACCCCACCAATGGCGTCGACGTGCACGCCAAGGCCGACATCCATCACCTCATCGACGCTCTTGCGGCGCGCGGCACGGCGGTTCTTCTCGCCTCGTCGGATGTCGCGGAGGTCCAGCGTCTCGCCGACCGTGTCGTCGTCGTCAGCGCGGGCCGCCCGACGGCGGTGCTCGATGTCGCCGATACATCCCGCGACGAACTCGTCGCCCTCACCGTAGGAGGAACCTCCCGTGATTGACAACGACGTCCGATCCACGATGACCGCAACGGTCGCCCTGCAGGCCATGACCAAGCGTCGCTTCAGCCTCGGCGGTCACGGCGGACTGCTCATCGTCCTGCTGGTGGTCATCGTGATCACAGCCATCGGCTCCGAGGTGTTCCTCACCGCCCCCAACCTCATCAACGTGCTGCGACAGGTGAGCGTGATGGGAGTGATCGCCGCGGGTCTGACCGTGCTGATGATCTCCGGCGGCATCGACTTCTCGATGGGGTCGAATGCCGTGGTCACGATGGCGCTCGTCGCGCAGCTCGTGACGAATGGTACGCCCACGATGATCGCAGTGCTGGTCGGCATCATCGCGGCAACGGTCGTCGGTCTGATTAACGGGCTCGTGGTGACGTTCACCAGGGTCGCACCCTTCGTCGCGACCCTGGCCGCCGCCACGCTGCTGGACGGTCTGGCGCTGTTCATCCTGAACGGCATGAGCGTCTCGGCCGGCCCTGACCTCAGCACCTTCGGCGTCGCCGAGCTCGGCGGCATCCCGTATCTCCTCATCGCCGCGATCGTGATCTGCGTCGCGCTCGGTCTCACGCTGAAGTACACGAGCTTCGGGCGTGATGCCTTCGCGATCGGCGGCAACGAGGACGCCGCACGTCTCAGCGGCATCCCTGTGGCTGCGCGCAAGATCACGCTCTACGCCCTGATGGGCCTGCTCGCCGGCATCACCGGCGTCATGCTGCTCGGGCGCCTGGGCGCCGCCAGCCCAGGC
Source organism: Microbacterium murale (assembly GCF_014635185.1). GTDB lineage: Bacteria > Actinomycetota > Actinomycetes > Actinomycetales > Microbacteriaceae > Microbacterium > Microbacterium murale. The sequence goes on from NZ_BMCM01000001.1 coordinate 1,258,531, forward strand.
ACCGCGGGACTCACGCTCGAACTGCAGGCCGTCGCTGCGGTCGTCATCGGCGGCACCTCGCTCGCAGGCGGCAGGGGCACGATGATCGGCACCGCCCTCGGCGTGATCCTGCTCGGCGTGCTCTCCAACGCATTGAACCTGCTCAGCATCTCCGCCTACATCCAGATGATGGTCGTCGGCGGCGTGCTGCTGCTCGCGGCCATCGCCAATTCCTGGCGGAGCAGGCGCTGAGCCGGACCCGTTCCGCGCGAATCCGACGCGCAACCCGTGCGCTCCTGTCCGGAGTGCACATCCACTGAGAGAAAGGCACGGCAGATGAACAGGCAAAGAAGGCTGATTCCTCTCCTGACGGCGACCATCGCAGCAGGACTCGTCTTCACCGGGTGCAGCGCATCCGGCACGGACAGCGGCGACGACGCGGCGGCAGGCGGTGACGCGGCGACCAAGATCGGCTTCATAAGCAGCGCGAACAACGAGTGGGGCGCGTGCCTGCAGAACGGCATGGAATCCGCCGCCGAGGCGGAGGGCGTCGAGCTCCTGGTCGCCAACTCCGACGCGGATGCCGCGAAGGAGACGGGCAACATCGAGGACATGATCGCTCGGGGTGTCGACGCGATCGTGCTGAACACCGTGAGCGTCGACGCGATGGCGGGCGGCATCCAGAAGGCGAATGCCGCGGATGTGCCGATCTATCTCGTCGCGGTCGTTCCCGACGATCTCACGGGTGTGCTCGGTGCGGCAGTCGTCGATCTCCCGGGAGTGGGCGGCATCGCCGCCGACTGGATCGCTGAGGACTCCGGCGGCGACGACGTGAACGTCGCCGTGATCGGCGGAGCCCCCGGCGCATCGTCCGACTATGTCGTGAACGGTTTCAAGGAAGCCGTCGCTTCGAACGTCACGATCGTCGGCGAGCAGCCCGGGATGTACAACCGTGGCAAGGCGCAGGAGGTCGCCGAGAACTTCGCCCAGTCCAACCCCGACCTGGACTACGTCTTCGTCCTGAATGAAGACATGGCGTTCGGTGCCCGCAGCGCGTTCGACGCCGCGGGTATGGACGACGTGCGGATCGTGACGATGAACGGCACGGATGACGGCCTCGCGGCCATCGAGAGCGGTGAGTTCTCGGCCACGGTCGCCGATTCCGCGGCGAACCTCGGCGTGACATCGATCGAGAACACGTTGGCGTTGTTGAAGGATGTCTCCGGGGAGAAGGTCTTCGCAATGCCGACGGCGCTGATCACCGACGCCAACCTCGACGAAGCCATCCCGTTCTGCGGCTGATCGATCCCATGAGAAGAGCCGCCCTCCCCGATCGGGAAGGGCGGCTCTTCCACGTGCGTGCGCCTCGTCGGCAGATGCGTCAGTGCAGCCCGAGGAACTCCTCGAGCGTCGCGGGGTTGGCCTTGAGAAGCGGGTCGAGCACCGGCTCGGCCGGGAACTCGCTGGCCTCGAAGAACCAGCGCCTGGATGCGGGCATGCCCCACAGCTGCGCTCGCTGCGGGTTGCTGACGTCCCAGCGCATCGGCGGGGTCTCCAGGTCGATGAACTGGTAATGAGTGGTGAACAGCTCGATGCGGTGCTGGTCGGGGTCGCGCACATACAGGAACAGTGCGTTGCTGATCCCGTGTCGGCCGGGGCCGCGATCGATCTCCTGGCCGAAGCCGGTCGCGCCGCACACGTCGGCCGCGTGGATCAGGGCGGCGGCGTCGGGAACCGTGTACGCGAAGTGGTGCAGGCGAGGGCCGCGGCCATTCGTGAAGACGAGGTCGTGCGTGTTGCCCTTCACCTCGAGCCAGGTGCCCCAGAGCTCATCGGTGCCGTCGGCTGCGGTGTACTCGGCCATGCGCATGCCGAGCCCCGCCCAGAAGTCGGTCGCGGACTGCACATCATGGATGGCCACCTGGTAGTGGTCGAGGCGCTGCGGGAACGAGCCGCGGAACTCGTCGAAGTTCTGCATCTTGCGCTCGACGACGTCCATCGAGCTGGTGAGTTCGATGTGTGTGCCGACCGCATCGCGGAAGCGGATCGTCGGACCCTGGTGATCGACCTCGACGCGCTCGTATTCGATGCCCGTGCCGGCGAAGTGCTTCTCGGCGGCGACGATGTCATCGTCGGTGCGCACGCGCAGACCGATGTGCAGCGCCTGCGGCGCATCGGCACGCACGAGCACCAGGCTGTGGTGCGCGGCCTCTTCCAGGCCGCGCAGGTACACGGTGTCATCGGCCTCTTCGGTGACGACGAGGCCGATCACGTCGCGGTAGAAATCGCGGCTGGCCTCGAGGTCGGTGACGGCGAGCGAGACGTGGCTCGCGCGGGTGAGCGCGAACGGCGGGGCGTCGTTGGTGGTGGGGAGCACAGCATCCTCCTTGATGAGAGCGGAGTTCCAGTCTTCGCCGATCGGATGCTGCGCGGAACCGCCTATCTGACTGTCGCGGCCATAGGTCAGGACTATATCGACGCTATCCGCGTAGTATCTGATCAATGGAACTTCGCCACCTGAGGTACTTCGCAGCTGTGGTCGAGGCCGGCTCGATCTCGGCCGCGGCGGCGCAGCTGCGCCTGTCGCAGCCCTCGCTCAGCGTGGCCATCTCGCGGCTTGAGACCGAAGTCGGCACACCACTGCTGGAGCGGTCGACGCGCGGCGTCGAACCCACCAGTGCCGGACGCTATCTGCTCGGCGCGTCCTCTCGCGTGCTGAGCGACGTCGACGAGATCGCGAGCACGCTGACGCGGTTCGGCGCCGGGGTCGCCGGCACCCTCACGATCGCCGCAGTCCCCGTGCTGATGTGGCGCCGCATCCCCGAACTGCTCCGCCGATACGCCGCCGAGGCGCCCGATGTCGAGATCAACCTGCTCGATCCTCCTCCATGGGATGCCGTCGACATGCTGCAGCAGCGCACGGTCGACGTCGCGGCGGTCCTCGTCGCCGAGCCGAAGCGATTCGCGCGTCGGCATGCCTCTTCGTTCGAGGTGCACGACTGGGGCGAGGTTCCTCTGGTCGCCGTGCTCCCACCCGACCTGGCAGACGCGCCGGACCCGTTTCCCCTGCGTTCATTCGACGACCGCGTCCTCGTGCTGCCGCACCGCACCGCGGCGGTGCCGAGCCTGCCCGAGGCGGTGGATGCCGCACTGCGCCGGCACGGCGTCACGCCCTCCCGGATTCGCACGGTCGAGACGATCCAGGCGAGCCTCCCGCTCATCGAGGCCGGCCTCGCGTGGGGCATCCTGCCCGACCCTGATCGAGCCAGCCTCACCAGGTTCAACGTCACCATGCGTCGGCTCGATCCTGATCCGAAGGGCCTGCAGGCGCTTGCTCTCGCGCGGCAGGGCGCGATGCAGTATCCGGCTCAGGCGCGACTGCTCGCCCTGATCGACGAAACCGGCTGATCTCTCCCTGAGATCGTGTGCGAAATTTGATAGGATCGAGACTGCACGACTGACGTACGCTGATGTCGTCGGAGAGCAGACAAGGGGGCTCGCGATGGCGCCGAGCAAAGCCGAGCAGGCGTACACGATCCTGAAGACGAAGATCATGGACGGTGTCTTCGCGCCCGGCCATCGACTCGTCATCGATCAGCTCGGTCGGGAGTACAACATCAGCTCCGTTCCATGGCGTGAGTCGCTGCGGCGACTCGAAGCCGAGGGGTGGGTCGACATCGTCCCCAACGTCGGTGCGCTGGTCAAGACCTTCGATACCGGGTCCTGGAAGCGTTCGATCCGTCTGCTCGCACGACTCGAAGGGCTCGCCACTGCGCTGTCTGCAGTGAACCTCACCGCAGATGACCTCGCCAAGGCGCGCGGCCTCAACCGCGACATGGCCGACGCGCTGGCGAATTTCGACACGATCCGCTTCGGCCGGCTCAACCGGCAGTTCCACATCGTGCTCTGCTCGCGCTGCGACGATGAGCGACTGAGCGAACTCGTCGAGACAGAGTGGACCCGGATGGACATCATCCGCCGCTCGGCCTTCTGGTACGCACCCGGCCGAGCCATGGCATCCCTCTCCGAGCACGACGAGTTGCTCGACCTCATCGAGAGCGGAGCGGATGCCGAGACGATCGAGACGGCCGCCCGCCGCCACGAGATCGCGACGCTCGACGCGGTGCTCGCGCACGACGAAGTCAGTCGCAACGACCCGAGCTGAACGGGCTCAGCGCGCGCTGCGCGCAGCCCACTGAGCGAGATACGCCTTGGCGTAGTCGTTGCCGTTGGGCAGTCGCAGTGTGGTGTGCACGTGGAAACGCGCCGGCAGACGATTGTTCAGCCATACTCCGGCATGGTGATCGAGTTCGGCGAGGATCACCGGGCTCTGGATGCGGAAGTAGAACGGCTGCGATCCGTCGGTCGCCCCGTACCAGCTGAAGTACGTCTCGTCGCGGTGCGCATCGACGTCGGCGAGAGCCTGCGCGCGCTGCGGTTCGGTGAGCAGCAAGAAATCTTCGACGACCCGCCGCAGCAGTGACCACTGCGCGTCGTCGAGCGCGGACGCGCGGATGCCCTCATAGGGCACCACACGGTTGTCGCGGAAAGCCCCGGCGACATGTCGCTCGTCGGCCGGATGCAGCCGCCCCTCCGGCATCGCCGGGTCGAGAACCGACGCGAACACGACGGCTTCCGCTCGCTGGGTCTCATCGAACGACTCGGCCAACTCGATCGCGAGCTGCTCTCGGGCATCGAACAACGGCGGCCGCTCGTCGTCCGACAGCGCAGGCTCCGCGCCGAGGAACACCGGCGCGATCACGTGCCGCCCGCCGACCGAGACGAAGTTCAGCGCGACATGGTGCCCGAACAGTTGCCAGCCCCATGGCTCGTCGGCCGAAGGCGTGCCGTACAGCGCGAACCAGTAGCTGCGATCGTTCATGATCGTGGGCAGGTCGACGAGCTCTCCGAGGTATCCGTTCAGCGCCATCGCCTCGACGACCCGCGCGTAGCCGTCCGGGCTCAGAGACGCCTCGATCACCGCGAGCGCGGCGTGCACGACAGCATCCGACTGCTCCTCCAGGCGCAAGCCGATCCGGAAGAAGACGAACTCGGGGTTGCTCCACCCGCGCCACTGCGCGGCGTCCAGCGGATAGCAGAGCTTGGCGCGCTGATGCGGGGTGAGCAGGTCGAGCAGAGCGGATGCCGCGGCGGCCGGCGCCGGGTCGGACGATACGCCCGCCGGGAGCGAGTACACCCCTTCTTGGCGTTCGCCGTCGGAGGTGATGCCGACGAAGGGCTCGTCGTACAGGCCACGCCAGTACTCCAGCAGGTCGCGCAGGAACGGCGCCTGGTATCGATCGTCGGCGAACTGCTCGTAATCCATGCCGCGCACATCGACCAGCATCGGATCGTCGTGTTCGATCAGGTGCTCGCGATAGCTCTTCGAACTGAGCTCGATCGCTTCGTCTCGCCCGGCGACGCGGTCGCTGGAGAAGAAGTCGTCGATGTCGTTGTGCGAGGAGTGCTCACTCATCGGATGCTCCGCGGGCGTTGTTCAGATCGGGAGGTTGAACATGCGCTTGGCGTTGCCGTAGAGCACGGCCTCGCGGTCGGCGTCGCTGATGTCGAGCTCGTTCTTCACGAACTCGACGCCCTGGCTCATCCAGCTGTAGAACACAGGGAACGAGGAGCCGAACATGTAGTGGTCGGCGCCGTTGATCTTCAGCGCAGCCTCGACCTGCACCTTGCCCCAGGAGTGCGGGTGGGTCAGGTCGAAGAAGATGTTCTGGTCCAGGTACTGCTTGATCTTCTCGCCGCCGGTCGGATCGAGGCGCTGCATGGCCTCCTGCTTCTTCGGCTGCTTCGGGGTGAGCAGCTCGGTGTTCGCGAACCAGTTGCCGCCGAGCATCGTGTGGATCATGCGGAGGCCAGGCATCTCGTCGAACATGCCGCTGAACAGCTCGCGTCCGACCGCGACGCCCTGGTCCATGATGCGCCCGAACTCGCGGCGGAGGTTGGTGTAGTCGAGCACCGACTTGTACTCGACCGGCAGCGGGGTGTGGTGCACGATCACCGGGATGTCGAGCTTCTCGATCACCTTCAGGTACGGCCTGAAGACCTCGTCGTCGAGGTAGAGCTGACCGTAGTGGCAGGCGAGCTGCACGCCGACGGCGCCGAGCTCCTTCACCGAACGCTCCAGTTCGTAGATGTTCTCCTTGCCGCCCCACGGCGGAACGCACGCGGTGGCGAACAGGCGGCCGTTCGAACGCTTCACGATCTCGGCGGCGTTGTCGTTGACGGCCTTGCAGGTCTCCAGACCCAGCCACTCCTGCCAGACGGGCACGCGCATGACGCCGTAGTCGACGCCGGCCTCGTCCATGGCGGCGAGCTTCGATTCGGCGGAGTAGTCGCCCTCGACGTAGTTGAGGTTCGGGTAGCCCTTGGGCTTCTCGAGCACGAGCTGCTTCTTGCCGCTCTCCATCTCGATGACGCTGGCGATCTCACCGAAGCCACGGGGAGCGCTGTCGAGGAAGCCGTTCAGGATCTTCTCGTTCGTGAACAGGTCCTCAGGGAGGTGGTGGATGTTGATGTCTACGACGGGCATGACGCTCTCCTTTGTGCGCTCGGGCTCTTGAAAATAACAGTAGCGCATCGCGCTTGAAATCGTGTGCGATCCTGCGTACGATCAATCTCACGTTCAAGGAGGAATGACGACGATGGCCGATCTGACACACCGCGACGTCGAGTACGTGCTCGGCGAAACCGCGATGCGCGGCCTGGTCGTGGCGCCCGCGAACGCCAGAGCACTGCCGACCGTCATGCTCATTCACGACGCCTTCGGTCTCGGTGAGGACATGATCGCGATCGCCGAAGACCTCGCAGCACGCGGGCTCACCGTCTTCGCCGCAGACGTCTGGGGAGACCGCGCCACCCCCACCGCGCAGCCGGAGATCGGACCACTGATCGGGGCGATGGCCGGCAACCGGCATGAATGGCACGGCCGGATCGCCGCGGCGCACCGGATCGCGAGCGCACAGCCCGAGGTCGACCGAGGGAACATCGCACTGCTGGGCTACTGCTTCGGCGGCTCGTCCGCCCTCGAGTTCATCCGCACAGGAGGCAGGGCGCGCGGCGTGATCGCGATCCACCCCGGACTCGACCTTCTCGAAGACGACTGGTCAGAGGCTGCGGCATCCGGTGTGCAGGCGTACATCGCCGTCGGCTCGATCGATCCGATGGCGACGCGTGAGCAGCGCATCCGACTCGAGAATGCGCTCACTGCCGCCGACCTCGACTGGGAGATCGACGTCTACAGCCACACCACTCACGCCTTCACCAGCCCCAAGTCCCAGAACTCACCGCACCCCGAGCTCTTCGCTCACCACCCGCGCAACGCCTCACGGGCATGGCGGGCGACGACCGGCGTGCTCGACGAACTTTTCCAGACCACCGGCGTCTAGCCGGATCCGACAGAGAGAGACCACATGCACGACATCGCGATCATCGGAGCCGGTCCAGGCGGACTCGTCACCGCCCTGCGTCTTCAGCAGCAGGGCATCACGGCGACCGTCTACGAAGCCGTCCCTGAGCTCAAGCCCCTCGGCGTCGGCGTAGACATCAAGACCGTCGGCACGAAGGAGTTCGAAGAGCTGGGGTTGCTCGATGAGTTCCGAGCGATCTCCGTCGACGCCGAGGACTCGATCTTCTACAACCACTTCGGCCAGGAGATCTATGCCGAGAAGTGCGGTGTGCACATGGGGTATCTGCACGAGCAGCGGTTCGTGCATCGCGGCATCCTGCAGATGCTCCTGTATCGCACGGTGCTCGAGCGGCTCGGTGCGGACGCGGTCGTGCTCGGCGCTCGCGTCGTGCGCTACTCGCAGGACGCCGACGGCGTCACGCTCGACATCGAGCACCGTGACGGGCGCGGTGAGCAGGTGCGGCATGACGCCGTGATCGCGGCGGACGGCATCAGGTCGGCCGTGCGTCGTCAGATGCACCCGAACCTGGCCGAGCCGGAGTTCTCCGGCATCACGATGTGGCGAGGCACGACGCTTCGCGAGCCGATCCGCGGGGGACACACGATCCTGCATCTCGGCGACCCTCGTATCTCGACCATGATCATCTACCCGATCGCTGAGAACTTCGAGGGCACGGGCCTCGATCTCATCAACTGGGTCGTCGAGACCAATGGCGAGGAGACCGTCGAGGACTGGAATCAGGTCGCCGACCCTGAGCAGATCATTCCCGCGTTCGAGACCCTGGAGCTGCCGTTCCTCGATGTGCAGCAACTGATCCGCGATGCGCGCGAGGTGTACCTCTTCCCCCTCATCCGGCATTTCCCCCTGGAGTCCTGGATCGACGGCCGTGTCGTGCTTCTCGGCGACTCGGCGCACGCCATGTACCCGCGCGGCGGGAACGGGATCACCCAGGCGATGCTCGATGCCCGCGTTCTGACCGAGAAGCTCGCCGAACACGGTGATCCCGTCTTGGCATTCGCCGAGTATGAAGCCGCACGCCGTCAGCTCGTGAACCGCATCGCCGACAACATGCGCGGTGAGGGCTACGAGGTGATCCGGCGCATGGTCGCCGAGCGCACCGATGGTAAGCCCTTCGATGACATCGAACAGGTGCTGCCTCTCGCCGAGGCCGATGAGATCTTCAGCAGGTACCACGCTCTGGTCGGCGCTCCGCGTCCAGGCCATGAGGCCGGCGAAGCCACCGGATTCCGCACCTGGGACGAGGTGGCTGCGCGATGACCGGCACGGTTGAAGAGGAGGTCCTGGCGGTCGAGAAGCGTCGGCAGGCCGCCCTGGTCGCGGGCGACACCGCCGCGCTCGACGAGATCTTCGACGACTCACTGATCCACATCCACGCGCCGGGGCTCGTGCACACCAAGACGCTGCTCCTCGAGCACGTGTCGGTGCGCAGGGCGTACATCGAGATCACCCGTCAGGATCTGCTGGTGCGCGTCTTCGGGGATACCGCCGTCGTCACGGGCGGCATCGTGAATCGCATGCACGCCCCCGGAGGCGGCGAGCGCATCGTCGACGGCGTCGTCACTCAGGTGCTGCATCGCGGCGAAGACGGACAGTGGCGGTTCGTGAGCTTCCAGATGACGCCGTTCGGTGAAGAGGTCTGGGGCACGCTGCCGAGCGAGCAGAAGGAGAACGCATGAAGCTCGCACGCTTCCACACCGGGGACGGGCTGATTCGCATCGGCCTCGTCGACGGCGCTGAGGTCGTCGATCTCTCGGGCGTCGAGGGCGTCGGCACCTCGCTGAAGGCGCTGATCCCCGAGCTCGATGCTCTGCGGGACAGCATCCTCGTGGCATCCGGCCCGCGGCATCCGCTTCGTGGTGTCACTCTGCTGGCGCCGATCGATGACCCGCAGAAGTTCCTCGGCATCGGGATGAACTATGCGGCCCACGCCGAAGAGGCGCGCGCCGCCGGCATCCCGATCCCCACCAGCCAGATGTGGTTCAACAAGCAGGTCTCCTGCATCAACGATCCGTTCGGCGACATCGTGCGTCCGGCCGTGTCGGAGCAGCTCGACTACGAGATCGAGCTCGGCGTCGTGATCGGCAAGGCCGCCCGCAACGTCACCGCGGAAGACGCGCGAGAGTACATCGCGGGCTACCTCGTCGCCAACGATGTGTCGGTGCGCGACTGGCTGGCCAAGCTCTCGCCGACGTTCACGCTGGGCAAGTCGTTCGACACGCACGGTCCGATCGGGCCGTGGCTGACGACCGTCGATGAGATCGTCGACCCGCTGAAACTGCAGATGACGCTCAGCGTGAACGGTGAAGTGCGACAGAATGCAGACACCTCAGACATGATCTACGACATCTACATGCAGATCGCGTATCTCAGTCAGGTGATGACGCTGATGCCCGGTGACATCCTCGCCACCGGCACTCCCTCGGGGATCGGCGCGCCGACGCAGAACTGGCTCGTGCCGGGCGACGTCGTGCGCGCCGAGATCCAGGGACTCGGCATGATCGAGAACACCGTCGTGGCGAACGAACTCGTCGAGGACGACTGACATGAGGATCTGCTTCTCGAGGGCCCACGGGTCCAGCGAGAACCCCTAGACCCCCGGACCCGATCCGGTGGACCAATTGATGCCAAGGAGGCAAAGGTGCCACGCAAGAGTGCAGTAATGAGGTCGGTGACGCTGTTGGCGGTCACCGGCGTGCTGATCGCGGGATGTTCCGCGGCCGAACCGGAGGCGGATGACGGCGGAACCACCGTGTCCGACGCCACGCTTCGAGTGAACTTCGGTCAGTTCCCCGAGAACTGGTCCCCCGGCCAGGAGATGGAGGGCGGTCCGCTCCGCATCCCCTACGAGACCCTGCTCGCACCCGGAGAGGACGGGCAGCCCGCGCCGTTCCTCGCCACCGATTATGAGCTCACCGCCGATGCCCTGACGCTGACGCTGCGCGAGGGCGTCACCTTCCACGACGGTGAACCCTTCAACGCCGAAGCGGTCAAGGCCAACGTGGAGTTCGTCCGCGACGGCGCCACCGCCTATGCCGGTCCGCTGCAGGCCGTGGCATCCGTTGATGTGGTCGACGAGTACACGGTGCGGCTCAATCTGACCGGCCCGACGCCGTCGATCGCGAACACGCTCACCACGCGTGTGCTGCCGATCGCGAGCCCTGCCGCCATCGCCGACGGCTCGATCGCCCAGACGCCGGTGGGCACATCGCCCTGGGCATATGACGAGGCTGGATCGGTCATCGGCACGCGCATGCTGTTCAGCGCCTTCGACGACTACTGGGGCGATGAGCCCGGTTTCGCGAACGTCGAGCTCTACGCGATCGATGAGGCGGAGTCTTCGGCGGCGGCCCTGCTCGCCGGCGAGATCGACATCACCGACACCGAGATCACCACCCTGCCCCGATTCGAGGGTTCGAACATCGAATCGCTCCAGTACCCGGCGATCCGCAACAACCTGTTCTTCTTCGATCGCGGACCCGGCGGCACTTTCGAGTCCGTCGAACTGCGCCAGGCGGTCTGCTACGCGATCGACGTCGACCAGTTCGTCAAGGTCGAGGGCGAGGGCGAGTCAGCCACGCAGCACTTCGTCGAAGGCGAGCTCGGCTACAACCCCGACATCGAGGGGTACCCGACGGATCTCGCTCAGGCGCAGGAGCTCTATGAGGCGGCGGGCAGCCCGTCGGTCGATGTCGAGATGGTCGCCGCGCCTTACAACGCGAGCCAGATCGAGATCTACATGACCCAGGCCGCCGAGATCGGCGACTTCAACGTCAGCGTCCAGACGCTGCCGCCGCCCCAGTACAACGGCGAGTGGAACTCGGGCAAGTACCCCATGGGTCTGTCGTCGAACGACGAGCTGACTCCGTTCGAGTGGTACAGCGCGTGGTTCGCCGCCGACGCTCCTGGGAACCCGTCCGGTGTGGAGAGCGCGGAGCTCGCCGACGCCGCAGCGGCAGCGATCGCTGCGGGCGACTCGGAGGAGGCCGCGGATCTGTGGGCCGAGGTCACGAAGATCATCTCCGAAGAGGCCCTCACCTGCGCCCACCAGCGCGGTGTGGAGACTCTGGCGTGGAACGCTGACGCCGTCGCCGGTGTCGACGCGCCGAACGAGCCCTGGGAGCCGAAGTCGGTCAACTACCGAGAGCTGACACCCGTCTCGTGATCACGATGCACTGCCTGCCGGGGCGAGTCGACGAGAGGATGGACCTGAAATGATCAAGCTCATCCTCTCCCGCCTCGCCCTGGCGATCCCTCAGCTGATCCTTCTGTCGTTCTTCGTCTTCCTGCTCGTCTACCTGGTTCCAGGCAGCCCGGCGGCGGCGATCCTGGGTGCTGCGGCGACGCCGGAGAGCATCGCGGGACTCGAAGCCCAGCTGGGGCTGGATCGACCCTTCTTCGTTCGACTCGGTGAGTACTACGCCGGGGTGCTTCAGGGCGACTTCGGCAACTCGTTCGCCTCGGGTCGTCCCGTCACGGCGATCTTCGCGGAGCGACTGCCGGCAACACTGTCGCTGCTCCTCGGCGGAGTCATCGTCGCAGTGCTCCTCGGTCTTGCACTCGGGCTCATCGGCGGCACCAAGCCTGGATCCATCCGCGACCGCGTCGCCACGGCCGTCACGAGCCTGACGATGGCAGTGCCCGAGTTCTGGATCGGCATCGTGCTGATGCTGGTGTTCGCCGTGCAGCTGCAGATCTTCCCTGTGGTCGCCTACGTGCCGATCACCGTCGATCCCGTCGCCTGGATGCGCGGCCTCGTGCTTCCCTCGATCGCACTCGGCATCGCCGGCGCGGCACTGATAGCCAGGCAGACACGCACCGCCATGGCGCAGACCATGTCATCGCGCTACATCGACTCACTCGCCGCCGCCGGGGTACCGCGGAGTCGACTGATCTTCCGCTACGGCTTCAAGAACGCGCTCGTGCCGATCCTCGCGTCGACCGGCATCACGGTGAGCATCATGCTCGGCGCGAGCTTCGCCGTCGAGAAGGTGTTCGCGTTCCCCGGCGTCGGCACCCTCATCGTCCGCAGCGTCACGAGCAAGGACTTCGCCGTCGTGCAGGGCGGCGTGCTGCTGATCGCCACCCTGGTGATCCTCATCAACCTCATACTCGACATCAGCTACGGGCTGATCGATCCGAAATCGCGACCCCAATGAGCGACACCTACACGACGACGGTCCAGGCCGCATCGCCCCGCAAGCACGCGTCGAACATCGGCAGAGTGCTCTCCAGAGTGCGCCGTCAGCCCGCGACGCTGCTCGCCTTCGCGTTCATCGTGCTGCTGATCGTCGTGGCCATCGCGGCGCCGTGGATCGCGCCGTACGACCCGAATCAGGCGCACCTCGACAACGTGCTCGAGGCACCGTCCGCCCAGTTCCTGCTCGGCACAGACGACCTCGGTCGAGACCAGCTGAGCCGTCTCATCTACGGTGCGCGGATCGTGCTGCTCATCGCCGTCGGCTCGGTGCTGATCGCGATGGTCATCGGCGTTCCGCTCGGTCTGGTGTTCGGCTTCCACGGCGGCTGGTGGGACCGCATCGGCATGCGCTTCGTCGACATGGCGCAGTCACTGCCGGGCATGATGATCGGCATCACGGTCATCGCGATCCTCGGCCGGAACATGTTCATCCTCATGTTCGCGATCGGCCTCATCTTCTCGATGGCGTTCGCGCGCATGACGAGAGCGACCGTGCTGGTCGAGCGTCGCAAGCTCTACGTCGAGGCCGCCGAGGTCGTGGGACTGCGCCGTGGTCAGATCATCTTCGGGCAGGTGCTGCCGAACCTGATCGGTCCGATCATCACCCAGGGTGCTGTCTTCCTCGGATCGGCGATCATGATCGAGTCGGCCATGAGCTTCCTCGGCGTCGGTCTCGACAGCGACACCCCGACGTGGGGCTCCATGCTGAGCCTCGCGGTGGACAAGCAGAATGTCGCCCCGTATCTGAGCTGGCCGCCCGGCATCGCGATCGTGCTCGTCGTATTGTCGTTCAGCGTCTTCGGCGACGGATTGAACGATGCGCTCGTCGGCGAGAAGCGCCGTGTGCCGCGTCTCGGCGTCCGCTCGCGGGGCACGGTGGACGATTCCTTCGCCGTGGCCGGTGCCGGCGCTGCGGTGTCGGTCGGCACTTCGAAGAAGGCGGCATCCGCGGTCGCCGCCGACCGCCCGGCAGCCATCGTGGACGGCCCATCGCCGCTTCTGCACGCCCGTGATGTCAGCGTCTCCGTGCTGCGACCCGATGGCGAGCAGGTCGACCTCGTCACGCGCATCGGGCTCGACGTCGCGAAGGGCGAGATCGTCGGGCTGCTCGGCGAATCAGGCTCCGGCAAGTCGACATTCGCGCGCGCGGTGCTCGGAATGCTTCCCGCCGGCACCTGGCTGTCGTCGGGCGACATCCGCCTCGACGGCGAGCAGATCGCAGGCAAGACCGAACGCGAGCTGCGATCGGTGCGCGGCGCGAAGATCGGGGCGGTGTTCCAGGACCCGATGACGGCGCTGTCACCCGTGCACACCGTGGGAACGCAGCTCATCGAACCGCTGCGCATCCACAAGGGCATGAACCGTTCACAGGCTCGGGCGAGGGCGGTCGAGCTGCTGGAGCGTGTCGGTGTACGCGGCGCCGCCTCGCGGCTGGACGACTACCCGCATCAGTTCTCCGGCGGAATGGCCCAGCGCGTCGCGATCGCCATGGCGCTCGCCGCAGACCCGGAACTGCTCATCGCCGACGAGGCGACGAGCGCGCTCGACGTCACCACACAGAGCCAGGTGCTCGATCTCATCCTGGACCTGCGCGACGAGTACGGAATGGGCGTTCTGATGATCACGCACAGCCTGGGGGTGGTCGCCGAGACCTGCGACCGTGCTGCCGTCATGTATCGAGGGCGCATCGTCGAGGATGCTGCGGTCGACCGCCTCTTCGACTCGCCTCAGCATCCCTATACCGCAGCGCTGCTGCAGGCGAACCCGATGAATGCGGTCGGGCGCGATCGGCTGCCCGTGATCGATGCGCAGCTGCGCGCCACCATCGACGCCTCACTGGATGCCATCGATGCGAAGGAGGGCCGCCGATGAGTACGCCACTCCTCGAGGTTCGCGGACTGTCCGCAGGCTACGAACAGAAGGTCGGCCTGTTCCGGCGCAGGGTCGTGCCCGCCGTGCGCGACATCAGCTTCGACATCCATCCGGGTGAGACTCTGGCGTTCGTCGGGGAATCCGGTTCGGGCAAGAGCACGACGGGCCGCGCGATCCTGCGGTTGCTCCCGACACTGGCGGGGAGCATCCGTTTCGACGGGCAGGACCTGGCGGAGTGGGGGGAGCGCACCCCGTTGGCATATCGGCGGCAGGTGCAGGCGGTCTTCCAGGATCCGAGCGCGTCGCTGAACCCGCGCCACCTCATCTCGCACACCCTCGACACCGCGCTCGAGCGTCACGGGCACCGAGATCGACGCGACCGACGTGATCGGATGGTCGAGGCGATCGAGCTCGTCGGGCTCGGCGTGGAGCATCTCGATCGTTTCCCGGTCGAGATGTCGGGAGGGCAGCAGCAGCGCGCGGCGATCGCCAGGGCTCTGGTGCTCGAGCCGAGGCTCGTCGTGTGCGATGAGGCCGTGAGCGCCCTCGACCTCTCGACGCAGGGGCAGATCATCAACCTGCTCGCCGACCTGCAGCAGAAGACCGGCGTGAGCTACCTGTTCATCGCGCATGACCTGGCACTCGTGCGGCACATCGCCGATCGGGTCGGGGTGATGAGCCAGGGGGACCTGGTCGAACTCGCCGAAACCGAGGAACTGTTCGAGTCTCCGCAGGATGCCTACACGCGGCGGCTGCTTGCCGCGACGCCGGCGTCGCATCCGGCCGGCCGCGAGGAGAGACGGCTGCAGCGGAAGACGATCAGGACGGCATGACGATCATGCGGTGTCGGCTGCAGTGAAGGAGGATCCATGGGCGGACGTGTGAGCATCGAACTGCCCGGCTTCGGGCACGCGAACCCCATTCCGGCGGCGAGCCGCATCGGGCCGTTCCTCGCGTCGGGCGCGCTCACCGGGCGCGACCCGCAGACCCGCGAGATGCCGGAAGGGCTCGACGAGCAGTGCGCGAATGTGTTCCAGCACATCCGTGCGCTGATGGATGCCGCGGGCGGATCGACCGACGACATCCTCAAACTCACGATCCACCTGACGACGTATCGCGATCGTGATGCGCTGAACCGTGAGTGGTCGGCGATGTTCCCCGACCCGGCCTCCCGGCCCGCGCGCCAGGTGC
Source organism: Microbacterium murale (assembly GCF_014635185.1). Classification (GTDB taxonomy): domain Bacteria; phylum Actinomycetota; class Actinomycetes; order Actinomycetales; family Microbacteriaceae; genus Microbacterium; species Microbacterium murale. The sequence goes on from NZ_BMCM01000001.1 coordinate 1,274,215, forward strand.
TGGCCGCCGAGCTCGACGGCGGCGCACTCGTCCACGCCGATGTGCTGGCGGTGCTCAGCGGCTGAGCTGAGCCGGCTCAGCCCTCGCGGCGCCTGACGATCTCGCCGATCCAGCTCGGCGCGAACGGCGAGGTGCAGCCAGGCGCTGTCGGGTAGTCGGCCAGCACCTGCAGGCGTTCGCCGATCTCCAGCGCACGTGCACGCAGGTGCGGGTGATAGATGCCGATCTGCGCGAGTGTTTCGTTCATCGTCCATTGCGGACGCGTGGGGGCGTCCTTCATATCGCGCTCGATCCGGTCGAGCAGATCTTCGAGATCGAGGCCCTCCGGCTTCTTCGCGACGCGTTCGCTCGTCAGCGACCACGCGGCCGCGGCGACCGTCGGATCCGCGTCGTCGAACCACCGCACGCGCATCTCCTCGGCGAGTGGCGACTTCTTCGCGATGTAGCTCACGAACCACTCGTTGACCTTCGGCGGGCGTGTCTCGCGCAGCATCGCATCCAACTCATCCGCGGAGAACTCCCGCGGCTTGCAGATCAGCAGCGCGAGCAGGCGCGGCGCGGTCTCACCCGTCGACCACAGCTCCTTCGCCAGGGCATGATTCGTCTTGACCTGCTTCGCGAGCCCGCGCATCTTCGACAGGTTGATGCCGTGGTCGTCGCCGCGCTTCTCGTTCGCGGACCGCATCTTCGGGTCTTCGAGCGCGGCGAGCTCGGAGAGCACGTCAGGGACGGTCATCGTGGCGGTCATGATCCCAGCCTACGACCGGCTGTCGCGAGTACACCTGTCGGCCGAGATCACAGATGTCGGCTCGGATCGGCCATTTCGGCCGACATCCGTGACAATCCACCGACGGGTGTACTCGGGCGCCGGGTCGTCAATCCTCCCCGACGAGTTCGTCGCGGATACGGCGCAGGTCTTCCATGAGTGAGCCGATCAGGATCCAATGACCTGATGCCGGCGGCTTCACCCGCAGCGGAGCTGTCAGCGCCGGGATGGCCGATGTCTCCGCGGAAGGCTCAGGTGCGACGTCGGCGACCTGCACTGCAAGGCGCACATCATGGCCGGCGCGGCGAAGCTGCTCAGCGATCGCGTGCACGGTCGGTTCGTCGGCGAGGGTGTCGTCATAGTGGTCGAAGTACGCCCGCGTCATCCCGATCACCTGCGTGACGATCGGAGACAGCTTCTCGAGGAGGGCTCGCATCTCCACGAGGTCACCGCGTTGGGATCGGCGTGGGTTGAGCGTCAGCGCCTCCTCACCTGCGGAGATGGATGCTTCGGCTGCGATCAGCATCGGCCGCAGCAGTCGCGCTTCCACCATCAGCCCCTGAAGCTGCGCTGGGGTCTGCGCAGTGGGCAGCGCCGAGGCCAGCCGGTCGAGACTGGCGGCGATCTCCGCGCCGAGCAGCCCCAGGTCGCGCCGCGCGGGGGCGGTGAGCACCGGTGGCACGATCAGGGCGTTGACGATGATGCCGATCGCGACGCCGATCAGGGTCTCGACGATGCGGTCCAGGGCGTATTGAGGGCTGGATGATCCGAGCGCGAGGACGAGCATCGCCGAGATCGCGACCTGGTTCCCCATGCCAGGAGTGGCGCGGAAGACCCATGCCACCAGCATCGCCACCACGATCGCGAGCAGAACGACCCAGCTCTGCGGACCCAACAGCAGGCTGAGGCCCGTCGCGATAACGACGCCGACGATCACGCCGAGGCTGCGCTCGATCGCCTTTGCGAACGACTGGTTCACACTCGGGAGCACCACCAGCAGGGCGGCGATCGCGGCGAACACAGGCAGCGGTCCTGGCACCAGCCACCCGGCGATCAGCCATGCGCCGATCGTCGCCACCGCCGACTTCACGACCTGCAGTAGAGGTGCGCGTTTCGCGCTGCGCACCGCCGATGTCATCCGCATGTTCCCCACGTTAGCCCTGGGCGATATCGGCCGAACCGTATGAGGCCAGCCTAACTCTCTGATAAATTAGGGCAGGCTTACCAAAGCATCCGGCGCTCTTCGTGCCATCCCCCGACAACCCGAAAGGGAAATCCCGTGCGCATCTCTCGTATTCTCGGCATCGGTGCGGTCGCAGTCATGGCAGTCGGCCTTGCCGCCTGCGCGACCCCCGCACCTTCCGACAGTTCGGACTCCGACTCCCTGATCGGCACGAACCCGGCATCCGCCGACGCGTTCCCGGTCACCGTGGAGCACTTCTTCGGAGAGACCACGATCAGCGAGAAGCCCGATCGCATCGCGACCGTCAACTGGGCCAATCACGAGGTCCCGCTCGCCCTCGGCGTCGTGCCGGTCGGAATGAGCAAGGTCGCCTGGGGGGACGACGACGACAACGGCGTGCTCCCGTGGGTCGAGGACAAGCTCGATGAACTCGGCATCGATGTGTCGCTGATGGGTGACAAGGATGCAGAGAAGGCGGGCGAGGTGCCGGTGCTGTTCGACGAGGCCGACGGCATCGACTTCGAAGCCGTCGCCGACACGAGCCCCGACGTCATCCTCGCTTCGTACTCCGGCCTCACGCAGGAGGACTACGACACCCTCTCCAAGATCGCACCTGTCGTCGCGTACCCCGAGGTCGCATGGGGCACCTCGGTGCAGGACATGATCACGCTGAACTCCGAGGCGATCGGACTCGCCGACGAGGGCGAGGCACTGATCGAGGATCTGGATGCCCAGACGCAGGCGGCACTCGACGCGCACCCCGCGCTGAAGGACGCGAAGCTGCTCTTCAGCTACATCGACCCGAACGACCTCAGCCAGGTCGGCTACTACACGCGCATCGACACCCGCCCCGGCTTCCTGCTCGAACTCGGTCTGCCGGAGCCGCAGGTCGTCGCGGACAACGCCGACAGCACCGACTTCTACCTGATGGTCAGCGCGGAAGAGGTCGAGAAGTTCGACGACGTCGACGTGTTCATCACCTACGGCGACGAGTCGATCATCCCGCTGCTGCAGGCCGATCCCCTGCTAGGTAAGATCCCCGCGATCGCCGCCGGCAACATCGCGATCCTTCCCGACGCGTCTCCGATGGCGAACTCCGCGAACCCGTCGCCGCTCTCGATTCCGTGGGGCATCGACGACTACTTCGCGATTCTCGAAGCACCGCTGCTCGACGAGTGACCTCAGTCGCCCACGCTTCGACGTCGGGCGCCGCGAGACTGCGGCGCCCGACGTCGGTGCGTGTGCTCTGGCTGCTGATCGGCGCCGGCGTCATCCTCGTCCTGTGCATCCTGTCGGTCTCGTTCGGTGTGCGCACCGTATCGCTCGACGACATCGCCGCTGCGCTCACCGGGCACGACGACACCGTCTCGCAGGCCGCGATCATCAAGCGGATCCCCCGGACAGTGCTCGCCATCCTCGTCGGCGCCGCGCTCGCACTCTCAGGAGCTGCGATGCAGGCCGTCACCCGCAACCCCATCGCCGACCCCGGCATCCTCGGAGTCACGAACGGCGCCTCGCTCGCGGTCGTGTTCGGGATCGCCTTCTTCGGCATCTCGACCGCCTACGGTTACATGCTGCTGGCCATCCTCGGTGCCGCGGTCGCCGCTGTCTTCGTGTACGCGGTCGGCTCGCTCGGCCGGGGCGGTGCGACGCCCCTCAAACTCGCCCTCGCCGGGGCTGCGACCTCGGCGGCGCTCGGCTCACTGATCAGCGCGGTCATGCTGCCCCGCGTCGACCTGCTGCAGACGTTCCAGTCCTGGCAGGTCGGCGGCGTTGGCGGCGCGGAGTGGCCGCGCATCGCGATCACCGCTCCCGTGCTCGCCATCGGCGCGCTCATCTGCTTCATGTGCGCACGCGGCATGAACTCCCTGGCGCTCGGCGACGACATGGCGGCCGGCCTCGGCGAGCGGGTCTTCCGCACCCGCCTCGTCTCGGCGGTCGGCGCCGTGATCCTCGCGGGCGCCGCCACGGCGATCGCCGGTCCGATCGGCTTCGTCGGCCTCGTCATCCCGCACATGTGCCGGATGCTGATCGGCACGGACCACCGCTGGCTACTGCCGTTCTCCGCCCTCGGCGGCGCCGCACTGCTGCTCGCGAGCGACATCATCGGACGAGTGATCGCCCCATCGTCGGAGGAGATCCAGGTCGGCATCATCACGGCGGTCATCGGCGCACCGTTCTTCATCTGGATCGTCCGCCGCCAGAAGGTGCGCGAGCTGTGACCCTTCTGAAGCCCCTGGCCCCGGCCCCTATGCAGGGCCCGGCCGTGATCATGGCCGGCCGGCGCGCCCGCCACCGCCGTCACGCCGTGGCCACGATCGTCCTCGGCCTGCTGCTCTTCGCGCTCGCCGCGGTCGCGCTGATGTTCGGCAACTCGTTCTACACACCCGGCGAGATCATCCGGGTCATGCTGGGCGAGACCGTGCCGGGAGCATCCTTCACAGTCGGAGAGCTGCGCCTGCCGCGCACCGCGCTCGCGATCCTCGCCGGATTCGCCTTCGGGATCGCCGGTGTCACCTTCCAGACCCTGCTGCGCAACCCGCTCGCCTCGCCCGACATCATCGGCATCACCGAGGGCGCGAGCGCCGCGGCCGTCGTCGGCATCGTCGTGCTCGGGCTGAGCGGCCCCGCCGTTTCAGCGATGGCATTGGGCGGAGTCCTGATCACCGCGATCGCGATCTATCTGCTCTCGAACAAGGGCGGCTTCTCCGGCATCCGCTTGATCCTGATCGGCATCGGAGTCGCCGCGATGCTGCAGAGCGTCGTGTCGTACGTCCTCTCGCGCGCGGCGGACTGGGACATCCAGATGGCGATGCGCTGGATCACCGGCAGCCTGAACAACGCCGCCTGGGACGACGTCATCCCGCTCGCGATCGCCAGCGTCGTGATCCTGCCGTTCCTATTCAGTCAGGCGCAGGCGCTCGGGATGCTGCAACTCGGCGACGACTCGGCCGCCGGCCTCGGCGTGCGCGTCACGGTAACGCGGCTGATGTTCATCATCGGCGCCGTCGCGTTGCTCGCGTTCGCGACGGCGGGCACCGGACCGATCGCGTTCGTCGCGTTCATGGCCGGACCCATCGCCGCGCGCATCACCGGCCCCGGCGCGAATCTGCTGCTGCCGTCGGCCTTCGTCGGCGCGGTGCTCGTGCTCGGCGGCGATCTGATCGGTCAGTTCGCGTTCGATGCGCGCTACCCGGTCGGCGTCATCACCGGTGTGCTCGGCGCTCCCTACCTGATCTACCTGCTCATCCGCACCAACCGCTCTGGGGGCTCGCTGTGACCGAGGCACACACACTGACCGCCGAGGGGGTGACTCTCGCGTACGGCGACCGCACTGTCATCGAGGGGCTCGATCTTCAGGTCGCGCCGGGCAAGATCACCTCGATCGTCGGGGCGAACGGATGCGGCAAGTCGACGCTGCTGCGATCGCTCGCGCGGCTGCTGTCGCCGGCATCCGGTCAGATCGTGCTGGACGGCAAATCGGTGCACTCCCGCCCCACCAAGGAGGTCGCCCGCGTGCTCGGCCTGCTGCCGCAGTCGCCGATCGCGCCGGAGGGGATCGCCGTGGCCGACCTGGTCGGGCGGGGACGGCATCCGCATCAGAAGGTGCTCGCCCGCTGGACCACGCACGACTACGAGGTCGTCGCCGACGCGCTCGAGGCGACAGGGATCACCGATCTCGCGGACCGCAGCGTCGACGAGCTGTCCGGCGGACAGCGTCAGCGCGTGTGGATCGCGATGGCGCTCGCGCAGGAGACCGACATCCTGCTGCTCGACGAGCCGACCACGTTCCTCGACGTCGCGCACCAGGTCGAGGTGCTCGATCTGCTCACCGACCTCAGCGTCTCGCGCGGCACGACCATCGTCATGGTGCTGCACGATCTCAACCTCGCCGCGCGCTATTCCGACGAGCTCGTCGCGATGCGCGGCGGCCAGGTGCATGCGCTCGGCGCCCCGGACGACATCCTCACTCATACGCTGGTCGAAGAGGTCTTCGGCATGGCGAACCAGATCACCACCGACCCGGTCTCCGGGAAGCCGATGGTGACCCCGATCGGAAGGCATCATGTCCGCTGACACTCGCACCCGCACCCCGTACGTCCTCGCCCGCGCCGAGGTGCGCGCGGTCGACCGGGTATCGCCGAACTTCGTGCGCGTCACATTCGGCGGTCTCGACCTCGAGGATTTCGGCACGCCAGGCGATGTCTACGACGCGCGGATCAAGCTGGTCTTCCCGCCGGCGTCCGGCATCCTCCCCGATCTCGATCGCGACACCGACGACTGGTGGGGCTCGTATCTCGCCGTCCCCGAGGAATTGCGCGGATCGATGCGCACCTACTCGGTGCGATCTCTGAACGTCGCGGATGCCGGCACCGAGGTCGTCGTCGACTTCGTGCTGCACCTGGCGCCGGGCCTCACCGGACCCGCCTCGCTGTGGGCGAGTGCGGCCGGTGTCGGCGACGAGCTCTGGATGGTCGGACCGCGCCGCGGCCGCGAAGACCGCAGCGGCATCGAGTACGCGCCGGGAGAGACATCGTCGGTGATGCTGGTCGGCGATGAGACCGCCGCTCCTGCGATCGCCCGCATCCTGGAGGATGCACCGCGGGGCCTCCGCGGCCTCGCGTTCATCGAGGTGCCGACCGCCGAGGACATCCTGCCCATCGACGCACCGGACGGAGTCGAGGTGCACTGGCTGCCGCGCGGCGATGCCGCACACGGACTGCGCCTCATCCCCACCGTGCTCGACTGCCTCGGCGACGCCGATGCCAGTGGCGAGATCAAGATCACCGATCTCGAGGGCGAAGAGATGGTCTGGGAGACCCCGGTCTACTCGGGCAGCGGCGAAGACGTCGCGAGTGCCGCTGCGGGCGAGCGGTACTTCTGGATCGCGGGGGAGAGCGGCGTCGTCACGACGCTGCGTCGACACCTCGTGAAGGATCTCGGCATCGACCGCGCGCAGGTGGCGTTCATGGGGTACTGGCGCCGCGGCGTCGCGATGCGCGGCTAGCGAGCCGCATCCGCTCGTGTCACCGGCCCGTGGTTCGATGGAGGCATGGATCAGCAGCAGCGGATGAGGCAGGAGTCCCGCGCGGTGTGGGCGACCGTCGTCTGCTTCCTGGTGGGCACCGGCATCGGCACGATGCTGCTGTGGGGCAACCCGCGACCTATCGCCGGTGACGGCTCGGTTGGGTTGCCGGCAGCCGCCGTCGCCGGCGTGATCGCCGCGGCATCCTTCGCCGTCAGCACGTTCATGCACCGCAGGGGCGAGCACGCGGCGATGCCACGGTGGCAGAGCATCATCTCCGCGGCCTCCGCCGTCGCCCTGACGATCGCGTTCGCCGGCGTGACCGCGCTGGGCGTTCTGCTGGCGAGTGAGGTGCTCGGTGTCGGACTGCAGGGGCTCGAGCTCCCACCGGTCGGCGGCGGCATCATCACCGGCGTCGCCAGTGCCGTCGCCGGCAGGCTGACGTTCGGCGCGGGGATCGGCCTGCGCACCACCGATCTCGCCACGCTGCTGTTCAGTTACCTCGTCATCGGCACGCTGCTCGCGATGCTCACCGCCGCCGATCCACGGTGGTGGGAGACGAACTTCTCCCAGCTCGGCATCGGAGTCGGATCCTGGGCGTTCAACGGCACCCTCGTCGTCGCCGGCATTCTCATCGCCACCGTCGGTTCGTACATCGGCCGTGATCTGCACCGTATCCTCGGCGACACTGCGCTCGGACGCATCGCATGGGTGGTCGCGTTGTGGGCGGCCACCGGAGTCGCGCTCGCCGCGGTCGGACTGTTCCCGATCGAGAACATCGTCGTGCTCCACAACATCTCAGCGGGGTCGGCGCTCGCGCTGTTCATCGCGGCCGGAGTACTCACGACCACGGCGATGCCTGGGCCACCGCTGCCACTGCTGCTGACCACGGTCGGCATCGCCCTGCTGCTGGTGATCGCGTCCGTTCTCGCCGTAGGTTTCGACCTGTACTCGATCACCGTGCTCGAGGCGATCGTGATCGGCCTCGGACTGCTCTGGCTCACGACGCTCGTGCGGGTGCTCGCGGTGCTGACGCCGGATGCCAGCCGCCCGTCGGCACGGTGGTCGCTGCTGCGCGGATAGCGCGGGCTCAGGCGCTCTCGCGCACCACCAGCTCGGTGTCGAGGATGACCGATCGCGGCTCCGCCCCTGCGATCGCCTCGAGAAGCACCGACACCATCTGCGCGCTGATCTGCTCCCACGGCTGCCGCATCGTCGTGATGGCAGGCTCGTGCGTCGCGGCAAGACCGGAATCGTCGAAGCCGGCGACCGCGACATCCTCCGGCACCCGGAGTCCGGCCCGACGGACGGCGGCGATGGCGCCCGCGGCCATGCGGTCGTTCGCGGCGAACACGGCATCGACCCCACGCTCGAGCAGCCGGGTCATCGCTGTCTGGCCAGACTCGAACGAGTAGTCGCCGACCTCCACGAGCGCGTCATCGAAATCGTCGCCGAGCTCCTCGCGGAATCCGACCAGCCGGTAGCGCCCACCCGGGGTGTCATCCGGCCCCGCGATCATCCCGATCCGCGCGTAACCCTTCTGCTGCAGGTACGCGACCATCGTCTTCGCCGATGCGACCTCTTCGACCGAGACGGTCGACAGCTCCCGCTCGTGGCCCAGCGGCACCCCGCAACTCACGATCGGGACGCCGGAGTCGAGCAGCTGATCGAGCAGCGGCTCCGACTCGTGCGACGAGATCAGCAGCACGCCGTCGACGTGTCCGGCACTGATGAAGTGCGCCACGCTCTCCCGCTCAGCCGGCGTACCAGCGACGAGCAGCACGAGGGTCATCGCGCGCTGTGCCAGCGCCTCGGCCGCTCCGCGCAGCAGCAGAGCGAATGTCGGGTCATCGAACAGCAGCTGCTGGGGTTCGGTCAGCAGGAACGCCATGGAGCCCGCGCGACCGGTGGCGAGGCTGCGTGCATGGTGGTTGGCCGTGTAGCCGGTGGCGACGATCGCCTCTTCTACCGCGACACGAGCGTCGGGCGAGACCCAGTGCCCACCGTTGATGACGCGCGAGACCGTGCTGCGGGATACCCCCGCCTGCACCGCCACGTCGCGGATCGTCGGCTTGCGCCGTACCGTCACTTCGCTCATCGCAATGACTCTACTCACTCCGCGCCGACGATCCGCGCGCCACCCTGGGACCGGTCTCAGTTGGGTAACGGTTCACGGATCGCATGCGTGTATCCACTTCTCCATGAGGTAGAACTGAGACCGGTCCCAGTGTTCGTGTCCGCGAGACTGAGACCGGTCCCAGCCTCGTACGCGAAGGCTGCGCACAACCGAACCGACCCGATGGAGTGACGATGACCGCCCCCCATGCCTGGCCCGAACTACGGGGAATCGCCTATGGCGGCGACTACAACCCCGAGCAGTGGCCGCGGGAGACCTGGCGTGAAGACGTCGAGCTCATGCGCGAGGCGGGCGTGAATCTGGTCAGCGTCGGCATCTTCTCCTGGGCGCTCATCGAGACGGCCGAGGGCGAGTTCGACTTCACCTGGCTCGACGAACTGCTCGAACTGCTGCACGCGAACGGCATCGCGGTCGACCTCGGCACTCCCACCGCATCACCGCCGGCCTGGTTCTTCGCTGCGCACCCCGATGCCAGGGTCATCGACCGGGACGGACGCGTCATGGGCTTCGGGTCGCGCGGCATGGCGTCGCACTCGTCGCCCGCGTACCGCGAAGCCATCTTCCGCTATGCCGACACGCTCGCGGCTCGTTACGCGCAGCATCCGGCCGTCGTCCTCTGGCACGTGCACAACGAGTACGGCGTGCCCGTCGGTGAAGACCACTCGGCGCATTCGGCCGCAGCGTTCCGGGTCTGGCTCGAGAAGAAGTACGGCACGCTCGACGGCCTCAACAGCGCGTGGGGAACCGCCTTCTGGGGCCAGCACTACACCGACTGGCAGCACATCAACACGCCGACGGTCGCGCCCAGCGTCGTCAACCCCACCCAGCGCCTCGACTTCGCCCGCTTCACCGACCACCAGCTGCGGGAGTGCTTCATCGTCGAACGCGACGCGATCCGCGCGCATGCCGACCAGCCCATCACGACCAACTTCATGGCCAACCAGAGCTGGACCACCGATCTGTGGGCATGGGGCCGCGAGGTCGACATCGTCTCGGACGACCACTATTTGTGGGCGGCAGACGAGGACGCGCACATCGGACTGTCCATCGCCGCAGACCTCAGCCGCTCCGTCGGCGGAGGCAAGCCGTGGATCCTCATGGAGCACTCCACCTCCGCCGTGAACTGGCAGCCCCGCAACATCGCCAAGCGTCCGGGCGAGATGGCCCGCAACTCGCTCACGCATCTGGGTCGCGGTGCCGACGGCATCCTGTTCTTCCAATGGCGAGCGGGTCGTTCCGGCGCCGAGAAGTTCCACTCCGCGATGCTGCCGCACGCCGGAGTGAACTCTCGCGTGTTCCGCGAGGTCACAGCACTCGGCGCCGACCTGCAGCGCCTCGAAGAGGTGCAGGGCAGCACGGTCGAGGCCGAGGTCGCGATCCTGTGGGACTTCGAATCCTTCTGGGCGCAGGACCTCGAGTGGCGCCCCACCGAGGACCTCTCGCATCAGGAGCGCATCCGCGCCTTCTACGAGCGGCTCTGGCTCGACGGCATCACCTGCGACTTCGCGCTGCCCGGCCAGGATCTGTCGCGCTACAGACTGGTCATCGCTCCGGCCCAGTACCTGCTGACGGCGGCGGATGCCGAGAACCTCACCCGCTACGTCGAAGGAGGTGGCACGCTGCTGGTGTCGTACTTCTCGGCCGTCGTCGACGAGAACGACGCCGTGCACCCCGGAGGCTTCCTCGCTCCTCTGCGCGATGTGCTCGGAGTCGATGTCGAAGAGCATCTACCGCTGCGCGCCGGCCAGACCGCGTCGGTTCAGACCAAGTCGGGCGACAGCCTCGGCGCTGATCACTGGCAGGAGGCGCTGCGCGTGCAGACGGCAGAGGTCTTCGCCACCTATCAGCAGGGCCCAGCCACCGGCGAGCCCGCGATCACCCGCAACGCTCGCGGCGAGGGCACCGGCTGGTATGTGAGCACCCGGCTCGACGCCGCGGGCCTCGACGCCCTCATGTCCGCGGTCTACGCCGACGCCGGTGTCGCACCGGCCGATCTCCCCGAAGACCTCGAGGTCATCACGCGTCACGCCGACGACGCGGTCTTCCGGATCGTCGTCAATCACGCCGACGAGGATGCCGCGTTGCCGGCGATCGGTCGCGAGTTGCTGACCGGCACCGACGTGGAAGACACCTTCACGATCCCCGCAGGCGGCGTCGCCGTCATCCGCAGCCCGAGATCCCGCACCACCTGACAACTCAATCGCGGCAGGCCGCCCGGCCACCGCACACCACCCCGGTCGTGACGATGCGGCTCGCACTTGGAAGCGCATCGACGGCCACAACAGATAGGAAATCGCATGCGCAAGCACATCGCAGTCGGCGCCTTCGCGTTGGCAGCGGCCGTCGTCCTGACCGGCTGCACATCGAGCGCCCCGGAGGGCGGGGACGACGCCCCAGCCGGCGACGGCGCGGAACTGGTCATCTGGACGGATGCCGAGCGCGAGGCTGCGCTCACGGCCGCCGCCGAGTCGTTCGAAGAAGAGACCGGCGCCAAGTTCACCCTCGTGCAGAAGAACTTCGAAGACCTCCGCAACGACTTCATCGCCCAGGTGCCGACCGGTGAGGGCCCCGACATCACCGTCGGCGCGCACGACTGGCTCGGCGCTCTTGTCGCGGCCGGCGTCGTCGACACGATCGACCTCGGCGACACCGCGAGCGAGTTCGAGCAGGTCGCGCTCGATGCGATGACCTACGACGGTCAGCTGTACGCGCTGCCCTACTCGCTCGAGACCATCGCGCTCATCCAGAACGTCGACCTCGTCGGCGATGCGGCACCGGCGACCTGGGACGAGATGATCCAGAGCGGCATCGACTCCGGCGCCGAGCGTCCGTTCGTGATCAACACGGCAGGCGAGACCGGCGACGGCTACACGATGTACGGCCTGCAGACCTCGTTCGGCGCACCGGTGTTCGTGCAGGACGAGTCCGGCTCGTACACGACCGAGGTCGGCATGGGCGGGGCCGCTGGCGAGGCGTTCGCGAACTGGCTCGGGGCGAACGGCTCCGCCGGCACCGGCTACATCTCCACCACGGTCGACTACGACATCAACAACGAGCTGTTCTCGACCGGCAAGGCGCCGTACACGATCCAGGGCCCGTGGGCGATGAGCCTGTTCGAGGACATGAACGTCGCGGTGAACCAGATCCCGTCCGCGGGCGGCGAGCCCGCCTCGCCGTTCGTGGGCGTGCAGGGCTTCTACCTCTCCAGCGAGAGCAAGAACGCTCTGCTCGCTCAGGAGTTCCTGGTGAACTACCTCGGCACCGAAGACGCGCAGCGCGCGCTCTACGAGGCAGACCCGCGCATCCCGGCGTGGACGACGCTCGCCGACGAGGTCTCCTCCGACCCGATCACCGCCGGTTTCGTGGAGTCCGCCAAGGGCGGAGTGCCGATGCCCTCGATCCCCGAGATGGGCTCGGTCTGGGATCTGTGGAACGCCGCCCAGGTGCAGATCATCAACGGTGCCGAACCCGTGTCGACGTGGAACACCATGGTCACCGACCTCCAGGCGACCCTGGCCGGTTGACCCATCGGGCCGGGCGGCGTTCGCGCCGCCCGGCCTTGCTCACCCGAACCCCTGGCGACCCGAACAAGGAGTGATGGATGTCGACCGAGGCACCGACGACCGATACCGCGCAGCCGCAGCCGGCACCGCGGCGCGAACCGCACGCCAGACGCTGGCGCGGCCTGGGCTGGGGGTTCCTCGTCAAGCTCGCACTGATGGCGCTCGTCAACGCCTTCGGCATCCTGACGGCGATCTCGGCCTGGCGGGCGGAATCGTGGATCGTGCTGGGTGTCGTGGTGGCGCTCGTCGTCATCGCCGACATCGTCTACTTCGGCAAGCGCGCGCTGCCTATGAAGTATCTGCTGCCAGGGCTGATCTTCCTGCTGGTGTTCCAGGTGTTCATCTTCGGCTACACCGCCTACATCGCGTTCACCAACTACGGCACCGGCCACATCGGCTCGCAGGAGCAGGCCGTCGAAGCGGCGCTCATCCAGGGCGAGCGCCGCGTGGACGACTCGCCCACCTATCCGCTCTCAGTCGTGCAGCGCGGCGATGAACTGGGCTTCGCGATCGTCACCGACGATGACGAGGTGCTCGTCGGATCGGCGATCGAGCCGCTCTCGGAATCATCGGATGGCGAGATCGGCAGCGGCGGTGCACCGACCGAGGTGCCCGGCTGGACGGTCGTCCCGCGTGCGACACTGCTGACGGATGCCGCGCTGCAGGCGCAGATCACCGAACTGCGCGTGCCCGTCTCCGACGACCCGAACGACGGATCGATCCGCACCCGCGAGGGATCGTCGGGTGCGGTCTACGAGTCGACCCTGGTGTGGGATGCCGAGGCGCAGACCATCACCGATACCACCAGCGGCACGGTCTACAGCGCGGACGATCGCGGCACGTTCGTCTCGGAGGACGGCGAAGAACTGCCCACCGGCTGGTTCGTCAATGTCGGCTTCGAGAACTTCATCCGGCTGTTCACGGACTCCATGCTCGCGGGGACGCTCGGGAGCGTGACCCTGTGGACCTTCGCGTTCGCGATCCTCTCCGTGGCACTGAGCTTCGCCGTGGGGCTCGGCCTCGCGATGGTCTACAACGACCCGCGGGTGAAGGGCCGCCGCATCCTGCGCGCGCTGTTCATCCTTCCGTATGCGTTCCCCGCATTCATGGCCGCGCTGCTATTCCGCGGCATGTTCAACGCCGAGTTCGGCGTGATCAACGACCTGTTCCTGTTCGGCAGCCAGATCAACTGGCTCGGCGATCCATGGCTCACCAGGGCTGCGGTCATCTTCGTGAACGTCTGGCTCAGCTATCCGTACTGGTTCCTGGTGTGCACCGGCGCGCTGCAGTCCCTTCCGGGAGACACGCTCGAGGCCGCCGAGATCGACGGCGCGAACAAGTGGCAGCGGTTCCGCTCGATCGTGCTGCCTCTGCTGCTGGTGTCGACGGCTCCGCTGCTGATCGCGTCGTTCGCGGTGGCGTTCAACAACTTCACGGTCATCTACACCTTCAACAACGGTGGTCCGGCGATACCCGGCGCGCCATACGCGCTCGGTTCGACGGACATCCTGGTGTCGGCGATCTACGACGTCTCCGGCATCTCCGGCGGCGCCAGCGACTACGGCCTCGCCAGCGCCCTCTCCATCGTCGCCTTCATCGTGGTCGGCATCATCTCAGCGGTGAGCTTCCGCCAGACCCGCAAACTCGAGGAGTACCAGTGATGTCCATGCACACGAGAGCAGTGGTGACGGGTTCCTCAGCGGATGCCGCGGCGGCCCGTGCTGGCGCGCGTCGGCGTCGGTGGTGGGCCGAGGTCGGCTGGAAGTACGTCCTCGCCGTGGTCGTGCTGTTCGTCGCGGCCTTCCCGCTCGTGTACGTGCTGTCGGCGTCGTTGAATCCGAAGGGCAGCCTGGCGGCGAGCAACGACCTGTTCGCGATCATCGACATCACGAACTACATCGCGCTCGGTGAGTCCAGGTACTGGGTGTGGTTCGGCAACACCCTCACGATCGGGGTGATCACCGCTGTCGCATCCGTGATCATGGGCGCCTCGGCCGCGTATGCGTTCTCCCGCTTCCGCTTCACAGGGCGACGGGTGAGCCTGACCACGCTGCTCGTCGTGCAGATGTTCCCGCAGGCGCTCGCGTTCGTCGCGATCTTCCTGATGCTGCTGACGATCGGCGAGGTCGTGCCGGCCCTCGGCATCAACTCCAAGATCGCCCTGATCTGCGTCTACCTCGGTGGCGCCCTGGGCGCGAACACCTTCCTCATGTACGGGTTCTTCAACACGATCCCGATCGAGATCGACGAGTCGGCGAAGATCGATGGCGCCAGCCACGCGCAGATCTTCTGGAAGCTGATCATGCCGCTGGTCGTTCCCATCCTCGCCGTGGTCGCACTGCTGTCGTTTCTCGCGTGCTTCGGCGACTTCATCCTGTCGAAGATCATCCTGACTTCGGAGGACAACTGGACTCTCGCCGTCGGCATGTACCAGTGGGTCTCGAACCAGCTGACCTCGCGCTGGGGACTGTTCGCCGCCGGAGTCGTGGTCGCGGCGGTCCCCGTGCTCGCCCTGTTCTTCTCCCTGCAGAAGTACATCGTCGGCGGTCTCACCCAGGGCGCCGTCAAGGGCTGATTCCCGTTCCTACCGAAAGGCCGTCATGCACCGTCGCACACGTCCCCTTCTCTCTGCAGCGCTCGCCGCTGCGGCTGCCCTTGCACTGATCGGCACAGGGATATCGCCGGCAGCCGCCTCCACGGCAGCCGCCTCCACGGCAGCCGCGTCGGCCTTGCCGACCGAGAGCGCGCACGTCGCAGCATCCGAACCGGTGGATGCCACGATCACCGTGCCCCGCGTCGAGAACCTCTCCGCCGACTTCATCGGCGGCGTCGACGTCTCGTCCGTGCTGTCGCTGGAAGCATCCGGAGTGGTGTTCCGCCATGCGGACGGTACGCAGGGGGACCTGTTCGACATCTTGGCGGCGTCCGGGGTCACCGACGTGCGCGTGCGGGTCTGGAACGACCCGTTCGACGCGGCGGGCAACGGATACGGCGGCGGCGACGTCGACGTCGACCGCGCGATCGAGATCGCCTCGAGGGCGACGGATGCCGGGCTCGGCGTGCTCGTCGACTTCCACTACTCCGACTTCTGGGCTGACCCGGCCAAGCAGCACGCGCCGAAGGCGTGGGCGGGGCTGAGTGCAGACGAGACGGCGGCGCAGGTCGAGGCGTTCACCCGTGATGCCGTGCACAGGATGATCGCCGCCGGCGTCGACCTGCGCATGGTGCAGGTGGGCAACGAGACGAACGGCGGGGTCGCGGGCGTGACCGGCTGGGACGACATGTCGAAGGTGTTCTCCGCCGGTGCGGCGGCCGTGCGCGCAGAGGCTCCCGATGCTCTCGTCGCGGTGCACTTCACGAACCCCGAGCGAGCCGGCTTCTACGCGAACGTCGCCGCTCAGCTCGACAGCCGCGGCGTGGACTACGACGTCTTCGCCTCGTCGTACTATCCGTTCTGGCACGGCACGCCTGAGAACCTCACCGCGGTGCTGAAGAGCGTGGCGGAGACGTACGACAAGAAGGTGATGGTGGCCGAGACCTCGTGGGCATTCACCCTGGAGGACGGCGACGGTCACGGCAACGTGATCGATCTGCCGGAGGAGGCCACGCAGTACTCGGTGAGCAGGCAGGGTCAGGCGAACGCCATGCGCGATGTCGTGCAGGCCGTGGCCGACGTGGGAGAGGCCGGGCTGGGGGTCTTCTACTGGGAGCCCGCGTGGCTTCCGGTCGGGACACCGGAACAGCTCGAGACGAACCGCGCGCTCTGGGAGCGAGACGGCTCGGGATGGGCGTCGAGTTACGCCGGCGAGTACGACCCGGATGACGCTGGACAGTGGTTCGGCGGGTCGGCCTGGGACAACCAGGCGCTGTTCGAGTTCGACGGCACCGCCTCTGACATGCTGAACATCTACTCCTACGTGCGCACCGGGGCCACCGCACCGCGTGATGTCGAGGCTGTGCTCCCCGTCGTGATGACCGTCACCGAGGGCGATGCCATCGAGCTTCCCGCCGAGGTCACTGTGACGTACACCGACGGCTCGAGCGAGCAGCATCCGGTCGTCTGGTCCGACACCGGCGGCGTGGATGCGCCCGGCGTGTACACCGTCGCGGGGGTGACCGACAGCGGGCTCGCGGCATCCGCCACCATCACGATCAACGCGCGGAACTTCCTGCACAACCCCGGGTTCGAGGACGAGGACGTCAGCATGTGGACGGTCGCGGGGACGGGCCTGACAATGCGCTCGTGGGACGACCCTCGCACCGGTACCCATTCGGCGCACTTCTATGCGGATGCCGCGTTCGCCTTCGAGCTCTCTCAGACCGTCTCGGATCTGGCCGACGGCTGGTACGTCGCTCGCGGTGCGCTGCAGGGCGACGGCGAAGGCGCGGACGGTCGTGTGGCGCTCGCGCTGTCGACGAGCACGCAGACCGGAGAGTCCGTCGGGTTCGCCCTCGACGGATGGCGCGCATGGTCGACCCCGACGACCGGTGCCGTGTACGTCGGTGCGGGCGACCGTGCAAGCGTGACGGTGACCGGCGACCTTCCGGGCGGAGCCTGGGGCACGCTCGACGACTTCGAACTCGTACGAGTGACCGGTCCTGTCGACGACGCGACGACCGTGCCGGCACGCGCGGTCCTGTCGCACGACAACGGTCATGACACCGGACTGCTGGACGGCGACTACATCGTGACCATGAACCTTTGGTGGGGGCAGAACGCCACCGCGCTGCGAATCCTCGAGAACGGCGAGCCGATCGCCACGGTGCCGCTGACATACGGTGGCAACTCGGCGCAGTCCGCGCGGATCCCCGTCACGGGCAAGGCGAACGGGACGTACGAATACACCGGGGAGCTGATCAACTCCCAGGGTGCGACGGCCCTCGCACCCGTCACAGTGACGGTGAGGGATGCCGCTCCAGGAATGCCAGTGCTCTCGAGCGACAACCGCGACCGCGACGGTGACTACACGGTCATGGCGAACCTGTGGTGGGGAACGAACGCGACCGGCTACCGCCTGTTCGAGGACGGCGTGCTGCTCACGGAAGGGACAATGACCGCCGCGACACCGGGCGCACAGCAGGTATCGGTGCCGGTCGTCGACCGAGCCGTCGGCACCCATCTCTATCGGGTGGAGTTCGTCAACGCGGCCGGCGCCACATCGAGTAAGACGCTCAGCGTGAAGGTGGTCGCTCGCTGAGGCCAGGGTGGCACCGGGCGTCCGTCCCTGTCAGTATCGGGGGACCGACCTCGACGAAAGGACGACGATGTCCGACCAGATATTCATCTTCATCGCGTTGGGACTCTACTTCGCGGCAATGCTCCTCATCGGGTATCTGGCGTTCCGCCGGACGACCGATCACGAGGACTACATGCTCGGCGGCAGGAACCTGCCGCCGTGGGTCGCGGCGCTCAGCGCCGGGGCATCCGACATGTCCGGCTGGCTGGTCATGGGCCTTCCGGGTGCCATCTACCTGTCGGGTCTGATCGAGGCGTGGATCGCAGTGGGCCTCACGATCGGTGCCTACCTGAACTGGCTGCTCGTCGCCCCGCGTCTGCGCGCCTACACGCAGGTGTCGCGCAACTCGATCACCATCCCGAGCTTCTTCGAGAACCGGCTGCGCGATTCGTCACGGTTGCTGAGGATCCTCGCCGGCGTCGTGATCCTGGTGTTCTTCACGCTGTACATCTCCAGCGGCATGGTCGCCGGAGGATTCTTCTTCGAGAGCTCGTTCAACTCCGACTATCTGCTCGGCATGGTCCTGGTCGCCGGCGTCACCCTGCTGTACACGCTGTTCGGCGGATTCCTCGGCGCTTCGTTCACCGACGTCGTGCAGGGGCTGATGATGGTGATAGCCCTGATCGTCGTCCCGGTCGCGGCCGTGATCGCCGTGGGCGGTTTCGGTGAGGTCGGCACGTACATCGACGATCTCGCTCCGAACCACCTGTCGCTCATCGGTGGAACGGCGTTGACCGGTGGGGTCGTGCTGACGATCATCTCCGGCCTCGCGTGGGGCCTCGGATACTTCGGTCAGCCGCACATCATCGTGCGGTTCATGGCGCTGCGCAATCCTGGTGAGGCGAAGACCGCCCGCCGCATCGGCATGACGTGGATGATCGTCTCGCTGGTCGGAGCGGTGTTCTCGGGCCTGATCGGCATCGCGTACATGGCGCAGAAGGGCATCGACCTCACCAACCCCGAGACCGTCGTGCTGGTGATGTCGCAGACGCTGCTGCACCCGTTCGTCGCCGGTCTGGTGCTCGCGGCCGTGCTCGCCGCGATCATGAGCACGATCTCGAGCCAGCTCATCGTCGCGTCGTCCGCCCTCGTGGAAGACCTCTTCAAGGTCGTCAAGAAGGAGCCGTCGCCGAAGTTGCTGGTGCTGCTCGGGCGGATGACGGTGCTCGGCGTCGGCGTCATCGCCGCGCTGCTGGCCCTTGTGCCGAATGACACGATCCTCGGGCTCGTCTCGTTCGCGTGGGCGGGCTTCGGTGCGGCGTTCGGTCCGCTGATCCTGCTCAGCCTGTTCTGGCGCAAGCTCACGAACTGGGGCGCACTCGCCGGCATGTTCGTCGGGGCGGCCGGCGTCTTCGTGTTCAAGGCGATCTGGCCAGGGCTCTACGAACTGCTGCCGGGATTCATCGCAGCCACGATCGTGGCCGTGGTCGTGAGCCTGCTCACCCACCGCGACGGATCCGAGCGTCAGAACGAGATCCTGCAGGAGTTCACCGACACCGGCGCGCTGTTGACGCTGAACGGCGTGGGTCGCGGGGCGCGTACCGACCGAATGACGCCGTAGGGCGCGCAACTCTGGCGGCCGCGCGCAACTCTGGCGGCCGCAATGCTGCGGATCGGCCGCCAGAGTTGGCTTGAGCCGCCACAGTCGGTGCTCATCGACGCTGACGTCTGAGGTCGTCTGGCAGCGGAAATAGGGCATCTGCCGGATGCTCGGGGGGTGCCTTAGAGCGGAGTGTTGACTCAGCGCATCAGGACGATGCGCAGCAGAGGAGTCAGCATCATGTTCGAGCACCCTTCCTACATCTACAGCAGCATCGTCGTCGAGCAGGAGCGCGTGGACCGCGCCAACGAGTTGCGGCGCATCATCGCCGAGAACCCGGCCAGGATCGTTCCGCGTGCTCATCCGGTCATCGATCGGTTGCGCGACTGGTTCGGCGGGCGGCAGGCGGATGCTGCGGTGTCGGCGGCAGCATCTGACGGCTCGCGGCGCATCTGCGAGGAGAACGCGCGGCCGGCGCACGCGCAGTGAGCACCGTGGCCGCGGGTGCGTTGGGTCCGCGCCCGTCGGAGATCACCCCCCGATGTCGGTGCTGCGTGGCACCATGAAGTGGTGACGGTTCCGACGGACAGCACGGCGATGGTGGGTCGCGACGCCGACCTCGACGAGTTGCGGCGCGCCTTCGAACGGGCGGCCGGGGGCGAACCGTCGGCCGTACTCGTCGAGGGCGAAGCCGGCATCGGCAAGACGCGTCTGCTGAGGGAGTTCCTGACTGAGGTGGCCGTGGGTGCTGACGTCCATGTCGGTCGTTGCCTCGACCTCGGCACCGCCCGATCCGCGTACGGACCGCTCATCAGCATCCTCCGATCGATCGTCGAACGGCTCGGCGTGGCCGACGCGCGCGCCGCAGTCGGTGTCGGCGCAGAGGCGCTGCGCATGCTCGTCCCCGAACTGGGCGATGGTGCGGCGCAGCGAGAGCTCACGAGTCCAGACGCGTTGCGCGGCGCGGTCATCACCCTGATCGAGGCCGCCGCCGAACGCGCCCCTCAGGTCCTCGTGGTCGAAGACGTGCATTGGACCGACGACTCCACGCTCGGCATGCTCTCCTTCCTGCTCCGGACTCTGCAGTCCGGCCGTGTGCTCATGGTCATCACCTGCCGCAGCGACGACGTGCGCCGCGGCGACGCCGTGAGCCGCTTCATCGCCGAGACGACGCGCGCACGGCTCATCGAACGGCTCCCGCTGCAGCGCCTGGATGAAGCCGCGACGCGGCTGCTGGTCGAACAGCTCTCCGGAGGCGCTCTCACCGAGGCCGCGCTGGAGCGCCTGATGGAACGAGCCGAAGGCGTGCCGTTCTTCATAGAAGAGGTCGCGTGCTGCGCGGCTGGGCCGCTGCCCGATTCGCTGCGAGACATGCTGCTCGTACGCTTCGATCAGCTCGACGACGACGCCCGGCACGTCGTACGTGTCGCATCGGGTGCCGAAGGGATGCTGTCGCACACTCTGCTGGCCGAGCTCGCAGGTCTTCCTGACGAGCGATTCGACGACGCCATCCGCGGGGCGGTGCGGGGCGGCATCCTCTCCGTCGACGACGATCAGTACACCTTCCGGCACGCCCTGCTGCGCGAGGCCGTGCACGATGATCTGTTGCCGGGGGAGCGCGCTCGACTGCACCGCGGGTACGCCGAGGCTCTCGAGAAGCGCGCCGCGTCGCTCGACCGGTGCGACCGCTCCTCGCTCGCCCATCACTGGCGTCTCGCTCAGGTGCCCGACCGTGCGCTCGTCGCATCAGTGGCGGCGATGCATGAGGCCAAAAACCGGTTCGCGTTCGCAACGGCGGCCCGCTTCGGAGAACTCGCCCTCGAACTGTGGGAACAGGTGCCGGATGCCGAGTCCACAGCCGGGTTGTCGCAAGTGCACCTGATGCGACAGATCGGGTCCATCCTGCGCAATGCGGGCGAAGCGGAACGCGCGCTGTCCGTCGCCGAGCGCGCGCTCGACCTGATCGACGCCGATCCGCATGCCGATCCGGCCGAGCACGCGCGACTGCTGCGAGACAAGGCCCAGTTCCGCAGCAACCTCGGACTGCCGGGATCGACCGAGCTCTACGTGCAGGCCCTCGAGATCGTGGACGCCGCGCTCGACGATGATCGTCTGCGCGCCACGCTTCTCAATCAGATCGCCGGCAAGCACATGCTCGCATCGATGCCGCGTGAAGCGATCATCACGGCGACGCAGGCGCTCGAGATCGCGCAGCGCGTCGGTGATCCGTATGAGATCTCCGTCGCGCACAATCTCCGAGGCACGTGCCGGGCGTATCTGGGGCAGCTCGATGCGGCTTTCGCCGACTATCGCGAAGCAGCGCGGGTGGCATCGTTGAGCAACGGCGGGGCCGAGCTGCGCTACGGCGTCAACTACTCGGACATCCTGTCGCTGCTCGGACGCCACCACGAGGCCTTCGAAGTGGCCGAGGCCGGCGTGGCGCGGGCGCGAGAACTCGGCGTCGAACGCGCAACGGGAACCCTCATGGTGCAGAACGTCGTCGAGCCGCTTCTCACACTCGGCGACATCGACGCCGTGACAGCGAGGTTGGCGGTGGTGCCGATCGGCAGGCCGCAGGTGCTCAACGATCAGTACGTCGTCCTCACCCGGATCCGGGTCCTCGCGTGGCAGGGCAAAGTCGATGAAGCCGAGCGTCTGCGCGAAGAGTGGATGCCCACGCTGCACCGCACCGGCGAACTCGAACGGCAGGCGTGGTACCGGATCATCGAGAACGACATCGCACTCGCCGTCGCCCGCGGGCAGTGGCCGGATGCCCTGGACTGCCTCGTCGCGATGACCAGGGATGACGGCTTCGTGCTGTTACACGCATATCGGCTGCTGCTCGAGTCGGGCTGGCTCGTCGCCGAGGTGCGTGCATCCGGTCAGTCCACCGAGGTGGCCGTGACAGCGATCCGCCGACTGTGGTCAGAGCTGCCGGCCGCCGTGCGCGCCGACGGCTGGGCGAGCATGCTCGACGCGATGCTCGACCCCTCGACGGATGCGCTGCGGGCGGCGATCGATGCGTCCGAGCAGTACGACGTGCCCGCGATCATGCGCGGTGTCACGCGTCTCGAACTCGCCCGGTTGCTGGTCCGGGCCGGTGAGCGAGGCGAGGCGCAGGCCGTGCTGGCGGATGCGACGGCCGTGGCGCACGAGATCGGCCACGTGCCGCTTCAGAAGAGCATCGCCGCATTCGGTCGGGCGAGCGGGGTTGCTGCCGCCGATCGCGCTGCCGATGATCTGGAACTCACCGTCAGGGAGCGTCAGGTGCTCGAACTCGTCGCCGAAGGACTCAGCAACCGGCAGATCGGCGAGCGGCTGTTCATCAGCGCCAAGACGGCGAGCGTGCACGTCTCGGCGATCCTGCGCAAGCTCGGCGTCGCGACGCGCACCGAGGCGGCATTGGTAGGCGCCAGGCACTGAACGGCGTAACAAATCTCGAGGAATAAAGATATAGGTTAGGCTCTCCTAACGTGAGCTCAGATCTTCTTCGCACCTCCGAGGGTGTCCTCCGTGGCGAGAATCTGGCGCTGGGTTACCGCAAGGACCGCGTCGTGCACGACGTGTCCCTGCAGCTCCGCCCCGGTGCTGTCACCGCCCTCATCGGCCCGAACGGAAGCGGCAAATCGACCGTGCTGCGGGCGCTCGCCCGGCTCCATCCTGTCGATGGCGGCACGGTCCACGTCGGCGCCTCCGAAGCACGGGCGCTTTCGGCCCGCGAGTTCGCGCGCACCGTCGCGATGCTGTCGCAGTCGAGGCCGCATCCATCCGGCCTCGAGATCCGCGATGTCGTCGCGTTCGGACGGCACCCGCATCGCGCGCGCTTCTCCGGGGTGAGCGATGCCGATCGCGCGGCCATCGACAGTGCATTGGCACTGGCCGGCCTCGTCGATATGGCTCACCGTGCCGTGGACGAACTCTCCGGCGGAGAACTGCAGCGCGTGTGGCTCGCGACGTGTCTTGCTCAGGACACCGGCATCCTGCTCCTGGACGAGCCGACCAACCATCTCGACCTGCGCTATCAGATCGAGACTCTCGACCTGGTCCGCGATCTCGCCGATCGGGGCACGGCACTGGGCGTGGTTCTCCACGATCTCGGGCACGCGGCCTCCGTCGCAGACGAGGTCATCCTGCTGCACAACGGTCGGGTCCGCGCCAGCGGCCTTCCCTCTGAAGTACTCACCTCCGAGAATCTCTCCGAGGTGTACGGACTGCACATCGACACCGTCGTCGACGAAGACACAGGGCACGTCCGCGTACTGCCGCGCGGGCGGCACCAGCAGCGGCGTCTCGTCGACGCATCGATGTCATGAACACAGGACGAGTGAACAGAGGAAGCATGAAGAAGACCCCGATCATCGCGCTCGCGACCGCCGGCATCCTGGTGCTGGCGCTGTCCGGATGCGGCACCACTGACGTCGCCGCGCAGGACACCGCCGCGCCGGAATCCGTGGCGAGTGAGGACTGCGCTGCGGATGAGACCACCACCTCGACCGATCCGGTCACGCTGACCGACGATTTCGGACGCACGGTCGAGTTGGAAAAGCCCGCCGAGCGCGTCGCCGTGCTCGAGTGGCAGCAGATCGAAGACACCTTGACCCTGTGCGTGACGCCGGTCGCCGTGGCGGATGCCGAGGGTTACACGACCTGGGACACCGCAGAGGCGCTTCCCGAGGGCGTGGTCGATGTCGGCACGCGGCAGGAGCCGAACCTCGACGCGCTGTTCGCGACGAACCCCGACCTCGTGATCGTCGAGGCGACCGGTGCCGACGACGAGATCATCTCCCAGCTCGAGGCCTACGACGTGCCGGTGATCGCCACGATCGGCGCTGATGCCGCCGACCCGATCGCGAAGATGCTCGCCACGTTCGACCTGATCGCCGAGGCCACCGGGCGTGAAGAGCGCGCCGACGTCGTGAAGGACGAGTTCGACGCCTACCTCGCAGATGCCAAGGGCGCGCTCGCGGACGCCGACCTGCCCACCACCGACTTCGTGTTCTTCGACGGCTGGATCGACGGTGGCAACGTCGCACTTCGGCCCTTCGGACAGGGATCGCTGATCGGCGAGCTGGGCGAGGAGCTCGGTCTCACGAATGCGTGGACCGGCGAGGTCGACGCGGCGTACGGCCTCGGTCAGACCGACATCGAGGGCATGCTCGCCGTCGGCGACGCCACCCTGCTGCACACCGGCACCGTGGGCGACGACTCGGACGAGTTCCTCGCAGCCCTCGACGGCAACAGCATCTGGAAGACCGTGCCGGCCGTGGCGGAGGAGCGCATCTACAGCTTCCCGGCGGGTATCTGGACCTTCGGCGGCCCCCGCTCGGCGCAGCAGATCATCGACGCGTACGTCGCGGCACTGAGCAAGTGACGCTGAACCAGTGACGCTAACCGAGGCGCGCGGCACCCAGGCGGAGGCGCCGGCCGCTCCCGTCCGCCGCGCCGCGCGCCTCGGCGCGGTGGGTGCGCTGATCGCCCTCGCCGTACTTCTCGTCCTCGCTGCGCTGTGGCACCTCACGCAGGGCACGAGTGGGGCGGTCTTCGCCGACGAGACGGTGCTGTGGGGGTCGCGGATCCCGCGTCTCGCCGCCGGCGTCACGGTCGGCGTCGCGCTGGGCGTCGCCGGCACCCTGCTGCAGTCGCTGTCGCGCAATGCGCTCGCATCACCCGACACGCTCGGTGTGACGGCCGGCTCGTATCTGGCTGTCACCGTGATCGCCGCGTTCGGCATCGCACTGCCGATCTGGGCATCGGGGACAGTGGCCTTCATCGGCGGTCTCGTCGGCGCCGTGATCGTGCTCGGCCTTGCCGGCGGTGCGGCGTCGTCGACCACACGGCTCGTGCTCGCCGGCTCCGCACTGGCGATGGCCTTCCAGGCCGGATCGTCCACGCTGCTCATCCTGTTCTCCGAGGAGACCAAGGGGCTGCTGGCCTGGGGGAGCGGTTCGCTGACGCAGCTCAAACTGGACGCCTTCCTGCAGGCGGCCCCGGTCGTCGTGCTCGTGCTGGCGGCCTCTCTGCTGCTCGCCCGCCGGTTCGACGTGCTGGCTCTCGGCGATGACACCGCCTCCTCCCTCGGCATCCCGATCCGTTCGACGCGGGCCATCGGCATCCTCTTCGGCGTCGCGCTGACCGCCGTCTCGGTCACGCTCGCCGGCCCGCTCGGCTTCGTCGGGCTGTGCGCCCCTGTCCTCGCGCGGCTGCTCACCCGTGTCGTCCCAGGGCTCAGTCGTCACATCCTCCTCCTCCCGGCATCCGGGCTCATCGGTGCGCTCGTCGTGATCGTTTCGGATGCCGTCCTCAGGGCGATCCTCGGCGCGGAGCAGGCGATCAGCATCCCCACCGGTGTGGCCACGACGCTGCTCGGCGCGCTCGTGCTCGTGCTCATGGCGCGGCGCCTGCGCGATGCCGGCCCCACCAGAGAGCCCCCGAAGGTGCGCTTCGGCGTGCGGAGCGTTGCCCGTTTCCGGCTCGTGCTCGTGATCGCAGGGGTCGCAGTGGTCGCCATCGGACTGGTCGGACTGTTGCTCGGGCACACCGCGCTGCTCACCGGCGACGTGATGCTGTGGCTGCAGGGACAGGCTCCGCCGCAGATCGCCTTCGCGCTCTCCGAACGTGCACCGCGCGTCGCAGCGGCGATGTGCGCCGGCGCCGCCCTCGCCCTCGCCGGAACCCTCATCCAGGCCGTCAGCCGCAACCCGCTCGCCGATCCTGGCATCCTCGGAGTGACGGGCGGTGCGGGCCTGGGTGCCGTGATCATCGTGACCAGCGCTGTCGCCTCCACCGCAGGCATGATCGCGGCTGCTGTCGTCGGCGCGCTGCTCGCCTTCGCGCTCGTGTACCTGCTCGCCTGGCGGGGTGGCCTGAACGCCGACCGCTTCATACTCATCGGCATCGGCGTCTCGTACGGCGCCTCGGCGCTGACCACGTTCCTGCTGCTGCGCGCCAACCCGTGGGACACCCCGAAGATCTACACCTGGCTCTCCGGCACGACCTATGGGCGCGTCTGGGAGCAGGTCATCCCCGTCGCCATCGTGCTGATCATCGCCCTGCCGCTCGCCTTCGCGGTGCGCCGCGAGGCCGACGTGCTCGCGCTCGACGAGGACACCCCGCGCCTGATCGGCATCGGCGTCGAACGCACGCGCATGATCATGCTCATCGCCGCGGCGGTGCTGGCCGCGCTCAGCGTCACGGCGGTCGGCGTGATCGGCTTTGTCGGGCTCGTCGCCCCTCACGCCGCCCGCGCACTGGTCGGCTCCCGGCACACTCGGGTGATCCCGGTCGCGGTGCTGCTGGGCGCGCTGCTGGTGGGTGCCGCCGACACGATCGGCCGCACGATCATCGCGCCCGAGCAGCTGCCGGCCGGTCTCGTCGTCGCGCTGCTGGGCGCGCCGTACTTCGTGTGGCTGCTCTGGCGCTCGCGCGACACGTGACTCAGAGCACCAGCCGGTAGCCCATTCCCGACTCGGTCAGCAGATGCGCAGGCTCAGCGGGCGACGCCTCGAGCTTCTTGCGCAGCTGCGACATGTACAGCCGCAGGTAGCCGGAGTCGGACACCTGCTCGCTGCCCCAGATCCCCTTCAGCAGGTCCTGGCGGGTGACGAGGGCGCCTGGGTTGCGGGCGAGGTGCTCCAGCATCCGCCACTCGGTCGGAGTCAGGTGCACCCTGGCGCCGGAGCGGGTCACGGCTTTGGCGGCCAGGTCGATCACGACGTCGCCGAAGCGCACGGTCGACTCGCCGGTCGCGGGCGCAGCGCGGCGCGACAACGCCCGCAGCCGCGCGAGCAACTCATCGACCTGGAAGGGTTTCGTGACGAAGTCGTCCGCGCCGGCGTCGAGGGCCTCCACCTTGTCCGCCGAGCCGGTGCGACCGGAGACCACGATGATGGGCGCCGTCGTCCAGCCGCGCAGGGCATGGATCACCTCGATGCCGTCGAGTCTGGGCATCCCGAGATCGAGAAGGATGATGTCAGGGTGGGTCTGCGCGGCGGCGGCGATCGCGGCGGCACCGTCTGCGGCCGCCACGATGTCGTAGCCGTGCGCCGCAAGGGTGATCCGGAGTGCGCGCACCATCTGCGGATCGTCGTCGGCGATGAGCAGCTTCACTCCGCCTCCTGGATGTCGGACTCGCCAGCGGCCAGCGGCAGGGAGATGACCATCGTGAGGCCGCCACCGGGGGTGTCCTCCGGAGTCAGGCTACCGCCCATCCCCTCCGTGAAGCCCTTCGAGAGGGCGAGTCCCAGGCCGAGTCCGGTCGTGTTGTCGGTGTCGCCGTAGCGCTGGAACGGCTGGAAGATGCTGCTCTGGCGTTCAGTTGGCACGCCCTCGCCGCGATCGATGATGCGGATCTCGGCCCGCTCTCCCACGAGGTGCGCTGCGACAGTGACACGACTGCCTTCAGGTGAATGCGCGAGCGCATTCGCGAGCAGATTCACGAGAACCCTCTGCAGCAGCACCGGATCAGCATGCAGCCCCGGAAGGTCCGGATCCAGGGCGAGTGCGACGTCATCCGGACCGAGACGAAGTTCGTCGAGCGCGGACAGGATGCTGGCTTCCGCGTCGACTCGGGTGGCCGAGACAGCGAGCACTCCCGCTTGCACTCTGCTGACATCCAGCAGGTCGGTGATCAGCCTGGACAGCGTCGACAGACTCTCGTCGGCGGTGGCCAGTAGTTCTTCACGATCGGGTTCCGAGAGCCCATGCACTCCGCGCAGCCCGCCGATGGCGGCGACGGCTGCGGAGAGCGGACGACGAAGATCGTGACTGAGTGCGGACAGCAGAGCGCTGCGCACTCGGTCGGTCTCCGCGAGTGTCTTCGCCTCGCCGGCGGTGGCGCTGAGGTCGGTGTGTTCGATCGCGGCAGACAGTTGTGCCACGATCACCTCGACCAATCGACGTGACGGTGCATCGAGCGGTCCGCCGTGCAGTTCCAGGAAGGCACGTGGGCCACTGCCCGAGCTCCATCCGACCGGAATCGTGGTCTCTCGGCCATCGCGGACAGGTTCACCATCGCGGGCGAGGACCTCGCCGTCAGCGCCGACGAGCCGTACGCCGCTCAATCCGAACGCCTCGCGGGTGCGGGTGATGAGTGCGAGCACGGCGCTATCGCCGCGGAGCACGTTGCCGGCGACGGAGACGAGCAGCTCAGCCTCCGCCGTGGCGCGGCGGGCGGCGCGAGCGCGGTTGGCGGCCTGGACGACGATGAGCCCCACCAGCACCGCGATGATCACGTACAGCGCGAGAGCGACGATATGAAGCGGGTGGTCGATCGCGATCGTGAACACAGGGGCCACGAACAGCAGATCGAGTGTGACTCCGGAGAGCACCGCCGTGAACACAGCGGGCCGCAGCCCGCCGATGATCGCGACGACGACAACCAGAAGCTGAAATGACAGCACCTCGTAAGTGATCGACTCCTGGCTGCGCAGGGCGAACAACAGCCATGAGAGAAGGGGTCCCGCGATGACGGCAGTGGCGAATCCGGCGACCTCGCGCCGCCAGCCGAGGGCGCCGGTACCGAGGCCGCTGGATCGGGGACTCGGCAGTGGCACGCCCGTCGAGGCGGCGGTGTCCGGCATCCGTTCAGCGCTCATGATCCTCCGTTCCCTGCATCCTCTGCTTCCGGGATCGGCCGGATCTCGGAGGAATCGAGCAGCCAGGGAACGACATTACGCGCAAACGCAGCGCAGGCGCGGAATCCTCACGCAATCCATACGGACCGGCGCTGAACGCTCGCGGAATGCTTACGACTGCATGGGTCAGGATGCCGCGGGCCATTCTTCCGCGAGGAGTCCGTAGTTCATCCCGTCCATCCATTCACCCGAGCGATGCAGGGCGGTCTTGCGGCTGAACTCCTCACGGCGCATCCCGATGCGCTCCATCAGCCGCCACGACGGTTCGTTGTCGGCGAAGCATCCGGCATGCACGCGGTACAGGCCCAGTGAGCCGAAGCACACGTCGATCGCGGCTCTGACCGCCTCGGTGGCGTAACCGCGCCCGGCGAAAGCCGGGTCGAGAGCCCAGCCGAGTTCGGCCTGCACGCCCTTGGCTTCGTCCGCGACCTCAAGCTGCGCCCACGCGTCCTGGATGCGCACCATGAGGTCGCCGATCACCGTCCGTTCAGTGTCGGACGTCGGCAGCAGCTCGATCACGAAGGTCGCGGAGAGACGGTCGGGTTCGAGGTAGCGCTCGCGGAAATCCTCGAGGGTGGTCGGCGCGACACCGAGCCAACGGTTGACCTCGGGGAGCCGGCGGAACTCCCAGAGCGCTTCGAGATCATCCGGTGAGCAGGCCCGGATCTCGACTCGCGAGGTGCGGATCGGCCATGGATCGC
The DNA here is from genome assembly GCF_014635185.1 of Microbacterium murale. Taxonomy (GTDB): domain Bacteria; phylum Actinomycetota; class Actinomycetes; order Actinomycetales; family Microbacteriaceae; genus Microbacterium; species Microbacterium murale. The sequence continues at coordinate 1,304,000 of NZ_BMCM01000001.1, forward strand.
TGCGCTGCGGATCGGTCATCGTTCCAGCGTAGATCCAACGCGAATGGAAAAGCAGGAAGATTGTTCGGAATAGTTGTCTGATCAGCCTGAAAAGCGGGGTGGAATGTCTGTGGCCCGGTGTTGAATGGGTGGTATGAACAGCATCGTTGCTCGGCTTCGGGAACTCGAGGAGTCCCTCGATTCCGTGGCGCGTGATGCGTTCGGTGCGGAGGTGATCCCGGGGTTGTCGGATGTGGATGCTGCGGAGCTGCTTGCCGTGTCGGGTCGGATCCAACGACGGGTGGAAGGCCTGCAGGTCGAGGCCACCGTGCAGGTCTGCGACCGCTCCGCCGGGGTGAAGGACGAACGGATGACGACCCGGTACGGGTGCTCCAAGCCCGCGGATCTCGTGCGGATACTGACCGGCACGGACACGCGGGGTGCCACCCGGCTGGTCCGGGCGGCACGCCTGGTGCGCCGGGATGTCGGGATCACGGACGGGGTGTTCCTTCCGGCCCGGTATCAGGCGCTGCGCGAGGTGATGGTCGAGGGCGGCCTGGGGCTGGCGGGGTTGTTGGCCGCGACAGATCCGATCGAGCAGTCCGCCCGCCGCATCACCGATCAGAACCGGGTCGAGGCCGACCGGCAACTCGCGGACTTCGCCCGCGGCATCGACGCCGGCGCGGACGACGAGGCGCCGCGTCCGATCCCGTTGCCGGAAGACCTGGGGATGCTCGCTCGGGTGATGGTCGCGTATCTGGACCCGGATGGTGCGGAACCGGCCGAAGAGGCCGCGATGCGCGGACGATACTTCTCGATCGGGAAGGTCAAGGACGGCGCCTCCCCGGTACGCGGCAGCCTCCTCCCCGAAGTGGCCGCGCAACTGAGTCTGCTGATCGACAGCCTCCTGAACCCGAAAGTGAACGGGGCGGAGGACCCGGAGAACGACGACGAGTCATGCAGCGCAGGATCAGACGGTGGCGCGTCAACAGGTGGCGGTGTGCGGTTCGAGCCGTCAGTTGAGCGTGACGACGCAGCCGCTGACGGCCCCGTCTTCACGGACACCCGCACGCGCGGGCAGAAGATGCACGATGCGCTGGCGGCGATCCTGAACACTGCGGCCCGCACCGACTTGTTCCCGCACCTCGGTGGTGCCGCGCCGACGCTCACCGTCGCGGCGACCGCGGCGGATCTTGCGGCGGGGCACGGGTGGGCGCAGATCGGGCACACCGGTGACCTGGTCCCGTTGTCTGCGGCGCTGCAGACCGGGTGCGCGGGCGGGATTCAACGGATCCTGTTCGATGACCGGGGCCGGATCGTATCGATCGGCACCAGTGGTCGGATCTTCAACGCCCTGCAACGCCGCGCGATCACCATCCGTGACGGCGGGTGTGTGATCCCGGGGTGCACGATCCCCGCGACCTGGTGCGAGGTGCATCACGTGCAAGAACACGCAGCCAGCGGCCCGACGCATACCGACAACGGGGTGCTGCTGTGCTGGTGGCATCACCGGACCCTGCACCTGACCGAGTGGGTGATCCGGATGAACCACGGCGTGCCCGAAGTTCGCGGCCCCGCCTGGTGGGACCCCCACCAGCACTGGCACCCCACCCGAAGCCCACACCAACGACAACCCGCACCCGGATAAGAAACCCGGGCGCGAGAATCCCGGGCGTGAGAATCCCGGGCGTGAGAAACCCGGGCGTGAGAAACCCGGGCGTGAGAATCCCGGGGCGAATCAGCTCTCAGCTCTCAGTCCTCGGCCGGCGGCCCGGCGGGTCGGTGCGCACGGCGTCCGGTGGTGGAGGTGAGGACCGGACGACCCGCGCGCTCCTGCCCAGGAACCGGCCGCGACCGCCGCCCGTAGATCAGCTCGGACGAGTCGAGCAACCACGGCACCAGCGTGATCGAGACGCCGTGCACGAGCATCAGCTGGTTGGCCATGCGGCGCGCGCGTCGGTTGTGCAGGAAGCTCTCCCACCAGTGGCCGACGATGTACTGCGGCAGGTAGACCGTGACGACCGAGGCGCCGTGCTTCTGCCGGTACTGCTTGATGAACTGCGCGACCGGCTGAGCGAATGACCGGTAGGGCGATTCCACGATGACCAGCGGAATCGGGATGCGGTGCTCGGCCCACTCCTGCTGCAGGTGCTCCGCATCATCGTCGGCGACCGCGATGTGCACGGCCAGTGTCTGCCCGTGCTTCGCGGCGATCGCATAGTCGATGGCCTTGATGACCGGCTTCTGCAGCTTGCTGACCAGCACGAGTGCCACGTCTCCGCTCGCGCCGAAGTGCGTCGTGTCATCGACCGCGATCTCATGCTCGACATCGCGGTAATAGCGCTTCACGCCCATCATGAGGAAGGCGAGGATCGGGATCGCGAAGAACACCAGGTACGCGCCGTGCGTGAACTTCGTGATCGTCACGATGAGCAGGACCAGGATCGTGAGGGTTGCGCCGGCCGAGTTGATGATCAGGCCGATCCGTGCTGACCGGCGATCGGATGCCGCGGCATCGTCGACCGCGACGTCGACATCCGCCTTTCCTGAGGCCGTCGTCCGCAGGACCCGCCGCCAGTGCCGCACCATCCCGATCTGGCCGAGCGAGAACGACACGAAGACGCCGATGATGTACAGCTGGATGAGTGTCGTCAGACGCGCCTGGAACACCACCAGCACGGCGATCGCGGCGATGCCCAGCAGGATCATCCCGTTCGAGAAGACGAGCCGGTCGCCGCGCGTGTTCAGCGCCTTCGGCGCGTAGCCGTCGCGGGCGAGTACGGAACCGAGCAGCGGGAAGCCGTTGAACGCGGTGTTCGCCGCGAGCAGCAGCACACAGGCCGTGGCGGCCTGCACGATGAAGAACAGGATGCTGCCGCCACCGAACGTCGCCGCCGCGATCTGCGCCATCAGGCTCGGCTGCGGGTTCGAGCAGTCGAAGCCGATCAGATCGCACGGATTCTCGGCGTAGTGCACACCGGTGATGAGTGCGAGGGCGGTGAGACCGGCGAACAGGCAGATCGCGATGGAACCCATCAGCACCAGCGTCGCCTGCGCGTTGCGCACCTTCGGCGTACGGAATGCGGGTACTCCGTTGGAGACCGCCTCGACGCCGGTGAGGGCGGAGCATCCGCTGGAGAACGCGCGGAGCACCAGAAGGATGACGGCCGCCTGACTGAGATCCTCGGAGTGCACGGCGAACTCGGCGCTCGACGCCACCGGGGCGTTCCCGAGGAACGTCTGGATGAGACCCGTGACGATCATGAATCCGACGGATGCGATGAATACATAGGTCGGGATCGCGAAAACCGTCGACGCCTCACGTACGCCGCGCAGGTTGACGATGATGATGAGGATGACGAAGCCGACCGCGAGCTCGACGCGCCAGGCGTTCAGCCCGGGGACGGCGGAGATGATGTTGTCGACGCCGGATGCCACCGACACAGCGACTGTGAGCACGTAGTCGACCAGCAGCGCAGCGGCGACCACCACACCGGGGATCTCGCCCAGGTTCTTCGACGCGACCTCGTAGTCGCCGCCGCCGGAGGGGTACGCCTTGATGAGCTGCCGGTAGCTGAGCACCACGACGATCAGCAGCACGATGACCGACACCGCGACCAGCGGCGTGAAGGACAGGAAGGTGAGCCCGCCGATCAGCAGGATCATCACGAGTTCCTGCGGCGCGTAGGCCACTGAGCTCAGCGCATCCGACGCGAAGATCGGCAGTGCCATCCGCTTGGGCAGCAGTTGGTCGTCGACCTGCTTCGAGGTGAGCGGGTCGCCGAGGAGGATGCGTTTCGCGAGCGGCGGAGCATCCGGAAGTGCGCGCGTTTCTTCTGTCACGATGCGTGACGCTACGCCGTTTCACGCCGTCCTCACGGGATCCTTACGGAATCCCTACGCCCGAACCTGCCACCCATACGAAATCCTCATGCCGACGGCATCCGCCCACAGCGAAACGCACAGCGCGTTCTGATCACGCTCGCGTAACGTCGATCTCATGACGACCATCGAGGTCAGCGAAGACGATATCCGCCAGACCCGCGAGCTCCGTGACGAATTCCAGAAGTTCCTGCGCGAGTACGAGTTCGGGATGCGAGAGGTCGAGACGAAGATCTCGATTCTGCGGGACGAGTTCCTGCACGATCACGCGTACAACCCCATCGAGCACGTGAAGAGCCGGATCAAGACTCCGGACAGCATCGTCGAGAAGATCGCCCGCAAGGGGATCGAGGAGCCCGACTTCGAGCGCATCCGCGACGAGATCACCGACATCGCCGGCGTTCGCGTGACCTGCAGTTTCGTCGCCGATGTGTACCAGCTCTTCGACCTGCTCACCCAGCAGGACGACATCACGGTGCGGGCCGTGAAGGACTACATCAAGAACCCGAAGCCCAACGGGTACAAGAGCCTGCACGTCATCATCGAGGTGCCGGTGTTCCTGTCGACCGGGCCGCTCCTGGTGCCCGTCGAGGTGCAGTTCCGCACGATCGCGATGGACTTCTGGGCGAGCCTCGAGCACAAGATCTACTACAAGTTCTCCAACCAGGTGCCGTCACATCTCGTCGACAGCCTGTCAGACGCTGCGGATGCCGCGGCAGAGCTCGATGCTCGCATGGAGCGGCTGCATCGCGAGGCGCACGGCGTGCCGCAGCGTCAGCTGGACCCGCCGCCCCCGCCTCGCGTCGTCGAGGTGTAGCCCGCTCAGCCGAGGAACTCGCGCACCGCGGTCGCCATCGCGGTGACCCCGACCTCGATCGTCGGGTGGATCTCAGGCGCGAACAGCGGCGAGTGGTTGGTGGGGATGTCGTGGGCGACTGTTCCGCCTGCGACCGCCGCGGCGAATGTCGCGGGGTCGACACCGCCCCAGAACCAGAAGACCAGAGGTGCGCCGGCATCACGGGCGAACCATGAGACATCCTCGCTGCCCGTGATCATCCCTGGGTCGATCACGGCGGCTTCTCCGAGGGCGCGCTGGAACGCAGTCGTGACCCGCGCCACGGCATCCACGTCGTTGATCGTGGGCGGCAGCGTGTGGTCGGTGCGGATCTCGGGCTCGCGCTCGGCACCGGATGCGAGTGCCTCGGCCCGCACGATCCGCTCCACGCTCGCGAGTACGTTCGCGCGGGCCTCGTCGTCCGGATAGCGCAGGCTGAGCTCGAGCGTCGCCTCGGCGGGGATGATGTTGTTCTTCAGACCGGCGTGGATCGAGCCGACTGTGACGACGGCGACACCCTGCGGGTCTGTCTCACGCGAGGCGATCGTCTGCAGGCGCATCACCGTGGCCGCTGCCATCACCACCGGGTCGACGGTCGTGTGCGGGCGGGATCCGTGTCCGCCGCGGCCGTGCAGCGTGACGGTGAGGCCGTCGGATGCCGCCATCTGCGTGCCGCTGCGCACGCCGATGATGCCCGCGGCGAAAGGCGTGACGTGCTGTCCGAGCACGATGTCGGGCTTCGGATAGCGGTCGAGGATGCCGGCATCCAGCATCGCTCTGGCGCCTGCACCGTACTCCTCGGCCGGCTGGATGATGACCACGAGCGTTCCCGACCATTCGTCCCGGCTCGCGACGAGTTGCTCCACTGCACCGATCATCGCGGTGACGTGCATGTCGTGCCCGCACGCGTGCATGACAGGGACGGTGTGGCCGGCCGGGTCGACGCCGGTCGCGGTGCTGGCGTAGGCGAGACCGGTCTGCTCCTCGACGGGGAGTGCGTCCATATCGGCGCGCGCCCAGACTGTCGGCCCATCGCCGTTGCGCAGCACCCCGACGACGCCCGTGATGCCGATGCCCTCTTCGACTTCGAGTCCGAGATCGCGCAGGTGCTGGGCGGCGATGCCTGCCGTGCGCGTCTCCTGGAAGGAGAGTTCAGGATGCTGGTGCAGGTCGATGTACAGCGCTTCGAGGTCGATGCTCATGGGCTGAGCCTACTGTCCGGCCTCGCGGACGTACGTCTCCAACTCGGGTGCCGGATGCAGCACGGAGTTCACGATCGCGCGGATCGCGAACTCGCTCGCCTCACCGAGTTTGACGATGTCCGGATGCAGCAGCCACTGCAGCTGCAGGCCGTCCATGACGGCCAGGATGCTGGCGGATGCCGCGGCCACCGTATCCGGTTCGGTCACGCCCTCCTGCGCGCACAGTTCATGAAACGCCTCGGTGACCTCGCGCCGGAGGGTCGTGTAGCGCTCTTCGAAGAAATCGCGGGCGGATTCGTTGGAGAGTACGGTGTACGCCTGCACGATGCCGGGGCGCCGCTCGTTCGCGAACGCCGTGCGCACCAGGTGCAGGAAGAGCTCCGGCCCACCGGGGATGTGCTTCTCGACCAGCTCGGCGACGTCGGCCTGGTCGCGATAGGCGAGCACCTCGAGCAGCAGCTTCTGCTTCGATCCGAAGTGATGCAGCACCCCGGCGTGCGTCATCCCCACCTGCTCTGCGACGTCGGCGAGCGTGCCGTTCGTCGATCCCTTGTTGCCGAAGATCTCGACTGCTGCTTCCAGGATGTCTGTGCGCTTCTGCCTTGTCGCAGGGCGCGTGCGCGTCGAATTCTCTGTGGCCACGGCATCCCCCTCTGAGGTGAGTGTAACGGTCTGGCATCTCGTACTTGCAAGCTTACTTACTTGTCGGTAACCTCGCCTCAGTTTACTTTCTCATGAGTAAGCTGGAGCGTCACACCGACGCGTGCCGCACCTGCACAATGACCCGTGTCCAAGGAGAAGCAATGAAGCTCAGCAGATCTCTGATCGCGATCGGCGCGATCGCGACCCTCAGCATCGGCGTGCTCGCCGGATGCTCGCCCGCCGCAGATGGCGGCGGCGGAGAATCCGGCTCGTCCACCGCCGCACTCACGATCGCCAAGCCCGACGGGGCGATCACCACAGAGTCGCACAACCCGTACCTCGGCGACTCGTCCGCATCGAAGTACGGCTACGCCAAGGTCATCTTCGAGCCGCTCGCTCTCGTGAACCCGACCGGCGATCTCGGAACCACTCCCTGGCTCGCCGAGTCGGTCGAATGGAACGACGACTACACCGAGCTCACCGTGGTGCCGCGCAGCGGCGTCAACTGGAGCGACGGCGAGCCGTTCACCGCCGATGACATCGTGTTCACGTTCGACCAGTACCTCAGCGGCAAGCTCGCCGACTCTCAGGGACTGCACTACGAGGGCGCGACTGTCGACGGCGACAAGGTCACGCTGAAGTTCGCCGACTCGAAGTTCACCGCCCAGTCGCGGGTGCTGCACACCCCGATCGTCCCGAAGCACATCTGGGAGAGCATCGAAGACCCCAACACCGACCCGCTCACCGGTGAGGGCCTCGCGGTGGGCACCGGCCCGTACGTGCTCGACAACTGGACCACGGAATCGGTCACCCTGACGGCGAACGAGGACTACTGGGGCGGCGAGCTCTCGGTTCCCGAGCTGCACTACGTCTCGTACGGTGACAACGCCGCCCTCACCACGGCTCTCGCATCGGGCGAGGCCGACTGGGCCCAGGCGTTCCTGCCCCAGATCGAGGAGAGCTACCTGTCGGTCGACCCCGACAACCAGTTCCTCGTCTCGCCGACCGCCGGCGCCGGCACGCTGTTCATGAACCTGCAGACCAAGCCGTTCAACAACCCCGCGCTGCGCGAGGCCCTGGCCTGGACGATCGACCGCGACGCCTACGTCGACATCGCCCGCGAGGGTGCGAGCGAGGCCGTCTGGAACGTGACCGGTCTCGGCACGCTGCTCGCCGACGAGATCATCCCGGAGTACCAGGATGCCGAGTACTCGGTCGACGTCGACAAGGCGAAGCAGATCCTCACGGACGCCGGCTACACCTGGAAGAGCGACAAGCTCATGGACCCCGACGGCGAAGCCGTGTCGTTCTCCGTCTCGGTTCCCGCCGGATGGAGCGACTGGAACACCGAGCAGGCACTCCTCGCCGAAGAGCTCGATGAGACCCTCGGCATCGAGGTCAAGGTCGACCAGCCCGACTGGGGCGGCTGGGACGCAGCCCGTCAGGAAGGCACCTTCCAGGCGATCATCCACTGGCTCGAGGACACCGGCAACGTGTACGGCCTGTACACCTCGACCATGGACCCGAAGTGGATCGTCGACGGCAAGGCGCAGTACAACTTCGGCCGCTTCGATGACCCCGCTGTCACCGAGGCGCTGAACACCTACGCCAACGCCTCCTCCGATGAGGAGCGCGCCGCCGCTTCGGCAGTGCTGCAGACCGCCTTCGCCGAGAATGTGCCGGCCATCCCGCTCGGCGCGCACCCCCTGCTGGGCGAGTTCAACACCCGCAATTACGTCGGATGGCCGAGCGAGGACGACCAGTACGCGTCGGCCGACCCGACCCAGCCCGGCATCGTGCAGATCCTGACGAATCTCGAGGCGAAGTAGGGCGACGGATGCTGAGCGGAGCGACGCTTCGACTCGTCGCTCCGCTCCTCGCTCAACGACCCGCACGACCTGCGGGTCGTTGAGCGAGCGGAGCGAGACGAAGTCGCCTCAGTAGTCCCCAGACAAGGAACCTCCATGCCAGACCCCCTGCTGTCCGTCCGCGACTTCTCGGTCGTGTACGACGTCGATCCGCCCGTCGCGGCGGTGAAGAACGTCACCCTCGAGCTGCAGCGCGGCGAGATCCTCGGCCTCGCCGGCGAGAGCGGCTGCGGCAAGACCACGCTCGCGTACGGCGTGCAGCGTCTGCTCAAGGCGCCCGCGGTGATCACGAGCGGATCCGTCGTCTTCCACGACGCCGAAGGCGACGACATCGATGTGAGCGCCCTCGGCGCGGAGCAGATGCGCCGCTTCCGCTGGGACAAGATCTCGATGGTCTTCCAGGGTGCGATGAACGCACTGAACCCCGTGACGACGATCGGTGCGCAGCTCGAGGACGTCTTCGAAGTGCACCGCCCGAACATGAGCAGGAAGCAGCGTCGAGAGGCCGTCGCAGAGCTGCTCGAGATCGTCAAGGTCGGGGCGCAGCGCGCCCGCTCGTTCCCGCATGAGCTCTCCGGCGGCATGCGCCAGCGCGTCATGATCGCCATGGCTCTGGCCCTCCGGCCGCAGCTGATGGTCATGGACGAGCCGACGACCGCGCTGGACGTGCTCGTGCAGCGCGAGATCCTCCGCCAGATCTCGCAGCTGCGCGAAGAGTTCGGCTTCTCGGTGATCTTCATCACGCACGACCTTCCGCTGCTGCTCGAGATCAGCGACCGCATCGCGATCATGCGCGAGGGCGAGATCGTCGAGATCGACACGGCCGAGCGGATCTGGAACGACCCGCAGGACGAATACACCAAGACGCTGCTGTCGTCATTCCCACGGCTCACCGGAGAGAAGGGGGTGGTGGTGCGATGAGCACTCTCGAAGTACGCCACGTCACGAAGACCTACAACGTCCGCGGCGCCGGTCAGCTCAAGGCGCTCGACGACGTGAGCTTCACGCTCACCTCCGGCCAGACGATCGGCCTCGTCGGACAGTCCGGCAGTGGCAAGTCGACGATCGCGAAGATCCTCACCCAGCTGGAGACGCCGACCAGCGGCGAGGTGCTGCTCGACGGCACGCCGATTCCACGCCGAGGCCGAGGACTGCGGACCTATCGGCAGCAATTGCGGATGGTCTTCCAGGACCCGTTCGCGTCCCTCAACCCGTACCACTCGATCCGCTACCACCTCGAGCGCCCGCTGCGCCTCGACGACGTCGTCCCGAAGGGCGAGACCGAAGCAGAGGTGCGCCGGCTCCTCGAGCGGGTGCGGTTGGTTCCGGATGCCGTGATCGACCGCCGTCCTCACGAATTGTCCGGCGGACAGCGGCAGCGCGTCGCGATCGCCCGCGCGCTCGCGTCGCGTCCCAAGATCCTCGTCGCCGACGAGCCGGTCTCGATGCTCGACGTCTCCATCCGCCTCGGCGTGCTGAACCTGCTCTCCGACCTGCAGCGCGAGGAGGGGCTGGGCGTCCTCTACATCACGCACGACCTCGCCACCGCCCGCCACTTCAGCGACGAGATCATGGTGCTCAATCAGGGGCGCATCGTCGAGCACGGTCCTGCCGACGACGTCATCCTCCGTCCGCAGGATCCGTACACGCAGGAGCTGCGCGCAGCCTCCCCCGACCCTGAACGATTCTTCGCCGACACCCGCGGAGGTGCACGATGACCGCCGTCGAACCCCAGCTCCCCACCCTCGAGACCCGGCCGGATGCCGATGCCGTCGAGATCGGCACGACGGCGACCAAGGTCGTCGCCGGCCGGTCCCGCATCCCGTGGCGCTTCCTCGGCGGTCGCGCCGCGTTCTATCTCTTCACGCTGTGGGCGGCGCTCACGATCAACTTCTTCCTGCCGCGCATGATGAAGGGCGACGCCGTCAGCCAGTACCTCTCGCGCAACCGCAACGTGTCGCCGGAGGCGGCCGAGGCGCTGCGTTCGCTGCTCGGGCTCGACACCGACAAGTCGCTCTTCCAGCAGTACCTCGACTACTGGGGTCTGCTGCTGCAGGGTGATCTCGGCGTCTCGCTGCTGCACGGGCTGCGCCCCGTCACCGAGGTCGTCGCCCAAGCGCTGCCGTGGACGGTGGGGCTGGTCGGCTTCGCGACCATCGTGTCCTTCCTGATCGGCACCATCGGCGGCGCTGTCATCGGATGGCGTCGGGGCAGCAGGCTCGAGTCGCTCATCCCGATCACGACCTTCCTCAGCACGATCCCGTACTTCTGGCTCGGGTTGCTCGCGATCGCGGTGTTCTCGGTCAACCTCGGCTGGTTCCCGATCGGCAAGGCGTACGGCGTCGGCATGGCGCCCGGCTGGAACTTCGAGTTCGTCGGCCAGGTCATCCATCACGGCACTCTTCCCGCGCTGACGATCGTGATCGCCTCGCTCGGCGGATGGATGCTCGGCATGCGCAACATGATGCTCACCGTGCTCGATGAGGACTACATCACCGTCGCGCAGGCGAAGGGCATGCCGAACCAGCGGGTGCTGTGGCGCTACGCCGCCCGCAACGCCGTGCTGCCCCAGATCCAGAGCTTCGCGCTGTCGATCGGCTTCATCGTGGGCGGCACGATCGTGATGGAGATGGTCTTCAGCTATCCCGGCGTCGGCAAGCTGCTCCTGGATGCCACGAACGCGAAGGACTACGCGCTGATGCAGGGCGTCTTCCTCGTCATCACCCTGTCGGTGCTGGTGGCGAACATCCTCGCCGACATCGCCTACGCATTCCTCGACCCGCGCACGCGCCAGACGGAGGCCTGAGCCATGTCCACGACAGAGAAAGCCGGACGGCGCCAGGCGAGCGCTCCGGACACGTTCCTCATCCGCACCAGTGGAGCCGGTACCGGAAACGGCGGTGAGCGCCAGAGCTTCTGGGCGAAGATCGTCTCGGCCTTCGCGATGTTCCGCAACGGCAAGTCCATCGCCGGGCTCGCGATCCTCGCGTTCTTCGTGCTGGTCGCGATCTTCGCCGACGTGCTGGCGCCGTTCTCGCCGACGAAGATCGACAACTCCGCGCGTCTGCAGCCGCCGTCGGCCGCGCATTGGCTGGGCACGACGCACATCGGTGAGGATGTGCTGAGCCAGGTCATCCACGGCACCCGCGGCGTCATCGTCGTCGGCTTCCTCGCCGCGCTGATCGCCACGGTGATCGCGATCACGGTCGGCGTGATCGCGGGGTACCTGTCCGGCTGGAAGAGCGAGGCGCTGTCGGCGCTGACGAACGTGTTCCTGGTGATCCCCGGTCTTCCGCTGATCATCATCGTCGCCTCGATGTTCGAGGACCCGCCGCTCGTGCTGATCGCCGCGGTGCTGGGCATCACGGGCTGGGCGTGGGGCGCCCGTGTGCTGCGCGCGCAGACCATGTCGCTGCGCAACCGCGACTTCGTGCAGGCCGCCCGTGCCAACGGCGAGCCCCTGCGACGCATCATCACGGTCGAAATGCTGCCGAACCTCATGGCGCTGATCGCCGCGAGCTTCGTCGGCACGGTGACCGCCGCCATCCTCGGTCTCACGACGCTTTCGTACATCGGCGTGATCCCCGTCACCACGTACAACTGGGGCACGATCCTGAACTGGGCATCCGCCCAGGGCGCGTTCGGGCAGAACCAGTGGTGGTGGTATCTGCCGCCAGGGCTGTGCATCGCCGCGATCGGTGTCGCCCTGTCGCTGATCAACTTCGGCATCGACGAGTACGTCAACCCGCGCCTGCGCTCGGCCGGCGAACGGGCGCGCGCGATGAAGAAGAAGGGCCTGAACGTGAACGACGCGGTCACGGCCGTGCGCACCACCGACGCGGCCGCTCCGGCTGCAGAGACCAAGAAGTGATGACCTCTGAGACCCTGACGCTCCCGTATCTGAATCCCGATCTGGCCGTTCCGGCGCGCGTCGCCGACCTCCTCGAACGCATGACGCTCGAGGAGAAGGTCGGGCAGATGCTGCAGCTCGACGCGCGCGACGACCTCGACGACCACGTGCTCCGTCGCATGGTCGGGTCGATCCTGCACACCTCACCGGAGCGGATCGTCGCAGCGCGCGAACTGACGCTGCAGACGCGTCTGCAGATCCCGCTGCTCGTCGGCGAAGACTGCATCCACGGTCACTCGTTCTGGCCCGGCGCGACCATCTATCCGACGCAGCTGGGGATGGCGGCCTCGTGGGATCCGTCGCTGCTGGAGAAGGCCGCCCGAGCGACCGCGGTCGAAGTCGCGGCGACCGGCATCCACTGGACGTTCTCGCCGGTGCTCTGCATCGCCCGCGACCTGCGCTGGGGTCGTGTGAACGAGACGTTCGGAGAAGACCCGTTTCTGCTCGGAGAGCTCGCATCCGCGATGGTCCGCGGCTACCAGGGCGAAGGCCTGGAGGATCCGACGGCGATCCTCGCGACGGCCAAGCACTTCGCCGGGTACTCAGAGACCCAGGGCGGGCGCGACGCGAGCGAGGCCGACATCTCCCGGCGGAAGCTGCGGTCGTGGTTCCTGCCGCCGTTCGAGCGCGTCGCCCGCGAGGGATGCCGCTCGTTCATGCTGGGCTATCAGAGCATGGACGGCGTGCCGATCACCCTCAACGACTGGCTTCTCAGCGATGTGCTGCGCGGCGAGTGGGGATACACCGGCACGCTCATCACCGACTGGGACAACGTCGGCCGGATGGTCTGGGAGCAGCACGTGCAGCCGGACATCACGCACGCGGCAGCTGCCGCCGTGAAGGCCGGCAACGACATGATCATGACGACGCCGGCCTTCTTCGAGGGCGCTCTGGATGCTGTCGCGCAGGGTCTGCTCGCATCGGATGCCTTCGATGCCGCAGTCGAACGGATCCTCACGCTGAAGTTCGAGCTCGGACTGTTCGAGAACCCGCGGACGCCTGTCGACGGTCTCGAGCAGATCGTCGGGACTGCGGAGCACGCGGAACTCAACCTGGAGGTCGCGCGCCGCTCTCTCGTGCTGCTGGAGAACGACGGGAGCCTGCCGGTCTCGCCGACCGCGACAACACGCGTCGCCGTCGTCGGGCCGCTCGCCGACGATGCACAGGAGCAGCTCGGCGACTGGGCCGGCGGATCCGGCCAGGCCGGCTGGCTGGACGGGCAGCCGCGCGAGATGATCACGACCGTGCTCGACGGGTTGCGCGAGATCGCGCCGTGGGAGGTCGTGCACGCTCGCGGTGCGGACATCCTCACGCTCGAGCCGGACCCTGCGGGTGCGACGTGGCCCGATGGGCAGCCGCGCCCTCCGGTCGTGAAGCCGTGCGCACCGGACGCTGCGCAGATCGCCGAGGCGGTCGCCGCGGCAGAGGCGGCCGACGTGTGCGTCGCCGTCGTCGGTGATGCGCAGGGCCTGTACGGCGAAGGGCGTTCGACCGCGACGCTCGAGCTGATCGGTGGCCAGAACGCGCTTCTCGACGCGCTGGTCGGCACCGGCACGCCTGTGGTCGTGGTGCTGATGGCGTCGAAGCCGCTCGTGCTTCCGGCATCCGTATCGAGGGCCGCCGCGGTGCTGTGGGTCGCGAATCCGGGAATGCAGGGCGGGCGCGCGATCGCCGAACTGCTGACAGGGGCGATCGAGCCAACCGGCCGCCTGCCGATCTCATTCGCGCGGCATGCCGGCCAGCAGCCGACGTACTACAACCAGATCCGCGGACAGCACGGCGACCGTTACGCCGACCTCACGCAGGCACCAGCCTGGGCGTTCGGCGAGGGGCGCTCCTACACGACCGTCTCGTACTCGGACCTCGCACTCGAGGAGGAGGCGCTCGCGGCATCCGCCACCATCGTCGCCGACGTGACGGTGACCAACACCGGCGACCGGCCGACGATCGAGACGGTACAGGTGTACGTGCGCGACAACGTGACGAGCGTCAGCTGGACGGACAAGGAGCTCAAGGCTTACCGGCAGGTGGCTCTGGCACCGGGCGAGAGCACGCGCGTGCGGATCGAACTGCCCGTCGCCGACTGCACGATCGTGGATGCCGCCGGCGACCGCGTCGTGGAGGCAGGGGAGTTCGCCCTGCTAGTGGGCCCCAGTTCCCGCGACGACCAACTCCTCTCCGCCGAGTTCACAGTCACCTGACGCCGAGGCCCCGGCTTATTGCCGAGACCCCTGGCTACCCGCGCGAATATCCAGGGGTCTCGGCCAGAACATGGGGCCTCGGCATCAGGAATAGGGTGGACTCTCGTGACCACCACCGACGAGCGGGCCCGATACCGCGCGAACCCCTCCGTGCTCACGGCGCTGAAGTCGCCGCGGATGCTGACGCGCGAGGTGCTCGCAGGACTCGTGGTCGGTCTCGCGCTCATCCCCGAGGCCATCGCCTTCTCGGTCATCGCGGGTGTCGACCCCAAGGTCGGCCTGTTCTCGTCGTTCATCATGGCGGTGGCGATCTCGTTCCTCGGCGGGCGCCCGGCGATGGTCACGGCGGCCACCGGCGCCGTGGCCCTCGTCATCGCACCGGTCGCGCCCCTGTACGGCATCGACTACTTCATCGCGACCGTGCTGCTCGCCGGCGTCTTCCAGGTGCTCCTCGCTGTGCTCGGCGTCGCGAAGCTCATGCGGTTCATCCCGCGCAGCGTCATGACGGGCTTCGTGAACGCGCTCGCCATCTTCGTGTTCAGCTCGCAGGTGCCGCACCTGCTGAACGTGCCGTGGCTGGTGTATCCACTCGTGGCTCTCGGCATCCTCGTCATGATCTTCATGCCGCGGATCACGAAGATCATCCCGGCACCCCTCGTCTCCGTGATCATCGTCACGGCCGTCGTGATCGTGTTCGCGATCAACGTGCCGACAGTCGGCGACCAGGGCGAGCTGCCGCGCAGCCTTCCCGAGCTGTTCATCCCGAACGTGCCGCTCACCTGGGAGACGTTCACGATCATCGCGCCGTTCGCGCTCGGGGTCGCGGTGGTCGGGCTGCTCGAATCGCTGATGACCGCGAAGCTGGTCGACGAGATCACCGACACGCACTCCCGCAAGACGCGTGAGGCCTGGGCTCAGGGCGTCGCGAACATGCTCTCCGGCATCTTCGGCGGCATGGGCGGATGCGCCGTGATCGGCCAGACGATGATCAACGTGAAATCGTCCGGCGCTCGCACGCGCATCTCGACGTTCTTCGCCGGCATCTTCCTGTTCCTGCTGGTCGTCGTGTTCGGCGATTTCGTCGCCACGATCCCGATGGCGGCCCTGGTCGCGGTGATGATCATGGTCGCGATCGGGGCGTTCGACTGGCACAGCATCCGTCCGTCGACCTTGAAGCGGATGCCGAAGAGCGAGACCGTCGTGATGCTCGTGACAGTGCTGGCCGTGGTCATCACGCACAACCTCGCCATCGGCGTCGTGGCCGGGGTGATCGTCGCATCCGTGCTGTTCGTCAGACGTGTCGCGCACTTCGTCACCGTCACGCGTACGGTGACGGACGACACGGCGCACTACGTCGTCGACGGTGAACTGTTCTTCGCGTCGAGCAACGACCTCACGACGCAGTTCGAGTACGCGGACGACCCCGAACGCGTGGTGATCGACATGTCGCGCTCGCACGTGTGGGATGCCTCGACCGTCGCAGCGTTGGATGCGATCGAGACGAAGTACGCCCAGCACGGCAAGACCGTCGAACTGGTGGGCCTCAACGACGCCAGCGGACTGTTCCACGGAAGGTTGAGCGGCGGATTCCCGCCGGCATGATCTCGCCGACCCCGACTCACCCGGAAGAGCGCTCACGATGACTCGTGCGGGTGATGCCGGATCGTTCGGATCCGGGCACGGTGAGGGTATGGAGAACATGACGACACCCGTCCGAGCCCGCACTCGCCTGACCGGCAGTACGACCACAGTGCTGGGAGCGGTCCTGTTCGCGACGGTCGGTTCCGGGCTTCTGGGCACCACGGCACCGGGAGAATCGGACTTCGTGGCGCAGAACGCGCTGGGCCTCTGCGCGGCAGCGCTGCTCGGGCTGGGAATCATCGGCGTGCGTCCGAGCCTGCAGCGCGTCGCAGCCGGACGACTGCTCGGATGGGGCCTGGCCATGGTCTGGATCGGACTCGCCGCGATGGCAGGAGGGCATGCGCTCGCGATCGCAGCGGAGGGCGCGCAGGGAGGCCTCCTTGAGGCTGCCGCGATCGCCGGCATCCCGCTGACCGTGGGGGCGCACCTGATCTACCCCGGGACGAGTCTCGTCGGGCTCGCCATGCTGCGCGGACGGCGTGCGCCGATTGCTCTGGGCGTACTGCTCACGGCAAGTCTGCCGCTGCTGCTCATCGGAGTCCCTCTCGGGCTGGCGTTCGGCACCGGCCTTCTCGGCGACGTCGTGACGTGGGCGTCGACCGAGGGGCAGGCGGGTGCCGCCTGGTTTGCCGTCGCGATCACGGTCGGGGTGACTACGACGCGTGGGCGCCGCGGTACCGGCGATTCCGAATCCCCAGCAGAACCGATGCCACGACCGCCGCGACGACCGACGCCGTGAGGATCGCGACCTTGGCGTGGTCATGAGCCTCGCTGCCCGCGGCGAAACTGAGCTCGGCGACCAGCAGCGAGACCGTGAAGCCGATCCCGGCGAGCATGCCGACGCCGACGATGTCGGCCCACCGCAGGTCAGGATCGAGGTCGATCCGCCGGATGCGCGTGATGGCCCACGTTGCCGCGGTTATGCCGAGCGGTTTGCCGACGACGAGCGCGAGCATGATGCCGAGGACCACGGGGTCGGCGAACGCCGAAACGAACCCCTCTGCACCGCCGATCGCGACCCCGGCGGAGAAGAACGCGAAGATCGGCACGGCGATTCCCGCGGAAAGCGGCCGGAACCGATGTTCGAACACCTCGGCGAGGCCTGGCCCGGCGTCCGGCCCGCGGTCGGCTTTCCCGTGCAGCACGGGAATCGTGAAGCCGAGGAGGACACCGGCGATCGTGGCATGGATGCCGGATGCGTGCAGCAGCGCCCACGCGATCACTCCGATGGGAAGCAGCACGAGCCAGGCCGCGGTCGGCCGTAGGTGGAAGAAGCGCCGGTACAACTGGGCGATCAGGCCGTAGCCGGCGATCACGACGAGCGCGAGCACGAGTGGCACGATCTCGACCGTCTCGGTGTAGAACAGCGCGATGATGCCGATGGCGATGAGGTCGTCGACGACGGCGAGCGTGAGCAGGAAGATCCGCAGGGCGCTCGGGAGGTGCGAGCCGATCACCGCCAGCACGGCGACCGCGAAAGCGATGTCAGTGGCCGTGGGGATCGCCCATCCGCTCGACGCCTCGGGCGAGCCCGCGGTGATGAGGAGGTAGATGAAGGCGGGCACGACCACTCCGCCGATGGCGGCGACGATCGGCACTATCGCGGTGCTGAGCTTCCGCAGATCGCCGCTGACGAACTCGCGCTTCAGTTCGAGGCCAACGAGGAAGAAGAAGATCGCAAGCAGGCCGTCGGCCGCCCACGCGCCGATGCTGAGGCGCAGGTGCCATGGCTCGTACCCGATCTCGAAGTCACGGATCGCGAAGTAGGACTCCGCCCAGGGTGAGTTGGCCCACCCCAGCGCGACGATGGCGAATGCGACGAGCAGGATGCCGCCGACCGTCTCTTTGCGGAGGAGCTCTCCGATGCGGAGCGATTCCGCGGTGGAGGCCGAGGGGAACAGCCGACGGATGCCGGGGATGCGTGCGGGGGAGGGCGACATGAGCGCCTTTCGGGTCGACAACAGATCATGTCGACCAGGCTTCCCGACTCTCCGGCATCCAGCCTAACGGGCCTGAACTGCCGCTGCTGAAGCCGCGGGCTCGCGCGCGGCCGGAGGTCAGCGGGCGCGGGGCTTCTTCGGAGGAGTCGCAGGTCTTGCGGTCGTCCCCCGCACGATGAGTTCGTACGGCAGGGCACTCGGGGCGGCGGCGGGCACTGCATCTTCGAGCTTCGCCAGCACTGCGGATGCCGCCCGCTCGCCCTGGCCGAGCGGGAACTGGTCGACCGTCGTGAGTTGGAAGAACTCGCCCAGCTCGTGGCCATCGATGCCGATGATCGAGAGATCCTCCGGCACGCGGAAGCCGAGATCGCGCGCGGCGAGCACCGCACCGATCGCCATCTCATCGGATGCCGCGAAGACCGCTGTCGGCCGCGGCCCCGGCCGGCCCAGCAGCTGCTTGGCGGCGCGGTAGCCGCCGTCGACGGTGAAGTCCGCGGGCTCGAGGAACGCCGGGTTCGGTGTGATCCCGGCATCCCCCAGCGCCTTCTCGAAACCGAGTCGACGCTGGGTGGGGATGTGGAAGTCGATGTCGAACTCCGGGTTCGCGCCGATGTGCGCGATGGCGGTGTGGCCCAGGCTCAGCAGGTGCTCGGTCGCCAGCTGAGCGACCGCGCCGTCATCGACTGTCAGGGTGTCGAGCTGAGGGTTCGGCCCGCCGATCGCGATGACGGGGAGACCCAGTTCGAGCAGACGGGTCGTCTCGGCCTCGTCGAGTTCGATGGACACCGCGATGACGGCATCCACCCTCTGGCGGCGCAGTGCCGTGTCGAAGACGTTCCGGCGCACATCCTCGTCGGCCGTGATGTTGTAGAGCGTGATGTCGTAGCCCTGACGCATCAGGGCACTGGAGACACCGGAGAGCACCGTGCTGAAAAACCAGCGATCGAGATACGGCACCACCACGCCGATGTTGCGGGTGCGGCCTGAAGCGAGCGATGAGGCGCGCGACGAGACGACGTACCCGAGCGTCTGCGCCGCGGCGAGCACCCGGTCGCGCGACGCAGCGGACACGTGGCCGCGACCGCTGAGGGCGCGCGAGACCGTCGCCGTGGAGACGCCGGCCAGTCGCGCGACCTCATCGATGCTCACCATGTCACTCGATCCCAGGAATGCGTTCAGGCCTTGGTGTACCAGGCGGCGTGGTCAACCGGCAGCGCGGTGCCCTCGAACGGCTGGCTCTGCACGACGAAGGCGACGTCATCGCCGAGTTCCAGCGGCTCGGTTCCGATGTTCACCGCGACGTGCAGGTCGCCCCGGCGGAACGCGACCGCGGACGAACCCAAGTCTTCCCAGACGAGCGAGCCCACACCCAGCGCACGCTCGCGGCGCAGCTGCAGCAGCTGCTTGTAGAGGTTCAGGGTCGACGTGGCATCCGTCTCTTCGACATCACGCGCGAACGACGCCCACTCGGCCGGCTGCGGCAGCCACGCATCACCGGTGGTGTTGAAGCCGAAGGCGGGCGCTGCCGCCTCCCACGGGATCGGCACGCGGCATCCGTCGCGTCCGTACCGCTTGCCGTTCGTGCGGTACCAGGTCGGGTCCTGACGGAACTCGTCGGGGATCTCCATCGCCTCGGGCAGGCCCAGTTCCTCGCCCTGGTAGAGGTACGACGAGCCGGGAAGTGCGAGCATCACGGTGGTCGCGGCGCGTGCGCGGGAGAGGCCGATGACCGGGTCGGGCTTGCCGGCCGACTTCGGTCCGATCCCCTCGCCCTGCGGGTTGTCGGCCGTGAGTGCGAGGCGCGACGCATGCCGCACCACATCGTGGTTCGAGAGCACCCAGGTGCTCGGAGCGCCGACCTTGCCGAACTCGTCGAGCGATTCGCGGATGACGTCGCCGATCAGCTCTGCGTCCCACGCGGTCATCATGTAGGGGAAGTTGAACGTCTGGTGCATCTCGTCCGGACGCACCCAGAGCGCGGTCTGCTTCAGTGTCGGCAGCCATGCCTCGCCGCACAGGGCGCGGTCGCCGTCGTACTCGGCGAGCACCTTATGCCAGTCGCGGTATATGTCGTGCACGCCGTCCTGGCCCCAGTAGGGCACGCTGGCTTCGCCGCCGCCCATCGAGTCGGCATCCGCCACCGGGGCGTAGTCCGGAAGACCGGCCTCCTTGACCATGCCGTGTGCGACATCGACGCGGAAGCCGTCGACACCCCGGTCGAGCCAGAAGCGCAGGACGGAGCGGAACTCCTCCTTCACTTCTTCGTTCGTCCAGTCGAAGTCGGGCTGGGTCGCGTCGAAGATGTGCAGGTACCACTGGCCGGGCGTGCCGTCTGCCTCGGTCACGCGCTCCCACATGCCGCCGCCGAAGACGCTCTCCCAGTTGTTCGGGGGCAGCTCGCCGTTCTCGCCCTTGCCGTCGCGGAAGACGTATCGGGCGCGCTCCGGACTGCCTGGGGCCGCCTTGAGCGCCTCCTGGAACCAGACGTGCTGGTCGGAGGAGTGGTTCGGGACGAGGTCGACGATGAGGCGGATGCCGCGGGCATGCGCCTGCGCGATCATCTCGTCGAAGTCGGCGAGGGTGCCGAAGATCGGGTCGACATCGCGGTAGTCGGCGACGTCGTAGCCGGCATCCTTCTGCGGGCTCGTCATGAACGGGCTCAGCCAGATCGCGTCGACGCCGAGTTCCTTCAGCGAATCGAGGCGGCTCGTGATGCCGGGGAGGTCTCCGATGCCGTCACCGGATGCATCCGCGAACGAGCGCGGGTAGATCTGGTAGATGACGGCGCTGCGCCACCACTCTGCTCCGGGGGCGGCGAACTGCTCAAGCTCTGTCATGCGACGAGCCTACTGCAAGCGCTTACAGTTCCGCGAGCGCCCGGATCGAATCGGTTCGAGAGATCAGCCGTCGATCACGACGTTCACGGGGGCATCGCCGCGCAGCATCCGTTCGATCTGCTTGCGGATGAGTCTGGCGATGCGCGGGTTCATCGCGGTCGAGGCGCCGCCGACGTGCGGAGAGATGAGTACGCCTTCGGTCTTCCAGAGCGGATGCTCCGCCGGAAGCGGCTCCGGATCCATCACATCGAGCGCGGCGCGGATGCGTCCGTTCTGCCGCACGAGGGCGTCCGTGTCGATGAGCGTGCCGCGACCGACGTTCACGATGAGCGCATCGTCGGGCATGAGCGCGAGCAACTCATCGTCGAACAGGTGGCGCGTCTCGTCTCCACCGGGCAGCGCGAGCACGACGATCTCCGCCGTCGGCAACAACGAGGCGAGTTCGTCGATGGCGTGCACCTGCACTCGTCCGAGCCGCTCGTGCCAGACCGGGCGCGCGGTGCGGGCGACGACCGTCAACTCGACCTCGAAAGGCTCGAGGCGCATGGCGATGGCCTCACCCACGCCGCCGAAGCCGACCAGCAGCACGCGCCTGTCAGCGAGGCTCTCGGCGAAGACCGGTGCCCATTCGCCATGCTGCTGTGCGAGCACGAAACGGGGGAACTGCCGCTGCGCGGCAAGTGTGAGCGCGAGCGCGATCTCGGCGGTCGAGGTCTCATGCACGCTCGCCGCGTTCGCGAACGGGATGCCGGAGGGCAGCTTCTCGCCGATCCCGTCATAGCCGATCGACTGGCTCTGCACGAGTCCGATGTCGAGGCCCTCGAGTGCGGACAGCACCGATGATCCGCCCATGTACGGCGGCACGACGAGGTCGATCCTCTGTCGGGGGGCGGGGGACTGGAAGTCCCACACCTCGAGTTCGACGCCCTCGGGCAACGCGCCGATGTTCTCGGCCAGACGGGCGGTGGGAACGGTGACGAAGAGACTCACACGTCGAGCCTATCGATCCCGCACGGTTCAGGGAGTAGCGTCGGCGGCAGCAGCGACTCCCGGTCGCTCGAGCGCCAAGGAGGAGCCATGATTCCGGAGATCAACTACTGGGCGGTGCTGCTGGCCATGATCTCGAGCATGATCGTCGGGTCGATCTGGTACACGCCGAAGGTGTTCGGCACCCGCTGGGCGAAGCTCGCCAACGTCGACATGACAGGCTCGGCGAAGAGCGCCGTATGGCCGATCGTCACCACGGTGATCGTGAGCTTCGTGACCGCGTGGGTTCTCGCCGGAGCATCCGCCATCGCCTGGCACTTCTACGACGGTTCGTTCTTCGTCGCGGCCGTCGTGACGGCGATCCTGCTGTGGGCGGGCTTCACCGCCGCCCGCTTCATCACGCACGACGCATTCGAGGGGCGACCGACCGCCCTGACCACGATGAACATTGCGCACGAGCTGGTCACGCTCGTGATCATGGCTGTGCTTATCGGCGTGTGGCCTCCCGCGGGGATCTGATTCTCGCCTGGCAGGAGAGCACCGGACGAGTGCCTAGGCTGGGAGGGTGAATCCTCCTGACCTCGGTCTCCTGCTCGACGTCGACGGCCCCGTCGCCAGCCCCGTCACCCGCACCATCGCGATCGGATCGATCGCCCGCGACATCGTCGACCTCGTCGCGGAAGGCGTGCCGATCGCCTTCATCACGGGGCGCTCGCACGAGTTCATCGCCGACGTGGTCATCCCCGCGCTTCAGGATGCCGGGCTGCGCGAGGCTCTCAGCCGGCCCGGAGCACGCATGTTCGGTGTGTTCGAGAAGGGCGGCGCCTGGTCGACGATCGACGCCGACGGCATGGGCGAGCCCACGATCGATCAGACGGTGGCGTTCAGCGCGGACGCTGTAGACGCGATCCGCGACCTGGTCGAACGGCGCTTCGCCGACACCATGTTCTTCGACGAGACCAAGCGCGCGATGATCTCGGTCGAGCAGCGCACGGATGTCGGCGCCGAGGAGTATCGAGCCGCACAGCAGGACTTCCAGGACGAGGCGTTCCGCATTCTGACCGCGCAGGGCGTCGGGCTTCGCTACGCGGCACTGTCGGTGCCAGACGCCGACGGTGCGGTTCCCTTTCGCATCGATCCGACCGTGATCTCGACCGACATCGAGTCGATCCGTCTCGACAAAGACCATGCCGCGCAGCGCGCGCTGGAGCACTTCCGTGCGCACGGGCCGATGCCGCGCCGGTGGCTCAGCGTCGGCGATTCACGCAGCGACTACCTCATGGCCGATCAGCTGCACGCGGAGGGATTCGACACGGCGCATCTCGACGTCCGCCCGGGCGACGGCATGCTCGAGCGTCCGTACCGGGTGCTCACGGAGGTCGACCTCATCCACGACGAGGCGTTTGCCGCGCACCTGAGCCGCATCAGAGCCGAACTCGGCGTCTGACACCCGATGGACGTGTTACGTCCGTCGGAGGGTGCGACGCACGGCGGACGTTCTGGTCGAAAACTTCCGACCTCCGTCACTTCCTCCGACGAGCGCAACGCCGGAGGGCGCAGGCGACCGGATGCCGGAGACTAGGCCGCGACGCGACTGACGGCGGCGATCGCGCTCGTGAAGAACGCCAGACCGTCGGTGCCGGAGCGCATGGCGTCGGCGGTGTTCGGGCCGAACCCTGCCTCGGTCGCGTGCTCGGGGTGCGGCATGAGGCCGACGACGTTCCCGGCCTCGTTGGTGAGCCCGGCGATGTCGCGCAGCGATCCGTTCGGGTTCACGTCCGCGTAGCGGAATGCCACGAGACCTTCGCCCTCGATGCGATCCAGCGTCTCCTCCGAAGCGATGTAGCCGCCGTCGGCGTTCTTCAGCGGGATGACGATCTCCTGGCCGGCGGTGAAATCGCTGGTCCAGGCTGTGGAGACATTCTCGACCGTGAGCTTCTGATCGCGGCGGACGAAGTGCTGGTGGTCGTTGCGGATCAGTCCGCCCGGCAGCAGATGCGCCTCGACCAGCATCTGGAAGCCGTTGCAGATTCCGAGTACCGGCATGCCCGATGCGGCAGCATCCTTCACCTCGGTCATGATCGGCGACAGCGCCGCGATCGCTCCGGCGCGCAGGTAGTCGCCGTAACTGAACCCGCCGGGCAGCACCAGAGCGTCGACGCCCTCGAGGTCGTGCGAGCCGTGCCACAGGGCGACGGGCTCGGCGCCGGCGAGGCGGATCGCACGCTGCGCGTCGCGGTCGTCAAGCGATCCGGGCCAGGTGATGACCCCGATGCGGACCGTCATTCGACGACCTCGATGCCGACGACATCCTCGATGACCGCGTTGGAGAGCACGTCATCGGCGAGCCTCTTGACCTCGGCGAGCACGGCATCCGTCACTTCGCCGTCGACCGTGAGCTCGAAGCGCTTGCCGATGCGCACATCGCTGAAGCCCTCCACGCCCAGACGAGCGAAAGCGCCGGAGACGGCCTTCCCCTGCGGGTCGAGCAGTTCGGACTTGGGCATGACGTCGACGACGATGGTGGGCATTGAAGGCTCCAGAAGTCGCGGGAAGGCGGGCCGTTCCAGTCTAGCCGCCCGGGTGGTGGCCGACGGATGCCGGGACGAGGCTTCCGGCCGATGGCGAGAGTTGCCCGGGCGGATGACTCACCCCCCTCGGTGCACCCGCCCGGGCAAGTCGAGGAGCCCCCGCTCATCGAAGCTCCCGCCCGCGAATCCCCAGCGGCGACAGAGTCCCTCCAGAAGCAGGTTAGAGTCATCGCACAGAAGTCGCATCGTGGAGAGTTGCGAGGCTCTCCACTCTCCAACGCTCGACCTCGAGGGGGAGGACGCATGAAGCTCAAAGAGCTCGCCGTGCAGAGTGGAGTCAGTACGACGACCCTCAAGCACTGGATCCGGGTGGGGATCCTGCCGGGTGGACGGCTGCGCAATCGCACCACAGCGGTGTACGAGCAGCGGCACGTCGATCGGGCGCGATTGATCGTCGTGCTGCGTGATTCGTACAACGCCTCGACGGCCGCGATCAGGTCGCTCACCGATGTGATCGACTCGGATGCGGCGACGCTCGAGGTGATGAACGCGTGCCAGGCGTTTGCGCTCGGAATCTCAGAGGGAGTCGCGTCCGACCCTGACCACGAGGTCTTCCGCGAGCGCACGCACGAGCTGATGCGGCGCCGCGACTGGCGCGGTTATCCCGGTGCGGCCGAGCAGGGCCTCGCGCTCGTGCTCGCACAGGCGTCGGCGGTCGGCCTGGACTACGACGTCGAGGAGCTCATGGAGTACGCCGACGCGCTCGAGCCGCTCGTCGGTCGCAACATCGCCGCGCTCCGGCCGGACGGGTCGCGTGACGAGGTCGCCAGGAGGATGCTTCTCGCCGTCAACGCGCGTGCCCGACAGCTCGTCGCGGTGAGCAGCCTGGCGCATGCCGCGGCATCCATCCGCTCCGCGATCGATCGCGGCGTCGCGCCGGCCGACCTCGCTATGCCTCCGGCCGCATCCGGGAAGTAGTGCCGGGGCGTCAGGCCGAGTGGAAGACGGTGTGCAGGTCGCCGATGAGGTCGCGCCCGCCCAGCCCGTCGATCTCGAACAGCACGGAGATGCCTGTGACGTGCGATCCGAGTCGCTCGATCAGCTGGCGTCCGGCTGCCAGCGTGCCGCCGGTCGCGAGAACGTCGTCGATCAGGAGCACTCGTGAGCCGATCGGCAGATCGTCGTGCATCTCGACCGTCGCGGTGCCGTACTCGAGGGCGTAGTCGACGGATGCCGCGGGGCGGGGCAGCTTGCCGGCTTTGCGGATCGGGATCAGACCGACGCCTGCGGCGATGGCGGCTGCGCTCGCGATGAGGAATCCGCGTGCCTCGATGCCGGCGATGACGTCGAACTGACCGGCGAAGGGCTCGATGATCGCCTCGGTCGTCACGCGCAGCGCCTCGGCATCCGCCAGCAGCGGTGTGATGTCGCGGAACAGGATGCCGGGTTCCGGGTAGTCCGGGATGCTGCGGATCAGTGATTCGGCGCGGGTGAGAGCGGGGGACAGTTCGGCGGAGGGCACCGGCCAAGGCTACTTCAGTTGCGCGGATCCGACGGATCCCGGCCTCGTGAATGCTGACGCTTGACATCCGTGGGAGCGCTCCCATACAGTGGCATTCACGTTCGTGGGAGCGCTCCCACAGAAGCGGGTACCGCACGACGCGAACGCACATCCCGAACCACCACCACTGCATGACCCACAAAGGAGTGACCTGTGAACACACGCGCCCGCCGACGGATCCTGACGACAGTCGCCGTCGCATCCGTCTCCGCTCTCGCCCTCGCCGGCTGTTCAGCAGCCGCCGACGGCGACACCTCCGGCGGCGACGCCGATGAGGACGTCACGCTGACCATCACCACGTTCGGCACCTTCGGCTACGAAGACCTCTACAAGCAGTACGAAGAGGAGCACCCGAACGTCACGATCGAGGCGACCAACATCGACACCGGCGGAAACGCCCGCACCGATGCGTTCACCAAGATCGCCGCCGGCTCCGGCCTCAGCGACATCGTCGCGATCGAAGAGGGCTGGCTCGGCGCCGTCATGGAGGTCTCCGACACGTTCGCCGACCTGCGCGACTACGGCATCGAAGACCGCAAGGACGACTGGGTCGACTGGAAGTACGCCCAGGGCACCGACGCCGACGGCCGCGTCATCGGCTACGGCACCGACATCGGCCCGAGCGGCATCTGCTACAACGGCGCAGCGTTCGAAGCCGCCGGTCTTCCCAGCGATCGTGAGTCCGTCGCCGAGCTGCTGAACGGCGACTGGGAGAACTTCTTCGCCGTCGGCCAGGAGTACACCGACAAGACCGGCAAGGCCTGGTACGACCACTCCGGCTTCGTATGGAACTCGATGGTCAACCAGCTCGACGAGGGCTACTACACCGCTGACGGCGAGCTGAACGTCGAAGGCAACGCCGAGCTGAAGGAGCGCTTCGAGATGCTCGGTGCGGCCACCGAGGGCGGCCAGTCGGCCGCGCAGGCCGCATGGGACTGGAACGGCGGCAAGTCGTTCGTCGACGGCACCTTCGCGACCTTCGTCTGCCCCGGCTGGATGCTGGGCGTCGTGCAGGGTCAGGTCGAGGCCGGTGGCGGCGACGCGTCGACCGGCTGGGACTTCGCCGATGTCTTCCCGGGTGGCGCAGTCAACTGGGGTGGCGCATGGCTGTCGATCCCGGAGAGCTCCGCGCACAAGGAAGCCGCGGCGGCTCTCGCCGACTGGCTGACGCAGCCGGAGCAGCAGGTGGAGCAGTCCGCCGCCGCGGGCAACTTCCCCTCAACGATCAAGGCGCAGGAGTCGCTTGCCGCCGACGCGACGCCGAACGAGTTCTTCAACGATGCTCCGACCGGCGCCATCCTCGCCGAGCGGGCGCAGGGCGTCGTCGCGCAGTTCAAGGGCGCGGATGACTCGGTCATCCAGGAGAACGTCTTCGGTCCGGCGCTGAGCAGCCTCGACCGCGGCGAGACCGACACCAAGGGCGCGTGGGAGCAGGCGCTCAAGCTCTTGAACGAGCTCGTCGACTGACCCATCCGACCACGTTCAGGTCGCACTTTCTGCCGCTTCGGCACCGTCATACCGGCAGAAAGTGCGACCTGAACCGTGCACTCTCACGAGGCAGGACCACATGACTCTCACCGCCCAGCGCCGTGACACGGCATCCGCGGCGCCGAAGAAGCCGATCGACGCAGGCAAGCCATCTTGGCGTCACCGCCTCTCGCGGTTCGACCAGAACGCCTCGCCGTACGCGTACGTCGCTCCGTTCTTCCTGCTGTTCGGCCTCGTCGGCCTCTTCCCCCTGCTCTACACGGTGTACGTGGCAGTGCACGAGTGGGATCTGCTGAAGGGCGAAGGCGACTTCGTCGGGTTCGGCAACTTCATCGAGATCCTCGGCGACTCGATGTTCTGGAACTCGATCGGCAACACCCTGAGCATCTTCCTGCTCTCTGCGATCCCTCAGCTGGCCGTGGCCCTGCTGGTCGCCTACCTGCTCGATCGAGGTCTGCGCGCTCCGACCATCTGGCGCATGAGCGTGCTCATCCCGTTCGTGGTCACGCCCGTGGCCGTCGCCATCATCTTCTCCAGCATCTTCAACGAGGCAGATGGCCTCGCCAACAACCTGCTGAACCTGATCGGCATCGTCGATCAGGAGTGGAAGCACAACACATTCCTCTCGCACGTGGCGATCGCCGTGATGGTGAACTTCCGCTGGACCGGCTACAACGCACTGATCCTCCTCGCAGCGATGCAGGCCGTGCCGCGCGACCTGTACGAATCCGCGGCGATCGACGGTGCGGGCCCGGGGCGTCGGTTCTTCTCGATCACGATCCCGACCATCCGACCGACGCTGATCTTCGTGATCATCACCGCGACGATCGGCGGGCTGCAGATCTTCGCCGAGCCGCGCCTGTTCGACGTGTCGACTGCCGGCGGTATCGGCGGCAGCGACCGGCAGTTCCAGACGACAGTGCTGTTCCTATGGGAACTCGCATTCTTCAGGCGCAACCTCGGTGAGGCATCCGCCGTCGCCATCCTGCTGTTCCTGCTCATCGTCGGGATCGGCGTGATCAACTTCCTGCTCTCGCGTCAGATCGCCACCGGAGCCGCACCCAAGACCCGTGCCGTCAGACGTCGAGCCCGCAAGAACGCCGCGTCCGCCAATAACACTCAGGAGAAGACGCGATGACTGCGACCCAGGCACTCAGCGTGCCCGAGAAGATCCGTCGCCGTCGCAGCACCGGAGGCACCGCCGGCGTCGGCAGCCGACCCGGATTCCTCACTTACGGTCTGCTCGCCGCGTTCATCATCGGCAGTGTTTATCCGCTGTGGTGGTCGGTCGTCGTCGCGAGCGGCACCAATGCGACCCGTGGCGAGACTCTGCCGTTGATCCCGGGTGGGAACTTCTTCTCGAACGCCGCGAAGGTGCTCGACGCCATCCCGTTCTGGCTGGCGCTGGGCAACTCCTTCCTCGTGTCGACGATCATCACCCTCTCGGTCGTGACGTTCTCGACCCTCGCCGGCTACGCCTTCGCGAAGCTGCGCTTCAAGGGCCGCGAGGGGATGATGATCTTCGTGATCGCGACGATGGCGATCCCGACGCAGCTCGGCATCATCCCGTTGTTCATGGTGATGCGCGAACTCGGCTGGACCGGATCCATCGGCGCCGTGATCATCCCGACGCTCGTCACGGCGTTCGGCGTGTTCTTCATGCGCCAGTACCTCGTCGACGTCATCCCGGATGAGCTCATCGAGGCGGCGCGCATGGACGGTGCCAACCAGTTCCGCACGTTCCTCACCGTCGGCATCCCTGCCGCGCGGCCGGCCATGGCGATCCTCGGCCTGTTCACGTTCATGACCGCCTGGACCGACTACCTGTGGCCGCTGATCGTGCTCTCTCCTCAGAACCCGACCCTGCAGACGGCGCTGAGCCAACTGCAGTCCGGGTACTACGTCGACTACTCGATCGTGCTCACGGGCGCGGTGCTCGCGACGCTGCCGCTGCTGATCCTGTTCGCCGTCGCCGGCAAGCAGCTGGTCAGTGGAATCATGGCCGGCGCGGTGAAAGGATGACCTCTATGACCCGGCCCTTCCCCTCGAATTTCCTCTTCGGCGCCGCCACAGCGGCCTACCAGATCGAGGGTGCAGCGCACGAGGACGGTCGCACCGATTCGATCTGGGATGCGTTCGCGCGCGTTCCCGGTGCCGTCGTCGGCGGCGACAACGGCGACGTCGCATGCGATCACTATCACCGCTATCCCGAAGACGTCGCGCTCATGACAGAGCTCGGACTGCAGACGTACCGCTTCTCGACCTCATGGTCGCGGGTGCGCCCCGACGGCGGTGCCGTGAACCAGGCGGGCGTCGACTTCTACAGCCGCCTCGTCGACGAGCTGCTCGGCGCCGACATCCTGCCGTGGCTCACGCTCTACCACTGGGACATGCCGCAGGTGCTCCAGGAGAACGGCGGATGGACGAACCGCGACACCGTCGATCGCTTCCTCGAGTACGCCGGCACCATGCACGACGCTCTCGGCGATCGGGTGAATGTGTGGACGACATTGAACGAGCCGTGGTGCTCGTCGTTCCTCTCTTACACGGGCGGTGAGCACGCGCCGGGTCATACGAGTGTTGCCGAGGGGCTGCTCGCCTCGCACCATCTGCTGCTCGCGCACGGACGCACGGTGCAGGAGCTGCGCGGCCGCGATGCTGCGCTGAACCTCGGCATCACGCTGAACCACACAGTCGCCGACCCGGCCGATCCCGACAGTCCGGCGGACGTTGACGCTGCGCGTCGAGTGGATGGTCAGTTCAACCGGTGGTTCCTCGACCCGATCTACCGGGGGGAGTACCCGCCGGACATCGTCGAAGACATCCGTGGCATCGATCCGGATGCCGTCGCCCGGTTCGAAGAGGCGATCCACGATGGTGATCTGAAGTCGATCTCGCAGAAGATCGACACCCAGGGCGTCAACTACTACCACGGTGACCTTCTGTCGGGACGGGCTCCGGCCGTGCCTCCCGTGTCGGGCGGGCCGACGACCGGAAGGGCGACGCGCAGCCCGTACCCGTCGAACGACGGCATCCATTCCGTGGAGCGCGGGCTGCCGCGCACCGCGCAGAACTGGGAGGTGCAGCCGGAAGGCCTCACCCGTCTGCTGCAGCGCGTCTGGACCGAGTACGCCGAGCCGGCGGGCACCGTGCTGTACATGACCGAGAACGGCGCCGCGTACGACGACGTCGTGGTCGTGGAAGACGGCGAGACGCGCGTGCACGATGCGGATCGCACCGAGTTCCTGCGCCTGCATCTCGGTGCGGTGCTGGACGCGGCGGATGCCGGTGTCGACGTGCGCGGCTACTTCTATTGGTCGATGTTCGACAACTTCGAGTGGGCCTGGGGCTACGACAAGCGATTCGGCATCGTCCGCGTCGATTACGACACCCAGGCGCGCAGCCTCAAGGACAGCGGTCGGGAGTACGCTCGCATCATCGCCGCGCGAGCCCTCTGACCGCGCCGGCCGGAGGGAGAGCAGTGCCGTCACGCGCGACGATCGAAGAGGTGGCGGTCACCGCCGGAGTGTCACGCTCGACCGTGTCGCGGGTGGTGAACGGCTCGACCGCGGTGAGCCCCGAGGCGCTCGCAGCCGTGCAGGCAGCGATCGCCGAACTGAACTACGTGCCGAATCGCGCCGCCCGTTCACTGGCATCGAAGCAGACTCACGCGATCGCCCTGATCGTGCCCGAAGACACGACGCGCTTCTTCGGCGACCCGTTCTTCGCCGCGATCGTGGCGGGCATAACCGGTGCGCTCGGAGGGTCGGACTACCTGCTCAACCTGCTCATCGCCAGCGACGATCCCGGCGACAAGATGACGAGTTTCGTGCGCAATGGCGGGGTCGACGGCGCGCTGATCGTGTCGCATCACACGAGTGACGCGTTCATCGATCGCATTGCGGATGCCGTGCCCGTCGTCTGGGGCGGACGTCCGCTGCGCCAGCGGCTGAGCGATTATGTGGTCGACGTCGACAACGTCGCCGCGGCTCGCTCCGCGACGCAGCGCCTGATCGACATCGGTCGCACGCGCATCGCGACGATCTCTGGTCCGTTGAGCATGCTCGCTTCCGTCGATCGTGTGCAGGGCTTTCGCGATGCGCTTTCGGATGCTGGGCTCACCCCGTTCGCGGAGGAAGAAGGCGACTACGGCGAGACGAGCGGTGCGGAGGCCGTGCGCCGCATCCTCTCAGTCGGAACCCCGGACGCCATCTTCGTCGCGAGCGACCTCATGGCGCGCGGCGCGCTGAACGCCATGCGGTCGGTGGGGTTGCGGGTGCCGGAGGATGTCGCGCTGCTCGGCTTCGACGATTCCGCTGTGGCAGTGTCGACCGATCCGCCGCTGACGACGATGCGTCAGCCGATGTATCTGCAGGGCGAGACGATGGCCGCCGTGCTGCTTTCTCGTCTCGCCGGAGGAGAGCCCGAGAAGATGACGATCCTGCCGACGGAGTTGGTGGTGCGCGCTTCGGCGTAGTCCGCAATCACGGTGTCTCACAACCAATGGTTTGTGCCTGGAATCAGTCAGGAGGTTGTGAGACATAGTTGCGAGACACGCCCGAATCGAGTGTTTCCGGAATTGTCTTCTTATCAGGCGCTAGGGACTGCTGCACGGATAGGTGACATCTGATCTGGTTAGCCCGTAGGGCTGGCCTGGAAGGA
>NZ_BMCM01000002.1 GCF_014635185.1 Microbacterium murale
CGGCGTGGCCGGGGCAGCCGGCGGAGGCGTCACGGGCGACGCGGGCGCTGCGGGAGGCGTGGCGGGGCCAGCCGGCGGCTGGTACCCGGGGGAAGCCGGCGGCTGGTATCCGGGCGCAGCGGGCTGCTGGTAACCCGGAGCAGGCTGCTGATAGCCCTGCGGCGGAGCGTATCCCTGCGGGGCGGCGCCGTAGCCGGGGGCCGCACCGGGTGCGACCTGCGCAGACGGCTGCACCGGGATGCCGTCCCATGCGGTGCGGTCGGCGAAGAACGCGTTGCCTCCCCACGGAGACGGCGCGATCTGCGGGTTCCAGCGCGACTTGTCGAACGCGTTGATGCCGAGCCAGATGAGAGACGTGATGCCGGCGGTGATGATACCCAGGGCATACAGCACCACCCAGGCCGGAGTCTTGCCGAGCTTGAGACCGATGCGGTAAGCGGCGAGGGTCATCAGGG
Organism: Microbacterium murale; assembly: GCF_014635185.1. Classification (GTDB taxonomy): domain Bacteria; phylum Actinomycetota; class Actinomycetes; order Actinomycetales; family Microbacteriaceae; genus Microbacterium; species Microbacterium murale. Next base: position 456 of record NZ_BMCM01000002.1, read on the forward strand.
CGAAGGATGCCAGGCCGAGAACCTGGCCGATCACCGGGATCCAACCGAGCACGATCGTGGCACCGATCGCGTACAGGAACAACCACGGACTGAGGTCACCCAGCTTGAGGAACACCATGCTGTTGTAGACCGGGATCCACGCGCGCCATTTGCCCTGGACGCCGGCCTTTTCGAAGACCTTCATCATGAAGATCGAACCGATGACGTAGATGGCGACGGCGATGAGGAACCCCACGAGGTACACCACCCCGAGTATCGCGAGGCCTTGGGAATCGTAGGAGGACATGAGACTCTCAATCCTTGAAGACAGGGAGCGAACCTCGCCCCCCGGTTACGAAGCCTGAGCTTCGCGCATTGGCCATGGTAGCGGGGTCATCCGCTCACTGGCAATGACACGCTCACCCGCGCCGTCATGTGTCGGCATGACGCTCAGGACTCGGTCACGAGTTCGATCACACCGGCCTGCTCTGCCAGCCGGAGAGTGATCGACCGCGCATGCGCCCATCCCCGCAGGGATGCGAGGGAACGCACTCGGGGTCGATCCTCGGCCAGCGCTCGCACGAACTCGCCCTTGGCCTTCTTGTTGAAGTGGTTGAGCGCACGCCCTTCAGCTGTCACGACGCGCACGTATGCATACGAGAAGGATGCCGGTACCGGCCCGAGCGCGACATAGGCCTCGCTGCGCAGGTCGAGGACGAACCCTGGCGCGTCTTGAGCCATGGCCTCTGACGTCGCGCGTGACCAGTGTCGACGCAACGGCGCTATCCCGGGAAGCGATGTGCCTGCGGCGAGCCGATACATCGGAATCGCATCGAGCGCGGCGATCGGGCCGAACGGCGCCGAATGGATCCACACGTGCCTGTCCAGCCACCGCCTCGCCGCGGCATCCAACGACGTCGCATCCAGGGCATCGTAGAGAACGCCGGTGTAGCGGTCGACCGCAGCCATGGTCGGCGCGGAACCCAGAGCGGCATTGTGATCGATGTCTCCGAGTTGACCGTCGCTGAGTTTGTGCACGCGTCTCGCGGAAGTCGGATCCGCCGCGAGTTCCACGAGCGCCGCCACGACGGCGGCACGTTCGGGGGCCAGAGCAGGCAGCGCGAGGGATTCGATCGCCAGCGGCGCACCTGAGCCGCCGGGGCGCTTGGTCTCGGAGGGAGGGAGAAGTATCTTCATGGGCTCAAAGTGGCGAATCCGGTGGGTGACGACAGACGAGAACGCGCCCGCCTGTCAACTCGAGGCTGACAGGCGGACGCGTCCGCGATGAAATGGTTCAGGCGATGAGAGCCGCGTTGCCGGCGACGATCGTCAGCTGGCTGCCTTCCATGGAGAGGAAGCCGTCCTGCGCGTTCGCAAGGACCTTGCTGCCATCGGCGCGCGTGATGCGCACCTGACCCTCGGCGAGGATCGCAAGGATCGGCTCGTGACCGCTCATGATGCCGATCTCGCCCTCGACGGTCTTGGCGACGACGAGAGTCGCTTCTCCCGTCCAGACCTCCGCGTCCGCGGAGACGAGGCTGACGTTCAGCGCCATGATCAGCCGTTCTCCTTCTGGAGCTGCGCCCAGCGCTCTTCGACGTCGGAGATGCCACCGACGTTGAAGAAGGCCTGCTCAGCGACGTGATCGAAGTCACCCTTGGCGATCGCATCGAACGACTCGATGGTCTCCTTGAGCGGGACCGTCGAGCCCTCGACACCGGTGAACTTCTTCGCCATGTAGGTGTTCTGCGAGAGGAACTGCTGGATGCGACGTGCACGCGACACGACGATCTTGTCCTCTTCGGAGAGCTCGTCGACACCGAGGATCGCGATGATCTCCTGCAGCTCCTTGTTCTTCTGGAGGATCTGCTTGACCGTCGTCGCGACGCGGTAGTGGTCCTCGCCCAGGTAGCGGGGGTCCATGATGCGCGACGTCGAGGTCAGCGGGTCGATGGCCGGGTAGAGGCCCTTCGATGCGATCTCGCGGCTGAGCTCGGTCGTCGCGTCGAGGTGCGCGAAGGTCGTCGCCGGAGCCGGGTCGGTGTAGTCATCGGCGGGGACGTAGATCGCCTGCAGAGAGGTGATCGAGTGACCGCGCGTCGAGGTGATGCGCTCCTGGAGGAGGCCCATCTCGTCGGCGAGGTTCGGCTGGTAGCCCACGGCGGAGGGCATACGGCCCAGCAGCGTGGAGACCTCGGAACCCGCCTGCGTGAAGCGGAAGATGTTGTCGATGAACAGCAGCACGTCCTGCTTCTGCACGTCACGGAAGTACTCCGCCATCGTCAGAGCCGACAGTGCGACGCGCAGACGCGTTCCCGGCGGCTCGTCCATCTGGCCGAAGACGAGCGCAGTCTTGTCGAAGACGCCCGCCTCTTCCATCTCGGCGATGAGGTCGTTGCCCTCACGGGTGCGCTCACCGACTCCGGCGAACACCGAGACACCACCGTGGTTCTGTGCGACGCGCTGGATCATCTCCTGGATGAGGACGGTCTTGCCGACACCTGCACCACCGAAGAGGCCGATCTTTCCACCGAGCACGTACGGGGTGAGGAGGTCGATCGACTTGATGCCGGTCTCGAACATCTGGGTCTTCGACTCGAGCTGGTCGAAGGGCGGAGCCGAACGGTGGATCGGCCAGCGCTCCGTGATCTCGATCTGCTCGCCAGGCTCGGCGTTGAGCACCTCGCCGATGACGTTGAAGACGCGGCCCTTGGTGACGTCGCCGACGGGAACCGAGATCGGCTCGCCGGTGTCGCGTACTTCCTGGCCGCGGACGATGCCGTCGGTGGGCTTGAGCGCGATCGCGCGGACCAGGTCGTCGCCGAGGTGCTGTGCGACCTCGAGCGTGATCTCAGTCGACTCCTCACCGATGACGATGGTGGTCTTCAGCGCGTTGTAGATGTCAGGAATCGAGTCGTGCGGGAACTCGATATCGACGACCGGGCCCGTGACGCGTGCGACGCGCCCGACGACCGCGGTCCCAGCCTCAGCTGTGGCGGTGGGGGTCATATCTTCGTCTCTTTCTTGATGGTCTATTTGCTCGAGAGGGCGTCGGCGCCGCCGACGATCTCAGCGATCTGCTGCGTGATCTCCGCCTGACGCGCGTTGTTGCGCAGGCGGGTGTAGTCGGTGATGAGCTTGTCGGCATTGTCGCTGGCGGACTTCATCGCCTTCTGCGTCGCGGCCTGCTTGGCGGCCGACGACTGCAGCAGAGCGTTGAAGATGCGGCTCTGCAGATACACCGGCAGGATCGCATCGAGAACGGTCTCGGCATCCGGCTCGAACTCGTAGAGCGGATACACCGCTCCGCTCGGCTCGGCGGCTTCGGTGTTCTCGACGATCTCCAGCGGAAGCAGGCGCACCGTCTCAGGCGACTGCGTCATCATGCTGACGAAGCGGTTGTAGACGAGGTGGAGCTCGTCCACGCCGCCGTCTTCACCGCCGCGGTTGAACGCCTCAAGCAGTGTGGCCGAGATCTCCTCAGCCGTCTTGAACTGCGGAGTGTCCGTGTCGCCTGTCCACTCTGCAGCGGCCTTGATGCCACGGAACTGGAAGTATCCGACGGCCTTGCGACCGACGAGGTAGTACACCGGCTCGCTGCCCTGAGAACGGATCAGCTCGCCCACTTCCATCGCCTCGCGGAGGATCTGCGAGTTGAAGGCACCCGCGAGGCCGCGGTCGGAGGAGAAGACCACGACGGCGGACCGGCGGATCGTCTCCGGCTCACGCGTGAGCGGGTGGTCGACATTGGAGTACGTCGCGACGGCGGAGACAGCCTGCGTGACGGCCCGAGCGAAGGGCGACGACGCGCGCACGCGCGCCATCGCCTTCTGAATGCGCGAAGCCGCGATGAGTTCCATCGCCTTCGTGATCTTCTTGGTCGTCTGAGCAGAAGAGATCTTCTGCTTGTAGACCCTGAGTTGAGCGCCCATGTTTCAGTACCTCACGCGATTAAGCGCGACGACCCTTGACGATCTTCTCCTGGTTGACGTCATCCACATCCTGGGCCGCGTGCTCCTCATGGCCCACGGCGCCGATGGACTGGCCCTTGCCGCCCTGGAACTCGAGCAGGAACGCATCGACCTGCTTCTCCAGTTCGGCCGCGGTGTCGTCATCGAGGACGTTCGTCTCTCGCAGGGTGTCGAGCACCTTGGTGTTGCGTCGCAGGTGGTCGAGAAGCTCGCGCTCGAAGCGCAGCACGTCGGAGACCTCGAGCTTGTCGAGCTTGCCCTTGGTGCCGGCCCAGATCGACACGACCTGGTCTTCGACGGGGTACGGCGAGTACTGCGGCTGCTTGAGCAGCTCGGTCAGACGCGCACCTCGATCGAGCTGACGACGTGAAGTCGCGTCGAGGTCGCTCGCGAACATCGCGAAGGCCTCGAGCGAGCGGTACTGCGCAAGCTCCAGCTTCAGCGTTCCGGACACCTTCTTGATCGACTTGACCTGAGCGTCACCACCCACGCGGGAGACCGAGATACCCACGTCGACCGCCGGACGCTGGTTGGCGTTGAAGAGGTCGGACTGCAGGAAGATCTGGCCGTCGGTGATCGAGATCACGTTGGTCGGGATGTACGCCGAGACATCGTTCGCCTTGGTCTCGATGATCGGGAGGCCCGTCATGGAACCGGCACCGAGCTCGTCGGACAGCTTCGCGCAACGCTCCAGCAGACGGGAGTGCAGGTAGAAGACGTCACCCGGGTATGCCTCGCGGCCCGGCGGACGGCGCAGGAGGAGGGAGACTGCACGGTAGGCCTCTGCCTGCTTCGACAGGTCATCGAAGATGATGAGGACGTGCTTGCCGCTGTACATCCAGTGCTGGCCGATCGCGGAACCCGTGTAGGGCGCGATGTACTTGAAGCCGGCGGGATCGGATGCCGGAGCGGCGACGATCGTGGTGTACTCCATCGCGCCGGCGTCCTCGAGCGCGCCCCTGACGGAGGCGATCGTAGAACCCTTCTGACCGATGGCGACGTAGATGCAGCGAACCTGCTTGTTCACGTCACCGGATGCCCAGTTGTCCTTCTGGTTGATGATCGTGTCGATCGCGATGGCCGTCTTGCCGGTCTGGCGGTCACCGATGATGAGCTGACGCTGGCCGCGACCGACGGGGATCATGGCGTCGATGGCCTTGATACCGGTCTGCATCGGCTCGTGCACGCTCTTGCGCTGCATGACACCCGGTGCCTGCAGCTCGAGCTCGCGACGTCCCTCCGAGGCGATCTCGCCGAGACCGTCGATCGGGTTGCCGAGCGGGTCGACCACGCGTCCGAGATAGCCGTCGCCGACAGCGACCGAGAGGACCTCACCGGTGCGGCGGACTTCCTGACCGGCCTGGATCCCGGCGAAGTCGCCGAGCACCACAGTGCCGATCTCGCTCTCGTCGAGGTTCAACGCGAGGCCCTGCGTGCCGTTGTCGAACGTCAGGAGCTCGTTCGCCATGACGCCCGGCAGCCCCTCGATGTGGGCGATGCCGTCTGCCGCGTCGATGACGGTGCCGACTTCGGTCGCTGCCGCGCCTGTGGGCTCGTACGCAGCGGCGAAGTCCTTCAGCGCGTCACGGATGACGTCGGGGCTGATCGATAGTTCTGCCATTGTCTTCCCTTTGTATTGAGAGAGTCTGCGCGGTTCCCCGCGCGAAGTCGTATTAGCCCGCGAGCTTCTGTCGAAGATCGGCGAGCCGCGCGGAGATGCTGCCGTCGATGATGTCATCGGCGATCTGCACACGCAGTCCGCCCACGACGGTGGGGTCGATCACTTCGTTGATCGAGACCTGGCCGTCATAGCGCGCTGCCAGCGCGTCGCCGAGGCGGGTGCGCTGAGCGGCGGACAGTGGCGTCGCGGTCTGCACCGTGGCCACGATGCGGTCGCCCTGCGCCGAGACGATCTTCATCGCACGGCTCAGCAGCTGACGAACGCGACGTCCGCGTGGCTGCCGGACGAGCGAGGACACGATCAGCGTCGTCGGTGTGCTCGCCGCGCCGCCGATCAGCTTCTCGACGAGCGCGCCCTTCGCATCGTCGTCGCCCAACCGGGTTCCGAGCGCGAGCTCGAGCTCCGGGTTCGCGGCGATGACGCGGAGGAACGAGAACAGCTCGCCTTCGATGTCGACGGTTGGCTCGGCGATGGCTGCGGCGCGGATCGCGAGTTCCTCGATCCCGGAGACGAGGCCGTCCACGTTGGACCACCTCTCCCCGACAGCAGCAGCGAGCACGCGGCGCGTGGTGTCCGACAGCGTGCCGAAGACCGTCGCGACGACCTGCTCACGCAGGCCCGCAGGAGCAGCCGGGTCAGCCAGCGCGCCGCTCAGCTGACCGGATTCGCCCACCAGACGCGCCACGGTGAAGAGCTCACCGGCCGTGTCGAGGGTGACGTCCTTCGCCTGAGCGAGGGCCGCCGTCGAAGCCGCGAGTGCCTGAGTGGTCGCGCTGCCCATTACTTGGCCGCCTTTTCTGACGCCTCGAGGTCTGCGAGGAAGCGATCCACGACAGCGGTCGCACGAGCATCATCCGAGAGAGTCTCGCCGACCACCCCGCCGGCGAGGTCGATCGCGAGCGTGCCGACCTCGGAGCGCAGCGCGACGAGCGTCGTCTGACGCTCCGCCTCGATCTGCGCGTGAGCGGCGGCGGTGACGCGTGCGGCCTCTGCGGTCGCGGCATCCTTCGCCTCGGCGACGATCTTCTTGCCGTCCTCACGGGCAGCCTCACGGATCTCACCGGCCTCGGTACGAGCCTCGGCGAGCTGACGCGTGTACTCCTCGAGAGCCGCCTCCGCCTGCTTCTGCGCTTCGTCGGCCTTGGCGATGTTGCCCTCGATGGCGGCGGAGCGCTCGTCGAGCATCCTCGCCACATTCGGGAGAGCGACCTTCCAGGCCACGATCAGGATGATGACGAAGCAGACCGCTGACCAGACGATGTCGTACATCGCCGGCAGAAGCGGGTTGTGCTCCGCCTCCTCGGCTGCGAGCGTGACAAGAGCGTTCAGCATCCTGTCTCCTTACGTGTGGGTGAGAGGATCAGTAGCCGAAGAGGAACGCGACGCCGATGCCGACGAACGCGAGCGCCTCGGTGAAGGCGATACCGATCCACATGGTGCCCTGAAGCTTGCCGGACAGCTCAGGCTGGCGAGCGATGCCCTCGATCGTCTTGCCGACGACGATGCCCACACCGATGGCCGGGCCGATTGCTGCCAGGCCGTAGCCGACGTTGGCGATCGAGCCGGTGATGTCGATGTTGATGGCTGCAAGAACCGAGTTGGGATCCACAGGTGTTTCCTTTCATTGAGGGGAGCTGGCGCGCCCCGATTAGTGTTCGTCCGCGACTGCGAGCTGGATGTAGACCGCGGTGAGGATGGTGAAGACGTAGGCCTGGAGGAATGCCACCAGGATCTCGAAGGCTGTGAAGGCGAAGCCGAAGGCGAGCGTTCCCGCTCCCAGCACCGACCAGAAGCCGCCCATCGAGAAGATGAAGAACTGGGTCGCTGCGAAGAACAGCACCAGCATGAGGTGGCCGACCATCATGTTCATCAGCAGTCGCAGCGTGAGCGTGACCGGCCGGACGATGAAGGTCGAGATGAACTCCAGCGGCGCGACGATGATGTACAGGAACGGCGGCACTCCGGGCGGGAAGAGCGAGTTGCGGATGAAGTGCCAGACGCCCTTGCGCACGCCGGCGTAGATGAACGCGACATACGAGATCACCGCGAGCATCAGCGGCACGGCGATGATGCTCGTTCCTGCGATGTTCAGGAACGGGATGACACCCGTGATGTTCATGAACAGCACCATGAAGAAGATCGTGGTGAGCAGCGGGAGGAAGCGGTCGCCGTCCTTCTTGCCGATCATGTCGTGCGCGATGTTGACGCGGACGAGGTCGAAGAGCATCTCGATGACGCCCTGGCCGCGGCCGGGGACCAGCTTGAGCTTGCGCGTGCCGAGCCAGAGGATGAGCACCACGACGATTGTCGCCAGGAACTGCACCAGGTGGATGCGGTGCACCGAGAGCGGGCCGATCGAGAAGAGGATCTCCGGGAAGAACTCTGCGATCGACGGTGGGTGGAATTCATCCGTTGCGAGACGGACGAGGAGGCTCGCGGCGTGAGTCAACGTTGCTCCAGCTTCGGGGCATCGACCTGGATCGACGCGACGATTTGGGTGGGGAGTTCTAGCTGAGTCGGAGCATCTCGCACGACGCGAAAGCTCGCCCAGCGAACCCGGAATCAGACTATCAAGATTTTCCCAGCGTCACGAATCCTCGCGATCCTCCGGATTGGTTTCCGGCAGCGAGACCTCCGAGGCATACGGCATGCGCATCCTCGTGAACACGACGGCGTCGATCACCAGGCTCACCACGATTCCCGCCACAAGGGCGAGGAAGATGATCAGCGGGACGACCCAGTCCTGTCCGCGCAGGATCACGATCGCGACGACGAAGACGACCAGCTTGAGCAGCCAGCTGCCCATCACGATTGCGAAGAAGACCGTCGCGAACATCTCCCGGCCGTACCAGCGGTTCGCGATCAGCACGCTCAGCGGAGTCAGCGCCAGGAAGACGATCGCGAGAGCGACGCCGGCCAACCCGCTCCACAGCCCGTCGGTGCCGGCGACGAGGAAGCCGATGCCCCCGCCGAGGATGACGAGCACGATGGCGGCGATGCCCGTCCAGATCAGCACCTGCCGCAGCATCGAGGTGATCGCGGGCGTCGGACGTTTCGGTGTGTCGCTCATCGGTTCTCCGGAGAAGGTGTCGGCACGGTGGCTGAAGGATCAGTGGCTGAAGGATCGGTGGGTGGCAGATCGGTCGGCACGCTCGGAGCGCGACGCGTGGGAAGCAGGGTGACGAGGAGGCAGGCTGCGACCCCCACCACGCCGAAGGCGACACCGGGAAGGTACTGACCGGGCCAGTCCTCACGCGATCCGATGTACATCAGCAGCACGGCGAGAGAGATCACGGCCGTCCATGCGTAGAAGATCAGCACGGCGTCGCGGTCGCGATGACCCAGATCGAGCATCCGATGGTGCAGGTGCTTGCGATCCGGCGAGAAGGGCGACCTGCCTGCCCTCATCCGCCGGAACACGGCGAGACCGAAATCGAGCAGCGGCAGCATGACGACCACGAGCGGCAGCAGGATCGGGATGAAGGCTCCGAGCAGCTGCGAGCGGCCGAACTCCTCCGGATCCATCGCACTCGAGGACATCTGGCCGGTGAGCGCGATCGCGGATGTCGCCATCAGCAGGCCGATCACCAGGGCTCCCGAGTCGCCCATGAACAGCTTCGCCGGGCTCCAGTTCAACGGCAGGAATCCGATGCAGGCGCCGATCACGACGGCGGCGAGGAACGATGCCAGGTTGAAGTAGCTGCTGGTGCCCGTGTCACGCGTCAGGATGTACGAATAGGCGAAGAACACGCCGTTGGCGATCAGGCAGACGCCCGCGACGAGTCCGTCGAGTCCGTCGATGAAGTTGACCGCGTTCATCACGACGACGATCGCGAACATCGTCACGGCGATGCTCAGCCAGCTCGAGACGATGACCATCTCCCCGAGTGGCAGCGAGAGGATCTGCAGACCTCCGAACACCGTGATGATCCCGGCGGCGAGGAACTGCACGCCGAGTTTGATGAACCAGTCGAGATCCCACAGGTCATCGATCACGCCGATGACGGCGATGAGCAGTGCGGCGCCGAGCACGGCCCACATCGTCTGCGGCGGCACCCACATGATGCTGAAGAACGGATTCGCCGCGGATACGCCGATGGCCGCGGCGATGCCGAGGAACATCGCCACTCCCCCGAGCCGCGGCGTCGGCGTCGTGTGCACGTCGCGTTCTCGGATGCCGGGATACAGCTTGAAGCGCAAGCTGAGCTGCCAGACCACCCATGACATCACGAGCGTGACGGTCGCTGTGAGGATGATCGTGAAGAGGTATTGCTTCACGCCGCGCCGTCCGGCGCATCGAGCAGCTCGCCGATGACGCCGCGAAGCTGCTTCATCGTCACGGCGCCCTCACGAAGGAGCCGGATTCTCGGGTCCCCCGCGTCGTCGCCACGACGAACGAGCGAAGTGGCGTCGATGATCGTTGAGGCCACGCCCGTCGCGCTCATGCCGCCGTCGAGATACACGGCGACGCTGTCGCCCAGCATCCGCTCCGCGTCTTCGGCGGAGATGGCAGCGGCCTCGCCGGTGAGGTTCGCGCTCGACACCGCGAGAGGACCGGTCTCCTCGAGCAGCTCGAGCGCCACTCGCTGGTCGGGCATGCGCACCGCGACGGTTCCCAGCGTGTCGCCGAGATCCCACGCGAGCGAAGGCTGCGCGGGCAGGACAATGGTCAGCCCGCCGGGCCAGAACTCGTCGACGAGGTTCTGCACCGGCTCCGGGATCTCCTCCACGAGGGCTGCAAGCGCTGCCTGACCCGCCACGAGCACGGGCGGCGGCTGATTGCGGCCACGACCCTTCGCAGCCAGCAGCCGCTGAACGGCAGAGGGCGTGAACGCGTCGGCGGCGACGCCGTAGACCGTGTCTGTGGGCATGACGATGAGCTCGCCACGGGCGATCGCCTGACGAGCGTGGCGCATTCCGGCGAGCAGCTGTGCCTCATCGCGGCAATCGAAGACAGAGGACATGACCCCACCATTCTAGGTGCACGAGCACGGCCGAGCCTGCGGAGTGCTCAAGGGCGCAGAGCCGTCGTCGCCCTGTCGCGGTGCGTCAGATCGGGATGGGTCCTCGACGCCCGCCACCCGTCGGCGGAGAGAATACTGCGGATGGCATGGCCTTGAAGCTCGCCATGCTCGATGACCAGCAGACCGCCCGGCCGGAGAAGCGCCAGCGCCCTCCGGCTCAGCACCCGCACGATGTCGAGGCCGTCCGGCCCGCCGTACAGGGCCATCGCGGGGTCGAACATCCGCACTTCCGGGTCCCGAGGGATCGCATCATCCGGCACGTACGGCGGATTCGAGATCACGACGGATGCCGTGCCGTCGAGCTCTTCGAGCGAGTCGGCCAGGTCTCCCTGCACGAGAGTGAGGTTCTCGGCGTCCGCGGTGTTGCGGGCGGCCCACGCATGCGCGTCGGGCGAGAGCTCGACGGCGAAGACACGGGAGTGCGGCACTTCGGTCGCCATGGCCATGGCGATCGCGCCGCTCCCCGTGCACAGATCCACACCGATCGGCGCCGGGTCCGCGGCGTTGGACAGCGCGTCGATCGCGAACTGGGCGACGATCTCCGTCTCGGGCCGCGGCACGAATACACCGGGACCGACCGCGAGCTCGAGGTGGCGGAACGGCGCAACGCCGGTCAGGTGCTGCAGGGGCTCGCGCGCCGCACGGCGCGTGACCAGGGCCTCGAAGGCGGCGACCTCCTGCTCGCCGACGGTGTCACCGCGAACGATCGCAGCCTGCACCGCGCCCCGGCGCAGCCCCCGGATGTGACCGGCCAGCAGCTCGGCATCGACGAGCGGGTCTGGCACGCCGGCCATGGCAAGACGCTCGGCGGCGGAGCGGACGACAGCTGCGAGGGTCATTTCGGCCATCCTCTCAGCGTACGGTGCGGTCTGTGCCGTCACCTGACACAAATGCGCCCGGGATGCACCTCCTCGAATAGGCTTGCGATGCACCGTTCCACGAACGAAAGGCCCGCACATGTCCGGCATCCATTCCGACATCACGACCGCTTTCGGCAACACGCCGCTGGTTCGGCTGAACCGCGTCACCGAGGGCGTCGGGGCCACTGTTCTGGCGAAGCTCGAGTACTACAACCCGGCGTCCAGCGTGAAGGACCGCATCGGCATCGCGATGATCAACGCCGCGGAGGCGTCGGGTGAGCTGAAGCCCGGCGGGACGATCGTCGAGTCGACCAGCGGCAACACCGGCATCGCCCTCGCGATGGTCGGCGCAGCACGCGGTTACAAGGTCATCCTGACGATGCCGGCGTCGATGTCGAAGGAGCGCCGAGTGCTGCTCAAGGCGTTCGGCGCCGAGATCGTGCTCTCCGACCCGACCAAGGGCATGAGCGGCGCGATCGAGGAGACGAAGAAGATCGTCGCCGACACACCCGGAGCCGTCTGGATCAAGCAGTTCGAGAACGCGGCGAACCCGCAGATCCACCGCGAGACCACAGCGCAGGAGATCCTCCGCGACACCGACGGCGACATCGACATCTTCATCGCCGGCGTCGGCACCGGCGGCACCGTCACCGGCACCGGTCAGGCGCTCAAGGCGGCCAAGCCCGATGTGAAGGTGATCGCCGTGGAGCCCAAGGACTCCCCCGTGCTCACCGAGGGCCACCCCGGGCCGCACAAGATCCAGGGCATCGGCCCGAACTTCGTTCCAGATGTGCTCGACCGCGATGTGCTCGACGAGGTCATCGCCGTGGACTTCGACGAGTCGCTGCGCCTCGCTCGCGATCTCGCCGCCAAGGAGGGCCTTCTCGTCGGGATGTCCTCAGGCGCCGCGCTCTCCGCCGCGTTGCAGGTCGCCGCACGGCCGGAGAACGCCGGCAAGACCATCGTCGTCGTCATGCCGGACACCGGGGAGCGCTACATCTCGACCGCGCTGTTCGAGGATCTGCGCGAGAGCTGACGCATACATGGGCATGATCGGGCGAATGCGCGAGGACGTCTCGGCCGCGCGCCTTCGCGACCCTGCCGCACGCAGCGGCCTTGAACTGGTACTGCTCTACCCGGGGCTGCATGCGATCTGGTGGCATCGGGTCTGGCATGGACTCTGGCGCCGAGACGCTCGTCTGCTCGCCCGTGCGGGTTCGCAGATCTCACGCTGGCTCACCGGGATCGAGATCCACCCCGGCGCGAAGATCGGTCGACGCTTCTTCATCGATCACGGCATGGGCGTCGTGATCGGCGAGACGGCCGAACTCGGAGACGACGTCATGCTCTACCACGGCGTCACGCTCGGCGGCCGCACGCGAGACGCGACGGGCAAGCGTCATCCGACGCTCGCGAACGGCGTCGTCGTCGGTGCAGGGGCGAAGATCCTGGGGCCCATCACGGTCGGAACCAACACCGTCGTCGGAGCCAACGCCGTCGTCACGAAGGATGCCCCGAGCGACAGCATCCTCGTCGGCGTCCCCGCCAAGGCCCGCCGTCGCAGCGATCACGACGACTTCTCAGACCTGCGCGTCGTATCCGACTACTCGATCTGAGAGTCCCCCCGCCCCGTCAGCGCTTGCGACGCTCCTTCACCTCGCGCTTGAGGAAGATCAGCGGCAGCAGCACGGTGCCGATCGCCGAGATCAGCCAGACGATCACCGCGCCGAGCAGCCAGCCTGTGACATCGACGATGCGCAGACCGCCGATCGGCAGCAGCACGACGACGATCAGCGCGACGAGGGTCGAGAAGATGCCGATACCGCCCATCAGCACGGGTGCATAGCGATCGGCGAGCTTGGCGATCCATGGGCTCAGGATGCTCTGCAGGATCGCGAAGATGACGATGCAGATGACGAAGCCCCACCACTTGTCCCATTGGATCTGGAACCCGGGCAGGACGAGGTCGGCGACGATGAGCCCGATTCCCGCCGAGACGAGATAGATGAGCGTGCGGAACAGGAGCGTGATCACGCCCCGATCCTAGCGCTCGGGTCCCGCGGTCAGGAGTCCTGGCCCACCGCGGCGAGGCGCGCCTCTTCGTCTGCGGTGATCGCGCTCTCGATGATCGGATCGAGCGCGCCGTCCATCACCTGATCGAGGTTGTACGCCTTGAATCCTGTGCGGTGGTCTGCGATCCGGTTCTCGGGGAAGTTGTAGGTGCGGATGCGCTCTGAGCGGTCCATGCCGCGGATCTGCGACTTTCGGGCGTCGGATGCCGCGGCATCCAGCTCTTCCTGTCGCCGTGCGAGGATGCGCGCACGCAGCACGCGCATGCCTGCCTCGCGGTTCTGCAGCTGCGACTTCTCGTTCTGCATGGCGACCACGATGCCGGTGGGAAGGTGCGTGATGCGCACGGCCGAGTCGGTGGTGTTGACCGACTGCCCGCCGGGACCGGACGAGCGATACACGTCGATCTTGAGATCATTCTGACTGATCTCGACCTCGTCCGGCTCGTCGACCTCGGGGAAGACCAGCACGCCAGTGGTGGAGGTGTGGATGCGGCCCTGCGACTCGGTCGCCGGCACCCGCTGCACGCGGTGCACGCCGCCCTCGTACTTCAGGTGCGCCCAGACGCCCTGTGCGGGGTCCGCCGAGGAGCCCTTGATCGCGATCTGGACGTCCTTGTAGCCGCCGAGGTCGGACTCGTTGCGCTCGAGCAGCTCGGTCTTCCACCCCTTGTGCGCGGCGTACTGGATGTACATCCGCAGAAGGTCGGCGGCGAACAGCGCCGATTCGGCGCCGCCCTCCCCCGCCTTGATCTCCATGATCACGTCACGGGCGTCGTCAGGGTCACGCGGGATGAGCAGTCGTCGCAGCTTCTCCTGAGCCAGTGCCAGCCCCTCTTCCAGACCCGGCACCTCCTCGGCGAACGCGTCGTCCTCCTTGGCCAGCTCGCGCGCCGCGTCAAGGTCTTCGGATGCCTCGACCCAGAGATCGTAGGCTGCGACGATACGGCTGAGTTCGGCGTAGCGACGGTTGACGCGTTTCGCCCGTCCGGCGTCGGCGTGCACCGCCGGGTCGGAGAGCTCCTCCTGCACCCGGCGGTGTTCGTCGATGAGGCTCTGGACGGATTCGAACACGCCTATGCTCCGATCAGCGTCGGATCAGCGGATGTTGTTCTCGTGGCTGTGGCTGGAGCCGCCGGCTGCGGGTGCAGGCATCGACTTCTGCATCTGCACGAGGAACTCCACGTTCGAGTTCGTCTCCTTCAGCTTGCCGAGGACGACCTCGAGGGCCTGCTGCTGATCGAGACCGGCGAGTGCGCGGCGCAGCTTCCACGTGATCTTGACCTCGTCGGCGGACAGGAGCATCTCCTCGCGACGGGTGCTCGACGCATTGATGTCGACGGCCGGGAAGATGCGCTTGTCGGCGAGCTGACGCGACAGGCGCAGCTCGCTGTTGCCGGTGCCCTTGAACTCCTCGAAGATGACCTCGTCCATCTTGGACCCGGTCTCGACGAGCGCGGTGGCGAGGATCGTGAGCGATCCGCCGTTCTCGATGTTGCGCGCAGCACCGAAGAAGCGCTTGGGCGGGTACAGCGCTGCGGCATCCACACCACCGGTGAGCACGCGACCCGAGGTGGGGGTGGCGATGTTGTAGGCACGGCCGAGGCGCGTGATCGAGTCGAGCAGCACGACGACGTCGCGCCCCAGCTCGACCAGGCGCTTGGCACGCTCGATGGCGAGCTCGGCGACCGTGGTGTGGTCTTCGGCCGGACGGTCGAAGGTCGAGGCGATGACCTCGCCCTTCACCGTGCGCTCCATGTCGGTGACCTCTTCGGGGCGCTCGTCGACCAGGACGACCATGAGGTGGACCTCGGGGTTGTTCTGGGCGATGGCGTTGGCGATCTGCTGAAGCACGATCGTCTTGCCGGCCTTGGGCGGCGCGACGATCAGGCCGCGCTGACCCTTGCCGATCGGGGCGACCAGATCGATGATGCGCTGCGTCAGCTTCTCAGGAGCCGTCTCCAGGCGCAGGCGCTCCTGCGGGTACAGAGGCGTGAGCTTGCCGAACTCGACGCGCGTGGCTGCGTCTTCGACGGACAGGCCGTTCACCGAGTCGACCTTCACCAGGGCGTTGTACTTCTGGCGTCCCTGCTGCTCGTTCTCGCGCGGCTGCTTGATCGCGCCGACGATCGCGTCGCCCTTGCGCAGGTTGTACTTCTTGACCTGGCCGAGCGAGACGTAGACGTCGCTGGCGCCGGCGAGGTAGCCGGTGGTGCGCACGAACGCGTAGTTGTCGAGCACGTCGAGGATGCCGGCGATCGGGATGAGCACGTCGTCCTCGCCGATCTCGGTCTCGAACTCGTCCGACGTCGTGCCGCTGCGGCGCTTGTTGCGCTGGCGGCCACGGCCGTTGCCGTTCTCATCGTCGGAGGAGGGGCCGTTCTGCTGCTGCTGCTGCGGGGCGTCCTGACCACCGTTGCGGCCACGGTTGCGGCTGCGGTTGCGGCTGCGACCACGGCCGGATCCCTCTTCACCGTCGCTGGAATCGGCGCCGTTGCTGTCGCCGGCGTCGGTCTTCGCTGCGGACTGGCGGTTCTGCGACTGGTTGCCCTCGGACTGCTTGTTGTCGGCCTGGGCGCCGCCGGCGCTGCGGCCTGTGGACTTCTCGTCCTGCGCGGCGTCGGCCGACTTGTCCTTCGAGGATTCGTCGGTGGATGGCTCGGCGGCGGTCGTCGCCTCGGCGGACGGCTCTGCCTTCTTGGTGCGACGGCCTCGACCGGTCGTCTTCGGTGCAGCCTCTGCAGGTGTGTCGCCGGATGCTGAGCCGTCAGCGGCGGAATCGGCCTGCGGTGCAGTCGAGGGTGCTGCGTCCGGTGCGTCCGACGTCGGAGCGTCGGCAACCGGTGCGTCGGTCGGCGCCTCGGCGGCATCCGCCTTCTTGGCGCGGCTGCGTCGCGGGGCCTTCGCCTTGGGTGCGGCAGCGTCTGCGGCCGGCGCAGCGTCAGCGGCCGGTGCGGCGTCAGCGGCCGGTGCGACATTGGCGGCTTCGGCCTGCTCGGCCTGCTCGGCCTTCGCTGCGGCCGTCGCGGTGTTCGCCCGGCGCGGCGCGCGCTTGCGTGCCGGCGCCTTCTCGGGTGCAGCGACCTCGGTCACTGCGGATGCGGCATCTGCACTTGCAGCGGCGGGCGCCTCAACAGCGGTCGATGCCTGGTCGTTCTGGGTCTCGGAGAAATTCTCCACGAGTACTCCCTCATATGTAGTGGGAAATGAGCATGTCTCGCGCACAACGGGTGCTGCGCGCGATCGCACGGGCAGATGCTCGGCACCTGCCGGCCAGGACCAGGAAAGAGGTTCTGGCGGTTGCGTGCGGATCTCGCAGAATTGCGATGGGGGCCAGATTCACGAAATTACGTGGAGCCCTCCGCTCGATCCCTTACTGTACCACCACGCACGTCGACGGCCAGCATGAGGGCCTCCCACGGGGTGTCGGTGACAGAGGTCGCGAGCTGGACGGCTTCGAGTCGGCTGCCCGGCCCATCGGCGAGAACGAGAACGCTCGGGCCTGCACCGGAGACGACGGCGGCGAAGCCGGCTCTGCGCAGTGCCTGGACCAGCGTGTGCGTCTCGGGCATGGCTTCGGCGCGGTAGTCCTGGTGCAGGCGATCCGCCGTGGCGTCCAGGAGCAGCTCCGGACTCTGCGTGAGTGCGGCGATCAGAAGCGCGGAGCGCGAGACGTTGAACACGGCATCCTCACGAGACACCTGCGGCGGCTGCAGTGAACGGGCGAGCACGGTCGACATGGTGTGCTCCGGCACGAGAACGAGAGGCGCGACACCGCGATGCACGAGCAGCTTCTTGTGCTGCGGACCGCGCTCCCCCGTCCAGGCGATCGTGAGCCCACCGAAGAGCGCAGGGGCGACGTTGTCCGGGTGGCCTTCGAGCTCGGTGGCGAGGCGGAGCAGGTCGATGTCGGTGAAGTCGGCCTCGCCCTCCAGCAGCCCCTTGGCTGCGAGCACGCCCGCGGTGACCGCGGCACCGGACGAGCCGAGGCCGCGGCCGTGCGGCACGCCGTTATGGGCGGTGATCCGGAGTCCTGGCATCGTGCGACCAGCGTCTTTGTAGACGTGTTCGATGGAGCGGACGACGAGGTTCGACTCATCGCGGGATATCTCCGAGGCTCCGGACCCCGTCACTTCGATCTCGAGACGGTCGTCAGTCAGCGCCGAGATGGTCAACTCGTCGTAGACGCTGAGGGCCAGGCCGAGGGTGTCGAAGCCAGGGCCGAGGTTTGCGCTGGTCGCCGGAACCCGGACCATGACGGTGCGCTCTTCAGCGACCATCACTCGCCTTCCACGCGCAGCACAGACACGACGCGCTCGACCACGGCACTTGCCGCGAGCTGTTCGACGGTGTCGCTGAGCGCCTTTTCGATGGCCCTGTGCGTGCCGATGATGAGACGGGCCGTTGCATCGTCGTCGCCTTCGCCCTCGACGGTCTGCACGACGGTCGCGACCGACACGCCGCCGTCGCTCAGAATGCCGGCCACCGCGGCGAGCACGCCGGGCTGATCGTCGACCTCGAGCGTGATCTGGTAGCGCGTGATGACGCTCCCGATCGGGACAGTCGGCAGGTTCGCACGTGTCGACTCCCCGACCCCGACGCCTCCCGCGATGTGCCGACGCGCGGCCGAGACG
Organism: Microbacterium murale; assembly: GCF_014635185.1. Taxonomy (GTDB): domain Bacteria; phylum Actinomycetota; class Actinomycetes; order Actinomycetales; family Microbacteriaceae; genus Microbacterium; species Microbacterium murale. Next base: position 18,674 of record NZ_BMCM01000002.1, read on the forward strand.
ACGTCGCCGAGCACAGCAGACGCGGTCTGCACGCCGCCGGCGCCAGCACCGTAGAACATGAGCGAGCCCGCAGCCTCGGCCTCGACGAACACGGCGTTGTTCGCGCCATGCACGGAGGCGAGTGGGTGCGAGCGCGGCACGAGTGCCGGGTACACCCGCACCGAGATGGATTCGGCGCCATCGACGATGAGCCGCTCGCACACGGCGAGCAGTTTGATGACGAATCCGGCGGCACGGGCCTCCTTGATCATCGACGGCGTGATCCGAGTGATGCCCTCGCGGTGCACAGCCTCCAGCGGCACCGCCGTGTGGAAGGCGAGGGATGCCAGAATCGCCGCCTTCTGCGCGGCGTCGAAGCCCTCGACATCGGCGGTCGGGTCGGACTCGGCATATCCCAGACGCTGGGCATCGGCGAGCACCTCGCCGAAGTCGGCGCCCTCGCCGTCCATGCGGTCGAGGATGTAGTTCGTCGTGCCGTTGACGATGCCCATCAGCCGTACGACGCGGTCGCCCGCCAGGGAGTCGCGCAGCGGGCGGATGATCGGAATGGCTCCGGCTGCCGCGGCCTCGTAGTAGACCGATGCCCCGACCTGGTCAGCGGCTTCGAACAGCTCAGGGCCGTGGGTCGCGAGCAGCGCCTTGTTGGCGGTGACGACGTCGGCGCCCGAGTTCAGCGCGAGCAGCAGGTTTCCTCGTGCCGGCTCGATGCCGCCCATCAGCTCGATCACGATGTCACTGCCGACGATCAGGCTCTCGGCGTCGGTCGTGAACAGCTCCTTCGGCAGATCGACGTCGCGCTTCGCATCGACGTCGCGCACCGCGATGCCGGCGAGTTCGAGCGAGGCCCCCGCCCTGTCCGCCAGCTCTTCGCCGTGCTGCAGCAGAATGCGCGCCACCTGCGATCCGACGGCGCCGGCGCCGAGCAGCGCCACCCTCAGTCGTCGATACTGCGCTGGACTGCTCACCTGGGGGTGGGTCATCGTGCTCCTTCATTCGCGCTGATCCCGGCATCCCGGGCCAGCAGGTCGTCGATGCTCTCTCCGCGCACGATCACGCGGGAGCTGCCGCCCGAGATCGCGACGACCGGAGGGCGGGGTACGTGGTTGTAGTTGCTCGACAGCGAGGCGCAGTACGCCCCGGTTGCCGGAACGGCGAGGATGTCGCCGGGCGCGACGTCGGCCGGGAGGTATTCGTGGTCGACGACGATGTCCCCGGATTCGCAGTGCTTGCCGACCACGCGTGCAAGGACGGGGCGACCCGTTCCCGCACGTGATGCGATCCGCGCCGAGAACTGCGCACCGTACAGCGCCGTGCGCGCGTTGTCGCTCATCCCGCCGTCGACACTCACGTAGAGACGGCTCGCGCCGGAGTCCAGACGGACGTCCTTGGTCGTGCCGACCTCGTAGAGGGTGACTCCCGCCGTGCCGACGATCGCACGACCCGGCTCGAATGCGAGGTCCGGCAGAGCGATGCCGCGCGCCGCGCAGCCCTCGGCGACCGCAGCGACGATCTCCTCGGCGAGCTGTTCGATCGGTGTCGGGTCATCGACGCTCGTGTAGGCGATCCCGAACCCTCCACCCAGGTTGAGCAGCGGGACGTCGCCACCCGCCAGCAGCTTCTGGTGCAGGTCGAGCACACGTGATGCGGACTCGCGGAATCCGGCGACGCCGAAGATCTGCGATCCGATGTGGCAGTGCAGACCGATGAACTGCAGTGCCGGCGACTCGCGGATGCGGGCGACAGCGGTCTCGGCATCCGAGAATGTCATGCCGAACTTCTGGTCCTCATGCGCCGTCGCGAGGAAGTCGTGGGTCTCGGCGTGCACGCCGCTGTTGACGCGCACCAGCACACGCTGGACGGTGCCGGCGCGCGCCGCCGCCTCCGCGATGCGCTCGATCTCGATCGCGCTGTCGACGATGATCGTGCCGATGCCGACCTGCACCGCCCGTTCGATCTCGCTGGCGGACTTGTTGTTGCCATGGAACCCGATCCTCGAGGGGTCCACGTCCGCCGCCAGAGCGACCTCGAGTTCACCGCGGGTGCATACGTCGACGTTGAGGCCCTCTTCGGTGACCCAGCGCGCGATCGCCGTGGAGAGGAAGGCTTTGCCCGCGTAGTAGACCTTGGCCATGGTTCCATGCGCCTCTGCAGCGGTGCTGAAAGAGGTCCGGAACGCGCGGGCGCGGGCGCGCACTTCGGCCTCGTCGAGCACGAGCAGCGGAGTTCCGTGGGCGCGGACGAGTTCGGTCGCCGACACGCCGCCGATCGAGAGGACGTCGTCGCTGTCGCGATGCGCGGATGCCGGCCAGACAGCCGGGGCCAGCGCGTTCGGGTCTTCCGGGACGACGAGCCACTCAGGGGCGAGCGAGACAGCAGAGGAATGCATCACACACCAATCGTCGGGAGGGATCCTCGGGCAGGATCACGCCATACGAGGTTGCCCCGATTCTAAGGCACCTAGAAGGCGCGGCCCGCATACGCAAGCCCCTCCCTGGCGCAGATCACGATTCATTACGGTGGAGTCATGGAGAGCACACGCCGGACCGTTTCGGCCGACAAGAAGAATCCGGGCGGGTTCGCCGGACTGATCGGGACCGTGACCGCCTGGGCGCTGGAGCGGAAAGTCGTGCGTGCTGCGCTTCTCTACTCCGAACGGCGAGGTCCCATGCTCGCCGACAGCGTCACCTACCGTGCACTGTTCAGCGTCTTCGCCGGACTGCTGCTCGGATTCTCGATCGCTGCGATATGGCTGGCAGGCAACGACGAGGCGTGGGCTGCCATCATCGCGGCGATCGACTCCGCAGTCCCGGGTCTCGTCGGCGAAGGCGGCGTCGTCGAGGACCCGTCGTCGATCGAGGCCGTTGGCGGGCTCTCGATCGCGGGGATCATCTCGCTGGTCGCGCTGGTCGGTGCCGCCCTCGGTGCGATCGGATCGCTGCGCACCGCGGTGCGCACGATTGCAGGGACGGTTCTGGATGACGTGTTCTGGCTCTGGGTGATCTTGCGCAACCTCGCCCTCGCGATCGGGATCGGGGCGTCCTTCCTCGCCGCCGCGGCGGTCACCTTCGTCGCGCGCATCGGTATCGGTTTCGTGACCGATCTGCTCGGGCTGCCTTCGGATGCCGTCGCCGCGGTCTGGGGCATCAGGATCGTGTCGCTCCTCGTCGTGTTCGCGCTGGACGCGCTGCTGATCTTCGGCGTGTTCCGACTGCTGTCCGGGCAACGGGTCTCGGCGCGAGTGCTCTGGCCGGGTGCGCTCCTGGGCGGATTCGGACTGCTCGTGCTGCAGGAGCTGTCGAGTCTGTTCGTGGGAGGCGCCACCTCCAACCCGCTGCTCGCGTCGTTCGCTTCGCTGCTCGCGCTGCTGATCTGGCTGAACCTCAGCGCGCAGGTCATGCTCATCGCCTGCGCGTACATCGTCACAGGAGCCGAGGAGGAGCACGACCGCGTGTCGGCCAGGGAGGGCGCGCGCACGTTCGCACAGCGACGAGTGCAGCGCACCCAGCAGGATGTGCGGATCGCGACGAGTGCGCTGCGCGCCGCGGAGAAGGCCGCGTCCGCTGAGCGTGAGGCTTAGGGGCAGACGCCGTTCTCCTGCAGCGTCTCGTCGGTGACGATCGCCCCGTTGACCTGAACGTCGACGACGACCTCGTCGCCGTCGACCGCGAGATCGGTCATGGTGAGCCCTGCCGGAAGCTGGTCCGCGATGCAGATGCGCTGCGTCTCGGTCAGCTGCTCGGCGATCGAGCCGAAGCGGTCGGCGATCTGCTGGGCGTCGAGGGTGGCGCCCGCGACCTGCAAGGACACCGGTGTGAGCAGCAGCTCCCCGGCATCCGCTCCCGGCGTCACCGTCAACGCGACCGGCAGGGAGAAGCCGAGCACGGGAACGCTGCCCGAGACAGTGACGTCGGGTTCCGCGAAAGCCACCGAGTCGATCGGCAGGTCGGATGCCGCGACGAGCGCGGTGAACTGGTCGGCGTCGATCCGCACCGTGCCACGCGCATCGGTGAGGTCTCCCCCGCGCAGCGGGATTCCGGTCGCCGTGACATCGGCTGCACCCGTGACGCCACCGATCGTCACGGATTCAGTCGACAGGTGCAGCTCCTCAAGTCGGCCGCCGATCAACTGCGGCAGCAGGATGCCGGTTGCATCGACGTCGAGCTTCTGGTCGGCGGGGAGCTCGAGTTGCTCGATGACGATGCCGCGCACGATGCCGGGCAGCACGGCCCTCGCGATGAATTCAGCCGCGACGACAAGCGCCGCAAGGATGAGCACCACGGTGAGCAGCACCCACGGCCAGCGAGCGCGTCGGCGTTTCGGCGGCTCTACACCTGCATCTCTCGGGATCACGAGCGTCGGATGCTCCGTCGAGTGATCCGGATAGGGCAGCGTGGGATTCTCATCGCTCATGGCACCATCCTGCCCGCTTTGGCGATATGCATCACATGCGCTCTGGGGCGGACACGCCGAGCAGTCCGAGACCGTTGCGCAGGACCTGGCCCGTGGCGTCGTTGAGCCACAGGCGCGTGCGGTGCACGCTCTCGATCGGGTCGTCGCTCAGCGGAGTGACGCGGCAGTTGTCGTACCAGCGGTGGTAGAGCCCCGCGAGTTCTTCGAGGTAGCGGGCGACACGGTGCGGCTCGCGCACCTGCGCGGCGAAGGCGACGATGCGCGGGAACTCCTGCAGCGCGCCGAGGAGCGCGGATTCGGTCTCGTGCGTCAGCGTCTCCGGGGCGAACTCGGAGCGATCGACACCGGAGTCGGCTGCGTTGCGGCCGACGTTGTGCGTGCGGGCGTGCGCGTACTGCACATAGAAGACCGGGTTGTCGTTCGTCCGCTTCTGCAGTAACTCCGGATCGAGGTCGAGCGGCGAATCCGCCGGCGAACGCTCCAACGAGTACCGCAGCGCATCGGTGCCGAGCCAGTCGAGCAGATCGTCCATCTCGATGATGTTGCCGGCACGCTTGGAGAGCCGGGCGCCGTTGATGGAAACCATCTGTCCGATCAGCACCTCGACGTTCTTCTCCGGGTCCTGGCCTGCCGCGCCGGCGATCGCCTTGAGGCGGTGCACATAGCCGTGGTGGTCGGCGCCCAGCAGGTAGATCTTGTTCTCGAACCCGCGGTCGCCCTTGTTCAGGTAGTACGCGGCGTCGGCGGCGAAATAGGTGTACTCACCGTTGGAGCGGCGGATGACGCGGTCCTTGTCGTCGCCGAAGTCGGTGGTGCGCACCCAGACGGCGCCGTCCTCGTCGAACACATGGCCCTGCTCGCGCAGGCGATCCACCGCCTGGTCGATGAGGCTGATGCCCGCGGCATCCTTGGCATGCAGCGTGCGCTCGGAGAACCAGACGTCGAAGGGCACGTTGAAGCGATCGAGAGAGCTCTTGATCTCGGCCAACTGGAACTCGTATGCAAGGTCTTCGGCGACCGTGAGCTGCTCGGCGTCCGGTAGATCGAGCAGATCGGGGCGCGACTCGACGACGCGGTCGGCGAGCGCCTGGATGTACTGGCCCGGGTAACCGCCTTCGGGGGTCGGCTCGCCCTTGGCCGCCGCGATGATCGAGCTGGCGAAGCGCTGCATCTGCGCACCGGCGTCGTTGATGTAGTACTCGCGGATCGCGTTGGCGCCGCTGGCGAGCAGCAGGCGCACGATCGAGTCGCCGAGTGCGGCCCAGCGGGTGTGGGCGATGTGCAGCGGCCCAGTCGGGTTCGCGGACACGAATTCGACGTTGACGCTGACACCGGCCTGCGAGTCGTTGGTGCCGTATGCGTTGCCGGCATCGACGATCGTCTTGGCGAGCACCCCCGCGGCGGCGGCATCGAGGCGGAAATTGATGAACCCGGGGCCGGCGACCTCCGCGCTCTTCACGCCATCGACGGCGACGATCTCGTCGGCGATGCGCTGAGCGAGCTCGCGCGGGTTCGTGCCGAGCTTTTTCGCCAGTCGCATCGCGATGTTGGAGGCCCAATCCCCGTGGTCGCGGTTGCGTGGACGCTCCAGTGCGATGTCGGATGCATCGATGCCGAGCGCCTCGTCGGGTCGTAGGGACGCGGCGATCGGCGTGACGACGGCGAGGAGGGCTTCGGCAAGAGTGTCGGGGTTCATAGCCTGTCAAGTCTACGGCGCGTCGCACGCCGGAATTTTCGGTTCGGGCGGTCGTCGCTTACCCTCTTGCCATGGCTTCGGGGAGGATGGCGCGCAGCGCCCGCGCAACCGCGCTGTTCGTCGCGCTCGCGGCCGCCGTCACGGCCGTCGTCCTCGGCGTCTGGAGGCCGTGGGTTCCGGCACCGATCGAGTCGCCGATCCTCGCGTCGGAAGAGGTCGTCACCGTGGCCCCCGCACCGCTCGTGCTGCCAGAGCATCCGCGTGTCCTGGTCTTCGGAGACTCGTGGACGTACGGCTCCGCGGCGAGCGATCCGACACTCGGCTACGCCTATCTGCTGGCGGATCTGCTGGGGGGTGAGACGACCGTGGACGGCGTGCGCGGCAGCGGCTATCTGAAGCCGGGGATCGACGGACCGACGTTCGGTGAGCGGATCGCGGCGCTGGATCCGACGCTCGATCCCGACCTCGTGATCATCCAGGGGTCCATCAATGACCGCGCCGCGGGCGCCGTCGGGTATCGAGAAGCCGTCACGGCCGCATGGGATGCGCTGGCCGCGACATACCCGGATGCCACGATCGTGGTGCTGGGTCCGGCCCCGCACGAGCTCCCCGTCGGAGACGAGACGGCACGCATCGATCGGGATCTCGCGGCTGTCGCGGGCGGCAGAGGCTGGTGGTACGTCTCCCCCGTGCAGGAGGAATGGATCACTGATCAGAACTACCTCGCCGTGATCGATGTCGACCTCGGCAACAAGCATCCGTCCACCGACGGTCACCGATATCTCGCCGAGAAGATCGCCGCGGCGCTGACCGAACTCATGGCCGCGCCGGTGACCGAGGCCGGCGGTGCCGAGACCACGCCCGAGCAGTGAACGAAGTCGCGCCCAGGGTCAGTCGTCTTGGATACGTGCGTGCCAGCGCAGTGCCGCCGAAGAAGAGCAGACGGTCGCTTTCGATTCGCGAGAGAGCCGCGAGGGCGTGAGAGATCACGTGATCCCGTCGCACCTGGTGCGCGGACACGCCGCGCAGATGTCGAACAACGCGAGAAGGGCCGCCCTGATGGACGGCCCTTCTCGCTGTTCTGTGCCCCCGACAGGAGTCGAACCTGCGACCTACGGTACCGGAAACCGGCGCTCTATCCACTGAGCTACGGAGGCGTACCGAACGACGATATCACTGGTCGGGAGTCATCAATTCACTCGTCCGCGTCATCGGGTCATCATCAAGCTCTGCCCGCCGGCCGCGACCCGTTGTCCATGTGGTCACAGTGCGGCCAATGTCCGTTGACGAGGGACTCGCTTGACCTTCAGCCGGGGTGAGAGTCGATCATGGGACCATGAGGCAGTCGCACGAGTCCGACCCCGACGAGGTCGAGCAGCCGCCGTTGCAGACGATCAGTGCGTTCGCTCGCTCAGTCGGCCTGAGTGCGAGTGCGCTGCGTCAGTACGGGGAGACCGGTCTGCTCGCACCCGCCGATGTCGAGGAGCGAACCGGATACCGGTATTACTCGCTCGATCAACAGCAGCGGGCGATCTGGATCCGGCGACTGAGGGATGCCGGGCTTCGTCTGGAGCGGATCAGAGCGGTGTTCGACGATGACGCCGCTCACGCGGAGACGGTTCTGAACGAGTGGCGTGACGACGCGCGCGAGCATTCCGACGTGATCACCGCACTGGTGGATGATCTGATTCTCGTCCTGCGTGCGCGGGAGGTCTCGAATCCGGTGAGACGCACCTCGGCGCGGTTCGATGCGGCGATCCTGGCATCCGCCATCCGGCAGGTGGCCGCTGCCAGCGCGGATGCCGCCGGCAGCGACGAGCATGACGGGGTGCTGATCGAGGTGGGGCCTTCATCGTCGGCGATCGTCGCGACGGACCTTTTCGTGCTGCTGGCACGAACAGACCTGCCGTCGACCGTCGATGGTCCGCCCACGAGAGTGCGAATCGCGTCGGCCCCGGTGCTCGAGTGGCTTCGACTCCGTCGGTCGGTGGATCTCGTCGTCCACGCACCCGTCGGACGCGACCGCGATGCGGCGAGCGCCACCAGCCGATTCCGCGACGAGCACGGCGTTGACCTGACGCTGCCGAATCGTCCGGATCACTTCCCGAGTGTGCATCGGATGCTCGAGACGACTGCTACTGCGCCCACCGAGGCGCGCTTCCCCCTGGAGGCGGTGCGGCGCATCGCCTCGGACCAGAGGGACGGCGCTGTGAGCCTCTCCGTCCATGATGCCGTCGCGCAATTGGGCTCTGGCGGACAGATCGTCTCCGGGGCAGGGTTCGGAGCATCTGTGACCCTCATGCTCTCGCGACCCGCTCTGCGCCGTATCGCTGACGCCGCAGTGGGTCATGAACTCGTGTGCGACATACGCGGCTCGGACGAGGCGCTGGTGTGGCGCGCTCCCGACCAGCCCGACTTCGTCGCGATGGTGATGCCCTCGTCATGACCGCGCTGAGAACGTCGCGAGGATTCAACGCCTGGGTCGCCGCGACGGTCGGTTCAGAACTCGGCTCAGGGATCCTCGCCTTCGCGCTGACGTGGACCGCGTCCGGTATCGGCCCGCAGGTCGCGTCGGCGGTGCTCACCCTCACTGTCGCTCCGTCGGTGGCCCTGGGCCTTCTCGGCGGTGCTGTCGCCGACCGTTTCGGACCGCGTCAGGTCATGATCGCCGGCACGCTCGGGATGATCCTCATCAGCGCGGGTATCGGCGTCTCGGTCGTCCTCTGGACGCCGTCCGCGATTCTCCTGCTGGTCGCTGCCGCGCTCATCGGCACGGTCGCAGCCTTCCAACGGCCGGCAGTGGGCGTCTTCCCTCGTCTGTTCGTCTCGGACGCCGACCTCGGAACCGCGATGGCGCGTGTCGGGATGGCGAGTCAGTTCGCACGCACGATCGCCCCACCGGCAGGCGGGCTGCTGGTCGGGATGATCGCCCTGAGCGGCGTGGCGTTCGTGGACGTCGTCGGAGGTGTCGTGATGCTCGTCACGCTGCTGCTGATCCGGCCTCCGCGAGCGCACGCTCCAGCCCGCGAGGCGATGACTCTGCGTGGGATCGTCACCGGCGTCATGGCCGCACGCCATACGAGCGGCGTGCCTGGACTCCTGGCATGTGTGGCGATCGTCGCTGGAGCCGTCATCCCCGCCGTTCTACTGGGTATTCCCCTCGCCGCACGAGAGCGCGGGTGGTCAGCATCCGATGCCGGCCTCATCGAGGCCGGTTGGATCGCGGGCGGCCTGGCGTGCGGCGCGTGGTTCGCGTGGCGGGGGACGGCGGTAAGGGCGTGGCGTCCCATGGCGCTCGGTCCGCTGATCGTCGCCGTCGGTCTAGGCATGCTCGCCATCGCCACCGATTGGGTCGTCGCGCTGATCGGCACGACCCTCATCGGTGTCGGCGTGGTCGTGTTCACCGCCCACGTCTTCCCGACCTACCTTTTGCTCGCACCGTCGGCGATGGTCTCGAGATTTCAGGCTCTCCTGATCCTCGTGCAGCAGGCGCCGCAGCTCATCGTGAGCCCGCTGATCGGTCTCTTCGTCGCCATGATCGGGGCAGGGCCAGTGCTCGCCGTGTCAGGATTGGTGGCGACGCTCGCGACGCTCATCGTCGTCACCGACAGGACGTTGCGAACCTTCACGACGAACCGATGACGCGGGGACCATGACGATCACGACAGTGCTGTTCGACCTGGATGGGGTCATCCGACAGTTCGATCCGGATGCCGTGGCCGACATCGAACGCCGCCACGGGATCGAACCCGGAACCATCGAGGGATTCGCCTTCTCCGCTCCCCTGCTGCACGAGGTCACCACAGGAAGGCTTCGCCGGGCCGAGTGGGTCGATCGGATCGCCGAGCATCTCGGCAGCGCCGCACCTGCCGAGGAGTGGTCACGGCAGCCGTACCGGGTGGATGCCGAAGTGATCGAGCTCGCAGATCGACTGCGCGCCGCCGGCATGATCACCGCGGTCCTCACCAACGGCACCGACACGATCCCCGCCGAGGCCGAGCAGATGGGGCTCCGCGATCACTTCGACGCCGTCTTCAACTCCGCCGAGATCGGCTATGCGAAGCCCGACCCCCAGGTCTTCCTCGCGGTTCTCGACGCTCTTGAGGTCGACCCGCACGAGGTGTTCTTCACCGACGATTCCCCCGGCAAGCTCGCCGGAGCGGAGGGGTTGGGCATCAGCATCCATCATTACGAGGGAGTCGACGGGCTTCGGCGGGCGCTCCAGGCGCTCGGCATCCTGACGTGACAGCGGGTCGAGTCGGATCTGACTCACGCCGCCCGAAGACTCACTCCTCCCGAAGACTCACCCCCGAAGACGGTCGAGCGCGGCCTGCGTGGCAGCCGCCGCAGTGCGCGCCTCTTCGACTCGTGTACCCGCCTCAGCCAGACCGTCGTCCAGTGCATCCCGCTCGCGCCGGGAACGGTCCGCTTCCTTGCTGACCCGCGCGAGCTCTGATTCGAGCTCCTCCGCACGTTCCTCGAGTCGATCGATCTGATCGCTCACCCGCTTGCGGGTGCGGTCGATCTCGTCTCTCGTGCGTTCTGCCTGAGTGAGCGCGCTCTCGGCCGTGCGCAGTGCACGTTCGGCGGCCTTGCGTTCCCTGCGTTCCTTCACCTGATCCACGGGCGCGGCAGGTGCGGCCGAGACGTCACCGAGATGTCCCGCGACAGCATCCACGAGTTCTGCCGGGTCTCCGCCGACTTCTAGCGGCCGCACCAGCCGTCCGGATGCCACTGCGGTCGCCGCGTCGGCGTCGAACATCGCGGCGTTCAACGTCTGCTCCACGGCATCCGCCGTCGACTGCGTGATGTGCTCGCCGTGTTCTGCGGCAAGCTCTTCCGCCTGCTGTGCGAGCGCACGGATCAGCGCGCGACGCTGACGGTTCAAGCTCGTGAGCGCAGCTGCATCCAGGTCGGCCTGCGCCTCACGCAGATCACTGGCCAGATCGAGCGCCTCGCGCAGCTCAGTCACGCGCTCGCGTGCGAAGAGGTTCACGACCCATGCCGCCAGGAGCGGTTTGCGCAGCGCGCGCACCTCCGCGGCCAATCGCGCATCGTCCAGTTCTTTGGCGCGAGCATTACGCGCCGCTGTGAACTCCGGGAGCGGAAGTGCATAGAGCTCGGTGGCGATGCCCTCCAGAGTCACGTGCTCCGCTGCTGCCATCGACCCATTGTGCCCCCGCCGATGACAGGGCACTTCTAGAATCGCCGGATGGAGTACATCGACCTCGCCGAGCGCTTCGTCGCCGCCCACTTCCCGAACGCGTCCATCGCCGTGGTCGGCGGGAGCACAGCGCGCGGCGAGCGCACTCGCACGAGTGACGTCGACCTTCTCGTCATCGGAGACGCCATCCTGCCCGACGGCCAGATCGGGGCAGCCCTGACCGTCGATTTCGAAGGCGAGGTCTTCGAGGTGTTCGCCTACTCGCCGATGGGGTTCACCGAGTGGGCAGAGCGCAGCGTCGCACAGCACCGGCCGGTCATCGTCCACATGCTGGTCGAAGGCGTCCCTGTCCGCGGCGGTGACGATCTCGACGACATGCGCCGGAGATGGTCTAAGACGCTCGACGCCGGTCCTGAGGCCGACGAGCACGAACTCGGCTTTCGCCGCTATGTGATCACCGACGTGCTCGACGATTTGCGCGACGCAAGCGATCCGCTGGAGCGGAAGGTTCTCGCGGCGACGGTCTTCGAGCGCACCGCGGAGCTCATGCTGCTCACGGCCGGCAAGTGGATCGGCACGGGCAAGTACCTCCCCCGCCGACTGCGCGCGCTGCCGTCCGAACGAGTCGATGCGCTCGCCGAACCCTACCTGCGCGGCGACCACGATGCGCTGGCGGATGCCGTCGAACACGAGCTCCTCTCGGCGGGCGGCCGCGTACAGGTCGGCTTCGTCCGCTGAACCGCATCCGCGGGCGTAACCACGCCCAGCCCACGCTCTACGATGGAACCGACGATCCCGACACCCACCCACAGCACAATCGAGGTTCGAGACTTGCAGTACATCTCCACACGCGGCGGCACGCTCGGACAGTTCAGCGACGTCCTTCTCGAAGGACTCGCGCCCAACGGCGGTCTCGCCGTCCCGGAGACGCTGCCGCAGCTCAGCGCCGACGACCTCGAGCGCCTGCGCCCATTGACCTACCCCGAGCTCGCCACAGAGGTCATCGGCCTGTTCGCCACCGACATCCCCCGCGAAGACCTCGCCCGACTCACCGCGGCTGCCTACGGCGGCGGCAAGTTCGCGGCTGACGAGATCGTCCCGCTCAGCGAGATCGGCGAGGGCATGACGCTCGTCGGCCTGTCCGAGGGCCCGACGCTGGCGTTCAAGGACATGGCGATGCAGTTCCTCGGCGAGGCGCTGGAGTACGTCCTCGAGAAGAGCGACCGCGTGCTGAACGTGCTCGGCGCCACGTCGGGCGACACCGGATCCGCCGCCGAGCACGCCCTGCGCGGCCGCGACCGCGTCTCGATCTTCATGCTCTCCCCCCAGGGCAGGATGAGCGCGTTCCAGCGTGCGCAGATGTACTCGCTGCAGGACGAGAACGTGCACAACATCGCCGTAGAGGGCGTCTTCGACGACTGCCAGAACCTCGTCAAGCGCCTCGCGACAGACCTCGACTTCAAGCGCGCGCACAGCCTCGGCGCCGTCAACTCGATCAACTTCGGCCGCATCTCGGCGCAGATCGCCTATTACGTGTGGGCGTGGCTGCGTGTGACCGACGCAGTGGCCGACAGCGAACGCGCACAGTTCGAGGTCTCGTTCGCCGTGCCGTCAGGCAACTTCGGGAACATCCTCTCCGGTCACTACGCGAAGAGCATGGGCATGCCGATCCGCAAGCTCGTGCTCGCATCGAACGAGAACAACGTCCTCGACGAGTTCTTCCGCAGCGGCCACTACCGTCCGCGCAGCGCCGAGAACACCCTCGCGACCTCGAGCCCTTCGATGGACGTATCGCGCGCCTCGAACCTCGAGCGGTTCGTCTTCGACCTTCTGGGTCGCGACCCCGAGCGCACGGCCGCGGCGTGGCACGAACTCGAGGAGCGCGACGAGATCGACCTCTCCGGCGAGCTCGCTCGATTCGAGTCGGAGTTCGGCATCGTGAGCGGCACCAGCACTCACGACGACCGCATCTCGACGATCCGTGAGTTCTCCGAGACCAGCGGCGTGATCCTCGACCCGCACACCGCCGACGGCGCCAAGGTCGCCCGAGCACACATCGAACCCGGCATCCCGATGCTCGTGCTCGAGACCGCGAAGCCCGCCAAGTTCGCCGATCTCATCACCGAGGCGCTCGGCACGACGGTCGCACCGGATGCCGATACCCAGGCGATGCTCGACGCACCGCCTCGTGTGACGAGCATGCCCCACGACGAGCAGCAGCTGCGGGCGTACATCAGCGAACGCGCTCTGCGCTGAGGCGGTATTCTCGGCCCATGGCGGACAAGGTCGATTTCAAGAAGAAGATCGACGCGTACCGTGCTCGCAAGGGCCGCTTCGATGTCATAGAGGTCCCCGAACTGAGCTATCTCATGATCGACGGTCATGGCGACCCGAACACTTCGCCCGAGTTCACCACCGCCGTCGAGGCGCTATACCCGCTCGCCTACACGCTGAAGTTCACCAGCAAGCGCAAGCTCGACCGCGACTACACGGTCATGCCGCTCGAGGGACTGTGGTGGGCAGACGACCACGCCGCATTCACCGCCGCCCGAGACAAATCGCAGTGGGAGTGGACGCTGATGATCATGCAGCCCGAGTGGATCGATCACGAGCTGTTCGCGGATGCCGTCGCCACTGCCGCCGCGAAGAACCCGGAAGTCCGGGTGCATGAAGTGCGCTTCGGCTCATACGCCGAGGGCAGGTGCGTGCAGACGCTGCACATCGGGGCATTCCATGACGAGGCTCCCGTCCTCGCCGAGATGCATGACGTGTTCATCCCGCAGAACGGTCTGCAGATGACCGGGAAGCACCACGAGATCTACTTCAGCGATCCGCGCAAAGGCGCGCCGGAGCGACGTCGCACGATCCTCCGCCAGCCGGTGGCCACCGCCTGAGAACGATCAACTCACTGCGACTGCGACGGCGGTGATGATGATCGCGAGCAGCGGCAGTCCGCCCTGCAGCGCCGCAGACTTCGCCATCTTCGGGTTCGACAGCACCAGCACGAGGGCGGCCGCGAGCATCATCCCTGTGCCGGCGAACACCAGTGTGAGGCCGACCGTCGTCAGCCCCGACAGCAGCAGCGCGATGCCCAGCAGGGTCGCGAGCGCGAGGAACAGGTTGTAGAAGCCCTGATTGAACGCCAGAGGCTTGGTGGTCTCGGCATCCGCCTCGCTGGCCACGCCGAAGATCTTGCGCGTCTCCGGCTCCGTCCACCTCAGGGACTCGAGCGCGAAGATGAAGACATGGAAGGCGGCGGCAGCCGCAGCGAGGACCAGACCGAAGATGAGCATGGCTGATTCTCCCACCACGACGTCTTTCAGATGACCAGCGCTCTCAGATGAGGAAGATCGGCAGCAGTCCCGGGTTGTGCGCGTGCACGAGCACCGCGAACACCACGGCGTCGAACAGCAGGTGCACGGCGACCACGTACGCGAGTGAGTGCGTCTTCAAGAAGATGTATCCCTGCAGCAGTGCGAACGGGATCGTCAGCAGAGGGCCCCACTCGCGGTAGCCGAGCTCCCACAGGAATGACACGAACACGATCATCTGCAGCACGTTCGCAAGCGCATCGGGGAAGTGCCGCCGCAGCAGCGCGAACACCGTGCAGATGAAGAACAGCTCGTCCCAGATCCCCACCGCGCCCACGCCGACGAAGAGCCGCGCGATCAGCTCCGGTGTGTCCACCACCGGCCAGTTCAGATACACGCCGCTGGTGATGAAGTAGAACGGCAGGATCAGCCACCCGAGAACCAGCACCGCGACGAGCCAGCCCCATTGCAGGCGGCCCCACCGGCGACGCGTGCGCCACGGGAAGCTGATCGCCCGGTCGCGATACACGAACCGCGAGATCACGTATGGGACCACCACGGCGCCGCCGAGCGCGAGCGTGAATCGCAGCATCGCCATGTTGTCGAGCTCGGCGGCCAGCGGGATCACGCTGACGATCAGCAGTCCGAGTGCGATCAGGGAGAGGTCGCGTGTGAGTGAGGGGCCGGATGCCGTCACCGCTGCGCGTTCGATCAGCCAGGCCGCGCCGATGCCGGCCGCGAGCAGCAGCCACCCCAACCAGGCCCACTGGATCACGAAGAACGCCGGAGCGGCGAGGCACACGAGGACGGCAGGAGCGAGCCTCGGCATCCAGTCTGAACGCGTCATACCCGTGATCTGCGCCGGTACGCGAGGTCGCGGATGTCGCGGCCCTTGGCGATCCCCTTGCGCTCGAACGCCGTCATCACCCGCCCGTCGAAGCGCTCGGCCCATTCCCCCTCGAACGCGCGCTCGAACTGCGGTTCGGCATCCAGAACCTCACGCATCTGCAATGCGTAGTCCTCCCAGTCCGTCGCGAGCCGCAGCAGACCGCCGTCCGCAAGCGCGCGCGCGGCGGCATCGCCGAATCCAGGGCGCACCAGCCGCCGCTTGGTGTGGCGCGTCTTGTGCCACGGGTCGGGGAAGAAGATCCAGACCTCGGATGCCGCGCCCTCCGGCAGGTAGGAGTCCAGAACCTCGGGAGCATTCGCCTCGACGAGCCGCAGGTTGCGGACCCCAGCCTTGTCGGCGTCGAGCATCGTGCGGGCGAGCCCCGCCCTGAACACCTCGATGGCGAGGAAGTCGTCATCCGGCCGCGACGAGGCGGCCGAGATGATCGCGTGTCCCTGACCGGATCCGATCTCGACGAAGAGGCGCGCATCGCGGCCGTACTCGAGCGTCGGGTCCATCCGCGCATCCGCGTGCACGCTCGTCGAGGCGAGGCCGCGCGGGACGTCCAGCAGGTACTGCGACGCGAGCTCTTCGAACGCCCGGTCCTGCGCCTGAGACATCCGTCCGCTCCGTCTGACGAACGAGACCGGCTCTTCACGGAAGACGGGAGTTTCGGGCATGCATCGATCTTAACCGGCGGCCTGCGCGTCTCAGCGTCCGGCGGGTTCTGTCACGAAGTCGATGAGCTCCTCGACCCGGCCGAGCAGCGCCGGCTCGAGATCGCGGTAGGTGTGCACCTTGCTCAGGATGTGCTGCCAGGCCCGGCCGGTGTCCCCTTGCGTCTCATGCGGCCACCCGAATGCGCGGCAGATGCCGGTCTTCCAGTCCGTCCCGCGCGGGATCTCGGGCCACCGCGAGATGCCCAGAGTCTTCGGCGTGACGCACTGCCACACGTCGATGAACGGATGTCCGACGATCTTGAGGTGCCGCCCGTGCGGCCCGCGCAGAATGGCATCGGCGATGCGTGTTTCCTTCGATCCGGGTACGAGGTGGTCCACCAGCACGCCGTAGCGACGCTCCGCGCTCGGCGGCTCCTCGGCGAGCAGGTCTTCGAGCTTGTCGACGCCCTCGAGGAACTCGACCGCGACACCCTCGATCCGCAGGTCGGCGCCCCACACCTTCTCGACGAGCTCGGCGTCGTGTTTGCCCTCCACGAGGATGCGACTGGGCAGAGCGACGCGCGCGCGCTGGTCGGCGACGGCGAAGGAGCCGGATGCCGTGCGCTTGAGCGCCTGCTTCGAAGGAGCCGGCGGCGTGAGCCGCACAGGCTGTCCATCGATCAGGAACCCGCCGCCGAGGGGGAACAGCCGCTTGCGGCCATGGAAGTCCTCAAGCTCGACGTTGCCGCCCTGAACTCGCGTGACGGCTCCGCAGAATCCGTCCTGGGCGACCTCGACCACGAGGTCGTGCTCGGCGGCGACGTCCGGAACCTGCGTGGCTCCGCGGTTTCGCCATCCGTCTGCGAGCACATCCGAGCCATACCTGTCGTCCATGCCATCCAGCGTATGTGCCGCCTGGTTGCTTCCCGGCGGCGACACAGACTCTTTCCATAGAGTCGCTATCGTCGGTCGCCGGTAGTGAATAGACTCGATGCGCACGGGGGCTCTGAGCCGCCTCGGAGGGAGCACAATGCGGACTCGTATGACGGTCGTGCTGGGGTTGATCGTGGCGATGTTCGCTTCGGGTTGGGCCGGATCGGCGGCGGTTGCGACGCCGCCGGTGACGCTGAGCTCCGACTTCGTGACCGATGAGGCGGGTGTTCTCAGTTCCGGCGAGTTGGATGCCGCGAACGCACGGCTCGACGACTTGGCTGCGGCGGACGGTGGCGACCTGTACGTCGTGTTCGTCGACGAGTTCACCGACCCGGCCGACAGTGTGGACTGGACCGACCAGGTGGCCGCAGACAACGGACTCGGCGCCGATCAGTATCTGATCGCCGTTGCGATCGACGCCGGGCAATATGCGATCTCCGCGGATGCCAGTGGCCCGTTGAGCGACAGCCAGATCGACGCCGTCGTACAGGCGATGGAGAACGGTCTGCGCGCGAGCGACTGGGACGGCGCCGTCATCGCGGCCGCAGACGCCTTCCCCGGCCAGGGCGGCCAGGCCGGCGATGCCGGCGGGTTCCTCGGAATCCTCATCGCGCTCGTCATCGTGGCGATCGTGGTCGTCGTGATCGTGCTGATCGTCCGCTCGCGCAAGAAGAAGAAGGATGCTGCGCGCCCGACGGTCCCCGATCCGAACGATCCATACGCGTCCGTGAGCGATGACGATCTGGAGAAACAGGCGGGCAGCGCGCTCGTGCAGGCCGATGACGCCATCACGTCGAGCCGTCAGGAGGTCGGCTTCGCTGTCGCCCAGTACGGCGAGGACTCGACCGCGGCTTTCACGCAGGTCGTCGAAGCCGCGCAGGCGAAGATCGCCGAGGCCTTCGCTCTCAAGCAGCAGATCGACGACGAGGTGCCCGATACGGCCGAGCAGCGCCGCGCCTGGCACATCCAGATCATCCAGCTGTGCGATGCGGCGGACGATCTGCTCGATGAGAACGTCGAAGCCTTCGAGGAGCTGCGAAAGCTCGAAGCCGAAGCGCCGCAGGCACTCGAACGGCTCACGGCGCGTCGCGCGGCCGCTCAGCAGGCGCTCGCCACTGCGCCGGCCGCTCTCGCCGCACTGTCGCAGAACTACGACGCGGCAGCCCTCTCGACCGTCGCGGAGAACCCCGCGCAGGCGCAGCAACGGCTGTCGCTCGCCGATTCCGAGATGGCGGAGGCCTCTCAGCTGATCGCGGCCGGTAAGAACGGGGAGGCCGCCTTCGCGATCCGCACCGCAGAGGCCGCCGTCCAGCAGAGCGAAGAGCTGACGGCCGCGGTCACGAGCCTCGGCGCGAACCTGTCGGCGGTGGAGGAGCAGGCACGCGCACTCATCGCCGATCTCGAGGCCGATCTCGCCGCAGCCGCGGCGATGCCCGATTCCGAGGCGCAGCTCGCACCGCTCATCGCTCGTACCCGGACGAACATCGACAGCGCGCAGGCGAGTCTGCAGGCCGCCCAGCGCAACCCGCAGCAGACGCTCGAGACGCTCGACTCGGCGAACACGCAGATCGATGCAGCGCTCGGACAGGCCCGTGAAGCATCCGCGGTCGCGCAGCGCGCGCAACGGATGCTGCAGCAGAGGCTGGCTCAGGCGCAGGCGCAGATCTCCGCCGCGAATGACTTCATCACGACCCGCCGCGGTGCGATCGGCGCGACGGCCCGCACCCGGCTCGCGGAGGCGAACGCCGCATACTCCGAGGCCGTGGCGAATCAGCAGGCCGATCCTGCTCTGGCCACCGAACGCGCCACCCGTGCTGCGAGCCTCGCCGGCGAAGCCATCTCGTACGCGCAGAGCGAGGTCTCCTCGTTCAACAGCGGCGGATGGGGCGGCGGCGGTTGGAGTGGCGGAAGCAGCAGCGGCTGGGGCGGCGGAAGCGGCGGTGGCAGCGGCCTCGGCGGCGACATCCTCGGCGGCATTCTCGGCGGTCTGCTCAGCGGCGGCGGCTCGAGCCGCAGCAGCGGGGGCGGATGGAGCGGCGGGAGCAGCTGGCGATCCAGCGGCAGCAGCCGCAGCAGCCGTCCGTCGAGCTTCGGCGGTTCGCGCAGCAGCGGCCGCAGCGGCGGGCGCTCCAGAGGGGGGCGCTTCTAGCATTCCTTCCTTCTTCTCACGACGTAACCGATCTCAGACCACTCCGTCTCAACCGAAAGGAAACACCATGACCAAGCAGTCCATCTTCGGTCGCATCTCCACCCTGGTGAAGGCCAACATCAATTCGATGATCGACTCTGCGGAGGACCCGCAGAAGATGATCGACCAGCTCGTCCGTGACTACACGAACAACGTCGCCGATGCCGAGGCGGCGATTGCTGAGACCATCGGCAACCTGCGTCTTCTCGAACGCGATCACGAGGAAGACGTCCAGTCCGCGACGAACTGGGGCAACAAGGCCATCGCTGCCAGCCGCAAGGCCGACGAGCTCCGCAAGACAGGCGAAGTCTCCGACGCGGACAAATTCGACAGCCTCGCGAAGATCGCGCTGCAGCGTCAGATCAGCGCAGAACGCGAAGCGACCGGCGCAGAGCCGACCATCGCATCGCAGACGGAGATCGTCGACAAGCTCAAGAGCGGCCTGAACGGCATGAAGGACAAGCTCGGCGAGCTCAAGAACAAGCGCAGCGAGCTGCTCGCCCGCGCCAAGGTCGCCGAAGCGCAGACCAAGGTGCAGGACGCCGTCGGGTCGATCAACGTGCTCGACCCGACCAGCGAACTCGGACGGTTCGAGGACAAGGTCCGTCGCCAGGAAGCCCTCGCCCAGGGCAAGGTCGAACTCGCGGCGTCCAGCCTGGACGCACAGTTCGAGAGCCTGGATGACCTCGGTGAGCTCACCGAGGTCGAGGCACGGCTCGCCGAACTGAAGTCCGGCTCACCGCAGTCGCAGATCGAGTCCTGAGACTCCCGATGCCCCGGGCCAACGCGCCCGGGGCATCCCCATTCACTTCTGGAGGTCCTTGTGGCCCGATTCCTCGTCGCCCCGCAGTGGCAGGGCTCCCCCGCCGCACGTGCGATGCTGCTCGTCGACGGTGCTACCGCCATCGCGGGTGATCTTCCGCGGAGCGCCACGACCGTGCTCGATGTTCCCCTCGAGGCTGGGGACTCGCTCGGCACCGACGTGCATCGACTGAGCTCGCTGCACCGCATCCGCGAGGTGATCGCGCAGGCGATCGCGACGGACACCGTACTCATCGGCGGCGACTGCAGTGTGACCGTCGCTGCCCTCGACGCGATCGACCGCGAAGACCTGGCTGTGGTCTGGTGCGATGCGCACCCCGATCTGCACACGCCGGAAACCTCGCCCTCGGGTGCCTTCTCCGGCATGGCGCTGCGCGCGGTGCTCGGCGAAGGAGAGCCTCAACTCGCGCTCTCCCCCGGCGTTGCGCGCGATCGGGTCATCACCGTGGGTGCTCGCGTCGTGGACGATGAAGAAGAGGAACCGCTAGCCGGCCTCACTCAGCTGTCCGTCGACGACCTCGATGACGTGGATGCCCTGGCCGAAGCCGTCGCCGCGACAGGGGCGAGCCGCGTCTGGGTGCACATCGACGTGGACGTGCTCGACCCGTCCGAACTCGCAGGGGTATCGTCGGCCGCGCCCTTCGGCGCCAGCACGAGCGCGCTCAGCGCGGCTATCCGCGCACTCCGCGCGCGGGTGCCTCTCGCGGGCGCGACGATCGCCGGCTTCGCACCGCGGTCGGCCGACGACGCCGTGGAAGACCTCGGCGCGATCCTCCGTCTCGTGGGTGCCGTCGCATGAGTGCTGCCCTGTGATCGAGGACTGGCGCACGACCGCGGATGCGGCTCTCACGCGGGGGCGGCGCTTCGACCGCCGCATCCCGGCGTTCCTGTTGCGCTCGCCCATCAGCCGCCTCGGTTATGCCTGGGGAACGGCGGTCGGCTGGACCTGGGGGTCGATCTGGAGCACCGGGCCGGTCGAGAGACGGAACGGACTCTGGGTCTTCCAGGGAATGCCGAAATGGGCGTTCAACCGCGGTGGAGTCTGCGTCGGAGGCTGCTTCCTGACAGGAGACGCCAGGCCGAGCGACGCCGTCCTGCGCCATGAGGCCGTGCACAAGGCGCAGTGGCTGCGTTACGGATTCCTGATGCCTGTGCTCTATCTGTTCGCAGGCCGCGATCCGATGCGCAACCGCTTCGAGATCGAAGCGGGGCTGGAAGACGGTAACTACGTGCGGCGCTCACGAAAGCGCTCAGAGCCGAGTTGAGGGCTCAGCGGTCGAGCGGAAGCAGACCGAAGCGCTCGGGGGCGTGGATCGTGGACACCGGGATGCTGAGCGCACCCGTGAGGTGCTCGATGATGTCGGCCGTGCCGAGGTATCCGCCGAGCAGTGTCACGTGCGTCGGGTTCTCGCCATCGCACAGCATCTCATCGGCCCAGGCGCACGTCGCGCGCGCGATCGCCGCACCAGGTGCGCAGGACCGTCCGGATCCAGGTGCACCCGAGCGTGATGAGCGTGCGAGCCAGGTCACGGTCATGCGAGCGGGTGCGTCGATAACGCCGATGTCGTCGGCATCCGGCACCTCGATGAAGATGCGTCCCGATGCGCACAGCGGAAGAGTCACGAGGAACGCCTCGAGCTCCGCCAGCGAATTCTCGTCGGCCGTCACCAGGTAGTGCGCACGCATGCGTTCTGCGCGGCGCTGAGCTCGTCCGGTGCGGACATCGATGGAGGTCGTCATGATCTCTCCATCCTAACACCGATGAAGGGTTGCCTTACCTACACGCGATTCAGGCTTCGACCAGCGCACGCCGGAGATCGTCGAGCTCGGCATCCGTCACTCCGTTCGCCGCGAGGTAGCCGGCCGCCGACCCCCAGCGCGCGTCGACCTGCTCGAGGACTCGCCGCATAACGTCGGCGGGAGACAGAGTGGCCAAGGCGACCGCATGCTTCGCCTCCGGATGCTGCACCTCCAGGAACGCGACGATCCTGCGGTTGCGCTCCTGCGGCAGCATGGATGCCGTGAGCGCGTAGTCGCTGATGATCGCCTCGCGATCCGCGCCCACGGCCGCGAGGGCGAGCGCGACGGTCACGCCCGTGCGATCCTTGCCCACCGTGCAGTGCACGAGCGTCGGTTCTCCGCGAGCGATGATGCGAATGGCATCCGCCAACCGCTCACCGCTCTCCTCGAGCAGTTGCCGGTACATGTCGTCAAGGCTCATGTCGTCTTCGAAGAACGAGGCGACGGAGCCGAGGAAGAGGGGAAGGTGAGTCGTCGCGATGGCGGTCGTCGCAGACGGAGCGCTCGCGACCTCCTGGTCGTCACGCAGATCGACGATGTGCGAGATGCGCTGCTCGAGCACCGCGAGGCCGGCAGGTGTGGCCGCCACGAGGTTGCCAGACCTCAGCAGTCGACCCTCGCGTATCCGCCCGCCCTCGGCCGGTATGCCTCCCACGTCGCGGACGTTGAAGACACCTTCGACTTGGATGACCGTCACGCCGTCGCCACGCGGGGCGGAACCGGGTAACGGCCGGCGACGACGATGCGGTTGAAGGCGTTGATCGAGACGCACGCCCAGCTCAGTGCGGCGTACTCCTTCTCTGTGAACACGCTGCCGACCCGGTCGTACACATCGTCGGGGATGCCGTCATCGTGGATGAAGGTGAACGCCTCGGCGAGTTCGAGGGCCGCGCGCTCGCGATCCGAGAACACACCGCTCTCACGCCAGGTCGGGATCTGCAGGAGCGTATCGGCGTCGATGCCTGCAGTCGCCGCCCGATCGAAATGGATCCGGGTGCAGTACGCGCAACCGTTCAGCTGCGAGCAATGGATCATGACGATCTCTTTGAGACGGTCGTCGATGCCGTTCGCGGAACAGATCTCGCCCACTGTGCGAGAGAATGCATCGAGAGCCTGATAGGCGGTCGGTTCCGTCTTCGACAAGTGCACTCGTGTCTCGCTCATACCTCAATGATACGGGCGCCCGCCTACCCTCTCCGAGAGGCAGGAAATGCATCCTGCAGACTAAACGTGCATGAGGTTTGGCATACTGCTCGCTCAGGGGCGGCACTGAGTTGGCATATCGCTTCTGCGTTTTCCCACGAGCATGGACTGGGGGCAGAATATGTTCGTGGCCACAGAGACAAGTGAGTTCAGCTATCTTCCCCAGCAGGCGCGGGTGCTGAACGTGCCCGTACCCCCTGTCGAACGTGTGACCGTTCGTCTCGCCGACGGACGAGAGCTCAGCGCCCTTCGCTTCGGCGATGAACCGCCCGTGGTCACACTTCTGCACGGAGCAGGACTCAACGCGCACACCTGGGACACGACGGCACTGCTGCTGCAGCAGCCGGCACTGGTCATCGATCTCGCCGGACACGGCGATTCCAGTTGGCGCGATGACCTCGACTACTCCGCTCGCACCCTCGCGGCGGACGTCATCGTCGCGCTCGAGAAGTGGACGGTCGAACCGCAGATCCTCGTTGGCCAGTCCCTCGGCGGACTGACGGCAGCGGCCGTGGCATCCGCTCGCCCCGATCTGGTGCGCGAGCTGATCACCGTCGACATCACGCCGGGGATCGACTCCTCAGGCGGCCCGGCCGCCCTGCGTGAGTTCTACGCGGGGCCGACGGACTTCGCCTCCCGCGACGATCTGGTCGACCGTGCCATGTCGTTCGGCCTCGGCGGCTCGCGCGCCGATACCGAACGCGGCGTCTTCTTCAACTCACGCATCCGTGCCGACGGGCGCGTCGAGTGGAAGCATCACTTCGCCCATCTCGCGGCCCAGGTGTTCGCTCCGGCCGACTCTCCCGCGGGTGTCGGTGCGACAGCGCCGATCCTGCGCACCACCGGCTGGGACGATCTCGCCGGCACGCAGGCGCCGATCACGCTCGTACGAGCGACCTCGGGTTTCGTCAGCGAGGCCGACGGCGATGAACTGCTCCGACGTGTCCCGACCGCCCGCGTGGTCGCCATGGACGCTTCGCACAATGTGCAGGAGACCGCTCCTCGTGAGCTCGCCGATCTGATCCGCGCTGCCGCGCACTCCCCCGCCTGAGGAATGTGTCGCCGCATTCCGCTGTTCCCACTCCACTGACTGTCCCGCTCTACGCTCTACTGCACCGGCACACAGCACCTGCCGCACCGAGAGGATCCACAACTTCATGTTCCGACGAAACAGACGCCTCGCCGTCCTGTCCACGCTCGCCGCCACCGCCGTCATCCTGAGCGCCTGCGCAGGTTCACCGGAACCGGTGAAGACCTCGACAGGTGAGCCCGATCTGGACGCCACCCTCACGGTCGGGCTCGTCCTCGAGCCGACCAACCTCGACATCCGTCACACCAGCGGTGCCGCGATCGAGCAGATCCTCATCGACAACATCTACGAGGGACTCGTCACCCGTAGCCAGGACAACGAGATCGAGCCGCGTCTCGCCTCGGAGTACGAGGTCTCGGATGACGGCCTGACATACACGTTCACGCTGAACCCGGAGGTGACCTTCCACAGCGGCACCGCGCTCACGTCGGCCGATGTCGTCGCATCCTACGAGGCTGTGCGCACCGACGCGACGCTGCAGGGCAACGCCGAGTTCGCGAACGTGGCATCCATCACGGCACCTGACGCGACGACGGTCGTGATCACCCTCACCGAGCCGAATCAGAACTTCCTGTTCACCCTCACCGGTCCCGCCGGGCTCGTCTTCCAGTCCGGAGACGCGACCGACTTGCAGACCGCGGAGAACGGCACCGGCCCGTTCACTCTGGAGAACTGGAGCAAGGGCAGCACCATCACCTTCGCCCGCTCCGACGCGTACTGGGGCGAGCCCGCCAAGGTCGCCGAGGTCGTCTTCGAGTACATCCCCGACTTCACCGCCGGGGTGAACGCAGCGCTCGATGGAAGCCTCGACGTGCTGACCGCGGTCGACCCGAACCTCGCACCGCAGCTTGAGGACTCCGGCGACTTCACCCTGACCACCGGACGCACCACCGACAAGGCGACGCTCGCGTTCAACAACGCCAAGGCCCCTCTCGACGACGCGCGCGTGCGTGAGGCGCTTCGGCTCGCGATCGACCACGAGGGACTCGTCGAGGCGGTCGGCGCCGGAGAGACGCTCTACGGCCCCATCCCCGAACTCGACCCCGGCTACGAGGACCTGTCTGATGTCGCCCCGTACGACCCCGACCGCGCGAAGGAGCTGCTCGCGGAGGCAGGACAGGAAGATCTCGACCTCACCCTGACGATCCCGTCGTTCTACGGCACCACCGTGCCGCAGGTGCTCGTGTCCGACTTCGCCAAGGTCGGAGTCACGCTCGAGGTCGACGCGGTGGAGTTCCCGACCTGGCTCGAGGACGTATACACGAACAAGGACTACGAACTCAGCTTCGTGCTGCACGTCGAACCGCGCGACTTCGGCAACTTCGCCGACCCTGACTACTACTTCAACTACGACAACCCCGAGGTGCAGTCGCTGTACGCCGAGGCACTCGCCGAGGTCGACGAGGACGCGTCTGCCAAACTGCTCGCCGAGGCGGCACGTCTGGTCTCCGAGGATCACGCCGCCGACTGGCTCTACAACGGCGCCACCATCACCGCCGTGACCCCGGTCGTCACCGGCTTCCCGCAGGACTCGATCAACTCGCGCATCAACCTTGCGGGTGTCGCCAAGGCCGCCGAGTAGCCAGGGCGTGATCCGCTACACGCTCACACGAGGAGTCCTGCTCATCGCAGGACTCCTCGTGTCGAGCGTGCTCATCTTCCTCACGCTGCGGGTCTTCCCCGGCGACGTCGCCCAGCTCATCGCCGGCACCCAGGCATCGCCCGCCACGGTCGAGGCATTGCGGGAATCACTCGGGTTCAACCGTCCGCTGCTCGTGCAGTACGGCGAGTGGATCGGCGGAGTGCTCACCGGGGATCTCGGCACGTCCCAGCTCAGCGGCGCGTCCGTGGGTGCGGAGCTCGCCGAGAAGGCGCAGGTGACCGTGCCCCTGGGCCTGATGGCGCTGGTGATCGCACTGCTGATCGCCGTGCCGTTCGGGATCCTCTCCGCGCTGTGGCGCGGCCGCGCATCAGGCACGGCGCTCAGCGTCACAGCGCAGGCGCTGGCCGCTGTGCCGGTGATCTGGGCCGGCATGATGCTGATCGTCGTGTTCGCGGTGTGGCTGGGCTGGCTCCCCGCCCAGGGATTCCCCCGTGGCGGCTGGGAACACCCCTGGCAGGCCTTCCGCGCCCTGATCCTGCCCGCGCTCACGATCGGCATCGTCGAGGGCGCTATGCTGCTGCGTTTCGTCCGCAGCGCCACTCTGCAGGCCCGTGGGCAGGACTTCGTCCGCACGGCTGCCGCCAAGGGGCTGACCAGGAACAGGGCGCTCGTGCAGCACGGCATCCCTGCGGTGGGCCTGTCGATCGTGACAGTGCTCGGTCTGCAGGTGGCGGGCATCATCGTCGGCTCGGTCGTCATCGAGCAGTTGTTCACGCTGCCGGGGATCGGGCGGATGCTGGTCGCCGACGTCGGCACACGCGACCTGATCAAGGTGCAGAGCGAACTGCTCGTGCTCACCGGTCTCGTACTGGTGATCGGCTTCATCGTCGACCTCATCCACCATTTCGTCGATCCGCGCCAGCGAGAGGCCGCCTGATGCCCCGCTGGCTGCGAGACCTGTGGAGGAGCACCACCGGACGCTTCGGCCTGATCACCGTGATCGTCATCGCGCTCGTCGCCCTGATCTCGGTCTTCTGGACGCCCTTCAACCCGTTCGACGCCAACGTGCGCGACCGCTGGGCGGCTCCGAGCTGGCCGCATCTGCTCGGCACGGACAACACCGGGCGCGACATCCTCAGCCTCATCATGGCGGGGACCCGCACGACCGTCTTCGTGAGCGTCGGCGCGGGGATCGTCGCGACCGTCGTCGGAATCGCCCTCGCCGCACTGGGAGCGCTCACCGCCAGGTGGGTACGCGAGACCGTCGCCGTGCTGGTCGACATCCTGATCGCGTTCCCGGTGCTGATCATCGCCATGATGATCTCCTCGGTGTGGGGCGGGTCGCTGTGGGTCGTGATCTGGGCGGTCGGCATCGGCTTCGGCGTCAACATCGCCCGTGTCACCCGACCAGAGCTGCGGCGCGTGCAGCAGAGCGACTTCGTGCTCGCCGGCAGGGCCGCGGGGCTCACCGCGTCGCAGAACCTGTTGCGCCATCTGCTGCCGAACGTCGCGCCGGTCTTCATCGTGCAGCTTTCATGGTCGATGGCAGTGGCGGTCCTGGCCGAGGCCGGTCTGTCCTACCTCGGCTTCGGTGCGTCGGTCGTCGAACCGTCGTGGGGCATCCTGCTGTCGGACCTGCAGCGGTACATCAGCATCCATCCGCTGTCGGTGATCTGGCCGGGCCTCGCCATCACGATCACGGTGCTCGCGCTCAACCTGCTCGGCGACGCGCTGCGTGAGGCGACCGATCCGACGTTGCGGCACCGCAGTGCCGAGCTGCACACGCCGGCGGTGGTCGCATGAGTCTCTCGGTGAAGGACCTCGTCGTCGAGATCGACGGTCGCCGCGTCATCGACGGCATCTCGTTCGACGTGCCGGACGGCGCACGCCTGGGGTTGATCGGCGAATCCGGCTCCGGCAAGTCGCTCACGGCACTTGCGATCCTCGGGCTGCTGCCAGACGGCGCGACAGCGACCGGCAGCATCCGCTGGGATGACACCGAACTGATTGGGATGCCGGATCGCGAACTCGCCCGCTTCCGCGGCGACGACATCGGGATCGTCTTCCAGGAGCCGCGGACCGCTCTCAACCCCATCCGCACCGTCGGGCGTCAGATCGCGGAATCCGTGCGCATCCACACTGGAGCCGGGAAGCGCGAAGCCCGCGCTCGCGCCATCGAGGAGGCGGCACGAGTGCGGCTGCCCGATCCGGAGTCGATCGTGCAGAAGTATCCGCACCAACTATCCGGCGGGCAGCGTCAACGCGTCGCGATCGCGATGGCCCTCGCGTGCCGGCCGCGGCTGCTCATCGCCGATGAGCCCACCACCGCCCTGGATGTGACCATCCAGGCGGAGATACTGAAGCTGCTGCTCTCGCTCGTGGAGGAACAGGGCAAGTCGCTGATGTTCATCACGCACGACCTCGCCGTCCTCGCTCAGGTCGCGACGCACGGTGTGGTGCTCGAGGAAGGACGCGTCATCGAATCCGCACCGGTCTCGACGCTGCTCACTGCTCCCTCCTCGCCGATCACCCAGGGACTTCTGCGCGATGCCACCGCGACGCTGTGGCGACCGGAAGGCGGTGACCGATGAGCCTGATCTCCACGCGCGGCCTCTCCCGGGACTTCCCCGTTCCGAAGCGGACGATGTTCGAGCGCGCCGGCACCCAGACCGCCCTGCATCCGACCGACCTCGACATCGAGGCGGGTGAGGCGATCGGCATCATCGGCGAATCCGGCTCTGGCAAGTCCACGCTGGTGCGCCTGCTGCTCGGGCTGGATCGGCCGACGTCCGGGACCGTGTCGATCGATGGAAAGACGGTGGATGCCGCGGCGTCCGCCCGCTCGCTGCACTGGCTACGCCGCCAGACGGGGCTGGTGTTCCAGGACCCGTATGCGTCGCTCGACCCTCGGATGAGCGCCGGGCAGATCATCGCCGAGCCGCTGTGGGCCCTCGGAATCGAAGGAGATCATCGAGCACGTGTACGTGAAGTGCTCACGCAGGTGGGCCTGAAACCGGAGATGGCCGAACGCTATCCGCACGAGTTCTCCGGCGGCCAGCGCCAACGCGTCGCGCTGGCGCGCGCCATCGCGCACCGGCCGCGCATCCTCGTCGGCGACGAACCGCTGTCCGCCCTCGACGTCACCGTGCGTGCGCAGATCCTCGAACTGCTCGATGAACTGCTGCAGACGGAAGATCTCACGCTCATCATGGTCTCGCACGACATCGGCGTGGTTCAGAATCTGTGCGACACCGTCGCCGTGATGAAGGACGGCCGCATCGTCGAACGCGGCGCGACCCATGACGTACTGCTGCATCCGCAGCAGGATTACACCAAGCGTCTGCTGGCTGCGATCCCCGTCATCCCCGCTGGAACAGCCGGCGACGGGACTTCGACGTGAGCGACTTCTGCAGATAGACCGTGCCGAGCGAGCGGCCGAACTTGAAGCCCACCCGCCCCATGCGCCCGACTTCGACGAAGCCGAACCTGGTGTGCAGCCTGATCGACGGCTCGGCGCCGCTGTCGCTGATCACCGCCACGATCTCTCGCAGTCCGATCTCCTCGCACGCCGTGATGAGCGCCTGCAGCAACGCGGAGCCGAGCCCCTTGCCGCCGGCGCCGGGCCCGAGGTAGATCGAATCCTCCACCGTGTAGCGATACGCCGATTTGCTCGCCCATGGCTGCACGAGGGCATAGCCGATCACCTGGTTCGACGGTGTCACCGCTACGAGGAACGGGAGCTTGAGCTTCGTCAGCATCGCAAACTTCTCGCGCCAGTAGCGGTGCGTGCTGCGCTTCTCGTCGAAGGTCACGACGGAGTTGGCCACGTAGTGGTTGTATATCTCGCGGACGTCGGGAAGATCGCGCAGCACGGCGGGACGGATGCTGAACGAGAACGTGCCGGGATCGGGCTCCGGTTCACGCAGATGACGCGGCAGCCGTCGACGTCGGTCGCCGGGTTCGAACTGCATGCGCTCAGCTTATAGTTCGCCGCCGACGCGCCAGTCCACGACCCTGGCACCCTGCTGCTCGAGCAGCGCGTTCGCACGTGAGAACGGCCGGGAGCCGAAGAACCCGCGATGCGCCGACAGCGGCGATGGGTGAGCGGAGGCGATCACGGGCGTGTCACCGAGCAGCGGCTGAAGGTTCGCGGCGTCCCTCCCCCACAGGATCGCGACGAGCGGTTGCTCGCGAGCGACAAGCGTGCGGATGGCGAGTTCGGTGACCTGCTCCCAGCCCCAGCCCCTGTGCGACGCCGGGGCGCCTGGCGCGACGGTCAGCACCCTGTTCAGCAGCAGCACGCCCTGATCGCTCCACGCCGTCAGATCGCCGTGCGGTGCGGGCGGGATGCCGAGATCGCTCTGCAGCTCGGTGTAGATGTTGTTCAGGCTCCGCGGGAGCGGGCGCACGTGGCGCTCCACAGCGAACGACAGACCGATCGGATGCCCCGGCGTCGGGTACGGGTCCTGTCCTGTGATCAGCACCCGCACGTCCGCGAGTGGTCGCTGGAACGCCCGGAGCACGTGGTCCCCGGCCGGGAGGTGGCCCCGCCCCTCAGCCTGCTCGAGCCGCAGTCGCTCGCCGAGTGCGCTGATGACATCCGCGACAGGTGCGAGAGCATCCGCCCAGTCCTGATCGATCAGCCCTTCATCCGCGAGCTGCGCGAGAGAGCGGCCCGGCATGCGGGCTCAGCCTTCGCCGCCGCGGACGCGCAATGGTCCTCGCGCCAGCAGATGCTGTGCCGATTGGGCGACAGGACGCATCGTGACGAGGTCGAGGTTGACGTGGCCCGGCGCATCGAGCGCGTACCCGATCACGTCGGCGACGTCATGGGCGGTGAGCGGCTCCTCCACCCCGGAATAGACGGCCTCGGCTGCGAGGCTGTCGCCACCCAGGCGGTTCAGCGTGAACTCCTCGGTGTGCACCATGCCGGGCGCCACCTCGACGACGCGGATCGGTTCGCCGTTGAGCTCCTGCCGCAGCACTTTCACCAGCATCGACTCGGCGGCCTTGGCCGCGTTGTAGCCGCTTCCGCCGGGGTACGCGATCTGGGCGGCGGTCGATGTCACGAAGACCGCGTCGGCGTGCCCGTCGGACCCGGCGGCACGACGCAGCTGCGGAAGGATTCCGGCGACCAGACGCTGGGTGGCCAGCACGTTGACGTCGTACATCCACTGCCAGTCGGCGATGCTCGCATCTTCCACGCGCTCGGTGCCGCGCGCTCCGCCGGCGACCTGCACCAGTGCGTGCACCGGCCCGGATTCCTCGAGCTCGGCGAGGAGCGATGCCACGGCATCCGCATCGGTCAGATCGCAGGCGATGGCCGATGCGCCGACCTCGTCCACGAGGGTCTGCAGGCGCTCAGCGCGTCTGGCCACGCCGACGACCTCCCACCCCCGCGCACGGAGGTTGCGAACGGTCGCCTCTCCGATCCCCGAACTCGCACCTGTCACCACTGCACGCCGTGTCACCATGCCTCCACCGTACGACGTTTCGCCTCGTCTCATCGCGTTCTCACTGCGGTTTCGGCGCGCCGCCGTGTTACGTAACATTTCCCCTTCGTTGTTGACACCGAGGTCCTTACGTACGCTCTCATCAACGGCATCCGCCGTACCGACCTCAATCCGTTCCAGGGGGAACACATGTCCGCACCTGAGACCTGGCGTTTCGAGACCAAGCAGATCCACTCGGGCGCCGCGCCCGACCCTGTCACGAAGGCCCGTGCCACGCCGATCTACCAGACGACGTCGTACGTCTTCGACAGCGCCGACCATGCGGCGAACCTCTTCGCGCTGGCCGAGTTCGGCAACATCTACACCCGCATCCAGAACCCGACGCAGGACGTTCTCGAGCAGCGGCTCGCGGCGCTCGAGGGGGGCACCGGCGCCCTCGTCCTCGCCAGCGGCCAGGCGGCATCGACGTTCGCGGTGCTGAACATCGCGCAGGCCGGCGACCACTTCGTCGCATCCAGCTCGATCTACGGCGGCACCTACAACCTCTTCAAGTACACCCTGGCCAAGCTGGGCATCGACGTCACGTTCGTCGAGAACCAGGATGACGCCGAGGAATGGCGCCGCGCTGTCCGCCCGAACACGAAGCTGCTGTTCGCCGAGACGATCGGCAACCCGCGGATCAACGTGCTCGACATCCGCACCGTCGCCGACATCGCTCACGAGAACGGCGTGCCGCTCATCGTCGACAACACGATCGCGACCCCCTTCCTGCTGCGTCCGTTCGAGCACGGCGCCGACATCGTCGTCCACTCGGTCACCAAGTTCCTCGGCGGCCACGGCACCACCATCGGTGGCGCGATCATCGACGGCGGAACCTTCGAGTGGTCCAAGAACGTCGACAAGTTCCCCGGCCTCACCGAGCCGGACCCCTCATACCACGGCGCCAGCTACACCACTGCGGTGGGCGACCCGCTCGCGTACATCATCAAGGCCAGAGTGCAGCTGCTGCGCGACCTCGGCTCGGCGATCTCCCCGCAGAGCGCCTGGAACCTCATTCAGGGCATCGAGACGCTCTCGCTGCGTATCGAGCGCCACGTGCAGAACGCGCAGGAAGTCGCCGAGTGGCTCGACGGCCGCGATGACATCGCGTCGGTCAACTACTCCGGCCTGCCCACGTCCCCCTGGTACGCCAAGGCGAACGAGTACCTGCCCAAGGGCGTCGGCGCCGTGCTGTCGTTCGAGCTGAAGGGCGGGGTGGAAGCCGGTCGCGAGTTCGTGAACAGCCTCTCGCTGTTCAGCCACCTCGCGAACATCGGTGATGTGCGCTCGCTCGTCATCCACCCGGCATCCACCACGCACTCGCAGCTCACCCCCGAGCAGCAGCTCACCTCCGGCGTCACGCCGGGCCTGGTGCGCCTGTCGGTCGGACTGGAAAACATCGACGACCTCAAGGCCGACCTCGAGCAGGCGCTCGACGCGGCTCGTCGTGTCTCGGAGGCCGCTCGCGCGTAGCGCTGCTTCCGGGCGTTCAAAGGAGGAAAGTGTCGGTCATCTCGCAAATTGACCGGCACTTTCCTCCTTTCACGCGTTCGAACGCGTAGCGATGGCGCGGCGAAGGTGCGTGAGCAGCGATGCACCGGCGTTCCTCAGATCGTCCTCGGTCAGACGGATCACGATCCATCCGAGCGCCTCCAGTTCACGCTGACGCTGGATGTCGCGCCGCCACTGTCCCTTGTCCGTCCGATGACCGTCTCCCTCGTACTCGATCGCGATCTTCAGTCTCGGATAGGCCAGATCCACCCGGGCGATGAAGCGGCCGCGGTCGAAAACACCGCACTGGACCTCCGGCTCCGGGAGCCCCGCCGCGACGATCAGAAGTCTCGTCTCGGTCTCCTTCGGCGACTCCACTCGCTCTCGTGCGAGAGGCAGAGCCTCCCGAACAGTCGCACACCCTGGGAATCGCCCCCAATGCGCGAGTCGATCGAAGATCAGCTGGCGCGTGGTCATCGGACGCCGCGGTCCGAGGTCCGGGTAGTTGGATGCCGTCGTGAT
Organism: Microbacterium murale; assembly: GCF_014635185.1. Taxonomy (GTDB): domain Bacteria; phylum Actinomycetota; class Actinomycetes; order Actinomycetales; family Microbacteriaceae; genus Microbacterium; species Microbacterium murale. The sequence goes on from NZ_BMCM01000002.1 coordinate 51,947, forward strand.
GAGCGCGTCGATGACCGTAACGGCTTGTGCGGTCGTCAGTTCGTGAGCGCAAGTGAAGAACGCGGCGACCGGATCCACAACCGGAACGCCCTTCAGGATCGTCGTCTCCGCGCGGTCCTCGGCGAGGCGGCGTCCCTTCACCCCGCCGGTTCTCGGAGGTGCCGTGTCCGGCGGAACCATCACCTCCAATGGTTCCTTCATCGTCCAGATCTCTGGATGCGGTAAGCCCCAGAGCCGCATCCCGGTACGTCCGCCGTAGCGGTGCCCATGCTTCATACGGCGGTGACAGCAGGCGACGAACTCCGTAAACGTCTTCGGAGCCTCCACCGCCCGCACGCCGTGGAACGGGCGATGGAGATCAGGAGAATTCCTCCGGGAGCGCCCCACTCCAGAAGCCTCGGCCTCGCGGATAGTGAAGGTCTCCCCCAGCGTTCGTGGCATTCGGGCTCGTGGTCGCATCGACACATCCTGAGGCAGCCGTGCCGGCCGCGGCGCCTGCGATCACGGGAACCGTGGACAAGCCACGGCTCCATCCCACTGTGCAGGGCGAGTCCCGTCTCATACGAAGGAGGAAAGTGTCGGTCATCCCGTGATTTGACGAGCACTTTCCTCCTTTCATCTCCTGCAGTAGCCGGCGCGCGTAACCTGCGCCGACGGCGCACGGATCCACGCGAGAATGGGTGCATGGACTGGCAGAGCACCTCCGAGGACACCGTGCCATCGGCGCGCGTGACGGAGGCAGATACCCGGCTGCTGCGCGCACGTCCACCCGTCACCGGCGCGTGGCGCGACGGCGACCCGGCCGGACACCGCAAGTTCGCGGCATCCGGACCCTTCCAGACCGAAAGCGGCGTGGAGCTTCCCAGCATCCGCATCGCCTACGAGACCTGGGGCGAGCTCAACGCGGCGCGTGACAACGCGATCCTCGTGCTGCACGCCCTCACCGGTGACAGCCACCTGCGTGGCGAAGCCGGCGCCGGCCATCCGACCGCCGGGTGGTGGCAGGAGATCGTCGGTCCAGGTGCCGCTATCGACACCGATCGTTGGTTCGTGATCGCACCGAACATGCTCGGCGGCTGCCAGGGCACCACGGGTCCCGCCAGCGTCGCCCCGGACGGATACGAGTGGGCCTCCCGCTTCCCGTACCTCACCGTGCGCGACCAGGTCGCGGCGCACGTGCGCCTCGCGGATGCCATCGGCATCGATCGCTGGGCGGGCGTCATCGGCGGATCGATGGGCGGGATGCACGCACTGGAGTGGGCCGTCACGCACCCCGAACGCGTCGAGCGCCTCGCGGTGCTCTCCTCTCCCCCGGTCAACACCGCAGATCAGATCGCGCTGAACTCGGTGCAGCTCGAGGCGATCCGGATCGACCCTCGATTCCAGGGCGGCGAGTACTACGACCTCAGCGACGGAGAAGGCCCGCACCGTGGCCTCGCGCTTGCGCGTCGCATGGCTCTGCTCAATTACCGCAGCCCGATCGAGCTCAACCAGCGGTTCCAGCGCTCCTGGCAGTCCGACGTCTCACCGCTCGGCCATGGCGGACGCTTCGCCGTCGAGTCATACCTCGACTTCCACGGCAACAAGTTCACCCGTCGCTTCGATGCGAACAGCTACCTGACGCTCGTGGAGGCCATGAATTCGCACGACGTCGGCCGCGACCGCGGCGGGGTCGAAGAGGCGCTGCGCGCCGTCACCGCGAAGACGCTCGTGCTCGGAATCGACACCGACCGGCTGTTCCCCGTCGACGGCCAGCATCGCATCGCGCGCAGCATCCCGAACACTCTCGACGGTCACGAGGCGGTCGTGCTGACCAGCGACTTCGGGCACGATGGCTTCCTCATCGAGACCGAAGCCGTCGGTGCGCACCTGCGGAGACTGCTCGACGCCTGAGAGATGGGCATGAGTCAGTCGCGCAGGTAGTTCCAGGGCAGCGCAGCCGTCTCCAGTCGGTGGCGTCCTTCGCCGCCCTCCGGATGCTCGGCGTCACCGCCCCACACGAACACCCCACCCGCGATGATGTACGTCGCGTACAACTCAGGAACGGATGCCGCGGCAAGAGCGCTCGCGACGCTCGATGCCTGCGTGAGCGCCTGCAACGTCACCCACGTCGGCGGGAACAGCCTCAGTTGCCCTGCCGCATGAAGTTCGAGCGCCTCCGCCGGCGTCGACCACCGCGCGTCGATCACCTCATCAGCGGCTAAGACCAGCTCACCGGGCGGGGCGGATGCGAGGAAGAACCACGTTCGCACGCGCTTGGGTGCCTCGACAGGCGGAACCCAGCAGGAGAGCGTGACGAGGTCCGCCGGCCGGACGCCTACCTCCTCCTCGCATTCACGCACGGCCGCGAGTGCGGCGATCCCCCGCTCGTCCGAGTCATCGACGCGATCGGCTTCCTCCACGACACCGCCCGGGAAGACCCACCCTCCGGCGAACGACCCGCGATCGGGGCGACGGATCAGCAGCGTCTCGACCCCGCCGGATCGCCGGTCGCGCAGCAGCACGACGGTTCCACCGACGGGCATGATCGCATCCATGCCCTCACCCTACGCGGGCGGCGGTGAAGGGCTCAGGCTACGACCGCGACGCGCTCGACCCGGAGGGCGACGGTCGTGATCGCCAGCCCGATCAGGGCGAGCACAGCACCGACCCACGCGGGTGCCGTGAAGCCCCAGCCGACGGCGATCACGACACCGCCGAGGAACGCACCGAGGCTGTTGCCGATGTTGAGCGCAGAGTGGTTCAACGCGGCCGCGATGGACTGGTTGTCACCGGCGACGTCCATCAGCCTGGTCTGGATGGCTGGGCTCAACACCGACGAGACCAGCCCGACCGCGAACGCGAGCAGCGCGAGCAGGATGATCTGGAAGGACAGCAGCGCCAGCATCCCGAGCACGATCGCGAGGCCGGCCATCCCCAGCCGCAGCGTCAGGCGCAGATCGCGGTCTGCCAGATATCCGCCCAGCAGGTTGCCGACCGTCATGCCCAGCCCGACGATCACCAGCACGATGGGCACCGCCCATTCGGGAGAGCCGGCGACCTCGGTGACGAGCGGTGCGACGTAGCTGTACACCGCGAAGAATCCGCCGAAGCCGATCGCTCCGATACCGAGCGTGAGCCAGACCTGCCCGATACGGAACACGCCGAGTTCCGAGCGCAGCGTGCGACCGGCATCACCCGGATGCTTCGGGACGAACTTCGCGATGCAGACGGTGGCCAGCGCGAACACGACGGTCACGACCATGAATGCGCTCCGCCACCCCCACTGCTGTCCGAGGTAGGTGCCCAGCGGCACGCCCACCACGTTCGCGATGGTGAGGCCGGTGAGGATGAACGCGACGCCCTTGGCGCGCTTGCCCGGTCCGAGCACATCGGCGGCGACGAGCGCGCCGATGCCGAAATACGCCCCGTGTGGCAGCCCGGCGAGCAGGCGCGAGGCGCCGACGAGTCCGAAGCTCGGCAGTACGACGGTGAGTGCGTTGAACACGGTCAGCGCGAGCGCGAGACCGATCATGACACGGTGACGGGGGAACCGCGCGACCAGGCCGGCGATCGTCGGTGCACCGATCACGACGCCGAGCGCGTACAGCGAGATGAGCACGCCGGACTGTGCGATGGCGTCTTCGTGGCTGGTCTGCCAGAGGTCGGGCAACAGGTCCTGTGCGATCTGCGGCAGCAGGCCCATCATGACGAACTCGGTCATGCCGATTCCGAATGAGCCGATGGCGAGGGAGAGGAGCGCCCACTTCGCCGCACCCCTCGAATTCTTCGAGGGATTCACCCGTCCATGCTACTGGTCGCCGGACTCCTCGATCGCCGCCTCGAGTCGGTCGATCTTGGCGTCGAGCTCTCCGCTGTACCCGGGTCGGATGTCGGCCTTCAGCACGAGCGAGACGCGTGACCCGAACGGCATCACGGCCTCGGTGGCGCGCTTGACGACATCCATCACGGTGTCCCAGTCCGGTCCCTCGATCTCGGTGAACATGCTGGTCGTGCGATGTGGGAGCCCGGACTCGCGGACGACCTTGACGGCGGCTGCGACCGCATCGTGCACGGATCCGTCGGTGTTCCCGGAGCCGCCGGGGGCGACGGAGAAGGCGATGAGCATGAGGATTCCTCTCGTTCAGTGGTCAGGTTCGGATGGACTTGCGCGTCGTCGGCACCCGCACCATGGCGCGCACCCCGATGACGAACAGCGCGATCAGCAGCAGATTGCGTGCGGTGAGCAGGAGCACGGGTACGAGCTCCGCATGCAGCAGCCCGTCGTACGTCAACGGGTAGATCAGGCATGTCAGTGCGCACAGTACGAGCACCACACCCGCCGGCAGGCCCGATCTCGTGCGGTCGAAGATGATCCAGAGGATCACCGGGGCGATCAGCCAGGTCTGGAACTGCGGCGAGCCGACCTTGTTCGTCACGATGAGCACGGCGACGAGCGTGAGAGCGAGCGGCGGGAAGAGCCGCGGGAACGACGCCCCTCGGGTGGCTTTGACGACTCCGACCACGATCAGCGCCGCGACGGCGACCACCATGATCGGCGTCAGCACGCCCGCCAGCACACTCACGCCGGGCGCCCCGATCTGGAAGGTGAGGATCTCGAAGCTGTAGTCGATGGATGCTGCGCCGAAATGCGCCAGCCACATGAACGGCGTCGCGGCGACCGATTCGATCTGCACCCCGCGCCCGGTCTGCTCCGTGAGGAACCCGAGCAGGTGCCGGTCGGCGCCGACGAGGAAGAGTACGAGCACGATCGCCGCGCACGCCCCGACCGCGGCCAGCAGAATCCGGATGCGTCCCCGCGCGGCGACCACCGCGGCCAGCACGAGCGCGCCCGGCCAGATCTTGATCCATGCCGCGACCGTGAGCAGCGTCGTCGCGACGACAGGGCACTTGATCAGCCAGAGCCCGCCGATCACCGCGAGCGCCACGGTCACGGCGTCGATCCGGTAGATGCCGATCGGTCCGAGCAACAGCAGCGCAGCGGTCCAGAACCATCCGGCGGAACGCCGAGCGGCCGTGCCGCGTCTGCCCACGAGCACGCCGAAGGCGACAGCATCCACTGCCGTCACCATCACCGCCCAGCCGATCAGGTAGGCGCCAGAGGTGCCGACGAATCCGATCAGTGGCCACGCCAGCAGCTTCGTCAGCAGCATCGGCAGCAGTGCCAGCTGCGGGTACACCCACGGCTCCGTGATCCCCACGATCGCGCCGCCGGACACCGCGGCGGTCGACCAGGGCTCGTAGACGAGGACCACATCGCCCATCGGCTGAGTCGGGTACACCCATCCCAACCACGCGACCAGCACATGGACGGCGAGGAAAGCGGCCCACAGGAGGGTCGTGCGCGGCCTCACGACAGCAGGTCTTCGATGGCTGCCGGCAGGGCTTCGGCCACATCGAGCGCGACGATCGGATGGCCATGAGCCCCCGCGGACGACCCCGACGCGAGAGTTGCGGCGCGCCCGTGCAGCCATGCCGCCGATGCCGCGACCTCCGCAACGGAGGCGTCCGGCGCAGCCGCGAGGAGTGCACCGAGCACGCCGGCGAGCACGTCCCCCGCACCCGCCGTCGCCAGCCAGGCGGGGGCGGATGCCACCGAGAGCACGCGGGCACCGTCGGATGCTGCGACCAGCGTCGTCGCGCCCTTCAGCAGGACAGCACGACCGAGGGCGTGCGCCGCCTCGGCGGCATCGACGACGCGATCGCCCGTTCCCTCCGGCGGCAGGCCCAGCAGCTCCCGCAGCCGCGCGAATTCGCCGGCGTGCGGGGTGACGACGAGCGGAGCCGAGGCCATCGGCGCGAGATCCAGCGCCCCCGCATCGACGACGACCGGGACGGAGCCGCTCAGGATGTCGCGCAGTGCGCGCTCCTCGTCCGGCGAGCGGTCCGCGGCATCCGTGCCGGATCCGATGACCCAGGCACCCACACGAGTGCGTCCGATGTCCGGTGCGGCGACGGTCTCGGGTCGGCGGGCGATCACGGCATCCGCTGCGCGTTCCTCGCCGACGAAGCGGACGTATCCTGCGCCAGCGCGCCAGGCGGCTTCCACACCCAGCACGGCCGCACCGGGATACGCGTTCGAACCGGTGCGCAGCGCGACGACGCCGCGCGAGTACTTGTCATCGCCCTGGCCCGGAACGCGCAGCAGGCGCGCGGTGTCGGCGCTGCACCATTCGCGGACGTCGACCATGCTTCCACGCTAGCGCGCCTCGTGCTCCCCAGCGGCACTACGGTCGAAGAGTGAGTCACCTCTTCTCCCCTCTCAGCATCCGCTCCGTCACGTTCCCGAATCGCCTCTGGGTGTCGCCGATGTGCATGTACAGCGCCGTCGACGGTGTGGTCCAGGAGTGGCACCACACGCATCTGACCCAGTTCGCCTCAGGAGGCGCCGGCCTCGTCGTCGCCGAGGCGACCAGCGTCGTCCCCGAGGGGCGCATCTCGCCGCGTGACACCGGCATCTGGAACGATGAGCAGCGTGACGCCTGGGCGCCGATCGTCAAGGCGATCCATGATCGCGGCGGGCTCGCCGGTATCCAGCTCGCGCATGCCGGACGCAAGGCATCGACCTGGTGGCCGTGGGCCGAACAGCACGGATCGGTGCCTGAAGCCGATGGCGGCTGGACGACAACGGCTCCGTCCGCAGTGGCGTTCGAAGGATTCGCGGCGCCGACCGCGCTGGACGACGCCGGCATCGAGCGGGTCGTCGAAAGATTCCGCACCGCGGCGCGGCGTGCGCTGGATGCCGGGTTCGATGCCCTCGAAGTGCACGGCGCCCATGGCTACCTGTTGCATCAGTTTCTCTCGCCGCTGTCGAACCTGCGCACGGACGAGTACGGCGGACCGCTCGAGAATCGCGCACGCCTGCTGCTGCGCGTCGTGGATGCTGTGCGCGAGGTCGCTGGCGACGCGGTGCCGCTGTTCGTGCGGATCTCCGCCACCGACCACGCCGAGGGCGGCTTCACGCCGGACGAAGCGGCAGTGGCCGCCGGCTGGGCGATCGAGCACGGCGCCGACCTCATCGACGTCTCCAGCGGCGGGCTCGTCGCACATCAGCGGATCGACGTGCACCCGGGTTACCAGGTGCCATTGGCCGAGACCGTCCGCCAGGGCGGGCGGATCCCGGTCTCGGCTGTCGGACTCATCATCGCCGCAGAGCAGGCGGAGCGGGTGCTCGCCGACGGCGCGGCCGACGCCATCTTCGCCGGTCGGGAGTGGCTGCGCGACCCGCACTTCGGTCTGCGGGCCGCGCACGAGCTCGACGACACGGTCACATGGCAGCCGCAGTACCTGCGGGCGCGCTGGCGCTGAGCGCTCGGCTCGAGGTCGGGTTCAGCGTCCGTGCACGCGACGAGTCGCGTCCTGCACCTCTCCGACCAGCTCCTCCAGGATGTCCTCCAGGAACAGCACTGCAGTGGTCTCGCCCTGCGCATTGCGGACCTTGGCGAGGTGGCGACCGGCACGACGCATGACCGCGAGAGCGTCTTCCAGATCGGTGTCCTCCTGCACCGGCACCATGTGATGGATGCGCTTCGAGGGGATGGGCACCGCCGTCGTGGTTGCGGCATCCGCCCCTTCCGAGGCCCGGAGGATGTCCTTGAGATGCACATATCCCAAGGGTGCGCGCGCCTGATCGACGATCACGTAACGCGAGAATCCGTAGCGGGCGACGGCCTTCTCGATATCGTCCGGGGTGGACGTCTCCGGCAGCGTCACCAGGTCGCTCAGTGCCACGGCGACGTCGCGCGCCTTCTTGTCCGTGAACTCGACCGCCTTCGACACAGTGCCTGACGCGTCTGTCAGCACGCCTTCGCGACGCGACTGATTGACGATCGTGGCGACCTCGTCGATCGTGAAGGTCGATGCCGCTTCGTTCTTCGGCTCCACGCGGAACAGGCGCAGCACGCCGTTGGCTGCGGCGTTGAGCACCCAGATCACCGGGTGGAAGATCTTCGAGATCCACACCAGCGGCGGCGCGAGGATCAGCACTGCGCGATCGGGCAACGAGAACGCGAGGTTCTTCGGCACCATCTCGCCGAAGACCACGTGCAAGTACGACACGATCAGCAGTGCGACGACGAACGCGACGACGTCGACGACGGCATCCGCCCACCCGAAGGCGTGCATCGGGATTCCGAGCAGGTGGTGGATCGCGGGCTCGGAGACATTCAGGATCAGCAGCGAGCAGATCGTGATCCCGAGCTGCGATGTCGCGAGCATGAGGGTCGCGTGCTCCATGGCGTAGAGCGCGGTCTTGGCGGAGCGCGAGCCCTGTTCGGCGCGCGGTTCGATCTGCGAGCGGCGGGCCGAGATCACCGCGAACTCGGCGCCGACGAAGAAGGCGTTCGCGACGAGCAGGATCACGAGCCAGACGATTCCCATCCAATCGCTCATCGCGTCACCTCCTCACTCGCGACATCGACCGGCACCGGCGTGTACCGGATGCGGTCGACACGGCGCCCGTCCATGCGGACGACCTGCAGTACACCGGAGTCCAAGGTGACCTCGTCACCGTTCACGGGCACGCGTTCCAGAACGCTCATGACATAACCGCCGACGGTGTCGTACACGTCTCCCTCAGGCACCAGGACGCCGGTGCGACTTCGAAGTTCATCCGGGCGGAGCTCGCCAGGGAAGGTGATGGAGTCTCGGCCGCGGACGACGCCGGCGCGACTGCGATCGTGCTCGTCTGACACCTCGCCGACGATCTCCTCCACCAGGTCCTCCAGCGTGACGATGCCGGCGGTGCCGCCGTACTCGTCGACGACGATCGCGAGCTGGTATCCCTTCGCGCGGAGCTCCGAGATCAGCACATCGAGGTGAACGGTCTCGGGAACGCGCAGCGGCTCGGTCGCGAGCGCACCGACCGGAACCTCGCTGCGACGCTCACGGGGCACGGAGACCGCAGCCTTCAGGTGCACGACACCCGTGATGTCGTCGAGGTCGTCGTCATAGACGGGAAAGCGACTGTGGCCGGTGCGGCGAGCGAGCTGGATGACGTCCTCTGCGGAGTCGCCGGCGGCGATCGCGTGCATGCTCGGCCGCGGCGTCATCACGTCGTCGGCGGAGAGCCGCGAGAAGGTGAGAGTGCGATCGAGCAGGCTGGCGGTGTCGGCCTCGAGCACGCCGGCGCTGGCCGACCGGCGAACGAGCGACGAGAGTTCTTCGGCCGTACGCGCGCCGGAGAGTTCCTCCTTGGGCTCGACTCCCATCGAGCGCAGGATGCCGTTGGCACTGCCGTTGAGCAGCACGATGGCGGGCTTGAACACCGTGGTGAACGCCACCTGGAACGGCACCACGAGCTTCGCCGTCGCGCGTGGCAGTGCGAGCGCGAAGTTCTTGGGCACCAGTTCACCGAGGATCATGGAGAGCACAGTCGCGATGAACATGGCGACCACGGTGGCGATCGGGCGCACAGCGCCCTCAGCGATCCCCCATCCGGTCAGTACCGGACTCAGCAGGTTCGACAGCGCCGGTTCCATCGTGTAACCGGTGAGCAGCGTGGTCAGCGTGATGCCGAGCTGCGCGGACGACAGGTGCGTCGAGGTGTGCCGCAGAGCACCGATCGTGATCGCGAGCCGTGTCTCGCCTCGGGCCTGACGAGCCTCGAGTTCGGCTCGGTCCAGGTTCACGAGTGCGAACTCGCTGGCGACGAACAGTCCCGTTCCCACCGTGAGCAGAAGCCCCACGCCCAACATGATGTAATCCATCAGCAGTTCCCCTCCTGAGGAAGCAGGGGCGGACAGTGGGGCGATGTACTACAACTGGGAGGGTCGTCCATGGTGCAACGATTCTACAGATTCTCGGCAGTGTCGAAGCTGTGCGCCCGACTATTTCTGACGGGGCTGCATCGATTGCGCGCCTACCAGCTGACCGGCAGCGCCTTGCCCTCTTCGTAGCCGGCGGCGGACTGGCGTCCGACCAGGGCGCGGTCGTGGAACTCCGGCACCGTCGCCGCGCCCGCGTACGTGAACGATGACCGAACGCCCGACGTGATCATGTCGAGCAGGTCCTCCAGTCCCGGCCGCAGGGGGTCGAGGTAGATCTTCGATGACGAGATGCCCTCGGCGAACAGCTCTTTGCGCGCACGCTCGTACGCATCGAGCCGTCCGAACCGCGCCTGCACGGCCTTGGTCGACGCCATGCCCCACGACTCCTTGTAGATGCGCCCATCGGCGTCGGTCTGCAGCTGACCTGGCGCCTCGATCGTCCCGGCGAACCAGGAGCCGATCATCACGGATGCCGCGCCGGCGGCGAGCGCGAGCGCGACGTCGCGCGGGTAGCGCACTCCCCCGTCCGCCCACACGTGGGCGCCCAGTTCGTGCGCGGCCTGGGCCGTCTCGAGCACGGCGGAGAACTGCGGGCGTCCGACCGCCGTCATCATGCGCGTGGTGCACATGGCGCCAGGGCCGACCCCGACCTTGAGTATCGACGCTCCGGCATCCACGAGGTCGTTCGCGCCGTCTGCGGTGACGATGTTGCCCGCGACCAGCGGGATGCCGAGGTTCAGAGCCGCGACCGTCGTCAGAGCGCGCAGCATCCCCTCCTGATGACCGTGCGCGGTGTCGAGGACGAGCACATCGACACCGGCTGCAGCGAGCGCCTTGGCTTTGGCGGCCACATCGCCGTTGATACCGATCGCGGCGCCCACCGCCAGACGCCCGTCCGCATCGACCGCTGGCGTGTACAGCGTCGAGCGCAGTGCACTGCGTGCGCTCAGTGTGCCGATCAGATGGCCGTGACGCTGGATCGTGACGAGCTCGGCGCCCGTCGCGGTGATGACGTCGAAGGCCGCGCGTCCGCTCGTGACGTCTTCAGCATCCAGTGCCGGGGTGCCCGCGTGCACGAGATCTCCCAGCTGCGCATCCGGAAGCGCCGTCGCGAGCCTGGTGGCCGGAAGGATGCCGCGCACTGCTGATGCCTCGACCACGGAGCCTGCGACGCCTTCAGCGACCACGATGCCGTGACCCGCCGTGGCGGGCATCAGATAGAGCGCTTCCGCAACGGTCGCCGAGGGCGGAAGCACGAGCGGCGTGTCCCACGCGACCGGTTGGCGCTTCACATCGCGGATGGCGGCATCCAGATCCTGCAGCGGCATGTCCTGCGGGAGGATCCCCAGACCGCCGCGCCGAGCGAGCACTGCGGCGAGCCTGGGGCCTGTGACCGAGTTCATGTTCGATGCGACCAGGGGGATCGTCGCCGGTGTGCCGTCCCGTGGGGTCAGATCGACCTCGAGCCTGCTGGTGATTTCAGAGCGACGTGGCACCAGGAAGACATCCGAATAGGTGAGATCCACGGCAGGTTGCTCGCTGACGAACTTCATACCCCCACGGTAGCTTCACAGGGTCGGATCGGGCAGCCGCACTCGCGTATCCGTGCACGAGAACACGTTAGGCTAGAGGGTAGAGCGCGCTGACCCGGGGGCCTCCCGTTTCGCGCGTGGACAAAAGCTTCAGCGATGAAAGAGGGCGATAGCGCGTGGCGAACCAGGTGGCCGGCGTCGGGAGTTCAGACGACGGAGATTTCGGAGCCAACTCGTGGCTCGTCGACGAACTCTACGAACAGTTCAAGATCGATCGCAACTCCGTCGACAAGGAGTGGTGGCCGATCCTGGAGACCTACAAGCCGGATGCTGCGTCCCCACCAGCCGCGACGGCGCCTGCACCGCCCTCCGGCGCAGCGTCCGCTGCAGCCGCCGAGCATCCAGTGACCGCGCCGATCCCGGTGATCGGCTCGCAGCCCGTCGCCCGCACCACGGCGAAGCCCGCCGCCCCGGCGCCGATCCCCGCCCAGGCGCCGAAGCCGGAGGCCAAGACCGCCGAGGAGACGGCCGACGAGGACAAGGCCACTCCGCTTCGCGGCATGTCCAAGACTCTCGCCGCGAACATGGACCAGTCGCTGACGGTTCCGACCGCGACCAGCGTGCGCACCATCCCGGCGAAGCTGATGATCGACAACCGCATCGTCATCAACAACCACATGTCGCGCTCGCGCGGCGGCAAGATCAGCTTCACGCACCTCATCGGCTGGGCCCTGATCCAGACGCTGAAGGAGTTCCCGAGCCAGAACGTGTTCTACGCCGAGATCGACGGCAAGCCGTCCGTCGTCGCCCCGGCTCATGTGAACCTCGGCATCGCGATCGATCTTCCCAAGCCCGACGGCACCCGCGCCCTCATGGTGCCGAGCATCAAGCGCGCCGACACCCTGACATTCACCGAGTACCTGTCCGCGTACGAAGACCTCGTCACCCGTGCGCGCGCCAACAAGCTCACCGCCGCCGACTTCGCAGGCACCACTGTCTCGCTGACCAACCCCGGCGGCATCGGCACCGTGCACTCCGTGCCGCGGCTCATGAAGGGCCAGGGCTGCATCATCGGCGCCGGCGCGCTCGAGTACCCTGCCGAGTTCCAGGGCGCGAGTTCGAAGACGCTCGCCGAGCTCGGCATCGGAAAGACCATCACGCTCACCAGCACCTACGACCACCGCGTCATCCAGGGTGCCGGTTCCGGCGAGTTCCTCAAGAAGACGCATGAGCTGCTCCTCGGCGAACGCGGATTCTACGACGACATCTTCGCGGCGCTGCGCATCCCGTACGCGCCGATCCGCTGGAACGCCGACATCGCGGTCGACCTCGCCGAGCGGGTCGACAAGCAGTCCAGGGTGCAGGAGCTGATCAACTCCTACCGTGTCCGCGGACACCTGATGGCCGACATCGATCCGCTGCAGTACGTGCAGCGTTCGCACCACGACCTCGAGATCGAGAGCCACGGCCTCACGTTCTGGGATCTCGACCGGGAATTCGTCACCGGCGGCTTCGGCGGCAAGCGCGTCATGAAGCTGCGCGACATCCTCGGTGTGCTGCGCGACTCGTACTGCCGCACACTCGGCATCGAGTACATGCACATCCAGGATCCTGAACAGCGTCGCTGGTTCCAGGAGCAGGTCGAGGTCAAGTACCAGAAGCCGGGCCACGACGAGCAGCTGCGGGTGCTCCGCAAGCTCAACGAGGCCGAGGCGTTCGAGACGTTCCTGCAGACCAAGTTCGTGGGTCAGAAGCGCTTCTCGCTCGAGGGCGGCGAATCGCTGATCCCGCTGCTCGACGAGATTCTCCAGGGTGCCGCCGCAGGCGGTCTCGAGGGCGCCGCGATCGGGATGGCCCACCGCGGCCGGCTGAACGTGCTCACCAACATCGCCGGCAAGACGTACGGACAGGTGTTCCGCGAGTTCGAGGGTCTTCAGGCCACGGGCAACAAGCGCGGCTCCGGTGACGTGAAGTACCACCTCGGAACTCAGGGCACGTTCATCGCCGACGACAAGTCGGAGTTGCCGGTGTACCTCGCGGCGAACCCCTCGCATCTCGAGACCGTCGATGGCGTGCTCGAGGGCATCGTGCGCGCCAAGCAGGACCGCAAGCCGATCGGCACGTTCTCGTGGCTGCCGATCCTCGTGCACGGTGACGCGGCCTTCGCCGGCCAGGGCGTCGTGGTAGAGACGCTGCAGATGGCGCAACTGCGCGGTTACCGCACGGGTGGCACGATCCACGTCGTCGTCAACAACCAGGTCGGCTTCACCACGACGCCGACGGATGCTCGTACCTCGGTGTATGCGACCGACGTCGCCAAGACGACTCAGGCGCCGATCTTCCACGTCAACGGCGATGACCCCGAGTCGGTCATCCACGTCGCACAGCTCGCCTTCGAATACCGTGAGCGCTTCCACCGCGACGTCGTGATCGATCTCGTCTGCTACCGCCGTCGCGGCCACAACGAGGGTGACGATCCCTCGATGACGCAGCCGCTCATGACCGACCTCATCCAGGAGAAGCGCTCGGTGCGCAAGCTCTACACCGAGGCTCTGGTCGGCCGCGGTGACATCACAGAGGAAGAATACGACCAGGCCAAGGACGACTTCCAACGTCGTCTCGAGGTCGCGTTCGCCGAGACGCATGCGGCGGAGACCGGCGCTACGCCGATCGCTCCGGATCTCGTCCCCGTCGACGAGATCACCGGCGAACCCGATGTGACCGGCGTCTCCGCCGAGGTGGTCAGTCTCATCGGAGAGGCGTTCGCCAACAAGCCGGAGGGCTTCACCGTGCACCCGAAGATCCAGCAGCTGCTGGACAAGCGGGTCGAGATGACGCGCAGCGGCAACATCGACTGGGGCTTCGGCGAGCTGCTCGCGTTCGGCTCGCTGCTCGTCGAGGGCACCCCGGTGCGTCTCGCGGGTCAGGACTCCAGGCGCGGTACCTTCGTGCAGCGTCACGCCGTCATGCACGATCGCGCGAACGGCCAGGAGTGGTTGCCGCTTGCGAATCTCTCCGAGAACCAGGGGCGTTTCTTCGTCTACGACTCCCTGCTGAGCGAATACGCCGCGATGGCGTACGAGTACGGCTACTCGGTCGAGGCGCCTGAGGCTCTCGTGCTGTGGGAGGCGCAGTTCGGCGATTTCGCGAACACGGCGCAGGCTGTCATCGACGAGTACATCTCCTCAGCCGAGCAGAAGTGGGGCCAGCAGTCCAGTGTCACGCTGCTGCTGCCGCACGGCTACGAGGGCCAGGGACCGGATCACTCGTCCGCACGCATCGAGCGCTTCCTGCAGCTGTGCGCGCAGGACAACATGACCGTCGCCCGTCCGTCGACTCCTGCCTCGCACTTCCACCTGCTGCGGCGCCAGGCCTACGCCCGTCCGCGCCGCCCTCTGATCGTTTTCACACCGAAGGCGATGCTGCGTCTTCGCGGTGCGACCAGCAAGGTCGAGGACTTCACCCAGGGACGCTTCGAACCGCTGATCGACGACCACCGCGAGTTGGACCGCGAGAGCGTGAAGCGCATTCTCGTGCACTCCGGCAAGGTGCACTGGGATCTTCGCAGCGAGCTCGACAAGAACCCTAACCCCGAGATCGCGCTGGTACGGCTCGAGCAGTTGTACCCGACGCCGATCGACGAGCTCAAGGCGATCACGAACACCTACCCCAACGCCGAACTGGTGTGGGTTCAGGAAGAGCCGGAGAACCAGGGAGCGTGGCCGTTCCTCGCGCTCGCGTTCGACGCAGTGCGCGAGCGCGGTTTCCGCGTCGTCTCGCGCGCAGCCTCGGCATCACCCGCGGCCGGATCCTCCAAGGTGCACGCCGCAGAGCAGGCCGACCTGCTCAAGCGTGCCCTGACCCTCTGACGCCAGGGTTCCCGCTGCTCAGTACCAGATACCGAGCAGCGGGACCTCTGCGGCGCGGAATGCGTCGTCGACGGATGCTGCGACTTCCGCAGTAATGCTCAGCAGGCCTGCGGCCCGAAGCTGCACGGCACTCACTCCCCCGGCGTAGAGCGCTGACAGCGTCGCCACGTCGAGGACCACGTCGGCGGCGGCATCGTCCGCGGACGTGACGGTCGCGTGCCCGCCGTCTGCGGTGAGCCGCCAGGAGCCGGCGGCGAAGCCGAGCGAGTCGGCCACGCGGAACACCAGATCGATCGGCGCGCGGTACGTACGCGCGGAGAGCGCTGCGGGAACGTCGAGGATGCGCAGCCAGCCGTGATCATGCACGACGACTTCCACGCCACGGCGGTCGGCGACGAGCCACGGCAGAGGGTCATCGATCGGGCGGAGATCGACGCTCACCTTGTCGACCAGGTCATGCTGCAGCGCGAAGCCCCAGAGCGCGGTGAGCGCATCGGAGGTCACGGCGGAGAGGTGGAAGATCGTCATCTCCGAACGGAAGACGCCGGGGATCTCGGCGAGCTTGTACGCCATCACGCCCCGCACCGCACCGCTCTCGTCGAGATAGCGGACGCCGCGCACCGCCGCGGCGGACGGATGATCCGGCGTCAACCCCGCCGCCCTCTCCCAGCGCAGATTCCACCCCGCGATCTGGCCGGAACGCCGGGTACGCTCCACCTCGTGCAGCGTCGAGAGGTGATCTCTCAACGTCTCCTTGTCGATGTACTCCACCCGGCCGGCGGGTGTGGTGGCGCTCCAACCGGCGCGACGGGTGTCGACGGTGATCCGCGCCACCGGGATGGCCGGAGCGAACCCGTAGCGGCCGTAGATCGTCGCCTCGGACGCGGTGAGCCCGGCGATCGGGACACCGGCGTATGCCGCGGTTCGCAGCTCGCCCTCGAGCAGAGCACGCGCGATGCCGCGCCGCCGGTGAGTGCCGGAGACCGTCACGGAGCTGATCGCCCACATGTCGACCTCGCCACCCGGGACGGTGAGCGGCGTGATCCATGAGTTCACCGTCGCCACAGGCAGAGTGCTCGCCTCGGCGCCGGCCTCGAACACGCCGATGTTGCGACGGTCCTTCAGGGCGGCGGTCGTCGACGCAACAGCCTCGGCGGTGGGCTCGGAGTCGAGGAAACCCCGCGCATCGGCACGGAAGAACGCCTCGGCCTCGGCCGGCGACGACATGTCGATCATCCGGTACGTGAGGTGCTGGCCGCCCAGCCGCTCGACGGACGTGGGGTCGGCTGGGATGCTGCGCGCGTCGGTCATCCCTCCACCCTAAAGGCAGCCGCCGACTCCGCGTCAGAGCGAGGACTCAGTGCGCGGCGACCTGCGCGGCGCGCAGCTTGGCGAGCACCAGATCGCGCAGCTCCTCCGGAGCCGTCTCCTTGCATGCACGCGCCACGACCTCGGTGAGGGTGCTGGCGACGAGAGCCTCGCCCTGGCAGGACGGGCAGTTCTCGATGTGCTCGCGGATCTGGGTGTGCTCAGTCTTGCACACCTCGTTGCGGAGGTACTCCTCCAGATCCTGACGGGCCTTGTCGCAGCCGCAGTCGCTCATTTCTTGCTCCTCGTACCAGCCGCGGCGATTCCTCGCTCAGCGGCATAATCGGACAGCAACTCGCGCAGCATTCGCCTGCCACGGTGCAGGCGGCTCATCACGGTGCCGATGGGGGTCTTCATGATGTCGGCGATCTCCTGGTACGCGAATCCCTCCACGTCAGCCAGGTACACCGCCAGTCGGAAGTCCTCCGGGACCTCCTGCAGGGCATCCTTCACGACGGATGCCGGCATGCGATCGATCGCCTCAGCCTCAGCCGAACGGCTGTGCGACGCGGTGGTCGATTCCGCACCGCCCATCTGCCAGTCCTCGAGCTCGTCGATCGTGCCCTGGAACGGCTCGCGCTGCTTCTTGCGATAGATGTTGATGTACGTGTTCGTGAGAATGCGGTACAGCCAGGCCTTCAGATTGGTGCCCTGTGTGAAAGAGGCCCACGACGCGAAGGCCTTCACGAAGGTCTCCTGCACCAGGTCAGCGGCGTCGGCGGGGTTGCGCGTCATGCGCATAGCCGCCGCATACAGCTGATCCATGAAGGGGATCGCCTGTTCCTCGAACTCGCGCCGAGCGTCGCCGACCGTGTCGGCGGGTGCCATGTCATCCATCACGGGCCAGTCTAGGCCGGTGATGTCCGTGATCCCGCTTTCCAGCGTTGCGAGCATACGTTCTCCTTCTCGGCGCGTGCCCCGCCGTTCACTAAGGTGGAACCGATGAGCGACACTCGGTATTCCACCTCCCCTGCCAGGGGCGCCTACAGTGCGCCCGTAGCCGCCGGTGCTGCGCACTCGACGCTGACCATTCCGGGGTCGAAGTCGCTCACCAACCGCGAACTGATCATCGCCGCGATCGCAGACGGCCCCGGTCGCCTGACTGCGCCGCTGCATTCGGACGACTCCCGGCGCATGGTCGACGCGCTGCGCTCGCTGGGCGTCAGCATCGAGGAGATCGAGGGCGAAGGCGAGTTCGGGCCGGATCTGCTCGTGACCCCAGGGCATCTGCGCGGCGGCGGCACGGTCGACTGCGGCCAGGCGGGCACCGTCATGCGCTTCATCGCGCCGATCGCCGGCCTCGCCGGCGAGGACGTCCATCTCACCGCGCATGAGACCGCGCTGCACCGCCCCATGGGCGCGATGATCACCGCACTTCGCGACCTCGGAGTCGATATCGACGACGAAGGCACCTGGTCTCTCCCGTTCACCATTCGCGGTCATGGCCGCATCCGCGGGGGTCGGATCGAGATCGACGCCTCCGCATCGAGTCAGTTCGTCTCCGGCCTGCTGCTGGCCGCTCCTCGATTCGATGTCGGCCTGCACCTCGTGCACACCGGCGAGCACCTGCCGAGCCTTCCGCACATCGACATGACCATCGAGTCCCTGAGCCGCCGCGGCATCCGCATCGAGCGTCCCGCCGCCGGGGAATGGCTCGTCGAGGCGGGCGTCCCGCGGGCGAAGGAGATCGCGATCGAGCCGGATCTCTCCAATGCGGCTCCGTTCCTCGCCGCGGCGATGGTGACCGGCGGTGAGGTCTCGGTCACCGGCTGGCCGCTGCATTCCACTCAGCCCGGTGCGCTGCTGCCCGACATCCTGCAGGCGATGGGTGCGCACGTCGGCCGCCACAGCGGCACGATGACCGTGCGCGCCGGCGACGGCATCCGCGGCCTCGATCTCGACCTCTCCGCGGCCAGCGAGCTGTCCCCCACCATCGTCGGACTCGCTGCTTTCGCGGACGGCCCGACGACGATCCGCGGGATCGGACACATCCGCATGCACGAGACCGACCGCATCGCGGCGCTGATCGGCAACCTCACCGCGCTGGGCGGCGAGGTGGAGGAACTGTCGGACGGCCTGCGGATCATCCCGCGGCCGCTGCACGGCGGAATCTGGTCCTCTCACCACGACCACCGCATCGCGACGACGGGCGCTCTGGTCGGACTGCGCGTGCCCGACGTTCAGATCGACGACATCGGCACGACGGCGAAGACCCTTCCGGAGTTCACGCAACTCTGGGAACGGATGCTGGGAGGCACCTCCGCGTGAGCTGGCTCGACCCTGACGACGACCTCGACGGCGACTTCGAGGACTTCGACGAGAGCAGCATCCGGATGCGGCCCAATCCCAAGGCGAACCGTCCGCGCACCAAACGCCGTCCTGCCCACGACGACGCGCAGATCGGTCGAGTGCTCGGTGTCGACCGTGGACGCTACAGCGTGATGCTCGATGAGGGCACCGATGACGAGCGCACGATCACCACCACGCGAGCCAGGGAGCTGCGGCGCATGCCCGTCGTCACCGGCGATCAGGCACGCGTGGTGGGCGACACATCGGGCGATGAGGGCACCCTGGCGCGCATCGTGGGGATCGTCGAGCGCTCGTCGCTCCTGCGTCGCAGCGCCGACGACACCGACCAGGTGGAGCGCGTGATCGTGGCCAACGCCGATCAGATGCTGATCGTCGTCGCCGCTGCCGATCCTGAGCCGCGTGCCCGCCTGGTCGATCGATACCTCGTGGCGGCGCTGGATGCCGGCGTCCGTCCGCTCCTCGTCGTCACCAAGACCGATCTCGCCGACCCTGCGCAGTTCCTGTCGCACTTCGACGGACTCGACCTGCGTGTGTTCACGAGCGCACAGGAGGAGATGCCGACTGACGAGATCGGCGCGGCGCTGATCGGGCACTCGACCGTGTTCGTCGGCCACTCCGGCGTCGGCAAGTCGACTCTCGTGAACGCGCTCGTCCCGTCCGCCGGACGCGCGACGGGACATGTGAACCAGGTGACGGGCCGTGGACGCCACACCTCCTCATCGACGGTCTCGCTGCGCTACGTGAGTCCCGGGGGCACCGGATGGGTGATCGACACGCCGGGCGTGCGCTCCTTCGGCCTGGGACATGTCGACCCGGCGAACATCCTCGCGTCGTTCACCGAGCTCGCCGAGATCGCCGAGAACTGCCCTCGAGGATGCACCCACCTGACCGATGCGCCCGACTGCGCGTTGATCGAGGCCGCCGAGCGCGGCGAACTCAGTCCGGCGACCCTCTCGCGCCTGGACTCGCTGCAGCGTCTTCTGCAGACGTTCGCCGACAAGGCAGAGGCCAGTTCCGGGTCATCGCCTCGGTAGGCTGGAGGGCGTGACTGTGCGCCTCGAATCCGGTACCTCTGCCCCCGACTTCACCCTCCTCGATCAGGACGGTGCGACGCTCTCCCTGGCCGACCTCCGCGGCCAGAAGACGATCCTCTACTTCTACCCTGCGGCGATGACGCCCGGCTGCACGACCCAGGCGTGTGACTTCAGGGACAGCATCGCGTCCCTGCAGGGCGCCGGTTACCGCGTCGTCGGCATCTCGCGCGACGAGCCTTCGAAGCTGAAGGAGTTCCGCGATCGCGACGGCCTCACCTTCACCCTCCTGAGCGATCCAGACCATGCGGTGCACTCCGCCTACGGCGTGTGGGGCGAGAAGATGAACTACGGCAAGGTCATCGAGGGAGTGATCCGCTCGACCTTCGTGCTCGACGAGGACGGCACGATCACGCAGGCGCTGTACAACGTCAAGGCCACCGGCCACGTCGCACGGCTGCGCAGGATGCTCGGCGTCGACGCCTGAGCGTCAGTCGTCCGCCGAATCGTCCACCGGTTCGATGCTCTCGCTGCGCGCGCTCGCGATGAGCAGCACGAATCCCACGACCGCCGGCAATCCGACCCCGAGCACGAACGTCCACAGCACCGGCTGAACGGTCAGCGACGCCAGTGCGAGCGCTGCAGCGAGCACCTGGAGCACGACGCCGCCGGAGCGGGCCCATGTGCGTCCTCGGAGGGTGCCGACCGCGAATGCGAACAGGGCGCCTGCGCCGATCAGCGTGAGCACGATGAGCGCGATCGCAGTGGGAAGCGATGCGGCGTCTCCGGCGCCGAGTCCGAAGAGTTCGACCAGGGCGACGACGGTGAGCGCCGCTCCCTCGAGCGCGAGCACTGCTGCGGCGGCGGCCGCCAGACGGGGTGAACGCAAAGTGTCTCCTGGGAAATCAGATTTGTAGGCACAAAATCCTTGATTTCGGGCCCGAGCTGTAACACAATGTTAACAGTCATGTGCTCCCACAGCGGCGTGGGGCGAGCAACCGCTCGCATCACTACGGGTCGACGACACCCCGATTTCGCCGCCCATCACCGAGCCATCGCCCTGCGACCGCTCACGAGAATCCACACCGAGGAGCCCCCATGGACTGGCGCGACAAAGCCGCCTGCCTGACTGTCGACCCTGAGCTGTTCTTCCCCGTGGGGAACACCGGGCCGGCCGTCGATCAGATCGAGAAGGCGAAAACCGTCTGCGCCACCTGCACGGTGACCGAGGTCTGCCTGCAGTACGCACTGGAGACGAGCCAGGACTCCGGAGTGTGGGGCGGTCTCTCCGAAGACGAGCGCCGCGCCCTCAAGCGCCGCGCTGCGCGCGCCCGCCGCGCCTCCTGAGTCGAGAGGTACCAGGCGGCCTGGGTTTCGACCCTGGCTGCTTCGAGTGCCCCGCTCAACCTTGAGTTGACCCGCGTCAGATCCGCTTCGCGGACGAGACCCGGGTCAACTCAATGCTTCAACCAGCGCATCGGGATGTCGATCAGCACGTCCGTGCCCTCGCCGTCGGCACCGCGCCACTCGATGCTGCCGCCCAGCTCTCCCTGGATGAGCGTGCGGATGATCTGCGTGCCGAGGCCCTGACCGATCCGCCCCTCCGGGAGGCCGTGACCGGTGTCGTGGACCGACACGTGCAGCTTCTCGTCGGTGCGAACGGCGTCGATCGTCACCATGCCCTCCTTGCCGGCGAGGCCGTGCTCGACGGCGTTCGTGACGACCTCGGTGAGGGCCAGTGCGAGAGGCGTGGCGTACTCGCTGGGCAGGACGCCGAAATGTCCGGTCGACATGGTGCGAGCACGCGTGTTGGGTGCGGCGGCGACCTCGGCGACGAGTTTGAGCACCCGGTGGAAGACCTCATCGAAGTCGACGGTCTGCGTCAGTCCCTGCGCCAGTGTGTCGTGCACGACGGCGATGGCATCCACCCGCCTCATCGCCTGCGTGAGCGCGTCACGCGCTTCATCCGAATGCGTGCGGCGCGCCTGGATGCGCAGCAGCGAGGCCACGGTCTGCAGATTGTTCTTGACGCGGTGGTGGATCTCGCGGATCGTCGCGTCCTTGGTGATCAGCTCCTGCTCCTGGTGGCGCAGCTCGCTCACATCGCGGCACAGGATGATCGCGCCCACACGGGTGCCGTGATCCTTCAGCGGGATGGCACGCAGGGAGACGGTCACGCCGCGCGCCTCGATGTCGGTGCGCCATGGCGCACGTCCGGTGACGACGACGGGGAGAGACTCGTCGACCTGTCTGGTCGAGGGCAGGATGCGCGTGGTCACCTCGGCAAGCGACTCCCCCTCGAGCTCGTCATCGAAGCCCATCCGGTTGAACGCCGAGAGAGCATTGGGGCTCGCGAACGTGGTGATCCCGTCGACATCGATGCGGATGAGGCCGTCCGACGCGCGGGGAGCGCCCCGCCGCGGCGATGTGGGGGCGGTCGGATCGGGGAACTCGCTCGACGAGATCATCCGGAAGAGGTCGTCGGCGCATTCGTCGAACGTGATCTGCTGCCGTGACGGTGTGCGGGTCTCGCCCAGGTTGCTGTGCCGCGTGAGCACGCCGATCACCGGCGGCCGGTTGCCGTCCTTGCCGCGCTCGCGAACGATCGGCACGGCGCGAAGCCGCGTGGGCGTCTCCTCGAACCAGTCGGGCGAAGAGGAATCGACGATCTGGCCGGAGTCGAAGGCACCCCGCACCTGGGTGCGCCACTGCTGCCTGACACCCTCCCCGACGATGTCGCGGTAGAACAGGGTTGCGGCTCCGCTCGGACGCGCGTGGGCGACCGCGACGAACGATCCGTCGTTCGTGGCGACCCAGATCACGATGTCGGCAGAGGCGAG
The DNA here is from genome assembly GCF_014635185.1 of Microbacterium murale. Taxonomy (GTDB): domain Bacteria; phylum Actinomycetota; class Actinomycetes; order Actinomycetales; family Microbacteriaceae; genus Microbacterium; species Microbacterium murale. Next base: position 74,664 of record NZ_BMCM01000002.1, read on the forward strand.
GTCGGCGAGCAACTGCCCGTCGCTCGCGAGTCGATGGAGCCATTCGACATCATTGTCGTTCAAGCAGCCCTGGGCATGGACGAGATCACTGAGGGTGGACACCACACAAGCCTAATGGCGCGCGCCCGGCCACTCAGAGCACGGCGACCGGCAGCTCAGAGCACGGCGAACGATGTGGCGCGCCAGCGCCGGTCAAGACCTTCCAGCCGGATGGCCACGGCCCGCGTGCGCCCTGGCCCCGCAACCACGACGACAGCCTCCACCACGCCGTCGGCTGGCACCGTCTCTCGGATGGAGAGCACTTCGAACACCGGTCTGACGGGAGGGACTCCACGTGCGCTGCGCGCCCGTGCGGAGAGGTTCGCTCTCGCGCCGAGTCTTCGAAACGCCTCTTCGCTGAACCAGCGTGCGAGCTGGTCGATCTCTCGAACGCCGGCGAACACCTCGAGCACTCCCTGTGTGAGGCTCCGCAGCAGTTGCGTCGGATTCGGCAGATCTGCTCCCGGAGTCGGCTGCGGGGCGAAGTACTCGTGAAGCGTCATCGTATTCACTTTCGGTCTCGATGCGTGCCAGTAGACCACGTCCTGCAACCCTCGCGCCAGACCCGAAACGCAAGTTGTGGATAACTCCCGCGGCATCCGCATGCTCTCCCCTACGCTCGTTCGCGTGCACTGGGATCGTCTGTTCGAAGACCTCGAAGGTCAGCTGGCCGCCGAATGGGAGGCCGAGCGCGCTGTGCTCGATGCGGAGTCGGAGCGGCTGCGCATCGCGAGACTCGGCCTGCGCACACGCCTGCGCAGATTCGAGCACGATGCCGCGCTGGTCGGTCTGCGACTGGCCGACGGGGAACGCCGATCCGTGCGCGTGCGCGTCGTCGGGGCGGATTGGATCGCCGCCCAGCCCTCCGACGTCGGCGGCGCTCTGATCGTGCCGCTCAGCGCGATCACCGGTGTCGAGACCACGCATGGCGCGCTGCTGGCGACGCTGGAGGACGCAGTGCTTCCGACCGATGAGCTGCGGGGGCGGATGACGCTGGGTTTCCTGATGCGAGACCTCGCCCGACGGCGCACGCCGTTGCACGTCGCGTTGCGCGACGGCGAACGTCTGCACGGGACCGTGGACCGCGCGGGCGCCGACCATCTCGATCTCGCCGTCCACGACGCAGGCCAGGCACGACGCGCCGACGCCGTGCGGGCGTTCCGCATCGTCCCGTTCGACGCGCTGGTGTCGGCGCGAATGGACGGCGCGGTGTTCTGAAGGAAGCGGGGCCGGTCAGCGCGTGGGGCGCTGCGTGCCCCAGACCTCTGGGAAGCTCGCGGCATCGGCCTGACGCCACAGCGCCATGCGCCGTGCTTCTTCGGTCTGCTCTGCCAGGTACTCGGCGATGCTGTCCTCTGCCACCCGCCAGCGCGCGGGTGTGCCGAGCTGCGCACCACGCAGTCTGCCGCTGATCACGAGTGCCACGACTTCGTCGACGTCGATCGCGAGGAGCTCGGCGACCTGCGCAGGCGCGAGGAAGCGAGGAGCTGATGCGGGCGAATCGGCCATGACTTCATTGTCTCGCGTCCTGGATGCTCATATGCCCACGCGGAGCCACCTTGTGGATAACTTTCGACTCCACCCGGGCGATTCTGTGACGATATGTGCATGACGACCCAACCACGCGCACGGCGTGCCTTCTGGGGTGACATCCGTTTTCTGATCGGCATCGCCCTGGTGATCCTCTCCATCGTCGGTGTCTGGTTGATCGTGTCGTCTGCGCGCCAGACGACGCCGGTGCTGCAGGCCGATCGGACGATAGCGCAGGGCGAGGCCCTCGTCTCCGACGACTTCCGCGTCGTAGAGGTGAGCCTCGGCACCGTCGTCGACGGATACCTCGCCCCTCAGGATCTCGAACCGGGCATGATCGCGTCGCGAACGCTCTCGGCCGGAGAACTGTTGCCGGCCACGGCAGCCGCCGATGCGCAGTCCAGCCGCACGACGAGCATCGTGATCGAGAGCAGCGTCGGCATACCCGAGAGCGTCGCGGTCGGAACGCCCGTCGAGCTCTGGTACGCACCGCTGGTGGCGGAGACCGACGAGTTCGACCCGCCGCGCATCCTCGTCGCCGATGTCGTCGTCGCCTCGATCCCCGAGACCGATGGGATGCTCGCGCAGCGCACCGCGATGCTCGAGATCGTGATCGATCGATCCGATGTGGCCGACGTCCTCGCTGCGATCACCGGTGGTGCTGCCCTGTCAGTGGTGCCGCTGGGACACGCCTCATGACCTCGGTCCTGATCGCTCTCGACGAGCCGAGGGCATCAGCCATCGGCTCGGATCTCGAACGCGACGGCATCCGGGTCATCGGCATCCTTCCGCCTGCCGAGCTCACTGTCTCGCTGCTGAGCGAGTCGGATGCCGTGATCCTGCCGGCCACCCGATCGGCGCTGACGAGCGAGCTGGTGGAAGCCTGCGACCGGAGCGGGGTGCGCATCATCACTCTGGGAACGGGCGACTCGCGTCTGCTCAGCCGCTACGGGCTCCCAGAAGCGCTCCCTGAGGATGCCGACGCGTGGCTGATCGCAGACGCCCTCTCCGACGAGGTCCCGGTCACCGCGCCGCCTGAGACGCCAGCGAGCCGACGAGTGATCGCGGTGTGGGGTGCGCAGGGCGCGCCGGGGCGCTCCACCGTCGCGATCCAGCTGGCCGTGGAGATGATGCGATCAGGCCGGTCCTGTGCACTCGTCGACGCGGACACGGTCGCACCGTCGCTCGCCCTGCTGCTCGGACTCGGCGACGATGCCCCAGGGATCGCAGCGGCCTGTCGGCGTGCGGAGCTCGGCGGCCTCGATGCCGCAGAGCTCGGCCGCCTCGCCACGCGAGTCGAGACGAGCGCCGGAAGCCTGGAGGTCCTCGGCGGACTCAATCGTCCCTCCCGCTGGCCCGAACTCGCTGCCGGACGACTGCGCACAACGCTTCAGGTGTGCCGGGAGTGGGCGGACGTCACGATCGTCGACGTGTCAGCGGCCTTCGACGCCGACGAGGAGATCACCGACGACCTCGCCGGTCCCAGACGCAATGCCGCCACCACCACCGTGCTGCGGGAAGCGGATGTCGTGGTGGCCGTCACCGCAGCCGACCCGCTGTCGGTGTCGCGATTCCTTCGTGATCATGCCGAACTGCGCAGACTCATCGGGCCCACCGCGCGCGTCGCCGTCGTCGCGAACCAGGTGCGACCCGGTCCGCTGGGAATCGACGCGCGTGGTCAGATCCGGGGCGCACTGGAACGGTTCGCCGGCATCACCGACGTCTCCTTCCTGCCCCTCGATCAGCGCGCGGCGGACGCCGCCCTTCTGCATGCGCGGCCGATGGCGGACATCACTCCCCGCTCCGCGCTCGTGGCGGCGATACGGCGTCTCGCCGAGACGCTCGAGCCGGTCCGGACGACCGGGTCGAAGGTCACTGCCGGTAGTCGGCGAGGAAGTTCCCCAGTCGCTCGATGGCTTCGCCCAGCACGCGGGGCTCGGGCAGCGTCACCACTCGGAAGTGATCGGGAGTGGGCCAGTTGAAACCGGTTCCCTGCACGAGCAGGATGTGTTCGGCGACGAGCAGATCGTAGACGAACTTGCCGTCGTCACGGATCTCGTGCACGTTCGGGTCCAGCCGCGGGAAGGCGTACAGCGCACCGAGCGGCTTCACGCATGAGACTCCGGGGATCGACTCCAGACCTTCCCAGGCGACATCGCGCTGTTCGTGCAGCCGGCCGCTGGATGAGATCAGACCGTCGATGGACTGCACGCCGCTGAGCGCGGCCTGCACCGCGTGCTGTGCGGGAACATTCGGGCAGAGGCGGGTCGATGCGAGCAGCGTGATGCCCTCGAGGAACCCTTTGGCATGCTCCTGCGGCCCTGTGATCACCAACCAGCCGGAACGGAACCCTGCCACCCGGTACGTCTTGGACAGACCGTTGAACGTCAGGCACAGCAGATCGGGGGCGAGCGTGGCGGTGGGGATGTGCACGGCATCGTCGAACAGGATCCGGTCGTAGATCTCGTCCGACAGGATCAGCAGTTCGTTCTCGCGGGCGATCTGAACGAGGCCTTCCAGTACCGATCGCGAGTAGACGGCACCGGTGGGGTTGTTCGGGTTGATGATGACGATCGCCTTGGTGGCGGGTGTGACCTTGGAGCGGATGTCTTCCAGATCCGGTTCCCAGCCACTGAGCTCGTCGCAGATGTAGTGCACCGGAGTTCCGCCGGCGAGGCTCGTCATCGCGGTCCACAGCGGGTAATCCGGGGCAGGGATCAGCACTTCGTCGCCCTGGTCGAGCAGCGCCTGCATCGTCATCGTGATGAGCTCGGAGACGCCGTTTCCGAGATACACGTCCTCAGGTCCGAACGACGGGAAGCCCTCGATCTGCTCGTACCGGCTCACCACGGCGCGACGCGCGGAGATGATGCCCCGACTGTCGCTGTAACCGTGCGAGGTCGGCAGCGCCGCGAGCATGTCGTGCACGATCTGATGCGGCGCCTCGAATCCGAAGATCGCCGGATTGCCCGTGTTGAGCTTGAGGACGTTGTGGCCCTCGGCCTCCAGCCGCGCCGCCTCGACGAGCGCTTTGCCGCGAATCTCGTACAGGACGTTCTTGAGCTTCGACGACTGGTCGAAGTGGCGTGGAGGGGTCATTGCGAAAGCCTACCGGCTCGGGCCGGATGCTCAGCGCCGCTCAGGGCGCTGAGCTCAGCCGTCGATCACTTCTTCTTCTTGCCCTGCGCACGTCGCTGCTCACGGTTGCCCGGGGCGGATGCCGGAGCATCCGTCCGCTGACCGAAAGCTCCGCGCGCGCCCTGTTCGGGTGCGGCCGGTGCTTCGCTCTCGGATGCCGCGGCTGTGGCGGCGGCCTGTCGAAGGCGGTCCGTCGCCGACTGCTGCACCTGACCGCGGTCGTTGCGGACTTCCACTTCACCGGCGTCGTTGGGCGCGGAGTACTCCAGCCGCTGCTCTCCGCCGTCTGTGGCGAGGCCCTTGGCTTCGACCTCGGTGGTTTCGGAGTCACCGGCCCGCCGCACCTCGACCTCGAGGTTGTAGAGGTAGCCGACCGACTCCTCCTTGATCTGGCCCATCATCGACTGGAACATCGCGAAACCCTCGCGCTGGTACTCGATCAGCGGGTCGCGCTGCGCCATCGCCCGCAGGCCGATGCCGTCCTTGAGATAGTCCATCTCGTAGAGGTGGTCGCGCCAGCGACGATCGAGCACCTGCAGAACGACTCGGCGTTCCAGCTCACGTGTCGCGGCCTCCCCGAGCGTGCTCTCGCGCGTCTCGTAGGCGATCCTGGCGTCGGAGAGCAGCTCGCGCGTCAGCCCCTCGGCGTCGATGCCGCCCTTGCGGCCGCTGGCCTCGGCGACGACCTCGTCGATCGTGACGCTGACGGGGTACAGCGTCTTCAGCTCGGTCCACAGCGCGTCGAAGTCCCAGCTCTCGTTGTGTCCGGAGCCGGTGTGATCCGTGACGACGCCGGTGATGGCATCCTCGATGAAGTGCTGCACGCGGTCCGCGATGTCATCACCCTGCAGGATGTGGCGACGGTCGGCGTAGATCGCCTCGCGTTGACGGTTGAGGACGTCGTCGTACTTGAGGACGTTCTTGCGCATCTCGGCGTTTCGCGACTCGACCTGCGACTGCGCGCTGCGGATGGCGCGGGAGACGAGTCCGGATTCGATCGGAACATCGTCGGGGAAGTTGGTGCGCGCGAGGATCGCCTCGGCAGCACCGGACTGGAACAGCCGCATGAGGTCGTCGGTGAGGCTGAGGTAGAACCGGCTCTCGCCGGGGTCGCCCTGACGGCCGGAGCGCCCACGAAGCTGGTTGTCGATGCGACGCGATTCATGACGCTCGGTGCCCAGCACGTAGAGGCCGCCGGCGTCGGTGACCTTGGTGCTCTCCTCGGCGACGACGCCCTTCATCGACTCGTACGTCTCGTCCCAGGCGGCTTCGTACTCCTCCGGAGTCTCGGCCGGGTCGAGGCCCTTGCCCTTGAGCTCCTGCACGGCGAGGAACTCGGCGTTGCCGCCGAGCATGATGTCGGTACCACGACCGGCCATGTTGGTGGCGACCGTGACGGCGCCGAGACGGCCGGCACGTGCGACGATCTCCGCCTCACGGGCGTGGTTCTTCGCGTTCAGGACCTCGTGCTTGATGCCCTTCTTCGCCAGCAGCCGGGAGAGGTACTCGCTCTTCTCGACGCTGACCGTGCCGACCAGCACCGGCTGACCCGTCTCGTGACGTTCGACGATGTCCTCGACGACCTGCGCGAACTTCGCCGTCTCGTTCTTGTAGACGAGGTCGGCGTTGTCCTTGCGGATCATCGGGCGGTTCGTGGGGATCTGCACGACGCCGAGCTTGTACGTCGACATGAACTCCGCGGCCTCGGTCTCGGCCGTACCGGTCATGCCCGCGAGCTTGTCGTACAGGCGGAAGTAGTTCTGCAGCGTGACGGTCGCGAGGGTCTGGTTCTCGGCCTTGACCGGCACGGCCTCCTTCGCCTCGATCGCCTGGTGGATGCCCTCGTTGTAGCGACGACCGACCAGGATGCGACCGGTGTGCTCGTCGACGATCATGACCTCGTCGTTCATCACGACGTAGTCGGTGTTCTTCTTGAACAGGGCGAGCGCCTTGATCGAGTTGTTCAGGAACGAGATGAGCGGCGTGTTCGCCGACTCGTAGAGGTTCTCGATGCCGAGGTAGTCCTCGACCTTCTCGATGCCGGGTTCCAGCACACCGATCGTGCGCTTCTTCTCGTCGACCTCGTAGTCCTCACCGGGCTCGAGCGTACGAGCGATCTTGGCGAACTCGGTGAACCAGCGGTTCGCCTCTCCGGAGGACGGGCCGGAGATGATGAGCGGCGTGCGCGCCTCATCGATCAGGATCGAGTCGACCTCGTCGACGATCGCGTAAAAGTGCTCGCGCTGGACGAGATCCTCCTTGCGCCAGGCCATGTTGTCGCGCAGGTAGTCGAAGCCGAACTCGTTGTTCGTTCCGTAGGTGATGTCTGCGGCGTACTGCTCGCGCCTGACAGCGGGGGTCTGCCCCGAGACGATGATGCCGGTCTTCATGCCGAGAGCGCGGAACACGCGCCCCATGAGCTCGGCCTGGTAGGAGGCGAGGAAGTCGTTGACCGTGATGATGTGAACGCCCTTGCCGGCGATCGCATTCAGATACGCAGGGAACGTCGCGACGAGCGTCTTTCCCTCACCGGTCTTCATCTCGGCGATGTTGCCCATGTGCAGGGCCGCACCGCCCATCAGCTGCACGTCATATGCACGCATGCCGAGCGTGCGCTTGGCGGCTTCGCGGACGGCGGCGAAGGCCTCGGGCATCAGCTGATCGAGGGTCTCGCCCTTCTCGAACCGCTCCCGCAGCTGGGTGGTCTCGTCCGAGAGCTCCTCATCCGTGAGTTTCTCGAAGTCCTCCTCCAGCGCGCCGACGGCCTTCACGACCTGATTCAGGCGTCGAAGGATGCGACCCTCGCCCGCGCGCAGCAGCTTCTCAAGAGGATTCGCCACTTAAGTCATCTCCCTTTTGTGGGTCAGAACCCCGGCCACCCAGATCGGGCTTCAGTACCGGGCATACCTCGCTATGTTACCGGCCGGTGACCTTTGCATCGTCTGGATGGGCCATTCCGTCGACATTGCCACGTATGTATATATTGAGAAATCACTTCCGGAGGTCATATGTCGGTACGTCAGAGCCTGCTCGCCATTCTCGATCAGGGTCCCTGCTACGGCTACCAGCTGCGCAACGAGTTCGATCGCCGCACCGGCTCGACCTGGCCGCTGAATGTCGGCCAGATCTACAACACACTCGAGCGTCTCGAGCGCGACGGCCTGGTGGGACGCGGCGACACGGACGAGCATGGCCACGTGTACTGGCAGATCACGGATGCCGGTTCCGCCGAGGTCGCCTCGTGGCTCTCCTCCCCCGTGGTGCGCAGCGGTGCGACCAGGGACGAGCTCGCGATCAAGCTCGCGGTCGCTGCGACGCTGCCCGGCGTCGACGTCGCGGCCGTCATCCAGGCGCAGCGGACGGCATCGCTGGAGCAGATGCAGTCGCTGCAGCGTGCGCAGTACGCGGGCGCCGACCCTGACGGGCCGCAGGAGCTCGCCTGGTCGCTCGTCGTGGATTCGATGATCTTCGCGGCCGAGGCCGAGGTGCGCTGGCTCGATCACACCGAACAACGACTGACGCGGCATCCGCGCCACGCCATGGGTCTCGAGCTCGCGACCGAGCATCCGAAGAAGGGGCGCCCGACGCTGTCAAGGCCCAAGGCCCAGGTCGCGACTGCGGATCGATGACGCAGGGTGGTCGGCTGATGCACAGCCCACGCATCGTGAACGGAAAGTAGGATCGATCCATGGCCGGATTCTGGGGTAAGCGCAAGCGCGAAGAAGAGGCTGCGCAAGCAGCACAGGACGCCGATCTCGCTCGAAAGGCGGAACAGGCACTGGTCGCGGCAGATGAGCGCATCCGCACCGCCGGCGATGAACTCGCCTTCGCCGAGGCGGAGCTGGGGCTGTCGCTCACGAAGGATCTGACCGCAGCGCTGGATGCTGTGCGCACGCACCTGCGCGAGGCTTTCCAGCTGCATCAGCTCAACCATGACGAGATCCCCGACACGGATGAGGAACTCCGCACGCGCAACGCCCGGATCGTGCAGCTGTGCGACTGGGCCGAAGACCTGCTGGATGAGAAGACCGCGGCGCTGGCCGAATCCATCGCCAAGGTGCGCCGCGCACCGCAGGTGCGTGAGAAGGTGCGTGCGGATGCCGAGAGGTTGTCTGCACGTCTACCGCAGGCTCGCGAGATCATCGAGCGCCTCTCCACTCGGTACGCCGAGAGCGCGCTGCACCAGATCCGCAACAGCGCCGACGAGGCCGAGCAGCTCATCGCCTTCGCCACGCACGGCGCCGACGTCGCAGAGCGGCGTCGCGCCGCCAGGCAGAACGAAGAGGCGAATCTCGCTCTGGAGACCGCAACCGAGGCGATCCGTCGTGTCGGTGCCCTACTCGACGCGGTCGAGGACTTCGAGATCGAGGCGCTGCGCGCAGAATCCACCCTCGCCGAGGTCGTCGCCGACTCGCGAGGCGACATCATCGCGGCGCGCACGGCGCCGAAGCTGCCCGCCGTGTCCGAGGCGACGGCCGAGCTGGAGAAGGCGCTGGAGTCGCTGGCGCCGGCCGGATCCCGCAACGACCCGTTCGCCGAGTTGACCCGGCTGCGCACGGCCAACACCGCACTCGACGACGCGATCGGCAAGGCGCAGTACCGCATTCAGAACCCGCTGCCGAGCATCGCTCAGGTGCAGCATTCCCTCGACGATGCCGATCGTCAGCTCGGCGTCGCACGCGGACTGATCTCCGGGCATCGCGGCTGGATCGGCGCGGATGCCCGCACCCGCTTCGCGGAGGCGGAGCGACTGCGCATCGACATTCCAGAGCTCATGGCCGACGAAGACACGCGTGAGCAGGCACTCGCCGGGTCCCGTCGCGTCGCTCAGCTGGCAGCCGAGGCGCTGCAGCTCGCGCAGCGCGACATCGACTCCGCCAGGCCGCAGCAGCAACAGCAGGACTGGGGCGGCGGCTGGGGTGGCGGACGCCGCGGCGGCGGCGGCGACGTCATGGGCGGCATCATGGGCGGCCTTGTCATCGGCAGCATCCTGGATGGCATCTTCGACTGACAGCGGATATGAAGGAGGCCCCGGTATCCGCGGATACCGGGGCCTCCTTCAGTTCTCAGGAAGCGAGCGCCTCGCTGGGCGGAGCCTGGGCGGTCAACGAGATCACTCCGTAGTCCCAACCCTTGCGCCGGTAGACCACACTCGGGTGATCGGTACGGACATCGACGAACAGGAAGAAGTCGTGTCCGACGAGTTCCATCCGGTCGACGGCCTCTTCGACCGTCATCCATTCCGCGTCGAAGTTCTTCGTGCGGATGACGACGGGTGAGTACGCCTCCTCCTCGTCATTCTGAACAGGAATGGCGCCCGTGGCGACGGCGTGCAGCACGTCGGCCGACGCGGGTTCGACATCGATCCCTTCGAGAGCGCCGCTGCCCTTCTCGAAGTGTGCGCCGCGAGGATGTTGACGTCCGTCGACGCGCTTCTCCTTCGCGCGCCGCAACTGCTCGGAGAGCTTGTCGATCGCGAGGTCGAGTGCGACGAACTTGTCGCCGTCCTCCGCCTCCGCCCGGACGACCGGCCCCTTGCCGACCAGCGTGAGTTCAACAGTCTCATCGGGAACACGCCCGCCTCGATACGCGCGGTGCGTGACTTTGACATCCAGCCGTTGCGCCTTCGCTGCGAACGGCTGAACGCGGGCGATCTTCTCCTCGACAACGGTCCGGAAGCGATCGGTGATACCCACCCCGACGCCAACGATGCTTGTTTCCATTGCTGCCTCCTTGTCCCGGTCCTCCCGGCCAAGGGCGGACCGTGGTCGCCTTGTGAACCCCTACCGTAGTCCGCGTTGGTGTGGATGTCACCAGCCATTCACGATGCGTTCGCCTTGAATCCGCTATGTCGCGGTGTCGCAGCGAGCGTCACAGCCCCACGCACCCGGAATCCCGCCGTTGTCAGGGCGCGCGCGGCCTCATCGAGCGTGGCGCCCGTCGTCACGACATCGTCGACCACGATCACGTCGTACGCATCCCGGGCGTGTCGCGCGCGCATGCTGCCGGCTACATTTCGCCCACGCTCGGCCGCACCGAGTCCACGCTGATCCGCTGTCGAGCGCGCGCTGGCGAGCAGTCGGCTCGACTGAAAGCCGGCGCGGCGGATCAGCAGTTCCGGTACGCGGTACCCGCGGCGGCGGAAGGCTGCGGCCGAGGTCGGTACCGGCACCAGCGACGGTCGTTCCGCGTCGTAGGCTTCATCCGCGATGGCCGACCGCAGCGCCGCGCCCAGCGCCGCGCCCAGCGCCGCGCCCAGCGGTCGCGCGAGCAGCGTCTCGCCCTCTTCCTTCAGGCGTCGGATGCAGCGTGCAGTCACCGCGTCGTAGACGAGAGCTGCGGTGACCGGCAACCCGCCGGGCGTCTCCCGGCGCATTGGTGCCGCGACGAGCGCTCGTCCGCATTCGTCGCAGAGCAGCGTGCCGAGCAGATCGCAGCCAGCGCAGCATCCGGACAGCGCGAAGGCGGCGAGCTCATCGATGAGAGAGGACCACGGCCTTGCGAGCGGCATGCGATCGACACTGGCAGGTCCGGTCGCTGCACGCGCGGGGCGTGGGCGCGATCGGTGAAGAACGTCGGCGGACGCGGATCTGTGCAGGAGCTATTGCCCGGTGTGCGTGCCGAGCACCAGGACGTCTGCCAGCCCCATCTGCCATGTCGTCCCACGCTGTGCGAACAGCACACCCTCGGCGTCGAGTATGCGCACGGCCGATGGTGTGCTGCCGCCCGAGATCGAGATCGACGTGTCCGGTGCAGCAGCGAACAGGCCGGTGCCGCCGACAGCCTGCGTCAGCACCACACGGTTCCCGTCCGAATCCATCAGCACGCTGAGGCTGTCGTCGCCGACCCAGCTCACGCCGAGCGCGTCGCCGTCCAACTGCGCCACCGTGTGCACCGGTCCGAGCTCGGTCGGCGCACGATCCTGATCTCTGATGATGGCGGCGACGACCAACCAGCGCTGCCCGCCGATGGTCGCGACGGCGGCGACGCGCACCCCGTCCGGCCCTATCCGCAGATGAGAGATCGAGGAGGCGTCGGGGAACGCGTTCGCGATCTCGAGCGGCACCACATCCGGCTGCCATGCGGTGAGCGCGTGGGGGTTCGACGACGGCACGGTCCACGTGTAGCCGTACGGATCCATCGTCGGCTCGATGAGCCCCGGCCTGTTGTCCAGCCGATCGACGTTTCCGTCCGCCAGCGTGTAGACACCGCCGTCGTTCAGGAGCACAGCCGCCCTGGCGTCATCGGCGGCGACCTCGACCGACACGACTGATGCGGCGAGTTCGACCAGTTCCGCGGAGATCCCCGGGTACGACGCGATCTCGTCGCCGAGGTAGAGGCCGAACTCCGAGTCGGTGAGCACGACCGTTCCGGTCTCCGCACGCGGCGACTCGATCGTCGCGCGGCCGGCGTTCAGATCTCGACCGTTGACCGTCATTCGAACCTCGGTGACGCCGGCCGGGCGCAGCGTCTCCTCCAGCTGTGTGCGCATCCGAGACAGCGCGGTGGCGTCCAGCGACAGCGCGGGCTGAGTGAGCTCGACCGTGGCGACCTTGTCGGTGTCGACCGGAACCGAGTCGCGAGCGAGCGACACATCGCTCGGGAACGCGCTGCGCACCGCGGGAACCAGCCATGGACTGGGCGCACCTGAGAGCAGCGCCTGGGTCAGTGTCGTCGTGATCTGCCCCCGACGCGGGTACCACCTCACGTCGGGCACCAGATGGGTCCAGCCCTGATCGTAGAAGTGCAGGGCATAGCTGCGGTACACCTGCGGGAATGCCTCGGCGTCGAGGATGATGCCGTCGGAGGCGACCGTGATCCGCCACTCCCCATCGTCGTTCTTCGCTACTTCGAACGACACGACCGAGGTGTCCCCCGACAGCTCGGTATAGGCGCCGAATTCATTGACGCTTGCCGTCTGATCCAGCAGCACGCGCACATCGCCCTCCTGCGCTTCGTCGCCGACACCGGAGACGTCGGCGGTGAACTCCCGCGCGGCCGCCCCGGAGTCGATCGTGACCCCCGCGCCCGGACGCCATGTCTCGGCGAGATCCGGGCTCAGGAACTCACGGGCGGTCTTCCATCCGTCGGCGGGCGTGAGCGCGGCATCCAGGAAACCCTCCACGATCTCGTCAGGACTGGCGCCCTCCAGCGGACCGGCGGCGATCTGGCTGATGTCCGGCGGCAGATCGACGTCGCTCAGGGCGAGACCGGACTTCACCTCCCCCGTCGTCGGCAGCCCGGCGCACGCGGAGAGCAGCACCGTGAACACGGTCAGCAGAGCGATCGGGAGTCCTCGGCGTCTGCGTGTCATGGAGTGTCCTCCTCCGCGTTCAACATGGAATCGGGGAAATAGAGCTCGCGCAGTTCGGTGAGCTGGATCGGCTGCGTGGCGTGGCTGACGTCCGAGAGTACTTCCTCGGGCTCGAGCGACACCGGGGAGGCGCCGCTCAGATCTCCCGGCTGACGCGGCAGCGTCAGCACGAAGTTGGTGCCGACGGCGAGTTCCGACCAGACGGCGAGCGTCCCGCCGTGCAGCCTCGCATCGCCGAGCGCGATCGAGAGGCCGAGGCCAGTGCCGCCGATCGTGCGCTGACGGGACGGGTCGGCCCGCCAGAACCGGTCGAACACGCGCTGGGCGTCGTCCGGATCCATCCCGAGCCCGAAGTCGCGCACGCCCACCGCGACGGCGTGCTGATTGCTGTCGACGGTGACGACGACCGGACGCCCCTCGCCGTGCTCGATCGCATTGCCGATGAGGTTGCGCAGCACCCGGCGCACACGTCGCGGGTCCATGTCGACCGGGGTGTAGCCGCCCGGGGCGACCAGACGCAGTTCTGAACCGCGTCCCTGCGCGAGCGGCAGCATCTGCTCGATGATGTCCTCCGCGAGAGTCGTGAGGCTGGTCGCCTCCAGCTCCAGCTGGACGGATCCAGCGTCGTACCGGCTGATCTCCAGCAGGTCGGCGAGCAGCGTCTCGAAGCGCTGCACCTGGGTGTGCAGCAGCTCGGCCGTGCGGTTGGTCGTGGGGTCGAACTGGTCGCGCTGATCGTTGAGCATGTCGGCAGCGAGCCTGATCGTGGTGAGTGGTGTGCGCAGTTCGTGCGAGACATCCGAGACGAACCGCTGCTGCACGAGAGACAGCTCGCCGAGTTCCTTGATCTGGGACTCGATGCTGTCGGCCATGGCATTGAACGATCGCGCCAGAGTCGCGAGTTCGTCCTCGCCGTGCACGGGCAGGCGCACCTCCAGATCTCCCGAAGCGAGTCTCGCGCTGGTCTCGGCGGCCTCGATGATGGGCTTCGACACCGTGCGCAGCACGACCCATGAGATGCCGATGATGATCGCGATGAGGATGAGGCCGGCCACCCACAATGTGCTCTGCACGAACTGCAGGGTCTGCTGCGAGTCAGCGAGGTCGTACGCGATGTACACCTCGAACACACCGACCTCCGGCACGATCAGCTGCTGTCCGACGACGATCCCCGGGGCGGTCGACCCGTCCTCCATGGGGAGCGACAGCGACTGCCATGCTTGGCGATCCGGGAACGAAACCACGCGTTCGCGCAGCCCTGGGCTCAGCAGGTCGGCGCTCAGCCCGGTGGTGAAACCCCGCACGCCGGTGCCGACCGGAGGCTCGTCGATCGGGAAGGCCGCGATCAGTGAGGAGGAGGACGCCCGGGGGATCTCGTCGCGCACATCGGCCCACAGCGCCCGCAGTGCGGATGCGTCATCGGCCACCTCGGCGGAATCGAGCGTCTTCTGCGCGGCGCCCACCGCACTCAGGGCGTCGCTGAGCACCTCATCACGACGCGACTCGAACAGATTGTTCTGGATGACGAGAGCCATGGTCACGCTCGTCACGAAGATCGCGAAGGAAGTGAGCAGCAGCGTGATGGAGATGATGCGGAATCGCAGCGAGCGGCGCCACAGCGTCGCGATCGTCTCCGGCCAACCCCGCCAGTCGCGCAACAGCGCGACCGTCGTCGGAGTCGCGCTCGTCGCGGTCACCCCGGTCTCCTAGCTGACGCTGCCGGCCCGATAGCCCACGCCACGGACCGTCATGACGATCTTCGGCAGATCGGGGTCGAGTTCGACCTTCGCCCTCAGCCGCTGCACGTGCACATTGACCAGACGGGTGTCGGCCTTGTAGTGGTAGCCCCAGACCTGTTCGAGCAGCATCTCGCGGGAGAAGACCTGTTGCGGCTTCGACGCCAGGGCGACCAGCAGTTGGAACTCGAGCGGCGTCAGCGGAATCGGCATCGTGCCGCGGCGCACCTCGTGCGCGTCGACGTCGACGACCAGGTCGCCGATTCGCAGCACCTCGCTGGTCGCCGCGGTCACCGGACGCAGCCTGGTGCGGATGCGCGCGACGAGCTCCTTCGGGTTGAAGGGCTTGACCATGTAGTCGTCCGCGCCGACTTCGAGCCCGCGCACGACGTCTGCCGTGTCGCTGCGTGCGGTCAGCATGATGATCGGGATGCCGGATTCGGCGCGGATCTGCGTGCAGATCTCGATCCCGTCCATTCCGGGCAGCATGAGGTCGAGCAGCACGAGGTCGGGGCGCTGAGTGCGCCACTCTTCCACGGCCTTCGCGCCGTCGGCGCAGAACACCGGCTCGAAGCCTTCGGTGCGCAACACGATGCCGATCATCTCGGCGAGCGCGGTGTCATCGTCGACCACGAGGATCCGTGAGGTCATCTGATCCCAGCCTCATCTTTCTACGCATGTGCGCGGCGCCCGCGGGTCAGGGTGGAGCGCAGCACTTCTCAGACTACTTCATGACAACGTTTCGATCACGGTAGCGCCCCTGGCGTTCCTCTGCGGGAGGCCGGGGTATGACACGATGGTTTCGCACCGTCGGAGGGAGCGCCGTGAGCGCACAGGGTTGGACATCCGTAACCAGTTGGACGCCTGCCCTCAAACCTGGGCTCATCCCACTGCATCCGCTCACTTTCGGCGCCCTGCTCGGAAAGCCCTTCGCCACGCTGCGCCACAACCCGAAGGTGCTGTTCGGCTTCGCGATCGTCATCCAGCTCGTCGTCGCCGTCGTCACGGCGCTGGTCGTCGGCGCCGTCGTGTTCGCGACGTTCCTCCGGATGGAGTCCCTCTCCCCCAGTTCGCCCGATTTCTTCCCCGTGATGTGGGGCGCGATCGCCATCAATGCACTGGTCGTGCTGGCGATGGGATTCGTGAGCCTCGCGTTCACGGCCGTCATGCAGGGTGTCGTCGCGGCGAACGTCGGCCACGCCGCACTGGGCGAGAAGCCGTCGCTCGGCAGGCTGTGGCGCCTGATGCGACCGGCGTTCTGGCGTCTGGTGGGCTGGAGCGTCCTGCAGTCGCTGGCCGCACTCGTGCTCCTCGCGGTGATCGGCGGCATCATCGCCCTCGGCGTCGCGGCCGGAGTGGGCGGCTCCGCAGAGGGGGTCGGGCTCACTGTCGTGATCGGCATCCTGCTCGTGCTCGCGATGATCCCGCTGTGGGTGTGGCTGAGCACGAAGCTGCTGCTCGTGCCTTCGATCCTCGTGCTGGAGAGCGCCGGCATCCGTGCCGCGATCGTGCGTTCGTGGCGGCTGACCCGCGGTCGGTTCTGGACCGCGTTCGGTGTCATCCTCCTCGTCAACCTGATCATGGGCGCCGCCGTGAGCGTCGTGAGCATGCCGCTGTCGCTGCTGGGGTCACTGTTCGGCACCGTGATCGCGCCGACGGGCCCCAACGACACCTCGGGGATCGCGCTCTACATCATCACCGCGCTCGCACCGCAGCTGCTGATTTACGTGCTGCAGGCCGTCACCGTGGTCGTGCAGTGCGCCGCAGGCGTCTTCATCTACCTGGACTGCCGGATGCGATACGAAGGCCTCGATCACAGCCTCATCAGTTATCTGGAGCGACGCGACCTGGGCGCGAGCGAGGACGAACTCGGCGACCCGTTCGCGGTCGACCCCACCCGCGCCGTGAGCAGCACCCCACCGCCGAAGCCCGTCCCCTCGTACCAGGCAGCGCCGGTCGGCTGGGGTCAGTATCCGCAGCAGTCCTATCCGGCAGCGCCTCAGCCGTACCAGGCACCTCAGCAGTACCAGCCGTACCCGACGCAGCCGCCCTACCCGGCGCAGCCGCCCTACCCGGCGCAGCCGCAATACCCCGCCCAGCCGCCGTTCGCCACGCAGCCGCCGCCCCCGGCACCCGCTCAGCCGCTCCCGCCGCAGAGCGAGAGCGAGGGCGAGAGCGAGGGCGAGAGCCCGTGGGCTCCGCCCGGGTCAGGTGGCGCGTGATCCGATTCGACATCGATCCGTACGCGCCGGACGGCGATGAGGCACGACGCTGGGCCGAGCAGGAGTTGCAGAACCAGCGCTACGCCGACGCCAAGCCGACGTGGTTCGACTATCTGGCCGAAGACGTCGCGGAATTCATCAGCGGCCTGTTCTCGCCCGACACCGGCCAGCAGGTGGGGAATGTGGCGTTGATCATCGTCACGGTGGTCATCGTGGCCGCGCTCATCACCGTGCTGATCCTCTGGGGTCGGCCACGCGGATCACGTCGGGTGAGGCGCCCCGGGACCGATCTGCTCGGTGAACGCGATCGTCGCACGGCGGCGCAGCTTCGGGCGGATGCTGCGCGCAGCGCCCGTGAGGGCGATTGGGACACCGCGACCGTGCTGCGCTTCCGCGCCCTCGCCCGTGCGCTGCTCGAACGCGACATCATCGATCCCGCCCCGGGTGCGACCGCGCAGGCGATCGCCCGTGAAGCCGCGGTCGCCTTCGGCGCGCAGCGCGTCGAGCTGACTGCGGCGGCGAGTGCCTTCGACGATGTGCGCTACCTGCGCAGACCGGCATCCGAACAGAGCTATCTGGCCCTCGCCGAGACCGATGATCGGCTGGCATCGCTGCATCCCTCACTCATCGGCCCCACCTCACCCCAGGCGGTGCCCGCGTGACGATGACGGCAGAGCCGGTTGCCGAGGCGGCGGAGCGCGCGCCCAGCACGGCCGTGCGTGAGAAGGGGCGCCTGCGCTCCGCGCTCGGATGGGCGGCCATCGCCGCTCTCGTCATCGTGTTCGCGCTCTTCATCGGGAGCATCACCATCAACGCGCCTGGCTCACGAGGAGCGCTCGACCCGGAGAGCGCAGACGAGTCCGGTGCCCTCGCGCTCGCCGAACTGCTGCGCGATCAGGGCGTCGACATCACGATCACGCGCACCCGCTCCGAGGCCGCGGCCGCGCTCGATGCCGACAGCACGCTCGTGATGGCCGACCCGTTCGCGCTGTCCGATCAGGCGGTCGAAGACCTCATCGCGCCGGCCGATCGCACGGTCATCCTCTCCAGCGCGAGCCGTCTGCTTCGGATCCTGGAGCTCGGCGAGAACGCTCCGGCCACCTCCGACGCCGACGTGAACGCGCAGTGCGGTCTGCCCGAACTCGCCAATGTCGGCGCCGTGCATCCCGACCGCTTCTTCACCCCCGCCGACGGCGTCACCGGGTGCTACACGGACACCGACGGCGCAGCGGCGCTGCTCGTCGATGACAGCGGCGACCGCCGTGTCGCACTCATCGAAGGCAGTGCGCTGTTCGGCAACGAGCACCTCGCCGAGAACGGGAACGCTGCCCTCGGACTCGCCCTGCTCGGCCAGAGCGACCACGTCGTCTGGTACGTCCCCTCGTTCGACGACAGCGACATCGAAGCCCAGAGCGTCGACACTCTCGCCGCGCTCACACCGGAATGGGTGACACCGGCGATCCTCCTGCTTCTGTTCGCCGGCATCGTGGCCGGAATCGCACGCGGCCAGCGCTTCGGTCCCCTCGTCGCGGAGACACTGCCGGTGACCGTCCGGGCATCCGAGACCATGCACGGTCGCGCGCGCCTCACCGCGAAGGCCGCTGATGCCGCACACGCCGCGCGAGCGCTGCGCGATGGCTCACTGCGGCGCCTCGCCGCACGCCTCGGCCTGACGGCACGGTCGACGCCGTCCGAGATCGCGGATGCCGCAAGCGACCGGCTGCGCATTCCACGCGGCTCGCTGCACCAGTTACTCGCCGGTGATCTGCCCTCGAGCGACTCCGAACTGATCGACACCGCACGGCGGCTCGCCGAACTCGAAACGGCGGTCGAGACCGCCGTGCACGTGGAAAGGAACACACCGTGACAGACCCCTCCTCCCCTGCCACCACAGCAGCACCCGACGAGGCTCAGCTGCGCGCAGCGATGCACCGGGTGCGCGCTGAGGTCGACAAGGCCGTCATCGGCCAGGCCGGCACGATCACGGGGCTGCTGGTCTGCCTGCTCTCCCGCGGACATGTGCTCCTGGAGGGCGTGCCAGGCGTCGCGAAGACGCTGGTCGTGCGCTCGTTCGCGCGGGCGCTCGGCCTGGACACCAAGCGCGTGCAGTTCACCCCCGACCTGATGCCGGGCGACGTCACCGGCTCGCTCGTGTACGACGCGCGCACCGGGGAGTTCGAGTTCCGTCAGGGCCCGGTGTTCACCAACATCCTGCTGGCCGACGAGATCAACCGCACGCCGCCGAAGACGCAGGCCGCCCTGCTCGAGGCGATGGAGGAGCGTCAGGTCTCCGCGGATGGAGTCAGCCGCGACCTGCCCGATCCGTTCCTCGTGGCCGCGACGCAGAACCCCATCGAGCACGAGGGCACCTACTCCCTGCCGGAGGCGCAGCTCGACCGATTCCTCATGAAGCTCGTGGTGGGCATGCCGGAGCGCGACGCCGAGGTCACGGTGTTGCGACTGCACGCGAGTGGTTTCTCGCCCCGCGAGCTCACCGGTGTGGAAGCGGTCGTGACGGCGGATGAGATCCGCGCGGCACAGGACGCGGCATCCAGGGTCGAGGTGACCGACGAGGTGCTCGGCTACGTCGTCGACCTCGCCCGCGCCACTCGCCAGTCTCCCTCGGTGCTGCTCGGCGCGAGCCCGCGTGCCTCCACCGGTCTGCTCGCCGCCGCGAAGGCGTGGGCGTGGCTGAACGGCTCCAGCGCCGTCACCCCCGACCACGTGCAGACCATGCTCGTGCCGGTCTGGCGCCACCGCCTGCAGCTGCGGCCGGATGCCGAGATGGAGGGCGTATCGGCGGATGCCGTGCTCGCCAGCGTGATCCAGCAGACGCGGGTGCCGATCTAAGGTGTTCGTCTCCATCCGTCTCGCCGCAGCCATCGGGCTCGGCATCATCCCCCTCGTCGCGTTCACCGCGGCGGGGGTGCCAGTGTGGGCGGTGCTCTGCGGGTGGCTGCTGCTGTGCGGCATCCTGCTCGTCGTCGACATCTCCTCGGCGGCATCCGCACGGGCAGTGACGGTGACCAGACGCGTGCCGGCGCGTGCCCGGATGGGTGAACCCGTGACGGCGAGCGTCGCGATCCACAACCACGGAGCGCGAACCATGAACGCGCTGCTGCGCGACGCGTGGCAGCCGACAGCCGGTGCGGATCCCGCGCGACTGCATGTGAGGATCCCCGCGGGCGAACGACGCAGGGTGGAAGTGCCGCTGCTCCCCCGCCGCCGCGGCGAGCTCGTGAGCGAGTTCGTGTTCATCCGCTCCCGCGGACCGCTGGGACTCGGTGGCCGTCAGGCCCGCCACGAAGTACGAGGCGCGACCAGGGTGCTCCCCGCGTTCTCCTCCCGCAAGCACCTGCCCTCGCGTCTCGCGCGTCTGAGGGAGCTCGACGGCAACACCAGCATCCAGGTGCGGGGCCAGGGCACCGAGTTCGACTCGCTGCGCGAGTACGTGCGCGGTGACGACGTGCGTTCGAT
Source organism: Microbacterium murale (assembly GCF_014635185.1). Classification (GTDB taxonomy): domain Bacteria; phylum Actinomycetota; class Actinomycetes; order Actinomycetales; family Microbacteriaceae; genus Microbacterium; species Microbacterium murale. The sequence goes on from NZ_BMCM01000002.1 coordinate 95,120, forward strand.
CGACTGGCGCGCGACGGCGAGAGCAGGAACGACCATGCTGCGCACGTGGCGCCCCGAACGCGACCGCCACGTGGTGATCCTGATCGACACGGGTCGAACCGCCGCGGCGCGCGTCGGCGACGGCACTCGACTGGATGCTGCGCTGGAGGCATCACTCCTGCTCGCGGCGCTCGCGACCAGGGCAGGCGATCACGTGCACCTGCTGCTGTACGACCGCGTCGTGCGCGCCCGGGTCACCGGTATCGATGGAGCAGGGCTCCTTCCCGCCATGACGGATGCCATGGCGCCCGTGCATGCGCGACTGGTCGACACCGACTGGTCCGGCGCGTTCGCCGCGATCCGCCCACTCACGACGCGGCCATCGCTCGTCGTCGTCCTGACGGCACAGGACGCCGCGGAGTCCGCTCGTGGATTCCTCGGCGCGTTCCCCACTCCGTCGCGAGCGACCACGGTGCTGGTCGGATCAGTGACGGACGATGCCGTCGGCGAGCTGGCGCAGCAGCGCTCCTCGCGCGAGGACATCTACCTCGCCGCGGCCGCCGAGCGCACTCTTCGTGACGCCGAGAACGTCGCGGACGCGATCCGGCGCGCGGGCGGAGAGGCGATCACGGCAGACCCGGAGTCGCTGCCCCCGAAGATCGCCGACCGCTATCTCGAGCTCAAGGCCGCCGGCCGTCTGTAGTCCGCTCATCTGACTGATTCCTTTTTGCGAATCATTCAGAACAGTGCCAGACTGGACCCATGGAGATGACGTCAGCGGCACCCGAGCGCCTGCGGGCCGCAGGGCTGCGCGTCACCGTCCAGCGCGTCGCGGTTCTCGAAGCGCTGACCGCACGCCCGCACGCATCGGCCGAGACCGTGTACTCCCGGCTTCGGGGCGATCTCAGCGGCGTCGCGCTGCCCACCGTCCACGGCATCCTGAACGACCTCACCGGTGCAGGCATCGTCCGCCGCGTGAGCCTTCCTGATGCGGCGAGCGCCCTCTACGAGGTGCAGGACGACTTCGACAACCACCACCACCTGCAGTGCGTGGAGTGCGGCCGGGTGGAAGACGTCGCCTGCGCCGTGGGCGAAGCGCCCTGCCTGCACCCCTCCCACGACCACGGGATGCGAATCCTCGAAGCCACTGTGACCTACCGAGCCATCTGCTCCGATTGCGAAAGGAAGAAGTGAATGACTGACAAGACTTTCACCACCACCCAGACCGGCACACCGGTCGCCAGCGACGCCCACTCGCTGACCTCCGGTGCCGACGGCATCACCGCGCTGCACGACCGCTACCTCGTCGAGAAGCTCGCCTCGTTCAACCGCGAGCGCGTGCCGGAGCGCAACCCGCACGCCAAGGGCGGCGGCGCGTTCGGCGAGTTCGTCGTCACCGAGGACGTCTCGCAGTACACCCGCGCTGCCGTGTTCCAGCCCGGGGCGACGAGCGAGACGCTGCTGCGCTTCTCCTCCGTCGCCGGTGAGCAGGGCTCGCCCGACACCTGGCGCGATGTGCGCGGCTTCGCCCTGCGCTTCTACACCACCGAGGGCAACCTCGACATCGTCGGCAACAACACCCCGACGTTCTTCCTGCGCGACGGCATCAAGTTCCCCGACTTCATCCACTCGCAGAAGCGCCTGACCGGTTCGGCCCTGCGCGACGCCGACATGCAGTGGGACTTCTGGACCCTCTCCCCCGAGTCCGCGCACCAGGTCAGCTACGTCATGGGAGATCGCGGCCTACCGCGCTCGTGGCGCCACATGAACGGCTACGGTTCGCACACGTACCAGTGGGTCAACGCCGAGGGCGAGCGCTTCTGGGTGCAGTACCACTTCCTCACCCAGCAGGGTGTCGAGCCGATGTTCGCCGACGAGGCCGAGCGCATCGCCGGTCAGGACTCCGACTACTACCGTCGCGACCTGTACGACGCCATCGAGCGCGGCGAGAACCCGTCGTGGGACGTCTACGTGCAGGTCATGCCATACGAAGAGGCGAAGGACTACCGCTTCAACCCGTTCGATCTGACCAAGATCTGGTCGAAGAAGGACTACCCGCGCATCAAGGTCGGCACGTTCACGCTGAACCGCAACCCGAAGAACTTCTTCGCCGAGATCGAGCAGGCCGCGTTCTCGCCCGGCAACCAGGTCCCCGGCACCGGCATCTCGCCGGACAAGATGCTGATGGCCCGCGCCTTCGCCTACGCGGATGCACAGCGCTACCGCATCGGCACGAACTACAACCAGCTGCCGGTGAACCAGCCGCATGCCGCCGTCGTGAGCAATTACATGCACGAGGGCAACATGCAGTACCACTTCAACACCGCAGAGCACCGCGTCTACACGCCGAACTCGTACGGTGCTGCCGGTGGTCCGGAGGCCGACCCTGCACGCGGGGTCGAGGCCAGCTGGGAGACCGACGGCGCCCTCATCCGCACCGCCGCGACCCTGCACTCGGAGGACGATGACTTCGGCCAGGCACGCACCCTGATCACCGAGGTGTTCAACGATGAGGAGCGTCAGCGTTTCATCGAGACACTCGCCGGGCAGTACCAGGCCCTCACTGTTCCCGCCATCCAGGAGCGCTTCTTCTGGTACTGGGGCCAGGTCGACCAGGACACGGCCGACAAGGTGCGCGCCCTCGCGCTGAGCACCGCGGACGCTTCGGCGGACCCGGTGGGCGTCGGCGAGTAAGGACACACCGTTCAGGGAGGGTCGGATGCTTCGGCATCCGGCCCTTCGTCGTCGGTGCGGCCGTGCGTCCGCTGTGAGAACGCTGAGTGCCCTTCGGCGCGCCTCCCTCATCGATACTCGCCCGGCGTGGAAGATGTGCCGTGAATTCGGTCAACTTCGACTCGAACCGATGAGAGGGAATCCCATGAGTGAATCACTCGCCGAAGCCGCGCCTCCGACACCGTCGGTCGGCGCTCGACTCACTGCCGAAGCGCTCGGCACCTTCCTGCTGGTGTTCGGCGGCGTCGGCACCGCACTGTTCGCCTCAAACCACTTCACCGACCCCGGATCGGGATCCGCCGTCTACGTGGCCGTCGCATTCGCGTTCGGTCTCACGGTCGTCGTCGGCGTGTACGCCTTCGGTCCGATCTCCGGCGGGCACTTCAACCCGGCAGTCAGCCTCGGCCTCGCCGCCGCCGGCCGACTTCCGTGGCGGGACGTCCCCGGCTACATCATCGCCCAGATCGTCGGCGGACTCATCGCGAGCACCGCGCTCGTGCTGATCGGTCTGTTCGGTCCGGACGGCTGGCTGACCACCGCGCAGGATGCCGGCTTCGCCAGCAACGGCTGGGGTGAGCACTCCCCGGGCGGATTCGGGATGTGGGGCGCGATCATCATCGAGGTGATCCTTACCGCGATCTTCCTCTTCGTGATCCTCGGAACGACGCACAAGCTGCGCCCGACCCCGTTCGCAGGACTGGCGATCGGCCTCACACTGACGCTGATCCACCTCATCAGCATCCCCGTCGACAACACCTCGGTGAACCCGGCACGCTCGATCGCCGCGGCGGTCTACGGCGGAGTCGGCCCGCTTTCTCAGCTGTGGGTCTTCCTGGTGTTCCCGATCGTCGGCGCACTGATCGCGGGCTTCGCGTACAAGACGCTGCTCGACGGCACGAAGAAGGTCTGACCGCCGTATCCACGACGATGCACGAAGAAGATCCCGCCTCCGGTTCGCCGGGGGCGGGATCGTTCTGTCAGCCGGCGACGAGCTGCGGCGTACCGGCCTCGTACTCGAGCAGATCGCCGCGTTCGCCGCGGCGATGGGCCCGACCGCCGACGAGCAGCATGTAGACGAGGAACGCGGCGAGGGCGGCAGCGCCGATGCCGATCTTGACCGGCCACGGCAACGACCACCCCGTCACGAAACCCTCCACGAGTCCCGACAGGAACAGCGCGAACACCAGGCCGATCGCCACTGTCGCGAGAGCTCTTCCCTCCTGGGCGAGTGCGGTCGCGCGGCTGCGCCGCCCCGGTGCCACCCAGGCCCAGAACAGGTGCAGTCCGCCGGCTGCCGCGACGAAGATGCTCGTCATCTCCAGCATCCCGTGCGGAAGGATGTAGAGCACCATCACATCGAGCCGGTCGTGCACCGCCATGACGGCCGCCGACACGCCTAACCCGAACGCATTCTGCGCGATCGCGTAGATCGGCCAGATCCCGGTGACGCCGAACAGCACGCACTGCACGGCGATCCACGCATTGTTCGTCCACACCATCCCGGCGAACACCGCGGCGGGGTTGTCGGTGTAGTACCCGGTGAAGCTCTCCTCGGCGTACTGCTCGAGGAAGTCAGCGGGTCCGAGTGTGGCGACGAGCGCCGGATCGCCGGATATCCACGCCGCGACGCCGACGGTGATCGCGATGAAGCACAGCGCGATCACGAGCGTGGTCCATCGCAGCCGGTACAGCGCGGCCGGCAGCTGGTCGGTGAAGAACCGGGCCGTCTGCGTGAGGATGCTGTCGGACGCACCCGTCAACCGCAGTCGCGCCTTCGCGAGGATCGAGGACACGTACGCGCCCTGCGGAGACTCCCCCACTGAGGTCTTCAGCTCGGCGAGGTCTGCGGATGCTGCGCGATACCGCACGATGAGCTCGTCCACTCCGTCGCCGTCGAGTCGCTGGCGGCTGAGTTCGTCCAGCCGCTCCCACTCGGTACGGCGGGCATCGCTGAGAGCATCGGCATCCACCTGATTTACTGTACTCATGTCCATGCCGATCGATACCGCCGACGAGGTGCTCTCAGGCGAAGCCGTCGCTATCGACGTGCAGCCGCTCAGCTTCTTCATGCGCGCCCTCGGCGCCCTGATCGACGTGATCATCAGCTGGGTCCTGTTCCTGCTGTTCCTCTGGTTGCGCATGTGGCTGCTGGGCAGCGGCATCGTCGATGCATCGATCGACGGCATCATGAACGTGACGGCGATCGTCGTGTGCTTCGTGGTGGTGCCGATCGTGGTCGAGCTCGCGACGCGGGGGCGCAGTCTCGGACGCCTTGCGGTCGGCGGTCGCATCGTGCGCCTGGACGGTGGTGCCGCCGGGTTCCGGCACGCATTCATCCGCGCCCTGGTCGGCGTGCTGGAGATCTACATGACGTTCGGCGCGATCGCGATCCTCGCCGGTGCGTTCACCGCACGATCGCAGCGGCTCGGCGATCTGGTCGCGGGCACGTACAGCCAGCGCGTGCGCACCCCGAGGCTCGTCCCCCTCGCCCCGGTGATGCCGCAGCCACTCGCAGGGTGGGCCCAGATCGCCGATGTCGCGCGGATGCCGGATCGCCTGGCGCGGCGCATCTCGCAGTTCCTGCAGCACGCTGAGCGGATGTCACCACCCGCCCGCGCACGGATCGCCCAGGAGCTCGTGACCGAGACGGCCCGCTACGTGTCGCCGCAGCCGGTCGCCCACCCGGAGCAGCTTCTGATCGCCATCACGGTGCTGCGTCGTGAACGCGAGCGTCGCGCACTGGCGATCGCCGACGCCAGGGCCGAGAAGCTCACCGGGCGCCACGTCGGCGTCTGAGAGCCTTCCTCGGGCACAGCGCGTGCACGCCGCCGCGGCCGGTCAGAACCGGATCGCGTCGATCACCTTCACGCGCAGCGCCACGAGCGCGGGGATGAAGCCCGCCACGGCGCCGACGACGACGGATGCCACGAGCCCCGTGATCGCAGCGCGCATCGGGAAGGGCGGCACATCCTGCATGCCCTGGAACATGGCCGGGATGACCCAGTCCGAGCGAAGGATCGCGACGACGACCGCGATGCCGATGATCCCCGCGACGGTGGTCGCGACCAGGCTCTCCAGCAGCACCGAGACGAACACGCGCCCGGCAGTGGCCCCGAAGGCGCGTCGCACGCCGATCTCGCGCACGCGCTGACGCATGGCGACGAGTTGGATGTTGATCAGGCTCAAGGCGCCGAGTGCCAGGATGAGAATGGCGATGCCGCCGGTGATGAGCTCGAACGTCCGCATGGATTCCGCCATGCCCGGTGTCGCACCCCAATCGGTGCGACTGACGGAGACGACCTGCCCGTCCGGCAGCCCTGCCCGCAGATCCATTGCCAGCACGGGACCGATCTCGGCGGACTCATCGGCGCCGACCCAGATCTCGTACTGGGGCCATGCGCCTTCGGGCAGGCTGTCGACGCGGTCGCGATACGAGTCATAGAGCACGTCGATCCGCAGCTCCTCGTCGCCGAACCCCTGACGAGGTACGACGCCGATCACCTGAAAGGTGCCACCGGCGTCGCCGGTGATCGTGATTGTCGGATGCTGATCCATCGGCACACGACCGGTCCGCTCCCACAGCGCTTCCGTGACGATCACGGGAGGCGCCAGGGCCGCGGTGTCATCTGCTCTGAACCAGCGTCCTTCCAGGAGCTGCTCCCGATGGATCTGCGAGTAGGCCGGATCAAGCAGGCGCCCGTTCACTTCGACGATTCCGTCCGGCAGCTGCGCACCGAACATCACACCCTGCGCGACCCTGGCGGTATGGCTGAAGCCGAACCGCTCAGAGACCCGCTCGAACCGGTCGCCGAACGCGTCGAAATCGACGGGGTCGCCGTTCTCGGTGCTGACGCTCACGACGATCGTCGCCGCCCTGCCGCCCCAGCGGTCGGACTGCTCGGTCTGATACTGCTGCTGATACTCCGAGAAGGCGATCACAGCGGTGAGCGCGGCGACCGAGACCGCGATGCCGATCAGACTCAGCAGCACGCGCAGCTTGTGCACTCTGATCTCGGCCCATGCGTCGGCCAGCGCGCCGAGGAACCCGCTCATGCGTCGGTTCCCAGGGCGAGCGTGGACGCCTCGAACGCACGGCTGAGGTCGGTGGGCGCCAGATGGCCCGCATCCAGCCGGTAGTGCCTGCGAGCGCGCGCCGCCACATGAAGATCGTGTGTGATCGTCACCAGCGCAGCGTCGGTCTCCGTCGCCACTTCGTCCAGCAGCGCCATGATGGATGCCCCGGTGTCGATGTCGAGCGCGCCGGTGGGCTCGTCGGCGAGGATGAGCACCGGCTGTCGCACCAGAGCCCTGGCGATCGCGACCCGCTGCTGCTCGCCTCCGGAGAGCCGGTCGGCGATCTGATCGATGCGGTGGCCGAGCCCGACGCGCTCAAGCATGTCTGTCGCGATCGCACGCCGCTTCCAGAACAGCCGCCCTTTGGCGTGCCCGAGCGGCATCATCACATTGTCGAGCGCCGTGCGTCCGGCCAAGAGGTTGAACTGCTGGAAGACGAACCCCACATTGTCACCGCGCACCCTGTCGAGCCTTCCGCTGCGCATCTTGTGCACCGGTCGGCCCTCGAACGCGACGGTGCCCGTCGTCGGCGCGTCCAGCATCCCGAGGATGTTCAGCAACGTGGACTTTCCCGACCCCGACCGCCCGACGATCGAGACGTGATCTCCTGCACTGACCTCCAGGGTGACGCCGCGGAGGATCTCGAGTCGCGAGTCGTCCGCGAGGAGCACGCTCTTGGTGACCTCGTCCAGGGCGACCAGGGTCACCAGCTGGTTCCGCTCTCGCACTGCTCGACGCCGGGCGAGACCTCGTAGCAGAACTCCTCGACCGGAGCCAGGAACCCGGGCACGAACTGGCGGATCGTCTCGCCCTCTTCCAGCCCTTCGACCACTTCCACCATTGCGCCGTCATTCACTCCAAGAGTGACGGCGCGTTCCTCCGCTTCGCTGCCGTCTCCGGCATCCACCCACACGCTGCCGGTGCCCGAGCCGCCCTGCACAGCCGTGACGGGGATGACGAGGGCATCGTCGACCTGGCCGAGAGCGAGGTCCATCTGTGCCGGAAGTCCGGCGAAGACGACCTGATCGGTGGGAATCGAACAGCGCACGCTTGCCGTGCCCTCCGTGCTGACCTGCACCCGCACACCGGTGCACCCGAACGGAGCCGGGCCTCCCGTGATCGTCACGGTCGCATCCGTCGGTGCGCCCACGAGCCGGTAGAGCTGCACGGGCTCGACCGTCGCGAGCAGGTGGTAACGGGCCGGGGTGAGGGTCGCCACCTCCGCGCCGACCGTGACGGTCTGCCCCTTGACGAGCGCGATCTCCGAGAGATCCCCCGCCTCCGGCGCCAAGATCTCGACGGTCTTCTGGGGATAGTCCTGCTTGACTGTGAACAGCAGCTGACCAGACGCGACTGCCGCGCCGTCTGCGACGTGCACGTCCGTCACTGTGCCGTTGATCTCCCCCCTCAGAGCGAAGGAATCGTCGCGAGCGATATTGCCGCTCAGGCTGAGCGCGTTGACCACGGATCCCCGCTCTACGGCGAGAACGGGGTCGGTGACGCCTGCTTCAGGGGTGACCTGTGCGTCGGCGGCGTCGGGGAAGAACGCCAGCTTGACGAGCGCGGCCGCGCAGAGTCCGAAGATGATCACGAGAAGCAGTGGGAAGACCCAACGACGCCAGACGATCACGAAGGCCTTTCCGGCTGCGCCACCGTGACGCGTCCGCGATCAGCATAGCCAGAGAGAACTCAGGCGCGCATCGCCTCGTGACGCACGACGATCCAGCCGGTCGGCACGGACACCCGCTCTGCATGCTGCGCACACAGATCATGCGCGTTGGGATGGTTCGTGCCCCCCAGCGGACCGAGTGCGGCCATCTGGTCGCCGTAGTCGTAGGTGAGCGTCGCCACGGCCTCACGGGCGCAGGTGACCTTCGAGCAGAGTCGTCCGTCCATCTGTGCCAGCGTAGAACGCTCCGCGGTCTCCGACCGGATGCCGCGCGGGACGCCATAGACTTTCGTCATGCCCCGTCGTCGGTCCGATCGCACCAGTGCAGCGCCCCGTCGTGGGGCACGGCACGGCCGTCATGGACGTCTCGGACGCAGTGAGGTCGTGCGTCCGCCGCTGCCTCCGCTGGAGGGGCGCGTGGAGCGGTTCGATGTCACGATCGGCACCGCAGTGGAGTTCCTGCGGGGCACGTGGCCGGAGCTGCAGGAAGTGCGCTTCGAGATCGGCGCGCTGCCGCCTAGCCCCGACACGACAGGGATCCCGCGCTGGCACATCGATCGTGAGGGCCGCCGGATCGTACTGTTCCGCATCCCGATAGAGCGGCTGCTTCCCCCTGGACATGACGACGCGATGCACCGCCGCATCGCGATCGAGAGCGCGGTCTTCCGTGCTGCTGCAGAGTACGTCGGCAAGGATCCGTGGGAGTTCGGCCCCGATCAGGGATAGACGGTCACGGCGTCGGCGGCAGCCGCGCCCGACCAGATCGGCCAGCCCGCGATCGCGTTCGTGCCCGCCATGTTGATCGCGGCGTGCACCGGAGCATCCATCGTCAGCGAGTACGTGCTGCCCTCGGAGACATCGACGGCAGCGGTGCCGCCTGCAGGAATCGCGATCTCCTGTGCCGCACCGCCCGCGGTGGGTGTGAGAGTGGCCGAGGCCGCTGCGTCACCGGAATTGATCAGATGGATGCGCGGACGCGGGCCGTTCGGCACGGCGATGAGCACCTCGCTCGAAAGCTCAGGCGCCGGCGTCATCCATGCGAAGTCGGCACCCGCGCCGATGCCGGTGACCTGGCGGACGGCTCCGACCAACGGCGCATCGGCTGTGACCTCGACGGTGTACACGCCGGTGTCCAGCCCATCAAGGTTCACCTCCGCCGGGATCCCCGCATCCAGCGGGACCGAGAGCTGCCGCACCACCTCATCGTCCGATCGGACAGTGATGTCCGCCTGTCCGCCTTGGTCGGTCGCCATCAGCCGGAGCAGGGCGACAGGGTAATCAGGGTTCTTGACGAGCACCTGAACACCCGCGAACGTGAGGTCCGTGCGCGGAGCACCGGCAGTGTCCTGCAGGTCGATTCCAGACGGGTCGAGCGTGCGGATGAGCGAGGACTGCAGTACCGCGCGCAGCGGTGCACCGGCGGCGGTGACGCGCACGACGGGCTGCTGAAGTCCCGCCGCGACAGATGCCAGGGGCACAGCGAGTTGAGTGCCGGCCGGCACGAGCGTCGTGGTCGACGACTGCTCACCTCCGAACACCGTGATCGTCGCCGTGGCGGTGACGTCGCCGGGATTGGACAGGATGATGAGGTCGCTCGTTCCGGTCTCGACGGTGCCGCCGACGAGCCATGACTCGGTGCTCGGCTCGCGGCATGCGCTGCCTGCCAGACCGGAGAGGTCTTCGGCTGCCAGCGAGATCGACTCCGCGGCGGCGATCAATGCGGCGGAACCCTGATCGGGGCTGCCGACGATCTTGCTCGGGCCGGACGCTGGACCGCTGAAATCGGCGGTGAGCAGATCCGAGGCGGAGAGCTCGGAGCTCTCACTTGCGCCGACGCTGTCGCGTGTCAGGGCGAAGTCACCTGCGGACGACATCTGACCGGCATTCTGCGTATTGCGGCCGATCGCCCGGAAGTCGCCGGTGCACACGAGCGTCGAGTCGCCCGCGGTCGGCGTCACCGAGACCTGAGCGGGCTCGTTCATCACGCCTGGCCACGGCAGAGCGACGGCAGCCGTCACTCCCACCACGCAGCCACCAGCGACTATCGCTCCGACGAGGAGCCTGGCGCCGGTCGCGACGACACGGATCGCACGGTTCTGAGTCATCGCTCCTTCTCCCGGTCGGTGCTGTCTTCAGGATCGCTGCTCTGCCCCGGTTCGGGTTCCTCGAGCGCGTCCTCGTCGGCCGCGGTCCCGTCGTCGTCTCGGACGGCTTCGTCGTCTCGGACGGCTTCGTCGTCTCGGACGGCTTCGTCGTCTCGGACGGCTTCGTCGCCGGCATCCGCCGTCTCGTCGTTCCGCTGCGGATCGCCGACCTCGTCATCCTCGTCGCGCCGCCGGCTCTCGTCCGGATGCTCATCGTGCAGCTGATCGTCGAGGCGTCTGGGGAGCACGATCGGCTCTTCGGGCGAGCGCCCGACGATGCGCGACTGGGCGCGCGCGGCCCGCCTGGAGGATCGGGTGGGGATGGCGAGCAGGAGCGCCGCGAACAGGACGATCAACTGCAGTGTGGTGACCGCGGTGGCCGTGCCTTCCTGCACATTGCTGAGGCCCACCCGCTCTGAGGGCGTGGCCTCGAGGCGCCAGAGCACGCCCTTGTCCGTCGCCCCGACCTTCACGAAGCCGGCGCGCTGGTCCAGCGCGGTGATCGCTGCCACTCGGAAGGCGCGCGCGGCATCCGACTCTTCGGTGTCGACCTGATCGAGAAGGACGAAATGGATGCCGTGAGCGGCGAGTTCGGCCGCCGCGTCGAAGGTGCGCGTGGAGAGCAGATCCACCGACAGCGCGCTGATGTCGGTTCCCTGCGGCGTGGTGGCGGTGCTGAGCATCGTCGTCTGCGCGCCCAGCGTCTCGCTCGCACCCCACACGACCTCGGCCGCCAGTCCGCCATCGTTCTGCGGAATGAGCATGAGGGTCGCGATCTCGCGGTCGCCCTTCGCCTCGGCCGCGACGAATGCAGGAAGAGTGCTCTCCGGCCCATCGGTGAGCACGGTGCGATCGGTGTGCAGAGCGGTGAGCGCCGGCACTGCGCAGAGCGCGAGCGCGAGGCCGGCGACGGTGACGGCGGCCACGCGAAGATTCGGCAGCGTCACCGCGGTGTCGAGTGTGACCAGGGCCGCGCCGACGACCCCGACCCAGGCGAGGCTCAAGCCGGTGCCGGGCCAGATCTCGACCGGCACGCCATGCGCGAAGCTGACGACCACGCCGACGGCGACGAATGCCGTCGCGAGGCCCGTCATCGCGACACCGAGAAGGGTGATGCCCGCGCCCCACCGAGGCGCGATCGCCGCGGCCAGAGCGAGCAGCGCGATCGGCACGATGAGCAGCGGAGCCCAGACGGCGACGGCCGGGTCGATCACTTCGGTCCAGCCAGCGAGGTCAGACGTCGGGAATCCGGTCGCCAGCAGCAACCGTCCTGCACTGTCGGCTGCGACCTGCGGACCGGCCCACGCCAGCCCTGGATCGGCGAAGATTGCCCACAGGTTGCCTCCACGCACCTGCCAGATCACCAACGGCGCGAACAGCACTGCGGTGGGGGCGAGCATCCAGAGCAGACGGACTGCACCATGGAACCAGCCGCGGGTCAGCACGATCACGAGGGCAGTGGCCCAGAGCAGGCCGAGGGCCGGAGCGAGTGCCGGCGCGCATGCGAGTACGGCGGCGAGAATGATGGATGCCGCGCCGGCGGCACCCCATGAACGATGCGCGACGACTGCGGCGTGGAAGAGCCACGGCAGCAGCAGATGCAGCAGGACGGCAGCCGGTCGCCCCTCGACCAGCGCGGTGAGGAAAGTCGGCGCGAGAGCCCATGCGACGCCACCGAAGATGCGCAGTCCGCCGCGGTCGGTGATCCGTGTCGCCGCGAACCAGCCTCCGAGCACAGCAAGAGGAAGGGCGAGCAGCCAGAGCAGCACGATCGAGAACGATGGAGCACCGGCCCACAGAGTACCGAGCACGGCGAGGACCCCGGAGAACGGATCTGCAGGGCCGACGACGCCGACTCCGATGCCGCGTTGTCCCCATGCCGCGTCCTCCCAGAGCGCGGCGACGGTGTTGCGCAGGGGCAGCAGGGCGCCCCCGCCGATCGCCGGCCACGCCAGCAGCGTGAAGAATGACGCGACGCCGACGACGAGCGCGCCGAGCACCGCCCAGGCACCACCGCCCGAGAAGAAATTCAGCTCACTGAGTGCGCCGCCCTCGCTGCCGTGACCGTCGTCGAGGCGTCGATGAAGCTGCGCGCGCGTCATGCGCAGCGGGGCGATGCTCGACCAGTTGGCGGTGCGGGAGGTGCGGATGCTCCGCCGCGAATGCGCGACGGCGCCGACACGGACCATCGCCATGATGGCTGCGCCCCACTCGGGGAGAACGGATGCCGGACGTTTGCCGATCAGGTGCACAATGGTGCGCCACAGCGCCAGCGGCAGCAGCGACAGCCAGTGCAGCGGCACGGTTGCCGCCGGCGCGTAGGAGAGGCGGCGGTGCAGCTGTGCGAGCCGCGTGACGTACGCGCGTTGTGCGGCGTTGCGCGGGAGGCCGGCGGGCCCGTCCGGGTGCACGGACACGCGCGCGCTCGGTGCCAGCACGACACGAGCTCCGGAGAGTCGTGCACGCACGCCGAGGTCGAGTCCTTCGTCCGCACCAGCGAGGGCGGGGTCGGGTCGCAGCCGATCACGCACCTCGCTGCGGATCAGGATGCCGCGGATGTCTGCGCCGAGCGCATCGTCGCCCCGGTCGTGCTGACCCTGATCGAGTTCGCCAGCGGCGAGCTCGACGGTGCGGCCGAGCGTGGTCATGGTGACACCGAGCGATACGAGCTCGCGTTCGTTGTCGACGTTCACGAGCTTGGGCGCCGCGAACGCCGCGGACGGCGAGCGCTCCAGTGCACCAGCGAGTTGCGCGAGCGCCTGCGGATGCGGTGCGGTGTCGTGGGCGAGCAGCCACACGGCAGCGCCTTCGGCCACGCGCGGGCGAGCGAGTTCGACGGCCTCGGCGTACGAGGTTCCGCCGCGTGCTTGGATGATGCCTTCCACAACGACCGCCACGGCGTCGCTGGCGCGCACATCCGAGCCGTCACCGCACACGACCAGTGTGACTGCATCGGCGCGTCGGGTCTGGAGAGTCAGCGCGTCGAGTGTTCGCAGCAGCTGTGCACGCGCGGATGAACCGGGGCGCGCGACGATGATGGCATGAACTGGGGTAGGCATGGCCTGGTCAGCCTATGCTCTGACTTCGACGGCCACGGTCACCGCGCCCGGCGTGCCTGCCAAGCGGTGCGCGATCAGCCGGCGCTGCGCTTGAGCTTGCGGCGCTCGCGCTCGCTGAGCCCGCCCCAGATGCCGAAGCGCTCGTCGTTGTTCAGCGCATACTCGAGGCATTCGCCCCGCACGTCGCACGACGAGCAGATCCGCTTCGCGTCACGTGTCGAGCCGCCCTTCTCGGGGAAGAACGCCTCAGGGTCGGTCTGGGAGCACAGTGCATCTGTCTGCCATGACAGGGTGCTCTCCTCGTCGGGCTCTGCGCGCCTGACCCCGGGAACCCCGAGATTGACCGGATCAACAAACCAGTTCTCGGGAACGTCGGAACGGTAACCCGTCATGTCGCTCTCCTTGCCCTTCAGAATGCCCCCCACCGGGCCTTGCTGAACTAATTACACCCGTGTCATTCGCTGCGGTCAAGTCGCAGATAGTAAAGCCTCAATCGACGATTGAAGGTTCACGGCGTGTCTACGGCGTGTCGTGTCAGTCGGAACTCAGCACGGCGAGCCCCCGGGCGTGTCGGATCGGGAGAACGTCGTGTGCCATCAGGAGAACTGCACGTGGGTCTGCGGGTGATCTATGAAGACCAGACCGTGCGGACTCGTCCACTCGATCCTTCCGCCGGAAAGCTGGCGCGCCGCCCATCGATACTTCACATCGACGTCGGGATGTTTGAGCGAATGGTGCCGCCGACACAGGTGGCTGAGGTTCTCGCACGATGTCGCGCCGCCCCTGCTGTGCTCGTGCGTGTGATCGAGATCGCATCGCCTGACCGAACCGGCGCAGCCGGGGAAGCGGCAGCGGCCGTCTCGTGCTCTCAGGTATCGCCGCATCTCGGCGGTCGGTCGATAACGGTCCGTCGCCATCACGATTCCGGAGTATCCGTCGAGATACAGGCGATCCCAGCCCGGCGCGACGCCAGCAATCTCTCGGATGAGGTCGGCATCAACCGGGCCGATGCCGGACAGATCGGCCGGAGCATCGGAAGCGCCCGCCAGGGCCGCAGCAGGAATCGTCACTTGAACGTGGCCCCGTACTGCCTCAGCGCCTGCCGCAGTCACCGTCTCTGCAGATGCGGCGAGCAGCAGATCGATCATGACGTCGGCTCGCGCCTGATCCATGGTGCGAGGGTCGTCGTGAGGAGCGCCCACGCCGTCTTCGCCGTCGTACACCCAGTCTCCCGGTATCAGTGACTCGTCTTCCCACGTGATCGGCTCCTTCTCGGCTTCGCCGAGCGAGGGGTGGGTCTCGGACGAGTTCGGGTCGCGCGCCAGCCTCGCGAGGCCGCTCGCACGGTCGACCGCGGCATGCGCCAGTACCGAGGAAGTCAGGATGTGCAGTTCGGCCTGTCCGTCGTCGAAGTCATCCACCCAGACACGACGGGCCTCATGCCCCTTCTTCCTCCGTTCGGCTGCGCTGGCGCCTCCGTGCTTGGCCGCCAGCATCCGCGCCACCGCCCTGACGCGGTTCGGGCTCTCTCCCGAGGCGTAATCGACGGCAGCGAGCTCGTAGGCGAAGCGATCGGCCTGATCGGAGATCTGGGCCCCTGCGTCGGTGATGATGCGCGCATGCGTGGGACTGATCTGCGCGCTCTCGAGCGCCTGGAACGTCACGGGGAAGTTCGCCACGAGGCTGTAGGCGTGCCACATGGCCGACTCCATGGTGCGAGACGAGATTCTTCCCGCGGCACTGAACTCGGCGACGAGCGAGCGCACGGGAATGTCGCGCATGTCTTCGGTGCCGGTGCGCTTCTCGCGCTCGTCAAGTGCTTCGGTGAATGCCTCGTGAAGCAGAGAGGCCTCCCGTGCGTGCAGTCGCGCCTTCTCTGCCTGAATCTCGAGCCACGCAGACATGCTCGCCGACGCCGTGTCCGGCGGAGCGGGAGCTGTCATCGTTGGCATGCAACCAGATTAGTACATCCATTCGATTTCAGTCAAGCCCGACTCGAGTTTTGTTTCGAACCATTCAAGTGGCTGACGAACACGCGATCAGCTGCCGGGCTGCGCGATGAAGGCCTCGCCGGCGCCGCTCAGCAGCAACGATGTCTCGTCGATCGCGAAGGCCGCCGTTCCGACCGCGACAGCGAGCGCGACACCGTCGGCACCCGTGACAGTGACTTCTCCCCCGGTCGAGAGCACCATCGCGGGGCCGGAAACCTCCAGCGACAGCGGCGTGCCCTCCAGCACGATGCGCCGCAATGCGAAATCAGGCACCTCGATCGGGTAATCGGTCACCGCGTCGGGCGCGGGCGCGAGCACCGGCACCTCCGCAGGGGTGGTGTCGAGCACCGACAGAAGTTCGGGCACATCGATATGCTTCGGCGTCAGCCCGCCGCGCAGCACGTTGTCGCTCGCCGCCATGATCTCGACGCCGAGGCCGGAAATGTAGGCGTGCAGGAGCCCCGCACGCAGGAAGATCGCCTCACCACGACCGAGGACGAGGTAGTTCATCAGCAGCGCGACGACCACACCCGGGTCGCCGGGATACCGCTCGGCGATCGCTCGCACCGCGCTGAGC
Source organism: Microbacterium murale (assembly GCF_014635185.1). GTDB lineage: Bacteria > Actinomycetota > Actinomycetes > Actinomycetales > Microbacteriaceae > Microbacterium > Microbacterium murale. Next base: position 111,346 of record NZ_BMCM01000002.1, read on the forward strand.
TCTGCGTCGAACTCGTCGGATGACGCCCCGGCTAGCGCAGCGATGATCTCATCCACCTCGCGCTGTGAGTCGCCGGAAAGCAGCCAGCCGACAGCATCCCTCAACGCATCCTCATCGCTGTCGCCCTCGAGACGCTCGCGCAGCGCGCGCACGCCGGACGACTCGCCCAGCGCATCCAGAAGTCGCAGCGTGTCGGCGACGGGACGCAGTCCTCCGAGCGCCTCGAAGCGGTCGCTGAGGGCGACGATGAGCTCGGGCTTGTGGTTGGCATCGCGGTAGTTGCGTGCAGGGTCGTCCGCGGCGAGGCCCTGCTCCCTGTCCCACCCGTCTCGCGCCTGAGCGATCGTGGGGTGCACCTGGATCGAGAGCGGATCAGCGGCGGCGAGCAGCTTCAGCAGATAGGGAAGAGTGCCCCCGGTGACGGTGTCGAGCGTCGAGCCGCCTGCGACATCGGCGGGGTCGCCGGCGTGGTCGCCGAACCATACTTCGGCCTCTGGCACATCGGTGAACTCGCGGCCCTCCAGATCGGCGAGGAGGGATGTCGACCCCCAGGCGTAGTCACGGGGTTCGTTCGACAGGCTCAGCAGCATGGCACCAGCGTAGCGATCCGGACGTGGCACAGCAGACGGCGGGCTCGGGCGCGGTAGCCTGAACGCGATGGCGCAGTACACGAAGCATCCAGTGACAGCCCCGCCCACCGCGCCGGAGCGCGAGTCGACGGGGCATCTGCTGTTGCGCGGATACGTCATCCTCGTGTTCATCGTCGCCTTCGCGCATACGGCGCTGTACAACCTCGTCGGCGTGTACGTCGCCGGCGGTGTGATGATCGTGCTCACGCTCGCCGCCCTCGCGATCGGCATTCCGATGATCGCGCGGGCACAACCGCATCCGTTCCCATGGCGGAGACTCCCGTGGTCCGCGCTCGGATACGTGGGGCTCGCGCTGGTTTCCGTGGCGTGGTCGCAGTGGCGACTCCCGACGATCCTCACTTGGATGCTGCTCGCCGCCGTCACCGTGAACGCGCTGCTGGTCGCGCATGCTCTCAGCTGGGAGGAGATCGTGCGTGCGCTCGCGTCGGCGTTCAAATGGATCCTCGGGCTGTCCCTCGCCTTGGAGCTGTGGGTGTCACTGGTCGTGCACGGACCGCTGCTGCCGAACTTCCTGACGCTTCCCGACGGCGACGTCGACCCGCACTGGTACTGGGTGCGCGACAACCTCTTCGACGGCGGGCGCATCCAAGGCATCGTCGGCAACTCCAACGTGCTCGCGATCATCAGCCTGTTCGCGATCGTCACGTTCGGTGTGCGCTTCGCGCTGCGCGCACGCTGGCGCGCTGGGCTTGTGATGTGGATGCTGGTGGCGGCGTACATGATGCTGCGGGCGTCGTCGGCGACGACGTACGTGTGCGCGCTCGCAGCGGCTGTCGTGCTCATGGTGGCCCTGCTGATCCGCCGTGCCCGCACACCGGGTGCGCGCACACGGATCTATGCGATCTGCGGCGGGGCCGTCGTCATCGTCGTCGCAGCCCTGATCGTTTTCCACCGCCCGCTGTTCGAGGCGCTAGGCCGCAGCGCAGACCTGACCGGACGCACCGACGTCATCTGGACGAAGGTGCTGGAACGCGCAGCGACCCACCCCGTGTTCGGCAACGGCTTCTCCAGCCCCTGGATTCCGACCGACCCGTCATTCGACGGCTGGATCACCGACCATGGCATCACCGTGTTCCACGCGCACAACATGTGGCTCGATGTGCTCATGCAGCTCGGCGCGGTCGGCGTCGTGCTGATGGCCGCCGCGTACTTCGGCCTGCTGTGGCGCGCGTGGTTCTTCGCCGCCGATCGGCCACGCTGGAATCTGCGCGCCGACCGGCCGTACTCGCCGCTGACGCTGCTGCCTCTGCTGTTCACGATCATCCTGCTGGTCCAGGGTCTCGCAGAGTCCACTCCGATCATGCTCTGGGGATGGCTGCTGCTGATTCTCTTCTCGTTCAAGATCAAGTCGGTTCCTCTGGTCGGAGTCGGACTCAACGAGCAGTCCCGCGTGACCGAGCACGGCAGCACGGCTCGGCGGGTCCCGTGACCTCAGCCGCGGATCGAGTGAGCCGTCTGCTCGGCTCCGTCGAGATGGCGCGGGCATACACGCTCGCGGCGCTCACCGCGACGTTCGCTTCATTCGCGATCGAGCAGATGACGTCGTCGACGACGTACGCGACGATCATCGTCATCCTGTGCGTGCTCGGCGTGGCGATCCTCTTCGTGCGACGGGAGGAGCTGTCGCTGCTGCGGCTCGCGCCCTCGTCGCTGCTCGCGTTCCTCGCACTGGCGCTCGCGAGCCTGATCTGGACGACGGATCGCTCCGACTCGCTCGTCGGATGGATCTGGACGTTCGGATTCGCGGTGCTGGCGATCACGATCGGACATATCCGCGACACGCTGCAGACCGTGCGCGCGATCGGCGACACGCTGCGGGCGCTGCTGCTCGCCTCGCTCGGTGTGGAGATCCTCTCCGGCATCCTCCTCGACGTGCCCATCTCATTCCTCGCCGTCGAGGGGAATCTCGCGATCGGCGGTCCCATCCAGGGAATCTTCGGCACCCGCAACATGCTGGGCTTCATCGCGGTGATCGCGCTGATCACGTTCTTCATCGAATGGCGCACCCAATCGGTCATCGCGCCCATCGCGGTTCCGTCGATCGCGCTCGCCGGCTTCCTCGCGCTCGTGTCGGCGTCTCCGACGGTGCTGGTGCTGGCTGTCGCCGTCGGCGTTGTGACCGCCGCACTGACGATCGTGCGGCACGCACCCGCGGCGCATCGCAACCTGGTGCAATGGATGCTGGGGGCTCTGGCCGTCGCGTCGCTCGTCGTGGCCTTCGCCTTCCGGCATCCGATCATCGCCTGGATGGGCGCAGGGTCCGACTTTTCGATCCGCGCCGATCTGTGGAACAAGATCCTCGACTTCGTGGCGATCAGGCCGCTTCAGGGCTGGGGCTGGTTCGGCCCGTGGCAGCGCGGTGAGTATCCGTTCACCTACATCAACTACCTGCTCAACAATCAGCACCAGACAGCGTTGAACGCGTTCTTCGACGTATTGCTGCAGCTCGGCATCGCCGGGTTCCTGCTGTTCCTGATCCTGGGCGGTGTCGCGCTGATCAGATCGTGGCTGGTCGCCAGCGTTCGGCACTCTGTCGTGTACGCCTGGACCCCGCTCGTGCTCGTCACGCTCGCGGTCGACTCGATGTTCGAGAGCTTCACGCTTGCCGGTGCAGGCTGGTTCATGCTCGTGCTGTGCGCACTGCGCGCCGGACAGTCGAGGTCATGGCGCGAGAACATCGATGCGGCGAACACCGGGGCGATACCGACGTTGCGGCCGCAGGTGTAGCGGCGGCGCATGTCATAGCGTGCTGGGCGCGCTCTGCGAAGTTCTGCATGACCGGAAGGTAGGCTACTTCGTGCCCGCTGAACCAGCCGAGCGCCCACCCGGGCGGGGCGAAGCAATCCCGGAGATCTCGCCCGTGACCCACGTCCTGCAGAACGTCGTCTTCCCTCTCGACCGCGACCCCGACCTCCTTCCGCTCTACGCCGACCCTGAGACCTGGTCGGTCATCGACGAGGAGCCCGTCCGCGTCTCGAACCGCGCACATCTGGGCAACATCCTCAGCCGCCACAGCGCGCGCATCGTCGCCGGCCGGCGAGTCTCGCTCGGCACGTACTTCAATGCATTCCCGGCGTCGTACTGGCAGCACTGGACGAGCGTGCGTCAGGTGCGGCTGACCGTTCGGACGAACGGCCCCGCAACGATCCTGGTCTACCGGTCGAACGGCTCCGGAGTGCGTCAGCGCGCGGACACGAGAGAAGTCACAGGCGACGCGGAGACCTCCTTCGACCTTGCGCTCACGCAGTACAGCGACGGCGGATGGATCTGGTTCGACATCGTCGCCGATGAGAAGTCCGCCATTCTGAAAGGCGCGGAATGGACGACCGAGCAGGAGCCGGCACGCGTCGGAAAAGCCTCGCTCGGCATCACGACGTACAACAAGCCGGATTACTGCGTCGAGACCCTCCAGTCGCTGGCGGCCTCACCCGATGCGCTCGAGTTCGTCGATCGCATCTTCCTCATCGATCAGGGCACACAGCTCGTCTCAGCGCAGGAGGGCTACGACGAGGTCGCGGCTGAGCTCGGCGACACGCTTCAGGTCATCAGGCAGCCCAATCTCGGTGGCTCCGGCGGTTTCGCCCGCGCGATGCACGAGACGCTGCAGCGGCCGGAGAGCGACTTCGTGCAACTGCTCGATGACGACGTGCGACTCGAGCCCGAGTCCGTGCGGCGCTCGATCGTGTTCGGACAGTTCGCGACCAACCCCGTGCTCGTCGGCGGTCACATGTTCGACCTGCTCGACCGTCCCAAACTCCACGGCTGGGCGGAAGTGCTCGACAAGGTTCCGTTCATGTGGCGCAATCTCTATCAGGAGAAGATGCCGCATGACTTCGGTGCATCGAACCTGCGCCAGTCGAAGTTGCTGCACATGCGCATGGATGCCGACTACAACGGCTGGTGGATGTGCCTCATTCCTCTGGACGCAATCCGCAAGGTCGGGCTCTCATTGCCCGCCTTCATCAAATGGGACGATGCGGAGTTCTGCCTCCGTGCAGGCGAGGCTGGGTTCCCGACCGTCTCGATGCCCGGTGTCGCGCTCTGGCACGTGTCGTGGATCAACAAGGATGACTCGATCGACTGGCAGGCGTACTTCCACGCTCGCAACCGCATCGTCGCGGGGCTGCTGCACTCGGAAGTTCCGCGTGGCGGCCGTCTGTTGAAGCACAGCCGCCGCGTCGACCTCAAGCACTTGATGATGATGCAGTACTACCCCGTAGCGTTGCGCACCAAAGCGTTGCGCGACGTGCTCTCTGGGCCGGCCCACATGCGTGGGAATCTCTCGACGGCGATGCCCGAGGCACGTGCCCTCGCCGCCGAATATCCCGAGACCGTGGTGCATCGGGATCCGTCGACCGTGTTGCATTCGAGACATGGTCGCCAGGTGTACAAGCAGCAGAAGCAGAACGAGTTCGACAGCCCGAAGGGGATTCGGCTCCGATGGTTCACTCTGACCACTCTCGTCGCACACTGGCTACACAATCCCAACCCGGCAAATATCGCGCAGCCCGAGGTCGAATTCGGCAAGGAGGACGCGCACTGGTGGCGGCTTCCTGTGTTCGACAGCGCATTGGTGAGCGCCGCTGACGGCTCCGGAAAGAACATCTACACCCGGGACCGCAAGAAGTATCGCCATATGCTGCGCGACACGATACGTCTGCACGCCGAGTTGAGGCGTCGGTGGCCCGAACTACAGAAGCAGTATCGGCAGGCACTTCCGGAGCTCGTCTCCCCCGATTCCTGGCAGCAGATCTTCGAGGAGAAGGCATGACCGCGGCGCCTGCTGCATTCGACCCCGCGTCGGCGACGATCGTCATCGTCACGTACAACCGCTCGCATCTTCTCACTCGGCTGCTCGAGAGCATCACCGTGATGGATCCGAAGCCTGGGAACGTCGTGATCGTCGACAACGCTTCAGCTGACGACACCACAGAGGTCGTCGATTCGTTCCGTACGCGCGTCGGCACGGAGATCGTGTACCGCAAACTGGAGACGAACACGGGCGGGTCCGGTGGCTTCAGCGAGGGGATGCGCACAGCGTACGAGCTGGGCTCCGAGTGGATCTGGATGATGGACGACGACGTCGAGGTTCTACCCGACGGCCTGGCACGGATGGGCAAATGGACTCCGCGCTTCAAGAGCATCCAGGGACGACGCTACGACTACGACGGCAGCGAGTTCTACTGGCAGTACCGCATCGCCGAGCGGATGGGCATTCCGATCCCCTTCGCGCCGGCCGGATTCGACGCGTCTGGCTTCAAGGAGATGAACAGCGGATGCTTCGAGGGGATGTTCATCCACCGCTCCATCGTGACCCAGATCGGGCTCCCCGACCATCGGTTCTTCATCTACTGGGATGACCAGATGTACGGCTGGCTCGCGTCAAGGCTGACCACCGCCGTCATCGTGGACGAATTCGTGCTGCGCCGCACCCGCGAGATCAAGCAGTGGGACATGGGTGTGCGCCACATGAATGCGTCGAGCAACGCGTACCGGTACTACATCATGCGCAACCGGGCATTCATCAAGAACTACTACCGCGTGCACGGCGTCTACAACCCTGTGCTGTTCGGACTCGGCACCACTGCGACGTTCTTCAAAGAGCTCATCCGGCTGCTCTTCGTCGAACGGACGGTGCGGGGCACGAGCAATCTTTTCCGAGGCATCCGCGATGGTGGGAAGATCGGTCGAGACCGCGCCTGGCAACCCATGCCCGCATTGGAGAAGTGATGAGCGACGAGCAGCAGCCCCGCGCCGAGTGGATCTTCCCTGAACAGAAGAAGAGCAACAAGGGACGCATCTGGCTGATCGTAGGCCTGTCCGTCCTGGCTGTGGCCATCGTCGCGGCTCTGCTGTTCTTTCTGCTGCCGCGAGGCGGTGAGCCCGAGCCGACGCCCACGGATTCCGCGAGCTCCACGCCCACGCCGACTGCCACGCAGACGCCGACGGCCACCCCGACGCCGACCGCCGCTCCCACGCAAGAGCCGGGGGCCACTCCTCCGCCCGTTCCGGATCCCGACATCCCCACGTTCGCCGCGCAGGTTCAGCCGCGCCTTGACGATGCTTCGACAGGGCTCACGATCGCCGCCGATCTGGGCGGCCAGGAGGCCGCTCAGGTCGTCGAATCGCTGCAGCAGGATGCCGGGCGTCTGTCGGATGCTGCGGCTCCGAGTTCGATCTCGTCGGCGTGGTACGAGGGCGTCGGACAATACAACGCGCGGCTCGGAGAGCTCCGAAGCGCGTTCGAGAGCGGTTCCGACACACAGAGTGCTATGAACGCCGCCACCGCAGCTCTGAAGGACCTCCGGGCGCTCGTCGGACTCTGATTCGCTCGACGCGTTCGTCGGCTAAGCCGCCGGCATCGAGTCGGCGTTATACCGATCGAGTACCTCATTGATGCCGGCATCCAGCACCAACGCGCCCTTGTTGAGGTACAGGCCACGAGTGCAGAAGCGACGCAGGTCACGTTCGTTGTGGCTGACGAAGAACAGCGTGCGTCCATCGGCGAGAAGCTCGTCGATGCGCTTGTAGCACTTGTCGCGGAATGCCTTGTCGCCGACGGCGAGAACCTCATCGACGAGCAGGATCGGCTCGTCGAGCTGCGACACCACGGAGAACGCAAGACGAACCTTCATGCCGTTCGAGAGGTGCTTGTACGGCGCATCCTGGAAGTCTTCAAGCTCCGCGAACGCGATGATGTCGTCGTAGCGCCGGGAGACCTCTGCCTTCGACATGCCATGGAGGCCGGCTGTCAGGCGCACGTTCTCGCGCACGGTGAGGTCGCCGACGAAGCCACCGGTGATCTCGATGAGCGGTGCGACGCCGCCGTAGACGGTGACCGTGCCTTCATCGGGCAGGAGCACCTTGGCGACGAGCCGCAGCAGCGTGGACTTTCCCTGTCCGTTACGGCCGACGACGCCGATCGACTCCCCCTGCTGCACGGTGAAGGAGACGTCGCGCAGAGCCCAGAACTCTCCGGGACGGTTGCGCCGAGAAGCCCCCGCGAACAGATCCTTGAAGCTGCGACGACCACGCCGGTTACGGCGAAAACGCACGCCCAGCCCGTCGACTTCGATTGCGGCGGTCATCACAGCTCCTTCAGCACGGGACGCTCAAGGGACCGGAACACCCAGATACCGAGGACGAAGATGCCGATCGTCATGACGACGCTGATCAAGATGGTCATCGTGTGCCACTGGTCGGGGAAGAATCCGACCCGATACAGCGTGAAGATGCCCGCGAGCGGGTTGAATGCGCCGACGACGTCGAAGGGAGCCGGCAGGTCATTGACGCTGTAGATCACGGGAGACGCGTAGAACAGCGCACGGAGGATTAGTGCGGTAGTGCGCTCCAGATCCGCGTAGAGCACGCACAGCGGCGCGACGAGCATGCCCAGGCCGACAAGCAGCATGCACTGTAAGACGATGGCGACGGGGAACCACAGCAGCGACCAACCGACCGTGATCTTGTCGGCGTTGAAGATGATGAAGAGCGCAAGCACCGGGATGGAGAACAGGAACTCGAGCCCCTTGCTCAGGACGATGCGATTCACCCAGATCGAGCGCGGGATCGAGGTCGAACGCACCAGCCTCGCGTCCTTGCGGAACGCGCGGGTGAAATCGGAAACCGAGGTGTTGAACCATACCCACGGCAGTAACGCCAGGATGAGGAACACGATGTACGGCTGTTCGCCGATCTTGTCCCGGTGGAATACCTGGGTGAAGACGAACCAGTAGATCCCGCTCATGATCAGCGGGTCTAGCACAGACCACAGGTAGCCGAGCCAACTGGTGGCGTAGCGGACCTTCAGGTCGCGGGCCGACAGCAGCCACAGCGAATGCATATATCGCCGGGGCGTACCCGGCGCCCCGACAGCAGCGTGACTCACGGTTCCGAGTTTAGGCGAGTGTGTTGTTCCACATGGTCAGCGCCGAGCCGATCGCCATATGCATGTCGAGGTACTGGTAGGTGCCCAGACGTCCTCCGAAATGGACGTCCTTCTCACCCTTCTGCAGCTCTCGGTACGAGAGCAGGCCCTCGCGGTCCGCGGGGGTGTTCACCGGGTAGTACGGCTCATCAGCCTGCTCCGCGAAGCGGGAGAACTCGCGCATGATCACCGTCTTGTCGTCCGGGTATACGTCCTTGCGCTCCGGGTGGAAGTGCTTGAACTCGTGGATGCGGGTGAACGGCACATCCATGTCCGGGTAGTTCATGACGGGCGTGCCCTGGAAGTCGCCGACGTTCAGCACCTCACGCTCGAAGTCGAGCGTGCGCCAGCTGAGCTCGCCCTCGGCATAGTCGAAGTAGCGGTCGACGGGGCCGGTGTAGACGATCGGCACCTGTCCGACGAGCGCCTTGCGGTTCAGCGGCTGCGACTCGTCGAAGAAGTCGACGTCGAGCTTGACGTCGATGTTCGGATGATCGGCCATCCGCTCCAGCCACGCGGTGTACCCGTCGGTGGGCAGGCCCTCCCACGTGTCGTTGAAGTAGCGGTTGTCGTAGTTGTAGCGCACGGGGAGTCGGCTGACGATGTCGCCGGAGAGCTTGTGCGGGTCGGTCTGCCACTGCTTCGCGGTGTAGTCGCGGAAGAAGGCCTCGAACAGCGGGCGCCCGACGAGCGCGATCCCCTTCTCCTCGAAGTTCTGCGCCGACTTGACGTCGTACTCGCCAGCCTGCTCCTTGATGAGCGCACGAGCCTCGTCGGGAGAATACGCAGCCTGGAAGAACTGATTGATCGTGCCCAGGTTCACGGGCATCGGGTACACGACATGCTTGTGGTTCGTGTAGACGCGGTGCACGTAGTTCGTGAACGTCGTGAAGCGGTTGACATACTCCCAGACCGTCGCGTTCGACGTGTGGAAGAGGTGCGCGCCGTAACGGTGCACCTCGATGCCCGTCTCCGGGTCAGCCTCGCTGTAGGCGTTGCCGCCGATGTGCGGGCGGCGTTCGATGACGGTGACCTTGCGGCCGGCATCCGCGGCGCGCTCAGCGATGGTGAGGCCGAAGAAACCCGACCCGACGACGAGAAGATCCATGTGTTCCATCGTATCGGCGGCCAGCTGGGAACCTCGGCCACGCGCTGGGGGAACCGCCACGTGTCACTGAACGTCGAAGGGCCACGGATGAACGAGTACGGAACTTCAGGTATTAGAGTTGCCGTCATGCCCAGCGCTCCGAGTTCCCGACTGAGCGATCTGGACTACCTTCGTGGCATCGCTGCCCTGGGCATCGTCGCGTACCACTACACGAGCTGGACGGCAGGTCCTCAAAGCGCCGAGTTCCCTCTGGGACGGGTGGGTGTCTACGGGGTAGCCGTATTTTACGTCCTCAGTGGATTGACGATGTTTCACGTCTATGGCCACCGGTTGGGCACCGCCCGACAGATTCGAACTTTCTTCGTCCGTCGCGCGTTTCGAATCTTCCCTCTTCTCTGGCTCGTCACCATTGCAACCATATTGTTGTCGCGCAGCTGGCCCGGATGGCGAGCCTTCGGGCTGAACATGACCGGGCTGTTCGGCTTCGTCGACTGGGACGGGTACATCGCCCTCGGCGTTTGGTCGATCGGTAACGAGCTCGTGTTCTACGCGCTCCTACCCCTCATCGCATGGGCTGCACATCGGCGATCCTGGTTCGCTGTGTGCGTTGCGGTATTCGTCGGAATCGGCGCTTACTTCGCGTTCGCGGTGCTGGATCCGTCGCTTCCCCTAGCCGAGCAATGGGGCGCGTATGTGAACCCATTGAATCAAGCATTCCTCTTCGTTCTCGGGTTCGCCGTGGGGAAAGTCCTGCGCGGCGTCCATATACCTCGATGGGCGCTCTTGTCCGCACTCGTCGCCGCACTATTGGTCTTTTGTATCTGGCCGTCAGGAGGCGACTTGATCAACCTTGTGACGGGAACGAATCGCTTCGTCTTCACGCTGGTGTGCGTGGTTCTGTGCGCGGTTGCGTACAAACTCGCAAGCGATCTGCCGCCGATTCTCGATCGTCCACTGGCGACGCTTGGTGAAGCCAGTTACTCGGTATACCTAATTCACCCGATCGCGTTCACCGCCGTCGGGATCGTCGCCCAAGGCGCGCTACCGATGCCTGTCACGACGCTGCTCGCGATTGGCGTCACGCTGACGGCAAGCGTCCTCTGCTATCGGATTTATGAGCGCCCTCTCATCAACGTCGCGCGTCAGCTCACGCCAACTCGCTGAGATGCCCGCTCGACCGGGTTGCGCGTCGAATCAACGCAGCCCGGTGCGAGCGAACTCGCAACGCTTACGCGGCGGTGCCGACGACGATGCGGGGGGTGCCGACCCAGCGGGCGGCGTCGGTGGCGTTGCGGCCGTCGACAAGGAGCTTCACACCGGGCAGACGGTCGGGGCCGAGGTCGCGGTATTCGGCGTGGTCAGTCTGCAAGATCGCGAGGTCGACATCGCCACCGAGAGCGTACGGCTCGAAGCCGAGTCCGCGCAGTTCCTCATCGGAGTAGATCGGGTCGTGCACGACGACCTCAGCACCACGTTCCCTGAGGGCCTGTACGGTCGGGAAGACGCCGGAGAACGCGGTCTCCTTCACTCCCCCGCGGTAGGCAGCACCCAGCACCACAGCCTTCTGCCCCGTGAGGGAGCCGAGGATGCCCTCCGCCTGCGCGACGAGACGCTCAGGCATCGACGCGTTCAACTGACGGGCGACGCGCACGATGTCGGCGTCCGGGTCCGTGGACAGATACAGGCGCGGATACACCGGGATGCAGTGCCCACCCACCGCGATACCGGGGCGGTGGATATGGCTGTACGGCTGCGAGTTGCACGCCTCGATCACCTTGTACACATCGATCCCGTTCGCCGCCGCGAACAACCCGAACTGATTCGCCAGCCCGATGTTCACATCCCGGTACGTCGTCTCCGCCAGCTTCGCCATCTCCGACGCCTCCGTCGTACCGAGATCCCACACCCCGTTCGGGCGCGGCAGATCGGGACGCTCGTCGAACTGCAACACCGCCTCATAGAACTCCCGAGCCAGACGGTTGCCCTCATCAGAAAGCGCACCGATCAGCTTCGGATACTTCCGCAGATCCGCGAATACACGACCCGTGAGCACACGCTCCGGCGAATACGCCAAGTGGAAGTCCTTACCCTCGACGAGACCAGAGCCCTCCTCCAGCATCGGCTTCCAACGGTTGCGTGTGGTGCCAACGGGAAGCGTCGTCTCATACGAGACAAGGGTGCCAGGAGTGAGATGCTCAGCAAGCGATCTGGTCGCGGCATCCATGTACTTGAAGTCCGGCTCCCACGTCTCGTCGTCCACGAACACAGGAGCGACGAGCACAACGGCATCCGCGCCGGGAATCGCGTCCGCATAATCCGTCGTCGCACGAAGACGACCGGCCGGGATCAGCTCCGCTAGACGCTCCTGCAACTCCGCCTCACCAGGAAACGGCTCAACACCGGAATTGATCGTGTCGACAGCCCTCTGATTGACATCGACACCGATCACGTCGTGACCGGAAGAGGCGAACTGGACGGCGAGGGGAAGCCCGATCTTTCCGAGGGCCACAACAGCAATACGCATGGAAGCCAGTCTACGGGGCAGATTCGGAGCCGGTGTCGAGGAGGTCCTCCAACGTCGGCTCCAACGCCGGCGTCAAGTATGAAACGAACGTCGAGGTCATGTGATTGATGTCGCGATAGACGAAGATATCGTCAATGATCACCGGACAGATCTTGGCGTCACAGATGAAATCTGTGAGGTCGACATATGTCGCGTCGCTGGCGTCTGCAACATTGCGTTCTGCGGCGGCAAGCGCATCATCGATCGCCCATTCGCGATCACCGTCGCAGCTCGTGACGTCGAGTACATCCGTCGACACGCACGTCGGCGGGTCAGTGGGGAATCGAGGCGAGTCCGCGATGATCAGTACTTCGATGCCAGCTCCTCGCAATCTATCGATGGTCGATGCCAGTCCGGAACTCCACATCTTCAGACGTTCCGCGTCGTCCTTCACATCCGCGAGAACGTAGTGAGCGTAGCTGGACATGACCACAAGGTCAGGCGGGTCCGCGAGCAAGTGCTCTACGACTCGCTCCTTCCAGCGATCGCAGGAGGCATACGGCACACCTTTGACGAGCACAGTGACGGAGACGGCAGAACAGGATGTTTTCGTGTAGGTATGGATCGCCGTTTCAGGATGCTCAGCGGCGAAATCCTCGATCGCCGGGAACCACTGCGCCGTATGCGAATCACCGAACATCGCCACGTCGAGATCGCCCTGCGGATTTCCATATGTGCAGTTCTGCACGTCTTCGGTATTCACATCGTGCTGACACCCGTCGGTAAACAACGGAGCAAGATCTGCGGCCACTTCATCCAGCGCCGGTGACATGTTCCGCGGCACGAACTCAGTCGCTCTCGGGGGCGATTCCGGAAAGTCCGGCGCGACCGCCACTACCTCGCCCGTGCCGACGTCGCGCGCTGAGGCCCATTGCACAGCGGCCAGTGATGTTCCGGCCAGCACGAGGGTAAGGCCGAGGGCCGTGAGAAGGGTAACTCGAGGTGGCCGGTCGACCAGTGCCCTTGGCGAACGAAACGGCGTCTCTATGAAGCGGAACAGCAGCCACGCGAGTGGAATCGCAAGGGCGATTCCCACCACCACTTTCACTGATATCCCTAGTGGATTCTGCTCGCCGACCGCAGCCTGAGTTATAACGAGCAACGGCCAATGCACAAGATAGAGCGAGTAGGAGATCAGCCCCACAAACTGGATCGGTCGTATCGACAGAACCCGGCTTGGGCTTCCCTTGGCCGTTGTCGCGCCGAAATAGAGCACCAACGCTGTCCCAAAGGTTGGAAGCAACGCGACGATCCCGGGGAACGCGGTGTCATCGTCGAACCACAGCGCACTCGCAAACACCATGGCGATGCCGAGCCAGCCCCCGGCGGCGGCAAGCCAGCCGGGGATACGAGGCGATTCGTGGAGCAATACCGCTCCGACAAGCGCTCCGATGAGAAGCTCCCAGGCACGCGTCGGCAGCAGGAAGAACGCGGATGGTTGATCAACTTGCGTGAGAATCGCGCCAGCGACGAAGCTAACAGCCCCGACTGCGGTGATCGCCGCGATCACCAGAACAGAGCGGCCGCGTAGCACGATGAAGATCAAGAGGAGCAGAAGCGGCCACAGCAGGTAGAACTGCTCTTCCACGCCGAGCGACCAGTAGTGCTGGAAGGGTGAAGCCGAATGGTCCGCCAGGTAGTCGGTGTCCTGAATCGCGAACCAGACATTCGGCACGTACAGAAGCGTCGCCAGCCCGTCTCTGAGCACCCGTTCGAGGGCGAGGGGCGGGTAGAACACAATCGCCGCCGCCGCGGTGAGGATCGCGACCGTCAAGGATGCGGGCAAGATCCTTCGGATGCGACGAGCGTAGAAGTCAGCGAATCGGATCCGTCCGTCACGCTGGAGGGTTTCCAGTAGGTGACTCGAAATCAGAAACCCGGAGATGACGAAGAAGACATCGACGCCCACATAACCGCCAGTGACGATGGGCACCCCGGCGTGATAGACGAGGACCAAGCCGACTGCGATCGCCCGCAGGCCTTGGACGTCAGCGCGGAACCCTCTGCGGACCGGTTCCGTGATCGCCGGTTCTGTCACGCGCCGCCAGCACCACCAGCACCGATGATCAACTCTGCGACGACCCGCTGTGCGGCCTTGCCGTCGCCGTACGGCGATTCGTCCGTCTCCACGGGACGTGGACGTGTCACTGCCGCCGCGATCTCCGTTGCGGTATTCGCGAGTACGTTCCAACCGAGCTCGATCGTCTCGACCCACTCGGTCTCGGTACGCACAGTTGTACAGGGCACCCCGAGCAGGAACGCCTCCTTCTGCAAGCCGCCGGAATCCGTCACCACACCAGCGCTGGACAGGGCCGCAGCAATGAGGTCCTTGTACGCCAGTGGAGCGTGTGCGATCAACGCTCCTTGCGTGAGGGAGATGCCGTGGGAAGCGGCCTTCGCAACCACGCGCGGGTGCGCGAGGAGGATGACCGGCTTGTCGAGGCTCGCCAACGCGGCTGCCACGTCACCTAGGCGCACCGGGTCATCCGTGTTCTCGGCACGATGGATCGTGGCGACGTAGTAGCCGTCGGGAGTCAGACCGAGCTCATCCAGAAGCGCAGACGGCGCACCCGCGAGTTCGTCGCGAACTTCGAAGAGCACGTCTGTCATGACGTCGCCGACGAGGACTGTGCGCGCTGCGAGCCCCTCAGTCGCGAGGTGATCGACGGCCACCTGAGTGGGTGCGAGCAGCAAGTCCGCCGCGTGGTCGGTCATCACACGGTTATGCTCCTCCGGCATGCGGCGGTTGAAGCTGCGAAGGCCCGCTTCCAGGTGCGCCACTGGGATGTGCATCTTGACCGCGCTCAACGCCGCAGCGACGGTGGAATTCGTGTCGCCGTACACCAGGACCCAGTCCGGGTGGTGTTCGTCGAAGACAGCATCCAAGGCCGCGAGCATGGCACCCGTCTGCACGCCGTGCGAGCCGCTGCCCACGCCGAGGTGCACGTCGGGTGCGCCGATGCCAAGGTCTTCAAAGAAGACGTCGGAGAGCATCGGATCGTAGTGTTGCCCAGTGTGGACGATGACGTGTTCAACCCCGGCAGCTTTGGCCGCCGCGTGGATAGGCGCAAGCTTCACGAACTGAGGGCGGGCGCCAACGACGCTGATGATCTTCACGGGAGACGATTCTATGCTGAGCTCCCTCTGAATCCGATTGATACCGTAGGTGCGTGCGCATTCTTTTCGTTACCCCGTGGTTTCCGACACTCGCCTCGCCGGTATCCGGGGTGTTCGTCCGGCGCGATGCGGAACTACTCAGCGAACATCACGAAATCGAGATCGTTCATCTTGTCGACCCAAGCCTGCTCAGCGACGACGATATCGCAGCGGATAGTAGTTCGACCATGCGAGTGCACCGGATCCCCATGGCGCGCAATGATCCACTCGCCCCGTTTCGAGCCTGGAAGCGAGTCCGACCGATGATCGAAAGCGTCGATCTCATCCACTCGCACGCCTTCCAAGCTCTCTTGCCGTTCGCCTGGCACCGCGTCAAGCGTCCATGGGTGCACTCGGAGCACTGGTCGGGGGTCGCGAACTCCGAGTCTTTCAACGCACAGGGCAGATTCATCTTCGCGCTGACGTCGCGTCTGTTACGACGACCGGATGTGGTCACAGCAGTGAGCACATTCCTGCTCGAACGCGTGCGCGAACATCGAAGCGGCACCACGATGATCGTGCCCTCCGTCGTATTGCCTGCCTTTCCAAAGCCGGTGCGACACACCTCGGACGAGCTGCGACTCGTCACAGTCGCGAACCTCGTGGAAGGCAAAGATCCCATGCTCGCGATCGAGACGATCGAGGAGCTTCGCAGCCGAGGCATCCCCGCGACGCTTCGCTGGGTCGGAGACGGTCCTATGCGCGAGGAGGTCGAGAAACGAATCCAGGGCGGTGCGAACGTCACGCTGTTGGGCGTACTGGACCACAGCGGTGTGGCGGCCGAACTCGCAGCCGCTGAAATCTTCCTGCTGCCGACACGAAGTGAGACACTCTGCCTGAGCGCCATCGAGGCGATCTCGCACGGCCGCCCCGTGGTGATGGGAGCCCGAGGCGGCCAGCGTGACTACGTGAATACGGACAACGGCGTCCTCGTGGCTGATAGATCCGCGCAGGCGTATGCGGACGCCGTGCAGGAAGTCGTTGATGCTTTCGGCCGTCTCGATCCGACTCATGTCGCGGCTACTGTGAGCGGCCGATTCACACCCGACCGAGTTCTCGAACTGTACGAGGTCGCGTACGCCGCCGCATCAGTTCTCCACGAAGCGAAGGTCGCACCATGATGCCCAGCTCCGAAGCCGCCGTCTCTTCGGACACTAAGCCGCCGCTGCTCATCATCTCGTATTCGCCCATCGCCAGGGATGCTCGTGTACTGCGACAGATCGAGCTGTTCCAGGGGCGTTATGACCTCACGACCGTCGGCTTCGGGCCGGCCGCGCCCGGGGTTGGCCAACATCACGAAATCCACGTACACGTCGGGCTCTCCCGGCGGATCCGCGGCTATGCGGAGGCGGCGCTGCTGCGTCTCAAGCTGTATCGGCTGATGTATTGGTCGGACCCGCTGGTGCGAGCCACGCGGCGCGCGCTTCGACTGTACCGTCCTGAACGCATTCTCGCGAACGACATTTACACTGTGCCGCTTGCGTTGCATCTAGCCCCTGACACGACTCATACCGACCTGCATGAGTACTACCCGGGTCTGCACGACGACAGCGCCCAGTGGCGCCGTCTACGCCAGCCATATCTGACTTGGCTGGTCGAGAAATATGCCCCACGGGCCGCCTCCGCTACGACGGTCGGTGAAGAGATCGCCGATCGTTACCACCAGCACGGAGTGCACGCCGCAGTCGTCGTGAACGCGCCGGAACGGAAGGGCTTCACCCCCGGCGCGGTCAGCTCGCCGATACGACTTGTGCACGCGGGCGCGGCGCTGCCCACGAGAAAGATCGAGAAAATGATGCGGGCGGTCGCGGAGAGCACCGCGGACATCGAGCTCTCGGTACTCCTCACGCCGAACACGCCGGCGTATGTGTCCAAACTCGAGGCGCTCGCCCTCGAACTCGGACCGCGCGTGCGGATGATTCCGCCTGTGGCGCATGAGAACCTTCTGCAGACCCTGAACTCCTTCGACGTCGGCATCCATGTCTTGCCGCCGACGGTCACGAACCAGGCGCTCGCGCTGCCGAACAAATTTTTCGACTTCGTGCAAGCGCGGCTCGGGATCATCATCGGACCGACCCCAGGCATGGCACGCCTCATCAACGAGCACGACCTCGGCACGGTGACCTCCGGTTTCGAGGTGGAGGACATCCGAGCAACCCTTGATGCGTTGACCGCAGCGAGAGTCTCGGAATGGAAGAGAGCCGCGGATCGAGCCTCAGAGGTTCTTTCCTCCGCCACCCAGCTCCCTGTGTGGGCGAAGGCGATCGACGCGCTCAGCGCGCCGCATTGACTCTCTGCGCGACACCCCTACCGCTCAGCAGCGAACGGAAAGGTGCGTGTCGGTGCAATATACGGAGTGGATTGGACGTCACCAGCACTTCGAACGCGAGGTAGCGGCTGCGGTCGCCCAGAGCTGCCCTCAGCGTGGCCTCGGTCGCGGCGGGCCGCACGGCCTCGTTGAGAATCCGGATGTCACGAATCGCCAGGATCCCATTTACTCCGGGCGCCCATCGCCGGAGCCGCTCCCAGATTGCGACGAACGTCGCACGATCCGATGGCAGGAGCCCCCCGTCGTTGATGTGTGTGGAGATGGAACCGATCAAGTGCACGCGGATGATCTTGGCCGCAACCGCCCTTTTCGCGCTCGGTGACATTCGGGAGAAGACCGAATCAGATTCGATGGCGTCAAGGTATGCAAGGTCATCCGCCGCGGGTCCACCACCCTTCGTCACCCGATCCTTCTGGTCGTCGTGCTCAAGGTAGGGCGGCGAACCAGGATCGAACGCGATCGACGCGCCGCTGAACCAGAGATGCAGACCGAATGCCTGGTCGACGCCCCGAGGCAGCCCCTCGGTGAAGCGGAGGCTCTCGAATCGCGTGCGTCGCCAGAGACCCAGAGGCGCACTGCGTTCGAACAGTCGATCGCGGTCCCCATCCAGATCGTGGGTTCGATATGGCCGAACACGCGGCGACGGGACCGCACCGGACTCGATCCGGCGTATCGGAGCGATGACAACGTCGGCCGCGTGTTGTTCTGCAAGACCGAGCCAGGCGTCGAGTGCACCGGGCGCGAGTTCGTCGTCCGACCCCAGAAGCCCTACGAACTCGGCCTCCGCGCGCTCCAGGCCGAAGTTGAATGCGTTCGCAGGCGACCGTACACCGTCCCGGAGAGAGAGTACGCGGACCCGATCATCTACGGCGAGAGTGCCGAGCCGCGAGATGACCAGCTCGACGTCGATATTGTGCGCGATCACGGTCACGCGTATGTCTCGCTGATTCGACAGAAGGGAAGACACCGCGCGATCCACCGGGCGTGTCGAGTTGTGGACGCCGATGATGATCTCTGCGTCAGTCATTTTACGTCGTCCTCCTCGACAGGCAGGATCCGGGGTTCGTCGGGACTCGTCCGCTCAGCACTGTCCAGATCGACCAGTCCGGCGAGCGCGGCCTGCAACGCGAATTCTGACTCGGCCGCGACGACCTCTTCGAAGGTTCCAGAGGCGGCGACGTCTCCGTCTCGCATGAAGAAGATCCGGTCCGCGTTCCGGATAGTCGACAGCCGATGTGCCACGGTGATCGTCGTGACGCGGCCCCGCAGGCGTTCGATGGCATTCGTGACCGCCGCTTCCGTCGCGGTATCAAGCGCACTGGTGGCTTCATCCATCACGAGGACCCGAGGCTCGGTGTACAGAGCTCGTGCAATACCGAGGCGCTGACGCTGTCCACCCGAGAGCGCCAGGCCACGCTCACCGATGCGACCGTCGATGCCACCGTCGCGCGCGTCGATCAGAGTCAAGAGTTGCGCTTGGTCGAGCGCGGAGCGCACGCGATCGCGGTCGAAGTCCTTGCGCCAGCTGAGCGCCACGTTCTGGGCGACCGTCGAATCGAAGAGAGACACGTCCTGGGGAACGTATGAGATCTGCGAACGCCATGCGTTCACGACACCGTGCAGCGGCACATCGTCCACCGAGATCGCACCGCTCGTTGGCTCGATCAGACCGAGGAGAAGATCAACCATCGTCGACTTGCCGGCGCCAGACGCCCCGACAAACGCCACCTGTGAACCGAATGGTATCTCCAGCGACACACCTCGCACGGCGTCGGGCGCCTCAGGTGAGTAACGAAAGCTCACGTCACGGAACCTGAGACTCTTAGGCGCTTCCGGCAGGACACTCGTGTCGCCAACACGAGCGGCCTCCATATAGCGGTCGGAGTTGCGAACTTCATCCAGCACAGCTCGCGCGTGGGGCGTCGAGACATTGAGTTGTTGCAGCACGCCTTGAAACCGCACAAGAGAGGGTGCAAGCCGGAATCCGGCCAGGCCGAAGAGCGCGATCGACGCGATCGCGCCCTGGACGTTACCGCCCGTGACGAAGCCCGCGCCCCCGACCAGCACGATGCCGCCGATCAGTGCCACGTCCATGATGTGCCGCGGGACCTGGGCGAGAAACTGCGAGTTCGCACGGGCGCGGGTGGCGTGGGCACGATTCTCGCGAACGACGCCTGCGACATCTGCTGCGCTTCCTCGTAGAGTCACTTCTTTGAGCGCGCCGATCATCTCAGTGATGAGTCGGGAAGAGCGCAGCGAATAGCGGAGTGCGACGAGCCCGGCCTGCTTTGAACGACGAGAGATCTGCAACTGCAGCAGGAGCGCGATCACACCAAGATAGACGATTGTCACCAATCCGACGAACGGCTGCGCGATCGCGAGCACGAGGATGAGTGAGAAGAAGCTCATGAACTCGCCTATCAGCGAGGCGCCTGGGAGAAGGAACCCCGAGATCGTGGTGCTGACACTTGAGTCCGTGATGCGCACAAGGTCCGAAGAATTGCGACGCAGTCGTTCCACCCACGGAGCTCGGATGTAACCATCGAAGACACGCACCCCGAGTTCAAGCTCGTAACGTGCGAAGCGCCGGGTCGCGAACCACTGCAATGTGAGTGTCAGTATGCCTTTGAGCACGATGAGCCCGCACACGATGGATAGCGGCCAGAGGATCTGCGCTCCTTCGAGCCGTCCCACGATCGGCAGGACCAGCGGCGAATTGCTGACCAGAGGGGCGATCACGACGGCAAGTAACCCAAGCGCAAGCCCGTCCATGAGCGCAAGAACGCCCATCACAGCGGCGTAGACAGAGAGAAACTGGCCTGCACTGCGAGGTAGCACGCGAAGCACTTCGCGGTACAGCGCCCAGTTTGCCTTCATCGCACATCCCCCGAGATTCTCGATCCATTGATGGCGGCGAGGAACGCCCGGCCTTCAGCGGCGGAGTTGATGTCCGCAGCTACAGCCGCAGACTTGGCCTTCATCGCGCTCACCGAATCTGCGTCCAGCTCATCCAAGGTGTCGCGCAATGACTCCCACGTGAACTCAGGAACCACAAGTCCATGACCGTACTTCCGAACGATCGGCGCCATTGTCTCCGTCTCGCCCACCACCAGCGCAAGGCGACCCTGCGCTGCCTCGAAGAACTTGTTAGGCATCGCGTACTGAAGATTGATTCCGGTCGGTTTATAGAAGACGATCTCGACGTCATACTCATTGATGCACTCGGCGATCTCGCGCATCGGGGCAGGGGGTACGATCCGGATGCGTTCGCGGGCTGGATGTGTCTCCAGCTCCTTACGTAACATCGCGTGCACCGGCGGATTCGACGTGAGCATGAACGTCATCGAGAACCGAGGCGGCAGCTCCCGCAAAGCGGCCAAGATCTCCTTGAACCCGCGCGACCAACTCGGCAGTCCGTGAAACAGCAAGCGGATGTCGTCACCGTCGACAGCGCTCGGGACGAGATCGGGTTCGTGAGGAGGCGCATTGCGGACCTGGACCGGTGGGTCAATGCCGAATTCCGCGGCATACAGTCTTCCGATCGGTCCGTTCACCACAGACCTGCTGGTGAACCGATCCGAAGCGATGTGTGCCCGCCCCCATCGGTAGTGCGGTCCGGTGACCTTCCCGCCGAAATTCTTTCGCCGAACATCGGGATTGTGGTACTCATGCAGATCGAGATGACGTAATCCACGCAAGGCGGCGATGGTAAAGTCTCGCTTCTCATCGATCCAGGGCGCGAATTCGAGCTCATTGAACACCACGAGATCGTACTGGCCCGCGCGCACTCTTCGCCGCAGTGCTACCGGTATACGGGACGACATGAGGACCTTGAAGCGCAAGCGATCAGGCAGAAGTGTGTGTATGAGAAGCATGCCCACGCGTCCGCGGGTCCATGAGACAGGCCTAGCGATCTCGAAATGATCTCGTACAGCCGCTGCGGTGCGGTCGCCGATACCAAGCGTGTCGACCGACCACCCGTCCTCGACAAGCCAATCGATCTCGCGATGAACTCTTGGGTCCGAGACGATCTCAGAATAGGACAACACGAGAGCGCTGCGAGTCTTAGCGTCTGTCACTTCAGGAGTCACTCTCACCCGGTTTTGATCGGCGCCCATCGCTTGCGTCAAAGCTTGATCGAATCGCCGGTGCGCGCGGAGTCGAGTGCGGCTTCGACGACGACGAGGGTGCGTTGGCCTTGTTCCATGGTGACGACGTCCGTCTGCTGGCCAAGGACGGCGTCACGGAATGCTTCGTGCTCGACGCGCAGCGGCTCACGTTTCGCGAACGAGTAGCGGGTCACGTCTCCTTCGGAGACCCCGCGGAAGGATGACACGGATTCCCATTCCAGGGGAATGGTGCCGTTCGCGTAGAAAGTGAGGTCGCCGGTCGCGGTATCCGCGACGAACGCACCCTTCTCCCCCGTGACGACTGTGACGCGCTCCTTCATCGGGGAGAGCCAGTTCACGATGTTGTTCACGATGACACCCGACTTCGTGCGCCCCGTGATCGTGATCATGTCCTCATACTCACGACCGGACTTGAATGCCGTCTGTGCGAACACCCGTTCGTAGTCGGACTGCACGACCCACGCCGTGAGATCCACATCATGCGATGCCAGATCCTTCGCGACCCCGACATCCGCGATCCGCGCCGGGAATGTGCCCTGCCGGCGCGTCGCGACCTGATAGACCGCGCCGAGTTCGCCCGCCTCGATCCGACGACGGGCTTCCTGCAGCGCCGGGTTGAACCGCTCGATATGACCCACCGCACCCACGAGCCCGGCATCACGGAATGCATCGACCATCCGCTGCCCGGCTTCGAGGGTGTGAGCGATCGGCTTCTCCACCAGCGTGTGAACGCCGGCGGCAGCGAGCTTCAACGCGGCGTCCTCATGGAAGCGTGTCGGAACCGCGACGACGGCGATGTCGATGCCGGCGCCGATCAGCGCCTCGATGTCCGGAAGAACCTTCAGGTCACCGGCCACGCCGTGCGGGTCACCGCCCGGGTCCGCGATGGCGACCAGTTCGACGCCGTCGAGTTCGCGCAGCACACGAGCGTGATGACGCCCCATCATGCCTACGCCTAGAAGCCCCGCGCGCAGCACCATCAGGCGCCTGCCTTGGTAACGGTGTTGACGGCGGCGACGATGCGTTCGAGGTCGTCCTGCGACAGCGACGGGTGCACGGGCAACGATGCGACCTCGCGGGCGGCTCGTTCCGTCTCGGGAAGGTCCAGGCCCGGCGCATACGGCGCCAGGGATGGCAGGCGGTGGTTCGGGATCGGGTAATACACGCCCGCACCGACATTGTGCTCGGCCTTCAACGCCGCGACGAACCCGTCCCGGTCCTCGGGAACACGGATCGTGTACTGGTGATACACATGCACCGCACCCTCAACGACCGGCGGCGTGACCACACCGTGCAGGTTCGCATCCAAGAACGCCGCATTGGCCTGACGCTGCGCCGTCCACGCGTCGACCTTCGTCAACTGCACCCGGCCGATCGCGGCGTGAATGTCGGTCATGCGGGCGTTGAACCCGATGATCTCGTTCTCGTACTGCCGCTCCATGCCCTGGTTGCGCAGCAACCGCAACCGGCGAGCGATCTCCTCGTTCGCGGCGGTGACCATCCCGCCCTCACCACTGGTCATGTTCTTCGTCGGATACAGGCTGAACATCGCGAACTCACCGAACGAACCGACCGGACGCCCATCCAACGACGCCCCATGCGCCTGCGCCGCATCCTCATACAACGCCACACCCCGCGCCGCCGCGAGAGCCTCCAACTCCCGCATCCGGGCCGGGTGCCCATACAGATGCACCGGGAGGATGCCCTTCGTCTTCGTCGTGATCGCCGCGGCGACCGCCTCCGGATCCAAGCTGAACGTGTCGGGCTCGATGTCCACGAACACCGGCGTCGCCCCCGTCAGCGCAACAGAGTTCCCCGTCGCGGCGAACGTGAACGACGGGACGATGACCTCATCGCCCGCACCCACACCCGCCGCCAGCAAGCCGAGATGCAGCCCCGCGGTTCCCGAGTTCACAGCGACCGACGGTCGGCCAGGCACGAAGTGCTCTGAGAACTCCGACTCGAACGCCGCGACCTCCGGCCCCTGAGCGACCATGCCACTGCGCAGCACACGGTCAACCGCCTCCCGCTCCTCGTCACCAATGATCGGCTTCGCCGGGGGAATGAACTCGCTCACACAGACTCCTTGGTCAAAATTTCATCAGTCTCGATGTAACGGGCCCCACTGGTCCGACACACCCACACTCCATCGGCGTCACCGGGCGTCAACGGAACGCCGGATTCGCCCACCCAGCCGATGCGCCGCGCCGGAACGCCGGCGACAAGCGCATATGCAGGGACATCTTTGACCACGACCGCGCCGGCCGCGACGGTCGCCCAGGCTCCGATCGTGACGGGGGCCACGCAAGTCGCCCGTGCACCGATGGAAGCACCGGTTTGGATCGTCACACCGACAGGCTCCCAGTCCTGCGCGCTCTTCTGAGATCCGTCTGCATTGATCGCGCGCGGATAGGTGTCATTGGTCAGCACGACGGCTGGTCCGATGAAAACGCCATCGGCAAGCTTCGCGGGCTCATACACTAAGGCGTAGTTCTGCACTTTGCAGTTGTCGCCCATGATCACGCCGGTGCCGATGTACGCGCCGCGCCCTACGATGCAGTTTTCCCCCAGACTGGCGCGCTCGCGTACTTGCGCGAGATGCCAGATGGAAGATCCATCGCCGACTGCGGCTTCGGGCGACACATCGGCTGAGGTAACGATGCGCACACGAGGAAATTTGCTCAATGGATGCTCCTTGGGCCGGTGTCCGCACGCCACGGCCACCCGACAGTCAGCAAGTCTATCGCGCGGCAACTGGATGCCTTCTCCGTGCGCCCGGCGTCTTCCCTAGCGTCCCCGCCTACTGCGCGCAGCGCTCAGAACCGCCGCAACGGCTCGTTCGGCAACGGCCTGAG
Source organism: Microbacterium murale (assembly GCF_014635185.1). GTDB lineage: Bacteria > Actinomycetota > Actinomycetes > Actinomycetales > Microbacteriaceae > Microbacterium > Microbacterium murale. The sequence goes on from NZ_BMCM01000002.1 coordinate 136,064, forward strand.
CTGACACATTGTGATGCGCCCATCGCACCAGACTCGGGATTGGTTCGGCGTCATTGCGGTCGAGAAGAAGTCGGATCGCGTCAGCGAATTCGACGGCGTCGAACGGCGCCGCCTTTCCTAGTGCGTTGTCAGTGACGACTTCCCGCAGAGCCTCTGGGCCTGCGTATGCAATTGGCGTACCTACAGCGATGGCGGCGTAGAGCTTCGTGGGCACCGCAAAGTCGTACCCGACGCTTGGCTTGAGCGTCGCGAGCGCAACGCGCGCAGATCTCGTCCATCGAGCCGCGTCTTCGGCTGGAACAGGGGGCAGGAAACGGATACGGTCCGCCAAGCCGTACTCTTCGACGGTTTCTTGTAGCAGTTGCTTGTCAGTCCCTTGGCCGATGAATGTCGCGGTAACGGAAGGATCGTCCTGCATCACGATGGCGAGCGCCTCAATGGCTATGCCTGCACCGTGCCACTCGCTCATCGTTCCGACGTAGACGATGTCAGATGGGTTGTCCACGCCCACTCCATGAGGCGAGAACAAGCTGGTGTCCACACCGTGTCCGACCACCACCGTCGGCGATCCATGAGCCAGCGCCTCGATACGCTGAACGACGCCGTCGGAGACGACGAGGTTCTCGGCCGCGCCGAGCAGCGCAAACCGCTCAACTGCTCGCACTGCCTTTATCACCCAGGCGGCAACTCCTGTCATCTGGGCTGCGTCAGACCAGATATCAGCCGCGTAGTAGATATACGGGCGTCGACGGATCCAGGAGGCAACACGCATGATCGCGCCAGTCGTCGGCGGCGGTTCGACAATGTACGCATCTGGGCGTGACGAAAGAAGTACGCGAAAGAACAGCGGTACGTCATAGCTCAAGTACTGAAGGTAACCGCGAACGTAACCCGCGCTGTCGCGAAGGACGGGCCAACGACGAATCGTCTCTCCCGACGTCTGCCCCAATGGGATGCTCTTGGGAGGCTTCGTTGTCAACACCGTCACGTCATGACCCTGGCGACCGAGTTCGGTTGCCAGTGCCTGCAACCTCATCGAGCCTGCAGACGGTTCAGGAGTGTAGATACGCGAGACGATCGTCAAGCGAAGCGCGCCAAGGACTTCAGATCTGCGTCGCTTCGTTCTCATTGGTCGCCGGTCTCGCCCTCATCGGATGTTCGTTCAACTGCCTCCGAAGCGGCCTTCGACTCTAGTACGCGTAGGCGCTGCTCGGTGAACGCCGCGTGCTCACTGAGATCGCGCATCCGTGACTCGATACGGGTCAACTCCGCCCCATATTGGAGCGTCACGACGAACAAAAGTCCGATCGCGACAAAGAACACGAGGTTTGTCGCAACCGAGATTCCGAGCAACGTCGAGGCCCACGTGAGCACCTGCGGAAAGACAGCTATGACGAGTGCGAGGACACCGCCGAAGAACCACCACACCGCATGACGTTCACGGAGCGTGCCTTTGCGCATCAGTTCGACGATCGCGACGAGAACCAATAAGGCGGCTACGATGCCGAAAGCGTAAGTCACGCCGTTCATAATGCGATGTCCTTTCCGGACCGCGGGCGCATCATGGCCAACGCGAAGGCCGCGCACGCTCGCACCAGGTAGACGGCCGCCTTCACCGGGTGGTGTGACGGTTCCCCACCCTGGCGAACGCGCATCTCGACGGGGATCTGCTGGATACGAAGGCCGGAACGGGCCGCAATCACCAAAGCTTCAACCGTGTCACCGAGATACTCCGCAGGAAGATTATCCGCGAAGACCTCAATAGACCGTGGTCCGGCCGCTTTGAATCCGCTCGTCACATCAGTGAGTCGAGTATTCGCGACACGACTCACCACCACCGCCAACAAGCGCATCGCCCATCGCCTCGGTCCCTTGACGGAATAAGATCCGACACCAGCGAATCGAGCACCGATCACGAGGTCAGAGTCAGTTAGTCCGTCCAGAAGCGTCGGGATTGCAGATGCGTCATGTTGTCCGTCGGCGTCGACCTGCACGACGACGGAGAAGTCATGGTTTCGAGCGAAACGGAACCCCGCGCGCATTGCCCCGCCGACCCCGAGGTTGTACGGCAAGGTGAGCACGATTGCACCTGCTGCATGCGCGCGCAGGCCGGTCTGATCTGACGACCCGTCGTCGACGACAAGACACTGTGCCAGCGGAATAGCACGATTGACGTCGCGGACCACGTCCGCGACGGAATCCTCTTCGTTCAGCGCCGGAATGACGACGAGAACGGATCGATCGACCGGACGCATCGATTGAGATCCTATCGACCGGTCCGGCGAGGTTACTGAGCGCACGCCGTGATCCGCCAGAGTGAGACCGTACCTTCTTGCACGACCAACTCGAATCCGTCCTGTCCGGCGAAATCGGTCATGCCTGGCATTTGATACCGCCCAGGACCTTGCTCACCGATACCGAAGTCGAGTACGTACTCCGGGTCGTCGTACGCAGCGAGGGCTTCGCAGACCTGAGGTTCCTCAGCGACATCCCTGAGATCAGCTGCGAGGATGGTCCAGGCTCCGCTCGTCGGCGGTGACCACGTTCGGGGATAGACGTCGAGTCCGCTAAGGAAATAGCCGAACGCCGTGCCCGTCGACGGGTTGCCGATGATACGAGCATCAGCATCTACCAATTCATCCAAAGACTCGAGCAGGGCTCGCTCATCCGGATTCAGATAGGCGTCCGCCATGGCGAGATATCGCGACTCCCGGTCGTATGTGCCCTCGAGAACGGCGGGCATCGCCACAGGGCGTAGCAACACGAGAACGATCATGAAGACCGCCGTTCCCCCCAACGCCAGCAGACGCGCGGCCGACGTGCTCGGCGAGCGATGCACCAAGCGCGCAATCGCGTGTGCGATCCCGTCGACGCCGATCGCCGCGAGTGGGATCACGACGATCGGCGCGAGCGCGGCGATGCGATAGGGATCTGCATACCAAGCGCCGAGGATCTCGGCGCGGATGAACGGGTTCCCGATCGCTGCGACCATGACGTACAACAACGAGATCCCGAGCCACGCGACAGCGAACCATCGCAGCCTGCCGTGACGCAGCGCAATCACGAGTCCGATGATCATCAGCACGCTGATCCCGAATGCGAAAGGGACGAGCACATGCCCGTTGAGGAGGACGTCGAAGGCGACTTCGAGCTTGCCGCGGAACGGTGGCCAGTGTGACCCGCTCGTGCCGTTGGCAAGGAAAAGCCACGTTGCGATGAGAGCAAGCCAAGCGATCACGCCCAACGCGGCAGCCCGCGCGGGGCCGATCATCGCCGCCCTGTCAACAAGCCGGAAGGTCAGCCACGTCACGAGGATCGCCGCCCACGGGAGGATCGCCGCGGGCTGCGAAAGAAGCAGCGCCCCCATCGTCACGAGTATGAGAAGCGCACCACGAACTACCGCCTGCCAGGGCTTTGCACCGACGCTCCAGCGCGGCAACGACATGACCAGCGCGACACCTGCCGGGATGAGCGCGATGGACAGCGCATTCGGGAACAGCACGCCCCATTGGAACATCAGTAATGGAAACGTCTGCAGGGCGCTGGAAAGAACTGCAGCGTATCCGGCCACACTGTCTGACCCGGTAAGGGTTCGGGCGAGCCAGGCGATGCCAAGCGGCCAGATGAACGCGCCTATCACGACAGACACGATGTTCGCAGTCACCGGAATCTCAGCCCCAGTGATCATCACGATCAACGACACCACGCCATGCCATGCAGCGGGATAGAAGCTCTGTCCTCCGATAACGGCGTTGACGTGCATCGAGGATGCGTCCGAGGTCTCGAGGATGAATCGGATCGCGTTCATGTGGAACACGGCGTCGTTCGTCTGAGAGATTCCGGACGGGTCCGAGATATAGCCTGCGAGTCGCCAGATTGCGATCACGATGCCCAGGGCGAGGGCGACGGGGATAATCCATCGACGGCCGGTCGTTGCCGACGACGACCATGGAATCCTGTGGCCGAGTGCCCAACTGATCGCCCAGGAGACGGCGATGAGGAGGAGCACAGCGATTCCCCAGCTCAGCGGCGACCATCCGATACCGACTGCGCCGAATGCCACCGCGATCACCGCTGTGGCGGCCACTGTGAACAGCGGTGCGGTCGCGAACAGCGCGAGCCCACGCAGCCCCGCGCCGAACATCGCGACGGTCCCAGGGACGAAGACGACGAGCAACGACGCCAGCAGAATCGGCGTCTGCCCCAGCCAATCCAGGATCACTTGTCCACCAGAGCGATCGCACCTTCGATCTCACCGTCGTAGATGACCTCGCCTTTGTTGATCACCACGCCCCTGGAGCACAGTTCCCGAACCATCTCCATGTCATGGCTCACGACGACGAGCGTCTTGCCCCGTGCGATGAGTTCTTCGAACTTGAGGCGGCACTTCTCACGGAACGGCGCGTCGCCGACCGAAAGGATCTCGTCGACGAGCAGCACGTCAAGTTCAACGTGAATGGCCACCGAGAAGGCAAGACGCATGAACATACCCGACGAATAGTGCTTGACCTCTTGGTCGATGAACTGTTCGATCTCGCTGAACGCCACGATCTCGTCGTACCGCGCTTCGATCTCATGTCTCTTCATACCGAGTATCGCAGCATTGAGAAACACGTTCTCGCGGCCCGAGAGTTCGGGATGGAACCCGGCGCCGACTTCTATGAGTCCAGCGACACGTCCGCGAGTAAGGACCTCCCCCTCATCAGGTTCCATCACACCGGAGACGAGCTTGAGCAGCGTGGACTTGCCCGATCCGTTCAGGCCGAGGACCGCGACGGACTCCCCTTCGCCGATGACCAGATCCACACCTTTGAGTGCCTCGAACTGGCTCGTGAGCTGGCGCCGTTTGATCCAGGAGACGACGGTGTCCTTCAGCGAGAACGCGTGATTGAGTGTGAATCGCTTCTTCACACCGTCGATGATGATGCTCGGCTTGATCGCCGCCTGATCGCTCATAGGTCTTGTGCGAACCTTCCTTCGAGGCGACGGAAAATCAACTGTCCCAGAAGCAGCGTGCCGAGTGCGATCAGGAACGTCCAGAGCGTGTTCCATGCCAGTCCCGGCGGGATTGCCATCATCTGATCGCCGCCGTAGCCAGCGGCGGACACCAGACCCTCAGTAGCGGGTCTCCAGAATGCATAGTGGAAGAGCTCGACACCGTGCGTGATCGGGTTCAGCAGATACACCTCGACCAGCCACTGGGGCCACTGCAGTCGGTCGACAACGGCTTCCTGCACCATCGTCCAGGAGTAGAGCACGGGAGACGCCCATGTGGCGAGGAGCAACATCAGCTCGACGATGTTCTCCGCGTCGCGGTAACGAACGTTGATCGCCCCGAAGAACAACCCGACTCCGAGCGAGAAGAGCATCACGATCACCATCGCGGCGAAGATCGCCAGCACGCCGAAGATTGAGACGTGTGTGATCCATCCCATCAGCAGGCACACGAGCAGCAGCAGTCCGACCTGCGGCAGGAAGTGCACGAACGAGACGATGACCGCGGATACGGCGAACAGCTGCCTCGGCAGGAACACCTTTCGCACCAAGGGTGCATTGCCCACGATCGACGTCGTGGCGTTCTTGAATCCCTCGGAGAACAGATTGATGACGACGATGCCGGAGAAGAGGTACACCGCGTAGTTCGGAACGTCGCGGTCGAGGTTCATGAAGACGCCGAGAACGATCCAGAACACCAAGAACTGCGCCGCCGGCCGGACGTATGACCATGTCCACCCCAACACGGAGTTGCGGTAGCGAGTCGTCACACCGGTGCGGACGAGCAGGTTCAGCAGATATCGCCAGCGCACGACATCAATCAGCCCGCGGCTCTTACCAGGGGTGTCGAAGTCAGAACGCGGGACAGTAGCGAAAAGATCTCGGGTGTCAGTCACGGGCCCACTCACTCGGCGACAGCGGCACAGGCCGCCTCGAATTCAGTAGTTTACGGTACGGATCCTGACGCCTGACTTCGCTGGCTGAAGCCGCCGCAGCGTTCACGAGGTTGACAGACTGAGACGGCCCGCCAGCCAGGCACGATATCCCTCGACCGCGTCAGGCCTCCAGATATACGGATCGGTGGCAGCGCTCGTCGACGATGAATGCTCTGTTCCAGCGATCCGTTCAGCAACTTCCGATGCCGTCTGGACACGAGGACCGAAGGTGTCGCCGATGATGCTTGCCGCGAATGCGTTCTCGCGCGCGACGACCTGGCACCCGAAGGCGACCGCCTCGAACAGTACGGTGCTGGCCACGCCGACGACCACACGCGCCTCCGCGAGCGACTCGTACACGTCCGACGCACGGTCGATCGACACGCGGTCATCTTGAACGATGAGCGGATAACGACTTTCGACGGCCCCGCGTTCCGCGGGATGCGGTCGGAACACGATGTTCCAGTCAGCGTCGACGGCTGCGCGAAGATCCATCACGAAGGCGTCTGTCGCTTCGGGCTCAGCCCTTGAAGATATGACAAGGATCTGACGCGGCCTGTTCGCCGGAGCAGACCTCACGCGATTCTCGAGATGTGGTTTGCCGATCGCCGTCACGGGAACAGGCATACGCACCGATTCGGACCAGAAGTCACCGAATGTGAGGACCTCATCTGGGAGTCCCCTCAGCAACGACGGATGCTTGAACACCCTTCCGTAGTTGTACGCCGCATGCGATGGACCGATCCATCCGTGCTGAGGTTCCGCGACATATGCTCCGGCATCCTTGAACACCCCGACGGTCTCGCCGTTGTAGGTGTACGAGGCGGTATCCATGATCACAACTCGAGGCTTGACCCGTCCCAGGACATGGCGGAGCTCGGCCAGTTCGTACGGTCGATGCGCTTCGGCGCGCATCACCCGCGACCTGATTCCGGCGATCTGATCGTCAGAGACTCCAAGCCGCTGGGCGAAAGCCTTCATCAGACGGTCGATGGCCTTCACCGTTTCCGGTGGCGTCGTGTACCCGCGCGCCCACAACCGGGATCGTGCGGTTCCCCCCTCCATGCTCAGTGTGGGTGTGAAGGCAGGGCGGCCTATCGGTGAAGGCAGCGGGCGCCGCTGGACGATGGTCGCATTGCCAGACGTTTCGGCGAAGTCGTCGACCAACCAGTTTCGCGCCCGACCGTCGCTCGTACTCAGGGTGCCCCCGCCGACGTAGAACATCACGTCATGCCGGCGTGCGAACTGCCGCGCGTCCCAACGGTTCGGCAGAAACGCCTTCGCGAGGCGCTTCGCCTCCTTCCAACGCGTCCAGTCATCGGTCTTCACCGCCACACTCCCCGTCGTTTCCTCGGAAAGCGCCCAAGCTATCTGCATTCGAACCTGAGCCCAGAACGGCACCGTGGATCCAGGCAGGACCTCAAGCAACTCGTCCGGGGCAGCATCCTCGAGATCAAGCAGCGACTGCATGGATCTGGTCGTCACCACCGACGGTTTCCATCGTGGTTCCGTCACAGGTCCGCCCGCTGATTCATCAGCCATTCCACAACCCGGAAGTCGAACTCACTGTCGACATCGATCGACCGGTCTGCCGGCATCTCGTACAGAATCGTGGACGAGAAAAAGACCACTTGTTCTTCGAGCAACGCTTGACGTCGCCATACGTAGATCGAGCCATTCATGTCGAAGCAGCGTGGTGCATCTTGCCGTCGTAAGACGGCGTCGTCCGGTGCTTTACTCACCGCGACCGTGCCGTCTGGCTGTTCTTCAACGAGGTTGAAGTAGGGATTTCGGCGAGCCTCTGCTCCGGTGATGAGCGAGTCGACATCAGCGTCCTCGAACATGCGTACTGCAATCCGGATGTCGTCAACGGTGCGCAGCGGGCTCGTCGCATCGAGATCGACACACACCTCGTACCGAGCACCGGTTCGTTCCTCGGTCGAACGTACGGCATGCGCGATCGCCGGTACCTTCCCCGCTGTGTCCGTCGCCATCTCTGGCGGACGCCGTACTACCCCGGTGGCACCGAACGAGGGTGCCAGAGCAAGGATGTCTTCGGAATCGCTTGACACGACGACTTCGTCGAATAGCCCCGACGCAACTGCCTGCGCCACCGAGTGACCGAACAGCGGCCGGCCTGCGACGACCCGCAGGTTCTTTCCCGGCACACCCTTCGAACCGGCTCGCACCGTGATCGTGCAGATCCTCATCGCCGACTCCGTTCCCACGCCTGACGCGCGCGCTCGAGATCCTCCGGGCGTCCTACGTCGATCCACTCCTCGTGAATCTCGAACGCCCCCACCTTTCGGCCGTCATCCATGAGCCGCGCCAGCAGCGTCGGCATGTCGCAGTACTCGTCTGGCGCGAGCAGATCAAGCGCGCGCGGGTCCAGGACGTAGATGCCCGCGCTCACCAGCTCGCTGTGATACGGCTTCTCAGCGAGCGCAGTGACGATGTCACCCTCCCGCCGGATCACCCCGTACGGGATCTCGAATCCGTACTCCCGTGCACCGATGGTCGCGGACGCGGCGGCCTCTGTGTGGAACGCGAGCATTCTTCGAAGATCCACCATTGTGAGCAGATCCGAGTTCATCACCACGAAGGGTTCAGCGATCGCGTCAAGAAGCTGCGCCAGTGCACCGGCTGTACCCAGCGGTGCGGGCTCATGGAGGTACGTGATCTCCAGGCCGCGCGAGCTCCCGTCACCGAGGTGCTCCTCGATGAGGTGACCGAGGTGATTCACAGACACGTGGATCCGACGGAACCCCTGATCGTGCAGCCGGCCGAGAATGATATCGATCATCGGCACGTCGCCGAGGGGCACAAGCGGCTTGGGGATGTCCTTGGTGATCGGATAGAGCCTCTGCCCTCGTCCTCCGGCCATCAGCACCACAGGAGTGTTCAGTGGGGTGGCAATGTGCGCCAGTTCGCCGACCACGTCGACCATTCGGCCGTCGCCGTCCACGACCGCGACCACGCGGATGCCGCGGAGCGCCTTCAGAGCATCCACATCCTCCTGGCTCGTTGTCGGAGAAACCGAAGCAGGGTGGCGATTCATCACCGTGTCCACGCGCGCATCCAAAGATGTTCCCGCCAACAATCCTCGCCGGATGTCGCCATCGCTGACAGCGCCCACGAGCCGCCCGTCCGCGTCCTCAACGAAGACCACCTGAACAGCACCGCGATCGAGTTGCATGAGCGCGGCGCGAATACTCGTCTCCGGCTCGACGACGAGAATGCCTCTGTCAATCATGCTCTCTCGCCCTCAACTCCTGGAACGGCCGTGCGGGTACTCCCACGACGATGGCATCTGCGGGCACCGAGTGGGTGACGACCGCGCCCGCGCCGACGACACTCCCCGACCCTACCGTCAGTCCTTGGAGGACCATTGCTCCCATTCCGATGTGGGCGCTCGCCTCGATCACAACATCCCCGGCCAGGAGGGCGCCGGGAGCGACATGGGCGTGCTCGCCTATCACCGTGTCGTGTTCGACGATCGCGCCCGAATTGATCAGCGCACCCGTTCCGATCTGCGCACCCGCGTTGATGACGGCGCCCGCCATCACCTGCACACCGGCAGGCACGGACACAGAAGGATCGACGAATGCACGCGGGTGCACGATCGTTACGACGGTGAACCCTCGTGAGGTCGCTGCCAAGTGCAGTCGACGGCGCGCCGCCGTGGATGAGACGGATCCCATGGCGTTGACGATGTCGACCTCGCGCGGGTCGAGTACGTCGAGAAACTCATCACCACCAAGATGAGCAAGCCCAGAGAGTCGCGCCGAAGGTTCGGGGGCGAGGTAACCGTACGCGCTTCTGCCTGACATCGCGAGCGCCGCGAGCACCGAATGCGCGTGCCCTCCTGCGCCGAGAAGTACGAGATCAGCCATCGATGAGCTCACCACGCCGGTAGTCACGGGACGCAGGCGCACCCACCACATCCCAGTAGTCGAACGAGGTACGCCCACTTGCCGGGCGGAAGCACGCGACGTCGACGTCAGCGACGATCGCACCCTCTTTGATATCGGTGGTCGCCACCAGGCTACGTCGGACAACCGCACGGTTGCCTTCCTCCACCGGCTGACATCTCTTCTCGGTTGACCCCAGCATCACCGGCACGCGACGGAGGTCGGCGACGTAGTCTCGCAAGCCGTCTGGGTCGAGGGACGCCGCATGATCGGGGCCCTCGGCCCGCACGTCGAAGGTGAAGTGCTTTTCGACGACCGTGGCACCGAGCCCGACGGCAAGCACCGACCCGAGCGACCCGAGCGAATGGTCGGAGTAGCCGACCTGATGCCCGAAGGTCGTGGCGATCGTCTGCATCGCGCGTAGGTTCAGATGCTCGTCGGCAGCGGGGTACTCGGTCGTGCAGTGAAGGATCGTGACATGCTGCGCGAACGCGACTTCGTCATTGCGACGCTGCCATGCGTTCTCCAGAACGTCATCCGTGAGCCGTACGGCGTCAAGCTGCCCCCGCGATTGCAACAGCCCCGCAGCGATGAAGCGCAGCGCACGCTCAATCTCGGCCATCTCAGCCATCCCAGTGGACAAGATGACAGGCAGCCCGGTCCGACCGGCTGCGACCAGAAGCGGCGCGAAGGTCAGGTCGCCGGATGCAATCTTGACCTTGGGGATCCCCAGCTCTGTGACGAGGAAGTCGAGGCCCGCGATGTCGAATGCTGTCGAGAGGAACTCGATCCCGCGAGACTCACAGCGATCTCGAAGGCGTCGGAATTCTGCATGGCTCAGCTCGAGTTGGCGGAGCAGGTCATGCTGCGAACGACGATCATCATCGGACGTGCGCTGGTAGGCGGCCAGCTCGGCGCTCTCAAGCGCGAGGCCGTCTGCCGAGAACGTCTGAAACTTCACCGCATCGGCACCGGCGGACGCGGCGAGGTCTACGAGCTCCTCTGCCGTGGTGACGGAGCCGTTGTGATTCACTCCGGCTTCAGCGATCACGAAAACGTGTTCGGTCATGATCCCGATCCCTCCTCGAGGTCGTGGAATTTCTTGCGCGGCGGCGTAGGAATCGTCGCGTCGCGTAGCGTCGCAGCAGTGCGGGCAGCGAATCCGGGATGACCAAAGATGTCGATGTCCGACTGATCCTGCACCCCCCGGATCGCATCTCTCAGGGCGGACGCGATGGCAGTGCGGTTTGCGTCCGGCGTGGCGACGCTGGACGCGAGCGGCCGCCCCTTCTGCCGATCCCCGACCAGTACGGACGGAGTACCGAGTACTGGTGCCTCCAGCACGGTACTGGATGAGTTCCCGGCCACGACGGTCGCCGCTGACATGGCACTCAGATACCCGAGCTGACCGAATGATTCGACGAAGTCCACACGGTCCGTGTTGGACTCTACGAACGCCGCGATGCGCTGACGGACATCCGCGGTGCCGATGTCGGAGTTCGATCCCGTGACTACCACATGCAGTCCGTCCACCTCGAGGAGAGCAACGAGGAGCTCTTCCAGCACGACCTCAGGAGCATCGACGTCCATCACAGCAGGGTGGAACGTCACGAGCGCGGTCGGCTGCGAAAGCCGGACGCCGAAGCGCCGCTCCACCTCCTCCCGAGGAAGAAGTTCAAGCGCGCTGAGCGCGTCGACGATCGGTGCCCCGTGGAAATACACCCGGTCCGGCTGCTCCCCCATTTGGATCACGCGTCGACGATGGTCTTCGGTCGACGTGAAATGGAGGTACGCCATCTTGGTGATCGAGTGGCGCAGCGCGTCATCCATCGCGCCCTCGGTGAGTTCTCCACCGTGGATGTGCGCCAGCGGAACCGAAACGACCGTCGCGGCAGCTGCCGCCGCGAATGCCTCGAGACGGTCACCCAGGACGACAAGGATGTCCGGCGCAAGGTCGGTCAGCACACGCGCGTAACGCGGCAGTGCGCTGCCGACGTCTTCGGCCGCGCCCAACCGGCTGTCGTCTGCTGACCAGATCGGCACGGATGCAGCGACCCTGAGTCCGTCATCTTCGATCTCCGACTCAGTGCGCCCGAAAGCGTCGCTGAGGTGTGTACCGGTGACGATGAGTTGCAGCTCGAGCGCTTCGTCCGCCTCGATCTCCTGCAGCAGCCCTCTCAGGAGGCCGTAGTCAGCGCGGGTACCGGTGAGAACAGCGATCTTCCTCATGCCGCCGCCAGGGCCGGCGAGCTCGGAATGCACACCACGCTGGCTTGAAGAGCGTCAGCCACCGGAGTGGGGGCATGCGGCAGATGGCGATATGGCGCCTGCCGATGGAGAAGATTCCAGAACGGGCGACATTGCAGTCCCGCATCGTTCGTGGCCTCGAGCAGCTCATCGCGCCTTTCGACTCCGCCGGTCACGCGCACTGCACAGAGCCAATAGTTGCTTTCGGTGCCGTCCGGCTCGGAGAGAAAATGCACCCCGGACAAGTCCTCAAAAGCATCCCGATAGCGATCGGCGAGCCGTCGCTTGGCTGCAAGGAACTCGGGAAGTCGTTTCAACTGCGCAACTCCGAGTGCGGCGTTGAGATTCGGCATTCGGTAGTTGTAGGCCACCTCATCATGCTCGAACTCCCACCGGTGCGGCAGCTTGGCTGTCGTGGTGACATGCCGCGCGCGGCGCGCGAGTTCTTCATCGCTCGTGAGGATCATTCCCCCGCCACCGGTGGTGAGGATCTTGTTGCCGTTGAAGCTGAGAATTCCGAGCGTCCCGAACGTTCCTGTGTGCGAAGTGCCGGCACGGCTGCCGAGCGACTCGGCGGCATCCTCCACCACCGGAATTCCGTAGGCGTCGGCAAGCGCGACCAATTCGACAATGCGCATCGGGTGGCCCAGCGTGTGCATCGGGACGATTGCTCCGATTCGACGTCCGGTGACGCCGTTGACAAGGCCCTCCGGCGTAGATCGCGCGGCGGCGAGCACCGCCTCCACAGCCTCGACCGAGAGACCGAGGGTCTCCTCATCGCTGTCCACGAAATACGGTTGCGCACCGGCGTGCGACACCGCGTTCGCAGTGGCGACGAACGACAGCGTCGGCACGATCACGTCGTCGCCCGCTCCTACTCCGGCAAGTTCCAGTGCCACCTGGAGCGCTGAAGTCCCGTTGGACACGGCGACACCGTACCCGGCGCCGGTGAGCTCCGCGATCGATTGCTCGAACTCTCCGACGAAACTTCCCACGCTCGACACGAAGGTGGAATCGAGGCACTCCCGCACCTTCTGCTTCTCGACATCGGTGATATCTGGGATATGCAGGCCGACGAACGAGTCCTCGCCGACCACCCCACGGATCGTGCGGACGAAGTCCTTGGCGTCACTCATACGATGTAGGCGTCGGTGCGGTAACGAGCCAAGTTCGCCGGGTCGGTGAACCACTCGGCGGTCGCACGCAAACCCTCGCGGAATCCGTCGACACCGTCGTACCGCGGGCTCCAGCCAAGAACTTCCTGCGCCTTCGTGTTGTCGGAGTACAGTCGTTCTACCTCAGAGTTGGCGGGGCGCAATCGGGCCGGGTCCTCAGTCGCGGTGGCGTCGATGCCCATTGCTTCCGCGATGAGTTCGAACGTCTGACCGATCGAGACTTCGAACCCGACGCCGAGGTTGATGACTTCACCTACTCCTGCCGTGCTCGTGAGCGCGGCAGTGAACCCGGACACTGTGTCGGGCACGTAAGTGAAATCACGCGTGGGAGTGATCGCGCCGAGCTGAATCTCCCGCTTCCCGGCAGCGAGCTGGCTGATGATCGTCGGGATCACAGCGCGGGCGGACTGACGCGGCCCGAACGTGTTGAAGGGCCGAATCGTCACCGTGGGGAGCCCGAATGACGCATGATACGAGTTGACCATCTGATCGGCGGCAATCTTCGAGGCGGAGTACGGCGACTGACCCTGGAGCGGGTGCCCCTCATCCATCGGAACGTAACGCGCCGTCCCATACACCTCGCTGGTGGAGGTGTGGATGAAGCGGCTGACGTCCGCGGCACGAGCGGCGTTGAGCAGGTTGAGCGTGCCCTGGATGTTCGTCTGCACGTATAGATCCGGAGCGGCGTACGAATACGGAATCGCGATCAACGCTGCCAGATGGAGCACCGCATCGCGGTCTCGGACTGCCGACATCATGAGCGCCGGGTCCCGCACGTCGCCCGGAACGAACTCGATCTGAGCCGCGACCTCCGGATCGACGCCGTCGAGCCACCCGCGCGAATCGAACGAGTTGTATAGGACGAGCGCTCGGACTTCGTGTCCATCCCGGACGAGCTGCTCCGCGAGGTGTGATCCGATGAATCCGTCAGCTCCTGTGAGCAGTACCTTCATACCCGCCAGTCTATCCGAGCGTCCTTTCCCTATTTTTTGTACGAGAGCGTGCCATTCACGAACTTCTGAGAGCACGTACCGGCCTGGCAAGTTTCAGCGCTGGTCGGCCAACCCAACTCTCCTCGGATCCATCCGCGCGCGCTGTAGAGCGTCATCATCGAGGTCGACGAAGCGAATGTTCCGTACTTGGACGAGTGAATCCATCCGCCATCGAACGCCTGTCCGAAGCCGTCGCCGTTCGGATCTGTCACCGTCACTAGGGACGATGCCGCGTTCCCCAGCGGACCACCCGCGCCGCCGGCCGCGGTGTACACGTCGTAGATTCGCCGATTCTCGTTTGTTAGATAAACCTTTATGCCGCCCGCCGCGCCTACTCGGATGGTGCCACCTGCGAACGCTTGGACACAATCACCGCTCGTGCACTTCTCTACTCCAACCGGCCATCCGAGCGCACCGCGCAGCCAGCCGGCATCACTGTATGTCTCCATGATCGCCGTGGACGAGACGAATGTTCCCGTCGCCGATGAGTGAATCCACCCGCCGTCGAATCGCTGAGCATAACCGTTTCCGTTTGGATCGGTCACTGTCTGCAGTGCTGTTGCGGCGTGTCCGAGCGGACCAGCAGCGCCGCCAGCCTCGCTATAGACGCGCTGGATGGAAGCATTCTGGGAAGTCAGCATCACGACTGCCGGGGAGCCGACCTGGTATCGGATTGTTCCCCCCGAGAAGGCCTGCGCGCACTTCCCAGCGGAACATGTTTCAGCACCGACCGGCCAGCCAAGTGGTCCGCGCAACCAGCCTGCGGCACTGTAGGCCTTCATGATCGCAGTCGACGAGGAGAACGTCCCCTGTTTCGATGAGTGAACCCAACCGCCGTCGAACTTCTGAGCGAGGCCGTTACCCTTCGGATCCGAGACTGCTGTCTCCGCGCCCGCCGGCCATCCGAGCGTCCCGCGGACCCAGCCTGCGGCGCTGTAGGCCGTCATGATCTGTGTCGAAGACGAGAAGGACCCCGACTCCGACGAGTGGATCCACCCGCCATTGAACTTCTGGGCGACGCCGTTCCCATTCGGATCCGAGACGGCCGTCTCCGCACCCGTCGGCCATCCGAGCGTCCCGCGCAGCCAGCCCGCCGCGCTGTAGACGGACATGATGCGGCTGGACGAGGTGAAAGTGCCAGCCGCCGACGAGTGAATCCACCCACCGGCGAAGCTCTGCACATCACCGTTCCCATTGGGGTCCACGATGTGCTGAACCGCGATCATCGCAGCACCCAGCCAACCTGTGACTCCGCCGGCATTCTGGTGCGTCGTGCGAATCGCCTGATTCAACTTCGTATTGTCCGACCCAGCAGTCGCAGTCGTGAGGGTGCCATTCGCAAACTTTTGCGTGCAGCCGAGGTCAGTGCACTTCTCTGCGGACGTCGGCCATCCGAGGCGTCCACGCAGCCATCCAGCGGCGGAATACGCCGCCATAATCTGAGATGAGCTCGCGAAGGTACCGCGCGTGCTGGAGTGGATCCACCCACCAGTGAAGACTTGGATGTAGCCGTTTCCGTTCGGGTCAGTCACCCGCTGCGAATTGTGCAATGGGTAGCCCAACGGCCCTGAGGCACCGCCTGACGCCTTGTAAGTAGCAAGAATCGCAGCGTTGGTGACAGTTGCCGCTGGTCCGGCCGCTCCACCCTTTTCGTACTGCAACACGCCATTCTCGAAGGGTTGCGAGCACGCGGTGCTGGTGCATTTCTCGGGGCCGGTAGGCCAGCCGAAGGCGCCGCGGACCCAGCCGACTTTGCTGTACGCCGTCATGATCGTATTCGACGAAACGAAGGTACCGCGCGCCGAGGAGTGAATCCACCCCCCATCGAACTTCTGCGCGTATCCATCGCCGTTTGGATCGACGACGTTCGTGGTCGCGGTGACGGCGTATCCGAGGAGTCCGGAGTTGCCGCCCTGGGCCGTGTACGCACTCTTGATCTTCGCGTTATCCACGGGTGGCACGACATACGCCTTCTGGCCCGTCTTATAACGGATTACCCCGCCTGCGAAGGTCTGCAGACACCCGAGCGTGTCGCACTTCTCCGCCCCCTTCGGCCATCCGAGCGTGCCTCGCAACCAGCCTGCACCGCTGTAGGCAGTCATGATCGTGCTGGAGGAAGCAAAGGCTCCCGCCGCGGACGAATGGATCCACCCCTTGTCGAACTTCTGGGTGATTCCGTTGCCGTTGGGGTCCGTCACGGCCTTCGGAGTGTCCGCCGGGTAACCGAGCTTGCCTGTAAGACCGCCCTGCGCCGCGTACTCCGTGTACACATCCCCGTAGACAGTGACAGCGCCGAGAGCCCGCGTCCACGTGATCACGCCTTTCGCGTAGAACCATGTGCAGCGAGTCGTTGTAGCCGTGCATTTCGGTTCCGCTCCAGCTTTGCCGAGCACGCCGGACGCTCCGCCGAGTGCAACGTACTGCCGGTTGATCGTCCCGAGCGGGTCGATCGCCTGAGTCGACCCGAACCAGTCCGTGAAGTAGTTGTAGAAGTTGCGGTTGCCGTAGCTCGAGCAGCTGTTGCCTTCGCCGTATCCGGCTTTCAGGGCAGCTGCGTTCGGCTGGTACGGCGTGTAGTAGTAGAGCGCCGCAGTCGCCTTGTTCGCGACATAGACGTTTCCTCGTCCGCACGAAGCGTTCGGGTGGTACAGAATGCCCCAGGTCTTACCCGGCGCGTACCACTGGAACCACTTGCCCTCCATGTAGATCTGCATCTGGCGCGCTGCGCCGTAGATCTGGTGGAAGAAGCCGACGAAGTTCGGGTCGCACGGGGCAGTGTCCGGGCAGCCCTGCCCCAACGCGCTGTCGTAGCGCCACGAGCTCGGCCACGTGTGGCTGATGAGCCCCTGCTCCTTCTGGAGCATCACGATGAGCACCTGCGGATTGATGTTGCACGACTGCGCCACCCGATAGATGATGCGCGCGGCGGACTCGTTCGCCGCGCCGGTGTACCCGCTGCAGTACGCATCGGCGGGACGATTCACCGAGCTGATCTTGAAGTCTTTCAGACAGACATAACCCGATTGGCATCGCGAGACCTTGCCGTTGAAGAAGCTCTGGATCTGCGCCTCTGTCATGGTGCTCTTGTTGGTGAACACCGCATCGCTGATGATGTTTCCCGCGCTGAAGCCGGCGAGCGAAGTCTTGACGATTCCCGTCTGCGCGGGGTCGCCTGCGGTGCGCGCGAGGCTGGCGGTCGTGCTCTGCGAGGCGGATGCCGTGGCCACCGCCACCGGCGCGACAGTGCCGACCACGACAGCCGTCACAGCAACGAGGACGGTGAGGAATCGCGCGATGTTGAGCGCGTTTCGAGAGCGTGGGGCAGGTCGAGACATGTGACTAGTGTGGCGGAAGTTACGGGATGATGCCACTGCGACCAGAGAAACTGGAGAGAAACGCCGCGTGTCGCGCGGATTCACCGTCTCTCACCAGCTTCACGACTCGCGCGATCCATGTGCCACGATGGACTCGTGAAGGGCATTATTCTCGCGGGCGGCTCGGGTACTCGGCTGCACCCGATCACTCTCGGCGTCTCGAAGCAGCTGATCCCGGTGTACGACAAGCCGATGGTCTATTACCCGTTGTCGACGCTGATGCTCGCGGGTATCAGGGACATCATGGTGATCACGACGCCGCACGACGCGGAGCACTTCGAACGTCTGCTGGGCGACGGTTCGCAGTTCGGAATCAATCTCACTTTCGCGCAGCAGGCGTCTCCGGATGGACTCGCACAGGCGTTCACGATCGGCGCGGACTTCATCGGCGATGACAATGTGGCCCTCGTGCTCGGAGACAATCTGCTCTACGGACCGGGCCTGGGCACGCAGCTCAAGAGGTTCTCCGATATCGAGGGAGGTGCGATCTTCGCATACTGGGTCGCTGAGCCTCAGGCGTACGGTGTGGTCGAGTTCGACGGTGAGGGCAAGGCGATCTCTCTGGAGGAGAAGCCCGCGTCCCCGAAGAGCAACTACGCGGTGCCCGGCCTGTACTTCTACGACAACGACGTGGTGGCGATTGCACAGAACCTCGAGCCGAGTGCGCGCGGAGAGTATGAGATCACTGATATCAACCGTGCCTATCTGGAGCGGGACAAGCTGCAGGTGGAGGTGCTGCCGCGCGGCACCGCGTGGTTGGACACCGGGACATTCGATCAGATGACGGACGCCGCGGACTACGTGCGCACGATGGAGCGTCGTACGGCGTTGAAGATCGGTGTGCCCGAGGAGGTGGCGTGGCGTCAGGGGTATCTCACAGATGACGAGCTGCGCGCGCGTGCGGACAAGCTGGTGAAGTCGGGCTACGGCACCTACCTGCTGGACTTGCTCAGGAGAGGACACGTATGAGCCGTCTGCTCGTGACGGGAGGGGCGGGCTTCATCGGTTCGAACTTCGTGCATCACGTTGTGGAGAACACCGACGACCACGTGACCGTTCTCGACGCGCTGACGTATGCCGGTAACCGGGCATCGCTGGCGGGGCTGCCTGAGGACCGGGTCGCATTCGTGCACGGTGACATCACGGATGCGCCGCTCGTCGACGAACTCTTCGCGAACACGGATGCGGTCGTGCATTACGCGGCAGAGTCCCACAACGACAACTCGCTGGACGACCCTCGCCCTTTCCTGGACACGAACATCGTCGGCACCTACACGCTGCTCGAGGCTGCGCGCCGCCACGACACCCGTCTGCATCACATCTCCACCGATGAGGTGTACGGCGATCTTGAACTGGATGACCCGGTGCGGTTCACCGAGACCACTCCGTACAACCCGTCTTCGCCGTATTCGTCGACGAAGGCCGGATCCGATCTGCTGGTGCGCGCGTGGGTGCGCTCGTTCGGAGTGCGGGCGACGATCTCGAACTGTTCGAACAACTACGGCCCCTACCAGCATGTGGAGAAGTTCATCCCGCGTCAGATCACGAACGTGATCCGCGGCATCCGCCCCAAGCTCTACGGCGCTGGCGAGAACGTGCGGGACTGGATCCACGCCGATGACCACTCTTCCGCCGTGCTGACCATCCTCGACAAGGGCGCGATGGGTGAGACGTACCTGATCGGCGCGGACGGCGAGAAGAACAACAAGGACGTCGTCGAGCTGATCCTCACCACCATGGGTGAGCCTGCAGACGCGTACGACCACGTCACCGACCGCGCCGGGCACGACCTGCGCTACGCGATCGATTCGACCAAACTGCGCACGGAACTCGGCTGGACACCTGCATACGGCGACTTCGAGTCGGGCCTTGCCGCGACGATCGATTGGTACCGCGCGAACGAGGACTGGTGGGCGCCCAGCAAGGACGCGACCGAGGCGTTCTACGCGGGGAAGGGCCAGTGAGCGACATCTTCGGCAAGCAGCTGCAGCGCATCGAGACCCCGATCCCCGGACTGGTGCTGTTCGAGCTGCCCGTGCACGGTGACTCGCGCGGCTGGTTCAAGGAGAACTGGCAGCGCGAGAAGATGACCGCACTCGGGCTCGATGACTTCGGTCCGGTGCAGAACAACATCTCCTTCAACGACGAGGTCGGCACGACCCGCGGCATCCACGCCGAACCATGGGACAAGTGGATCTCGGTCGCGACCGGACGCATCTTCGGTGCGTGGGTGGACCTCCGCGAGGGCCCCAGCTTCGGCGCCGTCTTCACGACCGAGATCGACCCCTCGAGAGCCATCTTCGTGCCCCGCGGAGTCGGCAACTCGTACCAGACGCTCGCACCCGACACGGCATACGCCTACCTCGTGAACGACCATTGGTCGCCCGCCGCCGAATACGCATTCCTCAACCTCGCAGATGAGACGGCCGCCATCGAGTGGCCGATCCCGCTCAGCGAAGTCGAGATCTCCGAGAAGGACAAGTCGCACCCGCGGCTGGCAGGTGTCAGCCCGATTCCCCCGCGCAAGACGCTGGTACTCGGTGCAGGCGGGCAGCTCGGTCGCGCACTGCGTGCTCGTCTCGGCGATGCCGCACACATCGAGTACGCCACCCGTGCCGAACTCGACGTCACAGCCCCCGACATCGCGCGGGCGCGACGCTGGCGCGACTACGGCACGATCATCAACGCCGCCGCGTACACGGCTGTCGATGCCGCAGAGACGCCCGAAGGGCGTGCTGCCGCATGGCAGGCAAACGCTGTGGCCGTCGCTGCCCTCGCACGCATCGCCAATGAGAACCGCATCACACTCGTGCACGTCTCGAGCGACTACGTGTTCGACGGCACTGAGGACGGCGCCTACACCGAGGACGCCGCGTTCGCGCCGCTCGGCGTATACGGGCAGTCCAAAGCGGCCGGCGACCTGGCCGCCCAGACCGCGTCACGGCACTACATCGTACGCACGTCCTGGGTGATTGGCGAAGGCAAGAACTTCGTGCGCACCATGGCCTCGCTCGCCGAACGCGGCATCGATCCGAGCGTCGTCAGCGACCAGATCGGACGACTGACGTTCACGACCGACATCGCGGATGCGATCGTGCACCTGCTCGAGGTGAGTGCCGACTACGGCACCTACAACGTCACGTGTACCGGCACTGAACTCTCCTGGGCGGACATCGCCCGCGAGGTCTTCCGACTGACCGAGAACGACCCTTCACGCGTGAGCGATGTGACCACAGCCGCGTACTTCGCGAACGCGACTGCGCCGGTATCCCCTCGCCCGCTGAACAGCGTCCTGGATCTGACCAAGATCACTGCGACCGGATTCACACCGCGTGACGGAGGCGACGCCCTCGCGGCATATCTCGGCCCCTGATCGGTACAACGGGCATGGCACCGACATGACCCGAGCGAGCGACCTGCGTCAGAGATCCGCGTGCAGCGCCCAGACCCGCTCCGCCGCGCTCGCCCACGAGAAGGCCCGTGCCCTGTCCCCCGCGAGCACTCCGAGCCGCTTTCCGCCCGCACCGACGGCATCCGCCAGCGCATCGGAAAGCTCCTCGGGCGGGACCAGCGAGCCGCCCTCCGCGATGACGTCGCGGTGCACTCCGCTGTCGACCGCGATGAGTGGCACGCTCAGCGACATCGCCTCCATCGCCCGCCACGGCCATGCCGACAGAGCGCTGGTCGCGACGAACGCTGCGGCGCCGGCCAACACGGCGGCACGGTCTTCGGCAGGAAGTGTGCCGCGCACGTGCGCGCGACGCTCCGGCAGCCCGACGGCAGACGCGATCTCCACCAGTCGCGGCTCCGCACCATCCGCGGCATCCAGAACGACGGCGTCGACGTCAGCGGCAGCCGCAGCCCGGAAGCCGGATTCCAGGCTCTCGGCCGAACCGGTGAGCACGACGTAGCGCTCCGGGAGGGCCATCGCGGTCCGCCGCTGCGCTGCGTCGACCGGAACCCCGAACCCTTCCGGGGCCGCGCCAGAGATCACCCGCACCCGATCACCGAGTTTCGCGAACGAGCCGATCCTCTCCGCCATGGAGTGAGAGGGAACGACCACGACGTCGGCGTGCCTGGACGCGCGACGCAGCATCCCGCGCTGCCACGCGACAGCGCCTTTCGACTTCAGTTCCGGTGCTTCCCACGCCTGCAGGTCCCAGACCGTGACCGCGACCTGGTCGTCGTGGTGCAGACGATCGTGTTTGACGAGCGGCGCCATGAGCGTCGGGGCGTGGATGAGCCCGCCCCCCACGCCCGGCACGATCCCGAGCTGCCAGGAGCCTGCGAGCTCGCGCCGCCCCAGCGGAAGCACACGCGTGCCTGCGAGTCCGACCAGATCGGCCGCTCCCCCGGCGGGCACGATGGCCTCCACCGTGCATCCCGACGGCGCCGTGGCGACCAGGCCCGCCGTAAGGTCCAGCGCGGCGGTCGCCTGATCCGGGTCGATGACCTGTGTGATCTGGTCGAGAACGACACGCAACTGGGCACCCATAACCACAGAGTATCCGCGACGTCCAGGAAAACCCGCGAGTGACGCCGGTCCATGCTTGAATGCAGGGGTGAGTGACGGCCGACTTCCCGTGCAGCGCCGATGGATCCGATGGGTCATCGGCGCTGTTGTGACATTGCTCATTCTCGCGATCGGCTGGGTGGCCATCCGCGGTATCAGCGCTGTCAGTGAGATGCAGGCCGTCGCGAGCTCCGCCTCGCAGATGCGTGGCTTCATCGCCGACGGGGAGCTCGAGAGGGCGGAGCTGGTTGCGCCTCGCGTCGCGCAGCACGCCGCCACAGCACACGACCTCACCTCCGATCCGATCTGGCGTGGCTTCGAGTTCGTCCCGTGGCTGGGCGCCAACTTCACCGCCGTGCGCGAAGTCGCCGAGGTCGCCGACAGCGTCGCCTCGGATGCTGTCGCGCCCGTGCTCGAGATCGCAGGAGGCATCGACCTCGCGAGCTTCGGGTTCACCGGATCCAAGATCGATCTCGCTCCCCTCGCCGAGGTCGAGGCGCCCCTCGCCGCTGCCAGCGCCACGCTCAGCGCTGCGGAGACGCAGGCCCAGCAGATCAATGCCGATGCCGCGCTGCCGCCGTTGGCGGATGCCGTCCGCGAGATGCGCGACGTCGTCACCGAGGCGGCCACTGTCGTCGGTGCGCTCCACGGCGCTTCCGTGCTGCTGCCGCCCATGCTCGGCGCCGACGGACCGCGCACTTATGTCGTTGCGATGCAGAACAACGCCGAGTTGCGGTCGGACGGCGGAATCGTCGGTTCGCTCGCATTGATGCGCGCTGAACGCGGAACGATCAGTGTCGTCCAACAGGCCTCCACCGCAGACTTTCCGCCGCTCACCGATCCCCTTCCGCTGAGCGAATCAACGGTCGCCCTGTTCGCAGAAGGCCCCGGGCTTTACGTGCAGAACATCACCAGCATCCCGGATTTCACCGAAGCCGGCGCGATGCTCGCCCTGCGCTGGGAAATGCAGTTCGGCCAGAAGGTCGACGGCGTCATCGCGATCGATGCCGTCGTGGCCGCGCACCTGCTCGAAGCAACCGGTGACATCACCTTCGGACCGTTCACTGCGAACTCCGAGACGATCCTGTCGATCTTGCTGTCCGAGGTCTATGCGACATTCCCCGACCCCGTCGAGCAGGATGCCGTCTTCGCACAGGCCGCGAACGAGCTGTTCGCGGCTGCGCTGACCCGCGGTGACCCTCAGAAGCTCATCGCAGCGTTCGCGGTCGCGGCGGAAGAGAACCGCATCCGGATCTGGAGCGCACACCCCGAAGAGGAGACGCTGCTCGCCGCGTCCACCCTCGGCGGCACTCTTCCGGTCGACGGCCCGCGCGGACCATACGTGGGAGTGCTCCTCAACGACGCCACGGGCGCCAAAATGGACTACTACACCGAAGCGTCGATCAGCACCGCCGTTGGTGTCTGCCGAGGAGAGCCCACCACCCAGGTGCGCGTCACCTGGACCAACGGCGCTCCTGCCGATGCCGAGCAGACGCTCCCCCAGTACGTGACCGGAAACGGCATATACGGCGTGCACGCCGGTTCGGTGCGCACCATGATCGCCATCTACGGTCCAGAGGGCGCGAACGTGCGCGCGGTCGATCGCGACGGCGCCGAGGAGGGGGTGCAGACCACCACTCTCGGCACGCGCAGCGTGGTGCAGCACACCGTTCTCCTCGAACCAGGCGAGTCGACCACGGTCACCGTCTCCTTCACAGGCACCGGCGCCGGCGACCGCCTCACCCGACTGCAGCACACCCCGACGATCGGAACACCGGACACGACACGCGCGGAATTCACCTGCGAGTAGTGACAACGGTGCCCCGGTCGGATATTGTCATCACCACTGGGGAATATCGGACTCAACCATCCTGCCGTGGGGGCAGGAGGAGTTCACGCAGTCGAATGCAGGGGTGTGTTCGAGTGTGATTCCATGTGTGTCTCTCTGGGGGAGAAACCATGTTGAAGAAACTGGTGGTCATATGCCTGACCGCTGGCGCGCTGGTGCTGTCCGCACCCGCTGTCGCCTCCGCCGAAACCGGCTCGTACGCCGATCCACCAGGCGTCACCGTCGAGGATCCCGTCGTCGACGTCTGCGAGTCCTCGGCCATCGTGTTCGGCGCCGGGTACTTCGCGCCGGGTGAGAGTGTCGAGGTGGGAGTATCGGGAGCGAACGCCGCAGGGGCGTCGTACTCCGGCGGAGTCGCGAACGACGACGGGAGCCTGGAACTCTCGTTCCTGCCGCCGGCCGACGGCAACGGCTCGTACGACGTCACTTTCAGCGGCTCGCGCTCCTACACCGCGACGATCACGGTATCCAGCGGACACGACGCCGCTGTGAGCTGCAATCACGACCCCGCGGTCGGACTTGCAACCACCGGCGGCGAAGTCTCGCCGTGGATCATCGGGGGCGGCATCACCGCTCTCGCTGCGGGCGGAGTGCTCGTCGCAGCAGGTATCGCACGGCGCAAGCGTGCATAGGTTTGGTCACCGCGTAACGCGATGACCACTCGCCGGGCGGCGACGGTCCCTCCCCCTCCGACTGTCGTCGTCCGGTGTCGGCCGGTGCAAACCGGAAGGCCTGCTGCTCATCGCCATAGGCGATGAGCAGTGGGCCCCCTGTCACGGAGTCGGGGTCGGCGTCTGCGTCGGTGGATGCAGCGTCTGCTGCGCGAGATCGCGGATGAAGGCGTAGTCGGGCTCGAACTCGTCGACGCCGTTCTCTGGCACGAGCTCGATCGACGTGACCGGCAGCTCCTTCGCCTTCACCATCAGATCGAAGAACTCCGAAAGCTTGTCCCTGGGCAGGTCGGTGTCCACCAGCACCGTGCCGGCGGACGCGATGTCGTTGAACCGGGTGAGCACGTTCTCGGGCGTGAACTGATCGAGGATCGCGACCTGCAGCTCACGCTGGCGCTGCATGCGATCCCAGTCGCTGGTCGTGTACCGCGAACGGGCGTACCACTGGGCGGTGTCGCCGTTCATGTGCTGCTGCCCCGGCTCGATCCAGCCGATCGCCCACTCGTTGACGTCGGTGCCGGTCCAGCCCTCCGGCGGGCCGCCCTTCGGCAGACGCTCCGTGACGTTGATGTCCACGCCGCCGAGGGCATCGATCATGGCGGCGAAGCCGTTCATGTCGATGAAGATGTAGTACGGGATCTCGATCCCGAGGATTCCCTCCGCGGCATCCTTCGTCCCCTCGATGCCCGGCGCGGAACCGTGCGCGGCAGCATCCGGATACAGCTCGGCTCCCTCGTCATCGCGACAGACCTCGGCCGCGTAGCGGATGTGGTTCATCCAGCCGTTCCAACCGCACGATGACGACGAGTGCCCCTCGAAACCGTCCGGGTACAGCGCCTGCATCGGGCTGTCCT
Organism: Microbacterium murale; assembly: GCF_014635185.1. GTDB lineage: Bacteria > Actinomycetota > Actinomycetes > Actinomycetales > Microbacteriaceae > Microbacterium > Microbacterium murale. Next base: position 161,580 of record NZ_BMCM01000002.1, read on the forward strand.
CGCTGAACGGCGCGTTCGGCAGCTCGCGCGGTATTCCGAAGATCGTGGTCGCACCGGTGGTGGCGTTGACAGACACCACCGAGATGCTGTCGAAGCGCATCGAGTCGCGGCCATCGCCGCTGTCTGCGCCGAGGAGCAGGATGTTGTAGTAACCGTCGCTCGGCTCGACGCTCGGACCGCTCTGGCCGAAGATGTCGTCGATCGCTCCCTTGCTGGAGCCTGCGACGGTGGCCGCGTAGCCGGCTCCCCCGCCGAGGAGCCCCACGATGATCAGCGCCACGACCGGAATCGCCAGACGCGAGGCAGACGGCACCTTCACCAGGCGCACCAGCCGCAGAGTGTCGAAGGTCAGCACGATCCACAGCAGCGCGTACGCGACGAACAGCACCTGGAGCAGCGTCAGCACGAACCAGTTCGTGACCACCGAGATGAGCACCGAACGCCAGAACAGTGCGGAGACGACCGCGAGCACCACGAGGAACCAGCTCAGCAGCGTGGCCACCAGGCCGAACCGGCCGAGTCGGCGGTTACCGCCGGCGAGGACCTGCGCGGATCCGGGAACCAGCACGTTCATCGCGACCAGCCACCACCCGCGACGCCCCATGAAAGCAGGATCGGCCGCATCGGGATTGCGCAGTGGACGGGTCTCGATCAGACGGCGCCCGCTCCGTATCGCCGCACTGGGAGCGGCAACTGTCACAGGGAGCCCTTCAGTCGTTCGTTCTTCTCCGCGACCTGCGACTCGAGCGTGCGTGCGTACTCCTCGAGCAGGTCCGCGATCGCAGCATCCGATGCGCCGAGGATACGAGCCGCGAGAATGCCGGCGTTGCGAGCACCGCCGATCGACACTGTGGCGACCGGGATGCCGGCCGGCATCTGCACGATCGAGAGCAGCGAGTCCATCCCGTCGAGGTATGCGAGCGGCACCGGAACCCCGACGACCGGCAGCGGAGTCATCGACGCGAGCATGCCGGGCAGGTGCGCTGCTCCCCCGGCGCCGGCGATGATGACGCGGACGCCCCTGCCCCGCGCATCCCGCGCGTACTGCATCAGTTTGTCTGGCGTGCGGTGCGCCGAGACGACCTCGACCTCGTGCGCGATGCCGAATTCGGTGAGGGCCTGGGAGGCGTCGCTCATCACGCGCCAGTCGGAGTCGGATCCCATCACGACGCCGACGACGGGCGCAGCGGAGGAGTGCAGTGGCTCAGTCACGTCCCCAGGGTACTTTCTGCTGCCCGGGTTCTCCTGAACGGCGCGCGCTTTCTCAGCCGCTTCGCGAACCGCGCCGCCGTCCATCCGCTGTTCATCCCCGCGACCGATCCATGTCATCGCTGCGGCCCACGCCGGTCACCGGACGCCGGTCGACTGGGCACCGGCCCGGACCGGCAGTCATCTTCGGTGCCCTGGCTCCCCTGACCTCAACAAAAGATCGGAAGGCGACTCTCCTGATGTCCCTCAGCGAGCACCGCACGAGAAGAAGAGAACTCGGCTCCTTGGCGATGACGGCCGCCGTCATCGGCGCCCTCGTCGCCCCGATGATCCCGACCACCGCTTTCGCCGCGGCGCCGGTCGGCATCGACGGCGACGGATCGGCTTCCGCCCCGTACGAGATCGACACACCAGCCGAACTGCGATCGGTGACCGAATGGATCAATGAGGACCCTGGCACTCGTGGCGCGTCGCACATCGACCTCGTCGGCGACATCGACATGGCGGGCGAGGCGCCGCTTCACGGCCTCGACACGTTCAAGGGGGTGCTCGACGGACAGGGGCATTCGATCACCGGAATCGTCTACGGGGACAGGAGCGCTCAGGACGGCCGTCTCGGACTCATCCAGCGACTCGAAGGCGGAACGGTCACGAATCTGACGCTGGATTCGGTGACAGCCGACAACGGCACCAGCACCGGCTTCGTCGCGGGAATCGCGGTCATCTCGGTCGGGGGAACGATCACGGGGAACTCCGTCATCAACGCCGAACTCAGCGCGGCATCCGCCGAGAAGGTCGGCGGGCTCGTCGCCGAGGCGGACGGCGGAACGATCACCGACAACCGTGTCGATGCGTCGATCACGGCTGCGGAGATGCCGGCCGGCATCTCCGCCTACGTGAAGAACAGCACCGTCATCGCACGCAACCTCGTCTCGGCGGACATCACCATGACGATCGGGGGCGGCAGCGAGGGGCAGAAGGGCAACAACGCCGGCATGGTCGTCGGCTACCCGGGAACCCCGAACTCGAGCAGCTTCACCGAGAACGTCGCGCTGTCGGGATCGATCACCTATGAGGGCAAGATCGACGGCTTCGTCGGACGGATCGTCGGATACACGGCCTACGACGGCTGGACCGCGTCGGGCAACCTCGCCAGCACCGACATCACGATCTCCGGCGCACGGGTCACCGGCCCCGGCACCAAGGAACAGCACGGCACCGACGCAGCCCCGGCCGAACTGGCGACGCAGGCGAGCTACGAGGCTCTGGGCTGGGACTTCGCGAATCGCTGGGCCTTCGACCCGGTGCTCGGTCATCCGGTGCCCAAGTACGCGTACACGTTGAACGGCGCGGGAACCGCAGAGGCACCGTTCGAAGTCGCGACCGCATCAGATCTCGAGTTCCTCGCCGAGCAGATCAACGCAGGCAACGCCCGATACACCGAAGCGACCGACTTCGCCCTCGTCGCCGATCTCGATTTCGCCGACCGCGGGCCATTCGTCGGCATCGACGACTTCACGGCGGTGCTCGAGGGCCAGGGCCACACCATCTCGAACATCACCTACGCGGCCAGCGCGGCATCGCCGCGGCTCGCACTGATCCGCGCGCTCACCGGAGGCACTGTCCGCGATCTCGTCCTCGACGGCGTGACCGCGCACAGCGGCAGCGACTCCGAGGGCGACTGGATCGGCGGACTCGCCGTGGTCGCGACCGATGCCACCATCGAGCGCGTGAGCGTCATCGGCGCCGACCTGCAGGGCGAGAACGCCGAGAAGGTCGCGGGCATCGCTGCAGAGCTCCGCGGAGCGAGCCGTGTTCAGGACAGCTGGGTCGACGGATCGATCACCGCGAAGAAGATGCCGGCCGGTATCAGCTCATACGCCCACAACTCGAGCGTCGTCCGCCGCAACCTGGTGTCGGCCACCGTCGTATCCATCGCCGACGGCGGCACAGGAACCCGTGGCATCGATGCCGCCCTCGTCGTCGCCTACCCCGGCAGCGGCAACGCGATCGAGATCACCGACAATGTCGCCTTCTCCGGCGGCGTCGACTACCGCGGCACCGCTCCCGGCTTCGCAGGGCGCATCCTCGGGTTCTACCAGAGCGACGGCGCCTACCGGGTCGCCAAGCTCTCGGGCAACCTCGCCAACTCGCAGATCGCGGTGGCCGGCTCGCCCGTCGCAGGCACCGCGACCGACCAGCACGGTGCGGACACCGACGCCGCCTCGCTCGGCGAACAGGCGACGTACGAAGAGCTCGGCTGGGATTTCGCGCAGAACTGGACCTTCGATGCGGATCTCGGCCATCCGGTGCCGAAGTTCGTGCACGCCGGCGATCTCCCCAACCGAATCACGACCACGTTCTTCGGCGACCCCACTGCGCAGCGCGCCTTCACCTGGTACGCCACGCTCGGCGAGACCGGCGCCGTGCAGCTGTCCACCTCGCGCGAGCTCACCGACCCCCTCGTCGTCGAGGCCGAGCGCAAGACCAGCCAGGACGGCGAGACCTTCTACCAGGCCGCCGCGACGGACCTGACTCCGGGAACGCGCTACTTCTATCGTCTGGGTGACCCAGACTCGCAGAACTGGAGCAGCCTCGGCAGCTTCGTCACGAGCGACGGCGAGTCCGACTTCACCTTCATCGATCTCACCGATACGCAGTCGCAGAACCTCGCGGAGGCCGAACTGTCGGCGTCGACCATGAGCAAGGCGCTGGCGACAGTGCCGTCGGCGGAGTTCCTGATGCACAACGGCGACGTCGTGGAGAACGGCGACCGCGAACAGGACTGGATCGATCTGCTCGACTCCGCACGCTCGAGCCTGCTCGCAACGACGATCGCCCCGGTGTCCGGCAACCACGACCAGGCGACCAACGCATTCGTCGATCACTTCGCGTTGGACGCGGCGAACGGCCAGGACACGACCACCGGTGCGTACTACTCCTTCGACTACAACGACGCGCACTTCGCGATGTTGAACACCAACGAGGACGGCACGCAGTCAGTATCGGACGCGCAGATCGAATGGCTCCGTCAGGATGTGACCGAAGCGCGCGAGCGCGGCGCCAAGTGGATCATCGTCACGATGCACAAGGGTATGTACACGACGGCGAATCACCTCGACGACGGCGACATCATCGCGATGCGCGACGCCCTCGTGCCGCTCATCGACGAGCTCGACATAGACCTCGTGCTGCAGGGCCACGACCACGTGATGAGCCGCACCAAGCAACTCGTCTCCGACCCGAACGGCGTCGAGAACGCAGCGGTCGTCGAGACCGACGTCATCACCGAGATCGTCGCAGGAAAGCGCACCGAGTACACCGTCGACGCTGAGGGCACGATCTACTTCCTGCCGAACACGGCCGGCGCCAAGCACTACACCCAGTCCACGACCGCCGGCAGCGGAATCGATCTGGAGGCGTATCTGCAGCTGTTCGACCGCACCGGTGAGCAGAGCACGGAGAACTTCGTCTCCGTGAACGTCACCGAGGGCCGGCTGACCGTCGATGTGTACGACATCCGAGACAAGGGACAGCCTCGTCTGTTCGAGAGTTTCGGCATCGATCGCGAGATCAGCCCTGTCGACGCGCAGATCGAGGCGCTGCCGGGCGTGGACGTACTCAAGACGTCAGATGCGGATGCTGTCGCAGCCGTGCGCGCGAGCGTCGATGCGCTCACATCCGCACAGCAGGGCGGCCTCGCGAACCTCACCGGTCTCGAGGAGCGGGAGGCCCGCATCCGTGAGCTGACCGGCGCCGTCGCCACCGACGGTTCGGAGATCGCCTGGTCGCAGACCGACGCGGAGCGCCGCCAGGCCATCACCGTGACCAACGGTGCGCGCACCGGCTTCACGGATGTACCGGTGCGGATCGAACTCACCGCGACCGGCGAATCGGATCCGAAGCGGATCGCTTTCACAACCACCGAGGGGCTGCCGGTTCCGTTCGAGGTGGAGTCGTGGAACCCCGACGGCACCTCGGTCGTCTGGGTTCGCCTGCCCGAAGTCGCCTCAGGCGCCACGACGTTCTGGGCCTACTACGGCACCGAGCAGCACGAGAACGACCCGACCGCCGTATGGGCAGAGGACTACTCGCTCGTCGAGCACTTCGCCTCCGCGCCCACCGCGGACGAATCGCTCATCGACTCCACCGGCACCCGCCACGGTCAACTCGTCGGCGACGCACCGACGGTGACGATCGACGCCGATGGCGACGGCGTCGCGCAGCTCGGCGGCGGACGGCTGCAGTACGCGGGCGACGTCGGCGGCGACCAGGACCGCATCGCGATCAGCTCGGTCGTCTCCCTCACCGAAGAACAGCGCGCCGCGCTCACCGGGAACGCGCCGATCGTCGCGAAGGAGCCCAAGGGCACTGAGGGTGTGGCCACCCTGTGGCAGGGCATCATCGCCGAGTCCGGCAGGGTGGGTGCTCGTCTGGCCGGGAACAGCTTCGAGTTCGGCACCGTGGATCTCAACAACCAGTTCGACTTCCCTGCAGACGGCGAGAAGCACCTGGTCACCCAGACCTACGACGGGATGACCTACACGGTGTTCATCGACGGCGAGGAGGTGCACTCGCAGATGGTGGAGTACCGGTCGACCTACGGGGACAGCAGCGTGCTCACCACGATCGGCGACTACTTCACGGCTGACGACACGCTCTCCTCCCCCTTCACCGGGTCGGTGTCCGACGTGCAGATCGCCGGAGTCGCCTTCTCCCCCGACTTCGAACGGTTCCGCTACGAGAACCTCCTCGGCGACGTCGTCGCGTACAGCGACATCGTCTCGCACTCGGGCGAACCGGTGACGCTCGTCGTCGGCAGCCCGAGTGCCGGAAGCGCCATCGAGGCAGGTCTCGTCGACGTCACCGGCACGCTCTCGCAGCGCGCCGACATCGTCGCCGTGGTCGACGGTGAGGAGGTCTCGCGCACTCCGCAGGACGCCGGTGCCTTCACCATCACGGTGCCGGTCAACGCCATCGGCGCGCAGACCCTCGTACTGCGAGCTGAGCGCGCCGGCTCCTCTGCGGAGGTGAGCATCGATCTGGACGTCTCCGACACGTCCGCGCCGCTGAGCCCAGCGGTGAGCGATGACTCGTCTGCCGCCCGGGGCGACGACGCGGAGATCACCTTGACGGTCGAGCCCGACTCAGACGACCGCGAGCGGCTCTCGACGACGTTCCACGCGAACGCCACCGTGCCGCTCACGGCCGAGAACACGACTGTGCGGACCGGGTCCACCGCCGACCGCACACCGGATGCGCTGCTGCCCGACAGCGGCGCCGTCACAGCGGATCTTCGCCCGACCACCGTCGGCGACGATGCGAACCCGTTCCAGATCTACGAGATCGCCCTCACCGAGGAGCAGGCCGCTCAGGAGCAGCTGCACTTCGCGTGGGCAGGTACCGGAGACGACCGTCGGGTATCCGCTTATCTGTGGGACGCAGTGACCTCGACCTGGGCGCTCGAAGACAGCGGGTCGGCGGCGGACGGTGAGGAGTTCGCCCTCGACATCACGGCGGATGCCGCGCAGAATGCGGTGTCATCCGAGCGGACGGTGTCGCTGCTGATCTGGCGAGGCCTCGACTCGTCGCCGTGGGCGGAGGGAACCGACTACACGGTCGAGCCCGAGCGCGCCGACTACGACTGGGGCCTTGACCACGTGCCAGACACGCAGTTGTACGCGCAGGCGACGCCGGAACTCATGGTCGACCAGTTCGATTACGTCGCCAAGCGCGCGCAGGAGCGCAACACCCGCCTCGTGCTGCAGGCCGGCGATCTCGTCAACCGCGAGTATCTGTCGCAGGAGTACCAGTGGCGAAACGCCGAAGAGGCGGTCACGCTCATCGAGGACGCCGATCTGCCGTACATGATCTCGTGGGGAAATCACGATTACTCCGACCCTCGCAACAACAGGGTGATGCTGCCGAAGTACTACCCGATGGAGAGGTTCGCGGCGAGCCTCGAAGGAAGTGAGTGGACGTTCGGCGAGAGCCAGAACATCGACAACTACTACTACACGGGCCAGCTGGACGGCGCGAACCTGCTGATGCTGACGGTCGGCTTCTTCTCATCCGACAACGCAGGCGATGCGGGCCTCGCGTGGGCTGCGGACGTGATCGCGGCCCACCCGGATCACACCGTGATCCTGGCGATGCACAACTCCGTGAACACCGGTGCGAACAACTGGTCGAACGGGAACATCACCGACCAGTTGATCGCGCCTTACTCCAACGTGAAGCTCGTGCTCGGCGGCCACATCACCGGTACCGGGGTGGCGTCGTACACGAGGGCGGACGGATCGATCGCGTACGGCATCCTCACCGACTACCAGGGACGCGTTTACGGCGGGCAGGAGTTCCTCCGTCACCTGTCGATCGATTCCGAGAACGGCCTCATCTACGCGAACACGTACTCGCCCCTGCTTGACGCGACGACCTCGGACGGGCCGTGGCACCAGGTGATCGACGAGACGACCATTCCTGGATTCCACGGCGCCGAATCCGAGAACTTCGTGCTGGAACTCGACCTGGGCGGATCCACGACACGGACGGTGGCGACCTCGTCGCTGTCGCTCGCCGTCGGCGACCCTGTGCAGGTCGGAGCCTCGGTGGAGAGCGTCGGTGATGAGAAGGTGGAGATGGTGCTGAGCGGTGCCGTTCCCGGGGTCGAGTACGAGTGGTATGCCGACCTCAAGGACGCCGCGGGCAACGTCACTCGCAGCCCGGTATCGCTGTTCACCATCGCGGAGAACAACGCCGAGCGTCCGAGCGCACCCCAGGACGTCACTGCATCCGCGGTCGCCGCCGACACGGTGCGCGTGAACTGGACTCCTCCGCAGAACGATGGCGGATCGGCAGTACTCCGCTATGAGGTGACCGTCGGCGACCGGACGACGACCGTCGACGGCAGCACACTCTCGGCGGATGTCAGCGGGCTCGCCGTCGGCACTCACGCGGTGACGGTGCGCGCGGAGAACGCCGCGGGCTGGTCGGAGAACTCCGAACCTGTCGAGATCGTGCTCATCGGCGATGAGATACCCTCGCCGAGCATCTCGGTGACCGGTTCGTTCGTCCCCGGCGGAACGATCGAGGTGAACGGCTCCGCCTTCGCGGCACAGAGCGAGTACGCGCTCGAGTTGCACTCCGACCCGGTGTCGCTCGGCGACGTGATGACGGACGGTGCCGGCGCGTTCAGCGCGACGGCGAGCATCCCTGCATCCGTCGCCGCCGGCGTGCACGAGGTCATCGTGATGCAGAACGGAACCGTCATCGCCTCCGCGCAGATCCTCATCAGCGCGGGAGCCGACGGCGGTGCAGGCGACGGGGGCGCAGGCGGAAACGTCGACCCGAACGAGGGCGTCGGCGGCCACCTGCCTGCGACCGGTGCCGACTACGCCTGGCTCGGCTGGGTCGCGGGAGGCGCGATGCTCGTGCTCGCCCTCGGCGCGGTGCTGATGATCCGACGCCGTCGGATGGCACTCACCGAGTGATCGGAACGGTCTGAGCGACGCAGAACGCCTCCCTGCCCGTCGAAAGGCAGGGAGGCGTTCTGCGTTGCTGAATGACCCGCCGAACTCAGGCGAAGTGGGCGGCTGCGGCGCGCGCGGTGTAGACGACGTCGTCGAGGTCGTCGCCCACGACGTTCACGTGACCGACCTTGCGCCCCGGGCGTGCGGCCTTGCCGTACGTGTGGATCTTCGCCGACGGATGCTCCGACATCGCGGCGTCGAAGCGGTCTTCGAATGCGCCCTCAGCAGGGCCACCGAGGATGTTCACCATCGCCGCCCATGCCGCACGGGGCGAGGCATCGCCCAGCGGAAGATCGGCGACCGCGCGCAGGTGCTGCTCGAACTGCCCGGTGACGGCTCCGTCCTGGCTCCAATGTCCGCTGTTGTGCGGGCGCATCGCGAGCTCGTTGACCAGGATGCGCTCATCGTCCGTCTCGAACAGCTCGACCGCCAGCATCCCGGTCACACCGAGTCCGTCTGCGATCTGCCGCCCGATCCCCTCGGCGACCTGCACCAGCCGCTCACTCGTCCCCGGTGCGGGTGCGAAGACCTCTGCACAGACCCCGTCACGCTGCACGGTCTCCACGACGGGGTACGCGACCACCTGTCCGCTCGGCCGGCGCGCGACCTGCTGAGCGAGTTCGCGAGTGAACGACACGAGTTCTTCCACGAGCAGCGCATCGCCTGCGCCGGTCGTCTCGTCGGCTGCGAGGGCATCGAACCAGTCGGCGGCGTCCTCAGCGGCGCGCACGACACGCACGCCCTTGCCGTCGTACCCGCCACGCGGGGTCTTCACGACGGCCCTGCCGCCGTGGTCGTCGAGGAACGTCTGCAGCTCGGCGGCGTTGCGCACGGCGGCCCAATCCGGCTGCGGCACGCCGAGTTCGGCGAGGCGCGCACGCATGACGAGCTTGTCCTGCGCGTACTGCAGGGCGTCCGGACCCGGATGCACGGCTACTCCTTCGGCGACAAGCGCGTGCAGAACGTCCTGGGGCACGTGCTCGTGATCGAACGTGACGACGTCGACGTCCTTGACGAACGCGCGCACCGTGTCGAGGTCGCGATAGTCCCCCACTGCGGTCGCCGCCAACTGCGCCGACATCCCTTCGGTCTCAGCCAGCACCCGGATGTCGAGCCCCAGCTCCACCGCCGGAGCGATCATCATCCTGGCCAGCTGTCCGCCGCCGATCACTCCTACACGCAACGCCATCGAGATCTCCGTTCGTCGCGTCCATTCTCTCGCATGGCGTGGGACGTTTCGACTCGCTGGCGCTCGCTCAACGCGTTTCGTCTCGCTGCGCTCGCTCAACGACCCGCGAAGGAGGGGTGCGCTCAGTGGTCGGAGTCGGGATCGGACATCGACTGCGCGTCGCGGTGAGCGAGGATCTGGTTCACTTCGATCTGATCCGCCAGAGCCTCGTGCACGAGTGTGACGTTGGGCACGTTCGCGAGCCGCAACGGGGTGTCGACCCCGTTGGAGAGTGTGATGGTTCCCGCACCCCACATGCGCTGCACGACACCCCGCCGCACGCCGATCGAGTACCCGCGCACGTGGGACATCTCACGACTCCGTCGCGCGCCCATCCCCTCGCGCACGACCACGCGCCGCGTGGTGACCACATAACTGCGCGATGCCCAGATGAGAAACGGAATCAGCACGCCGAACAGCACCAGGGCGGCAGCTGCGGCGATCAGCATCCAGTCCTCGAAACCGGCAGGAAGGTTGCCGTAGAAGAAGCCAGTGGCGCCAGCGACCGCGATGAGCAGCAAGGCCGACCAGAACAGCCCCCGCGCATGACCGCGGAACCGCGCGATGAGAAGCTCTTCGGCGGGTGCGCCTGGCGGCGGCATCATCGGCCGCCCTCCGAGTGTCACGGGCTGGGTCACCACTCCATTGTGCCTGGCACCACGGACATCGTCCGCCAGCGGTCGGCGTGTCCCGCGCGGGCGGTGGGATGTTCGCTCACCTGAGGCTCGCGTGCACGACGTCGCCCGCCGCGATCAGATGCTCGACGCCGTCACTGCTGACGCAGAGCCGCCCGTCCGGTTCCAGGCGCAGCGCGGTGCCGTGCAGGACCGTGCCGTCTGGCAGCGAGACGTCGACCTCTCGTCCGAGGCTGGCGCAGCGCGCCGACACCGCGGCGTGCACGCCGCTGCGCACAGCATCCCCCCACATGACGAGCGACGCGACGAGATCGCCCAACCGGCCGACATATGCGGCGACGAGCAGATCGGCGTCAGCGCTCTCGCCCAGGGCGGCGAACGACGTCGCCGTGGGAACCGGCAACTGCTGCCCGGTCATCGCAGTGTTGACGCCGGCGCCGACGATGACCGCGTCACCGGTCGATTCGGCCAGGATGCCGCAGATCTTGCCCCCGTCGACCAGGACGTCGTTCGGCCACTTGACGCCGACGTCGTGACCAGGGAGCTGTGCGGAGACGGCCTGCGCCATCGCCACTCCGGCGATGAGAGGGATCCATCCCATCGCTTCCGGCGAGGATGGCAGGTCTCGGAGGAGAACCGAGATCGCCAGCGCGGAGCCGGCCGGCGACACCCAGGAGCGGTCGAGCCTCCCCCTTCCGGCCGTCTGGTTGTCGGTGAGGAGCACCGACAGGTGCGGCCACGCCTCGGTGTCGGACGAGAGCACGCGCAATGCCGCGTTCGTCGATGCGGACTCGTCGATCACCTCGAAACGGGATGCGACGGCTTCGGCCTCTGGGAACTGCATGACCGTCAGTCTACGGAGCGGGAGTGTCCGGCTTCAGAGTCGCGCATCGCTGATCCAGTCTTCGTCCAACGCAAGCAGCGTCGCGTCGCTGGTCAAGAACGTGAACCGTTCCTGCTTGGCCTGCGCGAGCAGAAGCCGATCGAACGGATCATGCCTGGCGAGAGATTCGAATCCCAGCAGGGTCCGGGCGTGTGAAGCAAGCAGCGGAAGCTCGGTCAGGCCCGACGATCGGAAGATCTCGGGGAACGTCTCACCCCCGGGCAGCGACATACGCCCCAGCATGTGTTTGATCGTGATCTCGGTGACGGATACTGACGAGTAGTGCACCTGAGTCGCGGCATCTATGCTCCTGCGGCTCGCCTGACCGAGTCGGGGGCTGTCGTGCACCAGCCAGATCAGCGCGTTCGTGTCGAGCAGCATCAGCTGCGTCGCCCGTAGAACAGCTCGTTGATCTCGTCGTCCACGCCGTCGAACAACGACGTATCGTGCTCGGGTTCGTCTGCCGCGAGACCGTAGACGACAGTGAGCTCACGGTGAGGGACGATGTCCACAAGCGGTCGGCCCGCACGCGCGATCGTGACCTTCTCGCCTTCGAGAACGCGTGCGATCAGCGAAGAGAGCTGACTCTTCGCTTCGTGCATGTTCATCTGGGTCATCGTCCTAGCTTAGCTAAGTCGGGCCCGCTCTGAAAGAGGTTCCGGGGGGCTCAACCGTGGAGCTCTTCGTCTTTGTCCTCTTCGTCGTCGTCGTCCTCGTCGGACTTGATCGTGCCCATCTCGCGGATCTGCCACTCATCCCACTCGGCCATCAGCTGAGCGATCGCGGCGTGGAACTTCGTGGTGGCGACGCCCGGCGTCGTGTCGCCGAAATAACGCTGCACCCACATGCGCAGCTTCTTGATGGCGTCCTCGTCGCCACGGACGCGTTCGACTTCGCGCACGACGTCGGCCGCGGCATCCGCGCTCAGCCACTCGCAGTCGGAGAGGTACCCGCCGGTGTCGACTGACGCGCGCTCGTCGACCGGGCGGGTGATCATGAGGGGCTTGCCGGCCGCGAGACGGTCGTAGACCATCGCCGAGATGTCGACGATCGCGACGTCGGCGGAGGCGAGTTGCCAGCCGAGCTCTGGACCGTCGTCGTAGACGTGCTGTGCGCGGGGGTCCGCATTGTTCGCCGCAGCGATCGCCGCGATGATTCGTCGGTGTGCGGCACCGTACTCGTCGTCGACGACGCCGCTGCGCGGGTGAGGACGATAGACGACACGGTGCGTTCCGGTCGCCAGCAGTGCACCTACGAGAGTCTCGCCATGAGTGACGATCGATCCATAGTGCGCGCTGGGGCGATCGCCCTCCCACGTCGGGGCGTACAGCACGACGACGCGCTCATCGGGCGAGTAGGGCAGCGTGCCCGAGAAGTGATCGGCCTGCGGACGCCCGATCTCGATCGTGCGGCGGTCGACGTCGTAGTCCCAGAGCGTACGGGACAGACGATCACGCGCGGCCTGGCCTGCGACCAGCGCGTAGTCGTAGGCCTTGTACTGGTTCGTCGTCATGTACATCTTGTCGGACTCGCCGTGGTTGATGAACACGTGCCAGCGCCGGCCGTAGCGGAACATCTGAAAATTGCGCGTGTTCTGGTTCACGTACAGCACGACGCGGATGTCCTGGTCGCGGATGAAGCGCTCAAGATCGCGCACCGTCGGCACGAACGCGACCGGCGGCGCATCCTCCGCGATGAGGTGCTCCGCCCCGATCGGGTTGCGCGCGAGCACGACCACAGGCCAGAGCTTGTCGAGTTCGGCGAGCGGGCGGTACCACTGGCGCATCTGGTACATGTTCACCGCACCGTCTGCGAAGTACACCGCGACCCTGTAGTGCTGCTCCGGATGAGGAGGCATCGCCTCGAGGGTGCGTCTGACGCGCTGCACCGCCATGCGCGAGCGCACCGCCTTGCGCAGCAGGCGATACGCCTTCTTGACATCTTTTACAGCACCCACATGACAAGAGTACGCAGGCGGCGCCACCTCGCCATGACATGATCGGGGGGTGGCAGAGAACGATTCGGCAACGCCTTCGAACGGCGTGTCGTTCGTCATGCCCGTACTGAACGAACGCGCCTACCTCGAGCACGCCGTCGCCTCGGTGCTCGAGCAGGAGCTGGAAGGGCCCGCGGAGCTCGTCCTCGCACTCGGGCCTTCGACCGATGGGACGACCGAACTCGCGCAGCGCCTCGCCGCAGACGACGACCGCATCCGCCTGGTCGACAACCCCGACGCGCACATCCCCGTCGGCCTCAACGCCGCGATCCGCGCCAGCCGCTACCCGACGATCGTCAGGGTCGACGCGCACTCGGAGCTCTCCCCGGGATACGCGCATCGTGCGCTCGCGACCCTTCGCCGCACCGGTGCCGCGAACGTCGGCGGGGTGATGCGGGCCGACGGGCGCACGCCATTCCAGACCGCTGTCGCCCGCGCCTACAACTCTCCCATCGGACTCGGCGGCGGTGCGTACCACGGCACCGCTCACGAGGGTGAGGCTGAATCCGCCTATCTGGGTGTCATGCGCCGCACCGTGCTCGAGCAGGTCGGACTCTTCGACGAATCGATCCGTCGAGGTGAGGACTGGGAGCTGAACCTGCGCATCAGGCAGGCCGGGCACAAGGTGTGGCTCGATCCGCAGCTGTCGGTGACCTACTGGCCGCGCGAGAGCTGGTGGCGTCTGGCGCGTCAGTTCCGGGCCACCGGCGCCTGGCGAGGCGAACTCGTGCGGCGCTACGGCCGCAGCAACGGCCTGCGATTCTTCGCGCCGCCGGCACTGGTGCTCAACGTCGTACTCGCCCTGATCGTGGCGGTACTCCAGGTGACGGGCATTCTGAGCGGCGCCTGGTCGATCGTGGCATCCGTCGTCTATCTGCCCCTGGTCGCCTACCTCCTGCTCGTGATCGCGATGGCACTGCGCACGGGAGGCGGCAGAACCCCGCGCGAGCGCATCTGGACACTCGCGGTGCTTCCGACCATGCATCTGGCGTGGGGGGCGGGCTTCCTCGTCGGTGTGCTCCGGGGCGCCCGCGGCACCGTCGACGCCTCGCGCCTCGGTACGCAGAACACGCCGCTGCCATAGGCGCGCTACGCGTCGACGAACCCGAGATCCAGCAGCCGGGAGACCACCCGCTCGGCCGCATGCCCGTCGTCGCGGGAGTTGAACTGCCTGCGCCACGCGGCGTATCGCTCGGCGAAGAACCCGGGCAGCGATTCGTCCATGAGGGCGTCGGCGAGCTCGTTCTGCGTCGTCACCAGCGGCCCCGGCGCGCGTTCCGCGAGATCGAAATAGAACCCGCGCAGTTCGCCGCGATAGTGGTCGAGGTCGGGAACCATGAAGTACATCGGCTTGCCCGTCACGCTGTAGTCGAACATCACCGAGGAGTAGTCCGTGATGAGTGCGTCGGCGACCAGCAGCAGCCGTGCCGTCTCCGGATAGCCGGTCACATCGATCACCCGCGCACCGGACTGGTCGCGCCCAGGACGCAGCGTGCGCGAGTGCCCGCGCACCAGCACCACGGCATCCGTCTGCTCTGCGAGCAGCTGCGGGTCGACGAAATCGACGATCTCGCTGCGGTCATCGCGCCATGTCGGCGCATACAGCAGCACCCGCTCATCGGGACCGATGCCCAGCGCCCTGCGCGTCGCCGACCCGTCATCGGTGGTGAGGATGTCGTTGCGCGGGTAGCCGTCGGTCCAGATTGGCCGGCCGAAGAACGCGTATGCCTTCTTCAGGATGCGCTCCGAGTACGTGTTCTGGGCGAGCAGTACGTCCCAGCGGCGCGACTCTTTCACGACCGCGGCCATGCGCCTCGGGTCGAATCCGCGCCGATGCAGAGCGAGGCGTTTCAGCGGCGTCCCGTGCCACGTCTGCAGCACCTTCTGTCCCGCCTTGCGTGCGAAGCGGCGCCGCATCCAGTCGTTCACGACGAGCAGCCGCGCTGCTCCCCGCGCGCGCCACCACTCAGGGCTCCCCTCGACCACCGCGATCGCGCCCTCCGGGACGGCGATCGACATGTCGACGACGCTCCAGTACCTGGTGACATTCGGGGCGCGTGCCGCGAGCTCCCGGTCGATCGCCCGCGGGTTGCAGCCGACGCTCTGCCCGTAGAAGCTCTCGAAGAACACGGCGTTCTCGTCACCGCCGGCCTGAGCGACGTAGCGCTCCTCCAGCGTCGACTGCCCCTCGCTCGTCTCGTGGATCAACGCGAGCGGAGCGGCGATCTCGACGTGGGCACCGTGCAGGGCTATCCGCATGCTCGCGAGCAGCGAAGGGTCGATCTCGACGTCGTCGAGATCGACGCCGTCGACGCCCAGCGCGTACGATCCCGATGGCAGCGGTAGCTCTTCACTCCCCCAGCGGATGCTGCGAAGCGGGATGACCGCCTTCCAGGTCTTGCCCCCACCGGTGATCCTGCCCAACGCGCGCGCCCGCGGTCCTTCGAGCGTCGCCGTGGTCGGCTTCGGCCCCGTGCCTGCGATGACCAGTGTCTCCGCCTGCTCATCGATCCGGGCAGTCGTCATCGTGCTCCCTTCGGCGCGGGGATCCCCCGCAGGCGGATCGCCTGGTACACCCGACGGCTGTTGTGTCCGTCGCGGTATGCGTGCATCTGTGCGCTGAGCGTACTGGATCGCGAGGAACGCGCGGCGAACGCATCGCCGTCCGCGAGCAGCGCACCGAGCTGGGCGAGAAGATCGGTCCATTCGGTCGCCGCGTCGTCACCTGCGACGTCTTCGAATCGTCCGTAGAACCCGCGCGTGCGGGCGTAGTCCGCGGCATCCGGCGCGAGATACAGCACCGGCATTCCCAGAAGCCCCACGTCGTATGCCAAAGACGAGTAGTCGGTGATGAGCGTGTCGAAACGCGGCAGCGCGGGAGTGATGTCGGGGACGACGTCGGATCCCAGCATCCGCACTCGGGCGCTGGGCAGCGGCGGCTGATAGGCCCCGGCCCCCAGCGGGTGCGAACGGATGAAGAGCACGGCATTCTGCTCCTCGAGCAGCGCGATGATGCGCACCCATTCCGCGGCGGTCGGCACGGCGACGTCATCGCCGCCGTCGCGCCAGGTCGGTGCATACAGAAGTGCGCGAGCGTCCTCAGTGAGCGGACCGGACGCGGCATCGAGCAGGGCGGATGCCGTCTGCCGCCGCTCTTGGTCGGTGCCGGACGACAGCACGTCCACGCGCGGTTCCCCTGTGACGACGACGCGCGCATCGCCCAGTGCGAACGCGGACTCGAGCCGGCCCCGTGAGCGATCGGATGCCGCGGGCAGCACGCGGATGCGTTGTGCGGTGCGGCGGTACAGTAGAACCACCAGGCGCCGCAGCGGCCCCGCTCCTGGAACGTTCGGAACCTGCGTGGTCGCGGGTGAGTCGAGTCCGATGCGCTTGAGCGGGATGCCGTGCCACAGCTGCACGACGAATCCGCCCGAGACGGCATAGCGGTTCACATCGCCGAGACCATGCGTCACGACGAGCACGCCGGCGCGTGCGGTGGCCCACCAGCCGCGCAGCGACGACTTCGAGATCGTCGGGATGCCGAGAGCCGCGGCATCCGCTCGCTCACGAGCAGAGGAAGTGAGCCAGACGGCGTCGTGTCCCTCGGCCGTTGCGATCTTCCACATCGCCAGCGCGCCGTCGCCGATTCCTGCGCCGCAGCCGAACACCCAACGCTGTGCACGAGGCACCAGGGCAGCGCCTATTCCGCCGACGGCATACAACGGGATGCGAAGAAGCTTGGCCGCATTGCCGGAGCCGAAAGAGAAGGACGCCACCCCGCGAGCCTATCGCGGGGTGGCGTCCTTCTCTGGGAAACCAGTGGCTGCAGACCACCGATTCGGCCATGTCAGAGGCTGAGCTCTCCCAGTGTCACGTCGATGTCGTACGACTTGCCGTCGCGGACGTAGGTGAGGCTCGCATCGCTGCCGGCCGCCGCTGCACGCACCTGGGCGGTGAGGTCGGTGGCGCTCGCGATCGGTGCGCCGTTGAAGGCGGTCACGATGTCGCCCTTCCGCAGACCCGCGGTCTCGGCCGCACCGCCGCTCACAGGAGCGTCGGCGATGTACGCGCCGGCGACCTCGGATCCTTCCACAGATGATGCGTCGCTGACAGAGGCGCCGAGCAGACCGTGCGTCGCGGCGCCGTCCTCGATGATCTCCTCGGAGATGCGCTTGGCGACATCCGACGGGATCGCGAAACCCACGCCGATCGAGCCGGACTCCTCGGCACTGCCGGCGGTCGCGATGGCGACGTTGATGCCGATGAGCTTGCCCTCGCTGTCGACGAGCGCACCGCCCGAGTTTCCGGGGTTGATCGCGGCATCCGTCTGGATCACGGCGATCGAGATCGACTCGGTCGCGTTCTGGGTCTCGGTGCCTGGAAGGTCGAACTGGAACGGACCGCCCTCCTGACCGGAGTCGCCGCCGTCATCCTCGCTGTCCTGATCTGCCGAGTCCGGAAGTGCGGACGACGCGATCTGGATGCTGCGGTTCAGCGCGCTGACGATGCCGGTGGTGACCGAGTTCGATAGGCCGAGCGGTGCGCCGACGGCGACCGCTGTGGAGCCGACGTTGAGCTCGGACGAGTCCGCGAACTCGATCGGTGTCAGGTCCTCAGCGCCCTCGAGCTTGATGACCGCGAGGTCGTAGATCGGGTCGGTGCCGACGATCGTCGCGTTGTAGATGTGGCCGTCGGAGCCGGTCACCCTGATCGTGGGATCAGCGGCCGCACCGCCGAGGGTCACGACGTGCGTGTTCGTGAGAACGTAGCCGTCCTTGTTGAGGACGACACCGGATCCGCTGCCGGACGCGTTCTCGCCGGCGACCTCGATCGTGACGACCGAGGGCAGCACTGTGGTCGCGATCGCGGTGGTCTCGTTCACGGAGCCGGGGTTGTTCACAGTGATGGTGTCGGTCCCCGTTGCGGTGGAGCCGACCGGCTGCGACCAGAGGTTGCTGCCGAGGTAGCTGCCACCGAGCCCGGCCGCGCCACCGACGAGCGAGGCGGCGACGATCAGCGCGGCCACCTTGCCTGCGCCGAACGGCTTCTTGTCCTTGGTCTTCGTCGCGGTCTGCGTCGTCGTGCCGTCAGATGCGACCGAAGCGCTCGCAGCACCCGCGCCGTACTCGCCGAAGAGCGGCGTGGTCGGCTGAGTCTGGTGCGCCCTGGTGTGCTCGCCCTGCTCGGGATACGTCGGTGCGGGAATGCCGAACGCGGCGCCCTGTGCCTGATTTGACGGGGCCTGATCCGACGGGGCCTGGCTCGACGGGGCCTGGCTCGACGGGGCCTGGCTCGACGGGGCCTGGCTCGACGGGGCCTGGGCCGACGGGCCCTGAGCCGTCGGCGCGTGATGCGACGCGAACGACGCAGGCATGTCGTGACCGGCACCGCTGCCGCCCTGCTCCTGCGGCGCAGGCTGCTCGGGTGACGCGGACTCGTTGGTGTTCTTGTCTTCGTTCATGGTCTGCTCCTTCAACAAGTTCAGAGTGCCGCTCGTAGCTGTGCGTTCGTTATGGCCGAGGTGAGTGTCGGCTATGGCCTTAGCCTGGTTTGCATGAGTGCTATTCCCGGCGCCTGGCGGCGCACCGCGGCAGGGGCCGGCCTGCTGTCTCCCGACGGCGTCGTCGCGCCCACCATCTTCGCAGAGATGTCTGCGGCTGCGATGAGAACGGGAGCGATCAATCTCGGGCAGGGCTTCCCCGATGAGGACGGACCTGCCGAGGTTCTCGAAGCCGCCCGCGCCGCTATCTCGCAGGGCGTGAACCAGTACCCGCCCGGGCGCGGATTCGCCGACCTGCTGGAGGCGATCAGCGAGCACCAGCGCCGGTTCTACGGGCTTTCGGTGGACCCTGCGACAGAGGTGATCGTGACCGCCGGCGCGACCGAGGCGCTGACAGCGACGCTGCTGGCGTTGATCGACTCCCCCGATGACGAGGTCGTCGTGTTCGAGCCGTACTACGACTCCTATGCGGCGGCGGTGGCACTGGCCGGTGCGCGACTGCGCACCGTTCCGCTGCGCCTGCCGGATTTCCAACCGGACCTTGAGGTGCTCGCAGCATCCGTCACCGATCGCACGCGGATCATCCTCGTGAACGATCCGCACAATCCGACCGGCGTGGTGTTCTCGTCAGAGGTGAAGGCCGAGATCATCCGCCTCGCCCACCTGCACGACGCGATCATCGTCACCGACGAGGTGTACGAGCACCTCACGTTCACGGCTCCGCACGTGCCGATCGCGACGCTGCCCGGGGCCGCAGAGCGCACGCTGACCATCTCGTCCGGGGGCAAGACGTTCTCGGCGACCGGATGGAAGATCGGCTGGATCCACGGACCCGCCGATCTGATCACCGCAGTACTGACCGTGAAGCAGTACCTCACGTACGTGAACGGATCGGCATTTCAGCCGGCGATCGCCGTCGGCCTGCGGCTGCCGGATGCGTTCTTCGCGGATGCCGCTGCCACCCTAGCCGGTAAACACGAGATCCTCGCGGCCGGGCTTCGCGATGCCGGGTTCGAGGTGATCGCGCCACAGGGCGGATACTTCACGGTCGCGGATGCTTCGGGGCTCGGCGGAACGGATTCGATGGCCTTCTGCAGGGCGATGCCGGACAAGGCCGGGGTCGTTGCGATTCCTCTGGAGGCGTTCGTGAGCGCGGAGCACCGTGGCGATTACGCCGGGCTCGTACGGTTCGCCGCCTGCAAGCGCGTGGACGTGCTAGAGGAGGCTGCGCGGCGGTTGGGCGCCGCCTCGTTCTGAGTCCTCGGTTTCGACTCGCCTTCGGCTCGCTCAACCCGTTTCGTCGCGGTCGCTGCGCTCCCTTGCTCAACGCCCCGCATGACCACCCCGCGGCACGACGCCGTAGCGGCGCAGCCGCAGCACAGGGTTCACCTCGCGCACACGGGCGACGGCATCCGTCGTGAGCTCTGCCACGGCAATGCCCTCGGCGGTGCCCACTCCTGCGATCACCACGCCCTGCGGATCGATGATCTGAGAGTGCCCGACTCCGATCGGCGCCGGGTGATCGGCGGAGATGACGTAGACCGTGTTCTCGATCGCACGCGCCGCGAGCAGCGTCGTCCAGTGATGCTCTTTGAGCGGCCCGCGCACCCATTCCGCCGGAACGACGATGACGTCGGCGCCGGCATCGACGAGCGTGCGGGCGACCTCGGGGAAACGCAGGTCGTAGCAGGTCATCATCGCGACGCGCAGCTCGCCGATGTCGAGCGTCTCGGGGGCGCCGAGTTCGCCGGGCTCGATCCAGTCCGACTCGGTCTGCCCGAACGCGTCGTACAGATGCTGCTTGCGATACGTCGCGCGCAGGCCGGCGGCATCCACCGCGACGAGCGTGTTGCTCACCCGATCCCCCGCCGATTCCACCAGGCCGGCGATGATCGTCACTTCATGAGCGGATGCCGTCGCCTGCAGCGCCAGGACGAAATCTCCATCGAGAGACTCGGAGTTCTCGGCGAGCGTCGCGTCCATCGGATCGACGAAGTAGCTGGAGTACTCAGGGAACACCACCAGGCGCGCTCCCCTGGCTGCGGCATCCGCCGTCAACTCCGCGATGCGGGCGCGATTGTCGGCTCGTGAGGCCGTCGGGCTGAACTGGCAGACGGCGACGGTGAGTGCGGCGGTCTCGGACATGCCTCCATCCTCGCGCAGTTCGCCCGTGGTTAACCAGCGCCGAAACCCGTGTTAGGCTAGTAGACGTGCCGCGGGGTGGAGCAGTTCGGTAGCTCGCCGGGCTCATAACCCGGAGGTCGCAGGTTCAAATCCTGTCCCCGCAACGAGAAGCGACACAAGAAACGCCCCTGATCAGGAGAAATCCCGATCAGGGGCCTTTCGCTTTCCCTCTCGGATTTCACCGAGACGCCAGTTTCAGCGTGAGACACCACGTGCACATTGGTGTCTCAGGCAGTCAATGACGCGTCACGCAACTGATGATGTCTCAGCCTGCGATGACACCCCCCTCACGAAAACGGGCGCCCCTCGCGGGACGCCCGTTTTTGCTGTGTCAGACCTACTCGGCGGCTTCCAGCGCCAGCAGATCGGTGATCGCGGCGGTGAGGCGCTTGTCCGCCTCGGCGAACGCCGTGAGGTCGCCGGCCTTCAGTGCCGCCTCGCGGTCGGTCAGCGCTGTCTGCGCGTCGGCCAGGGCCGCGGCGCGGGCATCCGAGTCGGTGGGCGGGACAGTCGTGCCATCATCCGGCGGCGTCGTTCCCTCGTCCGGCGGCGTCGTGCCGTCGCCAGGGTCGACCGGCTCGACCTCTTCATCTCCGCCACTCGCGCCTGAGTCTCCGCCGAAGATCACGTCGAGCGCCGCCGTGAGCGTGTCCTCGAACGCGATGCTGTCGCCGAACGTGACCAGCACCTTCTGCAGCAGCGGCAGCTGAGTGCCCTCGGACGACTGCACGTACACCGGCTGCACATAGAGCAGACCGCCACCGACGGGCAGCGTCAGCAGGTTGCCGTACTTGACCTCGGACTTACCCAGCGTCAGCACGTTGAGCTTGTCGGCGATCGTCGTGTCGGAGTCGAACGTGTTCTGCACCTGACCCGGACCGGGCACAGTGGTGTCCGCGTCTATCTCGAGCATTCGCAGCTGGCCGTAACCGTCTGCCTTCTCGCCGGCAGTCGCTCCGGCATCCGAATCGACCGCGAGATAGCCCATCAGGACGTTACGGCTCGTCGTCCCCTGAGAGGACGCAGGGATGAACGTCGAGAACATCGAGAACCGTGGCGCATCCTGGCCCGGCATCTGCATCGACAGGTAGTACGGCGGCTGCAGCTGGTTGTCGTTGCGCGGGTCGTTCGGGGTCTGCCAGCGGTTGTCCTGCTGGGCGAAGGATCCGGCGGTGTCGACGTGGTAGACGCCGAGGATCTCGCGCTGAACCTTGAACAGGTCGGTCGGGTAACGCACGTGGCTCATCAGGTCGGCGGACATCTCGCTGATCGGCTCGACGGTCGCGGGGTAGACCTTCTCCCATGCCTTGAGGATCGGGTCTTCGGCATCCCACGCGTAGAGCGTCACCGATCCGTCGTAGGCGTCGACCGTGGCCTTGACCGAGTTGCGGATGTAGTTGATGTCGTCGATCGCGAAGTTCGGCGCTGCGGTGTTCGAATCGGCGATCGCGTCCTGCAGGCTCACGCTCGTCGAGTACGGGTACGTCGAGCTGGTCGTGTAGCCGTCGACGATCCAGACGACCTTGCCGTCGACGACGCTCGGGTACGGGTCACTGTCGAGTTCGAGGTACGGCGCGACCTTCTGCACGCGGCTGATCGGGTCGCGGTCGTAGAGGATCTGGGAATCATCGTTCACGAGGTCGGAGAACAGGATCTCGGCCTCCTGGAACTTCAGCGCGTACAGCAGCTTGTTCAGCGTGTTGCCGACGCTCGGGCCCCCGTCGCCCTCGAACGTGTTCTTCGTCTCGTTCGCGCCGTCCTGGCCGCGCGGGTAGTCGATCTCGACCGGATCGGTGCCCTCCGGCGCGCCCACGATCGAGTACAGCGGCGAGTCCTCACCGAAGTAGACGCGCGGCTCGTACTCCTCGCTTTCCGTCAGGAACCCGGAGGACGGGATGCCGCGCTCGAGGAACACCGGTTCGCCCTCGCTGGTGCGCTGGTTTCCGGCGGCGGCCACGAGGCCGTAGCCGTGGGTGTAGACCGCGGTGCGGTTGTTCCAGCTGTTGCTGTCGCCGAGCTTGTCGACATTGAGCTCGCGCACGGCCACGACGGTGTCCTGCGTCTCGCCGTCGATGTTGTAGCGGTCGACGTCGAGCGTCTCCTGGAACTGGTAATAGTTGCGGAACTGCTCGAGCTGCTGCACCGTCGGGCTGATGATGCTGGGGTCGAGGATGCGGATGGATGCCGTGGTCTCGGCGTCATTGCGCAGCTGCCCCGCCTCAGCAGTGGTCTCCGCCTTGAACGGTGTCACTTCCAGGTCAGCGATGTCGTAGGCGCTCTTGGTGCCGTCGATGTTGCGCTGATAGAACTCGGCCTGGAAGCTGTTCTGGTTCGGCTTCACCTGGAAGGTCTCGACCACCCACGGGTAGCCGATACCGACGACGAGGGAGGCGACGATCAGCAGACCGGTCGCCACCAGCGGGAAGCGCCAGCGGCCGATGATGGCGGTGACGAAGAAGAGGATGGCGACGAGCGCGGCGAGGATCGCGAGGATCGCCATGCCGGGGATCGTGGCATTGACGCTGGTGTATGCCGCACCGGTGATGCGGTCTTCCTCGGTGACGAGCGTCTTGTAGCGGTCGAGCCAGAGGCTGGCTGCCTGCACCAGAAGGTAGAGCCCGGCGAGCACGGCGAGCTGGATACGGGCCGGCTTCGAAATGCGCAGTTCACCCTGGCCGATGCGCACCGAACCGTACAGGTACGACACGAGTGCGGTGACGATCAGGGACAGCAGGATGACGGCAGAGACGAATGCCAGCAGGATCGAGTAGAACGGCATCGCGAACAGGTAGAACCCGGTGTCCATGCCGAACTGCGGGTCGACCTCACCGGTCGCACCGCCGGTGAACCACAGCCAGACGGTCTCCCAGTTGCCCGCGGCGGCGAAGCCGGCGAACAGACCGAAGAAGATCGGCATGCCCCACATGGCCAGGCGGCGCAGCGGCTCGATGACCTCCTGGTAGCGGTCGAGCTGCGAGCTCAGCCGCACGTAGACCGGACGCAGCCGGTACGCCAGCTGGATCACGATGAACAGCGGCACCGCCATCCCGAGGAAGCCCACCACGAACATCACCGCGGTGGCGAGCCACTGCGTGGTGAGGACGTTCGCGAACTGCAGCTGGTCGAACCAGAGGAAGTCCGTGTAGAGAGCGGCGAAGACGAAGAAGGCAGCGATTATCGCTGCGATGATCACCAGCGAGATCGTGATGATTCGTCGGGAGGTACGGGGCGTGGCCGGAGTCGGCGCCGAGGTCGTGGTCACCCGTCTATCCTAGGCGCGGCATTTTGTGTGCGGGCTGTAACAACGGTGACGGAGAGGTCACAGTCCGCTCTCAGCGCAACGTCACGCCGCGGATGCCGTGCACGTGGGCAGCGCGTCGACGTCGCCGCCGTTCGCGATGACCTCGAGCGCGTCGAGCGACTCCTCGAGCGTCGAGGTACTGATCACCTGCAGCCCGTCGGGGACGTGCCCGACGACCTCGTCGCAGTTCGACGACGGGGCGAGGAAGTAGTCGGCACCGGCGTCGACGGCTCCGTAGAGCTTCTGGCGGATGCCGCCGATCGGGCCGACCGTGCCGGCGGCGTCGATCGTCCCTGTGCCGGCGATGTCGTTGCCGCCGGTCATCTCCCCCGGCGTGAGCTCATCCACGATGCCGAGCGCGAACATCATGCCGGCGCTGGGACCGCCCACGTTGTCGAGCTGGATCGTCACGTCGATCGGGAAGTCGTACTGCGTGGTCAGAGTGACGCCGATGAGCCAGGTGTCGACGCCGTCGGTGGTGTCGAGCTCCGGAGTGATCTCGACTCCGATCTGCTGATCTCCGTCACGGAGCACCGTGAGCTCGACCGCGTCGCCCTCGGCTGCCTGGATGGCGGCTCGCAGCTCGGCGGCGCTGGTCACCTTCGTGCCGTCGATCTCCGTGATGACGTCGTTCTCTTCGAGCTCGCCGGCTGCGGGCGAATCCTCGAGCGCTTCCACGACTGTGACCTCAGCGCCGGTGTCGTAGCCGAGTTCGTTCAGCGCGGCAGCCGTCG
This sequence comes from Microbacterium murale, assembly GCF_014635185.1. Taxonomy (GTDB): domain Bacteria; phylum Actinomycetota; class Actinomycetes; order Actinomycetales; family Microbacteriaceae; genus Microbacterium; species Microbacterium murale. Next base: position 186,779 of record NZ_BMCM01000002.1, read on the forward strand.
CCTCGTGCTGCGAGTCGACCATCAGCGCGGCGTTGCGTTCGTCGCGGTCTTCGCTCGTCACGCCCTCGGGGAACACCGCGTCGATCGGGACGACCGCGCGCGACGAATCCATCCAGGCGAGCGCCAGCTCGAACCACGAGGGCGTGCGCTCCCGGTTTCCGACGACCTGCACGGTCAGCAGGTTGAGGCTGCCACCGGTCTCGAATGTCTCCGCGCCGTCGATCGCGATGAGCGGCACGTCTTCGCCGTCTTCACCCGCGGCTGTGCCGAGCGTGTCGTAGACGGGACCTGGGCGCTGGATCACATACGGCGTCGGCAGGAAGGTGAGCACGACGAGCGCGATGAGCGCGACGATCAGCGCCCAGACGCCCAGGCCGACCCTGGGTGTGCGCGTGTGAGCCAAGTGGATCCTCCGTCGTTCGCGACCGGCGTACAGCGATCTGCCCGCGTCGGGGTCGCGTGCAGAATCCTGCAACTAGCGTAGATGTCACGGCTAGCGACGTGCTGAGAGGCGACCGACATGGCAGACAACGACCCCAACCCCGAGGACTTCCAGGAGTTCCTCCGGAAGATGATGTCCGGCGCGGGCGGCGGAGACTTCGACCTGAGCGCGCTTCAGAACGCCCTCGGCGGCGCGGACGGTTTCGAGATCGATCCCGCGATGATGGCCGGGCTCATGCGACAGCTGCAGGGCGCGTTCGGCGGCGACCCGTGGGAGAACACCCTGCGCCAGGCGCTGCACATCGCGAACCGCGAAGGGCAGGGCATCACCGACGGCTCGCGCCACTCCCTCGTGGATTCCTTCGCACTGGCGAATCTCTGGCTGGGCGAGGCGACGACGATCTCGGAGCTCGCCGAGAATCCGCAGGCGATGACGCGCGGCGAATGGGTCGAGAAGACCCTACCGGTGTGGAAGGAGATCGCCGGTCCCGTCTCCACCAGCATCGCGGACGCGCTCACCAGCGCGCTCGACACCCAGGTGCCCGACGACATGCGCGAGGCCATCCAGGGCGCCGGCCAGCTCATGCGCGGACTCGGCTCCTCGGTGTTCGCCGCGCAGTTCGGGCGGGTGCTCGGCAACCTCTCACTCGAGGTGGTCTCCGGAGGCGATGTCGGCATCCCGGTTCTCCCGGCCGGCACGGCCGCCCTGATCCCCCAGAACATCACCGCGTTCGGTGAGGGTCTGGAGATCCCCGAGGATCAGATCGCGCTGTACCTCGCGACCCGCGAGCTGGCGTACGCCCGCCTGTACCGGCACGCGAAGTGGCTGCACCTGCATGTCATGTCGCAGATCACCGACTTCGCCCGCGGCGTGACCGTCGATGTCGAGGCGCTCGAAGACGTCGCGAGCCGCCTCGACCCCTCGAACCCCGAAGAGCTGCGTGCGGCGATCGAGGGCGGCGCTCTGCTGCCCGCGCAGACCGAGGCGCAGCGCGACGCCCTCGCCCGTCTGGAGAACATCATCGCCATGATCGACGGCTGGGTGGATGTCGTCACCGCCGAGGCCACTTCGCGACTGCCCGACAGCGTGCGGCTGGCGGAGGCCGCACGACGCCGACGCGCGGTCGGTGGGCCGGCCGAAGACGCGCTCGGTGCGCTCGTGGGGCTCAAGCTGCGCCCGCGCCGCATGCGCGAAGCATCCGCGATGTGGCGGAAGGTGACGGATGCTGTCGGCATCGCCGCCCGCGACTCGCTCTGGGACTACCCGGATCTTCAGCCGACCGCCGCCGACATCGACGACCCGACGGCGCTGATCGAGCGGCTCCAGGCTCGCGCGCGCGGTGAGGCGCCCGTCGCCGACGAATTCGATGAAGCATTGAGCCGCCTGCTGGCCGGTGACGATTTCTCCGAAGAGGAGAACTCGGACGACGCCGAGCCTGGCGACGCCAAGCGTGACGCTGAGTCGGACGACACCGAGCCGGGTGACGCCGAATCGGGCGATGACGAGAAGAACCAGGGCGGCGAGACCCCGGTCTGAGCGCGGGCGCCCTGATTCTGGCGGTCCTGAGCAACTCTGGCGGCCAGACGGGCGATCTGCGACCGCCAGAGTTACGGCTGGCCGCCAGAATTGCCCGCGAGTACGGCCAGAATTACACGCGAGCACGGCAACAGTCGCGCCCACTCGCACTGCACATCGGCCGCAGGCACGGTTTTCTCCACTGATCAGCCTTCGCCGCCCCACGGGGAACGGCCGGTGGGCAGAATCGGTGCATGTCGCCCATCACACCGCCCACGCTCACGCGTCTCGATCCTGCGTACCCCCTGCTGTGGCGCGACGTCGACACCGTGCAGTTCGGGATGGAGGGCAGCGTGCGGGTGTCGGTCTCCGAGCCGTGGGTCGACCGGCTGCTGCAGTCGCTGCGGGATGGATTCCGCCCGAGCGCATTCGACGTGATCGCGCACGGTGCCGGCGCCCCGCGAGACGCCGCCCGCGACTTGCTCACCGCCCTCAAGCCCGTGCTGCGCACGGACCCGCCTCCGCTGCCGCCCATCTGGATCGAGAGCCTCGACATGACCGATTCGCGGATCGCGGCGCGTACCGAGATCGCCATGGTCGACGAGGGCTTCCGCACGACCGTGCGCGGGCACCCCGGCGCTGTGGCCGTCGTGCTGGTGGAGGGTGCGGCATCCGCCCGCCAGTTCGCGAATCACCTGCGCGACGACCTCACCCACCTCCCGATCGCGTTCGAGGCGGGCGGCACGACCATCGGTCCGCTCGTGGTCCCCGGCCGCACGCCGTGCCTGTCGTGCCGTGACGCGCACGAGCGCGAGCGCGACGCGGCGTGGCCGACGTTGCACGCGCAGCTGGTGGGCACGGCATCCGGCCGCATCACCGCCGCACGCACAGCCGAGGCCGCCGCGCTCGCCGCGCGCATCCTCGCCGAGCCGGGCCGCACGAGCAGGTCGGTGCGGATCAGCCCCGACGGCCGCCGCGTCTGGCGTTCGGTGCGCTTTCACGCAGAATGCCGGTGCCGCGAGCAGTCGTTCCGATCTCCTGAAGGAAGCGAGACGGCTGACGCTCCCCTCGCCCTGCGGAATGCGACCACGACAGTGCGAGAGTTCGAGCGGCGCGCGTGATGCCGACGTAGGCGAGTCGCCGTTCCTCGTCGATGGCATCGAAACCGGTCGCATACGAGATCGGCAGCGCACCCTCCGTCCACCCCGCCAGATGCACGTGCGGCCATTCCAGGCCCTTCGCCGCATGCAGCGTCGACAGTGTCACGTTCTCGACGGTCGGCTCATGCTGGTCCTTCGCCCGTGCCATCAGCGTCTCGCTGAAGGACCGGAGCGTGGTCTCGCTCGGCGCCTCCTCCGCGAGGCGCAGGATGGCGCGCCGCGCCTCCCAACCGTCGCGCTGGGCGCCTCCCGCGGCAGGGGGTTCATCGCTGAGGCCGAGCTCGCGCAGCACCTTCTGCACGTTCGAGAGGAAGCCGCGTTCCGTCGGCGCGACGGAGGCGCCTCGAAGCGCGAGCACGGCCTGACGCACCTCCGGCATGTCGAAGAATCGCTTGCCGCCGAGCACGCGCGATGCGATACCCGCCTCGCCGAGAGCCTGCTGGATCACGCCGGATTGCGAGTGCGCCCGGTACAGCACGGCGATCTCGGACGGCGAGGCGCCGGCAGCGATCCGGGCGGCGATCGAGGCAGCGATACCGGCGGCCTCTTCCGTCTCATTTCCGTAGGCCGTGACGGTCGGCGTCTCTGCAGTGAGCGACTCGCGGGCCGCGACGAGTTCGAGCGCGCCGGCGCGGCCCTTCATCAGCGCGTTGGCAGCGGCGAGGATCGGGGGCTGAGAGCGGTAGTTCGTCTCCAGGCGCACGACCGTGGCATCCGGGTAGCGGCGTCCGAACTCGAGCAGATACTTCTGATCGGCACCCGCGAACGAGTAGATCGTCTGACTGGCGTCGCCGACGACGCAGATGTCGCTGCGGTCGCCGAGCCACATCTCCAGCAGGCGGTTCTGAAGCGGCGAGACGTCCTGATACTCGTCGACGGTGAAGTGCCGGTACTGCTCGTGCACGGACGCCGCGACGCGCGGCTCCGCCTCCAGCATTCCCGCGCATGCCAGCAGCACGTCTTCGAAGTCGAGCTGACGACGGTCATCTTTGAGGGTCTCGTAGCCCTGCTGCAGTGCGGCGAGCTGCTCGGTGCTGATCCGCCCGACAGAGCGTCCGAGCGCGGCGTGCTGCTCGATCGAGAGCATCGAGACCTTGCGCCATTCGATCTCGCTGGCGACGTCGCGGAGCGTCGCCGTGTCCGGACGGAGACGCAGCTGCTCGGCGGCCTGGCCGAGCACACGCACCTTGTTGTCGATGATGCTCGGTGCGGGGGATCCGGCGAGGGTCGGCCAGAAGAAATTCAATTGCGCGAGGGCGGCCGCGTGGAAGGTGCGGGCGACGACCCCCTCGATGCCGAGGCCGCGCAGGCGTCCACGAAGCTCACCCGCTGCCTTCGCCGTGAATGTGACGGCCATGACACGACTCGGCGAGTACGCTCCGGTGTCCACACCGTGCGCGATGCGATGCGTGATGACACGGGTCTTGCCCGTACCGGCACCGGCGAGCACGGCGACGGGACCGCGCAGCACGGATGCCGCTTCCCGCTGCCGTTCGTCGAGCGCGTCGAGCGCACTCACTTCGACTCTGCGTTCTGACTCGCCGCGCTCACTCGGCGACCCGCTCGTTCATTGCACCCGGCGCCCGATCCTCGTACCAGCCCTGGATGAGAGCTCTCGCGATGGACGCCGGCCCTGGCAGGCCCACCGGGCCCCCGCCATCGAGCGCGCTGCCGATCTCATCGCGCGTGAACCAGCGCACGTCGATGATCTCCTCGCCATCGGGGCGTGCGCGGCGTTCGTCGGATGCTGTCGCGCGGAATCCGACCATCAGGGAACGCGGGTACGGCCACGGCTGCGACCCGATGTAGCGGACCGAGTCCAGCCGAACGCCGGCCTCCTCCTCGATCTCGCGGTGCACCGTCAGCTCGAGCGATTCGCCCGCCTCGACGAAGCCCGCGAAGCAGGAGTACATCCGACCATGCCAGTTCGCGTTCGCACCGAGCAGCAGCTTCTCGCCGTCCTCGCTCTCGACCGCGACGATCACCGCGGGGTCCGTGCGCGGGAAGATGTCGTGCTGGCAAGCGCTGCACCTGCGCGACCATCCGCCCTGACGGAGTTCGGTGTCTGACCCGCACTTCGCGCAGAAGCTCGCATCACTCAGCCAGCCGGCGAGCGCGATCGCTTCGACGAGGAGCTCGGTGTTCTCCGGGTCGAGGAGACCACCGGTGTCGCGGAGGCCGAGCCATGTCTCGGCCGGTGCCGCATCGATGGATTCTGCGGAAACGGCCTCAACAGCGAGGAGGAGGGGTCCGGTGTCGCTGTGCCTGCCGAGCAGTGCCCATTGAGCGTCTGCGACCTCGTCAGCGGCGACGGTGACCAGCACGCCGTCGGCGATGCGGACGCGGCCGTCGCGCACGACGACAACGCGGACATCCCCGGATGCGCGCAGCGCCTCGAGGATCCCCGGCTCATCGCGCAGATGCGCGGCGCGGTCGAACAAGGCACGGCGGACAGTCATCGACTCCCTCTCTCGCAGGCGTGGCGTAGGCGCAACAGCACCCGAGCGGACCTAACCTGGGGGCATGGCACGGTCTCCCTTTACTCTAGCGGCGGCGGTCACGGCCGCACTGTCCGGGGCGGAGGTCGTCGGGGCGCGAACTCTGACAGCCGACGGCGACGGTCGGTTCGACTCAGCGGTCGTGACACTCGCCGACGGGCGCGAACTCGCGATCCGTGTCGGCGATGACGATGAGACGGCGCGCGAACTCGCCTCAGAGTCGCTCGCGCTGCGCGCGCTGACCGCAGGTGCACGCGCCATGCTCCCCTTCCGAGCACCCGAGTACGTCGGCGAGACGCGTCTCGCCGACGGTCGCGCACTCGTGACCGAACTGCTGCCCGGATTCCAGATCGAAGCGTCCCATGTGCCGGCAGGTCGCGGAGCGGCAGAGTCGATGGGGGCATCGATCGCTGCAGTGCACGCGCTGCCTGCATCCGTGGTGCGCAGTGCCGGACTCACCGCCCGCAGTGCGGAGGAAGCCAGGGAAGAAGTCCGCCAACTCGTCGATCGCGCCGCGGCGACCGGGCGCGTCCCCGCACGCCTGACTGTGCGCTGGCGCGAGGCCGTGGAGGACGACGATCTCTGGCGCTTCGAATCCGCAGTGACGCTGGGCGGCGTGCAGGCGACGTCGTTCCTGTTCGAAGACGACCCCGACGCCGGCCCGTCCGTGATCGGCCTCGTGCACTGGCACGGCCTCGCACTCGGGGATCCCGCAGTGGATCTCGCCTGGCTCTCGTCCGCAACGGATGCTGCCGGTGACGTGCACGCCGCATACGCGCAGGCGTCTGACCGGACGCCGGATGGCGCGCTGGCGATGCGGGCGCGGCTGCTGGCCGAACTCGAGTTCGCACGCTGGCTGGTGCACGGCGATGCGCTGCACCGCACGGACATCATGGACGATGCCGCCGCGCTGCTCACGGCCCTGGCCGAAGGGCTCCGCGAGAACGACCTGTCCGTCATCGCGCAGCGCAGCGAGGGCGTCGACTCCGCCATGGACGCGCTGGGACGAGTGCCCGAGACAGCTTCGACGCGAGTGAACATCGCCATGGAGACCGACGCGTACAACCCTCGGGACCTGCTGCCAGGCGAGGACGATGCGGTCGCAGACGAACCCGGGGGCGGTCGCGCCCCTGGGGGTGACGCCGTAGGCGGCGACGTGTACGTCGGCGATTCCACCGAGGATCTCAGTGACCTCGCGGATTCTGACCTGCTGCCTCGGGACGAGTCAGCCCAGAGTGATGACTCGATATTCCCCGTCGCCCAGCCTGTCGACGCGTCCCCGGCCGGGAGCGACGACGCCGACCCCGCGGATGAGGCTCAGCGCGCCGCGCGCGCCGCGCTCCAGCGCTGGACCAACTCCTCCTCCGAATAGACCCGGTCGCCACGGATGACGAGATCGTCAGCGACGTAGTACAGCGCGACGTCGATCTCGTCGAGCGGCACTGCGAAGCGGCGGTGATAGGCGAGGCGATACAGCGCGAGCTGCAGCATCCGCTCTTCGCGTTCCGAGGCGTTGCGCGGTGCCTTGCCGGTCTTCCAGTCGACGATCTCGATACGTCCGCCGCGATCCTCGCGGCGGTACACGGCATCCAGCTTGCAGATGACGATGTGGCCCTCGCCCGCACTGCCGGTCGCGCCCGCCGCGGTGCCCCCGCCCAGCGCGAAGTCGATCTCGATCTCGACGGCGATGGGCTGGCGCGTCGCCCATTCGCTCCCCTCGAAGATCTCGCGCAGGCGCTCGAGGTCGGCCTCATCGGCTGCTGACACACTCCACTGGTCGGGCTGCTCCTCATCGGAGTCCCACAGTGCGCTCTCGGGGCCGGCACCGGCCCCGACGAGCCCGGACCGATGCTCCACCCAGGCGTGGAAGAGCGTGCCGAGGCGGGTCTGCCGGTACGGCCGCTCTGGCATGGGCCTGCTGAGTGCACGCACCGTGCCGTCGAAGTCGGTCACGTAGTCCTTGAACTTCGATGCGGGCACGCGCGCAGGCGGTTCCGCACGTATGCCGCGCTGACGTTCGGCACGCTCGGCGAGCAGTCGTCCCAGCTGCGCAGTGGGAACCGGCTCTCCCTCGACAGCACGCACGCGCGCGGCAGCGGACTCGACCACCGCACGCCGGCCCCCCAGAGGGTCGAGCGGCCACACACTGGTCTTCCCCTCCCCGGCGTAGGGATTCTCGTCGTCGTCGACCGCTGCGATCGCTTCGAGCCCCAGCGCGTCGATGGCCTCGCGCAGGTACGGGCTCGCTTCACGAGGACTCTTCTGCCCCGCCCAATGCGCTCCGGTCAGGAGCAGATCGGTGCGCGCACGGGTGATCGCCACGTAGGCGAGCCGGCGCTCCTCCTGCTGCTGATAGTCACGGTAGGCGTCCTTGAAGACCGTGAGGGCGCCAGGTGCGGCCTTGCTCCTGCTCGTCAGAGAGGCCACGCCCGCCTTGAGCCACTTCTGCGGATCGAGGGCGGCATCCGCCGGCGGCTCCCACAGGAAATGCGGCAGTGCTGCGCTGTCGCCACGCAGCGCGAACGGCAGCACACCGAATCCGAACCACCCGGACGTGTCGGTCGGACGAGAGGGAAGTTCCCCCTCCACGAGCCGCACCACGGCGACGGCATCCCACTCGAGCCCCTTGGATCCGTGGATCGTGAGCAGTTGGACGACGCCGGGCTCGGGCGGCTCCGGCCTGGGCATCAGCTCATCCGTGCTCTCAGCCTTGTCGAGCCACGCCAGCAGCGACCCGATCGTGCCGCGATCATCGGCGGTGAGAAACGCACGCACCTCGTCCGCGAAGGCGCGCAGTTGCGTCGCCGCCACGCGTGCGGGTCCTCGGGTCTCGTTGGAGGCGAGTTCGATGTCGAGTCGGAGTTCGATCTCGATCAGGCGGATGAGCTCGGGAATGGGCTGACCGGACGCTCGCCGCAGGCGTTCGAGCATCTCCCCCGCCGCACGTATCCGCGCCCGGCCCTCTTCGGTGATGCGTTCGATGAGTCGATAGTCGTCGCGGAGCCCGCGCACCACATCGACGGCATCCACGATCGACACGGCTTCGTCGGCGCCCCGTGAGGAGCGGATGCGCGCGCGCAGCTCGTCGGGCAGCGGCAGCAGTCCGCTGTCACGTCTGGACAGTTCCGAGGCGAGGTCGTACAGCGCACCCATGTCGGCGAGGCCGACGCCGAACCTCGGCCCTACGAGCAGTCGGATGAGCGCGGAGCCCGCGTTCGGATCGTGGAGGACACGCAGCGTGGACACCACATCGACCACCTCCGGCGTGGTCAGTAGACCGCCGAGGCCGAGGATGCGGTGCGGGATGCCCCGCGCCGCGAGCGCCTCGGCGAAGGTCTGCATGTGACGCTTGGATCGGAACAGGACAGCCCCCGTGTGGGGTGACGCCCCCGCGCGCGCCGATGTCGCGTATACCGCTCGCCGCTCGGCGAACCACTCCGCCACCTCAGCCGCCTCGTCATGCACAGTGAGCGGGTACCGGATGCCGACCGCGCCGGTCCCCGCGCCGGGGCGCGGCTCGAGCGGCGGGACGTCGAGTCCGGGGCGTCGAAGCGGCTCGAGCACCCGATTGGCCACGTCGAGAATGGTGCTGTCGTTGCGCCAGCTCGTCATGAGGCTGAAGTCCGCAGGCGCCGTATCGCGGGCGAAAGTGCGCGCGAACGCGTAGAGGTTGTCGGCGCTCGCACCGCGCCAGCCGTAGATCGACTGATGCGGGTCGCCGACCGCCATGACGGCCGAGTCCCGGAACACTTCGGCGAGGAACTGCGTCTGGATCACCGAGGTGTCCTGATATTCGTCCAGCAGCACCACCCGATGCTGCTCGCGCAGGTCGGCGCGCACATCGGGTGATGCTTCCACGATGTCGTAGGCGCCGCTCACCTGATCTGCGAAGTCGAGCACACCCCTGCGTTGTTTCTCGGCGATGTACGACCGCACGAGCGCGGTGAGCGTGGGCAGCGCGAGCAGATTGTCGGCGACCTTCGCGATGTCGGCGTTGCTGCGATACGGCGCGAAAGCGACCGCATGCTCGCGCGCGATCCGCTCCGCCCTCTCCAGATCGGCTCGGTGGTCGAGCGCGTCGCCGGCGAGCCGCTGCACCGCGTCGACGACTGTGCCGACGGCGTACTCGATGCCCTCCAGCTCCGGCAGGTCGGCCCGCAGCACGACCTCGCGCGCCAGCATCCAGGACCCGGCCTGGCTCAGCATGGCGACGTCTGGGTCACGGCCGATCCGCGGCGCATGCTCGCGCACGATCGAGTCGGCGAACGCGTTGTACGTCGAGACGCGGGGGCGGATCATCAGATCCTCCGCCGTCCGCGGCGAGGTCGGATCCCATCCGGTGTCGAAGTGCTCGGCGAGCTCGCCCAGAACCTGCGAGCGCACCAGCGAACGCTGTGCGCCAGGAGATGCCTCGTCGACGCGTCTCAGCATCCCGGCGGCGATGATCTCCGGGACATGCGGGAGCAGGCCGCGCTGACCGTATTCGTCGATCACCGCGAGCCGCGCGGCGATGCGTTCGGCCAGTTCGCCTGCGGCCTTGCGGGTGAAGGTCAGCCCGAGGATCTCGTCGCGACGCACATGCCCGTTCGCGACGAGCCAGACGACGCGGCCCGACATGGTCTCGGTCTTCCCACTGCCCGCACCGGCGACGACGAGCGCAGGCGTGGGTGGTGCCTCGATGACGCGCTGCTGCGCCGTCGTGGGTGGCGGCTGTCCGAGTGCCGCTGCCACCTCGAGCGCCGAGAGGCCTCGGCCCCGTTCATTCCACGACGTCATGCACTGACCGCCGGCACTGTGTGGATGCGGCACGGGTGCACACGCCACTGCACGTCGGCGCAGTGCGCCTCGACGTGAGCGGTGAAGCTGTCTCCCGACATCCCCCTGGCCGCCGATGCGAGCCGGTTCAGGAATCGGGTGCGCGCATCACCCATCAACGTGTGCTGATGGGCCACACGGTAATCGCTGCCGGCCAGCGTGTTGGCGACGAGCAGCAGCCGGGCACCCGCGAGCGCGCCGGCATCAGCACCGTCGATCAGACCATGGTCGACCGCGACCTGATAGGCCGCGAGCTGCGCGTGCTCCTCGACCTTGGCATCCGTGGTCGGCTCGTTCTTGCCGGTCTTCAGATCCACGACGACGACTCGTTCTCCGTTCATTCCTTCAGCCATGTCGGTCCAGCCGCGACCCCGCGCGGCAGCATGCTCTCCCGCGCCGGTCGGGTACGCCTCGACCCGATCGATGAAACCGTGCACGACCGCCCTGTTCGGGCCGTCGGCATCCTCGCCCACGTGCACGGCCGGCGCCGCGACGAGGTCATCGTCCACGCCCGGCCCCTCGACGGCTGCCACGTCCACGGCGAAACGGAACTCCACCTCGCTCGCGAGCACGCGTCCGCGATCGCCCTCCACCTCACCGAGGTAGGAGTGCAGGCGTTCGACGTACAGATCGGCGCGGCGGCGCTCCTTGCGCCCGATCCACTCCGTCTCGAAGTCGAGCTCCGGCCAGTGCTCGGCGAGGACAGCCCGCAGCTTCTCGAGATCCCCGTCGGGCACCGTCTCCATCGCCTCATGGATGATCGTGCCCATCCCGGCCGACGGCGGCAGCACCGTATCGCCGCCGAGCGCCGAGATCGCCCAGTTCAGTTCGCATTCCTCGAACGATTCCATCTTCGAGGGTGAGACGCGCGCGGCCTCGATCGACAGATCGTGCAGTGGGGCGGACGTCGACACCGGGGCGATGCCGTACCACTCCCGCGGGTCGGCGCCGGGCACGCCTTCACGCGCCAGCACCGAAAGCTGACCCGCTGCATCCGCGCGCGTGTCGGCGTCAGCGGAACTCGTCAGCGTGCGCCGATGACGCGCGACGAGGCCGCGCAGGGTGAGCGGATGCTCGGCTGCCGGATGGGCGGAGGCGGGAGGCGGCTCAGGCAGGAACCCGAAGAACGCGCTGGGTCCTGTGGCATCATCATCCACCGCTGTGACGACGATGCGTGAGCGCGCCCGCGACAGCGCCCGAACGAAGAGGCGCAATTCGTCATGCAGGGCATCACGGCGCCGATCCAGTACGCCGGGCGCCGTCTCGGGCTCACCGGAGCGAGCGGCGGTGACGGCATCGGCCAGGCGCCACGTCTCGAGTAGACCTCCGCGCAGCCGGACGTTCGGCCACACGCCGTCCTGCACTCCTGCAACGATGACGGCGTCGAACTGCGTGCCCAGCGCGGTGGCCGGTGTCAGCAGCGTCACGAGCCCCGGCCGGTCGGGTGTGGAGAGCGTGTCCTCCGGCACTTCGCTGTCGAGGATGTCTCGCACGAACACTTCAGGACGCTCGTTCGGAGTGCGCTCGACGAAGCGTTTGGCCGCGTCGAAAAGCGCGACGAGCGCGTCGAGCGCCCTGGCGGTCTCTCCCCCACCTGGCTGCTCCGACGCGGCTCGCCAGTACTGCTGCAGCTTGGAACCGTCAAGAGCCCGAGCGCCATCCCAGATACGCCAGAGCAGCTCGTGGATCGTCTCCCCCGCATCGGCCGCGGCGGCCGTCTCGGCCAGCGTCGTGGCGAAGCGGGAGGCGACTCTGGCCTCCGGCGCGTCGACGAATGTGAAGTGCGCTGGAAAGGCCATGGCCTGGCGCAGCAGCTCGGAAGCCGGCGTCGATCCCCCGTCGGCGAGCTCGACGTGGCGCAGCCGTGCGCGCAGGCGACGGAGGCCGACGGCATCCATCCCTCCGAACGGCGAACGCAGCGCGTCGATGAGCATCTCGGGTTCGCGAGCCTCGACCGGGGTGAGCGCCAACCGCACGATGCCGACGATGTCGCGCACGACGCCCTCGCTGCCGAGTGGCCGCTGCACACCGGCTGCCCGCGTCGGCACTTCGCGTGCCGCGAGTTCGGTCTCGAGCGACGTCACCTGCCTGGTGTCGTGCGCGATCACTGCCATGTCGCTCCATGCGATCCCATGCGTGAGATGCCAATCGCGGAGCGTGCCGGCGATGCGGTCGGCCTCTTCGTACGGCGATGGGGCGAGGAACGCCTGCACAGGGACGTCGACAGAGGACGGCTCGTCGGGGGTCTGCGGTGCGGGGCCCGGTGCGCGACGGTGCTCGACTCGTCCGGCGACGCCGATCGCCTGAGTGACGGTGCGGGTCAGATCGGTGAGCGCCGGCCTCTGACGATGCGGCGTCTCCAGTACGAAAAGGCGCTCGAGCACCCCGGAGAGCTCGTGGAACAGCTGCGGGCTCGCCCCGCGGAACGCCCCGGAGGAGATGTCGGGATCGCCGAACGCGAGGACCGCGATGCCCCGTGCGCGCAACGCGCGCACCATGGTGATGCCGCCTCTGGTGATCTCCTGCGCGTCATCGATCAGCACGACTCGCAGCGGCGCGAGCGGGCCGAGGATCGCAGCATCGGCATCGCGGAGGATCGCCGCCGCCTCACTGAGCAGATCCGCCGCGTCGCGGTACGCGGTGCGCATGCCGGCGAGCACGGCGCGGTACTCGTCGACGAACGCGCCGACCGCACCCCAGACCGGCCGCTGCGAAGCCTGCAACTCGTGCGGCTGCACTCCCAGTTCGGTGCACTCCGCGAGGAAGGCGCGCAGCTCGGAGCGGAACCCTTTCGAGGCGCGCACGTTCGCGCTCAGAGACTCGGGCCATCGCGACGGGTGCCCCGCGGTCTCATCGTCGAGGTCGCCGGCGAGCAGATCGGCGATGATGCGGTCCTGGTCGGCGCCCGTCAGGAGTGCCGGCGGCTCTTCACCCGCGTTGACCATCGCACCGCGGACGAGCTGGAAGGCGAATGATCCGAGGGATCGGGCCAGCGGGCCAGGAGTCGCCTGACCGATGCGCACGCCGATGCGGTCGCGCAGCACGGTCGCCGCCTGGCGGTTCGGGGTCAGCACCAGCACCTCTTCGGGCGCGAGCGCGTGATGGCCGAGAAGCGCGGCGACCCGGTCGATCAGGGTCTGCGTCTTGCCTGTTCCTGGAGCGCCGATGATGACTCCGGATGCATCGACAGCCGCGCCCACGACGGCTCGCTGCCCGGCATCCTCTGTCATGGCATCCACGCTAGCCCGAGCTCCGGACACTGCCGAACCGCGTCGCGGAGCAACCGCACCCCCGCTTGTGCGCCCAGGGCGAAACCGGACGCCACGCCCGATCCGGCTCGACACCACCGGGGTAGAGTTGGGCGCAGTCCCCGAATCTTCAAGGAGCACGAGTGGAAATCCGCATCGGCATCATCAACACCGGCCGCGAACTGAACTTCGAGACGTCCACCAGCCCGGACGATGTCCGCGCCCAGGTGACCGCGGCCCTCGAGCAGAACGCCGCGCAGGTGAGCTTCACCGATGTGAAGGGCAACTCCTACATCGTGCCGACCGCGAACCTCGCCTTCATCGAACTCGGCACCGAAGAATCGCGTCGCGTCGGCTTCGTCGCCTGACCCGCGATGTACATCCTTCTCGCACTCATCTCCGCGTGCGCTCTGGGCATCGCCGTGCACTTCGTGCTGCCGCACCGCTCGCTGCGGGGCGTCGTCGTCGTGCCTGCGATCGCGGCCGCCGTCGCGGCCGTCGTGTACACGCTCATGCAGTGGTCGGGCATCGGCGAGGACAACGGCTGGGTGTGGCTGGCGAGCATCGGTGGCGCCGTCATTGTCTCGGCCCTCGTCGGATATGTGCTCACCGTCATGCGCCATCGTGCGGATGCCGAGCAGAAGGTCGCGCTCGGGATCTGAGCCGCCTCGTGAGCGACGCAGGAGTTACGCGGCGAGGCCCATCGCATCCATGCGGCGCGCGTGCGCACCCATGAGTTCGGTGTAGACCGGCTCGACCCTGTCCTCGTCCTCGGCCAGGCGCTCCGGCCGCAGCGCCTGACGTGCCACGAGCACGGTGTCGCCGACGAGCCTGCGCGCCCACATCGACAGCAGTGAGCGCCACTCCTGGTCGGACTCGATGGTGCGCTTGAGGATCTCGACGATCTCGCCGGTGTCATCGTCCTCGCGCAGGATGTCGGCGATCCGGCGCCCTGTGTCGCCGTAGCTGGAAGCGAGCGCGAGATAGAAGTCGTCCAGCATCCCGGCCGTGATGTACACCGCGAGCAGTGTCTCGCGCGGCCTGGCGCCGATCGTCTTGCGGCGGAAGGCATCGAGGTGCTCGCGGAACGGCAGCATCAGCTCGGTCGCGTCCTCGCCCTGCTCGCGGATCACATCGACGATGCCACGGTGCTTGCTGAGCGCGGCGCCGGCCGCACGCGTGATCGCGGCCTTCTCCTCGAGTTCGGGCGTCGCCCTGATCAGCCGCGTGAGCGTCTCGAAGTATCCGAGCTGCAGATACGCGGCCTGGCCGAGGAACCGGTTCAGCTCCGGCGCGAGTTCCGCGAAGTCGACTCGCATCGCCCCGCCGACGTCTCCACGAGCGCGGAGCGTCAGAGTACGCCTGGGGGCATCACGTTGCCAGAACCACTTCACCACGGGTTCAGACTACCGGCGCCGCGACGGGGAGAACGGGTCTTCCGGCCGATTCGCTCTGCTCGGGTACTCTGGAAGCAACCCTGCCGTAGGAGCAGGGGCCCGCGCCTGTGGCACAAGAGACGGCGTGGATCCGTAACGTGGCGCTCTCTTCCTTCCCGAAGGCCCGCCGGACAGGCAATAGAACAAGTGACAACATTCGCTGATCTCGGTATCGATCAGGACATCGTCGACGCAATCGCTGCCAAGGGCATCATCGACGCGTTCCCCATCCAGGAGCAGACCATCCCCCTCGGGCTCCCAGGCCAGGACATCATCGGCCAGGCGAAGACGGGTACCGGAAAGACCTTCGGTTTCGGCGTCCCCGTCGTGCAGCGCCTCGGCAAGAACCCGGAGCCCGGCGTCAAGGCGCTTATCGTCGTCCCGACCCGTGAGCTCGCAGTGCAGGTGTACGAAGACATCGACCTGCTCACCAGCAACCGCTCCACCAGTGTCGTCGCCATCTACGGCGGCAAGGCCTACGAGGGCCAGATCGACCAGTTGAAGGCCGGCGCGCAGATCGTCGTCGGCACGCCTGGTCGCCTCATCGACCTCGCCGGCCAGCGTCTGCTCGATCTGTCGAACGCGACTGAGGTCGTGCTCGACGAGGCGGACAAGATGCTCGATCTCGGCTTCCTCGCCGACATCGAGAAGATCTTCCAGAAGGTGCCTGCCGTCCGGCACACCCAGCTGTTCTCCGCGACCATGCCAGGCCCGATCGTGGCACTCGCACGTCGCTTCATGAACAACCCGATCCACATCCGCGCGAACGACCCGGACGAGGGGCTCACGCAGGCGAACATCGAACACCTGGTGTACCGCGCGCACTCCCTCGACAAGGACGAGATCATCGCCCGGATCCTGCAGTCCGAGGGTCGCGGCAAGACCGTGGTCTTCACCCGCACGAAGCGCGCGGCCCAGCGGCTCAACGACGAACTCGGCGACCGCGGGTTCAACGTCGGCACCGTGCACGGCGACATGGGTCAGGAGCAGCGCGAGCGCTCGATGGCCGCGTTCAAGGCCGGCAAGCGCGATGTGCTGATCGCCACGGACGTCGCCGCCCGAGGCATCGATGTCAACGACGTCACGCACGTCATCAACCACACGATCCCCGACGACGAGAAGACCTATCTGCACCGCGTCGGCCGCACGGGCCGTGCGGGCAAGACCGGCATCGCCGTCACGTTCGTCGACTGGGAGGACCTGCACAAGTGGGCCCTCATCAACCGCGCCCTCGACTTCGGTAAGCCCGAACCCGTCGAGACGTATTCGTCGAGCCCGCACCTGTACGCGGAGCTGAACATCCCCGAGGGAACCAAGGGCCGACTGACGACGGCGCCCAAGACGCAGTCCGTCAAGACGCAGCGCACCCCGCGCCCTGAGCGCGCGGCTGACGCTGCTGCCGAGCAGGGTTCGGGCGACGGCACCACACGCCGTCGCCGTCGCCGTCGTGGCGGCTCTGACGACAAGGTCGGTTCGACGTTCGCCGAAGGCGTTGCACCGAGCGAGTCGGCGACGTCGGATGCTGCACCCGCCGTCGATCGTGACGCCGAAGGTGCCGGCACGCACGACGGCAAGGGCGGCGAGCACCACGACGGCAAGTCCGCTCCGCAGCGTCGCCGCCGTCGCCGCCGTTCGGGTGGCGCTGCGCCGGCCGGCGCGTAAGTTCTTACTCCAGTGGGGCGGATGCTGCGGCATCCGCCCCACTGTCGCATGCAGACGGTCCCTCAGGCGTACCGCGGCTCGGAGCCTGTCGCACGCTCGATGATGCGCGTGACCATCACGTCTGACGTGGTGTTCTCACCGGGCAGGTTGGGCTTGCCGGCACCGTGGTAGTCGCTGGATCCCGTCACGATCAGGTCGCGCTTCACCGCCAGTTCGCGCAGGATCTTCTTGCCCTGCTCGGTGTTCTCGCGGTGATCGATCTCGAACCCGCCGAGGCCTGCATCGATGAGTCGCTCGATGAACGGGATCGGCATCATCCGGTCGCGGCCCGAGGTGACCGGGTGCGCGATCACGGCCACTCCCCCTGCGCCGGTGATGAGGTTCACGGCGGTGAGCGGATCGGGGGCGTAGTGCGGTTCGTAGTAGCCCTCGCGCGGATGCAGGATGCCGTCGAAGGCCGCGCTGCGATCGCTGACGATGCCTCGTGCGACGAGAGCATCGGCGATGTGCGGGCGTCCGACCGTGGCATCCCCTGCCGTCTGCGCGAGCACATCCGCCCATACGAGGTCGTAGTCGCGACCGATGTTGCGCACGATCCGCTCGGCCCGGCCGATGCGGTCCCCTCGGATGCGATCGGTCTCTGCGCGCAGCGCACCGTCGTCGGGGTCGAACAGGTATCCCAGAACGTGCACGCTGCGCCACTCGTACTTCGCGGACAGCTCCATTCCGGGGAGGAATGTCATGCCGAGGGATGCCGCGGCCTCTGCAGCCTCGTCCCACCCCGTGCTGCGGTCATGGTCGGTCAGGGCGAGTGTGCGGATGCCGTAGGCGTGCGCCTGCCGCACGACTTCAGCCGGAGCCTGAGTGCCGTCGGAGTGATTGGAATGCAGATGCAGGTCATTCGGCCCCGAGAACCTGTTCGCACCGGCGCCCGGCACCGCGTCATCCGTCATCCTCTGAGCGTATCGCGGCGCCATACGGCAGGGCGGTGCCGCGGCACCGTGCTGCCGCGCCCGGCCGCGACGCGCAGGTCATCGGACCAGACGATTCACAGTGTGCGGCCGTAGGCTCGAGGGGATGTTTCGACTCCTGGGGATCCTGCTGACGGTACTGTTCGCGATCGCGACCGCGATCGTCGTCTGGCCGCAGTTCTTCCAGCTCGAGCAGACCTTCCCGTTCGCACAGCTCGTCGCCGTGCGCGGCGCGGTGCTGGTCGGCCTGCTCGCGATCGCCGTGCTGTCGCTGCTGCTGCTGTTCGCCAGGCCGCTGCGCGGATTCGCGGCGTCCATCCTCATCGTCGCCCTGCTCGGGTCTGCGGCGATCGGCGGGATCGGCGCTCTGCGAGGTTTCGGCACGGGTGAGCTTCCCGCGAAGGCCGAGGCGAGTGTCCGCGTGCTCACCTGGAACACGGCGGGAGAGGCTGTTTCGGCCGAGACGGTCGCCGACGCGATCCTGACGCAGGAGGTCGACGTCGTCACTCTCCCTGAGACCGCGGAATCCGTCGGCGAACGCATCGCGGTCATGCTGCGCGAGCAGGGGCGCCCGATGTGGGTGCACCACGTGCAGTTCGGCGATGTGCCGAACGGACCGCAGGCGTGGGAGACCACCATCCTCATCTCGCCCGAACTGGGCGATTACTCGGTGATCGGATCATCGGAGGACGGCACCAGCAACACGAGCTCAGTGCCGAGTGCCGTCGTGATGCCGGTCAACGGCAGCGGACCTACGATCGTGGCTGTGCACGCGGTCGCGCCGCGCGTCGAGGCGATGGAGCGCTGGCAGTCCGATCTGGAGTGGATCGCGGATCAGTGCCCCGCGGGCGATTTCATCCTCGCCGGTGATTTCAACGCGACGATCGATCACATGGCCTCGCTCGGGCTTGACGGCGGCGACATGGGCTACTGCCGGGATGCCGCGAGCCGCACCGGCACCGGAGTCACCGGAACCTGGCCGGAGTCGTTCCCCGAGCTGCTCGGCGCCCCGATCGACCACGTGATGGCCAGCCAGAACTGGGAGCCGACCGGGTCCCTCGTGCTGGACGCGGCCGGCAGCGACCACCGCGCACTGGTCGTACAGCTCGATCCCGCCGGCTGAGTCCGCCCTCACGCGAGCCTACGACGCCGCATCCACCGCGTGAGCGCCACGACGGCGCGCCATCCGATCAGGAACAACGCCAGTGTCAGCGTCGCGACGATCATGAAAGCGATCGCGGTCCCCTGCCCGCTCAGTGCACGCAGCACCAGCCCCACGACCACCGTGACGGCCCAGATCACGACGCCAGGCAGCATCCGATCCGCCGGGGTACGGCGGATGAGCATGACGGCGTGCGCGGCGAGCACGGCGACCAGGAACGGCCATGTCGTGCCCAGCAGCCCCGGAATGTCGCTGAAGACTCCTTCGGCGTGCGAGAGCCGACCGATCACGCAGAACACCGCCACGAGGATCACGTCGATGACGATGATGAGGGCGATGGGCATGCGAGACGCAGTCATGTTCCCCAGCCTAAGTCGGAGTGAGAGACTGGATGCATGAACACCGGAGAGAGCGACACGATCGCCGAGGCCCCCGTCACGAACCGCAAGCAGCCCTTCCCCCGCGGATTCCTGGACACGATCTCGACCGGCTGGGCAGAGCGCCCCGAGTCGATTCCTGCTGCGCGCCCGCAGGCCGCGTATGCCGCCGCCCGGCGCGCAAAGGTGTCCGCGGCGTTCCCCGGCAAGCGCCTCGTCATCGCGGCAGGCTCGCTCATGCAGCGCAGCAACGACACGGACTACGTGTTCCGCGCGCACTCCGCATTCGCGCACCTCACCGGGTGGGCCGCCGACACCGAGCCGGACTCCGTGCTCGTCTTCGAGCCGCGTTCTTCGGGGGCAGAGGATGCCGGTCACGATGTCACCCTGTACTTCCGCGAGCGCGCGGACCGCACCACGACCGAGTTCTACGCTGACGCCACGGTCGGCGAGTTCTGGATCGGTCCTCGCCCGTCGCTCGCCGGCGTCGCCGCGGATCTGGATGTCGCGACCGATCACCTCGCCGCCTTCGAGGCCGGCGCGGACGATGTCGCGCTCGGTGATGCCGAACTCGATCGGGTCGTATCCGAACTGCGTCTCGTGAAGGACGAGTACGAGGTCGCCGAGATGCGCCATGCCGTCGACGCCACCGCGCGGGGGTTCGACGACATCATCCAGGCGCTACCGGATGCCGCGAAGCACGCTCGCGGCGAGCGCGTCGTGGAGGGCGTCTTCCACCGTCGAGCGCGCGAGGACGGCAACGGCGAGGGGTACGACACGATCTCAGCATCCGGTCCGCACGCCTGTTATCTGCACTGGACGCGCAACGACGGCGCGGTGGTGCCAGGCGATCTGATCCTCGTGGATGCCGGAGTCGAGGCCGACAGCCTCTACACCGCCGACATCACGCGCACGCTGCCCGTGAATGGAACGTTCAACGACGTGCAGCGCAAGGTCTACGAGACGGTGCTGGAGGCTGCGGATGCCGCGTTCGCCGTGGCACGCGTCGGCGTGAAGTTCCGTGAGGTTCACGAGGCGGCGATGAAGGTCATCGCGACGCGCGTGGCCGAGTGGGGCGTGCTGCCGGTCAGCGCCGAGGAGGCGCTCGATGCGGATGCCGGTGGCCAGCACCGCCGCTACATGGTGCACGGCACTTCACATCATCTGGGCATCGACGTGCACGACTGCGCACAGGCGCGCCGCGAGATGTACTACGAGGGCGTGCTCGAAGCGGGCATGGTCTTCACGATCGAGCCCGGTCTGTACTTCCAGATCGACGACCTCACCGTTCCGGAGGAGCTGCGCGGCATCGGCGTGCGGATCGAAGACGACATCCTCATGACCGAGGACGGTCCTGTGAACCTGTCGGCCGACATCCCGCGCGCCGCGGATGACGTCGAGGCGTGGATCGCGCGGGTGCAGCAGGCTTGAGCGGACAGCGCGGCCACTTTCGCCGGCTGTTCTGGGCGGGATTCGCAACATACACGGCGTTCGCGGTGTGGGCCGATTTCGTGCACTGGCGTTCCAGCCGACGGATGCTGGGCACCGCACCGGGTGCGGCTGAGCTGACGAGCCGGACCGGCACGGAGGCCGTGGTCGTGCTCGGCTACGGCAACCGCGGCGAGCGCGCGAACTTCGTGAACCGCTACCGCGTCCGCGCCGGCATCCGCTCGATCGATCGCACGGCCGACAGCGTGCTCGTGCTGTGCGGCGGAACGGTCGAAGGCGACACGTCGGAGGCGGTGATCATGCAGCGCTACGCGCGCGAAGAGCTCGAGTACACCGGACGCATCGTGCTGGAGACGGAGAGCCGCTCGACATGGGAGAACATCGAGAACGCGATCCCGCTCATCGAGCACGCCGACATCATCAAGATCGTCTCGAACTCCCCGCACGCCGAGGTGGCTCGAGAGTATCTGTGGCAGCAGCGTCCGGATCTCGCCGAGCGGCTGGTCCGTGCGGACGAGCACCGTTTCGGCGAGATCGTGCCGATGAAGATCGGTGCGGCCCTGCGGCTCGTCCTTTTCCGCTGGCAGCACCGCTGACGGGCCGCCGACGCGCCGGACGTGCGATGTGGGCGACCGCGCCGTCAGTAGCGCGCCGAGAAGCCACCGTCGGCGTGCAGCAGCTGCCCGGATACCCAACGGCCCTCATCCGACAGAAGGAACGACACGAACGCGGCGATGTCGCCCGGAGTGCCCAGGCGGCCGAGTGGGTGCGCCGGGATCAGCTCCTGCGCGAAGCCCTCGTCCATCCATCCGGTGTCGATCGGACCGGGGTTGAGAACGTTCGCCGAGATACCGAGTGATCCGAGCTCTCGTGCTGCGGAGATCACGACGCGGTCCAGCGCCCCTTTGGAGGCACCGTATGGAAGATTGCCGGTGGTGTGGTCGCTCGTGAGTGCGACGACAGCGCCACCGCTTGCAGGAATCTGCCGTGCGAACGCCGCGACCAACAAGAGGCTTGCGCGCGCGTTGACGGCCACATGTGCGTCGAAGCTCTCTGCGGTCGTGTCCAGGATGCCGGAGTCAACATCATGCGCGTGACTCAGCACGAGAGCGCTGATCTGGCCGCGATCGCGGGTGACGGCGGCGATGAGTTCATCCGGCCCGGTGCGGGTGGAGAGATCGCACGGGAAATCGGCGTCGGAAAGGTCACTCGTCGCGACCTCCCACCCGTCGGAGGTCAGTCGAGGGACGATGCCTGCGGCGATGCTGTCGGCGCGCGCCGCACCAGTGACGAGTGCAAGGGCCATGACGCCATGCTACGAGACCTCAGTCCGCGGTGAACTCCGTCACGAGCGACGCCAGAGACGCGCCCACGACCTCGGGTGCGCGCTTGTTGCCCTTGACCTCGAACGAGTGACCGCCGCCCTCGATCCACACGATGCGGGCAACCTGGCAGGTCGCGACGGCCTGCTCGAACTGCGACAGCGGCTGGATGAACGGGTCATTCGACCCTTCGACGAAGAGCTGGGGCACCGTGATCGCCGGCAGATGCTCGGTGCGCGGCTTCTCCGGCTTGCCAGGCGGATGCAGCGGATAACCGAGGTAGATCAGTCCGTCGACGCTCATCCCCTCGGCGACCGCCATCGACGCCATCCGGCCGCCGTATGACTTCCCAGCGGCCCACAAGCCGTTGCCAGGGGCGAGCGAACGCGCATGCGCCACCGCGGCCCGCCACGTCGCGATCGCGTGCGATGCGGGCCCCGGCATCCGTCTGCCCTGCTCCCGGTACGGGAAGTTGAACCGCAGGGTCGAGTAGCCGGCCGCGTTCAGCGCGCCCGTGAAGCCGGCCAGGAACGGATGCTCCATACCGGCCCCCGCGCCATGCGCCACGACGACTGTTCCGCGCCCCGCTGCCGGAGCCCACAGCGCCGAGACGGTCGTCGTGCCGTTCGGCAGCTCGACCTCGAAGTTCACGACCGGATGTACGGGATGGCGAAGGGCACCTGAAGCACCTTGCCGCCCGATGCCTTCACCGTGCCGATGATGACCAGTACGACGTGCAGGATCGAGACGGCGAAATAGAGCGTGATCGGGATGCCGAGAGGGAAGAATCCCGTCATCCCCCGATCACCTGAGAATGCGACGAGCACGATGATGTGCACGATGATCAGCACGATCGAGACCGTCAGATACGTCAGTGCCCAGTTCGCCGCGGATCGCGCGTTCTGCCGTGCGATCTCGCCCTTGCGCGCGACGGAGCGGTAGACGGATGCCATCACCACCGCCGACACGATTCCGCTCAGGAACGGGATGCCGATGAAGATCAGGAAGCCGAGCGCCCAGGAGAGCGTGCCTGTCGACGGCTTCGCCTGCGGCATCGGATACCCGTATGCGCCCGGAGCACCGTACTGCGGCGCACCGTATTGCGGAGCGGCGGGATACTGCGGAGCGGCGGGATACTGCGGGCCGCCCTGCGGCGGTTGCGCTACCGGATACTGCGGAGCCGGGGCTCCATACGGCGGCTGCGCCGGAGAACCATAAGGAGGCTGTGCAGGAGTTGCTCCCTGCGGCGGATGCGGGTTCGAGTCGTCAGGCGTGCTCATGTGTTCTTCTCCCTTGTGCACCCGGGTCGCCGGTCAGGCTGTGCCGCGGGAACCCTCGTCGTCTGTCTTCGGCTCGGGGGCCGACTCGGTATCGTCTGATGCCTCTTGCGGTTCGGCAGACGCAACCGGCGTCGTCGGCTCTACCCGCTCACCGTAACGCGGAGCAGAATCGGCCTGCGATGGGGTGGAGTGCCCATCCGGCGCCGGGTCAGCCGGACGCGGCGGAACGACGTGCCCGCCGATGCGCTCCCCCTCGGCACCGTCGTGCACTGCGGTCTTCTTCTGAGACTCCGACTCGACACGCTCCCCGTACCTTGGCGGCTCATCGAGATTCACCGGGGGCCTGACCACGGTCGTACGCTGATCGCCGACGACCTCGCGCGCCTTCGCCAGTGACGTCGGCAGCACCGTCACCTCGTAGTGGTCTGCCGCGAGCTGCGTGACGCTCGCGAAATCGCGGCGACGGCGCACGATCGCATAGGTGATGAGGCTCATGATCATTCCGAGCGCGACGCCGATGAACACGAAGCCGACGAAGAGCTGGATGGGTGCATCGGGGTTGCCGATCACGAGGATCGCCGAGAGCAGGAGTCCGATGAGCACGCCGTTCACTGCGCCGGAGCGGGCGGCTGCGGCGTATCCGAGCCGACCGGTGATGCGCTCGATCGTGCGCACACCCTGCCCCACGATCGCGATGTCGCGTGCGGGCACTTCGCCGGCGATCAGCTTCGACACCGTCTTCTGCGCTGCCTCGTAGTCGCGGACGGACGCGACGGTCTCCCCCACGGCTGTACCGGCGGCTGGGCGGTTCAACATGCTCATATGCCCATTGTTCCACGCGGTGCCCTCACAAGCCCGCGATCCGCGGGTCGGAGACTACGCTGGGAGCGTGAGCACACAACGGGTTTTCGTGGCGCGCCTGGCCGGGTGCGCAGTCTTCGACCCCGTCGGCGACCGGCTCGGCAAGGTCCGGGATGTCGTCATCGTGTACCGAAGTACGGCGTCCCCGCGAGTGATCGGCCTCGTCGTCGAGATCCCCGGCCGCAGACACGTGTTCATGTCGATCGGACGGGTCACATCGATCCGGTCGGGACAGGTACTCACCACCGGTCTGATCAACGTGCGTCGTTTCCAGCCGCGACCGGGCGAGGTGCGCGTACTCGCCGAGATGCTCGGTCGCCGCGTCGAACTCGCCGACGGTACCGGCAGCGCAGTCATCGAGGACGTCGCGATCGAGCCGAACCGCCTCGGTGAGTGGAGTGTCAGCCAGCTGTTCCTGCGCAAGCCGAAGACCAGCGCCTCGCCGTTCGCCAAGGGGCCGACGACCTTCGCGGCATGGAACGAGGTTGCCGAGAAGCGCGCGCCCGGTGAGTCGCAGTCCGCCGAGCAGCTCGTCGCCTCCTATTCCGAACTGCACGCCGCCGACCTCGCGACGACTCTGCTCGACCTGCCGCAGCAGCGCATGATCGAGGTCGCCGGTGAGTTGTCCGACGACCGCCTCGCCGATGCACTCGAGGAGATGCCGGAAGACGAGCAGGTGCACATCCTCGACGGCCTCGGCGACGAACGAGCCGCCGACATCCTCGACCAGATGGAGCCGGACGACGCAGCCGACCTGCTCGCGCAGCTGCCGAAGACACGCCTCGAGCAACTGCTCGGCCTCATGGAGCCCGAAGAGGCGGAGGACGTCCGCACTCTGCTGCGCTACGGACCCGACACCGCAGGTGGTCTCATGACGACCGAGCCCATCATCCTGTCCGCGGATGCCACGGTCGCTGAGGCACTGGCCCTGATCCGTCGACATGAACTGCACCCGGCGCTGGCCGCAGCGGTGTTCGTCACCCTCCCGCCGTTCGAGACTCCGACGGGTCGACTGCTCGGCGTCGTGCACTTCCAGCGGATGCTGCGCTACCCGCCGCACGAGCGTCTCGGTGCGATCGTGGACGAGACGATGGAGCCGATCTCGGTGACCGCATCCGCCATCGACACGGCCCGTCTGCTGGCCAGTTACGACCTCGTCTCACTCCCCGTCGTGGATGCCGCCAACCGACTGGTCGGCGTCGTCAGCATCGACGACGTGCTCGATTATCTGCTGCCGGACGACTGGCGCACCCAGGACGCCGATGTCGATGCGGTGCCAGAGGGAGGTGCGCGATGATGGCCAAGGCAGACCGCTCCGCGCTGGATGCCCCGCTCGGACGCGGAAGCACCCGACAGCGCCCCACATCCAGAGACCGCTTCGGCCGGTTCACGGAATGGGTCGCGCGCGCCATGGGCACGCCCGCGTTCCTCCTGATGCTCACGCTCTTCTGCGTGGCCTGGATCGGGTGGAACACGCTGATGCCTGACGCGTTGCGTTTCGACGCCGCAGCATTGGGCTTCACCGCTCTGACGCTGATGCTCTCGCTGCAGGCGTCGTACGCCGCGCCCCTGATCCTGCTCGCGCAGAACCGGCAGGATGACCGCGACCGGGTGCAGATCGAGCAGGACCGACAGCGCGCCGAGCGCAATCTCGCCGACACCGAGTACCTCGCCCGCGAGATCGTCGCGCTGCGGATGGCGCTCGAGGAGCGCAACAATCAGGCCGTGACGCGTGACGTGCTGCGGCAGGAGCTCAAGTCACTGCTGGCCGATCTCGACGATGAACGCGACGACGATTCCACTGAGCGCGGGAACGGCGCCGCCCCGACCACGCGGAACAGCCCGCGCACATGACTCTCGCAGACCGCGTGCGTGAAGCCGTCGGCGCGGTGACGGATCCTGAGCTGCGCCGCCCGATCGGCGATCTCGACATGCTGCGCGAGATCACGGTCGATGGCGAGCATGCCGACGTCGGCATCGCGTTGACTATCGTCGGGTGCCCCGCCGCAGACCGCATCGAGAGCGATGTGCGCCGTGCCGCGGCATCCGTCGCCGGCATCGCCGAGGTGACCGTCGATGTCGGGGTGATGACGCCCACCGAGCGCAAGGCGCTCACCGAGAAGCTCCGCGCCGGAAGACCGGCGCGGCAGATGCCCTTCGGACCCGACTCGCTGACCCGCGTCATCCTGGTCTCCAGCGGCAAGGGCGGCGTCGGCAAATCGACGGTCACCGCGAACCTCGCAGTCGCACTGGCGGCGCAGGGTCTCGCGGTGGGCCTGGTCGACGCCGACGTGCACGGGTTCTCGATCCCCGGGCTGCTCGGCATCCCGGCCGGCACCCAGCCGACCCGCATCGACGATCTGATGCTGCCGCCGGTCGCGCACGGCGTGAAGACGATCTCGATCGGGATGTTCCTCACGGGCGGCGAAGCGGTCGTCGCCTGGCGCGGTCCGATGCTGCATCGCGCGGTGCAGCAGTTCCTCACCGACGTGTACTTCGGCGACCTCGACGTGCTGCTCATCGACATGCCGCCTGGGACCGGCGACATCGCGATCTCGATCGGCCAGATCCTCCCGCACGCCGAGGTCCTCGTCGTCACGACGCCGCAGGCCGCAGCATCCGATGTCGCGATCCGCAGCGGACTCGTGGCCAGGCAGACCGGTCAGCGCGTGATCGGCGTGGTCGAGAACATGGCGGCGTTCACTCTTCCCGACGGCACCGTCGTCGACCTGTTCGGCTCGGGCGGCGGCGCCGAGGTCGCCGCCGCGCTCTCTGTCCCCACGGCCGGCGCCGACCAGGCCGCCGAGGTTCCGCTGCTCGCGTCGATCCCGCTCAGCCCTGCCCTGCGCACGGGCGGCGACAGCGGTGTTCCGGTCGTTCTCGGGGACCCGGAGGATGCTGCGGCGCAGGCGATCCAGTCCCTGGCCGACACGCTCGCGCACCAGGGCCGTGGGCTCGCCGGCAGGTCGCTGCCGATGTCACTGTCATGAAGAGATGTCGCTGTCGTGAAAGACTCGTGACGTGACCAGCGCCGCCTCTCCCCGCTCCATGCCTGTCGATCGGGAGCTGCTCCGGGGCATGTCCGCTGACGCGACCATCTACTCGCTGACCCGCCCGCTCGCGCTCATCGCATACACCGCGCTGATCGCCGCGTTCGTCCTCAATGCCATCGTGCTCTCGATCGTCGGTGGAGTCGACGAGGAGCAGACGACCACGCTGACCTGGACCCTCGTGGCGATCGCGGCCTTCGCAGTCGCATCGATCCTGTTCACACGCGCTCAGGTGCGCCGGGCCATCACGACGGCTATGCCGTCCGGCTCGACCGTGGGGGTGAGTCTCGGTGATGAGACGATCACGCTGTTCGCGAAGAACGGCGTCTCCGACATGGCCTATTCCACATTCCGCGCTGTGCGCGTGGGCCGGCATGCGGTGATCCTGCTGCTGCGCGGCGCCTCGATCGTCACCGCTGTGCCACGCGCACTGCTGAGCGATGCGGACATCGCGCAGCTCAAGTCGAAGATCTGAGTCAGGTCGCCTCGAGGTCGAACGGCGGCGGTGTCTCACTCGTGAACGCCGGGCGCACCATCGGCGAGCGCGGCGTGTCGAGCACAGGCGTCGCGGCACTCGCCGCCACCGCAGCCGTGCCCGTCGCCGCAGAAGCGGTGGCTGCCGACGTCGAGGGCGCATCGTCCATCAGCGCGTCGCGGATGATCCTGCGGGGGTCGTACTGACGCGGATCGAGTTTGCGCCAATCGACGTCATCGATCTCCGGGCCGATCTCGTCGCGCATCCTGCTCTTGGTGTCGCGAAGGTACTCTCCCGCCTTGCGGACGAAGCCTGCGAAAGTCTCTGCGGCCTTCGGCAAGCGCTCGGGACCGATGATGACCGCAGCGATCACACCGATGAGCAGAAGCTTCTCGAAGGTGAGACCGAAATCCATGTACACAGGCTACTACTCGCCGCGCCTGCCTCAGTCTGACAACGCTTGCGAATACTCTGAGCAGAGCAGCAAATCCATTGGGAGCAGGGTCATGAGCGAGAACGACGCGAACGCACGCTACATCCGCGAGGCCATCATCGAGCCCGCCGCGATCTCGCGCGCTCGATCGCACGCGCTCGAACTGGGCGCGGCGCCGGTGAGCCCGGCCATCGGCGCTCAGCTGGCGGTGCTCGCCGCTGCCTCCAACGCCCGGTCGATCGTCGAGATCGGCACCGGCGCAGGTGTCTCCGGCCTCTGGCTGCTGCGCGGCGCACCGCAAGCCGTGCTCACGTCGATCGACAACGAGCCGGAACATCTCGCCGCCGCACGTCGCAGCTTCAGCGAGGCGAAGATCGCGCCGACCAAGGCACGGTTCATCACCGGCCGCGCCTCCGATGTGCTGCCGCGCATGAACGAGGCCTCGTACGACATCGTCCTCGTCGACGCCGACCCGGAGAACGTCATCGAGTACGTGGAACACGGATTGCGCCTTGCGCGCACCGGCGGCATCGTGCTCGTTCCCCGCGTGCTCGCGGGCGGCAAGGCAGCCGATCCCGTTCAGCGTGACGCCGTCACCAGCGCGTACCGCTCGCTTGTGCAGGAGACCCAGGAGTCCCCCGCGGTGCTGGCGGCGATCTCGACCGTCGGCGAGGGACTGCTGCAGCTCGTCAGCATCCACAGGGACTGACGAGACGAACAACAAAGGGGCGACGGATCGATGATCCGCCGCCCCTTTGAAGTGAAATCGGAAGTCAGCTCACGACGCCTGCCAGCACGTCGTGCAGCTCCTTCGCTTCGGCATCGTTCACGGAGACGACCAGACGGCCGCCACCTTCGAGGGGAACGCGCACGATGATGAGTCGCCCCTCCTTCACGGCCTCCATGGGTCCGTCTCCGGTCCTCGGCTTCATCGCTGCCATCGTGGCTCCTTTTCCCTCGGTGGTATTCATCAAGTTTATCGGTATGCTTCCGCCTCGGTGCGCACGGCGGAAGAATACGTCATGAACGCGAGGTCACGGCACCTGCCAGTAAGTGTTCCCGAGCGCATACATGTGATAGATCCACACCCACTGGCCGAGAAGACACAACGCCAGAACGCCCAGACGATACAACCGTGACCGGGGCACCGCGACGGCTCCCCACAGCGGTGTGAGCGGCATCAGCAGCCGGAAGGTGCTCGACTGCGGGAAGAAGACCGCGATCAGGTAGAGCAGATAACTCGCACTCCACAGCCGCAGGTCGACGCCGACCCTGCGCACCTGCGGCGCGAACAGCAGCGCAGCAGCGCTCCCGCCGACGAACAGCAGCAGTGCGACCAGCCCCCACCACGCTGGCATTCCCCACTGGGCGAACCAGAACTGCGCGGACTGCCACCATCCGTCGAACGGGATGAAGCCCTCGGCGTCGATCCCCCAGTTGCGACGCCAGCTGAGCTCGGTCGCGAGGTATGCGCCGGGGTCTCCCGTGACGATGCCGGCGATCACCTGCCATGCGAACCCGGTCGCCGTCGCCAACGCACCGAGCGCGATGATGTGCACGACTTCGCGTGGCGGCAGCGGATCGGTGCGGCGGCGCACCCACCTCAGGATGCCGTAGAGCCCGAGATACAGAGCGAAGGCGAGCACGCCCGGCCGCGTGAACGCCATGACCACGACGACGAGGTACAGCCAGCCGAACCTGCGCCGCGCGACGAGATCGAGCGCGATCAACAGCAGCAGCACAAACAGCACTTCGGCGTAGCCCACCTGGAACAGCGCCGCCAGCGGCCCCCAAGCGAAGAACGTCGCAGCCCACAACGCCGCCGAGTTGCCGATGCGCCGGTGCAGCAGTCGGTAGAGCATCACGCACGCGAAGAAGCCGGCCACGAGCGAGATCAGGAGCGCACCCGCGCCCCAGGATCCGAACGGGATGCCGACCACCTGCGCCGCGTATGCGTAGAGCGGCATGAACGCCCAGGCATTCTCAGCGACCTGGCCGGACTCCGTCAGCGGCAGGACGGACGGATACCCTTCCCACGCCACGAGCCAGTACCACTGCGCGTCCC
The DNA here is from genome assembly GCF_014635185.1 of Microbacterium murale. Taxonomy (GTDB): domain Bacteria; phylum Actinomycetota; class Actinomycetes; order Actinomycetales; family Microbacteriaceae; genus Microbacterium; species Microbacterium murale. The sequence continues at coordinate 217,000 of NZ_BMCM01000002.1, forward strand.
AGCCGAGAACGAAGCTCCCGACGGTGGCGTCAGGACCGAAGCGTGAACCAGGACCGGACAGTTCGGCGGCGATGGCCAGGAATCCCGTGGTCACCAGACGTCCGAGAACGTAGATGATCGCGATGCGCAGGGTGACCGGGATGTTCGCCCACCGTCGCGCGGCCGTGATCACGGCGCGGTGAGCCACGCCCGCAGTCCGTGCTCCACCGCGTCGATCTGAGCGAGCGGCACGCGCTCCTCATCGTGGTGCGCGAGGTGCGGATCGCCCGGCCCGTAGTTGACGGCAGGGATGCCCAGGGCGGAGAAGCGCGCGACATCCGTCCAGCCGTACTTGGGCCGAGGCTCGGCGCCGACGGCGGCGACGAACTGCTGTGCGATCGGGGCATCAAGACCGGGCCTGGCGCCCTCGGCCGAGTCGGTGATCTCCACCTCGAAGCCCTCGAGCACGCCGCGCACGTGCGCCGCGGCGTCTGCCGCGCTCTTGCTCGGTGCAAACCGGTAGTTGATCTCGACCTCGCAGAGATCGGGGATCACGTTGCCCGCGACGCCGCCGACGATGCGCACGGCGCTGAGGCTCTCGCGGTAGGCGAGGCCTTCCACCGTGACCTCCTTGGCCCGGTATTCGGAGAGCCGGGAGAGGATGGGCGCGACGCGGTGGATCGCGTTCTCGCCGATCCATGCGCGTGCGCTGTGCGCGCGGACCCCGTGGGTGCGCACGATCGCGCGGAGCGTGCCGTTGCATCCGCCCTCGACCTGGCCGTTGGACGGCTCGCCGAGGATCGCGAAGTCGGCAGCGAAGAGGTCGGGACGATCGGCGGCGAGCAGATTCAGGCCGTTGAGGGATGCCGCGACCTCTTCGTTGTCGTACCACATCCAGGTGATGTCGACCACGGGCGCAGTGAGCTCTGCGGCGAGCTTGAGCTGAACGGCGACGCCGCCCTTCATGTCGACGGTGCCGCGACCCCAGAGGTACGGCTCATCACCGACCATGATGTCGCGCGTCGGCATGTTGTCGTTGATCGGCACCGTGTCGATGTGTCCGGCGATCACGACGCGCTGTGCGCGCCCCAGGTTCGTTCGGGCGACGATCGTGTTGCCGTGCCGGATCACCTCGAGATGCGCCAGCGGTGCCATCGATGCCTCGATGACGTCGGCGAGCGTCGCCTCATCGCCGGAGACGCTCGGAACGTCGCAGATCGCACGGGTGAGATCGACGGATGAGGCGGTCAGATCGAGCAGCATGTCCTCCAGCGTAGTCTTCGCGAGAGCGGGTCGTTGAGCGACGCTTCGACTCGCTTCGCTCGCTCAGCGCGGGTCTCCGCGAGCCGAAACGGGCTGAGCGAGCGCCAGCGAGTCGAAGCCGCCGTGCTTCACCGGTACCGTTGAACCCATGAGCAACGCGCGCACCGTCTGGGGTATCGGCCTGACCACGATCGCCGGCGACGGCACTGTCCTGGACGCCTGGTTCCCCGAGGTCTCCACCGGCGATCTCCACACTGCGGATGCCGCGGCCGCCGCCGCGACCTTGGGGGCGCTGGCCGACGTCGATGACCGGCGCAACGTGCGCACCGAACTCGTGCAACTGCAGATCGATCTCGACGTGGCTCCGGCTTCCACTGCGGACGCGTACCTCCGACTGCACGCCCTGTCGCACCTCGTCGTGCGCCCGAACGAGCTCAACATGGACGGCATCTTCGCGCATCTGCCGAACGTCGCCTGGACCACGGCCGGACCGATGCTCCCGGCTGATGCGGCGCGATTGCGTCCGCTGCTGCAGCGCCACGGCATCCAGGTGCAGGGTCTGGACAAGTTCCCGCGCCTCACCGACTACGTCTTGCCCGCCGGTGTTCGCATCGCCGACGCATCCCGCGTACGTCTCGGCGCGCACCTCTCCCCCGGGACCACCGTCATGCACGAGGGCTTCGTGAATTTCAACGCCGGCACGCTCGGCGCCTCGATGGTCGAAGGCCGTATCTCCCAGGGCGTCGTGGTCGGCGAAGGCAGCGACATCGGCGGCGGCGCTTCCATCATGGGCACGCTTTCCGGCGGAGGCACGGTGCGCGTCTCGATCGGTGAGCGCACCCTGCTCGGCGCGAATGCCGGCCTCGGCATCGCTCTCGGAGATGACTGCATCCTCGAAGCCGGGGTGTACCTCACCGCCGGCTCCAAGGTCGTGCTGATCGATGGCCCGAACACGGCCGACGGCGGCAAGCGCATCGTGAAGGCTGCTGAGCTGTCCGGCAAGAACGGCCTGCTGTTCTGGCGTAACTCGGTCTCAGGGGCCATCGAGGCGAAGCAGCGGACGGGTGTCGGGGTCACGCTGAACGAGGCGCTGCACGCCTGACACGTCGATCGCATCAGGCACCGGCGCGCCAGGACAGCGTGCATGCAGCTTCGGGCATGCACGCCTGCTAAGGTTGAAGAGTTGTCCAGATCGACTTGAGGCAACTGCGTCGTCGTCACGGGGTCTTCCCAGACCGTAGCGAGCTCAACAGCTCCTCCACCAGTTGGCGTTTCGAACGGCGAACCTCTGCGCACTTCCTGTGCGCGGTCGCCCATCACACGAATCAAGCGCGCTGACGCGTGCTCACGGAGTACTTCTATGCCTACCTTCCTCGAACTCGGCGTGCCCGCGCCCCTCGCTTCGGTCCTCGCCGCTGACGGCAAGACCGAGGCGTTCGCCATCCAGCGCGACACGCTTCCCGACTCGCTCGCCGGACACGACCTGCTCGGTCGCGGCCGCACCGGCAGCGGCAAGACCATCGCCTTCGCCATCCCGCTGGTGGCGAGCCTGATCTCATCCGGTCGCAAGAGTCGCCCCGGCCACCCTCGCGGCCTGGTGCTCGCACCGACCCGCGAGCTGGCCACCCAGATCGCCGCCGTCGTCGCTCCGCTCGCAGAGGCCGTCGGCCTGCGCGTGACCACCGTGTTCGGCGGCGTCAGCCAGCGTCCGCAGGAGCAGGCGCTGCGCAGCGGCGTCGACATCGTCGTGGCCTGCCCCGGCCGCCTCGAAGACCTCATGAAGCAGAAGGTCGTCTCGCTCGACTCGGTCGAGGTGACGGTGCTCGACGAGGCCGACCACATGGCCGACCTCGGCTTCCTGCCCGGCGTCACCCGCATCCTCACGGCGACTCCCGCCGGCGGCCAGCGTCTGCTCTTCAGCGCGACGCTCGACCGCGGTATCGACTCGCTCGCCAAGCGCTTCCTCTCCAACGCGGTCAGCCACGAGGTCGACGAGTCCAGCGTCCCCGTCGGCGAGATGACGCACCGCGTACTCGTGACGACCTCCACCGAGCACAAGACCGGCCTCGTCCGCGATCTCGCCTCCGGCACCGGTCGTCGCATCCTCTTCACGCGCACCAAGCACCAGGCGAAGAAGCTCGCCAAGCAGCTCACCGCCGCCGGCATCCCCGCCGTCGACCTGCACGGCAACCTGTCGCAGAACGCGCGTGAGCGCAACCTCAGCGCATTCTCGGCCGACCCCGCAGACGGTGGCGTGCGCGTGCTCGTCGCCACCGACGTCGCAGCGCGCGGTGTGCACGTCGACAACGTCGACCTGGTCGTTCACGTCGACCCGCCCATGGAGCACAAGGCGTACCTGCACCGCTCGGGTCGCACCGCACGCGCGGGTGCCGCGGGCACCGTCGTCACCGTCGTGCTGCCAGAGCAGCGCCGCGACGTGAAGGACCTGCTGCGCAAGGCGCAGATCAACGCCGCACTCGAGGACGTCAACGCGGGCATCGTGACCGAGCTGGTCGGAGAGCGCGCGGCACATGTGCGTCCCGCTCCTCCGCAGCCGGTGCAGCAGCAGCCGAAGAAGGCCAGGCAACCCCAGCAGAGCGGCGGCCCTGCCTCCGGTTCGCCGGCCCGCCGTCGTCGTCGCCCGCAGGGCCAGGGCGGCCAGGGCCAGTCCGCGGCTCAGGGCGACAGCCAGCGCTCCGGGCAGCAGGGGCAGCGCTCCCGCGGTCTGCAGGTCGGCCAGCGCGTCGACACGCGAGGCTCGCGCCGCGCACAGGGCGGCGGATTCCAGGGACGCTGAGTCCCGCGCCGTACCTGCCTCACCGCATACGAAGAAGGCCCCGAACTCCTCAAGAGAGGATTCGGGGCCTTCCGCGTTCATCCGCCTCAGCGGATCGGGAACTGACGCTCCGGAGATCCGGTGTACAACTGCTGCGGGCGACCGATCTTGGTCTGCGAGTCGAGATTCAGCTCACGCCACTGGGCCAGCCAGCCCGGGAGACGGCCGATCGCGAACAGCACGGTGAACATCCGCGTCGGGAAGCCCATGGCCTTGTAGATCACGCCGGTGTAGAAGTCGACGTTCGGGTACAGACGACGTTCCTTGAAGTAGTCGTCCGCGAGGGCGAGCTCTTCCAGCTCCTTGGCGACGTCGAGCAGCGGGTCTGTGACGCCGAGCTCGCGGAGCACCTCGTCGGCTGCTTCCTTGACGAGCTTGGCGCGCGGGTCGTAGTTCTTGTAGACGCGGTGCCCGAAGCCCATCAGCTTCACGCCGTCTTCCTTGTTCTTCACGCTCTCCACGAAGCGCGAGACGCTCTGGCCCGAGTCGCGGATCTCTCCGAGCATCGTGAGGACGGCTTCGTTCGCACCGCCGTGCAGGGGCCCTGAGAGCGCCTGGATGCCGGCGGAGATCGACGCGAACTGGTTAGCCCCGGTCGAGCCGACGAGACGCACGGTCGAGGTGGAGGCGTTCTGCTCGTGATCCTCGTGCAGGATCAGCAGCAGCTCGAGCGCCTTCGACATGACGGGATTGACCTCATAGGGCTCCGAGTGCACGCCGAAGTTGAGCTTGAGGAAGTTGTCGACGAAGCTCAGCGAGTTGTCCGGGTAGAGGAACGCCTGTCCGACACTCTTCTTGTGTGCGTACGCCGCGATGACCGGCAGCTTGGCGAGCATGCGCACCATGTTGAGTTCGACGTGCTCGGGGTTGTTCGGGTCGGTCTGGCCCTCGTAGTACGTGGAGAGCGCGGCGACGGCCGAGGAGAGCACCGACATCGGGTGAGCCGTGTGCGGCAGTGCCGAGAAGAAGTGCTTCAGATCCTCATGCAGGAGAGTGTGACGACGGATGCGGTCATCGAAGTTCGCCAGCTCGTCGGCCGACGGCAGCTCTCCGTAGATGAGCAGCCAGGCGACTTCGAGATAGCTGCAGTTCTTCGCGATCTGCTCGATCGGGTAACCGCGGTAGCGCAGGATGCCCTTGTCGCCGTCGATGAACGTGATCTCGGACTTGGTGGATGCCGTGTTCACGAAGCCGTAGTCGAGGCCGGTGTATCCGGTCTGCTTCGTCAGCGTCGAGAAGTCGATGCTGTCGTTGCCCGCCGTGCCACGAAGTACTGGGAATTCCGCTGTGGTTCCACCGATCGTGAGAGTCGCCTTCGCCTGCTGATCTCCCGCTGCACTCACGCGGTCCTCCTTGTACGTTGACTCGACCTGTCGATCTGATTCGCCGTTGGTCGAACTGTCGAAGGCGATGCATGGCGCTGAGCGCCTGGTCGGATCTCGACCGAATCGCCTTTACAGCCTAGTCGCCGTATCGGCCTACTGTGACATCCGCCAAGAGATGGCGACGGGGCACCGTGGGAACCTACAGAGAAGCTCCGCGTAACCGTCGTGCCCCTGCTGCGACCCGCTCGAGCGGCGCCGTCAGCGACAGCCGCACGTGCTGGCCGGAATCGGCGCCGTAGAACGGCCCCGGTCCCGCCAGGATGCCGAGGTCGGCGAGGCGCCCCATCGACTCCCATGCGTCCTTGCCCTCGGTCGCCCACAGGTACAGTCCCGCCTCAGAGCCGTCGATCCGGAACCCGGCCGCCTGCAGCGCAGGGCGGAGCAGATCGCGCCGTGCTCGATAGAGTTCCTTCTGCGCGGCGACGTGCGCGTCATCTCCGAGCGCCGCGGTCATGGCCTGCTGCACCGGCGCCGGCGGCATGAGTCCGAGGTGCTTGCGCGCGGTGAGCAGGTCGCCGACGATGCGCGCGCATCCGGCCACGAAGGCGGCACGGTAGCCGGCGAGGTTCGATTGCTTGCTGAGCGAGTAGACGCTGAGCAGGTTCATGCGCGAACCGTCCGTCACGCGGGGATCGAGCACCGACGGCACCGGTTCTTCGGCCCACTGGCCGTCCCACCCGAGTTCGGCGTAGCATTCATCGCTCGCGAGCACGGCGCCCAGCTCACGGGCGCGGCGCACAGCGACGGAGAGCTCTTCGACCGTCCAGGTGCGCCCGTCCGGGTTGCCAGGGGTGTTGATCCAGATGAGCCGTGCACCCTCGGGCCACTGAGCAGGATCGTCTTCTGCGACCGGCGTCGCACCCGCGACGCGCGCTCCCACCTCATAGGTCGGGTATGCCACCCGTGGAAACACGACGATGTCGCCCTCGCCGAGTCCGAGCAGGGTGGGAAGCAGTGCGACCAGCTCCTTCGAGCCGATCGTGGGCATCACGTTGGCGACTGTCAGATCGGGCACTCCGCGGCGCCGCGCGTACCAGTCGACGATCGCCTCGCGCAGTGCGGGAGTGCCGACGGTCTGCGGGTACGCATGCGCGTCGGTCGCGTCGGCGAGCGCCCGGCGGATGATCTCGGGCGTCGGGTCGACGGGAGAGCCGATCGAGAGGTCGACGAGACCTTCCGGATGCTGAGCGGCGCGCTCACGGTAGGGGACGACCGCGTCCCAGGGGTATTCGGCCAGGTCGTGGACACCCACCGCCCGTTACTCTCCCTGCGGGGGAAGAGCGGCGATGATCGGGTGGTCGTACTTGATGACGCCGACCTTGGCCGCGCCTCCAGGAGACCCGACCTCATCGAAGAACTCGACGTTCGCCTTGTAGTAGTCCGCCCATTCCTCGGGCAGGTCGTCCTCGTAGTAGATCGCCTCGACAGGGCAGACCGGCTCGCACGCGCCGCAGTCCACGCATTCGTCGGGGTGGATGTACAGCGAGCGCTCGCCCTCGTAGATGCAGTCAACGGGGCATTCGTCGATGCAGGCACGATCCTTGACATCGACGCAGGGAAGAGCGATCACATACGTCACGCCTTCAGTCTACGACCCGTCAGCTGTGGTCTGCCTCGGCAGGCGCTTCAGGTTCGGCCACGCGATCACGAGCAGCGCAATCCCGGCGACGAGATAGATCCAGATCTGCCCTATCGGCGTGTTCGGCACGATGACGGAGCCCCCCGGACCCGGCCCGGAGATGATCATCACCATCCCCAGCATCCCGAGCGCAGTGGCGACGGTCGCTCCGCGATCGTGTGTCAGGGCCCGCACCGCGATGAGCAGTGCCGCGCATGCGATGGCCGCCACGATCATGCCGACCGGGATCACGCCCCACATGAGGCTGTGGGCGATGGTTCCCGCGGTCCCGTACACGACGCCCACGAGCGCGGCGGCGAGCCAGGACAGTCCTCGGGAGATCCAGTTCGGCACTCCCCCACTTTACGCGTACCCGCGTCCGCTGCTGCGCGGTGGGCGCGCGGTCGCCGCCGCGTCACCCGCCGGTGCGGTCAGGCGGCCCAGCCGACCAGACGCAGCAGTGCCGCGACGGCCGCCGCAGCGATCACCACCACCAGGAATGATTGACGCAGGTACAGCAGCCCCGCGGCGACGAGCACGGCGGGGATCCGGGCGTCGACAACGACCGCCTGACCACTCCCCAGCGTCTGCACGGCGACGAGTGCGGCGAGCAGCGCGACCGTCAGCAGGTCGGAGATTCGGGCAGGGCGAGGCGCCTCGAGCAAGTGCGAGGGGATCAGATAGCCGAACGCCTTCAGCGCGACGCAGATGCAGGCCGCGAGCAGCACCGCGCTCCAGACGCTCACGTACTCACCTCCGTCGCCGGACCGGATGATCGGACGTCGTCACGCCCCAGCCAGTTGAACCAGCCGACCACGATCGCGACGACAGCCGCCACCAGCACCGGCAGCCCTGGCATCATGACGGGCGTGAGGGATGCTGCGATCACCGCTGCGGCGACGCCGACGGCGATCGCCTGCCGCTGCTTCAGCCGCGGCCAGAGCAGCGCGAGGAAGGCGGCCGCGGCTGCGGCATCCAGTCCCCAGGACTTGGGGTCGCCCAGCACGTCGCCGAGGAGCGCACCGAGGAGCGTCGTGATGTTCCATCCGATGAAGACTCCGAGTCCGGTGACCCAGAAACCCAGCCGAGAGAGCGACGGCGTGGCCTGTGAGATCGCGACTGCCGTGGATTCATCGATCGTCACCTGCGCGGCGGCGGTGCGGCGCCAAAAGCCGCGTCCGATGGTGGACGACATGCGCATTCCGTAGGCGAGGTTGCGCACGCCGAGCAAGGCGGCGGAAGCGATCGCCGACGGCAGGGCCGCCATGCCGCCCGCACCGAACACGCCGATGAACGCGAACTGCGATCCGCCCGTGAACATGAGAAGGCTCAGCACGCAGGTCTGCCAGATATCCAGTCCGGATGCCACTGCGAGAGCGCCGAACGAGATGCCGTAGGCGCTCGTGGCGACGGCGACGCCGAGCCCCTCGCGCCAGACTTCGCGCCGCTGTGACATGGATGCATCCCGTTCGCTTCAGTGAACACCTGACGACCATTGTGAACGCCGCGGGCGCGCTAGTCAAAGCGAACAATCGTTTGACATACTGAACGGATGGAAGATCTGGGATCGCGCATCGGACGAGCGCTTCGCCGCGAGCGCGAATCCGCCGGCATCAGCATCTCCGAGCTGGCGCGGCGCGCAGGCATCTCGAAGGCGACGGTCTCGCAACTGGAGAACGGCACAGGCAACCCCAGCGTCGAAACCCTGTGGGCCCTCGGCGATGCGCTCAGCATCCCGTTCGCCGTGCTGGTCGACCAGCAGGCGCACGCGCCGACGCTGATCCGCGCCGACGAACTCGATGGCGTCCCGTCAGCGGCTGCGCCGTACAGCGCGACGCTTCTCTCCGCGAGCCCACCGGGTGCCAGGCGCGACCTCTACGTGATCCGGTCGGAGCCGGGCGAACCGCGACGCTCGATGCCGCACCACAACGGCACGACCGAGCACGTCATCCTGATGACCGGCGCCGCCCATATCGGCCCTGCCGACTCGCCGGTCAAGCTCTCCCCCGGTGACTACCTGTCGTATGCGGGCGATGCCCCGCACGTGTTCGAGGCTCTCGAGCCCGGCACGAGCGCCGTGCTCATCTCTGAACTTCGCTGAGCAGTCGGCACGACGCCTCTACTCAGACGCAGCCACGGGAGCAGGATCAGGGATCTCGTCCGGACGGTAGCGCGGCAGGCGCGATGCCGGCAGGATCGCGAGTGCGCTGATGCCCGCGAGGATCAGCAACCCCAGCCGCAACGTGCCCAGTCGGGCCTCCTCATTCAATGTCACTGCCGCCTCGACCTGTTCCGGCGTGGCATCCGTGTCCTCGAGCACAGAGCGCAACTCGTCGTTGCTGACGAAGTTGATGTTGTCCATGTTCACCTGCGCGACCAGCGTCGGCGGAAGCTCGGGGTGCTCCATCACCGCACGACCGACACCCAGACCGAGCAACGACACCAGCAGGGCTCCCGCCACCGCGGTGCCGACTGCCCCGGCGAGATTCTGCGTCGTCCCGCGAAGCGACCCGACGTCACCGGCGAGCGTGGCCGGCGCGGCCGTGACGAGCACATTGAAGACGAGGGTGACCAGCGCACCCTGCCCGACACCGAAGACGAAGAGGCCGAGGATCGTCGGTAGGGTCTCCCAGTTGTTGTTCACGACGATGGACAGCCAGATCAGCGCCACGGTCGTGAGGATGAATCCGAAGACGCCGATCGTCCGCGGCGGGTAGCGCTTGTAGAAGCGCACCACGAGGGTCGCGGTGATGAAGACGGTCAGGTTGAACGGCATCATCGCCAGCGATGTGTCGAACGGCGTGCGGCCCTGCACGATCTGGATGTACAGCGGGATCGAGAAGTTCACGCAGGCTTCGAGCGCGACCACGATGAACATCGCGTACACCGCTGCGCGCTCGCGCGGTGAGTCGACGACGCTCAGGTCGATCAGCGGCACCTTCCCGCTCGCCATCCGCCGCCTGGTCCAGACGAAGAAGAACTGGCCGCACACGACGCCGAGCAGGATCAGGACTGGAGCGGGCGAAAGCCCGAACACGCTGAACGGCGCGTCTTCCGTCGCCGCCAGTGCACCCCAGCCGTTGAGGTTGTTGAAGCCGAGCGTCAGCATGACTATTCCGGCGCCGATCAGCAGCGCCGCGACCAGGTCGATCCTGATCGCGGCATTGCCTCGGTCGGAACGCAGGGTGAAGCTCAGCAGGAAGACGGCGATCGCGAATGCGAGCACCACGTAGAAGATCGGTCGCCAGCCGACGAGCGTACCGAGGGTGCCGCCGATCAGAAAGGCGCTGACCCCCGAGATCGCGCGGGCGGATCCCAGGGCGCCGATCGCCGTCGCCTGTTGGGCGCCGCGATAGTTCTCGGCGATGAGCGCCACGAGCGACGGCACGATGATCGCGGCCGCTGCGCCCGCCGTCGCCTGGCCTGCGATGGCCCACCCCACAGTCGGAGAGAAGATCATCATCAGGGCCGAGCCGGCGAAAAGCACCACGACGACGCGGAAGATGACGACCCAGCCGATGCGCTGTCCGAGCTTGGCGCCGGTCATCACAAGGGCGGCGACCGAGAGCCCGTACACGACGATCGTGGAACTCGCGACGGTTGGCGGCACGCCGAAATCCTCCACCATGCCGCCGAGCGAGATCGGGAGCGCCGCGACGTTGAACGACATGAGCACCTGGGCGAGGAACAGGCAGACCATCGGCAGCCAGGACGTCTTCTTCGCGGTGCTCGGCGATTCAGTGGTACTCACGTTCATCCTTCCGTTGCGACGCCGCTGCGCGGCGCAGATGCGAACAGGTTCAGTCCGAGGGCCCTCGAAAGGTAGCCGATCGCCAGCTGCGAACGAACTGAGTTGCCGGCGCTGTCGAGCGGGGGCGAGAAGGCGCCGGCGGCGCCCTTCCCCGGTGAGACCGCCACGATCCCTCCGGAGACGCCCGACTTCGCCGGGATGCCGATCTCGAAGAGCCATTCGCCTGATCGCTCATACAGCCCGGACGCCGCCACGACCGCGAGCGTGTCGCGGCAGACGTCAGCTGAGACGACCTGCTCACCCGTGACCGGGTTGACGCCGCCGTCTGCGAGCGTCGCGCCCATCACCGCGAGATCGTGCGCCGTGACGTTCAGTGCGCACTGGCGGGTGTAGATGTCCACGATCGCATCCGAATCGCCCTCCAGACGTCCGTAACTGCTGAGGAGGCTGCCGAGCCCCTCGTTGCGCTGGTTCGTCTCGGCTTCGGAGTGATAGACCTCGTCATCGAGCGTCAGTTCACGTCCGGCGAAGGCAGACAGTCCCGTGCGGATGCGCTCCCACTTCTCCTCCGGGGTGGTGCCGGGCATGAGCGCGGTGGTGGCGATCGCTCCGGCATTCACCATGGGATTCATCGGATGCCCGGCGTTGAGTTCCAGTGCCACCACGGAGTTGAATGGCAGGCCGGTGTTGTTGACTCCGACGATGTCGCGGACGCGTTCGTGTCCGTGCTCCTGGATCGCGAGCGCATACACGAACATCTTCGAGATCGACTGGATCGAGAATGGGTGCAGCGCATCACCGGCGTCGTGCACACCGCCGGTGACATCGACGACCGCGAGCCCGAAGAGTGCGGGATCGGCAGCGCCGAGGATCGGGATGTAATCGGCGACCGTGCCCGATTGATCAGCCATGTGACGATGGTGAGCCTCGTGCACCAGCTCATCGACGCGGTCCCAGCCCGGGAGCGCACCGGTGGAAACCTGCTGCACAACACCGACAAGATCGGTCGGAATCACTGGCCCCCCTCGCACCGTCGGTTCTCCGTCACACCGTAGACCTTGACGGCGCCCGCTGTACAGGTTCGCTCCTTTGTTACCTCACGGCCGTACGACAAGAGGGCCTCGCCATCCGGTTTGCACCGGCGGCGAGGCCCTCTTGAACACTGCCGTTACGCGTTGGCGTCCTGACGCTTCAGGCGCGACGTCTCACGACCGCGCACGGTCGCGTCGAGGTTGACCTTGCGGATACGAACGACCTCAGGAGTCACCTCGACGCATTCGTCGTCACGGGCGAACTCGAGGCTCTCCTCAAGGGTCAGCTGGCGCGGAGGCGTCATCGACTCGAAGGTGTCGGAGCTCGCTGCACGCATGTTGGTGAGCTTCTTCTCCTTGGTGATGTTCACGTCCATGTCGTCGGCGCGCGAGTTCTCGCCGATGACCATGCCCTCGTAGACCTCCTGCGTGGGCTGGACGAAGAACGACATCCGCTCCTGCAGGGCGATCATCGCGAACGGGGTGACGACACCCTGGCGGTCGGCGACGATCGAGCCGTTCTGGCGCGTGGTGATGTGTCCGGCCCACGCGTCGTAGCCGTGCGAGATCGCGTTGGCGATACCCGTGCCGCGCGTCGTGGTGAGGAACTCGGTGCGGAACCCGATCAGTCCGCGCGAGGGGACGATGAACTCCATGCGCACCCAGCCGGTGCCGTGGTTGATCATGTTGTCCATGCGGCCCTTGCGGGCTGCCAGCAGCTGCGTGATCGCGCCGAGGTACTCCTCGGGAGCGTCGATCGTGAGGTGCTCGAACGGCTCGTGTGTTTTGCCGTCGACCTTCTTCGTGACCACCTGCGGCTTGCCGACGGTGAGCTCGAAGCCCTCTCGTCGCATGTTCTCCACCAGGATGGCGAGCGCCAACTCGCCACGGCCCTGGACCTCCCAGGCATCAGGGCGTCCGATGTCGACGACCTTGAGCGAGACGTTGCCGATCAGTTCGCGGTCGAGACGATCCTTCACCATGCGGGCGGTGAGCTTGTGCCCCTTGACCTTGCCCATCAGCGGCGAGGTGTTCGTTCCGATGGTCATCGAGATCGCGGGATCGTCGACGTGGATCTGCGGGAGCGGACGGACGTCATCGGGGTCGGCGATGGTCTCACCGATCGTGATGTCCTCGAAGCCCGCGATGGCGACGATGTCGCCGGGGGCTGCGCTCTCGGCCGGGTAGCGCTCGAGGGCGCGGGTCTTGAGCAGTTCGGTGATACGCGCGTTGCTGGTTGTGCCGTCAGCACGCACCCACGCGACCGTCTGGCCCTTCTTCAGAGTGCCGTTGAAGACACGAAGCAGCGCGAGGCGGCCGAGGAACGGGCTCGAGTCGAGGTTGGTGACCCAGGCCTGCAGCGGCGCCTCGTCATCGTACGACGGTGCAGGGATGTGCTCGAGGATCGCCTCGAACAGGGGCTCGAGGTCGTCGTTGTCCGGAAGCGAACCGTTCTCGGGACGGTTGCGCGAGGCTGCGCCGGCACGACCGGAGGCGTAGACGACCGGCACGTCGAGCAGTGCGTCGACATCGAGGTCGGGCACGTCATCGACCATGTCCGAGGCCAGGCCCAGCAGCAGGTCGTGCGCCTCTTCCTCGACCTCGGCGATGCGAGCGTCGGGACGGTCGGTCTTGTTCACCAGAAGGATGACCGGCAGCTTCGCCTCGAGCGCCTTGCGCAGTACGAAGCGGGTCTGCGGCAGCGGGCCCTCGGATGCGTCGACGAGCAGCACGACGCCGTCGACCATGGAAAGGCCGCGCTCGACCTCGCCACCGAAGTCAGCGTGACCCGGGGTGTCGATCACGTTGATCGTGATGTCCTGCCCGTTCGCGTGCACACCCTTGTAGGTGATCGCGGTGTTCTTGGCGAGGATCGTGATGCCCTTTTCGCGCTCGAGGTCGTTCGAGTCCATGGCGCGTTCATCCACGTGCGCGTGCTCGCCGAACGAGCCCGTCTGGCGCAGCATGGCGTCCACGAGCGTGGTCTTGCCGTGGTCGACGTGCGCGACGATAGCGACATTGCGGAGGTCAGAGCGAAGGGCGTGCGCCATGCAAGTTTCCTAAAAGGGAGGGGAAATGCCGGGATGCCGACGGTCCAGGATATCGCACGATCGCTGATCGCTCTCTGAGCGCGCATAAGAACGCTCCCGTAGCATCAGGCTGTGCACTCCTCCGATCCCACCGCCGCACCCTCGCGTGCACGAATCTGGTGGGAGATCGCCATCGTCCTGGCGCTCGGGCTCGGCGAATCGGCCGTGTACTCGATCGTGCAGCTCGCCTACCGGCTGACCGATTCGACGCCGCTCGCCGATCAGACCACCGCACTCAATCCCTCGCGCAGCGATCGCGAGATCTTCGATCTCATCTACCAGGTGCTCGGGGTGGCCTTCTCGATCGTGCCGGTGCTGCTGGTCTGCTTCCTGCTGTGGCAGGCCTCGCGCCCGCACCTCGGCAGGCTCGGGCTGGACGGAACCCGTGTCGGCCGCGACATCGGCCGCGGCATCCTGCTCGTTCTGGCCATCGGCATCCCCGGTATCGCGCTCTACGTCGGCGGGCGGATGCTTGGGCTCTTCGTCGCCGTGAACGCGGGCAGTCTCGACAACTACTGGTGGACGGTACCCGTCCTGCTCCTCTCCGCCGCCCGCGCGGCGCTCATGGAGGAGTTCGTGGTGCTCGGCTACCTGTTCACCAGGCTCAAGCAGCTCGGCTGGGGCATCTGGCCGATCATCATCGCCACTTCCGTGCTGCGCGCGAGCTATCACCTGTACCAGGGTCCGGGCGCATTCATCGGCAATCTCGCGATGGGGTTGCTGTTCGGATGGCTCTTCGCCCGCACCGGCCGCTTGATGCCGTTCCTGGTGGCGCATTTCCTCATCGACGCCGTCGCGTTCGTCGGCTACCCCCTGGTTGCTCCCTTCCTTCCGTAGCTCCGCCGTCCCTCGAATCAACAACACCACGCCGAGACGTACGCAGTTCGCCGCGCATTCGGCGTGGTGTTGTTGATTCGAGGAGCTGCAACTGTGCGTCCGCCACTTGTCCTGCACATTGCCGATGAAGCGGGAAGCCTGTGGAGCACGACCATGGATGTCGATCGTGGATCACCATGGGCCGTATGCGGATCCTGCCGAGCCCCCTGCCACTGATCCTCTCCCGTGACGAGAGCGCCGGCCACACCGACCGCCGCTGGCGCAGCGGAACTCTGAACAGGCTGTTCCGTGGTGTCTACGTCGAGACCAGCACGTGGAATCCGCTCCCACCATGGCAGAAGTACCTCGTCCGCATCCACGGTGCCCTCGCGGCCGAGCCAAACCGTGTGCTCTTCGGCGAATCTGCCGCGGCGGCGGTCGGGGTGCTCATCCCCCATGCCGTTCGCCCCGTCCACATCCTCAGCCCGGGTGCTTCCTCGCGCGAGTACCGCGGGATTCGCAGTCATGTCTCGGTCGATGCGCGCGAGATCGTCGTCGTCGACGGCGTCCGATTGACCGCTTCGGCACACACCGCCGTCGATATTGCACGTTCGCGTCCACCTGCGGAGGCGCTCGCATACGCCGACGCGTTACTCCGCATCGACCCGGATGCGACGAGAGAGCAGTTCGTCGCGTTGAACCAGGCCCTGGTCTCCGGACGTGGGCGGCGACAGGCACGATGGGCGCTGAATCGAGCGACCGGCCTACCGGAGAGTCCACTTGAGTCTGCGAGTGTCGCAGTGATCGAGTGGCTCGGATATGCATCACCCACGCTGCAGCATCCGTTCTTCATCGAGGGCAGGACGTACAAGTCCGATTTCTTCTGGGAACACGAACGCGTCGTCGGCGAAGCCGATGGCAATGGGAAGTACTCGACGGAGACGGGCAATCCGACCGAGGCGATCATCGGCGAGAAGCGGCGGGAGAACCTGCTCCGCCGCCACACGTCAGGCATGGCGCGGTGGGGATGGGAAGACGTGGCTGAAATCGAGCCGCTCGACGTGGCCCTCCGCGCGACAGGCTTGCGCCCGATACGCGCACGCGACACGATGAACCTCGCCACGATGCGACCGTTCGGGCGTTAGCCGCGCCAGTCCGCTCCAACGAATCGACAACACCACGCCCAACGTGCGGCGAACCGCGTACGTCTCGGCGTGGTGTTGTCGATTCGACGAGTCAGCCGGCACCCAGGGTGATCGACGCGCCGGGGATCGCGCTCAACAGTCGCTCGGTGTACTCCTGCTGCGGGTTCGCGAAGATGTCGTCGACCGTGCCCTGCTCGACGATTCGGCCGGCCTCCATGACGCACACGTGGTCGGCGATCACACGAACGACTGCGAGGTCGTGCGTGATGAACAGGTACGTGAGATTCAGCTCGGACTGCAGATCGGCGAGCAGTGCGAGCACCTGCGCCTGCACCAGCACGTCCAACGCGGACACCGCCTCGTCCAGCACGACGATCTCGGGCTTGAGCGCCAGCGCGCGTGCCACTGCGACACGCTGCCGCTGGCCACCGGAGAGCTCGTTCGGATAGCGATCCACGACGCTCGCCGGCAGCGCCACCTGATCGAGCACCTCGAGCACACGGGCTCGCCGTGACGCGACGTCTCCCACCCCGTGCACGCGCAGCGGCTCGGCCACCGTGTTGCCGATGTTGTGCAGCGGGTCCAGCGATCCGTACGGGTCCTGGAAAACTGGTTGCATCTGCCGGCGCATCGCCTGCAGCTCCGACCGGTTCAGGGTGTCGGTGTCGCGGCCGTTGACGAGGATCGATCCGGCGGTCTTGCGCTCCAGGCGCAGCAGCAGCTTCGCCGCCGTCGACTTGCCCGAACCGGACTCGCCGACGATCGCCATCGTCGATCCCTTGGGAACCTGGAAGGAGATGTCATCGACTGCCGTGAAGCGGGTCGAGCTGAAGCCCGTGCCACGGATCTTGAAGACCTTCGTCACACCACGGAACTCGATCGCCGGTTCCGCATTCTCCGAAACGGGATGCACAGCCGCAGCCGAGACTGCGGCGAGGTCGGCCGCTCCCGCGGTGTCGGTGATCTCGATCAGGTCACCCGAAGCACCGGAGACCTCCCCGCTGGACACGGCCTGGATTCGCTTCGAGGCGATGCTCGGCGCCGCCGAGACCAGTCGCTGCGTGTACGGATGCTGCGGATTCTGCAGGATCTCCAGAGCGGGCCCCGACTCCACGATGCGCCCGCGGTGCATCACGACGAGGTTCTCGGCGCGCTCTGCGGCGAGTCCGAGGTCGTGGGTGATGAACAGCATCGCCGTGTTGCGTTCCGCCGCGAGCTTCTCGAGGTGGTCGAGGATCTTCTTCTGCACGGTGACGTCGAGCGCGCTGGTCGGCTCGTCGGCGATGAGCAGATCAGGATGCGACGACAGGCCGATCCCGATCAGCACACGCTGGCGCATCCCGCCGGAGAACTCGTGCGGGAACTGCCTCAGCCGAGTGTCCGCGTCGGCGAGCCCCGCTTCCTTGAGCACCTCGATCGCCCGCTTACGTGCGGCGCGGCGGTTGTCCGCGAGTCCGTTCGCGAGGATCGTCTCCTCGACCTGGAACCCGATGCGGTGCACGGGGTTGAGGCTGTTCATCGGGTCCTGCGGGACGAGTCCGATGAGCTTGCCTCGGACGTCCTCGATCTGAGAACGGTTCAGCTTCGTCAGATCGCGACCTTGGAAGTTCACGGCCCCGCCGGTCACCCGACCGCTGCCGGGCAGCAGGTTGATGATGGCGTGCGCGGTCGTCGATTTGCCTGAGCCCGACTCCCCCACGATCGCCATGGTCTCGCCAGGGTAGATGTCGAAGCTGACACCGCGCACGGCGGGCACGACACCATCCTGCGTACGGAACGCGACCTCGAGGTTCTGCACCGAGAGGAGCGGCACGTTCGGATCGTTGATGGTCATCGCAGTGCCCTCGCCTTCGGGTCGAGGGCGTCGCGCACCGTCTCTCCCAGCATGATGAACGACAGCACGGTCAGCGACAGCGCGATCGACGGATAGATGAGCGGCATGGGATCTGTGCGCAGACGGATCTGCGCCTGTGAGATGTCACTGCCCCACGAGACCACGTCACTCGGCAAGCCGACGCCGAGGAAGGACAGCGTCGCCTCCGCGGTGATGGCTGCGGCGAGACCGATCGTGCTCACCACGATCACGGGTGCGATCGAGTTGGGCAATACGTGCGTGAACATCGTGCGGACGCGTGAGACCCCGAGCGCTTCGGATGCCATCACGAAGTCGCTCGAGCGGACCCGCAGGATCTCCGAGCGGAGGATGCGCGCGAGCGATGGCCAGCCGAAGAAGCCGATCGCGAGCGAGATCACCAGGATGTTCCGGTTGGCCAGGAACATCGACATGATGACCACGGCAGCGAGAACGTAAGGGATCGCGAAGAACATGTCGCCGATGCGCATGAGCAGCGAGTCGACCCAGCCGCCGAAAAACCCTGCGAACGCACCGATGACGATGCCCATCACAGCGATGATGATCGTGACGATCACGCCCACCGAGAGCGACGTGCTCGTCCCGTGGATGACACGGGAGTAGACGTCGCACCCCTGGAAGTCGAAACCGAGCGGATGCCCCGCCCGAGGATCGGCGTTGGAGTTCGCCAACTCGCACGCGTGGGGCGAGACCTGGACGAACAGCCCGGGGAACAGCGCCACCACGATGAGAAGGAACACGAACACCGCGGAGACCCAGAACATCCAGCGGCCCCGCAGATCGCGCCAGGCGTCGAGCCAGAGGTTGCTCTTGCGCTCGTTCACGCGCACCGCATCGACGGCGCCGAGTCCTCCTTCGTCGAGTTCGGCGACGTAGTGCGCCATCCGGCGCACGGGGATCTCATTTGACATAGCGAATCCTCGGGTCCAGCACGCCGTACAGAAGGTCGATCAACAGGTTGACCAGCACGTAGATGACGACGAGCACGGTGACGATCGAGACGATCTCCGGAGCATCGTGTCTTTGGATCGCACCGAACAGCTCATTGCCGACCCCCGGGACGTTGAAGATGCCCTCCGTGACCGTGGCACCGACGATCAGGATCCCGAAGTCGGCGGCGAGATTCGTGGTCACCGGGATCAACGAGTTGCGCAGCACATGCACGGGGATCACGCGCCGAGTGGGGAGCCCCTTGCCGAATGCCATGCGCACGAAGTCCTGTTGGCGGGTCTCGATGACCGACGCCCGCGTGAGACGCACGACGTAGGCGAAGTTCAACGCCGCGAGAACTATCGCCGGGAGTAAGAGGTCTTCCCATGGCACGCCCCTGCTGACGGTGGGCCGGAAGATCCCCAGTTGGATGCCGAGGAAGAACTGCGCGATGAACGCGAGCACGAACACGGGAAGAGAGATGAGGACCAGGCTGATCAGCATCGAGACGTGGTCGAAGGCACTGTTCTTGCGAAGGCCGGCGATGAGGCCGACCGCGACGCCGAACACGAGCTGCAGTACAATCGCGAGAAGCGCGAGCCGCAGCGTCACCGGGAAGGTTCGCAGCAGGATGTCGTTCACTTCTTGACCGCGGAACGTGGTGCCCAGGTCGCCCCGGAAGAGGTCGCCGAGGTAGATCAGGTAGCGGGTGAAGAAGGGCTGATCGAGGTGGTACTCGGCCTGCAGGGCCGCGTACTGCGCGTCAGTCGGCGTCTTGTCGCCGAACAGGGCGAGGATCGGATCGCCGGGTAGCAGGAAGACCATCGAGAAGATCAGGAAGGTCGCCCCGAGGAACACGGGTATCGCCTGAAGCAGGCGTCGAAGGATGTATCCAGTCATAGCGTGCACCCGACCGCGCGGTGCGGAGCATCGCCCCACACCGCGCGTTCAGGACATTGCCTACGAGTTATTCGGCCTTCGTGATCTGGTACACGATCGGCCAGCTGTCCCAGCCGTACTCGACGTTGTCGACCAGGGTGGAGAAACCGGCGTTCGTGGAGCGGTACCAGAGCGGGAGGACGGGAAGGTCTGCGAACAGGACTTCCTGCGCCTGGTCGAAGAGCTTCTGGCCTTCTTCGACCGACGGCGCCGTTGCGCCCTCCTGCACGAGCTTGTCGTACTCGGGGTCCGAGTAGTCGCCGTCGTTGGAGCCTGCACCTGTGATGAACAGCGCGCCCAGGATGTTGTAGGCACCCGGGTAGTCGAACTGCCACCCAGAACGCGTCGCGGCATTCAGCGTGCGGTTCTTGATCTCTTCACGAAGCGTGGCGAGGTCAGGGAAAGACTGACCTGCAGCATCGATGCCGAGCGTGTTCTTCAACTGGTTGGAGACTGCGTCGACCCACGGCTGGTGGCCGCCGTCGGCGTTGTACGCGATCGTGAACGTGCCGCTCCACGGCGAGATGGCGTCGGCCTGTGCCCACAGGTCCTTGGCCTTCGCAGCATCCGCGTGCGTGACCTCGGAACCGGCGAGGGAGTCGTTCCATCCTTCGATGACCGGCGACGTGTAGTCGACGGCCGGTGTCCTGGTGCCCTCGAAGATCACGTCGGTGATCTCTTCGCGGTCGATCGCGTAGGAGATCGCCTGGCGACGCAGGAGACCTTCTTCGTCGTTCGCGAAGTGATCGAGGCGGGCCGGAATCGTCAGGCCTTCCCAGATCGCGGCGGGCTGGTCGACAGCGTTCTCGCCCAGGTCGTCCTTGTACGTGGCCAGTGCCGACGGCGGAACGCCGGGGTTGATCACGTCGAGGTTGTCGGAGAGCAGGTCGGCGTACGCCGCCTCGCCCGTGCCGTAGCTGACGAGGTCGACCCCGCCGTTCTGCGCGGCGCGAGGACCGTCATAGGACTCGTTGGGGACGAGCGAGATGACCTGGTCGTGCTCCCAGTTGTCGAGCTTGTACGGGCCGTTGCCGACCGGGGCCGCACCGAACGCCTCCGGGTCGTCGAAGAACGACTCGGGCAGCGGCGAGAACACCTGGTATCCGAGCGAGATCGGGAAGTCCGACTGCGGAGCCGCGAGCTGGACCGTGAAGGTCGTGTCGTCGACGACCTCGAGGCTGAGGGAATCCTCGGCGACCGCATCGGCGCTGTAGCCCTCGAAGTTCGCGAACCACCACTGGTTCTCGAAAGCGGGGTCGGATGCCGCGTACTGCCAGGAGTTGACGAACGACTCGGCGGTGACAGGGGTGTCATCGCTGAAGGTCGTGCCTTCCTTGATCTTGATCGTCCAGAGCTGGTTGTCGTCGGATTCGATCGACTCGGCGACATCCATCGCCATGGCGCCGTCGGCTTCGTAGTAGACGAGCCCGGCGAAGATGTTCTGCAGTACGAGGCCGCCTCCGACCTCGTTCGTCACCGCCGGGATGAGCGGGTTCTGCGGCTCGTTACTCTGAACCGTGACGATTCCGGTGGATGCACCCGCGTCGCCACCGCCACTGCCGTCGCCACCGCCACCAGATGCGCAGCCTGCGAGGGCGATGACGCCCGCCGCCAGCATCCCCACGCCCGCGAGGGCGATCCTGTTTCGCTTCACGTTGTCCTCCTGTGGACATGTAGAAGTGCAAACCCGTGTTCGGGTCGCAGATGTGTCGAGAATAACCCGGACGGACTCCGATTGACGCCGTGTGTTAATCAACCGTTACTGAGTGGTGACCTTCGTGAAACACGGATTTCTGCTAGGCGAAAGCCTCGATCGGCGGGCAGGCGCATACGAGATTGCGGTCGCCGTAGGCCTGATCGATCCGACGCACGGGTGGCCAATACTTGCCGGCGACGAGCGAATGCACCGGATATGCCGCATCCTCGCGAGTGTATGCGTGCGTCCACTCCCCAGAGATCAGGGAGACCGCCGTGTGCGGTGCGTTCACGAGCGGATTGTCATCGGCAGGCCAGCGACCGGATGCCACGGCATCCGCCTCGCCCTTGATCATGATCATCGCCTCGATGAACCGATCGATCTCGCCGAGGTCCTCCGACTCGGTCGGCTCGACCATGAGGGTGCCAGGCACGGGGAACGACATGGTCGGGGCATGGAATCCGTAATCGATGAGGCGCTTGGCGACATCGTCGACCGTGATTCCGGTCGCTTCCTTCAGCGGCCGAAGATCCAGGATGCATTCGTGCGCCACCCGGTCGTCCTCACCCGTGTAGAGCACCGGGAAGTGATCGCGCAGGCGCGCGGCGATGTAATTCGCCGACAGGACGGCCGCCGCAGTCGCGTCCCGAAGACCGGCGGCTCCCATCATGCGCACGTACGACCAGGAGATCGGCAGGATTCCGGCGGAGCCATACGGTGCAGCCGAAACCGCTCCCCCGGCGAACTCGTATCCGCCGGCATGCGTCGCGCGCTGCGCGAGGGGGTGAGACGGCAGGTGCGGTGCGAGGTGCGCCTTGGCCGCCACCGGACCGATGCCGGGGCCGCCGCCGCCGTGCGGGATCGCGAACGTCTTGTGCAGGTTCAGGTGCGACACATCGCCGCCGAGATCACCGAAGCGCGCATAGCCGAGCAGCGCGTTGAGGTTCGCGCCGTCGACGTACACCTGGCCACCCGCGTCGTGCACCGCGGAGGTGATCTCCACGACGTCGTGCTCGTACACGCCGTGCGTGGACGGGTACGTGATCATGAGGGCGGCGATCTCTTCGGCGTGCGACGCGATCTTCGCGCGCAGGTCGTCGAGGTCGACGTTGCCGAGCTCGTCGCACGCGACGACGACGACCTTCATGCCCGCGAGCACGGCGGATGCCGCGTTCGTGCCGTGCGCCGACGACGGGATCAGGCACACGGTGCGGTGGGCGTCGCCGTTCGCGAGGTGGTAGCCGCGGATCGCGAGGAGTCCGGCGAGCTCGCCCTGCGAGCCGGCGTTCGGCTGCAGCGAGACGGCATCGTATCCGGTGACCTCGGCGAGCCAGCTCTCGAGCTGGTCGATCATCTCGAGGTAGCCCTCGACGTCGGATGCCGGGGCGAAGGGGTGGATCTGCGCGAACTCCGGCCACGTGATCGACGCCATCTCGGTCGCCGCGTTCAGCTTCATCGTGCACGAGCCCAGCGGGATCATGCCACGATCGAGCGCGTAGTCGCGGTCGGCCAGACTCTTCAGGTACCGCATCATCGCCGTCTCACTGTGATGCACGTGGAAGACGGGATGCGTGAGGTATTCGTCGGTGCGGTGGAGTGACGCCGGGAGGGCGTTGGCTTCGACTCGCTCTGCTCGCTCAGCCCGTTTCGTCTCGCTTTGCTCGCTCAACGACCCGCGAAGGTTCGCCCGCGCGGAGCCGAAGGCGGACGCCTTCGCCCCGAACATCACTGCGATGTCGTGGATCTCGTCTGCTGTGGTCGTCTCATCGAGCGAGATTCCCACCGTGTCGTCATCCACCAATCGGAGCAGGATCTCAAGCCCGTCATGAGCAAAGCGGACCTTTTCTGCGGCTTCACCCGGCACTCGTACCTGAAGCGTGTCGAAGAACGCATCGTGCGCGACCTCGACGCCAGCCTCGACGAGGCGATCGCGCAGCGCCGCGGCCTTGGATGCGACGTCTCCCGCGATCCGACGCAGGCCGTCAGGCCCGTGATAGACCGCGTACATCGCCGCCATGACGGCGAGCAGCACCTGTGCCGTGCAGATGTTCGAGGTCGCCTTCTCGCGACGGATGTGCTGTTCCCTCGTCTGCAGGGAGAGCCGGTACGCGGGCTTGCCGTCGGCATCCACCGAGACGCCGACCAGGCGGCCGGGGAGTTGGCGCTCCAGCCCTTGTCGAACGGCCATGTAGCCGGCGTGCGGGCCACCGAAGCCCATCGGCACGCCGAAGCGCTGTGTGGTGCCGACCGCGACGTCGGCCCCGAGCGAGCCGGGTGAAGAGATCAGCGTCAACGCGAGCAGGTCGGCCGCGACGACCGCGAGGCCGCCGGCGACGTGCGCGTCGTCGATCACGGCGCTCGGATCCCAGACGAGACCGGATGCCGCGGGGTACTGCACGAACACGCCGAAGAGCTCATCCGGCAGAGCCTCGCCTCCGGCGAGATCGCGTTCGACGAGATCGATGTCGAGTGCTGCCGCACGGGTGGACAGCAGTGCCTTGGTCTGCGGGAACGCACCGGCATCCACCACGAACACGTTCGTCTTCGCCTTCGAGGCGCGCCTGGCCAGCAGCATCCCCTCGGCCACGGCCGTGGACTCATCGAGCATCGAGGCGTTCGCCGTCGACAGGCCCGTGAGGTCGGCGACCATCGTCTGGAAGTTGATCAGAGCCTCGAGCCGGCCCTGCGAGATCTCGGGCTGGTACGGCGTGTACGCCGTGTACCAGGACGGATTCTCGAGCACGTTGCGCTGGATCACGCTGGGCGTCAGCGTGCCGTAATAGCCGAGTCCGATCATCGAGCGGCTCACGCGGTTACGGGAGGCGAAGGCCCGGAGCTCGGCGAGCGCCTCGGCCTCGGTGGCGGCCGGCGGGATGATCGACGCGTCGGAGGCGTCGGTGTAGATCGACGTCGGCACTGCGCCGCGCATCAGCTTCTCGAGCGAGGTGGATGGGTCGGAGGTGTCGACGCCGAGGGCGTCCAGCATGACGCGCTGGGTCTCGGCGGTCGTCCCGATGTGACGATCGGAGAAGGAGCTCACTGCGGAATCAACCCTCCGTCAGCGCGACGTACGCGGCACGGTCGAGAAGGCCGTCGGCCGCGTCATCCGCGATCGAGACCTTGATGAGCCAGCCGCCCTCGAAGGGGGCTGCGTTGACGAGCGAGGGGTCATCGACCACGGCGTCGTTGATCTCGACTACGGTTCCGGCGACGGGAGCGTACAACTCACCCACCGACTTCGTCGACTCGATCTCGCCGACGACCGTGCCGGCGGCGATCTCCGTGCCGACTTCTGGGAGTTCGACGAACACGACGTCACCGAGCTTCTCGGCGGCGAAGTCGGTGATGCCGATCGTCGCGACGCCGTCGGCGATGTCGAGCCACTCGTGCTCTTCGGTGTACGAGAGTGCGTTCAGATCAGTCATTTCTTCCTCCGGTAGAAAGGCAGTGCGGTCACGGTCGCGGGGATTTTCGTGCCCCGCACATCAAGGAATACGGCTGTCCCGGTTTCCGCGGAATCAGGATCGATGTAGGCCATCGCGATCGGATGGCCGAGTGTTGGGCTGAGTGCTCCGCTGGTGATCTCACCCAGCGCTGTGCCGTCCTCGGCGACGACGGCGTAACCGGCACGTCCGGCCCGCTTGCCCTCGGCTGCGAGTCCGACGAGCACTGGTGCGTCCTCGGTAGGCGCCACGGCATCCTTGCCGATGAAGTCGGCCTTGTCGGATGCCACGACCCGGCCGAGACCGGCCTGCGCGGGTTTGATCTCCCGCGACAGTTCATGGCCGTACAGCGGCATGCCCGCTTCGAGTCGCAGCGTGTCTCGCGCCGCGAGGCCCGCGGCAACGATGCCGTGCGTCTCACCTGCCGCGAGGACCTCGTCCCAGAGCGCGACGGCGTCCTCACTGCGCACGAGCAGCTCGAAGCCGTCCTCACCGGTGTACCCGGTACGTGCGATCAGCAGCGGTGCGCCGAGGAAGAAGGCGTCGGTCCACGCGTAGTACTTCTGATCCGACCACGGGATGCTGACATCGGTGATGCCGGCGGTCGCCGCCGCGATGGCCTCGGAGGCCGGCCCCTGAACGGCGAGCAGTGCGTAGGAATCGGAGACGTCCTCCACGTCGACGCCCCGGTCGCCGAGGAAGCCGGCGAAGCTGCGGTCCTCCCCCTCGGCGCGCGGGGGAAGCTCCCGCTCGATCCGCGAGGGGAAGGATCTCACGCGGGAGGCGAACGCCGCATCGACGAAACCCCGGTTGCCGGCATTCGCGATAACCAGGAACCGGTCCTCCGCGAGCCGGTAGACGATGACGTCATCGATGATGCCGCCGTCTTCGGCGAGCACGAGCGAGTACTTCGCCTTGCCGATCGCCATCGTGGAGAGGCGCCCTGCGAGCGAGTAATCGAGGAACTCGGCGGCGAAATCTCCGGTGACGAGGAACTCCGCCATGTGCGAGATGTCGAAGAGACCTGCGGCCTGGCGCACGGCGTGATGCTCGGCGAGGTCGGATGTGTAGCGCACCGGCATCTGCCAGCCGCCGAAGTCGGTGAAGGACGCGCCGAGCGACTCGTGTCGCTCACGCAGCGGGGTGAAGCGGGCCTCGGTCATGGAGTTCTCCCGGATGGATCGGAAGGATGCCGTACGGAATGCACGGTATCCGAGAACTCCCCCTCTGTCATGGGCCTGAGAGTTTCGCCCGTGCGCATGACACAGAGCTTTCACCGTCGGCGGATATCTCGCGGAGGTCGTCTCACCAGGTTTCGACTCGGGGCTGCTGCGCAGCGCCTCGCTCAACCCGATTTCTTGCTTCGCTCGAAATCGCTTTTCAGAGTGGCCTGACCGGCGCGGTACGCGGTACCTGAGAGATTGGCGGGGAGGCTTGCTCCTTCGGTGCCCGGCTGTGATCACCGGGGCTCTCCCGCACGGGTCGTGGGGCCTGTCTTCAGTTATGCGTTCAGCTTAGCGTGCAAGCTCGGCCCGCACCTCGTCGCGCAGCCTCCCGAAGTTCTCCGGCTCTGGTGCCGCAGCCAGCAGCGTCTTCGTGTACTCGTGCTGCGGGTTCCGGATGACCTCATCCGCCGGCCCGCGTTCGACGATGTCACCCCGATACATAACGAGGATCTCGTCGCTGAAGTGCCGCGCCGTCGCCAGATCGTGCGTGATGTAGAGCACGCCGAGCTGCTCTTCGCGCTGCAGCTCTGCGAGCAGATTCAGCACGCCGAGGCGTATCGAGACATCGAGCATCGACACCGGCTCATCGGCCACGATGAATCGAGCGCCAGGGGCCAGCGCTCGAGCGATGGCAACGCGCTGGCGCTGGCCGCCAGACAGCTCATGCGGCCGGCGCTCGGCGAAGCTCTCAGCCGGCGACAAGCGGACGCGCTCCAGCAGTTCCAGCGCCTTCCCCCGTACCTCACCGGCCGAGAGCCCGCGATTGTGGATCCGCAACGGCCGCTCCAGGTGATGGATGATCGTGTGGAACGGATTGAGCGAGGCGAACGGATCCTGGAACACCATCTGCACATCCGAGCGGTACCGCTCCAGCGCCCGACCGGCGTCTCCGCTGCGTGTGCCGTCGAGGAGGATCTCCCCCGATGTGGGGGTCTCGAGCTTCATCAGCATCCGAGCGATCGTCGATTTGCCGCTGCCCGATTCCCCGACGAGGGCCACGGTCTTACCGGGCTCGAGCGTGAATGAGACGTCCTTCACCGCGTGCAGGATCGTTGTCTTCAGACCGGACCTCAGCCGGAAGTCCTTGACGAGGCTCCGCGCCTCGAGAGTGCGTACGCTCATCGCTGCTCCTCCGTGACACCGGATCGTACGAATCCTCCGCGTTCACCGTGCAGACTCGGGAAGCTCGACAGCAGCTTCCTCGTGTACGCGTGCTGCGGAGTGCGGTAGATCTCCTCCGCCGTCCCCTGCTCGACGATCTCACCCTGCAGCATCACCGCGATGCGGTCGCTGATCTCGATCAGCATCGGCAGGTCGTGCGTGATGAAGATGACGGCGAAACCAAGGCGCTCGCGCAGCCGCATGATCTCCCGGATGATGCCGCGCTGCACGACCACGTCGAGCGCTGTGGTCGGCTCATCCATGATCATCACCTGCGGGTCGAGGGCGAGCGCCATCGCGATCATGACCCTCTGCCGCATGCCGCCGGAGAGCTCGTGCGGGAAGCTCGACAGGCGTGCCGGATCGACCCCGACAAGGCCCAGCAGCTCCTCAGCGCGCTCGGTCTTGGCGCGCCTGCTCATTCCAGGGCGATGCGTGTCGAAGACATCGAAGATCTGCGCCTTCACGCTGATCACCGGGTTCAGCGAGTTCATCGCGCCCTGGAACACCATCGAGATCTTGTCCCAGCGGAAAGCGCGCAGCTGATCATTCCGCAAACCGATGATGTCGATGTCGTCACCGCCGCGGTCATGGAACGTGATCTCGCCCGAGGTCATCAGCGCTGGCGCCTTGAGCAGGCGGTTGAGTCCGTATGCGAGCGTCGTCTTCCCACATCCGGACTCTCCCGCGAGCCCGAGGATCTCGCCGCGGTGCAGGGTGAGCGAGACGTTGCGCACGGCCTTAACAGGTGGATCCACCTCGTACTCGATCGACACGTCGCGTGCGGTCAGCACTGCTTCTGATGTGTGCACGGCATCGGGGGCGATCACGCGATGACTCCCTTCGTCTTGGCGGCTTTGCGCACGCGGCGCGCGGCTTCCGGCACGCCCCGCAGCTTGGGGTTGATGATCTCGTCGATCGAGAAGTTGATCAAGGACAGGCCGCAGCCCAGCAGCGCGATCAGCACGCCGGGCGGCACGAACCACCACCACGCACCGGTCCCGAGAGCCTGACCCGATTGGGCGTCATTGAGGATCGTGCCCCAGGTGATGGAGTCGGTCGCACCGAGACCGAGGTACGACAGCCCCGCCTCACCGAGGATCGCGAAGATGATCGCGAACAGGAACTGTGCGGCCAGCAGCGGCAGAAGGTTGGGCATGATCTCGACGAGGATGACGCGGAACGACTTCTCGCCCGCGACCTTCGCCGCGTACACGTAATCCCGGCTGCGCAGCGACCGCGCCTGCGTGCGCAGCACGACAGCGGAACCCGCCCAGGAGGTGATGCCGAGCACGATCGCGACCAGCATCCAACTGCGGCTGCTGAAGTACGTCGCGATCACCATCGCGAGTGGGAGCCCCGGAATGACGAGCATGATGTTCGTCACGAGAGAGAGGATCTCATCGCGCCAACCACCGACGTAGCCGGCGAGGATGCCGAAGAAGAGCGACAGCACGACAGCGATGCCGCCGGCCGTGATGCCGACGAGGAGTGACCCCTGCGTGCCATGCGCCAACTGCGCGAACACGTCGTAGCCGAGTTTGCTCGTGCCGAGCAGATGCTCGAGGCTCGGGGGCTCGAGCGCGGGATTCTGCGAGTTGCGCGGGTTCTGGGTGAAGAGCGGACCGAGGATGCCGAACAGCACGATCGCACCGACCAGCACGAGTCCGACGACGAGCTTGGCCGACATCCTCGGCAGGATCGAGCGGAATCCGCCCCTGCTCCGCCTCTGCGTGACGAGGGCGACGGTGTCCGGTGGGATCGGCGTCGGCCCGGTGCGCGGGAGCTCGGACTTCTCGGAGGTCACGGTGGTCTCAGACATTGTGGCGCGCTCTCGGGTCGATGTAGCCGTACACGAGATCCATGACGAAGTTCGCCGCGAGCACAGTGATCGTGATCACCAGGAACACGCCCTGCATCAGCGCGTAGTCGCTGTTCTGCACTGCCTGGAACATGAGTTTTCCGATCCCGGGATAGGTGAACACCTGCTCCATCACGATCGAACCCGCGACAACGAATCCGAGCGTGATCGCGAAACCCGCGATCGAGGGGATCGCCGCATTGCGCGCGGCGTACATGGTGAGGATGCGACGCGGCCGCAGGCCTTTGGCCTCTGCCGTGGTGACGTAGTCCTCGGCCATCGTGGAGACCATCATGTTGCGCATCCCGAACAGCCAGCCGCCGACCGAGCTCAGCACGATGGTGAGCGCGGGGAGGAAGGCATGGGTGACAGCATCCGTGAAGAACGCCCACGTCCACTCGGGCCCGCGCGGGAAATCGAACACGCTGTACCCGCCGATGATCGGGAACGCTCCGAGGCCCACAGCGAACACGGCGACGAGCACGAGAGCCAGCCAGAAGTACGGGATGGACTGCAGGATCGTCGTCGCCGGGATGAGGTGATCGACCCACGTGCCGCGCTTCCATCCGGCCCAGGCCCCCAGCGCGATGCCGAGGATGAACGAGATGACCGTCGCGACGCCGACGAGGATGATCGTCCACGGCAGCGCCTGGCTGATCAGCTCGGCCACCGGGGTCGGATACTTGGTGACCGAGATTCCCAGGTCGCCTTGCAGCATCCGCCCCCAGTAGCCGAGGTACTGCTCCCACATCGACGAGTCATCAGAGCCGAGCAGCAGTTTGATGTTGCGGATCGTCGTCTCCGAGATCTCGCCGCCATTGCGCTGCAGTTTGGCGATCATGATGTCGGCGGGGTCACCGGGCATCAACCGAGGAAGCAGGAAGTTGAGAGATATCGTCGCCCACAGCGTGATGATGTAGAAACCGATCCTGCGGCCGTAGAACTTCATGTCCTCAACTTCCTGCTCCCTCTAGTACCGGTCGGCGATCAGTTCGCCGGCTTCAGATGCTGCAGGATGTATCCCGCTGCCACCGACCCCCAGGAGGGCGGGAAGGCGTACAGGTCCTCCTCCGTCGGCCACCCGGTGAAGTCCTTCGCGTTGTAGAAGGTCTGCGTGGCGTTGATGACCAGCGGGATGTACGGCAGATCACGCACGATCTCGGTCTGGATGGTGGCATAGGCCACCATCTTCGCGGCTTCGTCGTTCGTTCCCTCTGCGGCGGCGATGGCCGCGTCGACGGTCGGGTTGTTGTAGCGGCTGAAGTTCCAGCGACCTGCGGGGACCTCTTCGCCGACGGGACTCGTGGACTGCGTCGCCGTGCCGCCCACCCAGTCACGGTAGATCTGGAACGGGTCGGCCACGGAGGTGCCGACCATGCCACCCATGATCAGCTCGTACTGACCGGTCTGTCTGGAGTCCGAGAATTCCTGCCACTGGACGGTCGACGGGTTGACCTTGATGCCGGCCTCCGCCGCCTGCTCGGCGATCAGCTTCGCGGCGTCGTTGTAGTCGGTCCAGCCGTCCACCGAGGTGAGGTCGAGCTCGATCGGGGTCCCGTCTTTGCCGTAGAACCCGTCAGCGTCCTTGGTGTAGCCGGCAGCTTCCAGGATCTCGCCCGCTGCTGCAGCATCCGCACTCTGCGGGCTGACCTCATTGGCCGCGTCCGCGACCCACTTCTCATCGCGCGGCAGCAGTGCGTACGTCGGCGAGATGTCGCCGGTGAGACCGACGAATGCCTTCTCCTTGATCGTCGATCGGTCGATCGCGACGTTCAGCGCCTGTCGCACGGCGACATCGGTCTGCTCGCCGGTGCAGCCGAGGTCCGCGTTCGCGCAGGTGTACAGCACCGTGGGATCCTGCGGGGTGTTCACCCAATCGATCTGACCGTTCGATGTGACGGAATCCGGATTCGGAATGAACATACCCGTCCAGTCCAGCTCCCCAGCGGCCAGCAGGTCCTGTGCGGACTGGTTGGCGTCGATCGCGATGTACTGCACGGTCTTGATGGCCGGCACGTCGGCATCGCGGAAGTTCTCGTTCGCGACGAGTGTGTACGACTCGCTCGTGACGCTGTCGACCACGTACGGGCCCGATCCCACGGGCTCCTCATTCGTGAAGTTCGCGAAATCGTCGACCTCGCTCCAGACATGCATCGGCAGGATCCAGGTTCCACCCATTCGCTGCCACTCGGTGGTGAACTGCGGGCTGGCGTAGGTCAGCACCACCGTGGTGTCGTCGGTGGCCTCAGCGGAGACGAGCCCCTGGCCCTCTGGATTGTTGCCCTCGTAGCTGAAGGTGAATGCGACGTCTTCGGCCGTCAGCGGCTCGCCGTCACTCCAGGTGAGGTCGGGCTTGATCTTGATCGTGATGACGGTGCCGTCTTCGTTGAATTCGTACGACTCACCGATCATCCCGTCCGCCGGTTCATCTGCCAGCTTGTTGAAGAAGAACAGCGGTTCGAGGATCGGGCCGAGCGCGCCATGGAGCACGGTCGGGGCGAAGGGGTTGAAGTTCGCCGTGATAGGTGTCTGGCTTCCGGCCCACACCCGCAGCGAGCTCGCTGCGTCGTCGCCGTCGCCCTCTCCTCCCCCACTGGAACAAGCGGTGAGGCCCAGTACGAGGACGGATGCCCCCGCGATCGCCGTGACTGATGCACGGCGTCTGCCATTGCGAATCATGTGTTTGTCTTCCTCTCGGTGCTGCGTTGCATGAGGGATGTTGCTCATCATTGAGGACCCCCGAGGGGGTTTGTTAGGACAGTAACCTAACAAACCCTTTCCGTACAGACAAGAGGCGGGATCTGTGTGATGAGATCTGCCATAGCGCGTCATGTGACGATCACCGCATTGCACTTCGGGTCGATCTGACACTAAGATCGATTCCGGAGGTTATAGTCATGGTGACCAGAACCAGTGAACCCGAGATCCGCGTCGCGGTGTCCACGGTGATCCTGACGCTTCGGCGCGCACGCGACGTCGATCAGCCGTCGCTCGCCCTGCCGCTGGTACTCCGCACACGCGACCCTCATCAGGGCGACTGGGCCTTGCCGGGTGGCTGGTTGGAGCCGGACGAGAGCCTCGAGGATGCCGCGGCACGCACCCTGCACGAGACCACGGGCCTCTCCCCCAGTTACCTCGAGCAGCTCTACGCCTTCGGCGCCGTCGATCGTTCCCCGAGCCGCGTCGTCTCGATCGTGTACTGGGCGCTGCTGCGCTCGGACGAGGTCGACGCGCAGAGCGCCGCGCACGTGGCATCCGGTCTGGCGCCGGAGAACGTGCAGTGGTTCGACGCCGCCGGGCTACCCTCGCTGGCGTTCGACCACAATCAGATCATCGACTACGCCCTGTGGCGGCTGCGCAACAAGGTCGGCTACAGCCGGGTCGCCCACGGCTTCCTTCCGCCCACCTTCACTCTCGCCGACCTGCGCGAGGCGTACGAGGCGATCCTGGGCAAGCGTCTGGATCCGGCGAACTTCCGCCGTCAGGTCGAGACCTCCGCCGCGCTGCTGCCGACCGATGAGTTCCGCACCGGTAGTCACCGGCCCGCCCGTCTGTACCGATACGACGACGACGTCGAGCTGGCCGACCGCGGCCCGCTCGCCCCTGAGAAAGATGTCAAGGAGAAGAGGACCCGATGACCCTCCTGCCGTTCCCCGAACTCACCGACCCCCGCAACACCGACCCCTCTGTCGATCACGCCATCCAGGCGATCGTCGGCGGTGCGTCGACGGATGCCACCTGCAGCACCGACCTCGCGGCGGGTCCGTGGGATTTCGACGCGCGCCCGGGCTACGGACCCGGATCCTCGATGGGTGACGTCATCCCCACCGGCGCTCCGCGCCAGGGTGAGCTGCCCGTCGAGTACCGCGAAGCCGATGAGGACGACCTCGACGCGCGTATCCGCGCGGCGAAGGCGACACTCGGCGACCGCGTCGTCGTGCTCGGACACTTCTACCAGCGCGAAGAGGTCGTGCAGCACGCCGACTACGTTGGCGACTCGTTCCAATTGGCGAACGCGGCCCTCGATCGCCCTGAGGCCGAGGCGATCGTGTTCTGCGGCGTGCATTTCATGGCCGAGACGGCTGACCTGCTGTCCCGTCCTGAGCAGTCGGTGATCCTCCCGAATCTCGCCGCCGGATGCTCGATGGCCGACATGGCCGACATCGACCAGGTAGAGGAATGCTGGGAGCAGCTCGCCGACGTGCTCGGGCCGCTCGATGTCGTGGACGACAGCGGTCGCGTTCCGGTGATCCCTGTCACGTACATGAACTCCTCGGCCGCGATCAAGGGGTTCGTCGGTCGTCACGGCGGCATCGTCTGCACGTCCTCGAACGCCGAGACCGTTCTGGAGTGGGCGTTCGCGCGCGGACATCGGGTGCTGTTCTTCCCCGACCAGCACCTCGGTCGCAATACCGCCAAGGCCATGGGCGTGCCGCTGGAGCAGATGCCGATGTGGAACCCGCGCCGCCCGCTCGGTGGGTCGTCGGCCGAGCAGCTGGTCGACTCGCGCGTCATCCTCTGGCACGGATTCTGCTCGGTGCACCGCCGGTTCACGGTCGCCCAGATCGACCAGGCACGCGTCGAGCACCCCGGAGTGCGCGTGATCGTGCACCCCGAATGCCCGATGGAGGTCGTGGATGCCGCGGATGAGGCCGGTTCCACCGACTACATCCGCCGCGCGATCGACGGCGCCACGACGCCTGCGACATTCGCGATCGGGACAGAGATCAACCTGGTCAGGCGGCTCGCCGCCCAGTACCCGCAGCATGAGATCTTCTGCCTGGATCCCGTCGTCTGCCCGTGTTCCACGATGTACCGCATCCATCCCGGCTATCTCGCCTGGGTGCTCGAGGAACTCGTCGCCGGACGCGTCGTGAATCAGATCTCCGTGGCTGCGGGCGTGGCAGCCCCCGCCCGCGTCGCGCTGGAGCGGATGCTGGCCGCGAAGCCCCGCGCATGAACGAGTCGACTCCGGACCCGTCACACTTGTCGGCTCAGATCACGGATGTCGGCGAGAATCCTGTGTTTCGCGCCGACAAGTGTGTCGCTCGACCGACATCTGTACCGGGACACGTCAGCGTGATCGTCGTCGGTTCCGGGATCGCCGGCCTCACGGCGGCGCTGCAGGCTTCCGAGGCGGGGCATGCGGTGACACTGGTGACCAAGGGTGCACTCGGCGACGGGTGCACGCCGCTCGCGCAGGGCGGCGTCGCGGGTGTCTACGGGCCTGGCGACTCCCCTGATGCGCACGCCGCCGACACGATGAGCGCGGGAGCGGGGCTCTCGGATGCCGCCGCCGTCGACGTGCTGGTGCGCGAGGGCGCGGCCCGTATCGCCGAACTGATCGCCCGCGGCGTCGCGTTCGACCGCGCGCCCGACGGCACACTGCTGCTGGGCCGTGAGGCCGCCCACAGCCACGCGCGCATCGTGCATGCGGGCGGCGATGCGACGGGTTCGGAGATCTCACGAGCATTGATCGCGCAGGCGCGACGGGGTGCGGTCGACATCGTCGAGCACGCCTTCCTGGTCGACCTCCTTGTGGATGACGGCTCCGTTCGCGGCGTCCGGATGCTGCGGCACGAAGTGCTCACCGACCTCGAGGCGGATGCGGTGATCCTCGCGACCGGCGGGGCCGGTCAGCTGTACGCCCGCACGACGAATCCGCTCGGCGCGACCGGCGACGGGATCGCCGCGGCGCTGCGCGCGGGCGCCGAGGTGGCGGACCTGGAGTTCATGCAGTTCCACCCGACCGTGCTCGCGGCAGGGTCGGCGTTCCTCATCTCCGAAGCCGTCCGGGGTGAAGGGGCGACGCTGCTCGACGACGAGGGCCGGCGGTTCGTGTTCGACACGCACCCCGACGGTGAACTCGCTCCTCGCGACGTCGTGTCGCGCGCGATCGCGAGGCAGGCCGCGACGCAGGAGGGTCCGGTGCTGCTCGATGCGACGATGCTGGGTGCCGAACGCCTTGCAGAGCGCTTCCCGACCATCGACCGGGTCACGCGCGAGCGCGGTTTCGACTGGGCGCGCGAGCCCATCCCGGTGACACCGGCCGCGCACTATCTGATGGGCGGCATCGTCACAGACCTCGACGGCCGCGCCTCACTACCCGGACTGTTCGCGGTCGGCGAGGTGGCGCGCACCGGTGTGCACGGTGCGAACCGCCTCGCGTCGAACTCGCTGCTCGAGGGCGCCGTGTTCGGTGCGCGGGCTGCCGCGGCCGTCGGCCGGCTTCGACTCCCTTCGGTCGCTCAGCCCGTTTCGTCTTCGGCGGCTCCGCGGCCTCCGGTCAACGCCCCGCAACCGGAGCCTCTTGGCGGGGATTCATCCCGCGGGTCGTGGAGCGAGCACAGCATCCCCCGCGGGTCGTTGAGCGAGCGCAGCGAGACGAAACGCGTTGAGCGAGCCGTAGGCAAGTCGAAACGTCGCACGCAGCAACTCATGTGGGACAACGTCGGTCTCCTGCGCACTGAAGACGGTCTCCGTGGCGCTCTGGCCACGGTTCGCGAGTGGCGCGCCGCCGGCCCTGCACCGACCACCCGCGCCGAGCACGAAGACGCCAACCTCCTGCTGCTCGCCGAGGCCACGGCATCCGCCGCTCTCGCCCGCACCGAATCGGTCGGCGCCCACCACCTGACCGCCTCCCGCGCCCTGATCGGAGCCTGATGCTCACTGCAGCCACCCTCACCCGCATCGTCGGGGCCGCCCTCGAAGAGGATGCCCCCTGGGGCGACCTCACCAGCACGACGCTGCTGCCGTCCGACGCCACCGCGACCGCCGACCTCACGGCCCGCGAGCACGGCGTGTTCAGCGGAGGCGACGTCTTCACCGCGGCGTTCACCCTGACCGACCCGACGCTCACGATCGACCTGCACGTCGGCGAGGGAGACGAGTTCGCACCCGGCGACGTGCTCGCGTCCGTGACCGGGTCGGCGCGCAGCATCCTCACCGCCGAACGCGTGGCACTCAACTTCACGCAGCGGATGAGCGGCATCGCGACCCTGACCGCGCAGTACGTCAAAGCGGTCGAGGGCACCGGTGCGCGCATCGCCGACACCCGCAAGACGACGCCGGGGCTGCGAGCATTCGAACGGCACGCGGTCGTGTCGGGCGGCGGCAGCAATCACCGCTTCTCGCTCTCGGATGCCGTGATGGCCAAGGACAATCACCTCGCCGTGCTGCAGCGCTCGGGGGCCGATCTCGCGACGGCACTGCGCGAAGCACTGGCTCGACTGCCGCACACGGCGCACGTCGTCGTCGAGGTCGACCGGCTGGACCAGATCGAGGCCGTGCTCTCCGGCGGCGCGCACACCGTTCTGCTCGACAACTTCTCGGTCGACGACCTGCGCTCAGGCGTCGCCCTGATCGGTGATCGTGCCACGGTCGAGGCATCCGGCGGCGTGGATCTCGACACCGTCCGAGCCATCGCCGAGACAGGTGTGGACGTCATCTCCGTCGGCGCACTCACCCACTCCGCCCGCGCTCTCGACCTCGGGCTGGACGTGCGGATCGCCTGATGCTCTACCTCGACCACGCCGCGACATCTCCGGTTCGTCCGGAGGTACTGGAGGCGATGCGCCCGTACCTGACCGGGGTCTTCGGCAATCCGTCGAGTCACCATACGGCAGGCGAAGCCGCGGCGAGCGCGCTGGACGACGCACGGGCGCGTATCGCCAAGGTGCTCGGGATGCGCACCGGCGATGTGATCTTCACCGCCGGCGGCACCGAGGCGAACAACCTCGCCATCAAGGGCATCGTGCTCGCCGCGCTCGAGCGCGGTCGTCGACACGTCGTGACCACGCCGATCGAGCACGAGTCGGTCCTCGAGTCGGCCGACTTCCTGCGAAGGTTCCACGATGTCGAGGTGACATACGCGGCTGTCACGTCCGCTGGTCGTGCGACGCCGGATGCCGTGGCCGACGCCCTTCGCGACGACACCGCGCTGGTGTCGATCGGGCACGCCAACAACGAGATCGGCACCGTGCAGGATGCCTCAGCGATCGCGGCCGTCACCGCAGCCGCGGGGGTGCCGCTGCACCTCGACGCGGTGCAATCGGCCGGCTGGCTGCCGGTCGCCGGCCTCGGAGCCGATGCGATCTCGATCGCAGGACACAAGCTCGGTGCCCCGAAGGGCATCGGCGCCCTGGCCGTGCGCGGACGCGTGCCGCTGGAGCCGCTGCTGCACGGTGGCGGGCAGGAACGCGGTCGGCGCTCGGGGACCGAGAACGTTGCGGGCGCCGTGGGCCTGGCCGCGGCACTCGAGCTGGCTGAGGCGGAGCGCGAGTCGGTCGCCGCTCGTGTCGGCGCGCAGACGGGGCAGTTCATCACCGGGGTGCTCGCCGCGGTACCGCAGGCCGCGTTGACCGGGGACCGCGAGAACCGGCTGCCTGGCACCGCGAGCTTCACCTTCGCCGGTACGAGCGGCGAAGCGGTCCTGTTGGAGTTGGAGCGGCGCGGCGTGATCTCGTCGAGTGGTTCGGCGTGCGCAGCAGGAAGCGATGAGCCTTCGCACGTGCTGCTCGCCTGCGGTGTGGCACCCGAGGTGGCGCAGACGTCGGTGCGCTTCACATTCGGGCGGGATGTCCTGCCGGATGATGCTCCCGGGCAGCTCGCGGCGCTCGTCGCTGCCGCGGTGTCGGCGATCTCCGGTTCATGAGACTTTTCGGCGGTCCGCGATGGATCCCGAGTACACCTGCATGTCGAGAATACGGATGTCAGTCGAAATCGCCGATCTCAGCTGACATGTGTACCGATTCGCCGACAGGTGTACCGCTCGCGCCCGACGGTCCGTTCCGACCATAGAATCAT
This sequence comes from Microbacterium murale, assembly GCF_014635185.1. Lineage (GTDB taxonomy): Bacteria > Actinomycetota > Actinomycetes > Actinomycetales > Microbacteriaceae > Microbacterium > Microbacterium murale. The sequence goes on from NZ_BMCM01000002.1 coordinate 254,848, forward strand.
CGTGATGAATGCCGCCGACCCGATCGTCACGCTCATCGTCCCCGGCCGCGACATCGAGTCATTCGCCCCGGCAGCGGTCGCCTCACTGCTCGTGCAGACCGAGCCACGCTGGCGGGCCGTCCTCATCGACGACGGATCGAGGGACGCCACCGCCGAGATCTTCGCGGATGCCGCGGCCTCCGATCCACGATTCACCCTTCTCCGCCACGACGCGTCCCGCGGACTCGGCGCTGCCAGAAACGTCGGGCTCGGCCTCGTCGACACCGAGTACCTCGGCTTTCTCGACGGCGACGACGAACTCACCCCGAACGCCCTTGAACGGCTCACCGGAACTCTTGCCGAGACCGGCAGCGACTTCATCGCCGGCGCGTACGTGCGCACACGTCCTCACGGTAACGGATACGTTCCTGGCCGTGTGCAGCCCTGGACATCCGCGGCGACCGATCCCGCCCGCCACCGAACGAACATCTTCGATCACCCTGCGGCGTCATCGAACATCGTCGCGTGGTCGAAGATCAGCCGCACCGACTTCTGGCGCGATCTGCGATTCCCCGAGGGCGTGGCCTACGAGGACCAGATCGTCGCCCAGCAGATGTACACCAGCGCCCGTTCCTTCGACGTCATCCCCGATGTCGTGGTGCGCTGGCGCGTGCGTGCCGACGGCACCTCGATCACCCAGAGCAGGCATCAGCTGCCCGTGCTGCGCGACTATCTCGCAGCACTCCGCGGCGGCATCCACGTTCTGCGAGGTGCCGGGGCTCACGCCGCGGTGACGGCGAGACTCGACCTCATCCTCGCGATGGACATGGCGCCGCTCCAGGAGATCGCCGCCGCCCACTCCGATCCCGCCTATGCCGCGGAAGTCACGGCGTTCCTCGATGAGCTCCGCTCGCTTCCCGAGTTCGCCGCCGCCCATCCCGACCCCGACCTGGCCACAGCGCTGTCCTGGTGACGCGCACGCCGTACCGGAGAACCCATGAACGCCTACCTGGAATCCCTGTTCTCGCTCGAGGGCCGCACCGCGATCGTGACCGGAGGCAGCTCCGGCATCGGCCGCGCCATAGCGACAGCGCTCGCGCGCGCCGGCGCATCCGTCGTCATCGTCGCCCGTGGCGGCGAGCGCATCGATGAGACCGTGAGTGAACTGCACGATTCCGGATGCCGCGCCGCCGGCGTCCGTGGCGATCTCGGCACCAGGGACGGCATCCACGCGGTCGCCGAAGCCGCGACAGAGCCGTTCGGCGAACCCGACATCCTGGTGAACTCCGCAGGCATCAACATCCGTCCGCCCTATGCCGAGATCACCGAAGACGACTGGGATGCCACGATGACCGTGAACGCCCTGGCGCCGTTCCTGCTCGGACAGCGCTACGCGCAGGGCATGGCAGAGCGCGGGTACGGCCGGCTGATCCACATCAGCTCGCAGCAGGCGCACCGCGCCTTCGTCGGCAGCGGCATCTACGGCGCGTCCAAGGGCGCGATCGAGTCGTTGATGCGCTCGGAGGCAGAAGCCTGGGGTGCGCACGGCGTGACGAGCAACACGCTCGTCCCCGGCTTCGTGCTCACGCCGCTGAACGCCCGCCTGCAGGAGGACCCGGAACAGATCGCGGCCCTCGCCGCGCGGACGATGGTCGGCCGCAACGGACTACCTGCCGACTTCGCCGCCGCCGCGGTGTTCCTCGCCGGCGCGGGCTCGGCATACGTGACCGGCCACTCCCTGTTCGTCGACGGTGGCATGTCCGCACACTGAGTTGCCGCCGGACTACCCCTCGGCCGGGTACACCCGTTGATCCGCGCCCGGTCCGTCGAGCAGCGGCACCGGCGACGTGAGCGCATCCACGGCATCCGCTCCGGCTGAGTCATCCGGTGCACGATCGGCACGGCGGTTCGCGAACGCCGCTGCAACCCCTCCGCCGATCACGTTCTCGACGACCGTCTCGGTCTCGAGCACACGGGATGCCGCGACCTGCTGTGCCGCGAGCTCCGCGTACAAGCCGCCCCGGGCGAGCAGTTCACTGTGTGTGCCGGACTCCACGATCTGCCCTGCCTCGAGCACATGGATGACGTCCGCGCCCATGACGGTCGACAGCCGGTGTGCGATGGAGATCGTCGTCCTGCCGCGAGCGGCCTCGTCGAGCGCCTCCTGCACCACGCGTTCGGACACGGTGTCGAGTGCCGAGGTCGCCTCGTCCAGGAGCAGCACCGGCGGATCCTTCAGCAGCACCCGTGCGATCGCGATGCGCTGCTTCTCGCCGCCGGAGAGCCGGTAGCCGCGCTCTCCGACGATCGTGTCGTAGCTGTGCTCGAAGCCCGCGATGATGTGATGGATGTTCGCGGCCGTGCACGCTGCGATGACCTCGGCCTCCGTGGCGTCCGGCCTGGCGTACATGAGGTTCTCGCGGATCGTCGCGTGGAAGAGATATGTCTCCTGCGAAACGATGCCGACGTTGTCGATGATCGACTCCTGCGTCAGCGTGCGCACATCGGCTCCGGCGAACAGCACCGCACCCCCGTGCGCCTCGTAGAGCCGCGGGGCGAGGTACAGGATGGTCGTCTTGCCCGCCCCGGACGGCCCGACGAACGCGACGTGCTGGCCGGGTTCGGCCACGAACGACACACCCTGGAGGGTCGGTCGCGCATCGGGCGCAGCATCCGGATACCTGAACACGACCTCATCGAACTCGACCCGTCCGAGCGGCCCTGGGGCGTCGTCGACCGACATCGCGCCCTCGGCATCCTCGATCTCCGGGACCAGGTCGAGGTACTCGAAGATGCGTGCGAACAGCGCCTGCGACGTCTGCAGGTCGAGAGAGACGCGCATGAGTCCCATCAGCGGCTGCAGCAGCCGTGCCTGCACGGTGGTGAACGCGACCACTGTTCCCGCGGTGATCGCGCCCGCACCGCCGGCGATCAGGTAGCCGGAGACGAGGTAGATGACCGCCGGAACCGAAGCCATCAGCACCTGCACGACGGCGAAGAAACCCTGGCCGCTCATCGCGCGGCGGACCTGCAGCTTCACCTGATTGCGGTTCTCGCCCTGATACCGCTGAGACTCGGCACGCTGACGGTTGAACGACTTCGACAGCAGCATGCCGGAGACGCTCAGGGTCTCCTGAGTGATCGACGTCAACTCCGAAAGCGACTCCTGCGTCTCTCCCGCGATCCGCGCGCGCACCTGGCCGACTCGGCGCTGCACGATGATCAGGAACGGCATCAGCACGACGGCGATGAGTGTGAGGCGCCAGTCGATCAGGATCATCGCCACCAGCGATGCGATCACCGTCACGACATTTCCCAGGATGCTGGTGACGGTGTTCGTGAGCACACCCGAGACGCCGCCGACATCGTTCTGCAGGCGCGACTGGATCACGCCTGTCTTGGTGCGGGTGAAGAAGCCGAGTTCCATCGCCTGCAGATGCTCGAACAGTCGCACGCGCAGATCGCCGGTGACGCTGTTTCCCACCGTCGATGTCAGCCAGGTCTGGCCGACGCCGAGTACGGCGGAGAGGAGGAAGAGTCCGACCATGATCAGCACGAGGCGGATGAGCAGTCCGATCTCGGGACTGCCGCCGTCGACGGGGAACAGCGCGTCGTCGAATATGCGCTGGACGATCAGCGGCGGGATGACCGCGATGCCGGCTCCGACGACGACGAGGATGCCGGTGATGATGATGCGACCGAGGTACGGCCGGAACAGCCCGACCACTCGCTGTCCGAGTCCGGTGATCCGCGGCGCCTCGGCGTTGAGTCGTTTCTGCGCCGCCTCGTCCACTCCGCGGAAACCGCCTCCGCCACCGCCGCCACCGCCGCGCCCGCCGCCCATACTCATCCGGTCAGCCTAGCCCCGAGAAAATCTCATCAGAGCGGGAATGCCCGCTGGCAAGACTGCGTTACCATGATTCGTTGTCCACGAGTGGGTGCCGCGTCTTCGGCTCCTTCGTCGGCCTTCCGCCACCCATCCACTGAGGAGACGCTTTGGCCACCACATCCACCGGTTCAGTTCCCACCGTCAAGACGGAACCGACCATCGCGCGCTCCGACATGCGCGTCATCTGGTTGCTGCTCATCGCCGCGTTCGTCGCGATCCTCAACGAGACGACGATGGGAATCGCCATCCCGCATCTGAACGCAGATCTGGGCATCCCGCCGGAGCTCGGCCAGTGGCTGACCAGTGCGTTCATGCTCACGATGGCGGTCGTGATCCCCACCACCGGTTTCCTGCTGCAGCGGTTCACCACTCGTCAGGTCTTCATCGCCGCGATGACGGCGTTCTCCCTCGGCACCCTGGTGTGCCTCATCGCACCCGGATTCGCCGTGCTGCTCGTGGGGCGCGTCATCCAGGCTGGCGGCACCGGCATCATGATGCCGCTGCTGATGACGACCATGATGAACGTCGTCCCGCCCCAGTCGCGCGGCCGGATGATGGGCCGCGTCGGCCTCGTCATCTCCCTCGCGCCGGCGATCGGCCCGACGTTGGCCGGTGCTGTGCTCGAGACGCTGAGCTGGCGCTGGTTGTTCGCGATCATCCTGCCGATCGCGCTCGTCGCGCTCGCCATGGGTGCGAAGTGGATGACGAACCTCGGTGAGACCAGGGATGCCCCGGTCGACGTGCTCTCGATCGTGCTCTCCGCCTTCGGCTTCGGCGGTGTCGTCTACGGTCTCAGTCAGTTCGGCGGCGAAGGCGAGTCGAACGGCGCGACGATCGGCGTGATCTCCCTGGTCGTCGGCGGTATCGCCCTCGGTCTGTTCGTCTGGCGCCAGCTCGTGCTGCAGCGCATCGACGACGCCCTGCTCGACCTGCGCGTGTTCCGCTCAGGCAACTACACGCTCGCCGTGATCGTCATGGGGATCCTCGCGCTGTCGATGTTCGGAACGCTCACACTGCTGCCGCAGTATCTGCAGAACGTCGCGGGACTCGATGCGCTGCAGTCAGGCCTGATCCTGCTTCCCGGCTCGATTCTGATGGGTCTGCTCGGCCCGATCATGGGCCGCGTCTACGATGCGCGCGGTACCCGCACACTGCTCATCCCCGGCACGATCATGGTGTCGGCTGCGCTGTTCTTCTACTCCACAGTGGGCGAGCACACGCAGTGGTGGATGCTGGTGATCTCGCAGACCTTCATGTCGGTCGGCCTTGCGATGTCGTTCACGCCGCTGTTCTCCGCGTCGCTCGGGTCGCTGCGGCGCCACCTGTACTCGCACGGTTCGGCAGTGCTGAACACGATTCAGCAGGTCGCCGGGGCGGCTGGCGTCGCGTTGCTCACAGTGACGTATTCGTCGATCCTGCACGCGGGTGAACTCGAGGGCCTGTCGACCCCGATCGCCGGTGCGCCGGGAGCACGCATGGCATTCCTGATCGCGGCGATCATCTCACTGGGTTCTGTCGCGCTGAGCGCCTTCATCCGCAAGCCGGCGGATGACGCGGGCGGGGACTTCCACGGCGGTCACTGACCGCCGACGGAGTGGCCTAACCGGGCAGAGAGCAGGAGCCGCCGCAGCAGCTGCCGGCGTTGTCGTCACCCAGCAGATTCAAGCCTGCAGGGATGACGGGGACGTCGACCGCACCGGTCGATTCCGAGGTCTCGCGAATGGTCATTGCTCCATGGTACGCCCGCGCGCGCACTGAGGCGCCGGGCGTGGCGCTGGACAGTTCGACGGTCGTGCCCAAAACTCTGAGTATGAACGACTCTCCCGACGCCAGGTCCGACACGAGCGCTGCCGAGGTCCACCACGGGGCCGACGCGAAGCGCGACGGCCGTGACGAGACTCGTGACGAACGCGCCGACCGCAACTGGGATGAGCTCATGCAGGAACTGCGCGTGATGCAGACCGGCACGCAGGTGCTCTCCGGCTTCCTGCTCGCCGTCGCCTTCCAGCCGCGATTCACTGAACTGGACGACCTGCAGCGCACGCTCTACATCGTGCTCGTCGGTCTGGCAGCGTTGGCGACAGTGCTGGCGCTGGCGCCGGTGGGGATGCATCGGTCGCTGTTCGGCCGGCACCGCAAGCCCGACCTCGTCAGGTTCGCCTCGCGAATGGTGCAGGCCGATCTCGTCGTGATCGGCCTGCTGAGTGTCGGCGTCACGACGCTCATTGTCGACTTCACTGTGGATCGGACGACGGCGACCGTCGTGTTGATCGTCGCCGCTGTCGTGGTCCTAGCGCTCTGGGTGCTCCTGCCGCGACTCATCGACAGAAGGTGAATGCCCTACGGTTATGTGGTGAAACGAATCCTCGCCCGTGCCTTCTGGGCGCTCAGTCGCTGGACGCTCACGGGCGATGAGGTACCCACCCGCCCGACGATCCTCATCGGGGCGCCGCACACCTCGAACTGGGACTTCGTCCTCATGCTCGCAATCGCCTGGCGGCTCGGCATCGACGTGCACTGGCTGGGGAAGAAGAGCCTGTTCACCGGATGGCGTGGACCGATCATGCGGAGGATCGGCGGCGTGCCCGTCGATCGGGACGATCCCAGCCGGGTCGTCAAGGACGTGATCGCGCAGGTGCATTCCGGTGAGGTGTTCGCACTCGTCGTCACGCCGGACGGCACACGCGGCGGCAACGAGTACTGGAAGTCGGGTTTCTACCGGATCGCCACTGAGACCGGTATGCCGGTGACTCTGGGCTACGTCGATCGCACGACCATGACGACCGGTCTCGGCCCGACGTTCGAGCTGACCGGAGACGTCGCCGCCGATATGGACCGTATCCGGACGTTCTACGCCGACAAGGCGGGGGTACGACCGAGCAGGCGCACCGAGCCGCGGCTGCGGGAAGAGCGTGGCGCCGACGAGTAGAGGTCGCGATCGCCCAGGGTATCGGTGGCCTCGCGCGAAGGTGTGAGGAACCTCCGAATACCCGGGCTCAGGTTGCTCCACTCCCCCGACGTGCGGAATCGTGGCCCGGACATGTTCTGACCGGAGCATGTCCGCAACCGGAAGGAGAGCGCTGTGCTCACCCTGACCGAAAATGCAGATGCCGTCGTCACCACGATCGTCGGCCGCGAGGATGCCAGCGCAGACGCGGGGCTTCGTATCCAGACCGCGGAAGGACAGGGACCGAACGGCGAATCACGTTTCGCCGTTCACGTCGTGCCTTCCCCGGAACCCGCCGACGTCGTGATCGACGGTGTCGGCAGCCGCGTGTTCCTCGAGGAGAACGCCGCTGAGGCCCTCTCCGACAAGGTGCTCGATGCCGGTGTCGATGACGAAGGCGCCGTCAGCTTCACGATTCTGCCGCAGCCGGCCTGACACGCACGCTGAGGATTTTCGGGGGTGGGATGCAGTTCGCATCCCACCCCCGATGCGTTCCTCTCTCCCGACGCTGAGCTGCTCACCGCGGCAGTTGGATCCGACCGAGTCGCATCGCCAGTGCGAAACGGTCTGGCACGCCCCAGTGCTCCACGATGCGGCCGGCATGAACACGCGCGATATCGATCACCGTGAACGCGACTCTGAGGCCGGTCGGCGGACCCATGAATGCTCCGGTGTTCGTTCCGACGCCTTCAGCCCGCACCCAGACGGTGTCGCCCTGCTCGGCCCAGTCGCCGATCGTGAACGTGAGGTCGGGCAGCCCCGCATGCACCTCGCTGATCGCACGCTTCACTTTTGCGATGGCGTTCGCACCGTTTCCCGAAAGTCCGAACTGATGCTCGATGAGATCCGGCGAACAGAGTTCGTCGACCACATCCGTGTTTCCCGCGGCGAACCCCTCGTGCAGCATCCGCTCGAGAACACTGACTCGGGCGGACTCCGCGATTGCGTCAATCATGATCTTCTCCCTTGCAGTTGATATGCAGTCACTGCAGTAGCACTGCACCGACTTCATTCGTTAGCCTGATCCTCATGAGCAGCCGTGTCAATAGCCCTGCGCCGACGTATCGGCAGGAGCAGGCCGCTGCGACGAAACGCCGCATCGCCGAAGCTGCGCAGCGACTGTTCGCTGCCGACGGGTACGCGTCGACCAGTTTGGCTGCGGTCGCAGAAGCAGCGGGCGTCGCCAGCCGCACCGTGTATGCGGCGTTCGGGACGAAGAGGGAGATTCTCAACCTCATCTGCGAAAGCTGGCTGGAGCGTGCGGACGCACGCGCTCTCGCAGCATCGGTGCTCGCCGAGGAGTCTGCCGTCGGGCGCCTGCGCGGTGCCGCGCATTGGCTCACCGTGCTCTACTCGACCGACTTCGATGTGGTGCAGATTCTCGATGCCGCCATGGACGAGGACGCCGACACCCGAACACTCCTGCGTTCGAAACTGCGCGGCCGCAACCGGGTGATGGACGGCCTCATCGCGTCGGTCGCCTCAGAGCTCGCGCTCCCCCTCGAACAGGCGCAGTCGATCTTCCGCGCCTTCGCTGCGGCCGGGGTCTACAGCGAGCTGGTGATCGATTCAGGTTGGACGCCGGAGCAGTTCGAGAACTGGCTCTCCGATACGCTGCTTCACCAGCTCTTCGCGCCCGCTGTCATGCCAGGGAGCCGAGGACCTCATTGAGAGCTTCCGTCATCGACACTCTGCTGCACGGCGCCGCCTGCGCGACGGACGACGCGTACGCTGAATACCGGCCGCGACAGACGCGCGCATGAAAGGCTCCCGTGAACATCACCCTGCTTCGACGTTTCGTCGCCGTCGCCGAGGAGCTGCATTTCCCGCGCGCTGCTCAGAACCTCGGCATCCCGCTCGCCTCGCTGTACTCGTCGATCGACAAGCTCGAGGAAGAGGTCGGCCAGCCCCTCGTCACCCGCGAAGGCGAGACGCGCCTGACTTCCGTCGGCTTGCTGCTGCTTCCCGAAGCGCAACGCGAAGTCGCTGCGGCACCGCCCGAGGCGAAGAAGCCCGTTAAGGCCGGCGGCAAGGCGAAGGCGTCGAAGGGACGGGGCCGCGCGCCGGTCGTGAAAGGGCAGCCGAAGCCGTACAAGAAGCGTCAGGGACGCTGAGGGCTCATACCTCTTCGACCTGACCCGCTTCGACGCGCCAGCGCCGGTCCGTCTGCACCGTGTCGAGCATCCGTCGATCGTGTGTGACCAGCAGCAGTGTGCCTCCATAAGACTCCAGCGCCTGTTCCAGCTGTTCGATCGCCGGCAGGTCGAGGTGGTTGGTCGGTTCATCGAGCACGAGAAGGTTGATTCCGCGCGCCTGCAGCAGTGCGAGAGCCGCTCGAGTGCGCTCCCCCGGTGAGAGTTCGTCGACTGGGCGGTCGACATGATCGGCCCTGAGACCGAACTTGGCCAGAAGCGTGCGCACCTCTCCTGATGCCAACTCGGGCACGAGCGCCTCGAACGCTGCTGCGAGCGGCGCAGTGCCGGTGAGCAGCGATCGCGCCTGATCGATCTCCCCTATCCGGATGCTGGCGCCGAGACTCGCCGTGCCCTCATCCGGATGCTGCTGCCCGAGAAGCGCACGAAGCAGGGTCGATTTTCCCGCACCGTTGGGACCTGTGATGCCGATGCGCTCCCCCGCATTCACCTGCAACGAAACCGGCCCCAACGTGAAGGAGCCCTGCCGGAGGACGGCGTTGCTGAGCGTCGAGACCACCGAGCTCGAGCGGGGAGCCGAGCCGATCGTGAACTCGAGCTGCCATTCCTTGCGCGGCTCCTCCACTTCGTCGAGCTGGGCGATCCGACTCTCCATCTGACGCACCTTCTGCGCCTGCTTCTCACTGGACTCGACGGATGCCTTGCGCCTGATCTTGTCGTTGTCAGGCGACTTCTTCATCGCGTTGCGCACGCCCTGGCTGGACCACTCCCGCTGCACGCGAGCGCGCGACACCAGGTCGGCCTTCTTGTCGGCGAACTCATCGTACTTCTCGCGTGCGTGGCGGCGTACCGTGGCACGCTCCTCCAGATACGCGTCATAGCCGCCGCCGTATACCCGGTTCGAGTTCTGCGCGAGATCGAGCTCCAATACGCGGGTCACGCTGCGCGAGAGGAACTCCCGGTCATGACTGACGAGCACGACACCGCCGCGGAGCCCGCGGACGAATGCCTCGAGCCGCTCCAGCCCGTCGAGGTCGAGATCGTTCGTCGGCTCGTCCAGCAGGGCGATGTCGAAGCGTGACAGCAGAAGTGCGGCAAGCCCGACTCGAGCTGCTTGCCCACCGGAGAGCGAGGTCATCAGCGTGTCCTCGGCCCGAGCGCCTTCGAAGACGAGGCCGAGGTCGGCGAGCACCGCCGGGATACGCTCCTCAAGGTCCGCGGCTCCGCTCGCGAGCCACCGCTCCAGCGCCGCCGAGTAGACATCGGCGGGGTCGGCACCGTCTGCAGCGAGCGAGGGATCACCGAGCGCCGTTGCCGCCGCATCCATTTCTCTCGTGGCCGCGGCGCAGCCGGTGCGCCGGCCGATGTAGCCCACCACGCTTTCGCCGGCGATGCGTTCGTGCTCCTGCGGGAGCCACCCGACGAACGCATCGGAAGGCGCCAGTGTGATCGAGCCCGCCTGCGGTTCGTCGATGCCGGCGAGCAGTCGCAGCAGTGTGGATTTTCCGGCGCCGTTCGCGCCAACGACGCCCACGACGTCACCCGGTGCGACAGTCAGGTCCAGTTCGTCGAACAGCGTGCGGTGGCCATAGCCTCCGGCGACGCCTCGAGCCACGAGAGTTGCGGTCATCAGACGATTCTCCCATCGGTCGCGTCCCAACTTTCATCGCACTGCGGCACACTTGTGGAGTGGATGATCTGCGTGTGCCTCCTGGACCGGGAGCTCCGCACGGTCTCAGGATTCCCGCGAGTGATCTGATCGAGCAGTTCTCGCGCTCTTCGGGGCCGGGCGGGCAGGGTGTCAACACCGCCGACTCGCGCGTACAGCTCAGTCTTGACCTCGGCACGACGACCGCGTTGAGCGACGTGCAACGTGCGCGTGTCATAGAAGGCCTCGTGTCGAGGTTGGCTGGCACTGTACTCACCATCAGCGCCGCCGAACACCGTTCGCAACGGCAGAACCGGGTGGCGGCGCGGGAACGGCTGTCCGCTCTCATCCGCGAAGCAGTCATGCCACCCAGCATCCGTCGCTCCACGAAACCCACGAAGGGCTCCCGGCGACGCCGATTGGACGAGAAGCACCGGCGCTCGGAGACCAAGTCGGGCCGCAGACGGCCCACCGGTCAGGACTGACCGGTTGTCGTTCTCAGTTCTTCGGATGCCGTGATCGCAGCTTGTCGAGGCTCTGCTGCGCCCCGCGACGGACCTCGACCTCCGGGTCCTTGAGCAGGGCGCGAACAGGGTCGATGTCATTCGCAGACCCGATGGCGCCCAGTGCCCTGGCCGCGGCTGCACGCACCCGCGGGGTTTCGTCGCCGAGCAGTTCCGCCAGTTCGGATGCCGCATCGAGTTCGCGTGCGGCGGCGAGCCTGGCGCCCATTTCCCGCACACGCCAGGCGGGGTTGCTCAGCGTGCTGATCAGGAGCGCGGTCGCCGACTCGTCGATGACCGATGCGTCCCAGACGTGCAGCAGCGCACGCGCACCCCAGAGTTCGGGCCAGTACAGCACCGGTGCACCGTCGATGATGCCGCGTGCGTGCTCACCGCCGACGAAGAGGAGGAAGTCCGCGCCCTCGTTGTTTCCGGCGAGCAGCGAGAGCGAGCGCGACACCACGGCCTGCTCGCCGTACCGCTCGACGGCGACCGCCAGACGACGCTCGAGGGGAAGCTCGACGGGAACGGGGGCCGGGGATGCAGGAGAGTTTCGGGACACACCTCAACCATAGGTTCTCTGGGGGTGCAGCGTTGCAGCCCCTAATCCCAGTCGAGGTACTCCTCGATGATGACGGCGGTCTCGATCGGGTGCGTGGCCGGGAACAGATGGTCGGCGCCGTCGACGATCTTGATGCTCGCTCGCTCCGGCGCGGTGGCGTGCAGCGCCTCCGCCGTGGCAGGCGGGGTGACCGCGTCATCCGTCGCCTGCACGATCAGCACGGGGATCGCCGGGGCAAGCGGAATCTCGTCGTCCTCGACGCCGAGCAACAGCAGGCCGTTGACGCGATCGGTGTGCTCTGCGGCGAAGATGCGTGCCGCGGTGCCGCCGAAGGCATGACCGCCGATCCAGGTGTGATCGAGTCCGAGGTGGTCAATCACCGCGGCGGCATCCTCGACGCGCTCTCGCAGCGTCGTCGCACGATCCTGCCCGACCGAATCCGCTCTGGGGCCGATCCGCACGACGTGGAAGCCCGCCTCTTCTGCGAGATAGTGCGCGACCACGGCGAGCCCGTCGCCGCTGAGGGCGCGGCCTGAGATGAGCACGAGCGGGACGGGACCCTCGCCTTCTTCGATGTACGGAACCGCACGGCCGTCCGGGTCAAAAGTGCTCTGCTGCGTCATGGTGGTCTTTCCTCTGGTGCTGGTGGCGGCCGGCTGGGGCCGGATTCGTCGCTGACATCCACGATACTGTCCGGAGCGCAGCTCAGAGCCGTCGGCGGTCCCCTCACCGATCGATCAGGAATCGAGAAGCGCGAGGATGCGACGAGTCGTAGTTTGGTCTCAGGCGCAATCGCCATCCCGATCAACAGAGCATCCCGATCAACAGAGGAGCATGACATGGCTGACAAGACCGCCGGACTGTCGAACGATGAGCGCGATGCCGTCAAGCAACGCGCCGCCGAGCTGCGCGCGCAGGAGAAGGCCGGAAAATCGCGCGCTGCGGGCGAGAAGGCAGTCCGCGAAGCCATCGCCGCGATGCCGGATGACGACCGCGCGCTTGCGGAGGGCATCGACCGCATCGTCAACGATGTCGCGCCGCAGCTGATTCCGAAGACCTGGTACGGCTTCCCTGCGTACACGGATGCCGATGGGAAGGTCGTGGTGTTCTTCAAGGCAGCATCCAAATTCACCACCCGCTACGGGACCCTCGGCTTCGAGGAAAGCGCACAGCTCGACGACGGCGACCTCTGGGTCACGTCGTTCGCAATACTCAAGCTGACCCCGGCGACCGAGAAGACGATCGCCGAGCACATCCGCAAGGCTGCGGGCTGAAGGCGTCAGTTCGACGCTCAGTCGAGCGCTGAGCGGACGATCTCGGCGATGCGCTTCTCCGTGACCTCGTCCACGGTCTCGAAATACCATGCCGCCGGCATCAAGTCCCCTTCCGTGCCGCGTGCGGGCCGGAAGGCCGCCTTCTCGGTGATCGCGAGATTCAACCGCTCGTCGTTGCGCAACGTCACGAGCGCGGGCGTGCTCGCCGACTTCGCGTAGGCGGGCATTCCGTACCAGATCCGCGGTTTGAGCGTGGGGGCGGCCGTCACGATGACGTCATGCACGCGCTGCATGACCGAACGTCTCGGCTCGTCCATCTTCGAGATCTTGTCGAGCACCTGGGTCAGGTTCTTCTCGTCCTTCGACGACATGTCATGTCCTCTCGTCAGCCGATGTCCGGCATCGGCGGAATGAAGTCGGCGCATCGCGTGCGCCGCACCCCATCCGGACATGTCCTGATCTGCTCAGGTCTCTCCGCGATGATTCACGTGGATCGCCACGTGGAAGCGCAGTCGGTGGCGTACCACCGCGTTCAGGTTAACGGATACGCCGAATGATTGCACCCCAGGACCGCCCACAACGCTGAGACGGCGAGCATTCTGGGTTTCCGCCATGACCTCGGGGGCTAACACTGCTGTGGCGGTCGCCGATCATGCGTACGGTCGATGTCATGGCAAAGTTCTTCGACTCCATCCGCAAGTCAGGTCTCCGACGTGGACCCCGGCGCCTCATCGCTGGGATCGGAGGCGGCCTCGCCGAGAAACTCGGAATCAACGTGTGGGTGGCCCGGCTGCTCATCCTCGTGTCGTTCCTGTTGCCTGTGCTGGGGATCGGCGCGTATCTCGTCGTCTGGATCCTCACACCGTGGCAGGACGGCCGCATCCCGTTGGAGCGGATGTTCGGTGGCAGGCGCGACCTGCGTCGTTGACCGACGGCATCACTCGCGTGCCGCAGTCCCATCGGGTCGGGACCGCAGCAGGACTCCTTCGCCGCCGGCGAACTCTATGCGGGCGATCTCCGCACGCCGTGCGATCTCGCTGAACCCCAGCCCTTCATGCAAGTCAATGGAGGCGAGGTTGCGCGCGTTGATGACGCTGAAGATCGCCGCGCCGGGCTCGTCAGAGCGCACAGCCCCCATGACGCCGCCTAGCAGCAGCGCTGCGATGCCTCTACGGCGCAGCTCGGGAACAACCGTGATCCCGGCGATCAGCCACTCCGGTTCAGCATCTGGCTCGATCGACGACCTCTGAGCCCCGCACCAGCCGACGATCTCACCATCCGACTCTGCGACGAGAATCACGGGAAGCCGCTCGATCAACCGCTGAGAAGCCTCGAGGTGCTCCTCGACGCTCCCGCCGCGCGCCGACCTCACAACGGCGAGGCCACGCGTGTCGCCCGTGGTCGCCGGCCGGATGGCCACTTGCGGATCCGGCCGGAAAGACGACTCGGAGCGTGGGCGATATTCGACGAAGTCGGTCATGATCGCTCTCCCTCGATTCGACGGATCTGCGCTGAGCCGGAACGCGACTACACGTTGAAGCGGAACTCCACGACGTCGCCGTCCTGCATGACATAGTCCTTGCCCTCGAGGCGGGCCTTGCCCTTCGCACGCGCCTCGGCAACGGAACCGGTCGCGACGAGATCCTCGAACGAGATGACCTCCGCCTTGATGAAGCCCTTCTCGAAGTCGGTGTGGATGACACCTGCAGCCTGCGGCGCCTTCGACCCCTTGGGGATCGTCCAGGCGCGAGCCTCCTTCGGACCGGCGGTCAGGTACGTCTGAAGACCCAGCGTGTCGAAGCCGACGCGGGCGAGCTGGTCAAGGCCCGACTCGTCCTGACCGGTCGACGCGAGCAGCTCGGCAGCATCCTCCGGATCGAGGTCGATGAGCTCCGACTCGATCTTCGCGTCGAGGAAGATCGCCTTGGCCGGTGCGACAAGTGCTTCGAGCTCTGCCTTGCGCGCAGCATCCGTCAGCACCGCCTCGTCGACGTTGAAGACGAAGATGACCGGCTTCGAGGTGAGCAGGCCGAGTTCTTTGATCGGGGCGAGATCGATACCGCTCACCGAGAGCAGGATGCCGCGTTCCAGAGCATCCTTCGCGGCATTCGCCGCCTCGAGCACAGACGGATCGGCCTTCTTACCCCGCACTTCCTTCTCGAACCGCGGAATCGCCTTCTCGACGGTCTGCAGGTCGGCGAGCATGAGCTCGGCGTTGATCGTCTCCAGATCGTCCTTGGGGTTGATCGAACCCTCGACATGCACGACGTCGTCGTCGTCGAAGCCGCGAACGACCTGGGCGATGGCGTCCGCCTCACGGATGTTCGCGAGGAACTGGTTGCCGAGTCCCTCGCCCTCGCTCGCGCCGCGCACGATACCGGCGATGTCGACGAACGACACGGCTGCGGGAAGGATGCGTTCGCTGCTGAAGATCTCCGAGAGCACATTGAGTCGCGAGTCGGGAAGGTTCACCACACCGACGTTCGGCTCGATCGTCGCGAACGGATAGTTCGCCGCGAGCACGTCGTTCTTGGTGAGTGCGTTGAAAAGAGTCGACTTGCCGACGTTGGGCAAGCCCACGATCCCGATAGTTAGAGCCACGGGATACGAGTCTACCCGGGACGGATGCCGTGATCCTGCGGGAACTCGACGGTCAGCGACCGTGCGCGCGAGAAGTCAGGCGCGCACGGCGCGATACGCCGTCGTCGCGTACGGCATATCGATCGTCGCCTCCGCGTCACCGAGTCCGAGCTCGTCGAAGAGCTCGTCCATCCCGCGCACGATGCCGGCACGCTCTTGAGCCGGCGCGGTGATGAGGTAACTGCGTGAGGATGCCATCTGATGCAGCTGCGTCCTGTTCATCGGGCGCTTCCATTCCCACCGACCGGTCTCGACGCCTCCGAACGGCGCTGCGATCTGCGGACCGTGCGAACCCGGACCGTTGACCATGTTCTCCGCGGGACTGCTGTGCATGATCTCTGTCAGGCGGCGGACCCAGTCGACGCTCTCGTCGCGGATGTTCCAGATCAGCCCCAGCGTTCCCCCGCTGCGAACGACGCGGCCGATCTCGGCGGATGCCGCGACCGGATCGACCCAGTGCCATGCCTGACCGAGCACCACGGCGTCGAGGCCCGAATCTGGCAGCGGCAGATGCTCGGCGGTTCCGGTGAACGTCGGCACGCCCGGAACGCTCTCCCGCAGCTTCGCGAGCATCGCCGGGTCAGGATCGATCGCGACGACCTCCCCGTCCGGCGCCGCGACGAGCACGCGGGTGAGCTTGCCCGTGCCGGCTCCGACGTCGGCGATCCGACGCGATCCGTGCGGGAGATTCTCGAGCATCCACGCCACCGCATCGAAGGGATAATCCGGCCTCGCCGCCTCGTAATGATCGGCCGCCGCACCGAAGGAAGTCGCCCGCGCATCGCTCATGTGGCCAGCCTACGGCGAGTCTGCGACATCACGCGCGGCACCGGAGAGAAGGTGGACAGGTGCCCCTGGACTTCACCGCAATCGACTTCGAGACGGCGAATTCCAGCCCCGCCTCGGCATGCTCCGTCGGACTCGTCCGTGTACGCGACGGCGAGGTGGTCGCCACCGCCGGCTGGCTGATCCGACCTCCGGCAGGACACGACGAGTTCCAGGACTGGAACATCAAGATCCACGGCATCCACCCTCACCAGGTGCGCACGGCCGCGACCTGGGAGGAGCAGTTCGACCGACTGTGCTCGTTCACCGGCGCGGACGTCCTCGTCGCGCACAACGCAGGCTTCGACACGAAGGTGCTGCGCACCGCATCAGAGGTCACCGGGCTCGAATGCCCGCCGTACCGCTCGCTGTGCAGCCTCCAGGTCGCGCGCAAGATCTACGATCTCGACTCGTACCGCCTGCCCGTGGCAGCCGCTGCCGCAGGGTTCGCCGAGTTCTCGCACCACGACGCGCTGGCGGATGCTCGCGCTTGTGCCCAGATCGTCATCGACGCCGCTGCACGTGCCGGTGCCGCCGACGTCGACGAACTCGCGCTGATGCTGAGCCTGCGGCTCGCCGAGCCTCCTGTTCGCGTGCTGGAGCGGGCTGTCGCCTGATTTCGGCGCTGCGCACCTCCCGCAGTGCACAATGAGTGCATGACGAATCCCACCGGCGACTCCCCCGTCAGCGTCGAGGTCATCGAGGGCACCTTCGACCTCGCCCGCGAAGGCCGCACCGGACCGCTCGGCGAGATGATCGACGCCGGCGTACCGATCGACGTGCGCAATCCGCGCGGCGACACCGTGCTGATCGTCGCGACGTATGCCGAGCAGGAGCATACGGTCGCAGATCTCGTGCGACGCGGCGCCGAACTGAACGCGCTCAATGCCTCGGGACAGACAGCGATCTCGTGTGCGGTGTTCCGGAAGAACGAGACACTGCTGCGGTTGCTGCTCGAAGCGGGTGCCGACCCGGACGCCGGACCGCTGTCGGCCGTCGCCATCACCGAGCAGTTCGCACTGCCCGAGATGCGCGCGATCCTCGACGAGTACGCGAGCCGCTGAACTCCGGCCTCGCTTGAGCGGAGCGGCATCCGACCGATGTCCGTGGCCGGGTGCACGCTGGGTTCATGGATGCTCCGCTGATCGCTCTCATCGCCGTCACCGCGCTCGCGGTCGGCCTCGTCGTGGGCTGGTTCGCGCGGGCGTCGCGCACTGCGACCGAACACACCCGCAGCGCGACGGAGCTCGCTCGAGCGCACGCAGAACTCGCCGCCGCTCGCGATGATCGCGACCGGCAGTACGACCTGTATCGGGATGCTGTCGAGCATGCCCGTGTCGAACAGCGGGCCGAGGCGCAGCGGGTGCAGCAGCAGAACGCCGTGCTGACCGCGCTCGCTCCGGTGCGCGAATCGCTGCAGCAGATGCAGAACAAGGTGGCGTCCCTTGAGCAGGAGCGGCATGCGCAGTTCGGTTCCCTCGCCGAGCAATTGCGCAGGGCTCAGGAGTCCGATGAGGCGCTGCGCGCGACCACCGAATCGCTCGCGGGAGCACTCCGTTCGACGTCGACACGCGGCGTATGGGGTGAGACGCAGCTGCGACGAGTGGTCGAGGCCGCAGGTCTCACACGGCACGTCGACTTCGATCTGCAGTCCACGATCTCGTCGGATCGCGGTCAGGGACGCCCCGACATGGTCATCCGCCTCGCCGGCGGCACGTCGATCGCCGTCGATGCGAAGGTTCCTCTCGATGCGTATCTCGAGGCGAGTGCGCTGACGGGCGGTGACGCGCAGGAGGCGCAGCGCCGCCAGTTCATGCAGAAGCACGTCAAGGCCGTCCGCGCGCACATCGACGCGCTGGCGAAGAAGGCGTACTGGTCAGGCCTCGACGCCAGCCCCGAGTTCGTGATCTGCTTCCTGCCGAGCGAGTCGTTGCTCTCATCCGCGATCGACGAAGACCCGACGCTGCTCGACTACGCGTTCGGCAGGCGCGTCGCTCTCGCCTCTCCGGTGAACCTTTGGGCCGTGCTGAAGACCGTCGCGTTCACCTGGACCCAGCAGGAGGTCTCGACCGAGGCGCGCACGCTGCTCAACCTGGGAACGCAGCTGTTCGATCGTCTGGGTGTCCTCGCCGGGCATGCCGACGACATGAGACGGGCGCTGGAGCGCACGGTCGAGAGTTACAACCGCTTCGCCGGCTCACTCGAGACCCGTGTGCTGGTCACGGCTCGTCAGTTCCCCGGGATCGACGCCTCGGCGCTGGAGGCTGCTCCGCAACCGATCACGACCTCACCGCGCCGGTTCACCGCGCCCGAACTGGTCGAGAATTCTGGCGTGGTCGAGAATTCTGAGATCGGCGAGAACACGGAACCGGCCCAACGTGCAGAGCTGTTCGAAAGCGCTCAACTGGACGGGATCCAAGCCGACCTCGACGCCGTGCGGCACCGTGTGGACGAGACTTAGGCGCTGCCGGGAACCCAGCTGAGCAGGGCGATCACGAGGCCGGAGGTCACGACGAAGGCGCCGATCATCCACCACGAGCTGAGCTCGTGTCCCTCGGGTCGGCGCACGCGGAACAGCACATCAGCACGGCGCGCAGGATCGACGTTCGCAGGAGCCACCGTCGCAGCTGCTGCGGCTGCGACACGAGCGGCTTCGTCCTCCGGAGTGATCCGAAGAATGCGGCCCGTATTCGTGGTGACCATAGCCGTCGCCCGTGACTTCGCGTCCCGCGTCTGCTCCGTGGTCATCTCACCCTCCTGGATGCCGTCGTGAACTGTGACGGCGACGAACCCAGGGCCTATTGTGCCAGCAAAGCCTGAATAAGACCGGACCCAGCGCGACGTCGGTATACCGGGTCGGTAACGATCAGACCAGCGAAAATCGTGGAACAGGACCTTCGATCCCTAGAGCCACTTGGAGACGAGGTGCTCCGAGGCGATGCGACGAAGGGTTCCGGAGGCACCACGCAGCACCACTGATTCGGTGTACACGTAGTTGCCTTCGCGGCGCACACCGGCAACAAGCTGCCCGTCCGTCACTCCGGTGGCGACGAAGATCGTGTTGTCGCCCTTGACCAGGTCATCGGCCTCGTAGACGCGGTCCATCTCGAGTCCTGCGTCGATGCCGCGCTGACGCTCGTCGTCGTCACGCGGCCAGAGCCGCCCCTGGATGTGGCCGCCGAGCGCCTTGATCGCACAAGCGGTGACGATGCCCTCGGGGCTGCCGCCGACACCGACGCACATGTCGGTGCGGGCACCGTGACGTGCGGCGTTGATGCCGCCGGCCACATCGCCGTCGCTCATCAGGCGCGTGCCTGCACCGGCCGCACGGATCTCCTCGATGAGCTTCTCGTGGCGCGGGCGGTTCAGCACCGAGACGACGATCTCATCGACGGGCTTGCCCAGCGCCTCCGAGAGCAGACGGATGTTCTCGCCGATGGGCAGCCGGATGTCGACGACGCCGACACCCGCGGGGCCGGTGACGAGCTTGTCCATGTAGAAGACGCTCGACGCGTCGAGCATCGTGCCGCGATCGGAGACTGCGATGACGGAGAGGGCGTTCTGACGACCAGCTGCGGTGAGCGAGGTGCCGTCGATCGGATCGACGGCGATGTCGCACTCCGGACCTCGACCGGCTCCGACCTCCTCGCCGTTGAATAGCATCGGAGCGTTGTCCTTCTCGCCCTCGCCGATGACGACCCTGCCCTGGAAGTTCACGGTGCCGAGGAACGCACGCATCGCGTCGACCGCCGCGCCATCGGCGGCCTCCTTGTCGCCACGGCCGATGAACGGCACGGCCCGGATGGACGCGGCCTCGGTCGCACGCACCAGTTCCAGCGCGAGGTTTCGATCGGGACGCAAGGGGCTCATATCGGCCGTCAGACTCACCATGTGGTCAGCCTAGCCAGCTGACTGCGCGGAACCGCAGGTATTTCGCGTGAATTCACGTGAAGGAATCGGGATTCTTAACGCTGGCGAAGAGCCTGCTCTCTGACAGGGGTCAGCGGGCCACGGCATCCGCTCGTCGCCAGCGATAGAGTTGGGGCTGTCCCGGCTCATCTATCGCAGGAGTTTTCATGCCCGTCGCCACTCCGGACCAGTACGCAGAAATGCTCGACCGCGCGAAGGCCGGTGGCTTCGCGTATCCCGCGTTCAACGTCTCCAGCTCGCAGACCATCAACTCCGTCCTCCAGGGGCTGACCGAGGCCGGCTCCGACGGCATCATCCAGGTCACCACCGGTGGTGCCGACTACTTCGCCGGGCACACCGTCAAGGCCCGCGCCACCGGCGCTCTCGCGTTCGCGCGCTACGCCACCGAGGTCGCCAAGAACTACCCGGTCACCGTCGCCCTGCACACCGACCACTGCCCGAAGGATGCCCTCGCAGGCTTCGTCGAGCCTCTGATCGCGGCATCCGAAGAAGAGGTCAAGGCCGGCCGCAACCCGATCTTCCAGTCCCACATGTGGGACGGCTCGGCTGTTCCCCTCGCGGAGAACATCGAGATCGCGAAGGACCTGCTCCCCCGCATGAAGGCGATCAACGCGATCCTCGAGGTCGAGATCGGCGTCGTCGGCGGCGAAGAGGACGGCGTGCAGCACGAGGGCTCGAACGAAGCCCTCTACACGACCTTCGCTGACGTCGACCAGGCGGTTCAGGCGCTCGGCATGGGCGAGCAGGGTCGCTACATCGCCGCCCTCACCTTCGGCAACGTCCACGGCGTCTACAAGCCCGGCGGCGTGAAGCTGCGCCCCGAACTGCTGGGCGACATCCAGCAGCAGGTCGCCGCGAAGTACAACACGGGCGCGAAGCCGCTCGACCTGGTCTTCCACGGTGGCTCCGGCTCGACCGACGAGGAGATCGCGACCGCGGTCGCCAACGGCGTCATCAAGATGAACATCGACACCGACACGCAGTACGCGTACACGCGCGCGATCGCCGACTACATGTTCAAGAACTACGACGGCGTCCTGAAGGTCGACGGCGAGGTCGGCAACAAGAAGCTGTACGACCCGCGCGCGTGGGGCAAGGTCGCCGAGTCGGCGATGGCCGCCCGCGTGGTCGAGTCGACCCGCCAGCTCGGCTCGTACGGCCAGTCCAAGAGCTGACCTGCGCTTGTGAAGATGCCCCGGCACGGTTTCGGGTCGGGGCATTCTCATTGCCGGCGGGCAGCAGCTCGCCCGCAGTAGGCCTTGCCGCCGGTGACTGCGAGGAGCATCGTTGAAGCATCCGATCCGCGAAGGAAGGGTGTGATGACGATGCAGGCGAAACCCGGTGACCGATTGATCGTCGAAGGGCGCACCGATACGGCTCACAGACGCGAAGGCGAGATCCTTGAGGTGCACGGCGACGACGGGGCCCCGCCCTACATGGTGCGATGGGATGACGGGCACGAGGGCACGGTGTATCCCGGGCCGGACGCCCACGTCTCGGGGCGCTGAGTCGACACCGATGACGACGCTCACTCCGCCGTGCGCTCTCCCGCCGGTGACAGCACCCACCACACGTCGTTGACTCCCTGGCCGGCGACGTCTCCGGCGGCCGAATCACCCGCGAAGTAGTACAGGGGCCATCCGTTGAGCGTGGCCTGGGTGGCGCCGTCGACGCCGGTGATCGTACCCAGCTCACCGGTCACGCCTTCGCCCGCGACCGGGTCGCCGTCTGTGGTCACCGCCGGCCAATTCGTCGCGCACTGTCCCTCGCAGGTGCTCTCGCCCGCGTCCTGAGTGTCGCTGTCGAACATGTAGACGGTCATGCCCTTCGCATCGACCACGATCTCGCCGAGCTCCGAGTCGGCGACCATGAGCTGAGCACCCTCTGTCGTCCCGTATCCGTCACTCGACTCCGACGCCGACTCCGATGCCGGAGCCGCCGGGTCGGCCGCGCCGCCTGCGCAGCTCGACAGGGTGAGTGTGAGCAGAGCGGCCACCGCAGCGGCCCTGCCGATCTTCGTGAACATGGAAAGTCCCTTCTCTGCGATCGCAACTGCGGTCACCGGGGAAACGACGCCGCGATGAGAAGGGTTCAACCGGAGAGTTCAACGCGCATGAGCACCTGCCCCGATCCGACGGCGCGGATCTCCAGCGTCTCGATCCGTCCGACGTCCAACGCGGTCCCCGCGCTGAGCTCGGCCGTCGTCCCCGGACGCGCGCGCCAGCTGGACACGGCCTCTTCAGATCCGTCACTGCCGATCACGTAGAGCGCGTAGGGCCAACTGGCGTCTCCACCGCCTGCACCGCCGTACACGCACTCCAGATCGATGCGCGTGCCCCAGTCGACCTCGGTGAGCTCGGCACTCGCCTCGAGGGGCAGATCCGATGTGGTCTGCATCGTGACGACCGTGACGTCCTTGGGTGACGGTGCGAACGGCAACGTCACGGCGAGCACGACCGCGACCACCGCGGCAGCTGCCGCAACCGCCGCACCGGTCCACCACCGCCTCCGCAGGCGGTGAACCCGATCCGCTGCCGCGATCCGGGCGAGCTGCCCGCGTCGAGAGGGATCGGGTCCCGCCGGGGTCTCGGCGAGAAGGGACTCCGCATTCTTGCGCTCGACGCGTCCAAGCAGGCCGATGACCGGTGCGAGCTCGGCGACCGCCCGGCCGCACACCTCGCAGTCGTCGAGGTGTTCCTCGAAGAGGCGCCGGTCCGCCGAGTTCAGCGCACCCATCACGTAGGCCGCATCCCAATCGGCGAAACGCGCGTGATCAGCGTTCATCGCGTCACCCCCTTCTCCTGGAGCGCGAGTCGAAGCGATCGGATGCCGTAGTGCAGACGCGACTTCACCGTTCCCTCGGGAACATCGAGTTCCGCCGCGATCTCGGCGACCGTGCATCCGCCGAAGTATGCGCGCACGATGACCTCGCGGTGATCGTGCGTCAGCGTGGCCAGCGCATCCTCGATGAGGATCGCCTCGAACAGCGCATCCGTGGCGTCATCCACCATGCGTTCCGGCGCATCCGGAGCCGCGAACTCGTGGCGTCTGCGTGCACTGCGTGCGTCATCGATCACGAGATGCCGCGCGACGGTGAACATCCACGACCGCGTCGTCGACGTCTCCTGTTCGAGGATGCGCGGGCTGCGCCAGGCCCGCAGCAGCGTCTCCTGCACGATGTCGTCGGCTCCGGCGCGATCGCCAGTGAGATGCACCACGTACCGCCACACCGGCCCGGCATGCGCGTCGAAGAGCGCGGTGAGCCGTTCGGCCTCGTCGAGCGCCATCTGCTGCACCTCCCCTGACAACACGTCGTGGAGGGTCGGAAGGTTCAGATGAACCGGATCCCGGTTCCTGTCGTTCTCCCAGTATGAACTCCCTGCCCATGGTCGGAGCCCTGGAGATCGGTGGGCTCCCGCTGCACCCGCTCATCGTCCACCTGGTCGTGATCCTGACGCCCCTGACTGCACTCGCACTGGTGCTGAGCGTGTTCTGGCCGGCTGCGCGACGACGGCTCGGCATCG
This sequence comes from Microbacterium murale, assembly GCF_014635185.1. Lineage (GTDB taxonomy): Bacteria > Actinomycetota > Actinomycetes > Actinomycetales > Microbacteriaceae > Microbacterium > Microbacterium murale. Next base: position 278,722 of record NZ_BMCM01000002.1, read on the forward strand.
TCACGCCGCTCGCCGCACTCGTCGTGCTGATCCTCGTGCCCATCACCGTGGCCGCCGGCGAGAGCCTGAAGGAGGTGGTCGGCCCGCTGCCCGCCGTCGAGCGTCATGAATCCTTCGGACGGATGCTGTTGCCCTGGGCGATCGCGCTCTTCGTCGCGGCCTCCGCCCACTGGGCCTGGTACCGGTTCGGCCGCCAGGGAGTCATCGAGAAGCGGCCCTCGCAGGCTCGTATCGTCGCGGTCGTGCTCGGCGTGCTCGCAATGGGCGTGAGCATCGGAGTGACCGTCATGATCGTGCTGATCGGTGAGTCGGGAGCCCGCGCGGTCTGGGGGTCGTGACGCCGACTGCGCACCGGCATCCGGTCCGAATACCGGGTGGGCGATGAGTCCTCACACGCCGCGGTAGATCTCCAGCACGGTCGGGGCGCCTTCCGGCCGATGCAGCACGGTCACGGCATCCCCCGCCTGCACCCGCCCCTTCTGCACCACTCGCAGGTACACGCCCAGCCGGCGCGCATTCGAGAAGCGCTTGACCCAGCCGCGCTCATCATCGCCGCCGACCCAGCGCGCAAACGTCTGACACGGAGTTCGCGGCATCGTCACCTCGAGGATGGTCGTGCCGATGGACCACCGCTCGCCGACGAGCGCCGCACCGAGATCGAGACCGGACACGCGCAGGTTCTCCCCGAACCACCCGAACGGCAGCTCACGGCCCAGCTCCCCCGCCCAGAAGTCAGCATCCCCTTGCGAATACGCATACACAGCCTTGTCGGGTCCGCCGTGGTTCCTGCGGTCTGCCTGCACGTCGGCATACGCGCCATAGGTGCCGACCTTGATCGGACCGTCCACCGGACGCTTGTCGATCGCCGTGGTTCCGACTGGGCCGGCATCCGCTCGCAGTTGATGGACCACGCAGACGGCGAGAACGCGGGCGGCGCTCACCGACCGGACATCCCGTCGACGTACGCCATGAAGGCCGGGTCGCCCAGCATCGGCACCATGATGCAGATCGACACGATCAGCATGGTTGCGGCCGCACCGACGAGGGGCACCCACCAGGTGAGCTTTCCGGTGCGCAGCCGCCGCAGCGAGAGCCAGGCGGTGATCGCCCAGCCCACGACGAGGAGGACGGCAGCGGTCGTGCCCCACAGCCTGCCCTGGGCGAAGTTGGTGAACTCGCCGTCGATCCCGAGGATCCTCATGCTCTCGTTCATGACGGTCGGCAGGTCGAGGTACGACAGGCCGGTCATGACGACGTTGACGAGCCCGTAGGCCAGCAAGGCGATCGTGATGATCCGGTCCCACGGGCGCGCCTTCGCGATCGAGCGAGCGGGCTCCGCCGGCGCGGGCTGTTCGGTGACCGGGGCAGCGGCGGGCGCGGCATCCAACGGCGGCAGGCCTGCCAGCCGTCGCTGTTCATCCGGAGTCGCATACTCGCCGTACTGGGGACGCTGATCGGTCATCCCGACATGGTAACCGGCTCATCGTTGAACGGATCGCAGGATGATCGCAGGAATGGTTCCGCGCGCGCAACGCAGCGAGACGGCCACAAAGATCTCGACGGCCCCAGAGGAGTGGGGACTCCTCTGGGGCCGCTGAAGCGGAACGCTGGGGACGCTCACGCCTCGGGACGCACGCTCCATCTGCAGCACCGTGATACGCGTGCTGCACGACAAGCCTAAACAACTGTCGCGACGAGCGCGCGGGGTTGTCGTTCAGGACGTGGATGAATCCGCTGTCGCACGGCCGCCGAGAGCACGTGCATCGCGCTGACCCGACGCATCCTGGCGCAGTTCCTTGGGCAGAGAGAACATCAGGTCCTCCTCGGCGGTGCGGATCTCCTCCACGTCGCCGTAGCCGGCGGCGGCCAGCGTCTCGAGCACCTCGCGCACGAGGACCTCTGGAACGGATGCCCCGCTCGTCACGCCGACGGTCGCGACGCCGTCGAGCCACTCCTGCTTGATCTCTTCCGCGTAGTCGACGCGGTACGCAGCCTTAGCCCCGTACTCCAGCGCCACTTCCACCAGACGCACACTGTTCGACGAGTTCGACGAACCGACGACGATCACGAGTTCGGCGTCGACGGCGACCTTCTTGATCGCGACCTGACGGTTCTGAGTCGCGTAGCAGATGTCGTCGGACGGCGGATTCTGCAACTCGGGAAAGCGCAGCCGCAGTCGGTTGACCGTTTCCATGGTCTCGTCGACCGACAGCGTGGTCTGCGACAGCCACACGACCTTCGAAGGGTCCTTGACCTGGACGGTGTCCGCCTCGGCCGGAGAGTTCACGATCGTGACGTGCTCTGGCGCCTCGCCGGCCGTGCCCTCGACCTCTTCGTGACCCTCGTGGCCGATGAGCAGGATCTCGAAGTCGTCGCGCGCGAAGCGCACGGCCTCGCGGTGCACCTTGGTCACCAGCGGGCAGGTCGCGTCGATCGCGTGCAATCCCCGATCGGATGCCGCACCCACGACCGCCGGAGAGACACCGTGCGCGCTGAACACGACGTGCGCGCCAGTGGGCACCTCGTCGACCTCCTCGACGAAGATCGCGCCCTTCTCCTCGAGCTCGGTGACGACATGGATGTTGTGCACGATCTGCTTGCGCACGTACACCGGGGCGCCGTAGCGCTCGAGCGCCTTCTCGACAGCGACGACCGCACGGTCGACGCCGGCGCAGTACCCGCGTGGTGCAGCGAGCAGAACCCGCTTGTGTCCGTTCACCGGGTTATCCTGAAGCCGCGCCCCGCGCGATCGAGGGATGCGGGGAACGGGAAGATGTACGGTCGCCTGGCTCACGCTTCGATCCTACCTTCGAACGGCCATGCCAGGCCTGGACGGACGCTCAGGCGCACAAGCACGGAAAGGGCCAGATGACGGTCTTCGAAGCGACACCCGCGAAGGGCGAGGCGCCACCGGCGGATGCTGTGGCTCCGCGTGACTCGACGGCGGATGCTCCGACATCCGTGGCCCGTCTGAATGGCACGATCCGCGACTTCATCGCGCGCTGGAACGTCGTCTGGGTCGAGGGCGAGATCACGTCCTGGAACGTGCGCGGCGGCAATGTGTTCGCCCGGCTGAAGGACACCCAGTCCGACGCACAGATATCGATCCGCATCTGGTCGAGCGTGCGCGGCCGCATCCCGGCAGATCTCGGCATCGGCGACCATGTCGTCGCGGCAGTGAAGGCCGACTACTTCGTCAAGGCCGGCGACTTCAGCTTCACGGTGTCATCCATGAAGCACGTCGGCCTCGGAGACCAGCTCGAGCGCCTCGAGAAGCTGCGCGTGCAGCTGCGCCAAGAGGGCCTGTTCGATCCGTCGCGCAAGCAGTCGCTGCCCTTCCTCCCCCACGTCATCGGCCTCATCACCGGCGAGAAGTCGGATGCCGAGAAGGATGTGCATCGCAATTCGGAGCTGCGCTGGCCGCAGGTGCGCTTCCGCACCGAATATGCCGCGGTGCAGGGCGATCGCTGCGTGCCGGAGACCCTGGCCGCGCTGGCGAAGCTCGACGCCGACCCCGACGTCGACGTGATCATCATCGCGCGCGGCGGTGGCGACCCACAGACCCTGCTCGGGTTCAGCGACGAGCGCCTCGTGCGGGCGGTGGCCGCGGCATCCACCCCCGTCGTCTCCGCCATCGGGCACGAGAACGACCATCCTCTTCTCGACGACGTCGCAGACCTGCGTGCCTCGACGCCGACGGATGCCGCGAAACGCGTCGTCCCCGACGTCGGAGAGCAGCGCGCGTTGATCGGCCAGCTGCGCTCCCGCGCGACCACCCGGCTCACGCAGCGCATCTCGCACGACATCCAGCAGCTCGAGCAGCTGCGCACTCGCCCGGTGCTGCGCTCCCCCGATCCGATCATCGACGCGCGCGCGCAGGAGATCTGGCTGCAGGCCTCGCGCGGACGCGACACGATCACACGCCGGCTCGACACCGCCGCCCGCAAGACCACCGAGCTGCGTGCGTCCCTCCGAGCGCTTTCGCCGGCGGCGACACTGGCGCGTGGGTATGCGATCGCGCACCTCGACGGCGGTGTGATCCTGCGCGACGCGGCGGATGCTCCGGTCGGCGCCGCGCTGACGATCACGGTCGACCGCGGCTCGCTCGCAGCTCGGTCGGAGGGCGAGATCGCTGAAGCTGAGTGAGGCGCGCGCTGGACGTAGGATGGAAACCGTGACTGCGCCGACCGACTCCCCTGTCGAGACCCTGTCGTTCGAGGCCGCTCGCGACGAACTCGTGCGTGTGGTCGCCGAACTCGAACAGGGCGCCCCGACTCTCGAGCATTCCCTCGCTCTCTGGGAGCGTGGCGAGGCGCTCGCAGCGCGCTGCGAGGAGTGGCTGCTGGGCGCGAAGCGCCGCCTCGAGCAGGCTCGTGCTGCGGCATCCGATTCTTCCGACTCATCCGCAGGGGAATCGTCGTGAGCAAGAGCGCGCCGATCATCGCAGAGCTCGGCCGGCCGGAGACGCCGGAGGAGACTGCCGCGCGCAAGGCTGAGTTCAGCAAGAAGTATCGCGCGAGCCAGAACTTCCGCAACCTCATCGCCGCGCTTCTCATCACGCTTGTCGTGGTCGCTGTGATCATCTTCGGCGTCCCCCGTGGGGAGCGCGCTTCCGAGACCGAGATCGACGTCGCTGCCATCGCGCAGGATGTCGAGTCGACCATGGACCGGCCGGCGCTCGTGCCGGAACTGGATGACTTCTGGCGGGTGAACGCCGCCGAGCTGCAGAGCGGCGCGACCGTCGTCTGGAACATCACCGTGGCGCCGGCTGCCGAAGACGAGCGCGGTTTCATCCGGATCGCGCAGGCGTTCGACGACGACTCGTCCTGGGCGCCACAGTTGCTGGGCGGCACCGCCGCCACCGACACGACCCGCATTGGCGGACTCGAATGGGACGTCTATGCGCTGCGCAGTGACGCGGACGACAACGTGTCGTACGCGATCGGCACGCAGGCCGGCGACGACTACGTACTGCTTTACGGCTCGCGCTCTGCCGACTCGACGGCCGAGCTCGCTGAGTCGCTGATTCCTCAGATCAACGCCATCGCGGAGGCCTCATGACGACGCTCACCCCCACAGCAGCCTGGCAGCAGATGCTCGACGGCAACCGTCGATTCGTGAACGGTGAGCCGCGGCATCCGAACCAGGACGTGGAGCGACGTCACGATCTCGCCCATCAGCAGAACCCGGTCGCGACGCTGTTCGGATGCTCGGACTCGCGCCTGGCCGCAGAGATCATCTTCGACCTCGGCCTCGGCGACCTGTTCGTGGTGCGCAACGCCGGGCAGGTGATCGGCGAGTCGATCGTCGGGAGCCTGGAATACGCCGTCGAGATCCTCAAGGTGCCGCTGATCGTCGTGCTCGCCCACGACGAGTGCGGTGCTGTGCGCGCGGCGATCGACGGCACGGCGATCGACGCTGACCCGCTCCCGCCGCACATCTGGAAGCTCATCGCCCCGATCATCCCGGCCGCCCGCAAGGTGCTGGCCTCCGAGGGCGGCTCGTCGCCGGCCGACATCGACGCCGAACTCGTCGGCCGCGAGCACCTGCGCAACACGGTCGCGAACCTGCTGCAGTCGTCAGAACTGATCAGCGACGCGGTCGCCGAGGGCCGACTGGGCATCGTGGGCGCCAACTACCGACTTGCCGAGGGCACGGCCGTGCCCGTCATAGCCGTAGGAATCGACACGGGGATCGAAGGCGTCCCCGCAACCCAGGAGGGATCGAAGTGACCGACACACACCAGCGCAGCGGCGAAGAATCGCAGGGCTACCGCATCGAGCACGACACCATGGGCGAGGTCCGCGTGCCAGTGAACGCGCTGTACGGTGCGCAGACGCAGCGCGCGGTGGAGAACTTCCCGATCTCGGGCAAGGGCCTGGAACCGGCGCAGATCGCCGCCCTCGCGCGCATCAAGAAGGCAGCGGCACTCGCGAACAAGGAGCTCGGCACCCTCGACGGCGCCATCGCGGATGCGATCGCAGCGGCCGCCGACCGCGTGGCCTCAGGCGCGCACGACCACGAGTTCCCTGTCGACACCTACCAGACCGGCTCCGGCACTTCGTCGAACATGAACATGAACGAGGTGCTGGCGTCCATCGCCTCCAGCATCCTCGGCTCCGCCGTGCACCCGAATGACCACGTCAACGCGTCGCAGTCGTCGAACGACGTGTTCCCGACCTCGGTGCACATCGCCGTCACCCAGGCCCTCATCGACACTCTCATCCCATCGCTCGACCACCTCGCCGTCGCCCTCGAGGCGAAACAGGAGCTGTGGAAGGATGCCGTGAAGTCCGGCCGCACGCACCTCATGGATGCGACCCCGGTCACTCTCGGCCAGGAGTTCGGCGGCTACGCCCGTCAGATCCGCCTGGGCATCGAGCGCGTGCAGTCCGCTCTCCCCCGCGTCGCCGAGGTGCCGCTGGGCGGCACGGCCGTCGGCACCGGCATCAACACTCCGCTCGGCTTCCCGCAGAAGGTCATCGCCCTGCTCGCCGAAGAGACCGAACTGCCGATCACCGAGGCCAAGGACCACTTCGAGGCGCAGGCGAACCGTGACGGCCTGGTCGAGGCATCCGGTGCTCTTCGCACCATCGCGGTCTCGCTGACGAAGATCAACAACGATCTGCGCTGGATGGGCTCCGGCCCCAACACCGGCCTCGGCGAACTGCACATCCCCGACCTGCAGCCCGGCTCGTCGATCATGCCAGGCAAGGTCAACCCGGTCATACCGGAGGCCGTGCTGATGGTCTGCGCCCGCGTGATCGGCAACGACGCCACCGTGGCCTGGGCCGGAGCATCCGGTGCCTTCGAGTTGAACGTCGCCATCCCCGTCATGGGCACCGCTCTGCTCGAGTCGATCCGCCTGATCGCGAACGCCTCACGGGTGCTCGCGGACAAGACGATCGACGGCCTTGTCGCGAACACCGAGCGTGCGGCGGCGTTCGCGGGAATGAGCCCGTCGATCGTGACCCCGCTGAACAAGCTGATCGGCTACGAGGCAGCGGCGAAGATCGCCAAGCACGCCGTCGCCCAGGGCGTCACGGTGCGCGATGCCGTCATCGACCTCGGCTATGTCGAGCGCGGCGAGCTGACGCTGGAGCAGCTCGACGAGAAGCTCGACCTGCTGAGCATGACCCACCCGGGCTGAGTCCCGATTCTCGCCCCCGACACTTCGGGGGTCGAAACGACGAATGTCGGACGGTTCTTCGGAATCCGTCCGACATTCGTCGTTTGGGCCCCCATTCTGTCGGCGGCACTCACGCTGCACCGGATGCCGCCGTGCCAAGTTATCCACGGAATGCGGGTGTACGGCCTCCGAGGATCCGGCGGATCCGTCACGGTGGGGTGATGTTCGATCCAGCCTCGCTCATCTCGCATCTCGGCGGCATCGCTCGCGGCGTGCAGCTGCAGCAGTTCGGTGTCACTCGTCAGGGTCTGGCAGCTGCCGTCTCGGCCGGCCAGATCCGACGCGTGCGCCCTGGCACGTTCGCCGCCCTGGACGCGAACGCGGCGGATCTCGCCGCCGTCCGTCACGGTGGGGCCCTGACCTGCTCGGCGGCACTGCGCAGGCACGGGGTCTGGGTCCTCTCTTCCGACACCGCACCGCACGTCTGGGTCGGTACGCGCGGACGAGTGCATCAGCATCCGGGTTGCGTGTGCGTGAGCCACTACTTCCGCGGTGTCCCTCCTTTGAGTCTCGCGGAGGTAGAGCAGGCTCTCGTGCACCTGTACAGGTGCGAGGGCGCCGAGTCCTTCTTTGCGTCGTTCGAGTCCGCATGGCGTCTCGGCCTGCTGAGCACGCCGGCTCGAAAACGCATCAGAGATGCGCTTCCGGCATCAGATCGCTGGCTCGTGGATTTCGCACGTCGTGATGCAGACAGCGGACTGGAGTCGCTGCTTCGCCTACGGCTGCATCTGCTCGGAATCGCACTCGAGTGCCAGGTGCAGATCGACGGCGTCGGCCGTGTGGACTTCGTCGCGGGCGGGCGGCTGATCATCGAGGTGGATGGCAGAGAGAATCACGACGGGCGATCATTGCGCCACAAGGACCTGATGCGGGATGCCGCAGCCTCAGCCCTCGGACTCGAGACGCTTCGTTTCGACTACGCGCAGGTCATGTACGACTGGCCGTCGGTGCAGCACGCCATTGTGGGTGCGCTCGCTCGACTCCGGGATTACGCGTGAGCGACAGTCTGGGGGTCGGGACGACGGATGTCGGACGAATCTCCCGATTCGGTCCGGCATCCGTGCTTCGGTCCCCCAGACTGTCGCACCACAGGCGCAACAGCCAGCTCAGTTGAGCTCCCCGCCCTCCAGCAGCTCCGTGACCAGCGCGGCGATCGCCGAGCGCTCCGAGCGCATCAGCGTCACGTGCGCGAACAGGTCGTGCCCCTTCAGCGTCTCGATCACCGAGGCGATGCCGTCGTGGCGGCCGACGCGCAGGTTGTCGCGCTGTCCGACGTCGTGAGTGAGCACGACGCGGGAGTTCTGGCCCATCCGGCTCAGCACCGTCAGCAGCACGTTGCGCTCCAGCGACTGCGCCTCGTCGACGATCACGAAAGCGTCGTGCAGCGAGCGTCCGCGGATGTGCGTGAGCGGGAGCACCTCGAGGATGCCGCGCTCCACGACCTCCTCCATGACATTGCCCGAGACCACCGAGCCGAGAGTGTCGAAGACCGCCTGACCCCACGGCCCCATCTTCTCGCCCTGGTCGCCTGGGAGGTATCCGAGCTCCTGCCCGCCCACGGCGAACAACGGCCTGAAGACGATGATCTTCTTCTGCTGCTGCCGCTCGAGCACCGCTTCCAGGCCGGCGCACAGCGCGAGCGCCGACTTGCCGGTACCGGCGCGCCCGCCGAGCGAGACGATCCCCACGTCAGGGTCGGTGAGCAGATCGATCGCGATGCGCTGTTCGGCGGACCGGCCGTGCATCCCGAACAGCTCGCGGTCGCCGCGCACCAGCCGGTACTCGCCGTCGCCTGTGATGCGTCCGAGTGCCGATCCGCGTTCGGAGTGGATGATGAGGCCCGTGTTGACCGCAAGTCCGCGGGCATCCTCACTGATGCCGACTTCGCTCTCGTAAAGATCGCTGATGTCGTCGCCGGACAGGTCGAGGTTGGCGATGCCGGTCCAGCCGGAGTCGACAGCCTGCTCGGCCAGGTACTCCTCGGCCATGAGCCCGAGCGACGCGGCCTTCACGCGCATCGGCAGATCTTTGGAGACGATCGTGACGTCCTGCCCGTCCTCTGCCAGGTGCATGGCCACCGCGAGGATGCGGCTGTCGTTGTCACCGAGGCGGATGCCGCTGGGTAGCACCGAACCGTCGGTGTTGTTCAGCTCGACGCGCAGCGTGCCGCCCTCGCCGATGGGCACGGGGAAGTCCAGACGTCCGTGCTCGATGCGCAGCGCATCCAGGTGACGCAGCGCCTGCCGCGCGAAGTAGCCGATCTCCGGATCGTGACGCTTGCCCTCGAGCTCCGTGATCACGACGACCGGAAGAACGATCGAGTGCTCGGCGAAGCGGAAGAACGCCTGCGGATCCGACAGCAGCACCGAAGTGTCGAGCACGTAGGTGCGAAGGTCCTGATCCGGCTTCCCTGAGGATGCCCGACGCGAGGACTGACGGGTGGACTGCTGTGCTGTACGTGTGGTCACGACCCACTCCCGACCCGGGATGTTTCCCGGCTATGCCACGAGTCGACCAGGGGCCACGAGTCGCGATCCGAAGGCCGACCCGACCGGGCACTGTGCCCGATGCCTAGAACGTACGACCCGGCCGCCGACCTGCGCGCGCGACACGCCCGCGCGGCATATTAAGTGCAGATGAACTCGACGCGACTATGCGCCGAGCGTCCCGATCGCTTCGTCGAGCATGCGCAGCGTCTCATCGCTCGTACCTGCGTGCGCCGCGAGACGTACGGTCGCACCACGGGTCGTGGCGACGATCCCCGCGTTCGTGAGTGCTGCGGACAGCGCGGCCGGTTCTTCGGGCGCGAGCGTGACGATGCCGGCGCGCTCACTCTTCGTGCGCGGTGTGAGCACAGGGATGCCGTGACGGTCAGCGATCTCGAAAATGCGGTCTACGCGCTCGCTGATCGCGTCATCGATCGCGGCCACCCCCGCGTCACGAACGTCGCGCAGGCCGACGGCCAGGCGGGCGACGGCGAGCTGATCGGGACTGTTGACCGCATATGCACGAGCGGATGCTGCGGGCGCCGGCAGTTCGTCGACGGGAAGCCCGCCCTCCACGCCGGCGAAGCCCGACAGCACGGGGGCGATGCGCTCCCTGGCCTTCGCGGAGAACGAGGTGAAGCCGGTGCCGCGAGCGGCACGCAGCCACTTGTAGCCATGACCTGCCACGACGTCGGCGACCGAGTAGTCGTCGTCCACGACGCCGAACGACTGCACGGCATCGACGATCAGCAGGCGATCCGGGCCGAGCACCTCGCGCAGAGCGGCGAGATCGACGCGGAAGCCGGTGCGGAAGTCGACATGACTGACCGCGAGCGCGGTCACGTCATCGTCCAGAGCCTCGGCGACGGCATCCGGGGTCACGAAGGTGTGCTCCGGGTCGATCCAGCGCGGAGCGAGCTCGCCCGCCGATGCCTGCGCGGCCCGCTCGAGCGTCATGCTGATGCTCGGGAACTCCGCCGACGACGCGATCACCGTGCCGCTGAGCCCGTAGAAGGCGTGCATGAGCCCGTGCGTCGACGAGGGTTGCAGCGTGACCGTCTCAGGGTCTGCATCGAGCAATTCGGCCGCGAGTTCGCGAGCCTCGTCCAACCGCTCGCTGACCAGCGCGAGCGATGAGGGGCGGCCGCTACCCAGCAGATCGGCGTCGGCGAACACCTCGGCGCGCACGGTCGGCGAGATCGGCCCGAATGCTGCCCAGTTCAGATAACCAGGGTCACCGTCGAAGGTTGCGACGTAATCGTCGAGAGTGCTCACCAGAAGATTCTCCCACGCGGGCGACGCTTAGACAGGCTCAGCGAGCGGGACGGCTCAGCGAGCGAGACGGCTCAGCGTCCGAAGCGCCGATCCCGGTCGACGTAGTCGCGGATCGCCCGCAGGAAGTCGACCTGACGCAGGTCGGGCCCCAGCGCTTCCACGAAGTAGAACTCGCTGTGCGCACTCTGCCAGAGCAGGAAGTCGCTGAGTCGCTGCTCGCCGCTCGTGCGGATGACGAGATCCGGGTCGGGCTGGCCGCCGGTGTACAGGTGCTCGCCGATCATCTCGGGCGTGAGATGGGCTGCGAGATCTTCCATGGTGCCGCCGGATGCATCGTGTTCGGCGATGATCGAGCGCACGGCGTCGACGATCTCGTTGCGTCCGCCGTAGCCGACCGCGAGATTCACGTGCAGGCCCGAATGCCCGGTGGTGCGCTCCTCGGCGTCGCGCAGCACGCGCGCCAGTTCATCGGGCAGGATGTCGGAGCGGCCGACGTGCTTGACCCGCCAGTCGCCGTTCTGAGCGAGGGACTCGGCGAGTTCGGCGATGATCTCGATGAGGTCGGCGATCTCCTTGGAGTCGCGCTTTCGCAGGTTATCGCTGGAGAGCAGATACAGCGAGACGACGCGGACACCGATGTCATCGCACCAGCCGAGGAACTCCCTCATCTTGGCCGCGCCGGCGCGATGGCCGTCGGCCGGGGATTCGAGGCCCAATTGACGCGCCCAACGACGGTTGCCGTCGATCATCATCGCGATGTGATGCGGGACGGATGCCGGATCCAGCTGCCGCCGGAGCCTCTTGCCGTACAGCCGGTACAGCGGCCCCCGGCCCTCGCTCGCACGTGCATTCACCTGCCTACGTTATCGCGCCGATGGCCGTCGTCGTGTGAGCGCGCTGTGATCGTCGGCATGTACATACAACGGCATGAGCCGCGGCTTAGAGTGAGCATGTGAGCACTCCCGACCCCGACGCCGCCCCCGTTCCAGAGCTGCCGTTGCTGGAGGACGCGCAGGCGACTGCCGGCGTCGAGATCAAACCGACTTGGCGGGGCTGGCTGCACGCCGCCACCTTCCCGGTCGCGATGGTCGCGGGTGTCGTGCTCATCGTGCTCGCCGATGGCGCTCCCGCGAAGTGGGCCGCTGCGGTATTCATGGCGAGTTCGCTGCTGCTGTTCGGCAACTCCGCCCTGTACCACCGCATCGACTGGAGCCCCAAGACCAAGCTGGTGCTCAAACGCATCGATCACGCGAACATCCTGCTGCTGATCTCGGGCACCTACACGCCGCTCGCGGTCAACGCGCTGGTGCCGGAGAAGGGCACGCTGCTGCTCATCCTGGTCTGGAGCGGCGCGCTGCTCGGCATCCTGTTCCGGGTGTTCTGGATCAACGCACCGCGCTGGCTGTATGTGGCCCTCTACCTCGTGCTCGGCTGGGCCGCGATGATGTACCTGGTCGACCTGCTCAACGCGAATGCCGTGATGATGGTGCTGGTCGTCGTCGGCGGACTGCTCTACACCGGCGGCGCGATCATCTACGCCATGAAGAAGCCCAATCCATGGCCTGGCCACTTCGGATTCCATGAGATCTTCCACCTGTGCACCGTGCTCGCGTTCCTCTGCCACTGGGTCGCGTGCCTGCTGATCTCGATCGCCCCGTACTCACCGTCGCTGGGTCTTCCTGGCTGATAGAAGTAGTAGTGCACCCCTGAACGACGAAGGAGAAACCATGGCTGACGTCGAGAGCTTCACCCTCGATCACACCGCTGTCCGCGCCCCCTATGTCCGTCTGATCCAGATTGACCACGGCCCCAAGGGCGACGCGATCTCGAACTTCGATGTGCGCTTCGTGCAGCCGAACGAGGGCGAGATCCCCACGGCGGGGCTGCACACCATCGAGCATGTGCTTGCCAGCCTGCTGCGCGACCATCTCGAGGGCGTCATCGACATCTCCCCGTTCGGGTGCCGCACGGGCTTCCACCTGATCACATGGGGCGAGCCGAGCGTCGCGGCTGTCGTGGCGGCCGTCCGCGTCGGGCTCACCGCGATCGCCGAGGACATCTCCTGGGACGACGTCCCAGGAGTCGACGCGATCAGCTGCGGCAACTACCGCGACCACAGTCTGCACAGCGCGCGGGAGTGGTCCAAGCGCATCCTCGAGCAGGGCATCAGCCTCGACGCGTTCGAGCGCGTGGGAGTGTGATGTTCGACGAGCTCACCTCTCGAGTGGTCTTCGTCACCGGTGGCAACAGCGGCATCGGCGCCGGTGTCGTGGACGCGTTCCTCGCGGAGGGCGCGACGGTGGTCAGCGCCGATCTGAGCCTGCCTGAAGGGCTGAGCGGGATCGGCGAGCGTGCGTGGGCAGTCCGGCTCGACGTCAGCGACGAGAGCGCCGTGGAGAGCGTTCTGGATGCCGTCGCCGACGCCATCGGAACCGTCGACGTCGTCGTGACCGCGGCTGGCACGTCGACGATGGGCTATGCGACAGAGACCACGGGGGCCGACTGGGATCGCAACCTCGACGTCAACGCGAAGGGGTCGTTCCTCGTCGCACGCGGCGTCGCGCGCAGGCTCGTCGCCGCGGATCGGACCGGCCGGATCATCTTCATCTCATCGCAGGCGGGCAAGAACGGCTACCGCGGCATGACGGCGTACGTGGCCTCGAAGCATGCGGTGCTCGGCGTCACGAAGACCATGGCCGTCGAGCTCGCACCGCGCGGCATCACGGTGAACGCGATCTGCCCCGGCATCATCGAGACGCCGATGAAGCACCGGGAGCGCATCGAGGGCGGTGCGATCCGCGGTATGACAGCCGAAGAGGTGGCCGCGGAGGACCGCTCGCAGGTGCCGCTGGGCAGAACCGGCACCACGCAGGACGTCGCGGGCGTCGCACTCTTCCTCGCCAGTGACCTGGCGGGCTACATGACCGGCCAGGCGCTCAACGTCACCGGCGGCATGACCATGCACTGAGCAGGCTCAGCGCCCTGGATCGTCTTTCTCGGATGCTGCGCCGCCGTTCTCATCCGTAGCGGCGGCGGTGCCGGCATCCGAGGCCTGCGCTTGCCGACCTGCTGCCTCTTCCGCATCGAGCTCCTCGCGCACCTCTTCGCGGTAGCGCACGCGGCGGATGCGGCGGTTCATGTCCCAGATGAGCAGCACCACGGCGATCACGACGATCACGATCACGAGGAATCCGGCGGGGCCGGGTGTGACCGCGTTGGGGTCGACGGTCATCGTCGGCGTCGGAATCGGTGTCTCAGTTCCGAACAGCACGATCATGTGTCAGCCTTTCCTGCGCAGGTCGCATAACCTGGAACCACAAGCCTAACGACCGAAAGCACCGACCCGTGACGACAGCACTCGAGCTCGACGAACGATACGGTCGCGGACGACGCAAACGGGCGAAGTGGGTCATCGGCGGCGCCATCGCCCTCGTGGTGGTCGTGATCGCCTCGTGGGTGACCGTAGCGCAGTCGATGAACTCGGTCGATGCCGACGATCTGAGCTACGAACTCGTCGACGAGCACAGTGTCACGGTGCGATTCCAGGTGACAGCGCCGCAGGGACGAGATCTCGCCTGCGCCGTCGAGGCGCTCGACGAGGAGTTCGGCGTCGTGGGCTGGAAGATCGTCGAGATCCCGGCCGGAGACAGCCACATGCAGCAGTTGAGCGCCACCATACCGACCGTCGCAGAAGCCACGACAGGTTTGGTGAACTCCTGCTGGGCCTTATAGACTCCCCTGATACGACCGACGCCCTGGCCACTTGCCGGGGCGTCTTGGCATATCCCCACCGCCCCGACGGGCGTTCGACAACACCGCCCTGAAGGGCGTTCGACTAAGGAGCACGCTGTGTCCACAGACGCTCAGGTACCCTTCCTCACGCAAGATGCGTACGACCGGCTCGTCAACGAGCTCGAAACCCTCTCCACCACGGGCCGCGACGAGATCGCGAAGCGCATCGAAGCCGCCCGCGAAGAGGGCGACCTCAAGGAGAACGGCGGATACCACGCCGCGAAGGATGAGCAGGGCAAGCAGGAGGCGCGCATCCGCACCCTCGAGCAGCTTCTGAAGACCGCCAAGGTCGGCGAGGCCGTGGTCAGCCGCGGCATCGTCGAGCCCGGAACGGTCGTCACGGCGCTCGTCGCCGGCGGCGAAGAGGTCTTCCTGCTCGGCAGCCGCGAGATCGCGGCATCCGGGAGCGACGTGGACGTCTACAGCGAGGCCAGCCCGCTCGGCCAGGCCATCCTCGGTCTGAAGGTCGGCGAGAAGACCTCGTACGAGGCACCGAACGGCAAGTCGATCTCGGTCGAGGTCACGAACGTCGAGACCTACGCCGGCTGAGTCCGGCCACCAGGCGCAATCAGTCGGGAACGACCATCGGGTCGTAGCCGGCCTGGCGGAGCGTGTCGAGAGTCAGCTCGGTGTGCTCCGCTCCCCTGGTCTCGATGCTCATCTGCAGGATCACTTCACTGATCTGCAGACCCTGGCCGTGACGGGTGTGCATGACCTCCATGACGTTCGCACCGGCCTGGGAGACGAGCTCGGAGACCCTGGCGAGCTGGCCTGGACGATCGGGCAACGGGATGCGGATGGTCAGATAGCGACCGGATGCCGCGAGCCCGTGCGACACGACGCGCTGGAGCAGCAGAGGGTCGATGTTGCCACCGGAGAGCACGGCCATGGTCTTGCCTGTGCCGGATACCTTGCCGGCGAGAATGGCAGCCACGCCGACGGCGCCAGCCGGCTCGACGACGACCTTCGCCTGCTCGAGCAGAATGAGGATCGCACGAGCGATGTCATCGTCCGTGACGGTGACGACATCGTCCACCAGATCCTTGATGATCTCGAAAGGCACAGCCCCCGGTTTCGCGACCAGGATGCCGTCTGCGATGGTCGGCAGTGTCACGATCTCGACCGGGTGCCCATCGGCGAGCGAGGGCGGCATCGCGGCGGCGTTCTCGGCCTGCACCCCGATCACCCGCACGGTGCGTCCGGCCTGAGCTGCGGCACCCTTCGCTGCGGCGGCCACGCCGGCGATGAGTCCTCCGCCGCCGATCCCGACCAGGATCGTGTCGACGTCGGGGGCATCCGCGATCAGTTCGAGACCGAGGGTTCCCTGACCGATCACCACGTCGCGATGGTCGAAGGGATGGATCATCACCGCGCCGGTGCGCTCCGCGAACTCGGCCGCGAGTCGCAGCGATGTCGCGACGGTCTCGCCTTCCAGCACGACCTCTGCGCCGTACCCACGAGTCGCGAGCAGCTTGGGCACAGGCACCCCGAGCGGCATGAAGATCGTCGCGGGGATTCCGAGCGCCTGAGCGGCGAGCGCGACGCCCTGCGCGTGGTTGCCGGCGGATGCTGCGACCACGCCGCGTGCTCGTTCTTCAGCTGTGAGCTTCGACAGCCGATACGCCGCACCACGGATCTTGAACGATCCGGTGCGCTGAAGATTCTCCATCTTCAGCACGACGGACTCACCTAGGATGTCGGACAGTGCCCTGGACGGCAGGGTCGGCGTGTGCGAGATCACTCGCTCCAGCCCCCGTGCGGCTTCCTCGAACTCGGCCAGACTGGGGACTGCACTCATGTATTCCTCCGACGCCGCTCGCGCGGCACTGTACTCCAGATCAGGTCACCGGTGGGCCTGCTGCCGGTCTTCCACGAACCGCTGCTGAGCGTCACGGCGACGACATTCACGAAGGCCGCCAGCGGCACCGCGAACAGTGCACCGGGGATGCCGGCGATCATCGAGCCGCCGGCGACCACCAGAACGACGGCGAGCGGATGCACCTTGACGGCGGATCCCATCAGGATCGGCTGCAGGATATGCCCCTCCAGCTGCTGCACGCCGATCACGACGACCAGCATCCAGAACGCGTTCCACGGGTCGTTGTAGACGAGCGCGAGGAACACCGCAACGGCACCCGTGGCGACGGCACCGACGATCGGGATGAACGCGCCGAGGAAGACGAGCACGGCGACCGGGATCGCGAGCGGAACGCCGAGCAGGAAGGCGCCGAGACCGATGCCGATCGAGTCGATCGTCGCGACCAGCAGCTGGGTCTTCGCGTAGCTGACGACCGTACGCCAGCCGCTGCGCGCTGCGGCGTCCACGGCCGGTCGCGCATCGCGGGGGAAGAGTTTCGTCGTCCAGCGCCAGATGCCTCCGCCGTCGGCGAGCAGGCAGATCAGGACGAAGATCGTCAGCAGCATGCCGACGACCACATGACCGGCGGTCGAGCCGATGGCGAGCGCTCCGGACCACAGCAGCTGTGCCTGTTCCTGGATCAGCGCGAAGCCCTGGTCGATGTAGTCCTGGATCTGGCCCGCGGACAGGTGCAGCGGACCCTCCATCAGATACTGCTGGAACTCGTCGAGCGCCTGCATCGTGCTCTTCTGCACTGATGGCCACTCTCGCGCGACCTGCCACCCGACGAGCCACAGCAGGCCGGTGACGATCGCGAGAGTTCCGACGAGGGCGATCAGGATCGCGAGCCACCGCGGGAAGCGCTTGCGCAGCATCCATTCGAACACCGGCCAGAGCAGTGCCGTGATCAGGATGCCGACCAGCAGCGGGATCACGAGGAGCTTCAGTTGGATCACCAGCCAGATGATGACCCCAGCGGCCGCGGCGATCAGCAGCAGCCGCCAGGCGTAGCCGGCCGCGACGCGCAATGACAGCGGCACGGCGTTGTCCGCCTCGGTCGTGACGGTGCGATCGGTCGGCATACGACCCCACAGAAGATCGCGCTTGCGGGGGCGCTGCTCATCCGTCATGTCGTCAGTCTAGTTCCGGCCTCGGACGGATGCTGCGACGCGCGCTCCGACGGCCATGTCGGAGGCGGACGATACGCTGACGACGTGACCGAGACCCTCAGTGCCGCGCAGGCTCGCCGCATAGCCCTGGCCGCCCAGGGGTTCACCCGACGTCGCCCGACGGCCACGGTCTCCGCCCGTCACGTGCACAGCACTATGCAGCGGTTGGGTGTGCTGCAGATCGATTCAGTGAACGTCTTCGCGCGCAGTCACTACCTCCCTCTCTTCTCCCGACTGGGCTCGTACGATCCGGCGCTGCTGGATCGCGTCTTCCTCTCCCGCACCACGCACTACGTGGAATACCTCGCGCACGAGGCCACGTTCGTGCCGGTCGAGGACTGGTCGCTGTGGCGCTTCCGTATGGAGGCGTTCCGCACGCGCTGGGCGTCCGATCCGCAGTCGTGGCTGAGCCAGAACACCCGCACGATCTCATGGGTGAAGGACGAACTGCGCACTCGGGGCCCGCTGCGCCCGGCGCAGTTGCGGGCCGATGCGCCGCGCGAGCGCGGCACCTGGTGGGATTGGGACGACGTGAAGCTCGCCCTCGAGCACCTGTGGCGCACAGGCGATGTCGCCATCAGCGGTCGCCGCGGATTCGAGCGGCACTATGCGCTGGAAGAGCAGGTGATCCCCTCCGAAGTCCGCGAGCGCGTCGTGCCGCGTGAGGACGGCATCCGTGAACTCGTCCGCCGCGCCGCCCGCTCCTCGGGAGTCGCGACCGAATCCGACCTCGCCGATTACTATCGCATCCGCGATCGCACGACCATCCGGCAGGCGATCGACGATCTCGTCGACAACGGAGATCTGCAGCCGGTACAGGTGCGCGGCTGGGAGCGCGGCGGACGCCCGGTGCCCGCCTGGCTGCATCGTGATTCGGTGCTCCCCCGCCGGATCGATGCGGCGGCGATCCTCACCCCGTTCGACCCGGTGGTCTGGTTCCGCGAGCGCGCGCTTCGCGTGTTCGACCTCGACTACCGCATCGAGATCTATGTGCCGGCGCACAAACGACGCTACGGCTACTACTCGCTGCCCGTACTGGTCGGAGACCGCATCGTCGCGCGCGTCGATCTGAAGTCGGACAGGGCGACGTCGACCCTTCAGGTGCAGTCCGCATGGTGGGAACCGCAGTCGCGCGCAGAAGACGCCGAGTCGATCGCGCGCGAACTCGCACTCGCAGCGACCTGGCAGGGATTGGAGAACATCTCGGTCTCGGGTTGGGGCGATGCCGCGGATGCCGTGGCTGGCGCCCTGCACGTCGAGCGCGGCGGGGTGCTGCGCCACGTGCACGCACGTCAGGAATCGGCGTGAGGCGGCGCACAGCTTGAGTACGCGGGCCATGCGGCGGCGAGTGCCGTGGATCCTGGGCGGTTCGATCGTGACCGTCGCGCTGATCGCGGCCGCGATCGTGTGGTTCCTCATCCCGCGCGGCAGTCCTGAAGATCAGGCACTCGCATATCTGCGGGCACTGGCCGATGGCGACGTGGCAGCGGTGGCTGCGACCGGCCTCGATGTCCCCGAGACGACGGCATCCGCGTTCGCGGACGCGGGCGATCGCCTCAGCGATGGCGCGGTCGAGTCTTCAACGACAGATGGCAGCACTGCGACCGTCGTGGTCTCATTCGAACTCGCCGGCGCGCGGCACGAGAGCACCTTGACCTTGTCCCAGCGTGACGGGCGCTGGGTGCCGAATGCGGCCTCAGCGCTCGGCTCGGCGCAGTTCACTGTTCCGATCACGATCGTCGACACCGCGATGCCGCCGGACAGGGCTTCTCTGCTGCCCGCGGTGTACGACGTGAACGCGGCACCGGTGGAGTTCCTCGACGGCAGCGCGACGATCGAGGTGCTTCCCGGCAGAACGCAAGAGGTCGAGATCGACGCGATCCTTCGCCCCGAGGCCGCGGACGCCGCGCAGGCCCAGCTCGACGACTACCTCGAGACCTGCACGAAACCGGCCGCGGCAGCGCCTTCGTCCTGCGGCATCGCGATCCCCTGGGCGGCCGATTTCTCGGCCGTCAGCGAGATCCGCTACCGCATCGAACAGGCACCCGTCGTCTCGCTCACCGCGTCCGCGTTCCAGGCCGACGGCGGGGTGCTCGTCGCGACGGTGACGGGAACCGCGTTCGACGGATCCGCGAAGACGCTCAGCTATCGATCGACGGACTGGAGCGTGCGCGGTGACGTGACCTTCACCGCCGACGACATCGTGCTGAGCGTGTGGTGAATGGGCGGTGTTTCGAACCGTGTCAGAACTGCACGCGTGGCGGCTCTGAGATCGCCGCGTTGTCGGCGACCTCGAAGAACTCCCGCTCCGTGAAGCCGAGTCCACGGGCGAACAGGTTGTTCGGGAAGACCTTGATCTTCGTGTTCAGCTCGCGCACACCACCGTTGTAGAAGCGGCGGGCCGCCTGGATCTTGTCCTCGGTGTCGACGAGGGCATGCTGCACCTGAAGGAAGTTCTGGCTCGCCTGCAGCTGCGGATACGCCTCAGCGACCGCGAACAGGCTCTTCAACGCCTGCTGCAGGTGGCCCTCGGCGATTCCGGCCTCACCCGGGCTCGTCGCGGAAAGCGTCTCAGCACGGGCGCGGGTGACGTTCTCGAACACGGCCTTCTCATGCGAGGCGTACCCCTTGACGGTCTCGATGAGATTGGGAATCAGATCGGCACGTCTCTTGAGCTGCACGGTGATGCCGCTCCACGCCTCGTCGACGCGAACGTTCAATTGCACGAGGGAGTTGTAGGTCGCCCAGAAGTAGATGCCGATGAGCACCACTACCGCGACGACAATCAGAACTGGAATGAGCCATTCCATGGCACATGACCCCCTTCATGAGTTTTACTCATACTAACCACGGTGCCTGCGCGTGAACTGGGCGACTCGTCACTCTCCGAGCACTCGGTCAAGATAACGATTCGCGAACCGGCGGTCGGGATCCAGCCGGTCGCGCACCGCTCGGAAGTCGTCGAACCGCGGATAGCGCTCCCGCAGCTGCTGTGCGTTCAGAGTGTGGAGCTTTCCCCAGTGCGGGCGTCCCCCGTGTTCGAGGCAGATGCGTTCGACGGCCTCGAAGTAGGCCGTCGGATCGGCGCGCCAGTATCGATGCACGGCGATGTACCCGCTCGCACGGTCGTACGCCGTGGACAGCCAGCGGTCATCCGCCGCGGCGAAGCGCACCTCCACCGGGAACTCGATCTTCCAGCCGCGCTCGGCGACGAGCGTGCGAATCGCCTGGAAGGCCGGCAGGACGTTCTCCGCGGGCAGCGCGTACTCCATCTCCCGGAACCGCACGTTGCGGCGCTGTGTGAGCACCCGATGCGACAGGTCGGTGTACTCGCGGTCTCCGGTGAGCTTCACGGCGAGGCGATTGAACGGCGGCGTGATGGCCGGAAGCACCTGTCCTGCGGCGCACACCATCCGGTACACGCCGTTGGAGAGCAGGGTCTCGTCGATCCACCTGCCGACAGGCGGCAGCGGTTTGCGCGGGGTCGACTCCGGCAGCCGGGTCTGGCTCTTCGTGAGTGCCACGTCGGTGTGCGGGAACCAGTAGAACTCGAAATGATCCGACGCTGAGACCCGCTCGTCGAGCGTCTCCAGCACGTCATCGAGCGACACCGGCTCGTCGACGGCGTGCATGACGAAGGCGGGGACGCACTGCAGCGTGACGTCGACGAGGATGCCGAGTGCGCCGAGCCCCAGCGCGACGGCCGGCAGCATCTCGGCGTTCTCGGCGTCGCTCACCCGGAGGAACTCTCCCTGCGCGGTGATCAGGGTCACGCCGACGACCTGCGCCGCGAGTCCGCCGAAACGCGCACCCGTCCCGTGGGTGCCGGAGGAGATCGCACCGGAGATCGATTGGCGGTCGATGTCGCCGAGGTTCTCCATGGCGAGCCCGTGGGGAGCGAGCAGGCGGGGGATGCGGTGCAGCCGGGTGCCTGCGAGCAGTGTCACTCGTGCGCGGTCTGGGTCGACCGACACCAGCCCTTGCATGTCATCGAGTTCGAGAAGAACCCCGGGAGCCACCGCGATACCGGTGAAGCTGTGACCGGCGCCGACGGCCTTGATCTGAAGGTTGTGGGCGGCAGCCGCCTGCACGGCGCGCTGCACGCCCTCCGGCGTGCGCGGGCGCTCGACGCTGGTCGGCCTCACCCTCGCCGAGCGCGCCCAGTTCTGCCACGTGCCGCCGGGACGCGTCACAGGAACGCCTTGCCCTCGCCGCGATACGTGGGCAGCTCGTCGATCACCTCGGTGCCGGCGACCAGGTGATACGCGTCGATGCGCTCGGCGGGCTCGCCGCTCTTCGCATGGCGGAACCACACCCGGTCGCCGATGTCGAGCGTCCGCGCCGCGTCGCCCTGCAACGGCGTCTGCACCTCACCGGCGGCTTCGCGCGGCATCGTTCGCAGCCCTTGTGGCCATACCGCACGGGGCTGACGCGAGCCGAGTGCGGGACCCGACGCGATCCATCCCCCACCGAGCACCGTGGCGATGTCATCCGCCGGCCGTCGCACGACATCGAAGGCGAACGCGCTGGCAGGTGCGGGGCGGAAGGAACGGTAGCCGTCGAACAGGTGCCCACCGAGCAGACCACTGCCCGCCGATGCCTCGGTGACGGACTCGTCACTGCCGGTGAACTCCAGCGACCCCGTGCCTCCGCCGTTGAGGAACTCCAGCGGCGCGACATCGGTGAGAGCATCCGCGATCTCGGCGCGGCGCCTGCGCAGCTCGGCCCGCGACCGCGCCTGCACCATGCGGATCACCGGCGCGTCCGAGCCGTTGTCGCCCTGACCCGCGATCTGCGCCTCGTACATCTGCAGCCCGACCAGCCGGAACCCGGGTCGGCGCGTGATCGTGCGCGCGAATCCGGCGACGTCGGCGGCTGTGAACAGCGGCGAACGGCGCACGCCGATGTGCCCGAGTGCTGCAGAGCGCCATGACGCGTCGGCATCGATGGCCACCCTGATCGTCTCGCGCCGATCGGGCGGCGCGACGGCGTCGATCAGGTCGAGATGAGCGATGTCGTCGACCATCAGGGTGATGCGGGATGCGGCGACCTCGTCGTGCACCAGCCTCTCGAGGCCTGCCCGGTCGACGGTCGGATAGCCGAGCACGATGTCGTCGTGCGTCTCGGCGAGCCAGAGCGCTTCGGCGAGCGAGAAGGAGAGGATGCCGCGATACCCGGGGATGCGCAGCACGGCGTCGAGCACGGCCCGCACGCGCACCGATTTCGAGGCGACGCGGATCGGGATGCCGCCGGCGCGCACCAGCAGATCCATTGCGTTGTGACGCAGCGCATCGACATCGATCACGGCGACGGGCGCCGCGAGGTGCGAGGTGGCATCCGACAAACGCGGCCACCAGAGCGCCGGGTTGTCCCAGTCGCGTGAGGGGGCGGCTGTACGGCTCAGGTCAGCGGTGAGGTCGAGCACTCCCCCACCCTACGACGTCGGCTCGCCGACCACCGCGAAGCTAGGCTGTGAATGCACGCCCCCATAGCCCAATGGCAGAGGCAGGCGACTTAAAATCGCTTCAGTCTGGGTTCGAGTCCCAGTGGGGGCACTCTCAGCAACTCAGGTCGCGACGCCCGTGTGCGGCGGGGAGCAACCGCCGCATCCGGGATGAAACGCAACCGGCCCATGCCGCGACGTGATGTGCGGCATGGGCCGGTGATGAAGCGGGAGTCGCCTCTTACTTCGCTGACGCCTTGGTCGTGGCGGGCTTCTTCGCAGCGGGCTTCTTCGCAGGAGCCGCTTTCTCAGTCTCGTCGTCAGTGGGCTCCGCCGCGGCGGGCTTCGCAGCCGGCGTGGCAGCGGCCGGCTTCGCAGCAGCGGGCTTTGCAGCAGCGGGCTTTGCAGCAGCGGGCTTCGCAGGCGCTGCAACGGCAGCATCCGCCGCGGGACGCGGACGAGCGGCGAACTCTTCGAAGACGTAACGAGGGTTCTGCACGGCCTCGAGGTTCACGAGGTCGCGGCCCAGCCACAGGTTGTTCCACCAGTCCCACAGCACGCGCCACTTGCGCTCCCACGTCGGCATCGCGAGCCCGTGGTACCCACGGTGCGCGATCCAGGCGACGAAACCCTTGAGAGCGAGGTTCCCAGACTGGAAGACACCGTTGTAGAGGCCGAGACCGGCGACCGCGCCGAGGTTCTTGTGGAAGTAGTCCTTGGTCTCCTCGCCGCGGAGGACGGCGACCAGGTTCTTCGCGAGCAGCTTCGCCTGACGCACCGCGTGCTGGGCGTTCGGCACGCAGTTGCCGCCGACGCCGCCACCGGAGAGATCGGGGACGGCCGAGACGTCACCGGCAGCCCACGCGCCCTCGACGAACTCCTCGGGCGTGCCGACGCGCAGGTCGGCACGGGTCTGGATGCGACCGCGCTCCTCGACCGGAAGATCGCCGCCTCGCACGACCGTGGGGTTCGCCATGACACCGGCGGTCCAGACGATGAGGTCGGTCGGGATGACCTCGCCGGTGGAGATCGCGACGTTGCCGTCGATGGCGCCCTGCACCTGCGTGTCGAGGTGCACGTTGGCCCCGCGCTTGGCGAGATCCTTCAGAACCCATTCGCTCGTCTTCAGCGAGACCTCGGGCATGATGCGGCCCATCGCCTCGATGAGGTGGAAGTGGGTGTCCTCGAAGCGCAACTGCGGGTACTTCGACAGCAGCGACGATGCCAGCGAGCGCAGCTCGGCGAACACCTCGATGCCGGCGAAGCCACCGCCGACGACGACAGTGGTCAGCAGGCGGTCGCGCTCGGGACCGGCCGGCAGCGAAGCGGCCTTGTCGAAGTTCGACATCAGCTTGTCGCGCACGGCGACGGCCTCTTCGATCGTCTTGAGCCCGATCGCGTTGTCGGCGATGCCGGGGATCGGGAAGGTCCGCGAGACTGCGCCGGCGGTGACGACGATCTGGTCGTACTCGAGCTCGTACGGCTCACCGACCGGCGGCGTGATGGTCGCGACCTTGTTCGCGTGATTGATGCCGGTCACCTTCGCAGTGACGACATGCGTTCGCTTAAGGTGACGACGATGCGCGACGACAGCGTGCCGTGCCTCGATCGAACCGGCCGCGACCTCTGGGAGGAACGGCTGGTACGTCATGTACGGCAGCGGGTCGACCATGGTCACGTCGGCTTCGTGCTTTCGAAGATGCTTCTCGAGCTTCCAGGCCGTATAGAAGCCCGCGTAGCCGCCGCCGACGATCAGAATCTTGGGCACAGTGCTGTTCTCAGGCACAGAGGGACAACTCCTAGTCAGGGTGCTGGCGTGCTTTGCTTGCGCGCCGATCGGATGCGCCGGGCAGCAGCGGTGACGCCTAGCGCGATAAGAATACCAGGCACAGTGAGTGCGATGAGCGGAAGCGTGCCGTAGCGCAGTGAATCCGCGCTCGGAAGCAGCGGAGATCCGGGCTCGGTCGGCGGATCGGCTGCGGGCAGCGGGTCGATCTGCACGGGCGTGATCTCGGGCTCAGGGAGGGGCTCAGCGTCCGCACGGCGGTAAAGACGCACCCACTCGGCGAGATCGCCCATCGGATTCGCATCGACGATCGGAACGGATGACGTCACCGCCGCGGACGCGTTCAGAAGTCCGTATCCGTAGAGCGGATCGGGCAGATCAGTCACCCCGGGGACGGGCAACGCGGTCTTGATGATGCGATTGATCACATTCGCGGCATCCAGATCCGGATGGGCGGACCGGATCAGTGCCGCCACGCCCGCCACGATGGGCGATGCACCGCTGGTACCGCGCCACAGGCTCAGTTCGCCATCCGCCGAGACCCCGAGCAATCCTTCACTCGGCGCCGAGATGCCGATCGTGATCCCCTGCGTGGATGCTTCCACGCTCGCCGTGCCGGTCTGGTCGACGCCTCCGACGGTGAGCACGCCGGGGATCGTCGCCGGTGCGCCGATGACATCGGTGCCGCTGCCCCGGTTGCCCGCCGCGACGACGACGACGACATCGTGCTCGTACGCGTACAGGAACGCGTCATCCCAGCTCTTGTCCCAGTCGAGCGTGTTCGTCGTGAACGACATGTTAATGATGTCGGCGCCGTGATCGACCGCCCAGCGGACGCCGTCGGCGACCTGCTCGACGAACGGCACGGCTGCGGCGGCGCCGAAGCCGACCGAGACCGACAGCAGCTTCGCCTCCGGCGCCACGCCGATCATGCCCGTGCCGTCGGCCTTGCCCCGACCGGCGGCAAGCGACGCCACCCACGAGCCGTGGTCGCCGTCGACGGCTCCGACGGGCGTGCGTCCGTCTGGCGTGCCGCTGCCCGAGACATCGGTGCCGTCGACGACGGCGTCGCCGAACACCGACGGCACCTTGCCGATGCCGGTGTCGATGATCGCGATCGTCACGCCTTCACCGCGCGTGGTCTTCCATGCGTCGCGGATGCCGGCACCGTCGAGCCAGTACTCCGATGCGCGCACCGGATCGGTCGGGTCGTCGGGGACGGGTCCTGGCGTCGGCGTCGGTGTGGTCGTGGCTCCGGTGAGCAGAACGGATGCCGCCACCGCCGCGACCGCGACGGTGCTGCGCAGCATCGCCTTCAGCCTCATGCGGTCGCGGCTCCGGGCTTCTCGCATTCGCAGCGCTGCGGCGACCAGGACGATCGCGCGAGCGCGGCGTCGCCGATCGGATTGACTCCGGGTCCGGCGGCCAGCGCGTGACCGGCCAGCGCGTGCAGGCATTTCACGCGGACGGGCATGCCGCCGGCAGAGATCCCGTCGATCTCAGGCACGTCGCCGAAATGCGCGCGATCGGCGATGTACGCCTCGTGCGCGGCCTGATACGCCGCCGAGACGTCCTCGTCCTCATCGAGAAGAGACGCGAGTTCCGGCATCACCTGGGTCGCCTCGAGCGTCGACATCGCGGCGGTCGCCGCGGGATGCGTGAGGTAGTAGAACGTGGGGAACGGCGATCCGTCCGGCAGACGAGGACTGGTCGCCACGACGGTCGGATTCCCGCAGACGCACCGCGCCGCGATGCCGACGACCCCGCGCGCCGAACGACCCAGCTGCGCGGACACGACGTCGATCTCGGCAGTGGTGGGCGGGGCGAAGGGCGGGGTCGTCACGCCTTCAGCTTAAGGCAGGGGATCCTGGGGAATCGCTCACTGCTGGCCTATCCGCCGGCGCTCGCGTTCTGGGCGAGCCCCGCTCCGGCGATGGTGCGCAGCAGCTGCGGCATCCAGTCGGCGGGCGTCTTCTTCAGCTCATCGCTCACGGGCGTCTGCTCCTGCGGGAGCGATGCGGGGTCGATGTCGTTGTCGACGAGGTAGACGACCTCGCCCGGCTTGACGTAGTAGAGCCGCTCGCGAGCCTGCGTGGTGATGTAGGCCGGGTCTTCCCAGCGCTCCTGCTCCTGCTCGAGCGCCTCGATCTCGTCGGCGCTCACCTGCACCGACGCCTCGAGCGCGGCGATCTTCTGCCGCTGATCGATGAACGTGCCGAGGGTCGGGACCAGGACCCACGCGCCGAGCACGACGAGCGAGAGCATGATGACCATGAAGCCGGACAGGCGGATGCCGGAGGCCCACTCCCGCACGTCTACCTCTCGGGTCGCGGCGCGGGACGAGCGCGGCTTCGCGGCGCCGGACTTCGCCGCACGCGTCTTGGCCGATTCAGCAGTGCGCGACGGCGGTTGCGCACTCGGACGGGATGCGGAAGGGGGAGTCGGACGTCTCGCCATGACTCCCCCTTCCGTGATTCTGTCTCAGTCGCGCTCAGCCCTCAGGCGCTCAGCCCTGCAGACGCGGGAACGCGGAGCGACCCGCGAACATCGCGGCGTCGCCGAGCTCTTCTTCGATGCGCAGAAGCTGATTGTACTTCGCGACACGCTCGCTGCGAGCAGGCGCACCAGCCTTGATCTGACCGGAGTTCGTCGCGACCACGAGGTCAGCGATCGTGGTGTCCTCGGTCTCGCCGGAGCGGTGCGAGAGCATCGCCGTGTATCCCGAGCGCTGCGCGAGGCTGACCGCGTCGAACGTCTCGGTGAGCGTGCCGATCTGGTTGACCTTGACGAGGAGCGAGTTGGCGACTCCGCGCTTGATGCCTTCGGCGAGGCGTGTCGGGTTGGTGACGAACAGGTCGTCGCCGACGAGCTGCACCTTTGCACCGAGTGCATCGGTGAGTGCCTTCCAGCCGTCCCAGTCGTCCTCGGCGAGGCCGTCCTCGATCGTGATGATCGGGAAGTCGTTCACGAGGCCGACGTAGTACTCGGTGAGCGCTGCGGCGTCCCAGTCCTTGTTGTCGAGGCGGTAGACGCCATCCTTGAAGAACTCGGTGGCGGCGGCATCCAGGCCCAGGGCGATGTCGGTGCCTGGAGTGAACCCGGCCTTCTCGATGGCCTTGATCAGGAACTCGAGTCCGTCGCGGTTGCTGGGCAGGTCGGGGGCGAAGCCGCCCTCGTCGCCGAGGCCTGTCGCGAATCCGGCGGCCTTGAGCTCGCCCTTGAGGACGTGGTAGGTCTCGACGCCCCAGCGCAGTGCTTCGCTGTAGGTCTCCGCACCGATCGGCGCGAGGAAGAACTCCTGCATGTCGATGCCGTTGTCGGCGTGCGAGCCACCGTTGATGACGTTGAACAGCGGGACCGGCAGGACGTGCGCGTTCGCGCCGCCGAGGTAGCGGAACAGCGGCAGGTCTGCGCTGTCTGCGGCTGCCTTGGCCACGGCGAGGCTGACGCCGAGGATGGCGTTCGCGCCCGTGCGCTGCTTGTTCTCGGTGCCGTCGGTCTCGTTGAGGATCTCGTCGACGATGCGCTGCTCGCTCGCCTCGACGCCCTCGAGTGCCGGGCCGAGCTCGTCGATGATGGCGTCGACGGCCTTCAGCACGCCCTTGCCGCCGTAGCGGCTCTTGTCGCCGTCACGCAGTTCGTACGCTTCGAATGCGCCGGTGGATGCGCCGGAGGGGACGGCCGCGCGCTGGACGATCCCGTCGTCGAGGAGCACCTCCACCTCGACGGTCGGGTTGCCGCGTGAATCCAGAATCTCGCGTGCGCCTACAGCCTCGATGAGTGCCACGTATGTGCTCCTTGCTCAGGGAAAGGGTGTTGTGGTGGAGCGTCGTCGATCCATGGTCAGTCTAGTGCGCGGCATCCATCGTTCACATGCCCGGTCAGTCCTGAAGTGCGAACTGTGCGGAGCGCACGTCGGTGACGATGACGTCCGCCATTCCGGAGCGCAGCACCGCGCTGACCGCACGTTCTTTGCCCTCGCCACCGCCGATCGCGACCTTCAGACCGATGTCACGCAGCTGCTCCTCCGCAATACCGACGAAGCGATCGCCAAGGCCGGGCACTGTGCGGCCGTCCGCGTCCAGCAGCGACGTGCCGTACTCGGCGATGACGCCTTGTTCCGCGAAGCCGTCCAGCTCACCGGTCTCGATGAGGTGATCCGCGAGAAGCGAAGCGCTGGGCCAGCCGCCGATCGTGAGAAAGGCCTTCGTCACGTGATCGAAGCGTCCGAACGTGTGCTGGATCGTCGGATGCTTCAGGATCACGCGCGCTTCTGGCGCGATCAGAATGGGCGCGTACAGCGGATACGTCGCTCCCCCGGCTGCGCGCCCGACGTTGGAGATCACCTCCATGCCGTCTTCGAGACGTGGCCAGCCGATGCCGGTGAGTTGGACGACGTCGGCGCTGGGGAGCTGAGTGATCGACCTCGATGCCATCACGAGGGTGCGCCCAGGCGTGAATCCGACGACGTCGTCCTCCTCAATGGTCTCGACGATGACTCGAGCGGTGACGGCCGCGATCGCTTCGCGCACCTTCAGTTCGTGGGTGGAGTACGTCGCGACGACGAGCGCCGACTGCAGACCGAATCGCTGCGCGAGTCGTGTGGAGAGCTCCACATCGACCGGCTCGGCGACGGTCGCGCGCACCTCGACGAGCCCGAGCTCTCGGGCCCTGCGCACCATCCGAGCCGTCGCGAACCGGGATCGGCCGATCTCGTCGGCGATGTCGTTCACCGCGCGCCCGTGGGCGAGGTTCTGCAGCGCGACGTAGACGTGGAGTACCTGCTGATCCAGAGGAAGCAATTTGCTCATAGGAGCACCATACGACGACTTATGAGCGTTCCACCATAGCCTGGTGACGTCGTCGACACGTCGGTCACTTCAGGAACGGATGCTGTATGAATCGCCTCGCCAACCTCGCTGCCGCCCTGCAACAGGGAGATGCGGTCGCGATCGACGGCGCCCTGTTCGACATGGACGGCACGATCGTCGATTCAATCCCCGCGGTCGAGAGCGCCTGGCGCATCTGGGCCGGCGAACACGGCATTCCCGTGCCGTCGGCGAGCATGCACGGCAAGACGGCCGGAGCGGTTGTGCGCGCATCCGGACTCGCGATCTCCGATCGGGCGCGCGCAGAGGCCAGACTCGCCGAGATCGAGGCTCGACCAGGGCAGACTCTCCGGTCTCTCCCTGGCGCCCGGTCGTTACTGGACGCACTTCCTGACGGGCGATGGGGCATCGTGACCTCGGCGGCGCGAACCGTGGCGGTCGCCAGGCTCGCGGCGACCGAATTGCCGGCACCCGCATTCCGGGTCACAGGAGGTGACGTCACGCAGAGCAAGCCGGATGCGGAACCGTTCCTCCGCGGCATCGAGCACCTTGCCGATCGCGG
This sequence comes from Microbacterium murale, assembly GCF_014635185.1. GTDB lineage: Bacteria > Actinomycetota > Actinomycetes > Actinomycetales > Microbacteriaceae > Microbacterium > Microbacterium murale. The sequence continues at coordinate 309,111 of NZ_BMCM01000002.1, forward strand.
TCACGCAGGCGTCGTGGTCGCCTTCGAAGACACCGTGGCAGGAGCCACATCTGCGACCGAGGCCGGATGCCTCGTGATCGGTGTCCTCGGCACCGATACCCGCGAGCAGCTGGCGCGCTGCGCACATGTCGTGATCGACACCCTGGAGTCCGTTCGCGTCGAGAGCAGCGGTGATCGGCTGCTCATCCGACTCATCTGAGGAGATGAGCGTGCTCATCGAACTGTATTCCGAGACCACCCTCACCGAGATCGCGCTGCTGGCCATCGCATTCGTGCTCTCGGCGATCATCGGCGTCGAGCGGCAGCGCAAGCTCAAGAGCGCAGGTCTGCGTACGCACACCCTCGTCGGACTCGGCTCCGCCGTGTTCACTCTCGTGTCTGCCTACGGGTTCAGCAACGTCGTGGGGGCGGAGGTGATCCTCGACCCGTCGCGCATAGCAGCGCAGATCGTGTCGGGCATCGGCTTCCTGGGCGCCGGTGTCATCTTCGTGCGCAGAGGTGCGGTCAGCGGCCTCACGACCGCGGCATCCATCTGGGTCACCGCCGCTATCGGAATGGCATGCGGTGCGGGGATGCCGGTCATCGCTGTGGCCGCGACCGTGCTGCACCTGCTCACCGTCGGGGTGCTCACGTTCGTCGGAAGGCTCATCAGCCCGGAAGTGCCCGACCCCGTACTCACGATCCGCTACCGTCGCGGCAACAACGTCCTGCGGCAGGTGCTGGAGATGTCGGCCAGGCAGGGCTATCACTCGGCCTTGGAGGAAGCCAGCAGCGACGAGGACTCCAAGCTGCGCGAGCTGACGCTTCGCTTCACCGGCGACCTCTCCGAGTTCCCCGCTCTGGTCGGCCAACTCTCGGAGATCGACGGGGTCGAGTCGGTCGTCTCCAACGGAGACGATGACGACTGAACCGGTCACGTAGAAGGCGGGCACCGCATCTCGGTGCCCGCCTTCTCCCGTCGATCAGCTTCTCGCGACGACACCATTTTCCGCGAGGATCTGGTCGCGCCATGCGATGGCCTGTGCGGGATCATCCGAAGTCGCGCCGTCGACGCCGAGATGGAGCGCCTCGCGCGTCTGCTCGAGTGTGCGCAGCGGCCACACGTGCACCTCGACGTCGCGGGCGTGAAGCTGCTCGACCAGCTCCGGAGTGAGTCCGCCGAATCCACTCGCGAACCGTGTCACCTTCGCATGGTCCAGGAGCGCCCAGAGGCCGCCCTCGTATTCCTCTGCCTTGGCGATCTCCGTCACGATGACCTGTCGACCGATGTGCGGCATCTCCTCGGCGGCGTGCCGCACAGCATCCGCATCGAATCCGGTGAGCACGGTGCGCGCCGCATCCTCGGGGCGCTCCGCGAAGAAGCGGGCGAGATACGGGACGACAGCCGGATCCTTGATCTCGAGCTGGATGAACGAGTGCGTCGCGTCGTACATCTCAGCGAGCGTCACCACTCCCCTGCCCGAGTCCAGCATGGCCGCCTGCAGCTGGGCGAGCGTGAGCTCCGCCACCGGCCCGAGGTTGCGTGCCGAGTCGTCAGCCGCCGTGCGGTCCAACGTCGCGTCGTGCAGCAGAAACAACTGCTCGTCCTTGCTGAGGCGCACATCCAGTTCGATCTCGTCGACGCCGATCTCCTCGGCGAGCGCATACGAGGCCAGGCTGTTCTCGGGCAGGTGTGCCATCGCTCCGCGATGACCGACGATCAGCAGACCCATCAGGCACCCACCTTCGCGTCGTACTTGGCACGGACCTTCTCGAGCGCGGGCTCGAGGTTGGCCTGCACCGTCTTGAGGGTCTTCTCGGCGTCGGCGTTACCCGAGTACACGGCTTGAATCGCACCCTTCATCTCCGGCACGGCCTCCGGCACGAATTTACGCACCACGTCCGGTCCCTTCGCGATCTCGAGCTGGTCGATCGCGACCTGGTAGTTGGGATTCTCGCCGGCCTTCGCCTTGACCTTGTCCGACTCCAATGCGGCCTTCGTGGTCGGCATGTATCCCGTGCCGAGAGTCCATTCGATCGCCGCGTCCCCCGAGGAGAGGAACTTCAGCACCTCCCACGCCGCCTTCTTGCGGTCGTCCGAGGCATAGCCGAGGATCGACAGGCCGCCACCGCCGGTGGGAACACCCGTGCCGTCCTCGGTGGGCAGGAAACCGCAGCCGAACTCGAACTCGGCAGAAGCGGCGATCCCGGTCAGCGCCCCCGTCGACTCGGTGATCGAGGCGGTGGCGCCGGCGATGAAGTCACCACCGGGATCGGCCGAGAGGTAACCGGACTTGTCGTCGTGGATGAACGCGCGATCGAACTCCAGTGCGTTGATCGTCCCCTCAGATGTGAACATCATGTCCAGGCCGTCCGAGTAGCCGCCGCCGAAGGCCCAGGACGAGCCCTGGAAGTACCAGTCGTCATTTCCTGTGTAGCCGCGCATGGCGACCTTGGTGCCGTTGCGCGAGTAACCCGCGAGGGCCTTGCCCCACTCGCGATACTCGGAGTACGTCTTCGGAGAGCGATCCGGAAGCCCCACCTCGGCGAAGATGTCACGGTTGAAGTAGAACAGCGGCGTCGAACGGCCGAACGGCACCCACCAGATCTTGTCCTTGAGCGTGCCCTCCTTGAGGAACTGCTCATGGAAGGAGTCCGTGCCGAACGAGTCGTCGAAGTACCCCGAGAGCGGCTCGAGCGCGTCGTTCAGATAGAAGCGATTCCAGACGATGTCGCTCATCACCGAGATATCCGGGACCTGCTTGGCCTGGAGGCTTGCCGCGAGCTTCGATTCGACCTTGTCGTAGCCCTCGAAGATCTGAACCTCGCAGAAGATCTCCTTCTGCGACTCGTTGAAGGCGTCGATGTTCGCCTGCAGGATCTCGGCGTTGTGCGCCGTGAACGGGCTCCACATCACGACTCGCTGGCGGTCCTTGTACTGCTTGGGGGTGTCGCCGCTCGGCTGACCGTAGACGGTGCCTGAGCCGCCCCCGCCGCCGAAGCAGCCAGCGAGCAGCGGCGCGCTGGCGAGCAGCAGGCCGCCGGCGAGCGCCTGGCGGCGAGTGATGTTGAGGGAGGCGAGTCTGCTCTGCGGCGAGGACGGCCGATCGAACAAGTGCATGATTCTCCTTTAGATGATGAGGTGCGGAAGGTGGAGAGGGAGGAGGTCTCAGCGACCGCTGCCGGCGGCGGCGCCGGTGAGACCGGTGACGATGAAGCGCTGCGCGAAGAGGAAGACGATGAGCATCGGCAGCACGACCACGAGGGTGCCCGACATCAGCACGCCCCATGACGTGAGCCCGTCGTTCGCCTTCAGATACATCAGTCCGATGGGGAGTGTGCGCATGTTCACCGAGTTCGTGATGATGAGCGGCCAGACGAAGTTGTTCCACTCGTCGATCACGGCGATCAGCCCGACCGTGGCGACAGCGGGAATCGACATCGGCAGTGCGAACGAGAACAGCTTTCGCAGATGCCCGGCCCCGTCGACCTCGGCTGCCTCGAACACCTCTTTCGGCAGCGACAAAAAATGCTGCCGAAGGAGGAACGTCCCGAACGCGGACGCCACACCCGGCAGGATGAGGCCGGCGTAGGTGTTGATCAGCCCCATGTTCCCGATCGTGATGTAGTTCACCAGCAGCGTCACGTGGCCGGGCACCATCAGCGCGCCCAGCATGACGAGGAACAGCACGTTCTTGCCGGGGAACGGCAGGAACGCGAACGCATATGCCGTGAACACGGCGAGCACGATCTTCGCCGTGGCGCCGATCACCGTGACGATCACCGAGTTCGTGATGAAGGCGTCGAACGGCGCGAGTTCCCATGCGGCGACGAGGTTGTCCCACGTGAACTCGGACGGCAACCACTTCATCGGCCAGGTGTAGATCTCGCCATTTGTCTTGAACGCGGTCGTGACCAGGATGTACAGGGGCAGGACGAACGCCAGGCCGGCAGCGATCAGCAGCAGGTATCCCCACCAGTTCCGCGCGAGACTCGCCTTGCGTCGGTGCCGCTTGCGGTCGCCGGTCGTGACGCCTGTGGTACTCACGCCGTCATCGGTGCCCGGCTCATTCTGAAGCGCAGTCATGATCGCGGCCATCAGTAATGCACCTTCTTCTCGATGAACTTGAACTGCAGCGCGGTGATGACCATGAGGATGACGAACATGACCGTTCCGGCCGCCGCCGAATACCCGACGTTGGAGCGCTGGAATGCCTGGTCGTAGATGAACCAGCTCAGGGTCGTCGTGGCGGACGCTGGGCCGCCGCCCGTCATCACCGCGATGATGTCGAATGCCTGGAACGCGCTGATCGTCTGTGTGATGACCAGGAAGAACGTCGTCGGCGACAGCAGCGGCAACGTGATCCGCGAGAAGGTCTGCCACCGGTTCGCACCATCGATCCGCGCGGCTTCCAGGACTTCGGACGGAAGCCCCTGCATCGCGGCCAGATAGACGATCGCGACGAAGCCGACGCCCTTCCAGATCGACACGATGAGCAGTGCAGCGAGCGCCCAGTTCGCGTCCGTCGTCCACGCCGGGGAATCCAGCCCGAACATGTTGAAGGCGACTCTGGCGAGGCCGTAATTCTGATCGAAGATGAACAACCACACGGCCGCGATGGCAGCACCCGAGATCACGTGCGGCGCGAAGACGATGCCGGTGACCGCTGTCGTGCCGGGCAGCTTCATCGAGAACAACGCGGCCAGGGCGACGCCGAACAGCAGGCTCACACCGACGACGACCACCACCCACACGACGGTGATCCACAGCACGTTCTGGAAGGACTCCGAGGCGAACAGCGCCGTGTAGTTCGAGAAGCCGACGAAGAACGGCTCCGGGGAGATGAAGTCCCAACTGGTGAGGCTCAGGTAGAGGTTCTCGATGATCGGCCAGTACGCGAACACCGCGATGAGGGCGAGATTGGGGAACGCGAACAGCGCGAAGAGGGCGTAACCACGGCGGCGGCGACGACGGAAGGCGGGAGAGCTGCGCTTCGACGACACCTTCGTCTGCGCCTCCGTGGGGGCGATGAGGGTGGAGGACATCAGCGGGTGGGGATACCGTTCGGGTAGACGACCGCTTTCAGCGAGTCGGTCACATCTCCGGCGAGCGTGAGAGCGGATTCGGTGTCGGCGAGTTCGAAACGGTGGGTGACGAGCGACTCCACGTCGACTCGACCGCTCGAGACGAACGCGATCGCGGTCGGCCAGGTGTGCGCATACCGGTTCACCAGCGAGATCGAGATCTCTTTGACGTTGAGTCGTGACAGCGCCAGGCTGACGTCCTGCTTGGGCAGGCCGACCATTGCCGCTCTCCCGCCGTTGCGCAGACGCCAGAGGCCTTGGGCGAGGGCGCCAGGGGCACCTGAGCACTCGAGCAGCACGTCGGCGTCCTCGTGACCGGGCCCCTCGGGAACATCTCCTGCCTTCTCCGTGCGGAAGCCGAGCTTCTCGGCGACGCCGAGGCGGAACTCGGAGATGTCGGAGACGACGACATCGGAAGCGCCCTCCGCACGTGCGACCTGCGCTGCGAGGATGCCGACGGGTCCGGCGCCTGTCACTCGCACCCGGTCTCCGGGGAGGAGCCCCGCACGGCGGCATGCCCACAGGCCGACCGAGAGCGGCTCGCACAGTGCCGCAGCCTCGAACGACATCGAGTCGGGGATCGTGAACAGGTTGCGTGAATCGATCGACAGGTTCTGCACGAGCGCACCGTCGTAGGGCGGAGTCGCGAGGAAGATGAAGTCCGGACACAGGTGATACCGCCCGGCGAGGCACTCCTCGCAGTTGCGACACGGTGTTCCGGGTTCGATGGCGACGCGATCGCCGACCTCGACATTGGTGACTCCGTCGCCGATCTCGACAACAGTGCCGGATGCTTCGTGTCCGAGGATGATCGGCGCCTCGACCTTCCAGTCGCCGATGTAGCCGACGCGGTAGTACGCAGTGTCCGAGCCGCAGATTCCTACTGCTTCGATCCTGACGACCGCCTGGCCGGGGAGCGGATCAGGCAGCGGCACCTCCTGCATTTCGATCGATCCGAGAGCGGGCATGACCGCTGCGAGATTCGCCATCGTTGGTGTCCTTCCGTCAGGCGCCGGAGCGCCCGTTCGTGATCAGAAGTCACGCTAACCGGAGGACGCGTACGTGAAACCACCCCGCTCAAAGGAGCGCGGCGCGATCACATAGGAGCAACAATTCACACGAGATGAAGCGTCAGTACACCCGTCGTTCAGACGACGATGGCAAGTGCGACGCCGTCCCAGCCCTTGATCCCGACGGTCTGCAGAGCCGTGGCGTCGAAGCGGGGATCCTCACCGAGCATCCGGAGAGCATCGCGCGTCCCGATCACTCGCGGGTCCGTGGTGTCGTCGCGGACGATCTCGCCTTCTCGGCCGATGTTGTCGAGCACGATCACCGTTCCAGGGCGGCCGAGCCGCGCGGCCCAGTCGAGGTAGATCGTGTTCGACTCCTTGTCCGCGTCGATGAACACGAGGTCGAAGGGGTCCGACCCCTCAAGCGTCGGCAGCACGTCGGCACCTCGTCCGATGCGGATCGCGACGCGCTCCCCCACGCCGGCGGCATCGATGCTCGCACGGGCGATCGCGGCGTTGGCGGGCTCCGCCTCGATCGTCGTCACAGTGCCGTCCTCGCCGACCGCCCTCGCGAGCCAGATCGTCGAGTAGCCACCCAGCGTGCCGATCTCGAGCACACGTCGTGCACCGCTGATCCGGGCGACCAGGTTGAGCAGCTTGCCGCTGACCGGTGCCACTTCGATGTCGGGCAGACCTGCGGCGCGCTGCGCCGCCAGCGCCGCTTCGAGCGCGGAGTCGTGTCCGACAAGGGTCTCGGCGAGGTACTCGTCTGCGCGGCGCCAGTTCTCGGCGGTCGATTCAGCCATGGCTCCACCCAACTCCTGTGCCGGGGTGGCGTCAATAGACGGGTGCTGACCCGCGAGGGTCATTCACTGCGCTGACGCGGCGCCGACAGCATCCGTCCTGCCGCACCATCCAACTCCGGCTGCTTGCGGAACTGCCCGGTCAGGATCAGCACCACCACGACCAGTGCGCACGTGATCCAGCCTGCCGCGCCGAGCATGCCCGCGAGCGCCGGATCGACGCTCGTGCCTGCCGCGTAGAACCACAGGATCATCCCGCCGGCGGCATTCATCGCCCCGTGCGCGAAGACCGCCGGCCACAACGATGCCGAGCGCAGCCGCAACCAGCCGAGCAGCACTCCCCAGGCGATGCACCCAGCCGTCATCAGCAGCACGCCGGTGATGTCGGTGCGGCCGAAGTTGTAACCGAGCAGGATGACCGGCGAGTGCCACAGACCCCACAGCGCACCGCTGATCAGCAGCGCGGGCCATGTGCCGTACTGCCGCAGCGCCGGTACGAGGAATCCGCGCCAGCCGAGTTCCTCACCGAACGCCAGCGCTGCATTGATCGTCGCGGCGGCAAACGGGATCAGTGCCAGCTGCGAAAGGATCACGACGATTGCAGGCGGCGCGGGCACCCCGGCGGGCAGGCTCGCCTCGAGTTGCTCGGCGAAACCGGAGAACTCGACGAGATCCAATCTCACCCAGCCGAACAGCGCCGCCACGGCGACGGATACCGCGATGACGACGATGGGCGCGAACAATCCGAGCACCGTCATCCACACCACGCGCTTCGCGGGCCGCAACGGCCACATGCCGAGGAACCGGAGCCGGTCTCCTCTGGGCACCGGTCGCAACACGGGCATGACGATGAGCACGGCGAGCGCCGGCGTGAACATCATGACCGGGATGAGGATGCCGGCGAGTGGATTGGCCAACCCGCCGTCGAGCCACAGCGGCAGCGCGACGAGCCAGGCCGATCCGCAGGCGAGCAGGATGAATGCGACGGTGGCTGCGGGGCGGATGCGAATCATGAGTCGGTTCCCTTCATTGCGGAGGACAGAACGGATGCCGCGGTGCGAGCATCATCGATCGTGACGACGAACACGCGCCCCGTGGTGCGAGTGACCTGCAGCGCTTCTCCGGTGCGAAGCACGACGCCCATGCGCCCGTCGACGGCGATGCGCAGACCCCATCCGCCGAACTCGGCCATGGGGTTCACCTGCACGACCTTCACATCGGCGATCTCCGATGCGGCGATATCCCATCGGGGCCAGCCCACGACCGAGCGCACACGCAGGCCGGCGGCATTGACGCGAACGCGGAACACGAGCGTCATGGCGATGAGTGCGATCAACAGCAGTGTGACGATTGCGAGGATCCACGCGGAGCTGTCGCCGAGCACGAACACCCAGACCGTGGTGGCGCACAGAACGAGCACTGAGACGGCGAGACCGATGATCCCTGGTCGCCCCATCGCGGCTGCGCCGAACCAGGCGGCCTTCTCTCCCGGTGCGAGCCTGAGGTGCAGCGACGCCTCGTCAGATACCTGCCCAGCAGATGTCGTCACGTTCGGCTGCACGAACCAGCCGATGAGTCCGATCACCACGAGAGCGCCGAAGCCGAGCGCCAGCACTGTTCCGATGCCCAGTGCGGAGCTGGTCGACTCGCGCTGCATCGCCACGGATCCAACGAACATGACGGAGAGGAGCGCGGCCGTGCCCAAGGAGATCGCGGCGAGCAACCGGCAGGTGACGCCCCAGGAGTTCTTCATGAGCGCCAGGATCGGCAACGTCAGCAGCAGTGGAAGCCCGAGCCCAAGCACGGCCTGAACCCAGACGAACAGCGCGGGACTCGCATAGCCGTTAGGTCCCTCCGGACCCCAATGGGTGACGATCGTCTCTGGCAGGTCAGGCAACCAGGCGACGATGAATGCGACAGCGATCGCCGCCAGGACGACCGGAACCACGAGTCCGACGAGGAGGAACGAGCGACGAGCGCGGCGGATGTCTTGGGTACTGGCGACAGTGTTCATGATTCGATCTCCGTGACGAGGGCGGCAAGAGTGGCAGGCGTGATTCCGAGCGTGGCGGCACGGTGCACGAGCGCTGAGACGTCGCTGGCCAACTCGGCCAGCGGCGCGGCCGACGCCGACACCACCGCTCCCCGACCCCGGCGCAGGTCGATGAGTGCTTCGTCGCGCAGCTGCTGGTACGCGCGCAGCACGGTGTGCAGGTTGATGTCGAGCGCCTCAGCGACCTCGCGCGCGGAGGGCAGCCTGTCTCCTGGGAGGAGGCGCCCGGCGAGGATGTCACCGCGCACAGACGACGCGACCTGCTCGAACAGCGGTCGCGAGCTCTCCGCATCGATCCTGATCAGCACGTCGCACCTCTCCCAGTAATTACTGTAATTCTAGTTCAACTAGAACAGTTGTCGCAACCCTCCACTTCGCTTTGTGGGGCGCGAGGGCTGCGTCACACTGACGTCATGCGCATCACGCCCCGTCGCCTGGCCACCGGCATGAGTCTGTGGGCTCCGAACCTGTTCAGCGGCATACGCATCCGCCGCTTCAGCGAGGACTGGACGCACGCGACCGTCGAACTGCATGTGAACCTCATCACCCGCAACTACGTGAAGACGGCCTTCGGCGGCTCGATGTCGGCCATGACCGACCCGTACTTCTTCATGCTCGTGATGCACCAGCTCGGTCGCGATTACGTCGTGTGGGACACCCGTGGCGAGATCGAATTCGTGAAGCCGGGACGCGGGGTGCTGACGGCGGAGTTCCACGTCTCCCCCGAGAAGGTGGCCGAACTTCGCGAGCGCGCCGAGGGCGGCGCGAAGGTGCTCGAGTGGTTCGAGACCGTGATCACCGACCGCGACGGCGACGTCGTCGCGCGGGTGCGCCGAGAGGTCTACATCCGCGAGAAGAAGCGGGTCACGGCGGCGCGCCAGCCCTGAACCCCGCCCGTTCACCATCGCGTGTCACGATGACCGGGTGGAACTCGCACGTCGTCTGACTCTCACGGATGCCGTCGCCATCGGGCTCGGATCGATGATCGGCGCCGGAGTGTTCTCGGTGTGGGGACCCGCGATCGAGGTCGCGGGGTCAGGGCTGCTGATCGCGCTCGCGATCGCAGCGGTCGTCGCCTTCTGCAACGCCACCTCATCCGCGCAGCTCGCCGCAGTGCATCCCGTCTCCGGCGGCACCTACGCTTATGCCAGGGCCGAGATCGGCCCGTGGTGGGGTTTCATCGCCGGCTGGTGCTTCGTGATCGGCAAGATCGCCAGCTGCGCGGCGATGGCATTGACGTTCGCCGCATACGCCGCGCCGGAGGGCTGGCAAGTGCCGGTCGCGATCGTGGCCGTCGCCGCCCTCGCCACCGTCAACTGCTTCGGTGTCACGCGGACGGCTCTCCTCACCCGCATCCTCGTGATCATCTCGCTGATCGGGCTGACTGTGGTGGTCGCCGGAGGGTTCACGGCATCCGCTTCCGCGACCCCCGCCCCGCTCCCCGATGTCACCGCCTACGGCGTGCTGCAGGGCGCTGGACTCCTGTTCTTCGCGTTCGCCGGTTACGCGCGCATCGCCACGATGGGCGAAGAGGTCGTGGACCCCGCACGAACCATCCCGCGGGCGATCGCACTCGCGCTCACCGGAGCGGTCGTCGTCTATGCGCTCATCGCCGTCGTCGTGATGCTCACCCTCGGGGCGGATGCCGGATCGACCGCGGCACCGCTCGCAGCGGTGGTCGACGCCGCGGGTTGGACCGCGCTCGCCCCGGTCGTGCGCGTGGCCGCGGCCGCGGCATCCCTCGGTGCTCTGCTGGCCCTGATCACCGGGATCGGCCGCACGACGCTCGCGATGGCGAGGGAGTCCGACCTGCCGCGCTTCCTCGCCGCCGTCCACCCGCGGTGGAAGGTGCCTCAGCGAGCGGAGATCGCGATCGCCATCATCGTGATCGTCATCGTGCTCTTCGCAGATCTGCGGAACGCGATCGGATTCTCGTCGTTCGGCGTGCTGCTGTACTACCTGATCGCGAACGCCGCTGCCTTCCGGCAGTCAGGGGCCGCTCGACGCTATCCGCGCGTGCTGCAGGTGGTCGGAGTGCTCGGCTGTCTGGTACTCGTCAACACGCTGCCGATCGTCGCCTCGCTGATCGGCACCGGCGTCGTGCTCGTCGGCGTGGCGTATCGGATGCTGCGGCTGCGACTCGTTCGCTGAACGGTCGCGCCACAACTGCCGTCAGGACGACCGGCAAGCGCTCGGCATCGTCTCAGGTGGTTGTCGAGGTGAGCCACGTCGGGTCGCCAACGAGAGCCGTGAACTCGTCGATCAGGCGCGCGGTGTGGAATCCATCGGCGGCGGCATGATGCATCTGGATGGCCAGCGGCAGGAACGTGCGACCGTCGCGCTCGAAATAACGGCCGAGCGTGAATATCGGCAGCAGGTGGTCCCACCCGCCGTCGATCTGCAGCGAGAAGCCGGTGAACTGCGTCCACGGGAGACTCGACACATCGAAGGTGTTCGGGGGCATATCCCCTTGGGGGAAGAAACTCGTCGCGCTCCGGTGCATCTCCAACAGCGGCGCGGCCGCATCGTGGAACCGTGCGAAATCGCTGTCGAAGGCCGACCAGACGCACGCGAAGGTCTCTCGCTCCGGGTTGAACACGGTGAACGCCGGGTGCAGCACGTCCCAGACGGCCGGCTCCCCATCGTCGGTGATTGTCATGCGGAACTCGGCGTGCCTGTTGACGATCGACGCGAGGGCCCAGACCTGTGCGATGTAGGTCTTCCGCCCGCTGTCGCGCAGCGCGGCCACCATGTCTGTCACGTCGACATCGACCGTGATGGCATACGTGCACGGCACTCGCTTGCGGTAATGCTCGAAATGCTCGCGACGCGGCCATGTGGCGAGGTCGATCGGGTGTGCGACGTTCATCGGTTCATCCCCTGCAGGCGTTGTGCTCCACGATACCGAGCCCGGCGCACCCGGTCGGTGCTCGGCGATCAGATGTCGAGTGCTGTTCTCGGGGGCGCCACGCTCACCCCGCGCGACTCGAGTGCCGTGAGCACCGCAGGCAACAGGGCGTCGGCCGTGGCGCGGTAGCCGGCAGCACTGGGGTGGAATCGGTCGAGGCTGAACATCTCGTCGGGCTGATCATGGAATGTCGGGCCGAGAACCTGTCGCAGGTCGACCGGAACGGCTCCAGTCCGCCAGGCGACCTTGGTCTGTTCCAGGGCGAGTCTGCGCGACATCCGTGACATCAGCGCTCGCAGCGGCTGCGGCACCGGCTGGAGCGTGCCGAGATCGGGACAAGTACCGACGACCACTGCGGTACCGGCATCCCTGAGCCTGATGATCGCCTGTTCCAATCGTTCTGCTGCCGCAGACGGCGGGATCGTGTGGGTCACATCGTTCCCACCGACCACGATCACCGCGACGTCGGCCCGGTAGTCGCCCGGAAGGTCATCGAGCTGTCCGGCGAGCGCAGACGATTCCGAGCCGACGACGGCTGCCGTGCGCAACCGCACCGGGCACTGCATCCGCTTCGCCAGCCCCTTGGCGATACGTCCGCCCAGTGTCTCTTTTCGATGCTCCGCACCGAGACCTGCCGCGAGAGAATCTCCCAACAGCAGCAGCTCGATGGGTCGACCGTCGAGTGAGCGCTTCCACACCCGGTCCGCGACCAGAGACTGTTCGCCGAGAGGCTTTCCGATTCGCCGCCGTGCGATCGCGGCCTGGTGGACGAGGAGCGATCGCCCGCCCAGCACGATCGCGGATGCCACCGCCGTCGCCACGGCGATCGCGGTGCGCACTCCTGCCATGCACACCATCACACCGCGCGGGAATGAACGCGGCGTGAACGCCGGCACACCTGTCAGCTGAAATCACGGATGTCGGCGGAGAATGCGCATTCTCGACCGACGGCCGTGATCCGTACCGACGGATGTGCTGCGGGCGACACGACGGAAACGGTCAGGTGAGCGGCTTGAGCTCCAGCGCGCCGACCTCGGCGCCGGCGGAGACCGTCGCGAAGGCGGTGTATCCGTCGGCGGCCGATCGCTCGAGCAGCGCCTTGAAGTTCTTGACCCTGCGCTCAAGGCGCACGCGCGAACCCGAACGGATCAGCGCGGCCTTGTGCGCGACGAGCTCTGCCACCGGCACGTCGGCGTCATGCACGAGCACGACGGCCTGAGCATCGGCATCCGCTCCGAGATCGACGAGATCGACGAGGCGCTCGAAGCCGAGCGAGAAGCCGACCGCCGGCACCTGCTGGCCGAGGAACCGACCGATCATGCCGTCGTATCGTCCGCCGCCGCCCAGCGAATACGGCACGGATGGATGCGCGAGCTCGAAGATCGTGCCGGTGTAGTAGCCCATGCCGCGCACCAGGAACGGGTCGAAGACGAGCGGGATGTCGCCCTCGATCCCGCGCCCTGCCGCCACTGCCTCGCCGATGCCGACGAGGTGGTCGACGATCTCGTCCGGAGCGTTCCCAGGGAGGGCCTTGCGGATCTGGCGTTCGCCGAACGGATTGAACTCCATGGTCTGCGGGCGACGCAGGAACGTCTCGAACGCGTCGACCGCGGATGCTGTGGCATCCCGCTCGCGGAGCTCTCGGACGATCCCGTCAGGACCGATCTTGTCGAGCTTGTCGATCGTGATCAGCACGCCGGGGCGTTCGTCTGCGGTGAAGCCGAAGGCATCCAGCATCCAGTCGAGCACTCGACGATCGTTGATGCGCACGCTCGCACCGTCGAGGCCGAGAGCGTCCACCGCGTCCAGGGACGCGACCATGAGCTCGGCTTCGGCCCGCGAGGAATCATCTCCCATGATGTCGATGTCGCACTGCACGAACTGGCGGTACCGGCCCTTCTGCGGGCGCTCCGCGCGCCACACCGGACCGATCTGGATCGCACGGAAGACGCCCGGAAGCTGCCCGCGATTGCTCGCGAAGAATCGGGCGAGCGGAACCGTGAGGTCATAGCGCAGACCGAGATCGCTGAGCGCAGCGGCGTCATCAGCGCCCTCGCGGATCGCCTCGGCATCCATTCCCCTGCGCAGCACGTTGTAGGCGAGCTTCTCGTTGTCGCCGCCCATGCCCGAATGCAGACGCGAGTACTCCTCGAGCGCCGGCGTCTCGATCTCGTCGAACCCGTGCGCCAGGTACCGCTCGCGGATCACGGTGAGCACGCGCTCACGGCGGGCCTTGTCGGCGGGGAGGATGTCGCGCATGCCGCGCGGCGCGTTCACAGTAGCCACGCGTCTATCTTTCCAGGTCTGGACGGAACTCTCCCCCGCGAGCGGTCAGCCGGACTCGGCCGTGCGGACGTCGGCCTCGAGCAGGCGCAGACGCTCGCGCAGTGCGCGCTCGGCATCCCAGCCGTTCTCGCGGGCCGTGGCCGTGAGCATCAGCAGCAGGTCGCCGAGCTCCTCCTCGGATTCCGGTGCGGCCCCGACCTCGGCGGCATCGTGAGCGGCGAGCGCGACGTCGTCGCCGGCCCCGACCCGTGCCGCTCTGCCGAGCACCTTCTGCGCGAGCGCGAGCGCCGGCATCCCTCGAGGCACTCCGTCCAGCACGCTCGTACGGGAGCGCTTCTCGGCGGCCTTGGCCGCGTTCCAGTGCACCAGCACCTCTTCGGGCGTGTTCGCCACCTCGCCGGCGAAGACATGCGGATGCCGCCTGACCATCTTCTCGGTCAACGTGCGGGCCACGTCGTCGATGTCGAATGGATCGTCCGGGTCCTGCGCGGCGATCGCCGCGTGGAACAGCACCTGCCACAGCAGATCGCCGAGCTCTTCACGGAGGTCTGACCGTGTGCCGTCTTCGACCGCATCGATGACCTCGTGCGACTCCTCGATCAGGTACGGCACGAGGTCACGATGCGTGATCTGCTGCGACCAGACGCACCTCTCGCGGACTGCGCGCATCGTCTCGGCGGCGGTGCGCAGTGGATCAGTGCGCAGTGGATCGGTGCGCAGTGGATCAGGATGCTCGGTCATGATGCTCCCTCGTCGAATCTGCGATCACGCGACGGTCTTGGTGGCGCGGCGGTACCACGCGGCACGCCACGAGACGACGACGCCCGACAGCACCAGCGCGATGAGCGACCCCACGAGCACACCGAGAATCGCCTGGTCGCGTACGGCGGGGTCGTCTGCGAAAGCGAGGTTCGCCAGCAGCAACGAGACGGTGAAGCCGATACCGCCGAGCGCCCCCGCTGCAAGAAGATCGGTGATCGTCAGAGCCGGCCCCTTGTCTCTCGGTCCGATTCGCATGGCCACCCATCCGAACGCAGTGATGCCGATGATCTTGCCCACCGGCAAGGCGACGGCGATGCCGAAGAACGCCGGCGAGAGCTCGGACGGCGACACCGCGGGAATGATCACGAAGGCAGCGGCGAATGCGAAGATCGGCAGGATCGCCCCATTGACCCAGGGGTCGAGCGCGTGCCGCGTGGGCATCGCAGGAGTCTGCGCCATGGCGAGCCCGAGCATCACTCCGGCGATCGTCGCGTGGATGCCCGACGAGATCATCAGAGCCCAGACCAGCACACCCACGATGACCATCGCCGCGACGACCAGCCGCGAGTGCTTCGTCGGCAGCATGCGAGAAAGCGCGCCGAAGACGACGACGCCGACGACGGCCAGCAGCAGATAGAGCCAGTTCATGTCGTGGGCGAACAGCACCGCGATGAAGATGATGCCGATGATGTCGTCGAGGATCGCCAGTGCGAGCAGGAAGACGCGAACGGCAGGCGGCAGGCCCTTGCCGAACACGGCGAGCACACCGAGCGCGAACGCGATGTCCGTGGCCGTCGGGATCGGCCAGCCCCTGGCCGTCTGGTCTCCACCGGCGATCATCAGGTAGATCAGGATCGGCACGAGCACACCGCCCGCAGCGGCGATCGCCGGCTGCAGCGCCTTGCTCAGCGAGTTCAGCTCACCGCGCGTGAGCTCGAACTGCAACTCCATCGCGACGACGAAGAAGAAGATCGCGAGCAGTCCGTCCGAGATCCAGTGCGCGACCGAGAGGTCGATCGCAGTGCCCGGAACTGCGATATGGAACCCCAGCACGGCATCGATCGGCCCGAATGCGGGCGTGTTCGCGAGCACGAGTCCGAGCGCCGCCGCCAGGAGAAGAAGCACCGCGGGAAACTGCTGCGTGCGTAGAAGATTTCGGGAGTCAGACATCGCTCCCCATGCTATCCGCCGCCCTCAGGTTCATCGGAGGTCACGTGGTCATGTATGACTCCTGCACGGCGATAACCTCGACTGGTGACTCCTGAGCCCACCAACACAGAGGCCATCCGCGTCATCGGTCGATTCGAGGCCGGACGCGGGATCCCAGACGAGATGCGCGGCGATGTCCGCATGCTCGGCGCACTACTCGGTCAGGTGCTGCGCGAGTGCGGCAGCGCCGGACTGTACGACGACGTCGAGCGGCTGCGGCTGGCGACCATCCAGGCGTACGACGAGGAGAGCACCGAGGCCTTCGACCGTGCCACCGAGATCGCTGATTCATTCTCCGTCGAGCGGGCCGACGAAGTCGCGCGCGCGTTCACCTGCTATTTCCACCTGGTGAATCTCGCCGAGGAGCATCAGCGGGTGCGCATCCTGCGTGAGCGCGCCGGACACCCGGGGCGCGAGGATGCTGTGGACACCGTCGCCACCGCGTATGCACAGCTGCGCCGCGAGGTCGGCGACGAGGAGGCCGCGCGCCGCCTGAGGGATCTGCGCTTCCACCCGGTGTTCACCGCTCACCCCACCGAGGCACGCCGTCGCGCCGTCTCCGCCAGCATCCGCCGGCTCTCCGAGCTGCTCACGCAGCACGACACCGCGAGCGAGGGCGGCGCCGAGCAGCACCGCGCGCACCGCCGCATGCTCGAAGAGGTCGACACGCTCTGGCGCACGGCGCCGTTGCGCGCACAGAAGCCGTCGCCCACCGACGAGGTGCGCACGGTCATGTCGGTGTTCGACGAGACGCTCTTCACCACGGTTCCGCACGTCTACCGCCGCATCGACGACGCTCTGCGCGGCGATGACTCCGGCGCGAGCGCTCCCGTCGTCCCCGCCTTCGTACGGATCGGGTCGTGGGTGGGAGGCGACCGCGACGGCAACCCCTTCGTCACGGCATCCATCACCCGCGAAGCGGCGAGCATCGCCTCAGATCACGTACTGCGCGGCCTGGAACGTGCCATCGAGCGCATCGGCCGTGGTCTCACGCTGGATGCGGAGGGCACTCCACCCAGCGCCGCGGTGGTCGCGCTATGGGATTCCTTCGTCGAGACCGACGAGAGCGCCGCAGGCGAGATCGCCGCGCGGTCCCCCGAAGAGCCGCACCGTCGCGTTCTGCTCGCACTCGCCAGCCGTGTCGCGCGGACCCGGTCAGGTGCGGACGGCGCCTACACCGACCCGGAGCAGCTGCTCGCCGACCTGCGCGCCGTGCAGGAGTCATTGGTGGCATCCGGCGCGAACCGGCACGCGTTCGGCGGCGTCCAGCACCTGATCTGGCAGGTCGAGACTTACGGATTCCACCTCACCGAGCTCGAGGTGCGTCAGCACTCGCAGGTGCACCGAGAGGCTCTCGCCGAGCTCGATGGCGGCGCGGAGCTCAGTGAGAAGACGCGCGAGGTTCTCGACGTCTTCCGCGCGGTCGCCGACATCCAGCGCACCTACGGGCCCCGTGCGGCGGGCCGCTATGTCGTCTCGTTCACGCAGTCGGCCGAGGACCTCGCGAACGTGCACCGCCTCGCCCGCCATGCGCTGGGCGACGACGTGCCGGTGCTGGACGTCGTGCCGCTGTTCGAGACCTTCACCGACCTGCAGGCGGCGCCGGGCATCCTCGCGGAGGTCGTCGACTTCCCCGAGTTCCGTTCCCGTATGGCCGCCACCGGCAATCGCCTCGAGGTCATGCTCGGTTACTCCGATTCCTCGAAGGACGTCGGACCCGTCGCCGCGAACCTCGCGCTCTACGAGGCACAGGAGAAGATCGCCCTGTGGGCGAAGGATGCCGGTATCGCGCTGACCCTCTTCCACGGCCGGGGCGGTGCGCTGGGTCGAGGCGGCGGACCGGCGAACTCCGCGATCCTCGCGCAGCCACCGCACTCCGTCGACGGACGATTCAAGCTCACCGAGCAGGGCGAGACGATCTTCGCCCGATACGGCGAACCGGCGATCGCGATGCGCCACATCGATCAGGTCGCCGCAGCCACTCTGCTGGCGTCATCGCCGAGCGTCGAGGAGCGCACGAGCGGTGCGGCCGCGCGCTTCGCAGACGTCGCGCGGGTGATGGATGAGACCTCACGCGCGAAGTTCTTCGCCCTGGTGAAGGCCGACGGCTTCGCACCGTGGTTCGCCACGGTCACGCCTCTCGAAGAGATCGGGCTGCTCGCGCTGGGCTCGCGCCCCGCCCGTCGCGGGCTCTCGGTAGAATCGCTGGAAGACCTCCGTGCGATCCCCTGGGTGTTCGCGTGGACGCAGGCGCGTATCAACCTCGCCGGCTGGTTCGGACTCGGAACGGCCCTCGAGAGCGTCGGGGACGAGGCACTTCTCAAGGACGCGTACCGCGATTGGCCGCTGCTTCGCACCATGATCGACAACGTCGCGATGAGCCTCGCGAAGACCGATGAGCGCATCGCCCGTCGCTATCTCGCGCTCGGCGACCGCGACGATCTCGCTCAACTGGTGCTCGATGAGCTCACGCTGACGAAGGAGTGGGTCATCCGCCTCACCGGTGGCAACGGCCTGCTCGAGAACAAGCCGATCCTGCAGCGCGCGGTGACGCTGCGCAGTCCGTATGTGGATGCGCTGTCGCTGCTGCAACTGCGTGCGCTGCGTGAGCTGCGCTCAGCGGCTCCCGGATCAGGGGCGGACGACGAACAGCGACGTCTGCTGCTGCTCTCGGTCAGCGGCGTGGCCGCCGGCCTGCAGAACACCGGGTGATCGGTCCGTGGCGCGCACCACGGAAACACCCGGGGTAAGGTGAAATCTCGTGCCCGACCCGGCACGCATTCTCGCGCGACACGATCGCCCCCTCAGCCACACTCTTCAGAAAGCCGTCCCGCGTGACCGCAACCCACACCGAATTCCACCCGCTCACCGCGTCCGTCCAGCCCGTGTTCGACACGGTGCTGGCCCGCAGCCCGCACGAACCCGAGTTCCAGCAGGCTGTGCACGAGGTGCTCGGAACGATCGCCCCCGTCCTCGAGCAGCACCCGGAGTACGTCGAGGCCGGCATCCTGGATCGCATCGTGGAGCCGGAACGCCAGATCATGTTCCGCGTTCCGTGGGTGGATGACGCCGGGAAGATGCAGGTCAACCGCGGTTACCGCATCCAGTTCTCGTCGGTGCTCGGCCCGTACAAGGGCGGACTGCGTTTTCACCCCTCGGTGAACCTGTCGATCATCAAGTTCCTCGGATTCGAGCAGATCTTCAAGAACGCGCTCACCGGCCAGGGCATCGGCGGCGCCAAGGGCGGGTCGGACTTCGATCCGCATGGCAAGAGCGATGCCGAGGTCATGCGCTTCTGCCAGTCGTTCATGAGCGAGCTGTACCGCCATCTCGGCGAGCACACCGACGTTCCTGCCGGTGACATCGGTGTCGGCGGGCGCGAGATCGGCTACCTGTTCGGCTCGTACCGCAAGATCACCAACCGTCACGAGTCCGGCATGTTCACCGGCAAGGGCACTGGTTGGGGTGGCGCCGAGGTGCGCACCGAGGCCACCGGATACGGCGCGGTGTTCTTCGCGCAGGAGATGCTCGCGGTGCACAACGAGTCGCTCGATGGCAAGCGCGTCGGCATCTCCGGCTCAGGAAACGTCGCGATCTACGCGATCCAGAAGGCGACTCAGCTCGGCGCGACCGCGGTCACGGCATCCGATTCCTCTGGATACGTCGTCGACGACGCCGGCATCGACCTCGATCTGCTGCGTCAGATCAAGGAGGTCGAGCGCGGCCGCATCGTCGAGTACGCGAACCGACGCTCCAGTGCGCGCTTCGTCGAGGGCGGCAGCGTGTGGGAGGTTCCCGTCGACATCGCGGTGCCCTCAGCCACGCAGAACGAGGTCAGTCTCGCCGACGCCGAGGCCCTCATCGCGAACGGCGTGCGCGCCGTCTCGGAAGGCGCCAACATGCCCTGCGTTCCGGATGCGGTCGCCGCGTTCCAGCAGGCCGGCGTGCTCTTCGCACCTGGTAAGGCCGCCAACGCGGGTGGCGTCGCGACGTCTGCTCTCGAGATGAGCCAGAACGCATCGCGCCAGCGCTGGAGCTTCGGCGACAGCGAGAACAAGCTGCGCGAGATCATGGCCGACATCCACGACGCCGCGTTCCAGGCCGCCGATAAGTACGAGGTGCCGGGCGACTACGTGACCGGTGCGAACATCGCCGGCTTCCAGCGTGTGGCGACGGCGATGCTGGCCCAGGGCGTCATCTGAGCTGAATCGCTCGCACACACGTCAGTCCAAATAAACAGATGTCGGCCGAATCTTCGGGATTCGGCCGACATCTGTTTTTTGAGCCGACATCTGTAGATCCGTCACGCGTTCAGTCGGACGGACGCTGTCGCTCACTCCGAACGGATGCCGCGGTTCACGCCGAACGGATGCTGTCGCTCAGGCGGGCAGGTCGTCTCTGTGCCGTGCAAGCGACGAACCGTACCGTTCGGTGAGCTGCACCATGAGGTCCGGGGTGTCGCGGTCCACGCCGAACACATGACCGGGGAAGTCGAGTTCGGGCTGTGCCTCGGCGATCTCCTCGGCGCGATCGGGTGAGAACAGCTGCACCGGGTTGCCCACGGCGACCCATCCGATGGGTACCACGGTTCCTTCCGGCAGCACGGCACGACGATGCACGATCGCGTTCACGCGCACTTCGCAACGCTCTGCGATCCTCGCGCCGTTGAACACTCGAGCGCCTGAGGCGAGGAAGACCTCTTCTCCGATGCTCGCGCCGGCGACGCTTGCGAGGGTGCCGATCAGCGAGTGCGCGCCGATGTGCACGGCATCCGCCGCTGTCGCTCGTAACAGGGCGTTCTCCATCACGATGACGTTCTCGCCCAGTGTGATCGGGCCGCCCTCCGCGGTGATCACGGCGCCGTGCAGCACCTGGCAGTCCGCACCGATCTCCACGTCACCGGAGATGACGGCAGTGGGCGCGATGACGGCGGTGTCATGGATCCGGGGCCGAGCCCCGAGGTGCTCGTACAACATGCGGCCAGACTAGCCGGGATGCCGACGCTCAGACAGAGCAGGATCGGGTGATCTCCGGCCCTTGCGCCGCGACCTGCGGCGGCGTACGGTCGCGGCATGACGGTGACGAGATTGTTCCCGATCCTGCGCACGACTGACCTGCCGCGACTGGTGACGTTCTACGAGAGAGCGTTCTCGGCATCCGTCGACTATCGCTATGAGCACGAGGGACGAGATGTCTACGTGGCCCTCGCGGTCGGCGGCGGATCCATCGGGATCGGTCACGAACCCGATGTGTCGCCCGGCGATCCCGTCGCGATCTGGCTGTACGTCGATGAGGTCGACAGTGCGTACTCTCGTGCAACGGATGCCGGAGCGGCACCTGTCGCGGCTCCCGACGACATGCCCTGGGGTGAGCGCGTCGCACAGGTGCGCGATCCCGACGGCACGCTGCTCTACCTCGGATCGGCGGTCTGAGCCGCGCAGGACACGTTTCGCGCCCGGACCGGCGCGGCGAACAGCGCCGTGAACAGCTGCGTCACCCGGATCGGCGCGCCTCGATGAGATGCCTGGTCGAGTGCGCGATGAAGCGACCGTCCCGGCCGATCAGTTCGTGCAGTTCTCCGAGTCGCTCGCGGTACCTCTCCACTGTGAAATCAGGCACCCACCAGACCAGCTTGCGCAGCAGGTAGACCACGGCCGCGACGTCGCGGATCTCGATGCGCAGTCTCGCCTCGCGCAGGTCCACGACGTCCAACCCCGCCGCCTCCGCCGCGGCGACCTCATCGTCCGGGTGACGTCCTCGCCGGGCCTCCGGTAGCGGGCCGAGGAAGAACTCGATGAGTTCGAACCCGCTCGCCGGTCCGACGTGCTGGGCGAAGTAGGAGCCACCGGTCCGCAGCACCCGCGCGATCTCCGTCCAGCGCGGCGCAACAGGATGCCGACTCGTCACGAGGTCGAACGCGGCATCGGCGAACGGCAGCGGTCCATGTTGTTCGGTGTGCACGACCGCGACCCCGCGCGGATGCAGCAGCGCGGTCGCCTTCGCAGCGTTCGGTGGCCAGGATTCCGTCGCGACCGCGGTCGGCGGGAAGGCCGTCGCCTCCGCCAGCACCTCGCCACCGCCGGTGTCGAGGTCGAGTGATGCGGATGCCGCCCCCAGCCGCTCGGCGAGGAGTCGGGCGTATCCCCACGGCGGGCGCTCTTCGGTCGCACGGTCCGCGACCCAGTCGAAATCCCACCCCGTCACGTCGGCCGCGGAACCCAGGGCGATCAGTTCATCGAAACCAGCCATACGACCAGTCTCGCAGTGCATCATCCTCGACTCAGCCGTGCACAACTTCGGATGCGGGTGCCGACTCGCCGCAGCATCCGTCCCTGCCCCGGCGTGTCAGGGGCAAGATCCGAATTTGTGCTCGGGCGGTCAGGATGCCGCCGGCGCGGGGGCCGCGGCGACCGGTTCGGGGAACAGCGCCGTGAACAACTGCGCGACCCACTCCAGCAGGCCGGCATCCGTCGGCGGCTCGCCGCCCGGGCGCGGCAGCGGCACGACCAATGCTTCTCCCCCGCCGACGAGCTTCGCCGCAGGATACAGGCGCTGCAGCCGCACCTTCATCGAGTCCTCGAGGCGCGCGGGCGCGACACGGAGGTTCGAGCCCATCGCGGCGACGTCCGCGAGACCTGCGCGAGCGGCACGCCGCCGCAGGCGCGCGATGGCGACGAGACCCTCCACCTCTTCCGGTGGGGCGCCGTAGCGGTCGGTGAGCTCCTCTATCACGAGGTCGATCGCATCATCCTTCGCCGTCGCGGCCGCGGCGGCAGACAGCTTCTGGTACGCCTCGAGGCGCAGGCGCTCGCTGTCGATGTAGGTCTCGGGGATGCGGGCATCCACCGGCAGTTCCATCCGCAGTTCGTTGCCGGTCTCGACGTCTTCGCCGCGGAACGTCGCGACAGCCTCGCCGACCATGCGCAGGTACAGATCGAATCCGACGCCCGCGATGTGCCCGGCCTGCTCGCCGCCGAGCATGTTGCCGGCGCCGCGCAGTTCGAGGTCCTTCAACGCCACCTGCATGCCGCTGCCGAGGTCGTTGTTGACGGCGATCGTCTGCAGGCGATCCGCGGCGGTCTCCGAAAGCGGCTTCGAGTCGTCGTAGAGGAAGTACGCGTATGCGCGCTCGCGGCCTCGGCCGACACGTCCGCGCAGCTGGTGCAGCTGGCTGAGGCCGTACTTGTCTGCCTTGTCGATGATGATCGTGTTGGCGTTCGAGATGTCGAGCCCGGTCTCGACGATCGTGGTCGACACGAGCACGTCGAACTTGCGCTCCCAGAAGTCGTCGACGACCTGCTCGAGCTGGTGCTCGCCCATCTGGCCGTGGGCGACGGCGATCCGCGCCTCCGGCACGAGCTCGGCGAGCTCGCTGGCCACCCGCTGGATCGACTGCACCCGGTTGTGCACGAAGAAGATCTGACCCTCGCGCAGGATCTCGCGCCTGATCGCCGCGGCCATCTGCTTGTCGCTGCGCGGGCCGACGAACGAGAGGATCGGATGCCGGTCCTCCGGCGGAGTGGCGAGGGTCGACATCTCTCGGATGCCGGTGACCGCCATCTCGAGCGTGCGCGGGATGGGTGTCGCGCTCATCGCGAGGATGTCGACGTTGGTCTTCAGCTTCTTCAGCTTGTCCTTGTGCTCGACGCCGAAACGCTGCTCCTCATCGATGATGAGCAGCCCGAGATCCTTGAAGATGATCTGGTCGGTGAGGATGCGGTGCGTGCCGATGACCATGTCGACCGAACCATCGAGGAGCCCCTCGAGCGTGAGGCGCGCATCCTTGTCGGTCTGGAATCGCGACAGGGCCCGCACCTTCACCGGGAAGCCGGCGAAGCGCTCGGCGAACGTCTCGAAGTGCTGCTTGACCAGCAGCGTGGTGGGCACGAGCATCGCGACCTGCTTGCCGTCCTGGATGGCCTTGAACGCCGCGCGGACCGCGACCTCGGTCTTGCCGAAGCCGACGTCGCCCGACAGCAGCCGGTCCATCGGGATCGGTCGCTCCATGTCGGCCTTGATCTCATCGATCGTCTGCAGCTGGTCCGGCGTCTCCGCGAACGGGAACGCCTCCTCCAGCTCGCGCTGCCACGGGGTGTCCGGCCCGAACGCGTGGCCCTTCGCCGACATGCGCGCCGAATACAGCTTCACCAGCTCGACGGCGATGTCGCGCACCGCACGGCGGGCCTTTCCCTTCGCCGCCGACCAGTCGCTGCCACCCATCTTCGAGAGCGTGGGTGCCTCGCCGCCGACGTACTTCGAGAGCAGATCGAGCTGATCCGTCGGCACGTACAGCTTGTCGCCCGGGTAGCCGCGCTTGGACGGTGCGTACTCGAGCACCAGATAGTCGCGCGTGGTCTTGGTGGCGTTGCGACCTCCGCTGGAGACCTCGCGCTGCGTCATCTCGATGAACTTCGCGATACCGTGCGTCGCGTGCACGACGAAGTCGCCGTTCTTGAGCTGCAGCGGATCGACGACATTCTTGCGGCGCGAGGCGAGCCGCTTGACGACGCGCTGATCGCCACCGATCGTACGACCGTAGAACTCGTTGTCGGTGAGAACCGCGAGTTTCGCCTCCGGCACCTGGAACCCCGACTCCAGCGCGCCGAGCACCAGCGTCGCTACGCCGTTCTCCGGGGCGTCGACAAGCGAGTCGACGATGCGGGCCGCGAGACCGCGGTCGGACAGTACGTCTCTGGCGCGGTCGACGAGTCCCGCACCGGATGCTGCGATCACGAGTCGCCACCCGTCGGCGAGTTTTCCCTCGACGAAGTCGATCGCACCGTCGACATTGCCGTGGAACGAGGGGATGATCGACGCGTCGATGTTCGCCGCGTCGTCGTCGGTTGCGAACGGGCTGAACCGCCACCAGACGCCGTCGCGCTCGCGCACGATCTCGCGGAGCCGTGCCACGCTGACGAAATCGCCGGCGCCGAGGTCGATGGGCGCCGAGGCACCCGATGTCGCGGCACTCCATGCGGCGTCGAGGAACTCCCGGTTCGTCTCGCCGAGGCTCTGCGCCCTGGCGCTGGAGCGCTCCGGATCGACGAGCGCGACGGCCGTGCCCTCCGGGAAGTACTCGGCGAGCGCCTTCAGCGGACCGGACACCGCGGGCAGCAGCGACTCCATCCCCTCGACCGGGATTCCCTCCGCCATCTTCTCCAGCATCCCGGCGATCGCGGGGAAACCGCTGATCAGCGCGCGCGCACGGTCGCGCACATCCGCGGTGAGCAGCAGCTCGCGGGTCGCCGGCAGCTCGACGAGGTCCACGTCGCCGGGGAGCGAGCGCTGGTCCGCCACCGAGAAGGCACGGACCTGGTCGATCTCGTCGCCGAAGAACTCGACACGATACGGATGCTCCGAGGTCGGAGGGAAGACGTCGAGGATGCCGCCGCGCACGGCGAACTCGCCGCGGCGCGAGACCATGTCGACCCGCGAGTACGCGCGCTCGACGAGCTGCTCGATGGCGTCGTCGAGTTCAAGGTCCCGGCCGCCGAGCACGAGGGACAGCGGTGCGGTGTCGCCCAGGTTGGCGGCGATCGGCTGCAGCGCCGCTCGCACCGAGGCGACCACGATGAGCGGACGCTCACCCGACCAGGTGGTGATGCGGCGGAGCGTCTCCAGACGTCGCCCGACGGTGTCGGGACTCGGACTCAGGCGCTCGTGCGGCAGCGTCTCCCATGCCGGAAAGCTCAGGATCTCAGCATCCGGCACGTAGGAGCCGAGGGCGGCCGCGAGCGATTCCGCGCGACGTCCTGTGGGCGCGACGACGAGCAGTGATGCCGGATGACCGGAGCTCGCTCGCTTGTCGAGCAGCCCCGCTATCGTCGGGGCATCGAGGCCGTCGACGAGTCCGAGATCGGCATCGGTCTGCGCCCAAGTGAGGGCGTCGTGGTACAGAGAGGCCTCTTCCAAGGCGCGCAGAATCCCGGGAACAGTCACCTGACGAGTGTAATGCGCGCCTCGGACATTGAGCCCGGGGCGTCTTCCCTGCGAACGGCACGCCATAGGATTCCGGGATGGAACCCGTGACCCTCCACACCGACCGCCTCGTGCTCCGCGCGCCGACGACGGCCGACATCGACGCGATCACGGCCGCGTGCCAGGACCCCGAGATCCCGCGCTGGACGACCGTTCCGAGTCCGTACACGCGTGAGCACGGTGAAGGCTTCGTGAAGCTGGTCGCCGAGTGGTGGGAAGACGGCAGCCAGGCGGTCTGGGGCATCTTCCACGACGGCGTGCTCGTCGGAGTCGTGGGCCTGCATCACATCACGCCGCACTCCAGCGGCGGGTCGACCGAGCTCGGCTACTGGGCGACCGCGCATGCCCGCGGGCAGGGATTCATGGTCGAAGCGTGTCGCGTGGTGATCGAGTGGGCGTTCGCCGAGCTGGATCTCGCCCGCATCCGCTGGCAGGCCGTCGCCGGGAACGTGCCATCCGCCCGCACCGCGCGTGCTCTGGGCTTCCGCTACGAAGGGCTCCAGCGGCAAGCGCTCACGAGCCCACGCGGCCGCGACGACGGCTGGGTCGCAGGGCTGCTTCCCACCGACGACCGCACCCCTGTCGAGTGGTCCGTTCTGATGTGAGGCGGATTCTCACCAGCTGCTGCGCGTGTCGGATGCGGGTGGCAGGATGGGCGCATGCCGGAGATGCCTGAGGTGCAGGGGCTGGTCGCGTTTCTCGGCGAGCGCGCGGTCGGTCGAACGATCACGCGCACGAGCGTGGGCAACATCGCCGCATTGAAGACGTTCGATCCTCCGAACACCGCTCTGCACGGGGCCGAGATCACGGCATCCGCGCGCCACGGCAAGTTCATCATCCTCTCCTGCGGTGACGACCTGCACCTCGTGTTCCATCTCGCGAAGGCCGGGTGGCTGCGATGGTACGAGTTGCTTCCGACGACGCTCATCAAGCCGGGGAAGTCCCCGATCGCGCTGCGCGTCGCGTTGAACGACGAAAGCGGCTTCGATCTCACGGAAGCCGGAACGAAGAAATCGCTGGCGGTCTACGTGGTGCGCGATCCGGAAGAGGTGCCAGGCATCGCTCGGCTCGGACCCGATCCGCTCAAGGATTCATTCGACCGCGCCACGTTCGCCGCACTGCTGGAAGGTCGGCGGATGCAGATCAAGGGGCTGCTACGCGATCAATCCGTCATCGGCGGCATCGGTAATGCCTACTCCGACGAGATCCTGCACGCCGCACGCATGTCGCCGTATGCGATCGCCGGCAAACTCGACGAAGCCGAGGTCGATCGCCTGTTCACCGCGATGCGCACGACGTTGACGGATGCCGTGGCCGAAGCATCCGGAAAACCACCCGCCGACCTCAAAGACGCCAAACGCCGAGGGATGCAGGTGCACGCGCGGCGAGGAGAACCCTGCCCGGTCTGCGGCGACACTGTGCGCAGCGTGTTCTTCGCCGACAGATCGATGGAGTACTGCCCCACCTGCCAGACCGGCGGCAAGCCACTCGCCGATCGGCGGCTTTCGCGGCTGCTGAAGTGATCCTTCGACAGGCTCAGGAATCGGAGGGCCGTCACGGAATGAAATGCGTGTGAATGCGTTGAGTACACTGGGCATCAACGTGCTCCGGGGTCGGTGTGAATCCGAACCGGCGGTGACAGTCCGCGAGCGTCGAGGGAAACCGAGATGCCGATCCGGTGGAATTCCGGTACCGACGGTGATGTGAGAAAGACTTCTCACTAGTCCGGAAGGGAGGCAGCACGATGCGTGAGAGCGCGCCGTCTGTCATCCCCGGAGCGAGATCAGAAGGACGACGGATGGCAGTGCACGAGGCGGAACGCCACGCGATGACGCGTGCGCTCGAACTCGCAGCACGCGGACCCCGAGGGGCCAACCCTCAGGTCGGCGCCGTGATCCTGTCCCCCGAAGGCGAGATCCTCGCAGAGGGCTGGCACCACGGAGCGGGCACCCCGCACGCCGAAGTCGATGCGTTGTCGAAGCTGCATGGCGACGCCGCACGCGGCGCGACCGCCGTCGTCACCCTCGAGCCCTGCAACCACACCGGTCGCACCGGTCCCTGCGCCATCGCACTCATCGACGCCGGCATCTCACGTGTGATCTACGCCCTCGACGACCCGGGCGCCGCCTCCGGTGGCGGCGCCGAGCGACTGCGCGGCGCCGGTGTCGAGGTCGAGGCCGGCGAACAGGCCGACGACGCCAGGTCGCTGATATCCGACTGGCTGACCGCGCAGAGCCTCGGACGCCCGCACATCACCGTGAAGTGGGCGCAGAGCCTCGATGGCCGCGCTGCAGCGGCCGATGGCACGAGCCAGTGGATCACCGGACCCGCCGCCCGTGCCGATGTGCATCGCCGTAGATCGGCGGCCGATGCGATCATCGTCGGCACCGGCACCGCGCTCGCGGACGACCCCGCGCTCACCGCACGCGACGGAGACAGGCTGTACGAGCACCAGCCGATCCCCGTGGTGATCGGCTCACGCGAGACGCCGACGGATGCCGCGGTGCGCCGCCACCCGCACGAGGCGGTGTTCTACGGCACCCGTGACCTGCACGTCGTGGTTGCGGATCTACACGACCGCGGCATCCAGACCGCCTTCATCGAGGGCGGTCCGACACTCGCCAGCGCGTTCATCGCCGCCGGCCTCGCGGATCGGGTGCTCGCCTACGTCGCGCCGGTGCTGCTGGGCGGCGACCGCCTCGCGCTCACAGACATCGGCGTGCCGACGATCGAGGCCGCGCGTCGCCTCACCATCGAGGAATGGGTGCCGCTCGGTGCCGATCTGCTCGCCGTCGCGCATTTCACAGAACCGCAGAGCGAGGGAGTCCGCTGATGTTCACCGGAATCATCGAGGAGATCGGCGAGATCACCGCCATCACGCCGGCCGGCGACGGGTGGCGCCTGACCGTGCGCGCCCCGAAGGCCGCACTCGACGCCGTTCACGGCGAATCGATCGCCGTCTCGGGTGTCTGCCTGACCGTGGTCGGCTCCTCCCCTGACACCTTCGACGCCGACGTCATGAAGCAGACGCTCGACGTGTCGGCCCTGGCGACGGCATCCGTCGGGACCGGAGTCAACATCGAGAAGGCGATGCCCGTCGGTGCCCGACTGGGCGGCCACATCGTGCAGGGGCACGTCGACGGAGTCGGTGAGGTCGTCGACGTGCGCCCAGGCGACGCCTGGAGCGTACTGCGCATCGGGCTGCCCTCAGACCTCGCACCTCTCGTCGTCGACAAGGGCTCCATCTCCGTCGACGGCACCTCGTTGACGGTCAGCGCAGTGAGCGAGCCGTCCGCGGCGGCGGCATGGTTCGAGATCTCCCTCATCCCTGAGACTCTCGTCGCCACCACACTCGGCTCCCGTGCCGTCGGCGATCGCGTCAATCTTGAAACCGACATCCTCGCCCGACATGTGGAGCGCCTGCTCGCATTCCGGGCTGTCTCGGAAGGAGGCTCGCGATGAGCCTTGCCACCATCGAAGAAGCTCTCGAGTCGCTGCGCGCCGGCCGTCCGGTCATCGTCGCCGACGATGAGAACCGTGAGAACGAGGGCGACGTCATCCTCTCTGCGGAACTCGCCACCCCCGAATGGGTCGCGTGGACCGTGCGCTGGTCGTCCGGGTTCATCTGCGCGCCGATGCCGGCCGATCTCGCCGACAGCCTGAACCTGCCGCCCATGGTGGAGGCGAACGAGGATGCTCGGTCGACCGCGTACACGGTCAGCGTGGACGCGGCAGACGGCGTCACCACCGGCATCAGCGCGTCGGATCGCGCGCACACGCTCAACGTGCTGGCGAACCCGGCATCCACCTCCACGAGTGTGATCCGGCCAGGACACGTGCTTCCGCTGCGCGCCGTCGACGGCGGCGTGCGCGAGCGCGGCGGGCACACGGAGGCTGCAGTCGACCTGATGAAGCTCGCCGGACTTCAGCCCGTCGGCGCGATCGCGGAGGTCGTCGCCGAAGACGGCAGCATGATGCGCCTGCCGGGGCTCAAAGATCTCGGTGCACGCGACGGCGTGCCCGTGATCACGATCGAGCAGCTCATCGCGCATCTCAACGAGATCGATCCGCAGGACGGACCGGTCGTGTCGTCACGCGCAGGCAAGCGTCGTGTGAGTCTGCGGGCGGATGCCACGGTTCCGACCGATCACGGCACATTCCGCTTCCTCGCCTACAAGGACCGCGTGACCGGCACGGATCACATCGCGGTCGTCTCCGGTGAACTCGAAGAGACGGCTCTGGTGCGCGTGCACTCGGAATGCCTGACCGGTGAGGCGTTCGGATCACTCAAGTGCGAGTGCGGGCCGCAGCTCGATGCGGCGCTCGACGCGATCGAACAGGAAGGCGGCGTCGTCGTCTACATGCGCGGTCATGAGGGTCGCGGCATCGGCCTGATCAACAAGCTGCGGGCCTACAGCCTGCAGGAAGAGGGGCTCGACACGGTCGACGCGAATCTCGCCCTCGGCCTGCCGGCGGACGCCCGAGAATATGCGGCGGCGGCCGGTATCCTCAGTGATCTCGGCGTCTCGAAGGTACGTCTGCTGACCAACAACACCGACAAGGTGAACCAGTTGCGCGAGCTCGGGCTCGATGTCATCGAACAGGTTCCACTGATCGTCGGCGTCGGGCCGAACAACCACCAGTACCTGGAGACGAAGCGCGATCGCATGGGCCACATCATCGGCGAAGCCGAGCTGGCCGAGGCGCTCGCCCATGGAAAGGACAACGCATGAGCGGCGCAGGAGCCCCCGCACCCGGCGAACCGATCGACGCGACCGGCTTGGACGTCGTCATCATCGCCGGTACCTGGCACGAAATCATCACCGACGGGATGATCGCGGGCGCGGAGCGCGTGCTGAGCGCCGCCCACGCGACGCATCGGCTCGTTCGTGTTCCTGGTTCGTTCGAGCTCGCGGTCGCGGCGCAGGCCGCTTTCGCAGGCGGCGCGGATGCCGTGGTCGCGCTCGGAGTCATCATCCGCGGCGGCACTCCCCACTTCGAGTACGTGTCGTCTGCGACGACCGACGGCCTCACCAGGGTGGCGCTGGATGCCGGCAAGCCGGTCGGCTTCGGCGTGCTGACCGTCGATGACGAACAGCAGGGGCTGGAACGCGCCGGTATCGAGGGCTCGAAGGAGGACAAGGGCGCTGAGGCGGCGGATGCTGCGCTGCGCACTGCGCTGGTCATCCGGGAGCTGCGCGGCTGAGGTTCGCCTACCTAGCGGCCGAGCACGCGCACGGCTAGCGTGTCGGGCATGGAGACTCTGCGTCTGATCGTCGTTTTCATCCACCTCATCGGTTTCGCCGTGCTGTTCGGCGCGTGGGCCGCGCAGGCCTTCGGCGGCAAGCGGCAGATCACGAAGCTGATGGACTACGGCCTGGCGATCGCCGGTCTCGCCGGCCTTGCCCTTGCCGCACCCTGGGGCATCTCGTACGACTTGAACTACGTCAAGATCGGCGTGAAGCTCGTGGTGCTGGTCATCATCGGCGCGATGCTCGGCATCGGATCCGCTCGACAGAAGCGCGGTGAAACGGTTCCCTCCGCGGTGTTCTGGCTCATCGGCCTGCTCACGCTCGCCAATGCCGGCATGGGCCTGCTGTGGCGCGGCTGATCCCGCCGACACCGCACACAGCAAACTCCCAGAAGGCGTAAACTCCGACGTGCTCTTCATCTGAGCATCCGAACGTCAGGAGTATCTTGAGCACCGCAGTGAAACCCGCCAACCCCCGCTCGCGTGTCATCCTCGCGAGCCTCGTCGGCACGACCATCGAGTTCTACGACTTCTACGCTTACGCGACAGCGGCCGTGCTCGTCTTCCCGGTGCTGTTCTTCCCCAGCGACAACGACACCGCATCGCTCCTGGCGTCCTTCGCCGTCTTCGGTGCGGCAATGGTCGCCCGCCCCATCGGTGCGATGGTGTTCGGCCACTTCGGCGACAAGTACGGACGCAAGGCCACACTCGTCGCATCCCTGCTCACAATGGGCATCGCCACGTTCATCATCGGGCTGCTGCCGACGTTCCAGCAGATCGGCTGGGTGGCGCCGCTGCTGCTGCTGGTCCTTCGCCTCGCTCAGGGGTTCGCGCTGGGCGGCGAATGGTCCGGTGCGGCACTGGTCGCGACCGAGAACGCGCCGAAGGGCAAGCGCGCCTGGTACGGCTCGTTCCCGCAACTCGGCGCTCCTTTGGGCTTCATCATCGCGAACTTCATCTTCCTCGGCATCAACTGGGCGCTCCCGCACGGCGAGAACCCCTCGATGCAGTCCGAGGCCTTCCTCGCGTGGGGCTGGCGCATCCCGTTCCTGTTCTCTGCGGTCATGGTCATCATCGGCCTGTGGGTGCGGCTCAAGCTCGTCGAGTCCGACACGTTCAAGCGGGCGGAGCAGAAGGGCGTCATCCGCAAGATGCCGCTCGTCACCGTCTTCCGTCACCACTGGAAGCAGCTCATCCTCGGTACATTCATCATGCTGGCCACGTACGTGCTGTTCTACCTGATGACGAACTTCACGCTCAGCTACGGCACCAAGGCCGCCGACCTCGACACGGCATCCGCTGCTGCACAGGCCGCTGCCGAGGCGACGGGCAAGGCGTTCGACCCGGCGGTGTTCGCCGCGCAGTTCTATCCCGGCCTCGGTTTCGGCTACACCGACTTCGTACTCATGCAGATCATCGGTGTGGTCTTCTTCGGTGTCTTCACGCTGCTCTCGGGCCCCGTCGCCGATGCGATCGGACGCCGCAAGCTCCTGCTCTGGGTCACCGGAGCGATCATCGTCTTCGGCCTCACGTTCAACGTCTTCCTGATGCCTCAGCTCGATCCGCAGTTCACCGGTGCACTCACTCAGGCGTTCCTCGTGTTCGGCTTCATGCTCATGGGCATCACATTCGGGCCGATGGGTGCCATGCTCCCCGAGCTCTTCCCGACGAATGTGCGCTACTCGGGCTCGGCGATCGCGTACAACGTCTCGTCGATCCTCGGTGCGGCCATCGCACCTCTCATCGCTCTGAAGCTCTGGGAGATCGCGGGCGGCGAGCCCTGGCTCGTCGGGCTGTACCTGTCGTCGATGGGCGTGCTCACCTTCATCGCGCTGATTCTGACGCCCGAGACGAAGGATCGCGACTACGACGACGACCTGGGGCTGGCAGCCGCCGTCGAACTGTAGCGGTTCGGCGTCAGTACTGGGCGAGCACCTGCTGCGCGGCGCCGTCGAGCACCATCCGCCCGCCGTACGGCACGATCCACTGCGGACGCGTGTGTCCGAACGGCACACCGACGCAGACCACGGCATCCGGGTTGTAGTGCGCGACCGTGTCGATCACGACGTCGCACTGGGCGTCGCGGAGCGTCTGCGCCTCGCTCTCGGACGGGTGGAACTCGAAGTCGCTCACCGGCGGTCGCGCGACGATCACGCCGGCAGCGGCCGCGAGGATGCCGCGTTCCCCCAGCCCGCGCAGCCAGCGTGCGACCCAGCCTGCCGGCGGTCGCTCCTCGCTCGTCTCGAGAATCAGGATCGCGCCGTCGAGATCGGATGCCGCTGGCAGGCGATCCGCGAACGCCAATCCGTCCAGCACCTCCAGGCAGCCGCCCCAGGTTCGCCCCTCGACGCGGCGCTCGGGACCGGCCCAGGTCCATGGCGCCGTCGGCCGGCGATCACCGTACTCGGCGAGAGCGCGCGGGTCCTCCCACCGGCGGCCGACGTCTTCCGACTCCCCCGGCTCGGTGAGCTCGAGCTCACCGCCGCCCAGCAGCGCCGCCCGCAGCGATCGCAGGTGAACATCGTCGACGGCCGGGCCTGGACCCAGATGCACAGCGGTCGATCCGCCGTAGAAGCTCTGGATGCCAAGCGTCCACATCCAGTTGAGGATGTTCGTGTTGTCGCTGTATCCCAGGAACGGTTTGGGATCGGCCTGTGCGAGCGCAGCATCCAGGTGCGGAACGACCAGGATCTGGTCGTCGCCGCCGATCGTCGCCAGAATCGCCCGGATACTCGGATCGGCGAACGCCGCGTTCACATCCGCCGCACGAGCTTCGGGGCTCGCGCCCAACTCGCGCGTGGTCGGGTACTCGACAGGGACGAGCCCCGTCAGCTCTGTGAGCCTCCGCAGGGCCTGCTCGTGCAGCGCCGGGGCGACGGCAGGGGCGGCGAACGACGGGGACAGGACGGCGACGCGGTCACCGGGGACGAGCTTCGGAGGCATCACGCCATTCTGGCGGATCGCGCGTCCGCCGCCGGCATCCGATCACAAGGTTGGTCAATTTATGTTGACAGAATCCGCGCGTCAAGGTATGTTGACGATCATGAGCATTCCCACCGCACAGGCACTCGATCCCGAAGGCGAGCCGCTCGCCGAACTGCACCGGCTGACCGACC
Organism: Microbacterium murale; assembly: GCF_014635185.1. Lineage (GTDB taxonomy): Bacteria > Actinomycetota > Actinomycetes > Actinomycetales > Microbacteriaceae > Microbacterium > Microbacterium murale. The sequence goes on from NZ_BMCM01000002.1 coordinate 343,551, forward strand.
TTCGTCGCGAGATCTCGCGCATAGAGGAGGCCCAGGTGCGGCGAGCACGCAACGCCGGATACTCCTGGCAGGCGATCGCCAGCGCTCTCGGGGTGACGAAGCAGGCCGCCCACAGGAAGTACGGTCGTAGGTAACCCCCTTTTCTTCAGATCGAGGTCACACATGTCTCGCACGGCGCCCACCCGCCGACGCGGACGCAGCGCGCCGCAGGACGGCCCGCGCGCCACGTTCCGCCAGTTGCTCCCGTTCCTGTTCGAGCACAAGAAGACGCTGATCGTCGTCGCGATCCTCAGCGTGTTCGGCGCTGCCACCTCGCTCGTGCAACCTCTTCTGGTCGGCCAGGTGATCGCGGCCGTGCAGGCGAACGAGACGCTGGGGATCCTGGTGTGGCTGCTCGTCGGCTTCGTGCTCATCTCATCGGTGATCTCCGGCTACCAGCACTATCTGCTCCAGCGCACCGGCACCGCGGTCGTGCACTCCAGCCGCCGACAACTGATCGCCCGCATCCTGCATCTGCCGATCCGCGAGTTCGACGCACGTCGCACCGGCGACCTCGTCTCGCGCGTCGGCACCGACACGACGCTCCTCTATGCCGTGCTCACCCAAGGACTCGCCGATGCCGTCGGCAGCGCGATCCTGTTCCTCGGTGCCCTGATCGCCATGCTCATCATCGACCCGATCCTGCTGCTGCTGATCGTCGTGGTCATCGGGATCTCGCTCGCCGTCGTCGTGATGCTGAGCGGCCGCATCCGCACGGCATCCAGCGCGCAGCAGGTCAAGGTGGGCGAACTGGCCTCGGCGGTCGAACGCGCGGTCGGGTCGATCCGCACCGTACGTGCCTCCGGCGCCACGGAACGCGAGACGGCATCCGTGTCGACGCTCGCCGGTGAGGCGTACGGACTCGGCGTGCGCATCGCCAAGGTCTCCGCGCTGGTCGTGCCGATCTCCGGCATCGCGCTGCAGCTGTCACTGCTCGCCGTGCTCGGCGTCGGCGGCTTCCGCGTCGCGGCCGGTGCCATCACGGTGGCGTCGCTCATCACCTTCGTCATGTTCCTGTTCATGCTGATCATGCCGCTTGCGACCACATTCGGCGCCATCACCTCGGTCAACCAAGCGCTCGGCGCATTGGGGCGCATCCAGGAGGTGCTCGACCTTCCGACCGAGGATCAGGAGGATGCCGCCATCGCCGCATCTTTGCCTGCCGACGCAGTAGCCACGGCATCCGCGGCCCCCGCCATCGCGTTCCACGACGTCCGCTTCCGCTACCCGGATGCCGTCGTCGCCGCGCGCGAAGCGGCGGCGACCGAGGCGCGCACGGTGCTGGTCGACGCGCATCTCGAGACCCAGGCTCAGGAGACGGATGCCGAGCAGCCGGCCGACCGCGACGTGCTTCGCGGTGTGTCCTTCGCGGTGCCCCGCGGATCGCGCGTGGCGCTCGTCGGACCGAGCGGTGCGGGAAAGAGCACGATCCTCTCCCTGATCGAGCGGTTCTACGACCCGACCGGCGGCTCAATCCGCCTCGACGGTCATGACATCCGCACCTACCCGCGGGCCGAGCTGCGTGCGCAGTTCGGCTATGTCGAGCAGGACGCGCCGACGCTCGCGGGCACGCTCGCCGACAACCTGCGGCTCGCCTCTCCGGATGCGACGGATGCCGACTGCGAGCGCGTGCTGCGCGCGGTGAATCTGGGCGACGTGCTCGAGCGCGGCACCCTGGGGCTTCAGACCCCGGTCGGCGAGGACGGCGTGATGCTCTCCGGCGGCGAGCGCCAGCGTCTCGCGATCGCCAGGGCCCTGCTCACCGAGGCCCCGATCCTGCTGCTCGACGAGTCGACCTCTTCGCTGGACGGCGTGAACGAGCAGCGCATGCGCGATGCCATCGACGCCGTCTCCGCCGACCGTACGCTCATCGTGATCGCGCATCGCCTGTCGACCGTCGTCGACAGCGACCTGATCGTCGTGCTGCAGCACGGCGAGGTCATCGGCCAGGGCACGCACTCAGAGCTCATCGAGCAGGTGCCGCTGTACCGCGACCTCGCCCGCCACCAGCTGCTGGTGTAGCCGCCGCGGCGCACGAAAACGCGATGGCAGGATGACGGGACCACTCAGCCACGGGTCTGTCCCAGTCATCCCGCCATCGCGGGTCTCTCGCGGTCGGTGGCGCTACGCCTGGGCGAGGCGGTAGCGCAGCGAGGCCAGTTCGGCGCGCAGCGCCGCGGGCATCGTGTCGCCGAAGGTGTCGAAGAACGCCTCGGTGGCGTCGGCCTCCTTGGACCAGGCATCCGCATCCACGGCGAAGAGCTCGTCGAGATCCTGCTGCGAGATGTCGAGTCCATCGAGGTTGAGGTCCGAGGTCAGCGGCAGCCGCCCGATCGGGCTGTCGACCGCGGACACCTCACCGCTGACGCGGCGGATGATCCAGTCGACGACGCGGGAGTTGTCGCCGAATCCTGGCCACAGGAAGCGTCCGTCCTCGCCGCGGCGGAACCAGTTGACCTGGAAGATCCGCGGTGCACGGTCGAAGCGCAGGGAGCGTCCGACCTTCAGCCAGTGCGCGAAGTAGTCGCCCATGTTGTAGCCGCAGAACGGCAGCATCGCGAACGGGTCGCGACGCAGCTCGCCGACCGTGCCCTCGGCCGCTGCCGTGCGCTCCGACGAGATCGTCGAGCCGAGGAAGACGCCGTGCGTCCAGTCGGTGGCCTCGACGACGAGCGGCACGTTCGATGCACGACGTCCGCCGAACAGGATGACGTCGAGCGGGACGGCCTCTTCCCAGTCGTCCGAGATCTGCGGGCACTGCGCCGCAGAGACCGTGAAGCGCGAGTTGGGGTGCGCGGCGGGCCGACCGGAGTCGGGCGTCCAGGGGTTCCCCTCCCAGTCGGTCAGGTTCGACGGAGGCGTGTCGGTCAGGCCCTCCCACCACACGTCGCCGTCCGGACGGAGCGCGACGTTGGTGAAGAGCGTGTTGCCCCACAGCGTCTCGACGGCGGTGACGTTGGTGGATTCGCCGGTGCCTGGCGCGACGCCGAAGAAACCGGCCTCGGGGTTGATGGCCCACATGCGGCCGTCCTCACCCGGGCGGATCCACGCGATGTCGTCGCCGAGGGTCTCGACCTTCCAGCCGGGGATGGTCGGGCGCAGCATCGCGAGGTTCGTCTTGCCGCACGCCGACGGGAAGGCCGCTGCGACGTGGTACGCCTTGCCCTTCGGGTCGATGACGCGGATGAGGAGCATGTGCTCGGCGAGCCAGCCCTCGTCGCGGGCGATGACCGAGGCGATGCGCAGCGCGAAGCACTTCTTGGCGAGGATGGCGTTTCCGCCGTAGCCGGAGCCGTACGAGTAGACCTCGAGCGTGTCGGGGAAGTGCACGATGTACTTCTCGTCGTTGCAGGGCCATTCAACGTCCTGCTCCCCCGGCGCGAGCGGGGCGCCGACCGAGTGCACGGTCTTGACCCATGGCTTGCCTTCGGCGATCTGTCGGGTGACGGCGTCGCCGACACGGGTCATGATGCCGATGGATGCGACCGCGTAGGCGCTGTCGGTGATCTGCACACCGATGTGCGAAAGGGGTCCGCCGACGGCTCCCATCGAGAACGGGACGACGTACATCGTGCGTCCGCGCATCGAGCCCTCGAAGATCTCGGTCATCGTCTGGCGCATCTCAGCGGGGTCGGCCCAGTTGTTGGTGGGGCCCGCGTCCTTCTCGAGTTCGGATGCGATGAACGTGCGCGCCTCGGTGCGGGCGACGTCGCTGGGGTGCGAACGTGCCAGGTACGAGCCGGGACGCCACTCGGGGTTGAGCTTGATGAGCTTGCCCTCCGAGACGAGGCCGCGCAGCAGCGCGTCGTTCTCGGCCTGCGAGCCGCCCACCCAGTGAACGGATGCCGGCTGCGTCAGAGTGCGGATCTCCTCGACCCAGGCGACGAGTTCGTCCATCGCGGGCGTGTCATACGTCGGGACCGCGCCAAGGCTGCGCGCCGCGGAGACGGCGGGAACGCGGGGTGTGAAGGTCTCGGCCATAACCATGTCTGCTCCCTCGAAGAGTCGTTGTGTATGTCCATTCTGCGCAACATCCCCCATCGATTTCCGTCAAATATGGTCATAAGAATTTGCTTTCTTTCGATATGCTCAAGGAATGAGCGGCTCCGGCATCCACCTCACGACTCTTGGCCATCGCATCCGTCACCATCGCGTGGCGAAGGGCTTCACTCTCGACGAGCTCGGCGCGCAGGTGGGCGTCGCCGGGTCGCAGCTGAGCCTGATCGAGAACGGCAAGCGGGAACCCAAGCTCTCGCTGCTGCAGGCGATCGCGCAGGCCACCGCGACGGATGTCTCCGATCTCATCTCGGGCGAACCGCCGAATCGCCGCGCAGCGCTCGAGATCGAGCTGGAGCACGCGCAGGCGAGTCCGGTGTTCCGCCAGCTCGGAGTCGCACCGGTGCGCGTCTCGAAGGGGATGCCCGACGAGACGCTCGAATCGATCCTCGGCCTTCACCGCGAGCTGCAGCGCCGCGAGCGCGAGGCCATCGCGACCCCTGAGGAGGCACGCCGCGCGAACACCGAACTGCGGCTGCGCATGCGCTCTCAGAACAACTACATCGGCGACATCGAGAAACTCGCAGAGAAGCAGCTGAAGGCTGCGGGGCACGTCAGCGGCGCCCTCACCCACCGCACCGTGAGCATCATGGCCCAGAAGCTCGGCTTCGAGCTGCTCTACGTCAACGACCTGCCGCACTCGACGCGCTCGGTGACGGATCTGGAGAACAGCCGCATCTACCTGCCCCCGGCATCCATTCCCGGCGGCCACGGACTGCGATCGATGGCCCTTCAGGCGATGGCGCATCGCCTTCTGGGGCACACGCCCCCGACCGATTATGCCGACTTCCTGCAGCAACGCCTGGAGATCAACTACTTCGCCGCGAGCTGCCTGGTGCCGGAGACCGCGGGTGTCGCCTTCCTGCAGCAGGCCAAGAAAGATCGCAACCTCGCCGTCGAGGACTTCCGCGACGCCTTCGGCGTGACGCATGAGGCGGCCGGCATGCGGATGACGAATCTGATGACCGAGCACCTCGGGATGCAGTTGCACTTCCTCCGCGTCGACGAGACCGGTGCGATCACCCGCGTGTATGAGAACGACGACCTGCCGTTGCCCATGGACGTCACGGGCGCCGTCGAAGGCCAGCCGGTGTGCCGGAAGTTCCAGGCGCGGGCCGCATTCACGCAGCAGAATCGCACGACCGAGCACCACCAGTACACCGACACCCCGTCCGGCACTTTCTGGTGCGCGACTCAGACCGGAGCCGCCAGCGACGGCGAGTTCTCGGTCACCGTGGGTGTGCCGTTCGATGATGCGCGGTGGTGGCGAGGACGAGAAACGATCGATCGCGCGGTCTCGACCTGTCCCGACGAGGCATGCTGCCGCCGTCCTGCGCCCGATCTCACCGAGCGGTGGAGCGCCAAGTCATGGCCGAGCGCCCGCGTGCACACCCACATGTTCTCGCCGCTCCCCCGCGGCGCGTTTCCCGGCGTCGACGAGAACGAGGTCTACACGTTCCTCGCCCGGCACGCGGCGGAGTGAGACGCCACGCTACCCCGCGATGAACGCCGCGTAGCGGTCGAGCGCCGCGGCGACGTCGGCATCGTTCGCCGCCCCCTCCGTCAACAGCTCCGGTACGGCGTCATCGGTGTGCCGCCCCACCGCGGTGGAGTGCCGCCAGGTTCCGATCACGACGCCATCGGAGAGCAGGATCGGCCGCACCATGCCGTTCTTCCCGGGCCCGATCGCCGCCAACAACTCCGCAGGGCAGGCCACCGTGCGGTCGGTGTACGAGATGTAGTACTCCTCGAATGATCCGAGAGCGACGACGGCCGGCGCAGCCGCGTTCCGTCGCGGCATCGAACGTGCGACGAACGCGCCGTCCTCTATCAGCCGGATACGCGCGTCGGTGGCGGATGCCGCAGCCCCCGCCCGCGCGGCGCCCAGAGTGAGTCCCGCCCACCATGCGAAGTCCTCTGCGGTCGCCGGACCGTGGCCGATGATGTAGCGCACGAACATCTCGGCGATCGGGTCGCTCGGCACAGCCGATTCGGCGATGTGCTCCTCAGTGAGCACGAACAGCTGATCGCGCGAGACGCCGCCGGCACGCGGGACGACCGGCCCCTGGCAGATGATGCCGCGCAGTGCGAGGTTCTGCACGGCGAACAGTCCGCGCTGCCCGCTCGGCTCGATACCGGCCTTCTGCAGCACGTCGAACAGCTCGAGGCGGGTCAAGCCGTTGCCACCGCTCAGCGCGCCTTGGATGACGCGCTCACAGGTCGCGAGTTCGTCGGCGCCGAGTCCGAGTTCCCGATAGCGCGGTGCGGCCATGTGCAGCTGCCGCTCCCCCGTGACGCTCAGCGTCCAGGCGAGATCTTCGGCCGGGACGATATGCAGGGTGCCGCGCTGCGTCCACGCCCGAACGAGCACGCCCCGATTGAAGAGCCGGTCGACCGCGCGCAACGTCGGCGACCCCGTCGCGCGTGCGGCGAGCGCCCACCGCCCCGCCCAGAAGTCCTGCGCCTGGACCGCGAGCATGTGGCGCGCCGCATCCGCCGCAGAACGGGCCGGAGCCGTGAGGCGGTGCGAGCGCAGGCGCGCTGCACGCAACGAAGGCAGATCCATCACCCTATCCTGGCGGTCGCCACTGACATCAGTCGCGCAGCGGAGATCCGATGGCGTCGAATCTGAAGCCGCCGAATGCTCCTGAGAGCAGCGGGCGCGCGTGTTCGATCGACGCCTGCACCTCGGGCAGGGACAGCGAGTCGCGGTGCGCGGCCGCGCTTTCCCAGACCTCGACGACGAAGACAGTGTCAGGCTCGTCGTCGCTGACCCCGACCTCGTACATGCGGCATCCGATCTCGGTGAGCACGTCGTTTCGCCGAGTGAGATGTGCGACCAGTTCGTCGCGTCTGCCGGGAGCTGCACCCAGTGTGCCCGCGTTGATGAACATGCGGATCACTGTAGCGACTGCCGGTGACGTCCCGCCCGCGGCACCGGGATAGCCTGAATGCATGACGACGACCATCACCGCGCGCGCTGTCCTTCTCGACATGGACGGCACGCTCGTCGATTCCACGGCGGTCGTCGAGCGCCTCTGGCTGGAGTGGGCTGAGCCCCACGGACTCGACCGCGACACAGTGCTGAAGACCGTGCACGGACGCCAGGGCTGGCAGAGCATGGCGATCCTCCTTCCCGAGCGCGACCCTGTGATCAACCGCGAGGAGAACCAGCGGATGCTGACACGGGAGAGCGCCGAGACCGACGGCGTGGTCGCGATCCCCGGCGCCGCCGAACTGCTTCTATCGCTGCAGGACATGCCCCACGCGATCGTCACCTCGGCCGACGTCGCACTCATGACCGCTCGGATGGGTGCGGCGCGGCTCCCGCTCACCGAGCTCGCCATCACGGCAGAGCGGGTCTCGCACAGCAAGCCTCATCCGGAGGGCTTCCTGCTCGCAGCATCCGCTCTGGGCATTGACCCGGCCGACTGCGTGGTCTTCGAAGACTCAGGTGCCGGCATCCGGGCTGGAATCGACGCCGGCATGATCGTGATCGGCGTCGGTCCACATGCGCCGTCGTTCGCACCGGCGCATCATGTCGACGATCTCACTCAGATCGCGATCGTGCCCGCCGGCGAAGGATTCGAGATCCGGATCAGCTGAGCGCGACGATCGCCTCGCGCAGGATGCCGTCGGCCGCCGCCAGCGCGACCTTCGCACGCTCCGCATCCGCTCCGCTGGCGAGGATGAGCAGCGCGAGCTTGACTGATCCGTCCGCCGTGCGCAGCGCCGTCGATGCCTCGTCGACGCCGACACCGGCGAGCTGCGACACCGTGCGCACCGAGCGTGCGTGCAGCTTCTCGTTGGTGGCGAGCAGATCGACCATGACGCCGCGGTAGGTCTTGCCGAGCTTGATCATCGACAGGGTCGTGAGCATGTTCACGACGAGCTTCTGCGCGGTTCCCGCCTTCAGCCGTGTGGAACCGGAAATGAACTCCGGACCGGTCACGACCTCGATCGCGATCTCGGCGGCCGCACCGATGTCGGAGTCGGAGTTCGACGCGATCGCGACCGTGAGCGCCCCGACGCCGCGGGCGTACTCCAGCCCGCCGACGACGTAAGGTGTGCGGCCGGATGCGGAGATGCCGACGACTGTGTCGCGTGGGTTCAGGTCCAGTTCGCGCAGCGACGTCTCGGCGGCGTCCGCGTCGTCCTCGGCGTTCTCGACAGCGGCGCGGATCGCGGTCTCACCACCCGCGATGAGGCCGACGACCATGGAGGGGTCGGTGCCGAACGTCGGTGGGCATTCGCTGGCGTCGAGCACGCCCACGCGACCTGCGGTTCCTGCGCCGATGTAGATGAGGCGACCGCCGCGGCGGAAGCGCTCAGTGATGCCGTCCACCGCCTGTGCGATGTCGTCCGCACGCTCCGCCACCGCAATCGGCACGCGCTGATCCTCGGCGTTCATCCGCCGCACCAGCTCAGCGGTCTCAAGAAGATCGAGGTCGCCGCGTTCGGTCGTCGACGCCTCGGTGCCGAGGCCCGACAGCACCTCGAGCAGTTCGGCGAGACGGCTGGAATCGGTGTCGTCATTCAGCGGGGTGTCATTCAGCACGGTGCACGTACCTTTCGTGGGGCATGTCGGTGCGGTGCGCGAGGAGCGTGGCGCCGTCGAGGGCATCGCCGACAGCGGGCACGATCGTGCGACCGGCCGTGGTGAGGGAGCGCTCGAGTTCGGCGCGGAACCAGGTGTGGTCGGTGAGTCCGCCATGGATCGCGACGTCGAACGCACGATCGGATGCCGCGACGGCGGATGCGGTGAGCAGCCTCACCGCTTCGGCGACGATGTCCGTGGCGACGGCATCGCCGGCGGCGGCAGCGTCCAGCACGAGCGGGGCGAGGGTCGCCAACTGACGCGCGGTCGGTATCTCGCCCGCCAGCCAGGTGATGGGATCCGGATGCGGCGCGATGTGCGCGCGGACGGCGCTGGTCAGCACGGTCTCCGGGCCGAGCGCATCGCGGGTCCGCAGTATGGCACGCGCGCCTTCGCGGCCGATCCACGAACCGCTGCCGAAGTCGCCGAGGTCTGGCCCCCATCCGTCGACGAGACGCAGACCGTCTTCATCCACCCCGAGCGCCACGGCGCCGGTGCCGGCGATGAGCAGCGTGCCTGGTGCACCCTGAAGCGCCCCGGCGTGCGCGGTCACGACATCGGAGGTCACGGCGACACGCGCGCCGGTCGCGTCGGACAGGGAACGCGCGAGAGTGGCCGCGGCATCCGGTGCGGTCCACGCGCCCGCTGCGCCGACTCCGATGCTCTCCACCCCGTCCGTCTTCGCGAGCAGAGGCAGGATCGCGGCGACAGCGGTCGCGACGCCGTCGATGCTCGCGAGACCCGGTGTGCCGGCATCCGTGTACGTCTCACGACCGTCGGGAGTGGTGACCGCGACGCGGCAGCGGGACTTGCCGAGGTCTACGGCGGCTGTCCTGTGCTCGATCGGCATCTCTCTTCTTTCGCGTCGACTCGGGGAACTTTCCGGAAAGAGTCTACAGTTAGCGCTATCGTTCTGAAAAGAATTTACCGGAGCGCCCTGGTCCGCACTCGCGACATGCGGCGATCCCCTACCGGAGGAGCGCGGATGAGCATCCAGTCAACAATCGAAGCCGCCGCGTCGACCCTTCCGCCGTCACTCGCCCGCGTCGCCGCGGTCATACGGGAGAATCCGTCCATCGTCATCGACATGACGATCAACGAGCTCGCCGATGCCTGCAGCACATCCGTCGCCTCCGTGGTGCGGTTCTGCCGCGCCATCGGGTTCAGCGGATACGCTCCTCTGCGCATGGCGCTCGCGACAGAGCTCGGCAAAGAGGCCGCGCAGTTCTCTACACGAGGGGCATTCGGCTCTGAGATCTCGGACGAGGACTCGCTGTCTGAAGCCGTGTCGAAACTCGCCGCTCTCGAACTCCTCGCGATCGAGGAGACCGTCGCACAACTCGACTTCGACGTCCTCGAGTCCGCGATCTCCGACATCGACGGAGCTGATCGCATCCTGCTCTATGGAATCGGCGCCAGCCAGTTCGTCGCCGAAGACCTCGCGCACAAGCTACTGCGAGTCGGACGCAACGCCCACGTGCTCACCGATCCGCACGAGGCGATCGCCGCGACAGTGCTGAATGCAGGACCGACCGTCGCCGTGGGATTCTCGCACTCGGGCGTCACCCCTGAGACACTGCGCTTCCTGCGCACGGCCGGCGACAACGGTGCCTCGACGATCGCCGTGACCTCGGCGAAGGGCTCCCCGCTCGCCGACGCCGCAGATCACGCCCTCTTCACCGAGGTCAGGGAGTCCACGTTCCGCGCCGGCGCCATGGTCAGTCGCATCGCTCAGCTCGCTCTCGTCGACTGTCTGTTCGTCGGCGTCGCCAAGCGCCGTTTCGCCGAGACCGTGGACGCTCTGCAGCGCACCCGCGACGCGACCCGCGCACTGCGCGACTGACTCCTCGCGTCAGGGGCTGCCCTCTGAGGCAGTCGCGGGGCTCATCTCGGCGCCAGCCGGGGAGACCTCCTCGGCAGCCCTGAGGAAGACGATGATCCAACTGAAGATCAGCACGGCGGCGATCAACTCGACAGCGGTCAGATTGTAGTAACCCGTCGCGAAGAACACGGCCAGCAGCACGATCACGGCGACGTAGGCGTAGCCGAGCGCGATGAACACCTTGGAGATCGCCGGCAGCAACCACGGCAGCGCGATCACGACTCCGGCGAACGCGACCGCCATTCCGGTGGCGACGGTGTTGTGCACCACGAAGAACGCGTCGACTGGGAAGATGCCCACGCAGGTGAGGAAGATGCCGATGAGGATCATCCCGATGCGCACGAGGCGGCGACCACGCGCATCCCTCGGCGCATCGACGGACAGCCCGGCGGTCGAGTAGCGCGCGATGGTGGTGATGATGATGCCCGCGACGATGAGGGTGCCGTTGAAGATCCAGGACGAATCGTTGCTCGCCATTCCGAGAGCCGAGAGGTTGTCCTGCCACCAGTGCGCATCGGTGGCGGTGAGCATGCTGGCGAACGCACCCACCACGAGGAATATCGCCAGCACGAGCGACAGCGACATCGGGGTAAGCGACACGGCGCTGAGGAAGCAGACGTACGCGGTCAATGCGAATGCGACGGCGACGAGCACCGCACCGGGGAAGGCGAAGACCGGCGCGTCGGTGAAGCTGCGGGCCAGGAGCGCCGCTATCCCAGCCCAGCCGAGGAGCGCGGTGACCGCGTACGCGAGCGCGATGGCGGCGACGTCGTACCAGCGCAGTCGGTCGTCGCGCATCGCGAGTCCGTCGCTGTGGATGACGCGTCGACCCGGTCGGACGCCGAAGCGTCCCAGCAACGCCGACAGCACCGCGACGACCGCCCCGCCGATCGAGGCGTACGTGCCGATCGAACGCGCACCGACGATCGACAGCTCATGCCCCCAGAAGACGAAGATCGACACGAGGAATCCGACGACGAAGAACACCGCTCCCACCAGGAGGGCTGCCGTTTCAAGCGGTATCGCCTTTCCCTGCGGAGCACCCAGCAGAGTCCGCCATGAGAACGATCGGGGCCTGTTCACTGAAGTGTCGATCTCTCGATCGGTCACGCCGTGGGCGGCAGACCGAGGTCTTCCTCGCGGACCGTGCCCTGGAACGACCACGGGAAGTTGATCCACAGATCCGTGTCCTTCCAGGCGTAGTCGGGCTGGATGATCGTCGATGGCTTCGTGTAGATCGTCACGGATCGCACTTCGGCGCCCTTGGCCTGCAGCAGTTCGACCGCGAGCGCCAGCGTGCGACCGGAGTCTGCGACGTCGTCGACCAGCAGTACGCGGCGCCCGTCGAGGTATGCCATGTCGAGCTCGGGCGGCAGCACCTCGGGGGCGTCAAGGACTGTGCCGATGCCGGTGTAGAACTCGACATTGATCGCGCCGCAGTTCTTCGATCCGAGCCCGTAGGCGATCGCGCCGGCCGGCAGCAGCCCACCGCGGGCGATCGCGACGACCACCTCCGGTTCGAAGCCGCTGGCGACGATGCTGCGGGCGAGATCTCGTGTCGCCGCCCCGAAGCCGTCCCAGGTGAGTGTCTCGCGTTCGATCGCAGCATCCGTCATCCTCCTATTGTGCCGGTAGAATCATCGGTGTCCGGACTCGCCCGAAAAGGGCGCCGGTGCCCGAAAAAGGGGCACGAAGCATTCGCTGCGATGCCGCGCGAAGCGAGACACACACGGAATCGATCCGTCGTCTCGAAAGGCATTCCCATGCCCACTGTCTCCGCCCATGTCGCCCTCACCCTCGCCGAGCACATCGATGCCGTCTTCGGCGTGATGGGCAATGGCAACGCCTACTTCCTCGATGCACTCGAGCGCCAGACCTCTGCGGAGTTCACGGCGGTGCGCCACGAGCAGGGCGCCGTCGTCGCCGCCGACGCCCACCATCGTGCATCCGGCCGGATCGCCGCGGCCACCTCGACCTACGGTGCTGGCTTCACGAACACGCTCACGGCGCTGGCCGAATCGGTGCAGGCGCACATCCCCCTCGTGCTCGTGGTCGGCGACGAGCCCACCTCCGGCCCTCGCCCGTGGGACGTCGACCAGATCGCGCTCGCCAGCGCCGTCGGCGCACGCACCTACACGGTCGGACGAGCGGATGCCGCGGCGACCACCATCATCGCGATCGAGCACGCTCTCACCTATCGCGTGCCGGTCGTGCTCGCGATCCCGTACGACGTCGCCGCCCTCGAAGCGGGTCCGGTGCCGCCCGCTCCCGCGCCGCGCATCCCCGCGCCGGTCCATCCGACGGGCGAGTTCGCCGAGGGGATGCTGGATGACATCGCCGCCGCACTGCACGATGCGGAGCGGCCATTCCTGCTCGCGGGCCGAGGCGCATGGCTCGCCGGTGCCGGCGACGCATTGGGCACTCTTGCCGAGGTGACCGGGGCGCTCACGGCATCCACCGCTCTCGGCCGCGGCGTCTTCCCCGCCGCAGAGTATGACCTCGGCGTCACTGGTGGTTTCGGCGCCGAGGGCGCCATGGAGCTCGTACGGCAGGCCGATGTCGCCATCGTCTTCGGCGCATCGCTGAATCAGTTCACGATGCGATTCGGCGAGCTGTTCGCTCCCGGAACGCGAGTGTTCCAGGTCGATGTCGCCCCGGCTGCGACTCATGCGCACGTCGGCGGGTTCGTCCGCGGCGATGCGCGGGTCATCGCGGAGGCTCTGGTGGAGCGCGTGCGGGAAAGGCGTCCGGGCCTGCCCGTACTTCGGAGAAGTGCACGTTCTTCGGAGGATTCCGGCGAAACTCTCCGAGCGAAGCGCCGTTCTCCGAGCGAAGAGCACGCACCGTGGCGCGAATCCGTCGATCTGCGAGCAGCGCGCAGTTATGAGCCTGGAGAAGATCTCGCACCGGACGGCCGTCTCGACCCGCGCTCGGCCGCCCGGCGCATCGCCGAACTCCTGCCGGAGGACCGGGTCGTGGTCTCCGACGGCGGACACTTCATCGGCTGGGCGAACATGTACTGGCCAGTCTCCTCCCCCGACCGCATGATGATGATCGGCACGGCGTTCCAGGCGATCGGTCAGGGCTGGCCGAGCGTCGTCGGTGCGACGAGAGCGCGGCCGGAGTCGACGATCGTACTGACCTCGGGCGACGGCGGCGGGCTCATGGCCATCGCCGATCTGGAGTCGGCAGTGCGTGCCTCACGCGGTCACGGCTGCGCGGTGATCTGGAACGATGCCGCATACGGCGCCGAAGTGCATCTCTACGGTCTCAAGGGTCTTGCTGAGGAGCCGATGCGCATCCCGCAGGTCGACTTCGCGGCGTTCGCGGCAGCCGTCGGCGCCGAAGGCGTGGTCGTGCAGACACTCGATGACCTCGATCGCCTGGCCACCTGGTCTGGCGAGTCCCCTGACGAGCGTCCGTTCCTCCTGCTCGACCTGCGCATCTCTCCCACCGTCATCGCGCCGTACCAGCAGGAGATCATCCGTGTGAACAGCTGACACGCGGGCCGCGTCAGTCGAACTGCTCGAGCCCCTGCACCCGGACCTGTTCGAGATCGAGGTGAGCCGAGATCCGGCGGACGACGAGATCGTCGACGGTGCCCGAACGGCGCAGACCGAGCAGCACCTCGCGCTCGTGTTCGAGCACCGCGAGCTTGAGCCGCGAGAACTCCTCGTGACGCACGAGGGGCGAGCGCTGAGCGAGGTCGACGTCGGCAGAGGTCGCGACCATCTGCAGCGTGGTGCCATCCAGCAGCCCCGCCGCGCGCGGCGCATCCGTCACGGCACCGTCCGCCAACGGATCGGGCGCATCCAGCAGATCTTCCATTGCCCCGACCTCGGCGTCGATGAGCGCACGCTCCCTGGCCATCGACCGCGCATTGGCGAGCTCGAGCATCTCGTACCCTTCGCGCCGCACGCGATCGCGCACCTCGTCACTGATTCCGTGCTCGGCCGCCAACGTGTCCAGCGACGCCATCGCCGCACCGGAGATCGCGCGCTCGGCGAGCTCGTACTCCTCGTCCTCACCGTGGTCAACTGGGAAGCCCGCCCAGCGCACGACGGCCGGAAGGAGCGGCCCCTGCACGAGCAGACTGAGCACGATCACACCTGCGGTGACGAAGACGATGTCGTCGCGCCCGTCCAGCGGCACTCCGTCAGCGGTCGTGAGCGGAACCGAGAGCGCGATCGCGAGCGAGATCGCACCGCGCATGCCCGCGACGGTGCTCACGATCTGGGCACGGGTGCGCAGGCCGCGAGGCATGGCAGCACCGCCTCCGATGCGCTGGAACGGCACCGCCAGGAGCTGGAAGAGGAAACGAACCACGAGCAGCGTCACCCAGACGGCGACGGTGGCGAGCGTGAGCCAGCCGACCGTCTGGATGGACGTCTGATGCATGACCCACTGCACCTCCAGGCCGATCAGCGCGAAGAGGGCCCCGTTGAGCAGGAAGACGCCGAACGGCCATGCGGCCTCGGCCTGCCGGCGCGAGGCGGCTGTGGTCACCTGCGAGCTGAGGTATGCAGAGATGAGACCCGCGACCACGACCGCCAGAACCCCGGATGCGTGGATCATCTCTGCGAGCATGAACGCTGCGAACGGCACCAGCAGCATCGTCACGTTGATCGTGATCGTCGTCCGTACTCGGCGCAGCAGCAGCCATGCCGCTGCAGCGACGGCTCCTCCGACTGCGATGCCGCCGATGTACGAGACCAGGACAGTCCAGGTGATCATGAGCGGCGTGACCTGCCCGCCGACCGCCAACGACACCGCGATCGCGTAGAGCACGAGAGCGGTGCCGTCGTTCGTCAGACTCTCGGCCTTCAGCTTCATGAACGACCGTCGCGGCAGCAGACGTCCGAGTGCGGCGACGGCGGTCGCGTCGGGCGGGGCCACGGCCGCGCCGAGGATCAGGGCGATCTCCCACGGCAGCCCGAACAGCACGGCGACTCCCGCGACGGCGAACGCCGAAGCGACGACGAGCAGCGTGCTCATCGGCAGGATGTAGCGGAAGTCTCGACGGATCGAGCGCAGCGACGTCGTGAGGCTCTCCCAGTACAGCATCACCGGGAGGAACAGCAGCAGCACGGTCTCGGGCGGCAGCTGCACCTCGCGCAGCGCCGGCACGAACCCGAGCAGCAGCCCGAACACGACGAGGACGAGCGGAAGCGCCAGCCGCACCCTCGGCGCGAGCATCGTCCCCACCAGAATCGTCAGCCCCAGCAGGACCGTGATCTCCAGACCTTCCATACGCGCACCCATCTGCCGTCACGGACGGCGCGACGTGCTCAGGACACAGCGCCCGTCAAGGACAAGGTATTCCCGAAAATGCCCGCATGAAAGAGGTTCGCCCGCAGTGCGCGTCAGCTCGCAGCGCTGTAATCGGGCAGCTGCTGGAGCGTCCAGGTGTTGCCGTCGGGATCGTCGAACGTGACGAACCTGCCCCAGGCCTGCTCTTCGACGCCGTTCGCCTCGACGCCGGCATCACGCAGCTGCGCGAGCGCCGCATCCGCATCGGGCACGACGACCTGAATCGTGTTCTGTTTGCCCGGTTCGAGGTCCACCCCGAGACCGGTTCCGAAGGCGATCGAGCAGGCCGAACCCGGCGGAGTCATCTGCACGAATCGCAGCCCCTCGAACGGCACCTGATCATGATCGGCGTTGAAGCCGATCTTGACGTAGAAGTCCTTCGCGCGGTCGACATCCGTGACCGGCACGAAGATGAGTTCGATCTTCCAATCCATCGTGTACTCCTCCTGGCAGGCGTCGGCGCCCGTCGGTGTCCACGGTACGCGCGGCCACCGACATCGACCAGCTACGGGCTCAGACCCAGCCCTTGTCCTGAGCGATCCGCACGGCTTGCGCCCTGTTCGATGCTCCGACCTTGCCGATCGCCGCTGAGAGGTTGTTGCGCACGGTACCCGCCGATAGGAAGATCTCGGATGCGATCGCCGCCGCGCTGCGACCGTCAGCGGCGAGTCGCAGCACCTGCTGCTCTCGTTCACTGAGCGGATTCGCGCCATCGAACAGGCTCGCCTCGGCCAGAGCGTGATCGACGACCCGCATCCCGGCGTGCACCCGGCGCACCGCGTCGGCGAGCTGCTCGGCAGGAGCATCCTTCACCACGAATCCGCTGGCCCCGGCATCCAGGGCGGATCGCAGATAACCCGGCCGCGCGAAGGTCGTCACGATGAGCACGCGAGTGTCGGAGTTCGCCGCGCGCACCGCGCGCGTCGCGGCGATGCCGTCCATACCGGGCATCTGAATGTCCATCAGACACACGTCCGGCTCTGTCCTGGCCACCACCTGAACGGCTTCATCACCGTCTGCGGCGACGCCGACCACGGTGAGGTCCTCCTCGAGCTCCAGCAGCGCCGCGAGCGCACCTCTCAGCATCGCCTGATCGTCGACGATGACGAGACGGATCCGTTCCGCATCGCTCACCATGTCACCTCCACGCGAGTGCCGCCGGATTCGCCTGTGCGCACGTCGAACATCGCACCGCCGATGGTGGCGCGCTCACGCATACCCCGCACCCCGCTGCCCTCACGCCCCGCGAACCCGGAGCCGTCGTCGATCACCGTGAAGCTGCCAGGCGCGATGTGCACCGTGACGCTGCCGGCACCGGCGTGCCGAAGCACGTTGGTCGTGGCCTCGCGGAGGATCCAGCTCGCCGTCAGCGATTGCGCCGGCGAGAGGGCCGTGGCATCCCCCTCCACGCGCATCGCCACGTCGACCGAATGCAAGGCGTCCCGACATGAGTCCAGCTGCTCGACGAGTGCCGCGCTGCGCACGCCGGCAACCGTCGCCCGCACGCCGGCGATCGCCTCGGCGGTGAGCGACTCGATGTCGGCGAGCTCGGCTTTCGCCCGCTCCGGATCGCTGTCGATGAGCCGTCGCACGAGCTGCGCCTTCAGGCTCACGACGGTCAGAGAGTGCCCGACCAGGTCGTGCACGTCACGTGCGACCGCCTCGCGTCCTTCGCTCGTGGCCAACTCGAGTCCGAGCTCCTCGGCCTGCGCCGACCGGATGATGAGACTCGTCGAGACCGTGTTGACCGCGCCGAGCAGTGCGATGATCGCGAGGATCGAGAGATAGGCAGGGCCCTGCGGCGTCAGGAATACGACCAGCGCCGTGACGGCGACACATGCCGCCAACGTGAGCCAATGCGCGAGCCGGGTGAGGCCGTAGGACGCGAACGACATGATGAACGGGAGGAAGCTCAGCGCCGATCCACCCACACTCGGGATCGTCAGCGCGGCGGACACGATCATCCCGCCGAACGCGACCCATTGGATCGGCTTCGGGCGCGTGGTGAGCCCACCGCCGCCGAAGCTCATGCCATTCATGAAGCCGGCGACGTAGATCACGACGAACGCTCCGAGCGCGATCCAGCCCGTGGTGATCCACATCTGCGCCGCTTCCGATCGCAGCAGTGCCATCAGCGGGTAGATGAGGAACACGAGCCAGAGGGCGGCCATCAGCCAGCCGTATCGCTCCCAGGGCGAGCCGGATCCACGTCTGCGGCGTCGCGACCCGACCACGTTCCCGGTGGCCGCCCATGCCGCCGGAGCGGCGCCGGCCGCAGAGGCCGTCGCCGCTTCCCTGGTCACGTCATCCGCCATGCTTTCGACCTTATCGGCGGGAGCGCGAACGCTTGACGCCGATGGCCACGAGGGCGGCGAACACGATGAGCCACACTGCGATGTTCAGCGCGACCATCCACAGCGACTCGGTCTGCCCAGTCGTGAGCACCCCGTCGGTGAGCGGCCAGCGGCTCAGCGCCACAAAGCCGTACAGCGGCGTGAACCGGGCGATGTCGAGCATCACGCCGTCGAGCGGCATGAAGACGTTCCCGAAGAAGGCGAAGAAGGTCATCGAGATGGACGCCAGCGCCGCCGCCGTATCCGAGTTGAAGAACAGCCCGACCCCGAGTCCGTACAGTCCGAACATCAATCCGACTCCGAGGATGATCCCCGCCGTCGCCCACCAGCGCCAGGCCTCCGTCACCTCGGCGCCGGTCAGCAGGCCGGCGGCGAAGACGGCGATCATCGCGAGCGCGGCGAAGGCGACCGCGGTGAGCAGCTTCGTCATCGCGTATCCGGCTGTGCTGAGCGGCGTCATCGCGAGCTGCCTCCCCCAGCCCTGCTTCGCCTCGGTGGCGGCGAGCGAGGTGATCGAGCTCATGGCGACGGCTGTGCCGTAGGCGGCCATCGACACCATGACGTAGAACTTGACGTTGCCGTGCCCTGCAGTGATCTCGCCGTACCCCATGCTCGCGCCGAACAGCAGGTACATCGCGACCGGCATGCCGAGCGTGAACGCGAGGGTGTACGGGTTGCGGATCTGGCGCATCGCCTCGACGCGCATCATCGTGGGTGAGAGTGACATGGTCATGATCAGTCCTCCGTCAGGGCTGTGAAGGCGGTTTCGAGGGTCGGAGCGGTGATCTCGAGATCGTGCGCTCCAGCAATGAGAAGAGCGGATGCCGCGGCATCCGAGTCCGTGGCGCGCATGCTCAGGCGTCCGCCGTCGACGCGCACCTCCGTGATGCCGTCGGTGTCTTCCAGTCGGCGCACGAGATCGTCGGCGCCCGATGCGGGAAGCGTCGCGGCGAGCGTGCGTCCGCCGAGGTTGGCGCGCAGCTGCGCGGTGGGCGCGTCCGCGACGATCCGCCCGCGGTGCATCACGACCGTGCGCCGGGCGAACTGCTCGGCTTCCTCGAGGTAGTGCGTGGCGAAGATGATGGTGCGCCCGGCATCCGCATCGGCGCGCATGACGTCCCAGAAGTGCCGGCGTGCGATGACGTCCATGCCGGCGGTCGGCTCGTCGAGCACGAGGATGTCGGGGTCGGCGACCAGGGCGAGCGCGAACTTCACGCGCTGCTGCTCACCGCCGGAGCACTTGACGATACGACGGCGCGCGAGCGGCTCCAGATCGGTGCGGGCCAGCACATCGGGCACACGGGAAAGCGCCTCGCGGCCGTGCAGGGATGCGATCACCTCGACGGTCTCGCGGACGGTGAGATCCGACAGCAGCCCTCCGGTCTGCAGCACGCCGGCGATCACACCCGCCTTGGCCGCCTTGGCCGGCTTCTCACCGAAGACCGCGACCTTGCCGCCGCTCGGATCGGCGAGACCCATCAGCATGTCGAGCGTCGTCGTCTTCCCGGCGCCGTTCGGCCCCAGAAGCGCGACGATCTCGCCTCGGCGGATGCTGAGCTCCAGGCCGTCGACCGCTTTCACGGTTCGCTCGCCCACCCCGAAGTGCTTGTGGAGGCCGTCGATCGAGACGGCTGTGCCGGATGCTGTGCCAGTGGATTTCGTGGGACTCAGAGTGTCCGCTGCTGTGCTCATGCTCCCAGCCTGGCGCCGATGCGCGGCGGAATCCGGATGCCGGTGTCATCTGATCCGCGTGACAGATGTCATGCGAATCCCGCACCCGGCTCAGCCGGTGGGGACGCCGCCGAAGGTCCCGCCCGCATACGTCATCCCATCCGCACCGAGGGATCCGAGGATGTACTCGAGCGCGTAGCCATCCACATCCGCATCCGCCAGGCGCGGGTCACGCAGGCGCACGTCTACTTCCTGCACCTGCTCCGGCGTCAGTCTCGAGACGTACAGGACCGGGTACTGATCGCCTGAGGTCTGTGCTTCCAGGAGGACCTCGGCGCTGGGGTAGTCGCGCGCGATCCGGATGACCTCGACGATGGCCTCGTCCGTCGTGCGGCTGGGGATGTGAACGATCCGAAGATGTTCCTCCTGCGCCTGCAGAGTGTATGTGCCGCCGCGCTCGAACAACGCAGTCGACGACACCTGTGTGAAGACATCCTCGAACTGTTCGAGACTCTCGACGGTGACGTAGTGCCAGCCCGCGGCGGCGACGACCCTGGTGGCACCGGGGACTGCTGCGGCCGCCAACGTCCCCGCGAGAGCGGATACGAACTGCTCTGAACCACCGGGCTCCAGGGAGACCTCCCATTTGGGTAGAGGTGCCACCTCTGGGTCGAGCACATCAGCATCGTCGGACTCAGCACGCAGTATCACCGTCTCAGGCTGCGCCGATGCGGCGATCCCCAGACGCTCAGCGAACTCGGTGACATCCTGGTCCACGGCGCGGTCCGTGATCACGACGAGCGTCTGCGGACCTTCGCTATCGCACAGGACCACCAACGGGTCAGCGCAGAGGTCTTCGATGCTCTCGGTGGTGCCGGACGCAGTGCACCCGGCGAACAGCAGCATGGCGACCGACAGGCTCGAGGTCAGGACTATGCGCCGCACACCGATGCTCATCCGGGGTCAGCCAGTCGTGCCGCGGGTGATCGTGACATCCATCGTTCCGAACGGGAACGGAGCGAAGATCGTCCCGGTGCCGTCCCAGTCCGTGATCGGGATCATCCTGAACCAGATCCAGCTGATGATGATCGAGACGACCACGAGGATCGCGATCGCTGCAGCCGCACGATCGAGCGAGCGCACTGCGGATACCTCATCGCTTGAGCGGCGCAGCATCCTGGTGAGCACGCCGATGACGATTGCGATGATCGCAACGTAGATCAGGCCGCTCGGGCGGAGCACGAGGGTGATGCAGCTCGGCGCCACCTCGGTGACGTTGCCATCCGCGTCGAGGAACGTGCCATCCGAGTTCATTCCACCAGGGCAATACCCCTTGCTCCCTGTCAGGGAGGCGCCGTACGCGAAAGCGGCCAGCGCGGCGACGATCATCAGACGACGGATGCGGGTCACGATCCGCGACCCAGGAAGCCCGGTCTTCGGCGTCCCTTCAACCGTTGACTGCGACATCGGACCCCCTCGATCTGCTCGGTTCACCCTACCGAGCGCACGTCGACCAGTCCACAGGTCAGGCGGGCAGGAACACGCCTGACAGGAACGCGTCGAGCTCGGCCGGAGCATCCAGCGGCAGTACCGCGGCGACGTACTGGTCGGGACGCACGACCACGACCACGCCGTCACGGGACAGTTCGCGCTCGGTGAAGATGTCGGTCTTCGACCAGGCGTTCGGGGCGGCCGTGTAGACCTTCTCCCAGTCGGTCAATCCGAGCGGCCCGGTCTTCGGCAGGAACAGCGACGGAGTCTCCAGCAGCTCGACGTCCTCGAACCCCTCCTGGTAGACGACCTTCGCGTCGAGCACGGCATCCACGTCGGCATCCGCCGGGGTGAACCGGGCGATGATCGGCGCGACGGCCGACGCCCACTCCCCCAACCGCGCGCCGGAAGCATCCGCGAAGGCATACACGCGCCAGCGACCATCGGCCTTCGCATGGTGCCCGAGATGCACGACGTTGCCGTCGCACACGCGCACCACCTCGGCAGACTTGAAGCGCCGCCCGAGAGGGAAGCCCGCGGCGAGCGCCTGGTGGTCGGAACCGCCGGTGATCTCCGACCGTGCGTACTGCGTCATGAACCCCGACGGGAACTCGGCGGTCGCGAGGTAGTAGTTCGACAGCTCCTGCGGGTCGGATATCTCCTCCGGCTTGCGTGCCATGAGTGACGACCACTCACGGTCGAAGTCGATCAACTGCTGCGCGACCGGCTGCCGCTCGGAGGAGTACGTCGACAGCAGCGATTCGGGGCTGCGCCCCGTGAGCACCGCGCCCAGCTTCCAGCCCAGGTTGAACCCGTCCTGCATCGAGACGTTCATACCCTGCCCCGCCTTCGCGCTGTGCGTGTGGCAGGCATCGCCGGTGAGGAAGACGCGCGGTGCGCGCTCAGCGCCCAAAGCGTCGTCGAAGCCGTCGGTGACACGGTGGCCGACCTCGTACACGCTCGACCACGCGACCTCCTTCACATCCAACGAGTACGGATGCAGAATCTCATTGGCCTTCGCGATGACGGTCTCGATCGGCGTGTTGCGCACCTGGTGGTTGTCGTTCTCCGCCACTTCGCCGAGGTCGACGTAGACGCGGCTGAGGTAGCCGCCCTCGCGCGGGATGTGCAGGATGTTCCCCGCCTGGGCGTTGATGGCGCACTTGGTGCGCCAGTCCGGGAAGTCGGTGTTGACGAGCACGTCCATGACGCCCCAGGCGTGCGCCGAGAACGCCCCGACGTGCCTGCGGCCGATCGCCTCGCGCACGCCGCTGCGCGCTCCGTCGCTGCCGACGACGTACTTCGCACGAATGGTGTGTTCCTCGCCCTCGCGCGATCCCGCGGTGTGGCGCACCCGCACCTCGACCGGGTACTCGCCGTCATCGTGGACGGTGAGGCCGACGAACTCGACGCCGTAGTCGGGGACGATGCGCCCCGGACCGTGTGCGGCCGCCTCGGCGAAGTAGTCCAGGACGCGAGCCTGGTTCACGATGAGGTGCGGGAACTCGCTGATCTTGAGCCCATAGTCCTCGGTGCGCGTGGTGCGGATGATCTCGCCGGGATTCTCCGGGTCCGGACCCCAGAAGTTCATGTACGCGATGTTGTACGCCTCGGCGGTGATGCGCTCGGCGAATCCGAAGGCCTGGAACGTCTCGACGCTGCGCGGCTGGATGCCGTCGGCCTGACCGAGCACGAGCCGTCCCTCGCGCTGCTCGATGATCCGCGTCGTGACGCCAGGGAACTGCGACATCTGCGCCGCGAGGAGCATGCCGGCAGGCCCGGATCCGACGATGAGCACGTCTGTCTCGTCGGGCAGGTCGGCAGGGCGATCGACGCCGGTGCCTGCGGCCGCGACGATGCGCGGGTCCTGCGAGACGTAGCCGTGGTGATGGAACTGCATCGGAACTCCTTCGGTGTTCAGGGGTGGGGCGGATGCCGCGGCATCCGCCCCACGAAGGATCAGGCCCTGGCGAGGCCGTGGATCGGGCTCACGGACTGCTCGTCCTCGTGGTCGGGACCGAGCGGAATGCCGCTGCGGTCGCGCAGCAGCAGCGTCGCGATGAGACCGATCAGCGTCATGCCCGCCAGATACCACGTCACCATCTCGGTCGAACCGGTCGCGGCGACGATCGCCGCCGCGATGGTGGGTGCGAACGCACCGCCGAGGATCGCGCCGATCGCATACGAGATCGAGACGCCGGAGAATCGGATGGATGCCGGGAACAGCTCGGTGTACAGCGCTGCCTGCGGTCCATATGTGAAGCCGAGGCCGATGGTGAGAATCGCGAGAGCCGCGAAGATCGACCCGATGTTGCCGGTGTTGACGAGAGGGAAGAGCAGGACCACACCGCCCAGCTGCATGATCCACCCGACGATGTACGTGTTGCGGCGGCCGATGCGGTCGGAGATCCATCCGGCCAGGAGCGTGGAGAGCAGCCAGGTGACGGCGGATGCCGCAACCGCCCAGAGCACGGGGCCGCGCTCGAGGCCGATCGGCCCCTCGGGGTCGGTGGTGTAACCCTGGATGTAGCCGCCGGTGGTCATGTAGCCGATGGCATTGTTGCCAGCGAAGACCAGAGCTGCGATGAGGACGAGCAGCGCGTGCTTGCGGAACAGCTGCACGATCGGCATCTTCGCCTTCTCCTTGCGGGCGGCGAGCTCGGCGAACACGGGGCTCTCCTCGACGTTGCGCCGCACGTAGTAGCCGATCAAGATGAGCACGACACTGAGCAGGAACGGTATGCGCCAGCCCCAGGCGAGGAACTGCTCCCCCGGTGCGATCGCGGTCATGATCGCCATGACGCCGGATGCGAGCAGCAGGCCGAGCGGCACGCCGATCTGCGGCGAGGCGCCGAAGATGCCGCGCTTCTTCTTGGGCGCGTGCTCGACGGCCATGAGCACCGCGCCGCCCCACTCGCCACCTGCCGAGATGCCCTGCAGGATGCGCAGCAGCACGAGCAGGATCGGAGCGCCGACGCCGATGATCTCTGCGGTGGGCAGCACGCCGATCAGCGCGGTGGCGGCGCCCATCAGGATCAGTGTCCACATCAGCACGCGCTTGCGGCCGAGCTTGTCGCCGAAGTGGCCGGCGAGGAAGGCGCCGAGTGGGCGGAACAGGAAACTGATGCCGACGGTCGCGAATCCGAGGATCACGGTGTTCGTGCCGAGCGCGGAGAAGAACAGCTGCCCGAAGACCAGGCCGACGGCCGTGGCGTAGATGAAGAAGTCGTACCACTCGACGGTGGTGCCGACGACGGTCGCGAAGACGACGCGCCGGCGATCCGCGGCGCTGGCGATGGTGCCTGTCGGCGTGAAGCCGGGATGATCATTCATGGAAGCTCCTTGTGTGACGACGTTGTCCGGGTGCGGATCTGATCCTTGCCACCCGATGTCAGGATGATATACGATTTCAAATACATCGCACAAGAGCGATGCTTCAGACGCAAGGAGGCGCCTCACGTGACGGACTCATTCGCCCGCCCCGGCAAGATCATCGCGGTTCACCTCAGCTATGCATCCCGTGCCGATCAGCGCGGCCGTCGGCCCGCCGATCCCTCCTACTTCTTCAAGGTCGCAAGCTCCATCGCAGCATCCGGCGGCACCGTCGAGCGCCCGGCCGGCACAGAGCTGCTCGCCTTCGAGGGCGAGATCGCCCTCGTGATCGGCACCCCGGCCCGCTACGTCAGCATCGACGACGCCTGGTCGCACGTCGCATCCGTCACCGCCGCGAACGATCTCGGCCTGTACGACCTGCGTGCGAATGACAAGGGCTCGAACGTGCGCTCCAAGGGCGGCGACGGATACACACCGCTCGGCCCGGACCTGATCGATGCCCGAGCCGTCGACCCCGTCGACATCCGGGTCCGCACGTGGGTCAACGGCGAACTCCGCCAGGACGACAACTCGTCCGGCCTCATCTTCCCGCTCGCCCAGTTCGTCGCCGACCTCTCCCAGCACTTCACGCTCGAGACCGGAGACATCATCCTCACCGGCACGCCGGCTGGGTCATCCGTGATCGTCCCCGGCGACGTCGTCGAGGTCGAGGTCGATGCGCCGAACGCACCGGGTGCGCCGACATCCGGACGCCTGGTGACCACCGTCACGCAGGGCGACGTGCCGTTCGACGAGACGCTCGGGTCACTGCCGGCGGTCGACGACACGCAGCGCACCGAGGGCTGGGGATCGGCCGAGGCCGCGGGCCTCGCCGCGGCGGAATCGACGACCACCCCGACCGGCCTCTCCCCCGAACTCCGCGCCAAGCTCGAGAAGGCGCCCACGGCCGGCCTCTCCTCCCAGCTTCGCAAGCGCGGACACCACTCCTGCTTCATCGACGGCGTCGCCGCCAACATCGCAGGGGCGAAGATCGTCGGCACAGCCCGCACGCTGCGCTTCATCCCGGCTCGCGAAGACCTCTTCAAGAGCCACGGCGGCGGATACAACGCGCAGAAGCGCCTGTTCGATGCGGTCGGCGAAGGCGAGATCATCGTGATCGAGGCGCGGGGGAATGCCACGACCGGCACCCTCGGCGACATCCTCGCACTGCGCGCGAAGGCCCGAGGCGCGACCGGCGTCGTCACCGACGGCGGCGTGCGCGACTTCGACGAGGTCGCCCGCATCGGCCTGCCGGTGTTCTCGCAGGGTGCGCACCCGTCGGTACTCGGCCGCAAGCACGTGCCGTGGGAGCTGGATGTCACCATCGGATGCGGCGGCGCGGCTGTGCAGCCGGGCGACATCATCGTCGGCGACGGCGACGGCGTGATCGTGATCCCGCCGTCTCTTGTCGAAGAGGTCGTCGACGCTGCGCTCGCGCAGGAGGACGAGGATGCCTGGATTGCCGCGCAGGTCGAGGCGGGGCATCCGGTCGACGGTCTGTTCCCGTTGAACGCCGAGTGGCGCGCGAAATATGAGGCCCGCGGATGACCAAGATGCTCAGCAAATCGCAGCAGGCGTACCACTGGATCAAGGAACGCATCGCCGGGCAGACCTACACCCCCGGCTACCGGCTGGTGCTCGGCGCCATCGCCGGCGAGCTCGACATGAGCGTCGTGCCGGTGCGCGAGGCGATCCGTCAGCTCGAGGCCGAGGGACTGGTGCATTTCGAGCACAACGTCGGCGCTCGGGTCGCGATGGTCGACGACACCCAGTACCGGCACAGCATGGAGGCCCTCAGCATCCTCGAGGGCAGCGCGACCGCGATGTCGGCCCGCCACCTGACCGCCGACGACCTGCGCCTGGCTCGCGCGATCAACGCGAAGATGATCGAGACCCTCGACCACTTCGATCCCCCGGCTTTCACACGGCTCAACCAGCAGTTCCATGCCGCCCTGATCGCCCCCTGCCCCAACCCTCGACTGCAGGAGCTGGTGACGGTCGAGATGGCGCGACTGAATCGGCTGCGCGACTCGACGTTCAGCTACGTGCCCGGCCGTGCGCACGAGTCGGTGCGCGAGCACGAGCACATCGTCGCCCTGATCGAGAACGGTGCGCCGCTCATCGAGATCGAGCGCGCCGCCCGCGACCACCACTCGGCCACGCTCGACGCCTACCTCACGAAGAAATACCCCGACGACGCCGTCGGCATGCACGTCCACTGACACCGGAGGAACCATGACTGATTCACGCATCCCCGCTGATCTTCCCGATCACATCCAGCACTACATCGACGGCGCGTTCACCGACTCCGTCGACGGCGACACGTTCGATGTGCTCGACCCCGTGACGAATGAGAACTACACCACGGCATCCGCCGGCAAGAAGGCCGATATCGACCTCGCGGTCGCAGCCGCCAAGCGCGCGTTCGACGATGGGCCGTGGCCGAAGATGCTCCCCCGCGAGCGCTCGCGTGTGCTGCACCGCATCGCCGACATCGTCGAATCGCGCGATCAGCGCCTCGCCGAGCTCGAGTCGTTCGATTCCGGCCTGCCGATCACGCAGGCACTGGGTCAGGCGCGGCGCGCTGCGGAGAACTTCCGCTTCTTCGCCGACCTGATCGTGGCTCAGGCGGATGACACGTTCAAGGTGCCCGGCCGCCAGATCAACTACGTCAATCGCAAACCGATCGGCGTCGCGGGTCTCATCACGCCGTGGAACACACCGTTCATGCTCGAGTCCTGGAAGCTCGGTCCCGCCCTCGCGACCGGCAACACCGTCGTGCTGAAGCCGGCCGAGTTCACACCGCTGTCGGCCTCACTGTGGGCCGGGATCTTCGAGGAGGCTGGGTTGCCTGCGGGCGTCTTCAACCTCGTGAACGGCCTCGGCGAGGATGCCGGCGATGCGCTCGTCAAGCATCCTGATGTGCCGCTCATCTCGTTCACCGGAGAGAGCTCGACCGGCCAGCTGATCTTCGCCAACGCCGCTCCGTACCTCAAGGGACTGTCGATGGAGCTCGGCGGCAAGTCGCCCGCTGTGGTCTTCGCGGACGCCGACCTGGATGCCGCGGTCAACGCCACGATCTTCGGTGTGTTCTCCCTCAACGGCGAGCGCTGCACCGCCGGAAGCCGAATCCTCGTCGAGCAGTCGATCTACGACGACTTCGTCGAGAAGTACGCCGCACAGGCGAAGCGCGTCAAGGTGGGTCTGCCGAACGACCCGACCACCGAGGTCGGCGCCCTCGTGCATCCGGAGCACTACGAGAAGGTCATGAGCTACGTCGAGATCGGCAAGAGCGAAGGGCGCCTGGTCGCAGGTGGCGGACGGCCGGAGGGCTTCGAGACCGGCAACTACGTCGCCCCGACGGTGTTCGCCGACGTCTATCCCGATGCCCGGATCTTCCAGGAGGAGATCTTCGGACCCGTCGTCGCGATCACGCCGTTCGCGAATGACGCCGAGGCGCTCGCCCTGGCGAACAACACCAAGTACGGCCTCGCCGCCTACATCTGGACGAACGACCTCAAGCGCGCGCATAACTTCGCGAGCGATCTCGAGGCGGGCATGGTGTGGCTGAACAGCAACAACGTTCGCGACCTCCGCACCCCATTCGGCGGCGTGAAGGCGTCTGGTCTCGGCCATGAGGGCGGCTACCGGTCGATCGACTTCTACACCGACCAGCAGGCCGTGCACATCAACCTCGGCGAGGTCCACAACCCCGTCTTCGGAAAGCAGTGAGGACGCTGACATGACCAATCGTGAAGACATGACCCTGACGTCCTCTGGCTACTACGTCAGCCAGGAGGCGCCGATCGAGACGGACAACCCGGTCGCGACGCCGAAGGCCACGCCGCCCGACATCCTCCGCTGCGCGTACATGGAGCTCGTGGTCACCGACCTCGCGGCATCCCGCCAGTTCTACGTCGACATCCTCGGCCTGTACGTCACGGAAGAGGACGACGAGGCGATCTACCTGCGCTCCACCGAGGAGTTCATCCACCATAACCTGGTACTGCGCGCGGGTCCGATCGCCGCGGTGCGGGCGTTCTCGTACCGCGTGCGCACTGCAGAGGACCTCGACCGCGCCGTCGAGTTCTACTCAGAACTGGGCTGCGATGTTCGCCGCGAAGCGGACGGGTTCGTCAAGGGCATCGGCGACTCGGTGCGCGTGGTCGACCCGCTCGGCTTCCCGTACGAGTTCTTCTTCCAGGCCGATCACGTCGAGCGGATGTCGTGGCGCTACGACCTGCACACCCCCGGCGAGCTCGTCCGACTGGACCACTTCAACCAGGTCACCCCCGACGTGCCGCGCGCGGTGAAGTACATGCAGGATCTGGGGTTCCGCGTCACGGAGGACATCCAGGACGAGGCGGGCACGGTGTATGCGGCGTGGATGCGACGCAAACCCACCGTGCACGACACGGCCATGACAGGCGGCGACGGACCGCGCATGCATCACGTGTGCTTCGCCACGCACGAGAAGCACAACATCCTGGCGATCTGCGACAAGCTCGGAGCCCTCCGCCGCTCCGACGCGATCGAGCGCGGCCCTGGCCGCCACGGCGTCTCGAACGCGTTCTACCTGTACCTGCGCGATCCAGACGGGCACCGCGTCGAGGTCTACACGCAGGACTACTACACCGGTGACCCCGACAACCCCGTCGTCACCTGGGATGTGCACGACAACCAGCGCCGCGACTGGTGGGGCAACCCTGTCGTCCCGTCCTGGTACACCGAGGCGTCGCTCGTGCTCGACCTGGACGGCAACCCGCAGCCCGTCGTCGCTCGCACCGACGACAGCGAGATGGCGGTCACGATCGGCGCCGACGGATTCTCGTACACTCGTCCCGACGACGAGACCGCGATGCCCGAGTACAAGCAGGGCGAGTACAAGCTCGGCCACCAGCTTTAGGAGACCGGATGCTGTCAACCGAAGTCATCGCGCGGATCGCGGACGAGCTCGCGGAGGCGGAGCGCACCAACGGCGTCATTCCGAGGATCACGTCGCGGTTCCCGGATGCCACGATCGAGGACTCGTATGCGATCCAGGGCGTGTGGCGAGACAAGAACCTCGCTGCCGGGCGACGCCTCGTGGGTCGCAAGATCGGTCTGACGTCCAAGGCGATGCAGCAGGCGACCGGGATCACCGAGCCCGACTACGGCGTCATGTTCGACGACACCGTGTACGCATCAGGGTCGGACATCCCGTTCGACGACTTCTCGAATGTGCGCATCGAGGTCGAGCTCGCGTTCGTGCTCAAGCATCCGCTTGAGGGTCCGGACTGCACACTCGACGATGCTCTCGCCGCGATCGACTACGCGGTTCCCGCTCTCGAGGTGCTGAACTCGCACATCGAACTGGAAGGCCGCACGATCGTCGACACGATCAGCGACAACGCCGCCTACGGCGCGATGGTGCTCGGCGATGTGCACAAGAGGCCGGACGAGATCGATCTGCGCTGGGTACCAGGCGTGCTCTCCCGCAACGGTGAGATCGAGGAGACCGGTGTCGCCGCAGGCGTTCTCGGGCACCCCGCGACCGGAGTGGCGTGGTTGGCGAACAAGTTCCACCAGCACGGCGCCAGGCTCGAGGCCGGAGAGATCGTCCTCGCCGGCTCGTTCACACGGCCCATGTGGGTGTCGAAGGGCGACGACGTGCGCTGCGACTACGGAGAGATGGGAATCATCGAATGCCGATTCATCTAGAACCCGCGCCCTCGTTCCGCGACCGGCTCGTTGCGACCGAGCGTCCGCTCGTGGGCGCATGGATCTGCTCCGGCAGCCCGATCGCCGCCGAGATCGTCGCGGGGTCGGGACTCGACTGGACGCTGATCGACGGCGAGCACAGCCCCATCGGGCTGGAGTCGACTCTGGCGCTGCTGCAGGCCGTGGCGCCGTACCCGATCACTCCGGTCGTGCGCGTGCCGTCGGCGGATCCCACGTGGATCAAGCAGGTCCTCGACGTGGGTGCGCAGAACCTTCTCATACCGATGGTGAACACCGCTGCGGATGCTGCGGCCGCCGCCGCCGCGACCCGCTACCCGCCGCGCGGCATCCGCGGAGTCGGCAGCGCGCTCGCGCGCGCCGGCCAGTTCAACCGCATCGAGGACTACCTGCAGCGCGCCCACGAGATCACTTCCCTGACCGTGCAGATCGAGACGGATGCCGCGGTGCAGAACGCCCGCGAGATCGCGGAGGTCGACGGGGTGGATGCCGTCTTCATCGGGCCGAGCGATCTGGCGGCATCGATGGGACTGCTGGGTCAGCAGGAGCATCCCGATGTCGTCGCCGCAGTGGAGCAGACGATCGCCACTGTGCGAGATGCGGGAAAGCCCGTCGGCGTCAACGCATTCGCTCCGGCGACCGCCCGCCGGTACCTCGATGCCGGGGCGTCCTTCGTACTCGTCGCAGCAGATGTGTCGATCCTGGCGCGGGCGACCGAGAAGCTCGCGTCGGACTGGATCGCCGATGCCGATACGACGCAGCGCGCCGGCTACTGAGGTCTACAGGCTCACGAGCACCAGCGTCACAGCCATGACGACGCCGGAGCCGAGCAGAGTGACGAAGGTGTACCCGAGGATGTCACGCATCTTCAGCCCCGCAATAGCAAGGACGGGGAGTGCCCAGAACGGCTGAATCATGTTGGTCCACTGGTCGCCGTAGGCGACAGCCATCACGGCGATCGAAGGGTCGACTCCGAGCTGGTTCGCGGCATCAAGCATGATCGGACCCTGCACTGCGAATTGGCCGCCGCCGGATGGAACGAAGAAATTGACGATGCCAGCCGACAGCAGCGCCAGTACCCCGAAGGTGACCGGTGTCGCGATCGACACGAACGCATCCGAGAACAGTGCGATCAGTCCGGAGCTCGACATGATCCCCAGGATTCCGGCGTACAACGGGAACTGCACGAGGATCTCACCCACGTTCGAAGCAGCTTTCTTCGTCAGGTGGATCAGCTCGAACGGGCTTCGCACGAGCAGCAGTATGAGCGCCAGGAACGACCAGTTCACGATGTCGAGTGTGAGGGTTCCACCCTGGGCGAAATGCACGATCAGATAGACCACGAGCCCCGCGCCCACGATCGTCGTCAGGACGCGAGAGGCGTCGATGCGATCAGCCGGCGTGACGACTTCGTCGTCGTACTCGTCGGTCGCCTCTGATCCGACGGTCACCGGCAGCTCGTAGATCGGGTCGTTCTTCTTCGGTCTGATGAGGTACATCAGGACGCCGACGACGACGATCACACCGAGCGCCGCCAACATGTTCCAGGTCGAGAACGTCGTTTCGGTGATGGGCAGCACGTCACCGTCGAGGCTTGGCGCGAGAAACGAGTCCGGCGTCGCCGCAGTCAGCGGGCCTGAGCCGGAGTACCCCATGTGCCAGACCACGAAACCGGAATAACCTGCGGCGACCAGCAACGGGAAATGCACCTTCAGACCGCGCCGCCGAGCTTCGACAGCGATCTCGCGGGCGAGCAGCGTGCCGACTATAAGGCCGAGCCCCCACGTGATGAGACTGGCGACTGCCGCGATCACGAACACGAACACATACGCGAAACCGGCGTTGCTCGGCACTCGCGCGAGTCCGCGCAGCAGTTTCTGCACCGGGCGCGTGTTCGCAAGCATGTATCCGAGCAGCAGAATGAGGCACATCTGCGTCATGAAGGCGAGTAAACCGGCGAGTCCGTCTCCCCAGCCCTTAACGACGTCGATCGGACTGGCCTGCGTGAGCGTCATGGCAAGGACAGCCACGATCAGCGTGAGAACTATGGCGAACGTGAGGGCGGAGGGGATCCACCTCTCCAGAAACCGGTTGATCGGGCGCATCACGCCGCGAGAGCTGTGCTTCTGCGTCGTCTGAGACACGTTGAACTCCTTCGTCCGGTGGCTGAATTGGCTTCACCATAGCAACGCGGCAGCGTCGGGCGAGGCAGCGAACCAGGAGGGTCGCCCCGGGCACCGTCCGAGCATGCGACCAATCCGATTCTGCGATGGTTCCGGACAACCCTCGTGGGACGAAACGTCTCACGTCACGAAACTGAAGGAGACATCTCATGCGAAACAAGAATCGACTCGGATTGCTCACCACCGCTGGAGCCGGAGTCGCGGCTCTCGCGCTCACCGGGTTCGCTCTCCCCGCTACAGCCGATGATGGCTCTAGCTCGGTTGACGACTCGACGACCTCGACCGACGTCAGCGGCTCGACCGACGCGATCCAGGACATCGTCCGCGATCTGATCCTCGCCAGCGGCAATGACACGTCCACCGGCGACATCGGTCTTGACGGACCGCTCGTCGAGGGACCGGTCGTGAGTGACATCGGCAACGGTGCCATCCTGTCGGGTAACGACACCCCGATCGCCTCCGGCAACGAAGTCTCCGGCAACGAGGTCTCCGCGCCCGTCGGCTCGGGCAACGAGGTCTCGGCACCTGTAGAGGCTCCGATCGAGGCGCCCGTCGAGGCGCCCGTCGACGCACCGGTCGGCTCAGGCAACGACACCACGGTCGATGCACCGGTCGAGTCCGACAACGACACCGGCCTGTCGCTGGACGACATCGGCGGCGACATCGGCGCCGACGTCGACAGCCTGGTGAGCGGTCTTCTCGACTGATCTCGTGCCAACCCCAGAGCCCGTCCGCACATTCATGTGCGGGCGGGCTCTCACACCTTGAGCGCGCCGAGCGTCCGCGCCGGATCCTTGAGCAGTGACGCGAATGCGGCCTCCGCGGCACCGATCAGGAGGCGATCGGCACCCAACGCGGCGGGGCGAATCTCCACCTGTTCGCCGGGTGCGGCGAGCGCGTTCGCCCGCACGTCGGCGGAGAAGCTCCCCGGGTCGCTGCCGATCAGCATGCCGAGGAACCCGCCGAGCACGATCATCGAGGGATTGAGGACGTTCACGGCGTTGGCGAGCGTCGCGGCCAGGATCCGCCTCTGCCGATCGATCTCCTCGGAGACAGCCGCGTCCTCCACCTCGGCGAGCGCTGCGGCGAGCACCGGGTCATCGACTGCTCCGAGGCCGGTCACGTGCAGCAGTCTCGCCCGGTTCACCTCATCCTCGAGCGTCCCTGCCCTGGTGCGTCGGTCGGCCTCGGCGGGGATGCTCGGACGGGTCTGACCCCACTCGCCGGCGTATCCGCCCGCTCCGGCGATGAGCGTGCCGTTCAGGATGAGACCGCCGCCGATGCCGCTGGCTCCGCCGTTGAGGTAGACGACGTTGCGATGCTCCCGAGCCGCGCCGAACAGCCGCTCCGCGCGCGCGCCGAGCGAGGCGTCATTGTCGATCGCCACCGACAGCCCGAGCCGCTGAGCGAGTGGCGAGCGGATGTCGGCCTCGTGCCAGCCCAAGTGCGGCGCCAGACGCACCAGCCCGTCCTCGACGCGGACGAGACCAGGCACGGCCACGCCGATCCCGACGAACCGGCTCGCGGCCAGTGGACCGGCCCGCCACCCCCCGACCTCGCGCGCGACCACGTCGACGACGTCATCGACGCTCGGAGGCTGCGCGCACTCCACTCGAGTTCGCTCGCGGACCCGCCCGGAAAGAGCGACCGCGCCGATCTCGATCGCGTCGACCTCGGGGTTCACCGCGATCGCCATGACTTCATCACCTGCTGCGACGATCGGCGACGGCCTGCCGACCCGTCGCGTGGGGTCGGGATCCTGCTCGAAGACGAGCCCGCTCGATGCCAGCTCCGCGACCAGATCGGCCACCGTCGAGCGGTTCAGCCCCGTCTCCGCAGTGATCACGGCACGCGAACGCGGGCCGAGCTGGTGCACGAGTCGCAGCACCTCGCCGAGGTTCGCCGCGCGCACGCGTTCGACGCTCGATGCCCGTTCCGCCATCGTGTCCCCCGCCGCTCCCGATTATGTTGCTCATGACACGATATCCGGTCGGCACCGATCACTCAGCGCGGCGCGTAGTCGAAACTTTCGGATGCCGCGTCAGATGTCACCGCGGACGCCTCGACTTCGGCCGTGGCCCGCCGCGGATCAGCCGTCGTGAGCATATGCGCGGCGCCCGTGACGGCGAGCGTCGAGCGTGCCGTCGCGGTGCCGGCGGCCTCGGTCGCTGCCGCATCCGCGCCGACCCACACCTCGACATCGCCCGGCTCGACGACGCGCGTCATGGACCGGTCGCTGAAGGCGAACCGCTGAGTGGGTACCGAGAACCTCACCATCGCGGACTGCCCCGGTTCGAGCCTCACCCGATGGAAGGCCAGCAACTGCGCGACAGGGCGCGACACCGATGCGACGACGTCCCGGCCGTAGAGCTGCACGACCTCGTCCACTGTGCGCGCCCCGGTGTTGGCGACCTCGACCGCTGCGGCGAAGGATTCACCGGCGGTCACCTCCGCATCGACGACGAGCCCGCCGTACGCGACCTGCGAATAGGAGAGGCCGAAACCGAACGGGCGCACCGGCGTGGGGTCGGTGGCCGTGACATCCGATGCCCCGCCGAGCCGCGGATGCAGGTACGTGTACGGCTGCGCGCCCGCCGCACGCGGGAGCGAGACCGGCAGCCTCCCCGACGGATTGACCCGCCCGGAGAGCACTCCGGAGAGCGCCGCCGCTCCCTCTTCGCCGGGGAAGAACGTCTGCAGCACTGCGGCAGGGCGGCGTTCGCCGTCCAGCGCCCAGCCGATCGCGTACGGCCGGCCCGTCAGTGCGATCATCACGACCGGCGTGCCGGTCGCGACGACGGCCTCGACGAGTTCACGCTGCACACCCGGCAGCTCCAACGTCTCCGAGTCGTTGCCCTCGCCGACGGTGCCACGGCCGAACAGACCGGCCTGATCTCCGACGACGACGACCGCCACATCCGCACCGGCGGCCGCCGCGACGGCCTCGTCGAATCCGGAGCGGTCCTCGCCCTGCACGTCTGCACCCCTGGCGTACACGACGTCTGTGCTCCTGCCGACCTCGGCTTCGAAAGCCTCCAGGAACGTAGGGATCTCGAACCCGATCTCGAACCCCGGGTGATGCGCGAGCACGTGGTTGGCGAACGAGTAGCACCCCATCAGTGCTTCGGCCCGGTGCGCGTTCGGGCCGATCACGGCGATCCGCGACGATACGGCCGACGCGCCGGATGCCCCGGCGAGCGGCAGCACACCGTCGTTCGACAGCAGCACGATCGATTCTTCCGCGAGGCGCCGCGCGATGTCGCGGTGCCGGGGCGAGTCCAGGTCGATCTCACTCGGCGACTCATCCTCGAACGCGTCGGGATCGAGCAGCCCGAGCTCCTCCTTCTGCGCCAGTGCGCGCAGGACCGCACGATCGACGAATGCCTCGTCGAACTCGCCGGCGCGGATGCGCTCCGCGAGCGGCGCGAGATACGCATCACCGGTGGGCAGCTCGATGTCGATCCCTGCAGTCAGCGCAGCGGCCGCCGCTTCGCCGCGGTCGGCGGCGATCGCATGCATGACCTCGAGGAACGCGACGGCGAAATAGTCGGCGACGACCACGCCGTCGAAGCCCCAGCGTCCACGCAGCAGGTCGGTCAGGTACTCCTCGCTCGAGCCGAGCGGCACGCCGTCGATCTCCGCGTAGGAGTTCATGACGGAGCGAGCGCCGCCGTCGAACAGCGCCATCTCGAACGGGGGCAGGAACACGTCGGCGACCTCGCGCGGTCCGGCGGAGACCGGCGCGTGGTTGCGCCCCGCGCGCGAGCCCGAGTAGCCGACGAAGTGCTTCAGAGTGGCGTGCACTCCTGCGGACTGCAGCCCGGCGACGTACGAGGTGGCGAGCACGCCGACGACGTAGGGGTCCTCCGCGATGCACTCGTCCACGCGCCCCCAGCGCGGGTCGCGGATCACGTCGAGCACCGGTGCGAGGCCCTGATGGATGCCGAGCTCGCGCATGGAATCGCCGATCGACGCAGCCATCTCGTGGACGAGGTCCGGGTCGAAGGATGCTCCCCAGGCCAGCGGTGTGGGGAAGGCCGCAGCCTTCCATGCCGCCAGGCCCGTGAGGCACTCCTCGTGCACCAGTGCGGGGATCCCCAGCCTCGTCTCGCGCTTGAGCCGCCGCTGCTCCTGCCAGAGCCAGGCAGCCCGCTCGACCGGTTCGACCGGACGCGTGCCGTACACGCGGGTGTAGTGGCCCAGACCGTTCCTGGTCACATCCTCGAGGTGACCGGCATCCTTCTGGCCCGCCGCCATCTCCGACTGCATCGGGGCGACCACGCCGTTCTGGTCGAGCCAGTACCCGACGATCTGCGCGAGCTTCTCGTCGAGAGTCATCTGCGCGTGCAATGCACGGACGCGCTCGGACACTGCGGGCATGGCGGGAACTCCCGCCGTCGAATCCGACACGGATCTCTCTTTCATTTTCAGTTCAGCCCTTGACCGCTCCGGTGAGGCCGCCGACGATACGACGCTCGAACATGCTGAAGAAGATCAGCGCAGGCAGCATGGACAGCGACGTGTACGCGAGCACTCTGGCGGTGTCGACCGAGTACTGCGATGAGAAGTTCTGCACCCCGAGCGGAAGGGTGAACAGACTGGCGTCGTTCAAGATGAACAACGGCAGCATGTATCCGTTCCACGATCCGATGAAGGCGAGGATGCCGACGGTGATCACGCCGGGCAGGCTCAGCGGGATCACCATCCTCCAGAAGAATCCGAGCCTGGAGGCGCCGTCGATCGATGCCGCCTCCTCGAGTTCCTTCGGGATCGCGCGCAGGAACGGCACGAGGATGATGATCGTGGTCGGCAGGGCGAAGGCGATCTGCGGCAGGATGATGCCGCCGAGGCTGTTCACCAGGCCGAGGTTGCGGATCAGCAGGTAGAGGGGTGTGATCGCCACCGTGATCGGGAACATCAGCCCCGCGGCGAAGAACGAGTACATGATCGCCTTGCCGCCGAAGTCGTAACGGGCGATCACGTAGCTCGCCATCACGCCGAGGATGACGGCGCCGAGTGTGGTGCCGACGGCGGCGATCGTCGAGTTGACCATCGCGGTCCAGAACTCGCTACTGCCGAGGACGTCGGTGTAGTTCGCGATCTCCCATGGCGCGGGCCACCCAGAGGGGTCGTTGGTGATCTGCGAGTTCGTGCGGAACCCGCCGATGATGATGTAGAGGATCGGCGTGATGCAGACCGTGATCAGGATCAGTGCGACGAGGTAGACGCCGGGGCTCCCCCAGCGCACCCCGGATGGCGCGCGTCGGCGTCCACGGGGCCCGATGGCCTGGATGGCCACGGAGGTCTTCAGAGTGTCGGTCATCGCCGGCGCCCCTTTCGGCTGTCCCCCGTCAGTGCACCCTCGGTGTCACGGCGGAGGACGAACCGCTGGTACACGAGGGCGACGACGAGTGAGATGAGGAAGAGCATCACGGCGACCGCGTTGCCGTAGCCGTAGCTGCCGGCCAGATGCCCGTTCTGGTACATGTAGGTGGCCATGGTCGAGGTGCCGGCGGTGGCCGCGATGTACTGGCCCCAGATGATGTTGACGAGGTCGAACAGCTGCAGGGAGCCGATGATCGACAGGAACGCCCAGATGCGGATGGTCGGCCCCAGCAGCGGCAGCGTGATGCTCCACTGCGACTTCCAGAAGCCGGCGCCGTCGATCGCCGCCGCCTCGTAGAGCTCTTCGGGGATCGACTGCATTCCGGCGAGCATGAGGATCACGGCGAAGCCGATGTACTTCCACGTGATGATGATCATCAGCGACCACATCGCGATGGCCGGATCAGCGATCCACGAGTTCTGCAGTGCGCCGAGGCCGACCTTCTCGAGCAGGGAGTTCAGCGCCCCGGCATCCTGGAGCATCAGGCTCCAGCCGGTTCCGACGACCACCTCGGCGATGACGTATGGCGCGAAGATCAGCACGCGGATCACAGAGCGTCCGCGGATCTTCTGGTTCAGCAGCAGTGCGAAGAGGATCGCGATCGGGCCCTGCATGAGCAGCGAGAGGACGACGATCGTGAAGTTGTGCCCCACTGCGGCGCGGAACGTGTCGTCCTGCAGCATCAGGGCGTAGTTGTCGAGTCCGACGAACTCGGTGGGCCAGCCGTAGCCGTTCCATTTTGAAGAAGCCGTAGAACGCGGCCATCATCACCGGGAAGATGACGAAGCCGACGAAGATCAGCAGTGCGGGTCCCGCCAGGAGCGTGATCTCGCCACGTTTGCGCCAGTCGGGACGCCGCGGCGCCCGTGTCGGGACCGATGCACCATCGGTCCCGACACGGTTGCTCCTCGCAGGCGCAGTGGATGACATCAGCGCCTGAGATTCGGTCATGTCTCTTGTCAGCCTCTCGCCGCGGCGTTGGCGATGCTGTCGACGAGCTTCTGCGGGTCCCCCTGGCCTGCGAGCATCTCGACGACGCCGGTGTTCAGCGCGTTTCCGACGTTCTGGCCGAGCGCGGTGTCCAGCCACAGCGACACGTACGGCGCCTTGCTGTACGCCTCCATGAGCGGAGCCAGCGACGGGTCGGTCACCGCGCCGGTGGCGTCCTGGTTGGCCGGGATCGTCTGGAATGCGGTGGCGTACTTCTCCTGCCATTCCTTCGACGAGACGAAGTTGAGGAACTCCTCGCACGAGGCCGGAGAGTCGGTCGAGCACGAGTACCCGTCGACGCCGCCCATCATGGCTCCTGGCTCACCGTCGCCGCCTTCGACCTCGGGGAACGGGAACCAGCCGAGGTCCGGCAGCGGCTGCTCGTCGGGGGTGAGGCCGGCGATCACGCCGACATCCCACGCGCCCATGAGCTCCATGGCCGCCTTGTGGTTCGCGACCAGGCCGGCGGACGAGTTCGCGCCCTGCTGGGCCGTCGTCGTCAGGAAGCCGTCGTTGAAGGGCTCGGTCGCCGTGAACTCGTTCAGGTTCTCAGCAGCGTCCAGCCAGCACTGATCGGTGAAGTCGGGGCTGGTGGCCAGGTTCTCGATGATGTCCTGTCCACAGGCACGCACCGCGAAGAAGTAGTACCAGTGCGCGGCAGGCCACGCATCCTTCGCACCGAGTGCGATCGGAGCAATGCCCGCTTCCTTGAGCTTGTCGACCGCGTCCTCGAGCTCGGCGACAGACGTCGGCTCTGACTCGATGCCGGCCTGCTCGAACAGGTCCTTGCTGTAGAAGATCCCACCGGGGAGCACGGCACTCGGCACACCGTAGATCTTGCCGTCGACCGTGAACGCGCTGAACGGAGCCTCACCGAAAGCGGTCTTCACGTCGTCGTCGATGAGGTCGGTGAGGTCCTTGACCTTGCCCGCCTCGACGATGTCGGCGAGCTTGCCACCACCGCGAGCCATGAAGATGTCCGGCATGTCGCCGGAGTTGACGGCGGTCTGCAGCTTGCCGTCCATGTCTTCGTTCTGGATCGACGTGACCTTGACGGTCACCTCCGGGTTCTCCTCGTTGAAGGCCGCTGCCGCGTCTTCCCAGTACTGCTTGCCGTCGCCGGTCGTCGAGTTGTGCCACATCGTGAGTGTGGTCTCGCCACCCTCGCCTTCGCCGCCGCCACCGCTGGTGCCACCGCTGCAGCCGGCCAGGACGAGCGATCCCAGTGCGACGACTGCGGCGCCTGCCGCCAATGCCTTTCGCATCTTCATGCTGTGTTCTCCTCTTCTTCGAGTTCTCGTGCAGCGCGACACGACATTTGTTGCCAGCCACACCAATGTGTTTGTTCGCTTACTCTGACACCGCTCCCACGAAGATGTCAAACGATATCGATAACGTTTTCGAAAACATGGATATCATGAGGGCATGAACCGCCGGACAACGATCACCGATGTCGCCCTCGCCGCTGGAGTCTCGGTGGCCACCGTGTCCAAGGCGATCAACGGGCGCTACGGCGTGTCAGCGGAGACGCTCTCCCATGTGATGGGCGTCGTGGCCGATCTCGGCTACGAGAGTTCGATCGTCGCCACGTCCATGCGCCGGCGGCGCACCCTGGTGATCGGCGTCCTCGTCGCCGAGTTCGAGCCCTTCGCACTGCAGCTGCTCAGGGGCGTGTCCAGCGCTCTGGAGAACACCGAGTACGACGTGCTCGCGTACGCAGGAAGCGTCTCGGCCGGCACGCACCTCGGGTGGGAGCGCCGCTCACTCTCCCGGCTCGGCGGCACGCTCATCGACGGCGCGATTCTCGTCACGCCGACGGCCGCACCGTCTGAGACGTCGGTGCCGATCGTCGCCGTCGACCCGCATGTCGGAACCGACGATCCCGCAACCGTGAGCGTGGCGAACGTCGAGGGCGCCAGCGCCGCGACGAGCCACCTCCTCTCGCTGGGCCATCGCCGCATAGCGCACCTGCGCGGACGCACCGACCTGGAATCCGCCCGCGAGCGCGAGCAGGGGTACCGCAACGCGCTGAGGGCATCCGACATCCCGTTCGATCCCACCCTCGTGATCGACGGCGGCTACCGGGCCGCCGATTCGACGGCGGGCGCACATGCGATCCTCGATCTCCCCGACCCCGTCACCGCCGTATTCGCCGCCAACGACCTCTCCGCCATCGAGATGATGCGGGTGGCATCCGAGCGCGGACTGCATGTGCCGGACGACCTCTCCGTCGTCGGTTTCGACGACATCATCGACGCCGCCGCCCACGTGCCCCAGCTCACCACGGTTCGTCAGCCGCTGCCGGAGATGGGCGCGGCGGCCGTGCGGATGCTGCTCGAGATCCTGCAAGGCCATGAACCAGAGCCGGTACAGATGGCGACGACGCTCGTGGTGCGCGAATCCACCGCTCCACCGCGGTCCTGACGACGACGCGCCGTCGTCGGCGGGCTGCGATTGCCAACCTCGATCGCATGCGATATGTTGTGCAGCACAACTTATATTTTCCCCATCGCCTGCAGAGGAGCAGCCATGCCCACCCCCACCCGCGAAGACAAATTCTCGTTCGGTCTCTGGACCGTCGACTACAACGGCACCGACCCGTTCGGCGGCCCGACGCGCCCTCGCCTCGACGTGGTGCACGCCGTCGAGAAGCTCTCCGAGCTCGGCGCCTACGGACTCACGTTCCACGATGACGACCTGTTCGCCTTCGGCTCCACCGACGCCGAGCGTCAGAAGCAGATCGACCGGCTCAAGGGCGCACTGTCCGACACCGGCCTCATCGTGCCGATGGTCACCACGAACCTCTTCAGCGCCCCCGTCTTCAAGGACGGCGGCTTCACCTCCAACGACCGCGATGTGCGGCGGTATGCCCTCCGCAAGGTGTTCCGTCAGCTCGACCTCGGTGCAGAGCTCGGAGCCAAGACCTTCGTCATGTGGGGCGGCCGCGAGGGCGCTGAATACGACTCCGCCAAGGATGTGCGCCAGGCCCTCGAGCGCTACCGCGAGTCCGTGAACCTTCTCGCCGACTACGTCACCGACAAGGGCTACGACATCCGCTTCGCGATCGAGCCCAAGCCGAACGAGCCCCGCGGCGACATCCTGCTGCCGACCCTCGGCCACGCGATCGCCTTCATCGGCTCGCTCGCACGTCCCGAGCTGTTCGGTGTGAACCCCGAGGTCGGCCACGAGCAGATGGCTGGCCTGAACTTCGCCGCCGGCATCGCCCAGGCGCTGTTCCACGAGAAGCTCTTCCACATCGATCTCAACGGTCAGCGCGGCATCAAGTACGACCAGGACCTCGTGTTCGGTCACGGCGACCTGCACAACGCATTCGCGCTGGTCGACCTGCTCGAGAACGGCGGCCCCGGCGGGGTTCCGGCCTACGACGGCCCTCGTCACTTCGACTACAAGCCCAGCCGCACGGAAGACGAGACCGGCGTGTGGGACTCGGCAGCGGCGAACATGCGCACGTACCTCCTCCTCAAGGAGCGGGCAGCGGCGTTCCGCGCAGACCCCGAGGTGCAGGAGGCGCTGGCCGCTTCCAAGGTCGCCGAGCTCGCGCAGCCGACGCTGAACCCCGGCGAGAGCTACGACGACTTCCTCGCCGATCGCAGCGCCTTCGAGGACTTCGACGCCGACGCCTACCTCGGCGGCAAGGGCTTCGGATTCGTCCGTCTGCAGCAGCTCGCCACCGAGCACCTGCTCGGCGCGCGCTGAACATGACGCTCGTCGCCGGCATCGATTCGTCGACGCAGAGCTGCAAGGT
Source organism: Microbacterium murale (assembly GCF_014635185.1). GTDB lineage: Bacteria > Actinomycetota > Actinomycetes > Actinomycetales > Microbacteriaceae > Microbacterium > Microbacterium murale. The sequence continues at coordinate 386,366 of NZ_BMCM01000002.1, forward strand.
CGTCGTGCGCGACCTCTCGTCCGGAGCGGTCATCCGCTCCGGACGAGCCGGGCATCCTGATGGCACCGAAGTGGATCCGGCGGCGTGGTGGGAGGCGCTGCGCAGCGCCATCGCCGATGCCGGCGGGCTCGACGACGTCGCCGCCGTCGGCATCGGTGGACAGCAGCACGGTCTGGTGGCCCTGGATGCGGAGGGGCGCGTCATCCGGCCCGCTCTGCTCTGGAACGACACGAGATCGGCGGATGCCGCGACCGCACTGACCGCCGAGGTCGGCGCCGCAGAGTATGCGCGACGCACCGGCGTCGTGCCGGTCGCGTCGTTCACGGCGAGCAAGGTGCGGTGGGTGGCGGATGCCGAGCCGGAGAACGCGGCCCGCATCGCGGCGATCGCACTCCCCCACGACTGGCTCACCTGGCGTCTGCGCGGTTATGGACCGGCCGACGAGTCACCGCTAGGGCCTGTGCTCAACGAACTGATCACCGATCGGTCCGATGCCAGTGGCACGGCGTACTTCGACTCCGCTCGAGGCGAGTACGACCGTGAGCTGCTCGCCATCGCGCTGCGCCGCGACGCGAGTGATGTCGTGCTGCCCCGTGTTCTCGGCCCCGCCGAGCACGTCGAAGGAAAGGGCGGAATCATCGTCACGGCCGGCGCGGGCGACAACGCGGCGGCCGCACTCGGAATGGGAGCCGGAAGCGGCGACATCGGCGTCTCGATCGGCACCAGTGGAACGGTGTTCGCCGTCACCGACGTCGCCGTCGCCGACCCGAGCGGCACCGTGGCCGGATTCGCCGACGCGGCCGGAGGCTTCCTGCCGCTGGTCGCCACGCTGAACGCCGCGCGGGTGCTGGATGCCACGGCATCCCTTCTCGGCGTCGATCACGACGAGTTCTCCCGGCTTGCCCTCGCGGCCGAGCCGGGTTCGGGCGGACTCGTGCTGCAGCCGTGGTTCGAGGGCGAGCGCACACCCAACCTGCCGGACGCCACGGCATCGATGTTCGGCATGACTCTGACCTCGACGAGCCGTGAGAACCTCGCCCGCGCCGCGATCGAGGGCGTGTTGTGCGGCCTCGCCGACGGCCTCGATCGCATCCGCGCGCACGGAGTGAAGGCCGAGCGCATCCTGCTGGTCGGCGGCGCCGCGCAGAGCGAAGCAGTGGCGCGCATCGCCGCGCAGGTGTTCGATGCGCCGGTCGTGGTTCCGGCGCCCGGCGAATACGTGGCGCTCGGAGCGGCAGCCCAGGCCGCCTGGGGGCTCAGCGGCACCGCGCCGAAGTGGCCAGTGGCGATCACCGCGCGTCCAGAGATAGACACGCGCCCGATCATCCGAGAGCAGTACGCCGCCCGCCTGCCATGACCAGTCGTCGCGGCGCGGCACAGGTGGCGAAAACATAGGATTCCAGGCCAGACTGGAACCATGACCTTCGCCGCACTGCAGCCTCTCGCCGATCGCGCCGCCTTCTTCGTGGCACTCCGTCAGGACGCGCTCACCACTGCCGTCGATGCGCTGGGCGAGCACCGCTGGGACGCCGACATGGCCGCAGGTACGCTCACCTTCACTGCGAACGCGAACCCCGCGCATCAGGTGGTCACCCGCCCGCATCTGATCGCGACGATCGCACCGGGGCCCCGGTCTCTGCTCTGGGCGTGGGCTCACCCCCAGGGCGACGCGCAGGGCGTCGCCGCCCAGCTGCGCGATTACGGCACGCAGTACGACATCGCGGAGCTCAGCCGGTCCGAGCTCGCCTTCCCGGAAGACACCGGCTCCGACCTCGACGAATGGATCGCGCAGGTCGCACATCAGATCGGCACCGTCGCCGTGGAGATCACCGGTCGCTCCCCTTACTATTCGGCACCGATCGGCGGCGGCACGCGCGCCGTGTTCGTGCTGGATGCGCCGCTCGCTCCGCTCACCGTGCAGGATGCCGTCATCTCCGCGCCCCGCATCCTGTCCGGGCTCGCACTCAGCGATGCACGCTCGGCTGTGTGGGACGCTGCGCGGCTGGCCGGCTGGAACCTGCAGTGGACCGACGAGGCCTTCAGCGGCGCGATCGTCACCGATGCCTCCGGTTCAGCGACCTTCCGCTTCGATGAGCAGGCCCGCATCGTGGGCATCGAGGCGCCGGGCCTGACCGGCTGATCCTTCTCCAAGGGGAACTCGACGGCATAGGCTGACGACATGAAGAACTGGATCGTCCGCGCCGTCTCGCTGTACGTGTTCAACGTCGTCGTCCTGCTGCTGATCGGCCTGCTGATGTCGAGCGTCAGCGTCGGGTGGAACGCCTTGTGGGCTGCTGTGATCCTCACGCTGGCGACGCTCGCGCTCAAGCCGACGCTGCTCCGGATGTTCCGCGGGGCGGCCTCGAAGTCAGCGCAGACGCGCACGAAGGTCGGCGAGAAGGTCGTCCAGTACGTGCTCGTGTTCATCGTCGAGCTGATCGTCTGGGTGCTGACCGTGTGGCTCAGCGGCGTCGATGTGCGCGGCTGGTTCTGGGGCTACGTGCTTCCCCCGCTGTACCTGCTGATCGCGTGGGTCATCTACGACCTGGTGGATGACCGGATCGAGGCGAGGACCGGCGCGGTGTTCGACACAGTGCAGTCGAAAGTGAAGGGCGGGCGCGCCTCGACGACCAGATCTGCGGATGCCACGGCATCCGAGCCGCAGAGCAGGGCGACCAGCGCAGCCAGGGACGAGCTCAACGATGGGCTCACCCCCGAACAGCGCCGGATGCTCGACGAGCTGTAGGTCGCGGCTTCGGCTCGCCTGCGGCTCGCTCACCCCGTTTCGCCTCCGTCGCTGACGCTCCTCCGCTCAACGCCCCGCGACAGAAGCTGCGGGTCGTTGAGCGAGCGGAGCGAGACGAAACGCGTTGAGCGAGCGTCAGCGAGTCGAAACGGGCCCTCAGCCCGCAGCGCGCTCGGCGGCCTCCACGACGTTCGTCATGAGCAGCGCGACGGTCATCGGTCCGACGCCGCCGGGGTTCGGTGATACGAAGCCCGCGACCGACGCGACATCAGGGTGCACGTCGCCATAGACCTTCGACTTGCCGGTCTCAGGGTCGTCTTCTCGAGTGACTCCCACATCGAGCACCGCGGCGCCCGGCTTGACGTCCTCAGCGCGGACGAGGTGCTTGACCCCGGCCGCGGCCACGATGACGTCCGCCTCTCGCAGGTACTTCGGCATGTCGACCGTGCCGGTGTGCGTGAGCGTCACAGTGGCGTTGAGCTCGCGGCGCGTCAGCAGCAGTCCGATCGAGCGGCCGATCGTCACCCCGCGTCCGACGACCACGACATGCTTGCCCTTGAGGTCGTAGTCATTGCGCAACAGCAGCTCGATCACGCCGCGAGGCGTGCACGGCAGAGGCGTGTGGATCGGTGCGTTGACGTTCAGCACGAGCCGTCCGAGATTGGTCGGGTGCAGGCCATCGGCATCCTTCTCGGGGTCGATGCGCTCGAGGATCCTGTCCGTGTCGATGTGCTTCGGCAGCGGCAGCTGCACGATGTAGCCGTGACAGGTCGGATCGGCATTGAGCTCGTCGATCAGCGCTTCGACCTGCTCCTGCGTGGCGTCGGCCGGCAGTTCGCGCTGGATCGAGTTCATCCCGATCGCCTCGGACTGGCGGTGCTTCATCCCGACGTACAGCTGGGATGCCGGATCCGCGCCGACCAGCACGGTGGCGATGCCCGGGACGATGCCCCGCGCGCGCAGCGCCGCGACCCGCTCGGTCAGCTCGGTCTTGATCTCCGCGGCTGCGGCCTTGCCGTCCAGGACGACAGCGGTCACTGCTGCAGCTCCGGGTAGAGGGGGAACGCGGTTGCGAGGGCGTCGACGCGTGCCTTCAGGGCGGCCACATCGGCGCCGGGCTGCAGGGCCAGGGCGATGATGTCGGCGACCTCGGTGAACTCGGCATCGCCGAAGCCGCGCGTGGCCAGCGCCGAGGTGCCGATGCGCAGACCGGAGGTGACCATCGGCGGGCGAGGGTCGTTCGGCACGGCGTTGCGGTTGACGGTGATGTGGATGTCGTGCAGCAGATCCTCGGCCTGCTTGCCGTCGATCGCGGCATCACGGAGGTCGACGAGCACGAGGTGCACGTCCGTGCCGCCCGAGCGCACCTTGATCTGCGCATCCGCGACATCCTGCTGGGTGAGGCGATCGGCGAGGATCTGGGCACCGCTGATGGTGCGCACCTGGCGATCCTTGAACTCGGGCGTCGCGGCGAGCTTGAAGGCGGTCGCCTTGGCGGCGATCACGTGCATGAGCGGGCCGCCCTGCTGACCCGGGAACACCGCGGAGTTGATCTTCTTGGCGAGGTCGGCGTCATTGGTGAGGATGAAGCCGGAGCGAGGGCCGCCGATCGTCTTGTGAACGGTCGACGAGACGACGTGTGCGTGCGGCACGGGGTTCGGGTGCACACCTGCGGCGACGAGACCGGCGAAGTGCGCCATGTCGACCCAGAGGAGGGCCCCGACCTCATCGGCGATCTCGCGGAACTTCGCGAAGTCGAGGTGGCGAGGGTACGCCGACCAGCCGGCGACGATGACCTTCGGCTTGTGCTCGATGGCCAGGCGACGCACCTCGTCCATGTCGACGAGCGAGGTCTCCGGGTTCACGCCGTAGGCGACGATGTTGTACAGCCGGCCGGAGAAGTTGATCTTCATGCCGTGGGTCAGGTGACCGCCGTGGTCGAGCGACAGACCGAGCAGGGTGTCGCCGGGGCGGGCGATCGCGTGCAGCACGGCCGCGTTGGCTGTCGCACCGGAGTGCGGCTGGACGTTCGCGAACTCGGCGCCGAACAGGCTCTTGACCCGCTCGATCGCGAGGGATTCTGCGACGTCGACCTCTTCACAGCCACCGTAGTAGCGGCGTCCGGGGTAGCCCTCGGCGTACTTGTTCGTGAGCACTGACCCCTGCGACTGCAGCACGGAGACGGGCACGAAGTTCTCGGATGCGATCATCTCGAGGAACGTGCGCTGCCGGTTCAACTCGCGGTCGAGGACCTCGGCGATCTCGGGATCTACTTCGGAGAGCGGGGCGTTGAAGTACGGATCGGTCATGTCGTCCTCTTTCGTTGCGGAATGAAATGTCATCAGTGATGGATGTCATCGGCCCAGGCGCGCGGTCGAATTCCGTAACGGTCGCTCCCCGGTGGTGACCCACCCAGACGCCAGTCGCGACCGTTCGAGCATAGCGGAATTCCGAAGTCCCAGAGTAGCGGGGCGATCTGGCCGCATCGGGTGCCGCAGGGTACGTTTTGTTCATGGTCCTACCACTTGTTCCGCTGCCCGTGTCCGTCACCGAACCGACCGGAATGCTGTCGTTGACGGCGGCCACCCGCATCATCGTGGAGAACGACGCGGATGCTGCGGCATCCGTTCTCGCCGACGTGATCGCCGAGCGCACGGGGCTGCGCCCCGCCGTCGCAGGGCCCGGACACGACGCCATCCGGCCAGGCGACATCGTCGTTCGACGCACCGCCCGGCAGGGCGAGCAGTACACACTGCACGTCGGCGACACAGCGCGCCTGGAAGGCGCCGATGCCGGCCTGTTCTACGCCGCGCAGACACTGCGTCAGCTCCTCACCGACGACCGCGAGGGCTGGGCGCTCCCCCACGTCGACATCGAAGACAGCCCGCGTTTCTCCTACCGCGGCGTCATGCTCGACGTCGCCCGCACGTTCTTCGACGTCGACACGGTCAAAGCGTTCATCGACCGGGCATCGTCGCTCAAGTTCAACCGGCTGCACCTGCACCTCTCCGACGACCAGGGCTGGCGTCTCCAGATCGACAGCCGTCCGCTGCTCACCGAACGCGGCTCGACGGCGGCCGTCGGAGACCGCCCCGGCGGGTTTTACACGAAGGACGACTTCCGCGAGATCGTGCGATATGCCGCGTCGCGCCACATGGTCGTCGTACCGGAGATCGACCTGCCGGGTCACACCCACGCGATCGGCCTCGCCTATCCCGAGCTCGTCGAGGCCCCTGTCATGAACGACGGCCTCCTTGCGCAGGCGAAGGAGCTCGGAGAGGCGCTCCCGGCCGCCGGGGAGCCGTATCGCGGCACCGGCGTCGGACACTCGTCCGTGAAGATCCACGGCGATGCGACGTGGGACTTCCTGCGCGATGTCCTCACCGAGCTCGCCGAACTCACCCCTGGACCGTTCCTCCACGTCGGCGGCGATGAGTGCCTCGGCACCGCTCAGGCCGACTTCGATGTCTTCATCGAGCGTGTCACCGCCCTGACCACCGAACTCGGCAAGACCCCGATCGCATGGCACGAGGCGGGCTCCGCCCAGGTCGCAGAGGGAACGATCGGGCAGTACTGGGGCAGCACCACCCCGGCCGGAGAGCACGCCGATCACGCGCGGCGCTTCGCCGAGCGCGGCGGGTCGGTCATCATGTCGCCGTCGAACACCGCGTACCTCGATATGAAGTACGACGCGGAGTTCCCGCTCGGGCTCGACTGGGCGGCACTGATCGACCTGCAGACAGCGTACGAGTGGGAGCCGACGGCGATCGTCGACGCTCTCCCCGCCCAGGCGATCCTCGGAGTCGAATCCCCGCTGTGGGCCGAGACGATCGAGACATTGGACGACATCGATCAGCTGATCTTCCCGCGCGTCGCAGCGATCGCCGAAGTCGCGTGGTCGCCGGCCGCTACACGCGAGTGGACGTCGTTCCGAGAGCGCGTCGGAGGGCTCGGAGCCGTCTGGGATGCCGCAGGATGGGCCGGCCACCGTCCCTCCGAGATCGCCTGGAGCACCCGATGACCACGACCCTGATCCACTCCGTCCGTCTGATCACCGACGGCACCGAGACCCCTGACGCCTGGGTGAGATTCGAAGACGGCCGCGTGGCCGCGACCGGCATCGGCGCCGACTGGACGGACGCCGACACGGTGATCGACGCGATCGCGCTCGCTGGCGAGGGGGCCATCCTCACCCCGGGTTTCATCGACATCCACGGTCACGGCGGCGCAGGAGCATCCTTCGACGACGGCGTAGACGCCATCCGCACCGCGCGCGAACTGCACCGCGCCCACGGCACGACGCGTGCGGTCATCTCGCTCGTGACCGCTCCGCTCGACGATCTCGTCCGTCGCGTCGGTGAGATCGCCGATCTCATGACGACGGATGCCGACATCCTCGGCTCGCACCTGGAGGGTCCGTTCCTCGATCCCGGTCATCACGGCGCCCACGAGCCTTCGCTGCTGCGCGAGCCGGCAGCAGCCGATGTGCGGCGCCTGCTCGAGGCGGGGCGAGGCACAATACGCCAGGTGACGATCGCGCCGGAGCTTCCCGGAGGCCTCGAGGCGATACGCATCATCGTGGCGGCCGGCTCCGCAGCGGCCGTCGGCCACACCGACGCGGATGCCGCGACCGCCGTCGCCGCGTTCGAGGCCGGCGCGACGATCCTCACGCATGCGTTCAATGCCATGCCGGGCATCCATCACCGTTCACCGGGTCCGGTGCTCGCTGCTGCGGCCGACCACCGTGTCGTGCTCGAAGCCATCGCCGACAACGTGCACCTCGACCCGCATGTGATCAAGCTGCTCTTCGATGCGGCTCCCGGCCGCGTCGCTCTGGTGACGGATGCCATGGCTGCAGCCGGCAGCGCGGACGGCAGCTACGACCTGGGCGCGGTCAGGGTGACCGTCGCCGACGGCATCGCCCGCGCCGACGACACCGGGTCGATCGCCGGGTCCACGCTCACTCAGGATGTCGCGCTGCAGCGCGCAGTCGAGGCCGGGGTTTCGCTCGCCGAGGCGGTGCGCGCACTCACGCAGACGCCGGCGGCGGCGATCGGGTACGACGCCCAGCTCGGACGACTCACGCCAGGGCGCATCGGGGACGCTGTTCTGCTGGATGCACGGCTTCAGGTCAAGCACGTGCAGACCGGTGCTGCGCCCGTCTGAGGAGATGAGATGGGAGGTCGCCGGTCCCCAGCCGGCGACCTCTTCCCTCCGGTTGCGAGCGAGTGGCTCGGAACTCCTCCCCCGAGGTACCGAGCCACCCGACCAGTGCAAAGCCCCGCACTGGCGCCCGAACTCCGCCCCCCGGTGGAGTTCTGATGGCTGTCTCTACTGGATGAGACGACGACAGGCTCGTTTCATCACGCGATTTCCGAAAGAACTTTTTGAGAGTTGACTCCGAGTTGTCCACAGGGCTGGCCTCGCTGGGAGTTTCGAGGGAGAATGGTCCGGGCGCGTGAGGATGGACCAGATCACGCGTCTCTTCATGTGAGGGGTCAACCGACCCTCACGACAGATGGAAGCCAGTGCAGAACCACGACCACACCGCGACCGGCGCGTCAGCCGATGCCGACCTGATCCTGCGCACCCGCTCGGGCGACGCGGATGCATTCGGAGAACTCTGGCGACGGCACTACCCATCGGGATTGTCGGTCGCCCGTTCGATCACGTCGAGCATCGATCCCGACGACCTGGTGCAAGAGGCCTACGCACGCATCTACCAGGCGATCGTCAAGGGTGGTGGCCCGAACGGGTCGTTCCGCGCTTACCTGTTCACCAGCATCCGCAACACCGCCGCTGCCTGGGGCCGCTCGCGCCGCGAGACCGCGATGGACGAACTCGAGACCGTCGCCGATCCGAACAGCACCGATCAGGCAGCCGATGAGGCGCTCGATCGCAGCCTGACCGCACAGGCGTTCCGGGGCCTGCCCACCCGGTGGCAGGAAGTGCTCTGGTACATCGAGATCGAGCAGATGAAGCCGGCCGAGGTCGCCCCCCTGCTCGGCATGAGGGCCGGAGCCGTCTCGCAACTCGCCTTCCGCGCTCGAGAGGGCCTGCGCGAGGCATGGATCCAGGCGCATCTCCGCAGCGCCGAGCCCGGCTCGCCGTGCGAGTGGACCATCGAGCACGTCGGCGCCTACTCACGAGGAAACCTCAGCTCACGCGACCAGAAGCGGCTCGAGCAGCACATCGAGGACTGCGCTCGTTGCACGATCGTCGTCGCAGAGGCGAAGGATGTCTCCAACCGTCTCGCGCTCGTGCTGCTCCCGCTCGTTCTCGGCATCTCCGGCGCTGCCGGGTACACCGCGACGCTGCAGGCGGGTGGAGCTCCCGTGGCCGCACTGGCAGCGATGCCGTCCAGCGTCATCGAAGGCGGAGTCGTCATCGGTGGTGCGGGAACCAGCGGCGCCCTGGGCGCTCCCGCAGGAAGCGGCGGCGGCACCGGCAGCGGCGCGGTCGGTGGTACCGGCGCAACCGGTGGCTCTGCGACCGGAGCCGTGACCGGCATCGGCGCTCTCGTCGGCGCCGGCTCTGCTGCGCTGGTCGTCGCGGGTGTCGTGGCTGCGGCGACGATCGTGCCCGGTCTGCTCGAAGCGAGCCCGGTGACGTCGATGCCCAGCGCGAGCGAAGCCGGCGACTCATCGATCTCCACCGAACTCGAACCCGGCAGCGAGATGAACGACGAGAAGTTCATCCTCGAGATCCCCGAGAAGAAGCCGAAGAAGCCCGACGACGTCGATCAGGCGCCCGAGGTCAAGAAGCCGGTGAACGACAGTGCGCCGACCGTCGAAGCCGCACCTCCGGCGGCGCCGGTGGCGCCGGCGATTCCTGGTGACGGCAGCGGCGGAGACGGCGACGAAGGGACGACGAACCCGGTCGATCCGACAGATCCCACGGATCCCACGGACCCGACCGAACCCACGGACCCGACCGAACCCACGGACCCGACAGATCCCACGGACCCGACCGACCCAACCGATCCCACGGACCCAACCGACCCGCCCGCTGCAGTGCTCCCGGACGGCAAGCCGACGATCGGGACGGCTTCGGTAAAGTGCACGCCGAATCCCGGCGAGGTCTTCCTGAAGACTGAGGTCACCGTCTCCTTGACCGGCGCTCCCGGCGCAACCGTGCAGGCCCGAATCTCTATTGACGACGCGAGTGCTCAGCAGATCACGCTCGACGATGCAGGCTCCGGACACATCGTCGCCCACCCGACGGGTATTCAACTGCTGTTCGGCAGCCTGCAGTTCCAGTATGTTGCGGGTGAAGCGGCGGGACCGACCGCCGGTGCCGCGTTCGTCGACTTGATCGACGTGACGACGTGCATGGCTGCGTCACCGGCTGCTGATGCAACGCCAATCCCGCCAATTGAGGATTCGGCAGTTGAAGACCCAATCACGATGCCGCAGGAGCCCACTCCTGATCAGAACGCCGGAGCACCGGCCTCCACGGAAAGTTCGACGCCTGCTGTCGATGAGGCCGCAGTTCCTGCGCCGACTCCGGCACCGGTCGAGGAGTCGCTCCCTGCCGACGCACCCGAACCAGCGCCTGAAGAGTCCGTCGAGCCCGTTGCCGCCACAGTTGAGTCCGCCGCTACTGTTCCCGCCCCGACCGAGGACACCACCCCCGCCGAATAGACTGGGGGCATGCCCGAAGCCTCCGACGCAGTCCCCGGCGTCAACCGCCCGAACATCACCCCGCTCGACATCATCCGGGCCGTCATCCTCGTCGCAGCGATCGCCTCGCTCGCACTCTGGGGCTTCGCGATGTGGGCGTTCCCGTGGAACATCGTCCTCGGCATCGGCGCTCCGCTACTGGTCCTCCTGGTATGGGCGCTCTTCCTCTCTCCGCGTCCGGTGCTGAATCTGCATCCGTTCGTGCGAGCGGCCGTCGAACTGCTGATCTATGCGGGCGTGACGCTCGCCTGGTGGTCGATGGATCAGGCCTGGATCGGCCTCGGCTTCGCCGTCGTCGCCGTCACCTCCGGGCTCTTCGCCGGTCGGAGAAACTTGCGATGACCGTCGCCGCAGCTCTGCGGAACGCCCTCGGCGACATCGTCGACATCACCGAAGGCTCCCTCGAAGCTGCGCGCGCGGACCGCTCAGGACACTCCTCTGCAGGTCGCCCCATCGCCGTCGTGCATGCGGAGACGATCGAGCACGTCCAGCAGGTCATGCGGATCGCGACCGAGACACGCACCCCGGTCGTCGTACGAGGTGCAGGCACCGGCCTCGCGGGAGCGGCCAACGCCGGCCCCGGCGAGATCGTCCTGTCGACCATGCGCATGAACCGCGTACTCGAGGTGCGGCCGGACGATCTGTTCGCCGTCGTCGAGCCGGGCATCCTGAACGCCGATCTGAACACCGTGCTCGCCGAGCACGGGCTGTGGTGGCCGCCGGATCCCGCCAGCCGCGACATCTCCACGGTCGGGGGCAACATCGCCACCGGCGCGGGCGGACTGCTGTGCGCGAAGTACGGTGTCGTCCGCGATGCCGTGCTCGGCGTCGACGTCGTGCTCGCCGACGGACGACTGCTGCACCTCGGCCATCGTAGCGTGAAGGGCGTCACCGGGCTCGATCTCACGTCGCTCATGATCGGCTCCGAGGGCACCCTCGGCATCGTGGTCGGCGCGACGCTGAAGCTGCGGCGGCTGATCGTCGGCGAGATCTGCACCCTCACCGCTCTGTTCCCCACCGTGCGCGCTGCGGCGGCCGGGTCGGCAGCGGTCACGGCATCCGGTGCCCAGCCCGCGATCATGGAACTGATGGATGCGAAGGCGCTGTCCGCCGTCCACGCCCTCCTGTCCTTGCCCCTGCCCGAGGTCGGCACCTCTCAGCTCACGGTCCAGACCGACGGCCCCGCGGCGCAGGCCGAGGCAGACCGCATCGCCGCGGTCCTGCAGGAATGCGGAGGCGAGGTGACGCTGACATCCGACCGCGATGAGGGCGAGCGCCTACTGGCCGTCCGGCGCTCGATGCACGGCGCGATGGCCGCCCTCGGCACCACGCTGATCGAAGACGTGTCGGTGCCCCGCAGCGCCCTGCCTGCGATGTACGACGAGATCGCCCGCATCGAGAAGGCGTACGGTCTCGAGATCCCCACCGTCGCGCACGCCGGAGACGGCAATCTGCATCCGAACTTCATCTTCGAGGGCGACGTGGTGCCCGAGCAGGTGTGGGCTGCGGCCGATGACCTGTTCCGATCGGCGATCCGGCTCGGCGGCACGCTCACCGGTGAGCACGGCATCGGCATGCTCAAGAGCCGCTGGCTCGCCGAGGAGCTCGGTGACGATCAGTGGCAGCTGCAGCGCCAGATCAAGTCCGTATTCGATCCGCTCGGCATCCTCAACCCCGGAAAGGTCTTCACCAGTGCCTGACATCCACGTGAGCGCAGCGATCATCCACGACGCAGACGGCCGCGTGCTCGTGGTGCGCAAACAGGGCACCACGAAGTTCATGCAGCCCGGCGGAAAGCCGGAGACCGGCGAGAACGCCGCACAGACCCTGGCCCGCGAGCTCGACGAGGAACTGGGACTCAAGGTCGACGAGGCGGATCTGCGGCCGCTCGGCCGGTTCATCTCCGCCGCCGCGAACGAGCCCGATCACCGCGTCGTCGCCGATGCGTTCGCCCTCACGATCGAGGCTGATTCCGTCACCGTGCAGGCAGAGCTCGCCGAGCTGCGCTGGATCACGCCGGCCGAGATCGGCACGCTCGAACTCGCGCCGCTCAGCCTCGAGCACCTGCTGCCGATCGCGTGGCCGGAAGAGGGCATGGCTTCGACTCGCTGACGCTCGCTCAACCCGCTTCGTCTCGCTGACGCTCGCTCAACGACCCGCGGTGCAGCGCTCGATCAACGACACGCGCGAAGCGTCAGAGCCCCTGCCAGGCCGGCTTGTTGTCGAACGTGTAGCGGTAGTAGTCGGCGAGCTTCAGCTTCGATGCGGCGGCCTCGTCCACGACGACCGTCGTGTGCGGGTGCAGCTGGATCGCCGATCCGGGGAGCATCGCGGTGAGCGGGCCCTCGACCGCGTCGGCGACCGCCTGAGCCTTGCCCGCACCGAACGCGAGCAGCACCAGATGGCGCGCCTGCAGGATCGTGCCGAGACCCTGCGTCATGCAGTGCATGGGAACCTGGTCGATCGAGTCGAAGAAGCGCGCGTTGTCCTCGCGGGTCTGTTCCGTGAGCGTCTTGACCCTGGTGCGAGAGGCGAATGACGAGCCCGGCTCGTTGAATCCGATGTGGCCGTCGGTGCCGATGCCGAGGATCTGCAGGTCGACGCCGCCCGCAGCCTCGATCGCCGCCTCGTAGTCGGCGCCTGCGTGCTCGATGCCGTCCACGGCGCCGTTGGGCACATGGATCTGCTCAGGGTTCAGCCCCAGTGGTTCGACGACCTCACGGGTGATCACCGAGCGGTAGCTCTCCGGATGCTTCGGGTCGATGCCCACGTACTCGTCCAGCGCGAAGCCGCGCACCCGCGACACGTCGGTGCCGGCGAGTCGGCCGTGCAGCGCCTCATACACCGGCAGCGGTGTGGATCCTGTCGCGAGTCCGAGCACGGCATCGGGACGACCGGCGATGAGTCGGACGATCTCGTCGGCGACCAGTGCACCCGCGGCGGCGGCGTTCTCGACGATGACGACTTCAGCCATGGGCGGCGATCTCCTTTTGAGGGGTGTGCGCTCCGACCAGCGCGGCGCCGAGGGCAGCCGCAGGGGAACCGGGAGGAAGCATTTCGATTCTCTCATCGAGTTGCAGCGAGCGAAGAAACGGCGACCCAGCGGCATCGGCGATGAGAGCGGTGCGGATGCTGTCGCCGAGGCGATCGCCGAGCGCGGTGAGGCCACCACCGATGACGACCGTCTCGACATCGGCGCTCAACACGAGAATGCGCACGGCGGCCGCTGCGCCGCGAGCCAGGTCTGCGCGAAGGAGAAGAGCTTCCGCATCGCCGTGATCGGCGGCGTCGAAGATGTCACGCACCGGCAGCGCACCTGGCCGTCCCCATGCTCGAGCGAGAGCTCCGCCGCCGCACAGGGTCTCGATGCATCCGCGCTGTCCGCAGCTGCAGACGCGCCCGTTCGGGTCGACGGAGATGTGGCCGACCTCGCCTGCAGTGCCGCGTGACCCCCGCCAGATCGCACCGTCGATCACGATCCCGGCGGCGACGCCGGTGCCGAGGTTCAGATATGCCATCGACGCGGACTCTCCGCGGAGTGCCGCAGCGCCGAGTGCGGCAGCCTTCACATCGTTCTCGACGACGACGGGCACCCCGAGACGCGCAGACGAGAGAGAGGCGAGATCGAGCGACTCGACGCCCAGGTTCACGGCATGCAGCACGCGGCCGTTCGCGGTGTCGACGAGGCCCGGAATCCCGACGCCGACGCTCATCACGTCTGCGGTCGAGATGTCGGACTCCGCGCACAGCTCCTGAACGCTCTCCACGACATCGGCGATGACAGCCGCGTCGCCATGGCCGCTGGGTCGGCGGATTCGACCGACGATCTCGTCGTCGTTCCTGACGGCGACGGCATCCGTCTTCGTGCCGCCGATGTCCAGGCCGATGCGAACCGGCCGTCCGACGAGACCTGGGGGCACTGCTGATGCCACTACGAGACTCCCAGCTGACCGGAGAGCACCATGACCGCGGCGCCGCGCAGCACGATGTCGCTCTGTCCGGTGAGCCTGATCACGACATCGTCGAAGACGCCCTCGAGCGTGCGCTCCCGCAGAGTCGAGGTGGCCGCTTCGATCAGTGTGCCGTCCAGCAGGTCGGCGGGGCCGGAGAGCACGACCTCCGAGAGATCGAGTGCCGTCACGATCGGTGCGATCGCGATCGCCAGGCGAGCGCCGGCGTCACGCAGGATCTCCTCCCGCGCTTCCGGCTGCGCCTCCACGGCATCCCGCAGTCGCGTGACGCTGAGCCACGCTTCCAGACAGCCGTCCCGACCGCAGACGCAGCGGGGGCCGCCGTCGGTACCGACGACGACGTGACCGATCTCGCCCGCGGCGAAGCGGCTGCCGAGCAGCGGCTGGCTTCCGGAGATGAGGCCGGCGCCGACGCCGACACCGATCTTGACGAGCATGAAATCCGCCCTGGCGTCGCCGAAGGTGTACTCGGCCAGCACCGCGGCGTTCGCGTCGTTGCGGGCGAGCACAGGAAGCGCGAGGTCCGCGCCGAGTCGAGCTTCGAGCGGGAAATCGGTCCAGCCGAGGTTGGGCGAGCTCAGCACGACGCCGTCGGGACGCACCACACCGGGTGTTCCGACTCCGACACCGAGCAGCGGCGCGGTCGCAGCGGCCACCAACATGCCCGCGAGTTCACGCAGCGCCGCGTAGGCGACGTCGCCGTCCGGCTGCTCGGGACGAACTGTCTCGCGCCGCTCGATCACGTCCCCGTCGAGACTCAGCACCGCTCCACGGAACGCTTCGGCGTCAGAGAGGTCGATGCCGATGATCTGGTGGCCGAGCCGGTCGATGTCGATGAGGATCGGAGGCTTGCCCGGGCCGGCGGTCTCGCGCACGCCAAGCTCGACGACGATGCCGTCGGCGATGAACTCCGCGACGAGGTCGGAGATCGTCACCCTGGTGAGGCCGGTCTCTCGCGAGAGGTCGGCGCGGCTCATCGCACCCGAATGGTAGAGCGTCTGCAGCACGAGAGCACGGTTGTGTCCGCGGGCGTGCTCTGGCAGCACCTTGGAGCGCGAGCGCAGGTGCCGGGAGGGTCCGAAGGCATGCGAATTGGCCCCGGCGAGGTAGACCGGTGCCGCGTGGCTCGACTCATCCGATTCGGACATATTTGTTAGTAGACCTTACGAACGTGGAATCTGCAACCTTCGACCCGCCACGGGAGCGGGAGGGTTACCGAACCGTTACTCAACTCGCGCCCTTTCGGACGTGTCCGGTGAATGCAGCCGCAGCCCTTCGACGAGACCGGCCACGACCTGCTCGCGCGCGGCCACGGTCATGGGCTTTCCGGGAACACCCGGTCGCCGCTGATCGGGTGCTGGCCCGTCGAGAGGACGATATCGCACCCCGGCCGCCGTCAGTCGCCGCAGGTGCACGGCGAGACGTCGCAGGAACGATTCGCCGTCCCCAGGATCTCCGCCCGCCCAGAGCCGCTCGGCGATCGCGCTGAGCCTCGGGAACATGGCAAAGTCCACGCGATCCCGAGTCGGCAGATGTTCGGTCCAGACATTGGACTGTCCCCCGACGACCCCTTCGGGAAGACGCAGGGTGTACGCGTGCTCGATCGTCAGCGGCGGGCCCACCGGCACAGGCTCGTCCGCCGACTCGGACTGCCGATAGTCGAGATACGTCTCAAGATCAGGGCAGCCCACGACGGGGATGCCGCGTCGGATGGCCTCCTCGAGCGCGACAGGTCCGCGCCATGCGAGTATCCGTACGCCGTCGGGAACGTCGCCCTCGAGCACCTCGTCCCACGCCAGCGCCGTGCGTCCGTGCGACCGCACGTGCTCGACGAAGTGCCTGGTGAACCATGGCTGCACGTCGCGAGGCGATGCGAGTCCGAGCTCCTGCATGCGCGCAGCAGCCGCGGGGCTCTCCGCCCACTCCGTGACCGGCACCTCATCGCCGCCGATCCCGATCCACGGCGAGTCGAAGATGTCGCACAGCGCATCGATCGCGGCGCGCCCGAACTCCAATGAGTCCTCGGTGGGCGCCAGCGTGCGTGGGTTCACTCCGAAGCGCTCCCATGGCGCGGTGACGGGCCCGGACGCATCGACATTGCCGAGGGTCGGATACGCGGCGAGCGCCGCCTGCACGTGCCCCGGCAGTTCCACCTCCGGCACGATCGTGACGAAGCGCTCCGCGGCGTACGCGACCAGTTCGCGCAGCTCGGCGGTCGAGTAGTACCCCTCGTGCATGCCGGGCTCGACCGTGGCCAACGGTCCGTGGCCGCGCTGCGTCGCCTCTCGACGGGCACCGATCTCGGTGAGCCTGGGGAAGCCGGGCACCTCGAACCGCCAACCCTGATCATCCGTGAGGTGCAGGTGCAGGATGTTCAGCTGGTGCAGTGCCAGCAGGTCGATCAGGCGGCGGATGTCTTCGGCGGGCCGGAAGTGCCGTGCGACATCGAGCATCGCGCCGCGCCAGCCGTAGGCGGGCGAGCCCTTCCATTCGCCGGCGGGGATGCGTGCCGTGTCGATCTCCGGTGCACGAAGTTGGCGCAGTGCCGTGACGCCGCGGAAGACGCCTTCCACGGTCGCGCCGCTCACCTCGACACCGGTGGAGGCGACGGTGATGCGGAACGCCTCGTCGCCGATCCGACCGGCGGCGGTCGCGCTCTCCCCCACCGCGGGATCGAGCGTCAGCGAGATGGCCGGGTGACCGGGTACGTCGACGGTGTCCCCGACGCGGTCGCCGCCCGAGAGCAGATCGGCGACGGCAGCGAGCTCTGCCGGTGCCTGCACCGGAGTGTCCGGCGTCCAGACGAACGGCGCTGCCGCCGCGTCGATCCTGGCATCGATCAACGGCACGGTCGCACGATGCGGTGGCGGCGGCATCCTGAGAGCGCGCCCAGGGGTGTCGCCGGTGACGACACCGCCCGCGACGACCGGAATGCCGTCGACCAGCACCTCGACGACCCCGATCGGAGGGGTTCGTGGTTCATCGAACGTGGCGCCGGCGGCGACGGTATCGGGATCGAAAAGCACGACGTCGGCCGTCGCGCCCTCACGGATCACGCCGCGCGGCGCATCACCGCGGTCCAGGCCGAGGCGGGCCGCGGGAGTGCCGGAGAGGTGGCGTACGGCTTCCTCCAGCGTCAGCACTCCGAGCTCGCGCACGTAATGCCCGAGATAGCGGGTGAAGGCGCCGAACCCGCGCGGATGCGGTTTCGCCCCGATCAGGATGCCGTCACTGCCGCCGGTGTGACGCTCGTGCTGCATGATCGCCTGCACGTTGTCCTCATCGCCGATGTGCATCAGGATGCCGGTGGCCCCAGCATCCGCCACGATCGTGTCGAGCACGACGTCGATTGCGCGCTTGTCGTCCTGCGCGGCGATCTGCGCGATGGTCCTGCCGACGAGCGCGGAGAGGGCGGGGTTCCCGGTGCCGGTGATCTCGATGCTCGACCAGTCCGCGCGTTCGCCGTGGAACCCGTCGCAGCCGATCTCCTCGAGCTCGACGCGCACCTGCTCACGGCCGACGGCATCCAGCGCCCTGATCGCGGCGATGAGGTCGCCGCCCTCGGCGAGACGGCTCGGCAACAGCGCCGTCAGTGTGGTCGCGCCGGGAAGGTACGGGTAGGTGTCGAGCGTGACGTCGACGCCGTCCGCGATCGCCTCATCGATCAGCGCGAGCAGCTCGTCGGCGCGGCCGCGATTGGGCGCGAAGTTCATCGTGGCGTGCGTGAGGTGGATGGGGCATCCGGTGCGGCGTCCGATGTCGAGCGCCTCGCGGTACGCATCCAGCGCCGCAGCGCCGTAGCTGCGGGTGTGCGGTGCCCAATAGCCGCCCCGCTCCGCGACGACGCGGCAAAGCGCCTCGAGCTCTGCGGCGGAGGCGTACATGCCCGGTGTGTAGGTGAGTCCGCTCGACATGCCGAACGCCCCGGCGTCCAGCGCCTCCCCGAGCATCTCCCCCATCTGCCGCAGTTCGGCAGGGGTCGCCGCACGGTTCTCGTGCCCGACGGCGATCATTCGCAGGTTGCCCTGCGGCACGAGCACGGCGATGTTGGCCACCGTGGCCGCGTCGATCGCGCTGAGCAGATCGTCCATCGTGCGCCACGGAACACCCGCGGGCAGACCGTTCCAGCCGGCGATCTGTGCAGGGATGACGGATGCTGTGGCATCGTCGAGCGGCGCATAACCGAGGCCGTCCTGACCGATCACCTCTGTCGTGACGCCCTGCAGAATCTTGGCCCGATGATCCGCGCCCTCCAGCACGGCCAGGTCGCTGTGCGCGTGCATGTCGATGAAGCCCGGCGCGAGGATCAGGCCGCGTGCGTCGATCTCAACGGCGCCCGTCGGAGCGTCCAGAGTCCGCGCAGTCCCCGCGCGTACGACGGCGACGATCCGCGCGCCCTCGACCGCGACATCCGCGGTGAAGCGCGGAGCACCTGTACCGTCGACCACCGTCGCGTCGCGATAAATGCGAACGCGCCCGTCTGCGGCCCGCTCAGCACTCAGCAGCACATTCCCCGGCAACCGATCCGACATTTGTTGAGGCATCTAACAAGGCTACTAGGCTGGTCGGATGAGCACGAAGACGCGAATCACGACCACGTCCGCCCCCGCCCCCGCACACACCTTCTCGCAGGGTGTCCGCAAGGGGCCGTTCGTCCAGGTGTCCGGTCAGGGCCCGGTCGACCCGGCGACCAACGAGTACCTCTTCCCCGGCGATGTCGCGGCGCAGACCACCCGCACCCTCGAGAACGTCAAGGCCATCGTCGAGGCATCCGGTGCGACGTTCGACGACGTCGTCATGCTGCGCGTGTACCTCACCAAGCGCGAGGATTTCGCCACCATGAACGATGCCTACGGCGAGTTCGTCAGCGCGCACACGTCCAGCGGCGTCCTGCCCTCGCGCACCACTGTGTTCACGGGGCTGCCCCGCGAGGAGATGCTCGTGGAGATCGACGGCATCGCCATCGTCGCGGAGTGATCGGCACGCGCTGAGTGCGCGTTGATGGGGTGCTCTCCCCATCGTCACGCGCGCGCAAGTTGTGTTTGACTGGGTGCACGACCGGAGAATCGCACCGCAGTTCGTGGTGCCGTTATTGAGGGGAAACCTATGAACCGCCGTATCGCCGCATGGACCATCGCCGCTGTCGCCGTGCTCGGCCTCACCGCCTGCTCTGGCTCGCCCGCCGCTGAGGACGACACCTCGAACGAGGCCGGCGACTCCGCCCCGGTCGAAGAGACCAACACTGACCAGTCCGTCGAGGACGCCTGTGGGATCGTCCTTCCGAAGCTTCAGGACGCCAACGCCGCGGCGAGCGAGATCGACACGACCGGCGCCACCGACCCGCAGACCACCGTCGACCAGTTCAGCACGGTCGTCGATGCCTTCGGTGAAGCCGCAGACAGCGTCGACAACGCCGAGGTGAAGGAAGCGACCTCTGCCGTGCACGAGGACTTCGCCGCACTCGGCGACGTGCTCTCCAAGGTGCTGATCGACCAGGACCTCACCGCCGCCGAGGGCATGACCACCATCACCGCCGACCTCACCGAGTCGGCGACGGCGCTGCAGGAGCTCTGCAGCTGACCTCTGAGCATCGAACGCCCCGTGGCCCCTTTCGGTCACGGGGCGTTCGCCGTTCGCAGGGACTTGAACCGTTGCCTTGTCGTTATCTGGCGCCCGGTATGATATGTGAGAAGGTCACGCTGAAATCACGGGGGGTGAGTAGGTGACTGGTCTTATCGAGGCATCTGACGCGAACACCGCGCAGACCGCTGTCATCCCGCCGTCCGGCGACGGACCTGCGATGCAATGGGCTCCGCGCGAGCCCGCGCCGAAGAAGCGGCGCGTCGGGCTCTGGGTCGGCCTCACCGTCGGCGTGCTCGCACTCGGCGCCGCTGCCGCCTCGACGATCCTCATCGCACCCGGCACCACGATCGCCGGTATTCCTGTCGGCGGTCTCACGCCCGGAGCCGCGGCAGACGTCGTCACCGCGCACCTCGCGAACACCGAGATCACTCTCACCGGAGCGGGCGACGATCAGGTCGTGACCGGTGCCGACCTCGGTGCATCGATCGATGCGCGCGCTCTCGCGGACGAGGCGTACGCATCCCACCCGATGTGGAACCTCGGTTCCTGGATGCCGGAGCCCATCACCGGGACCATCACCCTCGACACCGACCTCGCACACGAGACGCTGCGCGAGATGATCCCTGCCAGCTACGAGGACGCCATCGACGCCGGCGTCGTGTTCGATGCCGCAAGCGCGTCATACGTCACGACTCCAGCGGTGCCCGGCACCGGGGTGGATCTGGACCGACTCACCAACGCTGTCACCACCGCGCTCGCCGACGGCGGCGACGCACTGACCTACTCGGGCGACCCGGCCGAAGCACCCGCTGCTGTGACCGATGCAGACGCCGGAGGCGTCGCTGAGAAGCTCAACACGATGCTCGCCACGATCGGCTTCTACGTCGGCGAAGAACGCACCGTCCCGGTCGCTCCGGCTGTGGTCGGCACCTGGCTGTCCGTCACCGACGAAGACGGACAGTTGCGCATCAGCGCTGATGAGGGCGCCATTCAGACTGTTGTCGACACTCTGCCCGCACTAGTCAACCGGGCTCCTGTCGATGCACGGGTCGTCGTGAACTCGAGCGGTGATGTTCTGAGCGAGTTGACCGCCGGTGTTAACGGCCGGGAGCTCGGCGACGTCACCGATACGGCTTCGCAGTTCGCTGATCAGCTCGAGTCCGGCGATGGTGTGTTCGCGCTCGACGTGTCAGAGACATCTTTCGAGACCATCACGCTTCTGCGCCGCATCGATGTCAACCTCAGTGCACAGCGCGCTTACCTGTACGAGAATGACGCGGTGGTGAACTCCTGGGCGATCTCCTCGGGTCTTTCCGCGACGCCGACGCCCACTGGGAATTTCGCGGTGTTCGGCCACACCCCGTTCCAGGACATGGGCTGCTTCGAGGGAGCGTCGTACTGCACCGAAGACGTGCCGTGGAACACCTGGTTCGCACCGGACATCGCATTCCACGGTGCCTACTGGCACAACAACTTCGGTCAGCAGATGAGTCACGGTTGCGTCAACATGCCGGTCGACGTCGCGAAGTTCGTGTACGACTGGGCTCCCGTCGGCACTGCGGTCGCCGTCCACTGGTGATCACCGCACGCTGATTCGAATTCGCTGACTGCCGGCTGCGCCAGCACACGAATGAAGGGCGGATGCCGCAGCATCCGCCCTTCATTCGTGTGTGTTCGGTCTACGCGATCGCGTCGATGATTGCGTTCAGGGTGGCGGACGGGCGCATCACCTTCGTGACCTTCTCGACGTCTGGGCGGTAGTAGCCTCCGATGTCGACCGCCGTGCCCTGTGCGCCATTGAGCTCGGAGACGATCTCCTGCTCCTTGGCTGCGAGGTCTGCGGCGATCGGAGCGAACGCCGCGGCGAGGTCGGCATCCTTGGTCTGCGCGGCGAGCTCCTGCGCCCAGTACAGGCTCAGGTAGAAGTGGCTGCCGCGGTTGTCGATCGTGCCGAGCTTGCGTCCGGGAGAGCGATCCTCTTCGAGGAAGGTTCCGGTCGCAGCATCCAGCGTCTCGGCGAGCACGCGCGCCTGCTCATTGCTGTTGCGATCGGCGAAGTGCTCGAGCGAAGCCGCCAGCGCGAAGAACTCGCCCAGCGAGTCCCACCGCAGGTAGTTCTCCTCGACGAGCTGCTGCACGTGCTTCGGGGCTGACCCGCCCGCACCGGTCTCGAACAATCCGCCGCCGGCGAGGAGCGGAACGATCGAGAGCATCTTGGCGCTCGTTCCCACCTCGAGGATCGGGAACAGATCGGTCAGGTAGTCGCGCAGCACGTTGCCGGACACCGAGATGGTGTCGAGGCCGTGGCGCATGCGGGCGAGCGTGTAGCGAGTCGCCTCCTCGGGGGCGAGGATCGAGATCTGCGCTCCCTTGGTGTCGAGCGTCGCAAGGGCCTGGTGCACCTTCGCGATCAGTTGCGCGTCGTGCGCGCGGTTCACGTCGAGCCAGAACACAGCAGGGTCGCCGGTCGCCTGGGCGCGCGACACGGCCAGACGCACCCAGTCGATCACGGGGATGTGCTTGGTCTGGGTCGCACGCCAGATGTCGCCGGCGCCGACGGTGTGCTCGATGAGCACGATGCCCTCGCTGTCGATGACCTCGACGAGGCCAGGGGCCGAGATCTCGAACGTCTTGTCGTGGCTGCCGTACTCCTCGGCGGCCTGGGCCATCAGGCCCACGTTCGGCACGGTGCCGATGGTGGCGGGGTTGAGCGGACCGTTCGCGATCACGTCGTCGATCACGGCCTGGTACACACCCGCGTAGGAGGAGTCGGGGATGACGGCGAGAGTGTCGTCCTCGCCCCCGTCCACACCCCAGAGCCTGCCGCCGTTGCGCACGAGGGCGGGCATCGACGCATCGACGATGACGTCGGATGGAACGTGCAGGTTGGTGATGCCCTTGTCGGAGTTCGTGTAGGACAGCCGCGGGCCCTTCTCGAGGGCGCCCGCGAACTCGTCGGCGATCTCCTTGCCGCCCTCGATGCTCGCCAGGCCGGTCAGGATCGAGCCCAGACCGTCGTTGGGGCTGAGGCCGGCCGCGGCGAGCTTGTCGCCGAAACGGGCGAAGACGTCGGCGAAGAAGGTCTTGACGACGTGACCGAAGATGATCGGATCGGAGACCTTCATCATCGTGGCCTTGAGGTGCACCGAGTACAGCACGTCGTCGGTCTTGGCCGCCTCGAACGTCTCCGCGAGGAAGGCGTCGAGAGCGGATGCCGAGAGGAACGTGGCGTCGATGATCTCGCGCGGCAGCACCTTGAGGTTGTCCTTGAGCACCGTGACCGTGCCGTCTTCGGCGGTGTGACGGATGGTGAGGACGTCGTCGTGCGCGGCGACCCAGGACTTCTCGTTGTGCTTGAAGTCATCGGCGGTCATCGTGGCGACGCGGGTCTTCGAGCCCTCGGCGAACGGCTTGTTCGTGTGCGGGTGCTTCTTGGCGTAGTTCTTCACGGCGAGCGGAGCACGACGGTCGCTGTTGCCCTCGCGCAGCACGGGGTTCACTGCCGAGCCCTTGATGCGGTCGTAGCGCGCGCGGACGTCCTTCTCCTCGAGCGAGGAGGGCTCGTCCGGGAAGCTCGGGATGTCGTAGCCCTGGCCCTGCAGTTCGGCGATGGCGCCCTTGAGCTGCGGGATGGATGCCGAGATGTTCGGCAGCTTGATGATGTTGGCCTCTGGCAGGGTCGCAAGACCGCCGAGCTCGGCAAGTGCGTCGGAGACCTCTTGATCAGCGCTGAGCCGCTGCGGGAATGCCGCGAGGATGCGTCCTGCCAGCGAGATGTCGCGGGTCTCGATCTCGACCCCCGCCTTGCCCGCATAGGCCTGGACGATAGGGAGGAACGATGCGGTGGCCAGAGCCGGTGCCTCGTCCGTGTGGGTGTAGATGATGGCGTCGTCGGTCACCGGGAGTTTCTCCGTTCACGAGTCAAAACTGTCTCGATACCAAGATACCTGAGTGGTCAGTCGGCATTGGCAGACATCTTTCGGCGCAGGCACCGCCCGGAGAGGTTACCCTGGGCGTATGACGGAACTGCGCGTGGTCGAACTCTCCGCTGCGACGATCGTCGCCGTGAACAATCTGTCGCTCAAGCCAGGGCAGGAGCAGTACCTTGCTCCGGTCTCTTACGGGATCGCGGCGACCGTGATCAATCCTCAGACGTCGTGGCAGCGTGTGATCCTCGATCGCAACGAGGTCGTCGGATTCGTGAGCGCCAGCTTCGACCCGGAGGCCGAGGAGGAGCACTTCCGCTCGGTGCTGTGGCGCATCAACGTCGACGCCGACGACCAGGGTCGCGGCGTCGGCCGCTTCGCCGTCGAGAGTCTTCTTGATGAGGCCCGACGGCGCGGGATGGATCATGTCAACGTGATCTACGAGGCCGGCGACAACGGTCCAGAGGCATTCTTCCAGCGCGTCGGCTTCACTCCGGTCGGCGAGACGGAGTACTCCGAAGTGATAGCGGAGATCCGTCTCACACCTTGAGAGAGCGGCGGCGGGGCCTCGGATCCCCTCCCCCACCGAAGTCCCGTCGCCTTCCAACGATCGACATGCGAGCCGAAGGTTTCCGACGGCGCTTCTGATTTGTTGGCAAGGACCACAAAAGGCTTGCGTTCACGTTCGCTGTTGTCTATCATCGCTGGAGAGGCGTCGTCGAAACGCTTCGACGGATCCTGCAGCAGCGACGATGGAGTGCACATGTCGACGATTCACGAGGTGGCCAAGGCCGCTGGCGTGTCGATCAGCACTGTGTCGTATGCGCTCAGTGGCAAACGCCCAGTATCCGAGAAAACCCGCCTGCGCATAGAACATGCCGTCACAGCTCTCGGGTATCAGCCGGAGGCCGGTGCCCGAATGCTCGCGGGTCGCCGCACGAACATCTTCGCGCTCACCGAGCCGTTACGCGCCGACACGCACGCTCCCACACACATGGCCTTCGTATTGGCGGCGGCGGTCGCGGCGCGCCAGCGCGGTTATGACATCCTTCTGCTGACCGATGAGCAAGCGTCAGAGGGCATGAACAGGGTGGCTGCGAGCAAGCTCGTCGACGCGATCCTCGTCCTCGACGTCGCGCCGGACGACGAGCGCGTCGCGATCGCTCGTTCGATGCGCACTCCCACGATATTCATCGGCGTTCCCGACGATCACAGCGACCTGACCTGCGTCGACCTCGACTTCGGTGCCGTAGGCCACCTCGCCGTCGACCGACTGGCCGATGCCGGCTACAGTCGCATCGTGCTTCTCGGGCAGACCGAGGTCTCGTACCGTAAATCCAATTTTCCCCGTCGGCTTCTGCACGGCGTTCAGGCTCGTGCCGCCGAGCGCGGCGTCGACGTCGCCTGGGTCACCACTGGCGAGATCGCCACGGATATCGCGGTCGTCCGTTCCGCCGTCGAGACCGCCCTGGACAACGGTGAGCGCGCGTTCATCGTCCACGCCGTGGGCGACGTGCATGAAGTGCTGCTCGCGACGCTCCACGAGCGCGGCCTCCGCGTCGGCGTCGATGTCTCGGTGATCTCCGCCGCGGCGTCCTTCGACACGACTGCGCTGCCAGTGAAGATCGACACGATCCCCCTCGTGCCGCAGCGATCGTGCGAATACGCCGTCGATCTGGCAGTTCGGCACGTCGAAGGCGAGCGATTTCTTCCCGAGGTTCACCTTCTCGATCCCGAATACCTCGCTGCCGGATCCATCGCTCCCGGTCGCGGGTGAGCCTGTTCTTCTTCCTGTCCGCACGTCGCGCATCGAAACGCTTCGACGCTATGAATCACAACAACTGAAAATCCGACCCATTGAAGTGTCCGGCCGCTTGGCCACTGAGAAAGGAGTGCCGACGATGGCACGTACCAACCAAGGAAAGAAGTCACTCGCCGTATTAGCGGCGTTGACCGTGACGGGGCTCGCCCTGAGCGGTTGCACATCCGGTTCCGCGAGCGACAGCGGCGACGGCGACACCCTGAAGCTCTGGCACTACGAGGGCGCCGACAGCGCCATGGGCAAGGCGTGGGCCGAGGCCATCAAGATCTTCGAAGAGGAGACCGGCGCGACGGTCGAGTTCGAGGAGAAGTCGTTCGAGCAGATTCAGAAGACCGCGAGTCAGGTGCTCGACACCGACGCCGCGCCCGACCTGATGGAGTTCAACAAGGGCAACGCCACCGCGGGGTTCCTAGCGTCGACCGGCCTGATCACGGACATCTCCGATGCCGTGGCCGAATACGGGTGGGACGAGAAGCTCGCCCCCTCGTTGCAGACGACAGCAAAGTACAGCGAAGACGGCGTCATGGGCGGCGACGCCTGGTACGGCATCCCGAACTACGGCGAGTTCGTCGGCGTCTACTACAACAAGGACGCCTTCGCGGCCGCCGGCCTGGAGATCCCCACGACGTACGAGGACTTCGTCGACGTGCTCGACGCGTTCGTCGCGAAGGGCATCACCCCGCTCGCTGAAGCCGGCGCGGAGTACCCGCTGGGCCAGCTTTGGTACCAGCTCGCTCTCCTCGAGGGTGACCGCGGGTTCGTCGACGACTATCAGCTCTACAAGGACCCGGTCGACTGGGAGGGTCCGGAGGTCACCTCGGCCACCGAGACTCTCAAGGAGTACGTCGACAAGGGTTACATCGCCTCCGATGTCTCATCCGTCAAGGCGGAGGACGCCGGGGTCTCCTTCATCAACGGCAGCTCCCCGATCTTCGTCTCCGGATCTTGGTGGTTCGGGCGCTTCGTCGCCGAGGCCACCGGATTCGACTGGACCCTCACCGCGTTCCCCGGCGCAGATCTGTCGCTGGGTTCCTCCGGCAACCTCTGGGTCGTGCCCGAGAACGCTGCGAACAAGGAACTCGCGTACGAGTTCATCGACATCACGATGCGCCCCGAGATCCAGGCCATCATCGGCAACAACGGCGGCCTCCCCGTCGCCGTCGACGCCGCCGACATCACAGACGCGAAGAGTGCGGAACTGATCGAGACGTTCAACGGCGTCCTCGACGCCGACGGCCTCTCCTTCTACCCGGACTGGCCCGCTCCCGGCTTCTACGACGTTCTCGTCCAGGAGCTCCAGGGTTTGATCACCGGCGCGCAGGACGTCGAGACGACCAACGCCAATCTCGGCGAGCAGTACGACGAAGGCACTGCAGAATTCCGTTGATCCGCAGCAGGGGCGGCCGCACGGCGGCCGCCCCTGCACTTTCTGGAGTTGAACATGTCACTTGACACCCGATGGGGCCGCACGACGCTGCCGCCCGAACAACCGTCGATTCCGCAGCGCAGCGGCGGAACCGGCGCGTACTGGATGTACCTGCTCCCCGGCTTCGCGCTGTTGCTGGTCATCGTCATCGTCCCGCTCGTATGGAACGTGTACCTCACCTTCACGAAGTGGAAGGGCGTGCGCGCACCGGAGTTCATCGGGCTCGAGAACTGGCAGAAGATCCTCACCGACGGCGACTTCTGGACGTCCTTCATCAACTCGGTCTGGATGATCCTGGCGATGGTCGTGGTACCGACGATCGTCGGATTGATAGTTGCGGCGCTGCTCTTCGACGTCGTCGGACGCAAGTTCGGCGGCAAGGTCGGCAGTTTCCTGCGAGCCACCTACTATCTGCCGCAGATCCTGCCGATCGCCGTCGCCGGCATCGTCATCGGCTGGATCGTCCGTCCCGGTGACGACGGCGCCCTCAACCAGATCCTCGGCTGGTTCGGGGTTCCCGCGTACGACTGGCTCGGGCAGATGCCCTCCGCACTCATCGTTCTCATGGTCGTCATGGTCTGGGTGCAACTCGGCTACCCTGTCGTCGTCTTCATGGCCGCACTGCAGCGCGTCGATCCCGAACTGTACGAGGCAGCAGAACTCGATGGTGCGAACTGGCTGCAGCGCTTCTCCGCGATCACGATGAGCATCATCCGTCCGGAGATCTTCGTCGTCACGCTGACGTGCACCATCGCCGCACTCAAGGTCTTCGGTCCGGTCTACATCATCACGCGTGGCGGTCCTGCGGGTTCCACTCTCGTCCCCGCGTACTACGCGTATCAGGAATTCTTCACAAAGCGGAACGTCGGCTACGGCGCCACGATCGCCACAGTGCTCACGATCGTCGTGGTCATCGTCTCGATCGTCTTCATCCGCGTCCAGAACTCCCTCGAACGCAAGGAAAGGGCGGGACTGTGATGCACGCCACCACTGCCATCGTCACCGGGAAACCGGCCAAGAGCCGCCCCCGCGGCGGCATGACCAAGAAGCGACCCGTCGACTGGCTCATGCTCTCGCTCGTCGTCATCGGTGCCCTTCTGGTCATCGCACCGTTCTACCTCGTCCTGGTGAACTCGTTCAAGTCACCCGTCGACTACGCGACTTCCGGACCTCTCGCCCTCCCCGAGTCGCTCGACCTCGGGGGGATCATCAAGTTCTGGGAGCGCGTCAACTTCCCGGAGAAGGTCTGGAACTCGATCTTCATCGCCGGAATCGTCTCGGTCCTCGCCGTCGTCATATCCATGCTGAACGCATTCGCCATCGGCATCGGGCGCGTCCGCGGACGCTCATGGATCGTGCTGCTGTTCCTGCTGGCCAACCTTCTCCCGCAGGAGGCGTTGCTCTACCCGCTGTACTACATGTTCAAATCGGTCGGCCTCTACGACAATGTCTGGTCGGTGATCATCGTGTTCACCGTCATTCAGGCGGCGTTCGGAACGTACCTGCTGTCGTCCGTATACGGGACATTCCCCAAGGAGATCCTCGAAGCCGCATCCCTCGACGGCGCCGGCCGCTGGCAGATCCTGTGGCGGGTCGTCTTCCCGATCAGCCGTCCGACGCTCTCCGTGCTGCTCATCTTCTTCTTCATCTGGACCTGGAACGAGTTCCTAATCCCGCTGACGTTCCTCGCGTCGAACGCGAACCAGACGGTGCCGGTCGCGATCAGCGTGCTGCAGGGCGATCGGCTGATGGACGTCACGACCACGAGCGCGTCGGCGCTCCTGGGCATCATCCCCACCCTCATCTTCTTCCTCATCTTCCAGCGCACGCTGACACGCGGCATCACGGCAGGAGCAGTCAAGTAATGAAGTTCACCGACGGGTTCTGGCAGCTGCGTCCTGGGCTCACGGCGCTGTACGCGCAGGAGGCCTACGACATCGCGACCAGCGACGACACCCCTGACGGCCCCGGCATCGTCGTCACCGCCCCCACCATGGTCATCGCCAAGCGCGGCGACGTGCTCAATCGACCGGTGCTCACAACGACGCTCTCCTCCCCCGCCGAGGGCGTGATCCGCGTGCGCATCGCGCACCATGAAGGCGGGCGCTGGCACGGCGGCTTCACTCTGCCTGGCGCGACAGCGGCCGGTGAGGCATCCGTGTCCGTGGACGGAGGCGCTCTCACCAGCGGCGCCATCACCGCCCGGGTCGCCCCCGGTGCACCGTGGAACCTCTCCTTCGAGGTCGAAGGGAAGCGGGTCACCGGCAGCGGGAACAAAGGGCAGGGCTATGTGCGCCTCTCCGCCGATGCGCAGGTCGACCGCGGCATCGTCGGCAACGCCCGCGGCGGATCGCCGGCGCTCGCAGAGACGACCTTCGTGCACGAGCAGCTGGACCTCGGAGTCGGCGAGCTCATCTACGGCCTCGGCGAGCGCTTCGGCCCACTGGTCAAGAACGGTCAGACGGTGGAGATCTGGAACGCCGACGGCGGCACCTCCAGCGAGCAGGCGTACAAGAGCGTGCCATTCCACCTTTCCAACCGCGGCTACGGCGTGCTCGTGAACGATCCGGGCCACGTCTCGTACGAGATCGGCTCGGAGGCGGTCGAGCGCGTGCAGTTCTCGGTACCAGGCGAGGTACTCGAATACTTCGTCATCGCTGGCCCCACGGCGAAGGAGGTGCTCGGTCGCTACACTGCGCTGACCGGGCGTCCACCGGTCGTGCCGGCCTGGTCGTACGGTCTGTGGCTGTCGACGAGCTTCACGACCGACTACGACGAGCAGACAGTGAACTCGTTCATCGACGAGATGTCGGCGCGCGAGCTTCCGGTGTCGGTGTTCCACTTCGACTGCTTCTGGATGCGCGAGTTCAACTGGTGCGACTTCGAATGGGATCCTCGCGTCTTCCCCGATCCGACCGGCATGCTCGAGCGCCTGCATGAGAAGGATCTGCGGGTGTCGGTCTGGATCAACCCATACATCGCCCAGCGCTCCCCCCTGTTCCGCGAGGCTGGCGACGCCGGGTACCTCGTCAAGCGTGCGGACGGCTCGATCTGGCAGTGGGACCTGTGGCAGGCCGGCATGGCGCTGGTCGACTTCACCAGCCCGGATGCCGTGTCCTGGTATCAGTCGAAACTGCGCCGCCTCATAGACCAGGGCGTGGACTGCTTCAAGACCGACTTCGGCGAGCGCATCCCGACGGATGTCGTCTGGGCCGACGGGTCGGATCCCGCCCGCATGCACAACCTGTACGCGCAGCTGTACAACCGCGCCGTACACGATGTGCTCACGGACGTCCGTGGCCAAGGCGAGGCTGTGCTGTTCGCGCGCTCGGCGACGGCCGGCGGTCAGAGCATGCCCGTGCACTGGGGTGGCGACTCGACGTCGACCTTCGCGTCGATGGCCGAGACGCTACGCGGTGGCCTCTCGCTCGCGCTCAGCGGCTTCGCGTTCTGGAGCCACGACATCGGCGGCTTCGAGGGCATGCCGGATGCCAGCGTATTCAAGCGTTGGACGGCGTTCGGCCTGCTCGGCTCGCATTCGCGCTTCCACGGCTCGTCGTCGTACCGGGTGCCGTGGGCGTTCGACGACGAGGCGGTCGACGTCACGCGCCTGTTCACCCGCCTCAAGATGCGACTGATGCCGTACCTGCATCAGGTGGGACTGCATGCAACGCGCACCGGCGTGCCGGTCATGCGCCCCATGCAGCTGGAGTTCCCCGAGGATCCGGCGGTCGCGTATCTGGACAGGCAGTACATGCTCGGCCCCGACCTGCTCGTCGCGCCGGTGTTCACCGAGTCGGGTGAGGTGGAGTTCTACCTGCCCGAGGGCGAGTGGACGTCGCTGCTGACCGGCGAGGTCGTCGTGGGCGGGCGCTGGCTGCGCGAGACGCACGGCTACACGTCCCTGCCCCTGTACGTGCGCCCAGGCGCTGTTCTGCCCTGGGGAGCCCGTGAGGACCGGCCGGATTACGACTACCATGACGGGTTGACCCTCCGGGTCTTCCGGGGCGGCGCCGGGCAACGCTCGATCACCGTCACCGCGCCCGACGGCACCAGCCGCAGTTACACCGCAGACCTCGAGGAGATCACCGGATGACCCGCACGACAGGCTCAGCCGACTACCGCGACTCCGGCCTGGTCTTCCCGCCGTCGTTCACGTTCGGCTCGGCCACCGCCTCGTATCAGATCGAGGGCGCCGCGGCCGAGGACGGCCGCACGCCGTCGATCTGGGACACGTTCGCCAAGACGCCTGGCAAGGTCTGGAACGGTGACACCGGCGACGTCGCGTGCGATCACTACCACCGAGTCTCGGAGGACCTCGATCTCATGAAGCAGCTCGGGCTGGAGGCGTACCGCTTCTCGATCGCCTGGCCGCGGATCCAGCCGACCGCCGACGGCGCCGTGAACCAGGCGGGCATCGACTTCTACTCGCGTCTGGTCGACGGGCTGCTCGAGCGCGGCATCCGCCCTGTCGCGACGCTGTACCACTGGGATCTTCCGCAGTATCTCGAAGACGCCGGCGGCTGGACCTCCCGCGCCACAAGCGATGCCTTCGAGCGCTACGCCGAGATCATGGGCACAGCGCTCGGCGACCGCGTGCACACCTGGACGACGCTGAACGAGCCGTGGTGCTCGGCGTACCTCGGCTACGGCCAGGGCGGGCACGCGCCAGGACGCACGGAGCCCGCTTCGGCGCTGTCGGCCGTGCATCATCTGAACCTGGCGCACGGTCGCGCGGTTCAGGCGCTGCGCGCGACGTCGACCGGCGACCCCGACTACTCCGTCACGCTGAACTTCCACGTGCTCCGCGGGCAGGGCGACGGCGCGGCGGAGGCGATGCGCCGCATCGACGCGCTCGCGAACCGCGCGTTCACGCATCCGATGCTCCGCGGTGAGTATCCGGCCGATCTGCTGGCCGACACGGCGGAGGTGACCGACTGGGCATTCGTGCAGGACGGCGACCTCGAGACGATCAACCAGCCGATCGACGTGCTCGGCGTGAACTACTACTCGACCGCGACCGTCCGCCTGTGGGACGGCGTGTCCGAGAAGCAGCAGAACGACGGGCACAAGGGCACGTCGGCCGGCACCGCATGGCCGGGCAGCGACCAGGCCGTGGAGTTCGTGCAGCAGCCGGGGCCGTACACGGCCATGGGCTGGAACATCGCGCCGGAAGGCCTCGAGGAACTGCTCGTCTCGCTGTCGGAGCAGTTCCCCGAGCAGCCGCTGATGGTGACGGAGAACGGCGCAGCGTTCGAGGACGAGGTCGCCGAAGACGGCTCGGTGCCAGACCCCGAGCGCACCGACTACCTGCGTCGCCACTTCACTGCGGCGCATCGGGCGATCGAGCGCGGCGTTGACCTGCGCGGCTACTTCGTGTGGTCGCTGCTGGACAACTTCGAATGGGGCTACGGCTACGCCAAGCGATTCGGCATCGTCCGCGTCGACTTCGACTCGCTGGAGCGCACCGTCAAGGACTCGGGGCACTGGTACCAGGAGCTGGTGCGCGCCCGCGCGATTCCGGCGTAGCGATCAGGAGTCGCGCCGCGGCACCGGCCAGATCTTCGTGGGCTTGGGTTTCGGATCGTTCGCCTCTGGTTCGTCCGGTTTCGCTGCCGCGTGCGGCCGGCTGCGCGCGTTCCAGGCTGCGAGTGCGGATGCCGCGGCCTCGGTGGCCTTGTCGAGTACATCGGCCGATCGGGTGAAGACCTGCTGCGCGGTGTCCTGCCACACGGGTGCCGCGTTCGGGTCCCGACCGGCGGCGCGCGCCTTCGCCGAATGCTCGGCGACATCGAATGTGCGCTCGAGCTGGGCCACGGCATCTCGATACGTGGCGAATTCCTCGGTCGTGATGCGCTCTCCCGCTGCCGGACGCGACTCCTGGGCGTGGCGTGAGGCTCTGAGGAACGCCGCCGTCGCCTGGTCCTTCGCATCGCTCATGGTGGGGTAGGCGATGAGTTTCGCCGGATCCGTCTCGTAGTCCATCCAGCGTGCGGTGATCGCATCGTGCGCGCGGTGCAGTCGCGCGACCGGATAGCGCTCGCGCTTGGATGCCAGGGGAATCTCCGCCCGCGCCACGTTCATTTGCACGCGGCGCGCGCGCACGTCGGCAGCCGCCGCCCTCGCATCCTGTTCGGCGTGCTTGAGCACGCGTCGGGCGCTCGCGACGTCGGCGGCAGAGGCGCGCGAGGCCGTGCGCTCGGCGACGAGGCGGGCATGCTCCGCACGAGCGAGCTTGACTGCACGTCGCCGCTCGGCGGCCCGGTACTGCGCCTCTTTCAGATCCTCCCTGGCGGCATCGAACGCCAGCCGCCGTCCGCTGGAGCTTCCGCGCCGATGCATCCCCGCAGCCGTCACGGCACCCGCTCCGACAGCGGCGGGCGCGATCCACCACCACTCGGCTGCCAGCATGAGGGGGTCCACTCCTTCATGGTAACCAGCTTGGCACCGCTACGACCCCGTCGCGACAACTTCTGCGGCCGGACTCAACTCTGGCGGCCACGATCCGAGGATGTGGCCGCCAGAGTCGATCACGGCCGCCAGAGTTGCGCGGTTGTCCGGCCCTCCACAAGCCCGGTCTCGCGGCAGTTCTCCACCATGCACGTCTTCGTGACTCACTGGTCCGTTCCACACGGGACATTCTGTTCGCATGGACCTGGTCAAATGGCTCTCCACCCGCGACGGTATCGCCCACCGAGCGGATGCCGCGGCACACGGCTTCTCGCCGAGTCATGTCCGTGCGGCCATTCGCGCTGGCCACGTGCACCGCATCCGCAGCACCTGGATCGCTTTGGACAGTGCACCTGCGGATCTGTTCACGGCAGCAGCCGCGGCCGGACGTCTGACGTGCCTGTCACTCGCACGCCGCCGCAACTGGTGGATCCCCGACAGCTCAGACGGCACGGACGACCAGCATCACCTGCAAGTCAGGCCGAACGCGCACCGGCTGCGCACCGATGTGACGTTCCATTGGGCTAGGCCGCTTGTCGACCGCGGAGACCGCGTGTTGCAAGCATCCGTCGAAGATGCATTGGCGCACATCGCCCAGTGCCTCTCGAGCGAAGACGCCCTGTCCGTATGGGAGTCCGCGGTCAAGGTCGAGCATCTCGACCTTGAGTCGATGCGCGCCGTGCGTTGGCCCGATTCGGCATCACGCGATTACGCGAACACGGTCCGCGGGATGTCTGACTCCGGCTTGGAGACGATCTTCGTCGTACGTTTGAGCCCGTGGGGCGTGCCCATCAGACAACAGGTCATGCTCGCCGGACACAAGGTCGACGTACTCATCGGCACGCACCTCGTTGTTCAACTCGATGGGTTCGCATTCCATTCATCGTCTGCCGATCGCACACGTGACGTGGCCCACGACGCCCAGTTGCGACTGCGTGGACACACCGTGCTGCGCTTCACATACGCACAGGTGATCCACGACTGGGCGTATGTGGAACGAACGGTCGCCGCCGCCGTGGCTCGAGGCCTGCACCTGAGCCCGGCTGCGCAGGCACGCCGCGCCTGACTCCCGCAACTCTGGCGGATCAAGTCAACTCTGGCGGCCACGATCCGAGGATGTGGCCGCCAGAGTTGCGCGTGGCCGCCAGACTTGCGGCGAGCGCGCCTAGACCAGGGTCTCCTGCCACGCCGCGTGCAGCTGGGCGAACTTGCCCGTGCCGCTGATCAGCGTCTCAGGAGTGTCGTCCTCGATGATCTGCCCGTGCTCCATCACCAGCACCCGATCGGCGATCGCGACCGTCGACAGGCGGTGAGCGATGATGATGGCCGTGCGGTCGGCGAGCAGCGTCTGCAGTGCGTCCTGGATGAGTCGCTCAGACGGGATGTCGAGCGACGCCGTGGCCTCGTCGAGGATCAGCACGGCGGGGTCGGCGAGGAACGCCCGCGCGAACGAGATCAGCTGGCGCTGCCCCGCCGACACGCGACCGCCGCGCTTGTTCACATCGCTCGCGTAGCCGTCAGGCAGCGCGGAGATGAACTCGTCAGCCCCGACTGCGCGCGCAGCAGAGCGGATCTCGTCCATCGTGGCATCCGGCTTTCCGAGGGCGATGTTGTCCGCCACCGTCCCGCTGAACAGGTAGGCCTCCTGCGTGACCATGACGATCGCGCGACGCAGGTCCTTCGGATGCAGCGACCGCAGATCCACCCCGTCGAGCGTGACGCGTCCGAGCGACGGGTCGTAGAAGCGCGAGATGAGCTTAGCGAGGGTCGACTTGCCCGCGCCCGTGGTGCCCACCAGCGCGATCGTCTGCCCCGCAGGGATGTCGAGCGAGAAGTTCGGAAGGATCGTCTTCTCCCCCGAGTACCCGAACGTGACCTCGTCGAAGTTCACGTGTCCGCGCGATTCCCAGAGATCGACCGGCTTCTCTGGGTCCGGAACCGTCGGCACCTCGTCCAGCACACCGGAGACCTTCTCCAGCGCCGCGGTCGCGGACTGGTAGGAGTTCAGGAACATCGCGATCTCCTGCATCGGCGCGAAGAAGTTCCGCACGTACAGCACGGCAGACAGCAGCACGCCGACGGTCAGCGCTCCGGTCGAGACGCGGATGCCGCCCCAGAGCACGACGATGCCCAGGGTGAAGGCGGCCACGGTCATGAGACCAGGCTCGAACGTGCCGAACAGCAGCATCGAACGACGGTTAACGTCGCGGTAGTCGCCGGCGACCTTCTGGAAGGTGACGTCGTTGCGCGGCTCCTTGCGGAACGCCTTGACGGCGCGGATGCCGGTCATCGTCTCCACGAACTGCACGATGACCTTGGCGCTGATGACGCGCGATTCACGGAAGACGACCTGCGAACGCGAGTAGAACCAGCGCATGAGCAGGTAGAGCGGGATGAGCGCGATCAGCAGGATCACGCCGGACTGCCAGTCCCACACCACGAGCGCGATGAAGGTGAAGGCACCGAACAGCACACCCGAGACGAGGTTGTTGAGCCCGCCGTCGAGCAGCTCGCGGATCGAGTCGAGGTCGCTCGTCTGACGCGAGATGATGCGTCCGGACGTGTACGTCTCGTGGAATTCGAGGCTCAGCCGCTGGGTGTGCAGGAAGATCCGCTTGCGCAGATCGATCAGCACCGCCTGCGTGATGCGCGCGGCGATCACGACGTACCACCCGATCAGCGCTGCCGCCGCACCGCCGGCGACCAGGTAGATGAGTCCGATGCCGAACGTCGGCATCCAGTCCGCGTTGTCGATCACGGCCGGGAGCGCCCAGTCGAGGCCGACGCCGATGAGGATCGGGCCGGCGACCTGCAGCGCGGTCGAGATCACGAGCACGATCGCCGCGAGCACGATCTGTGCGCGCAACGGGGTCACGAGAGAGCCGAGCAGTCGCAGCGAACGCTGACGGATCGCCTTGCTCTCTTCGCGGGTGTAGTTCGAGCGGTCTTCGCCCTGGGTTCCGGTCAATGCCGCACTCATGCCTGCACCTCCTCTTCCTCGGTGGCGGATGCTTCGTCGGCGACGCCGGCCGCTTCGAGGTCTTCATCCGTGATGATCGGGATCGCGCCCGTGCGCGCCGCCTCCTCCGCCTCGAGGCTGGAGATCACGTGCCGGTAGTGCGTACTCGTGCGCAGCAGCTCGGAGTGCGTGCCGACCGCGGTGATGCGCCCGCGTTCGAGCAGCGCGACCCGATCGGCGAGCGCGACCGTCGATGGACGGTGCGCGACGATCATGGCCGTGGTGTCGGCGAGCACGCGGCGCAGTGCCTCTTCCACGAGCGCCTCGGTGTCGACGTCCAGCGCCGAGAGCGGATCGTCCAGCACGAGAACCCGGGGGTTGGCGGCGACGGCGCGAGCGAGCGCGAGTCGCTGCCGCTGTCCGCCGGAGAGACTGAGCCCTTCCTCGCCGATCACCGTCTCCACGCCTTCAGGCAGCGCGTCGACGAAGTTCGCCTGCGCGACGTCGAGGGCTTCGCGCAGTACGCGCTCGCCCTCCTCGCTGTGGATGTCGAGCTCGGCGCGGCCGAGCAGAACGTTCTCGCGGACGGATGCCGAGAACAGCGTGGCGTCCTCGAAGGCCATGGCGATGTGACGACGCAGCTCCACGAGCGTCAGGTCGCGCACATCGACGCCGTCTAGCGTGACGCGGCCTCCCGTCACGTCATACAGACGCGTGGGCAGCGTGGTGAGCGTGGTCTTGCCACTGCCGGTGAGGCCGACAAGCGCCATGGTCTCGCCGGGGCGCAGCACCAGGTCGATGCCGTCGAGCAGGTCGCGCTCGGAGGCGCCGGCATCCTGGTACCGGAAGTGCGCACCTTCGAAGGCGAGCTCGCCGCGGGGCTCTTCGATGCGCACCGGGTGCTCCGGGTCGGTGATGCTGTTCGTCTCTGAGAAGATGTCGAACACGCGGTCGGATGCGGTGCGCGCATCCAGCATGAACGAGAACAGGAACCCGATCGACTCGATCGGCCAACGCAGCACGGTCGCCATCGCGAAGAACGCGAACAGCTCTGGCAGCTCGATCGCGCCCTGCGAGATCAGCCAGATGCCCGACATCAGGCTGAGACCGAACGCGACCTGCGGCATGAGGTCGAGCCAGAACCAGATGGATCCGACCGCGCGCGCCTTGCTGAGCTCGGTCGTGCGCAGCGACTCGGCCTGTGTGCTGAAGCGGGTGAGCGCGTGCTTTCCGCGACCGAACGCCTTGAGCACGCGGATGCCGTGCACGCTCTCCTCGACGCTGGTCGCGAGGTCGCCGGCCTGATCCTGACTCTGGCGTGCAAGACGTCCGTAGCGCTTCTCGAAGCGGTAGCCGGTGATCCACAGCGGGATCGCGGTGACGATGAAGATCGTCCCCAGCAGCCAGTGCCAGCGGAACAGCAGCACCGCTCCGATGATGATGGTCAGCAGGTTGACGACGAGCAGGATCAGCCCGAATGCCAGCCAGCGGCGGATGAGGCCGATGTCCTGCATCATGCGGCTGAGCAGCTGGCCGGACTGCCAGCGGTCGTGGAACGAGACCGGAAGAGTCTGCAGGCGCGAGTAGAGCTGCGTGCGCATGCGGTACTCGACCTCGGTGGACGGCTTCAGGATGAACCAGCGGCGCAGCCACACCATGAGTGCTTCACCGAAGCCCAGCACGAGCACGACGACGGCGCCGAGGACGATGAGGCCTATCGACCCCGTGCGGATCGGACCCTGCACGATCTGCTCGAGCACGAGCGGGATCATCAGGGCGATGACGGCCGCGCCGAGCGCACTCGCGGCGCCGCCGACGAACCGCCAGACGACGGGTTTCACGAAAGGTGCAAGGCGCCAGAGTGCGGCTGGAGCGGACAGCGAAGAGGACTGTTTCTGCGATGACGAGGAAGACATGACTCTCAGACGAGTTTCGATGCGGAAGAGGAGCGGGACGGGCTCGCGAGTGCGACGTGGAGCCCGGAAGTCGAAGTGCGGGGTGGAACGCTAGGCGCGGTACACCGGGTTCGAGCCAAGAACGGTGATCTGCGCAACGGCGATCGAAATCATGGTGTCCTCCTCAGGCTCGGCATCGTCGCCCGGTCGGTGCGACAGCCCTCCAGCCTATTGCTGTGAACCAGCTGGGCGCAAGAGTCATTCCCTCTTCGTGCAACTTCCGTGCGCTGCGCCTCCTCAGGCCGCGGCCTCCCGCGCGAGCAGCGACTCCTTCACCGGCAGGCCCCAGGCGAAGCCGCCGAGCGATCCGTCGGAGCGCAGCACACGATGGCACGGCACGAACAGCGCCGGCGCATTACGGGCGCAGATGGATGCCGCGGCACGCACCGCCTGCGGATTGCCGAGCCCTGCGGCGAAGGACGTGTACGTGAGCGGTTCCCCAGGGGTGATCCGGCGCAGTGCGTCCCATCCGGCCTGCTGCATCTCGGTGCCGAACTGGCGTACGGGCACGGTGTCGATGGCGGTGAGGTCGCCGTCGTAGTACGCGCGGACGGCGGCCGCGGCATCCGTCTCGCCTTCTCTGATGTCCGCCGGGCGCGTGCGCTCGGCGAGCCGCGTGATGATGGCGTCGTGGTCTGCGGTCCACCCCGAGGCGAGCACGCGCTGCTCGCTGTCGACGAGCAGGGTGAAGGCGCCGTCTGCGGTGTCGATGGTCTGGATGAGAGCGGTCATGAGAGCTCCTTACTGATGGTCTTGGTCGTCTTGGGCACGCGCACGGGAGCTGCGCGCCACAGGTGTGCGGTGAGATAGCTGCGCCAGGGCGCAGTGCGCTCGGCCCAGGCGGTCAGGGGCTTCGGATCGGCGGGGAGGCCAGCGGCTGCTGCTCCAGCCCGCACGGCGACGTCCCCGGGGAGGAAGACGTCAGGGTCTCCGATCACGCGCATCCGCACGTAGTCGGCGGTCCACGGGCCGATCCCCGGCATGGCGAGAAGTTCTGCCCGCTGCGCGACGCGATCGTCACCGACCGTGAGTGTCAGCGAGCCGTCGGCGAGAGCAGCCGCGGCACCGGTGATGGCTCTGATGCGAGCGGCAGGTCCTCGCAGCACCTCGGCGCCGTGCTCGGCGATCGCCGACATGGTCGGGAAGAGGTGTCCGCCGTCGACCTTCTCCCCCAGCGCCTCGGCGAGCGCGGTCAGCGCAGTGCGCGCGGCGACGACGGTGATCTGCTGGCCGACCATCGCGCGGATGAGCATCTCGTGCGGGTCGGCGGAACCTGGAACGCGGATGCCTGGTACTCGTGCCACGAGCGGAGCGAGCTCCGGATGCGACGACAGCGCGGCATCGACGGCGGCGGGATCAGCATCCAGGTCGAAGATGCGGCGAGTCGTCGCGACCAGCGGGGCCAGGTCGCCGAGATGCGCGACGCGAGCGCGCAGCCGCAGCGTCGCGCCCTCACCCCTTCGCACTTCGAACCAGGCGTACCCGCCAGGCATGCGCAGGTGCCGTGCGAAGGAGTTGTCGGTCGCGCTCTCCACGCCGGGCAGCGCTCGCGCAGCCATCCACGAGAAGATACCAGCGGCATCCATCGGCTCACGGTGCGGCAGGACCAGATCGATCGTCCCCGGTGACACGACCGACGAGGTCCTACGACGGGCACGCAACTCGGTGGGTGTCAGGCCGAAAACCTCTCGGATCGTGTCGTTGCACTGGCGGATGCTGGCGAAGCCGGCAGAGAACGCGATATCGGCGATCGGTAGGTCGGTGCCGACGAGCAGCATCCGCGCGTTGTGGGCGCGATGCGCACGTGCGAGGGCGAGTGGTCCGGCACCGAGCTCGGTCGTGAGCAGCCGGGTGAGATGACGGGAGGAGTAGCCGAGCCGTGCGGCGAGACCTGAGACGCCCTCGCGCTCGACGACCCCGTCGGCGATCAGGCGCATGGCGCGTGCTGCCGCGTCACCGCGAAGATCCCACGCGGACGATCCGGGTGCGGCCTCCGGAAGGCACCGCTTGCAGGCGCGGAAGCCCGCCTCGTGGGCCGCGGCACTCGTCGGGTAGAAGCTGACGTTCTCGCGC
Source organism: Microbacterium murale (assembly GCF_014635185.1). GTDB lineage: Bacteria > Actinomycetota > Actinomycetes > Actinomycetales > Microbacteriaceae > Microbacterium > Microbacterium murale. The sequence goes on from NZ_BMCM01000002.1 coordinate 426,959, forward strand.
TTGGGCGTGCGCGCCGGGCACGACGGACGGCAGTAGATCCCGGTCGAGTGCACAGCCGTGACGAACTGCCCGTCGAAGCGGATGTCGCGCGCATCGATCGCGCGGTACCGTTCGTCGAAGCTCATCGTGCTCAGTGCGGGGAAGGTCATGCATCCACTCTGACACGTCCGAATGCCGCTGGCTCGCGGAAATCGGACATTGCAGTGGCGCTACCGCCGAGACCCCTGGTTATCGCCGAGACCCCGTCGTATTCACGTAGATACGACGGGGTCTCGGCAGGAAGACGGGGTCTCGGCGCAGTGCCGCCGAGACGCGACTCAGTGGAAGAAGTGGCGCTCGCCCGTGAAGAACATCGTCACGCCGGCAGCCTCTGCCGCGGCGATGACTTCGTTGTCGCGCACGGATCCGCCCGGCTGGATGATCGTCTTCACGCCCGCGTCGATGAGCACCTGGGGGCCATCGGCGAACGGGAAGAAGGCGTCGGATGCCGCGACCGATCCCTTGACGCGGTCTCCGGCGCGCTCCACCGCGAGGCGGCAGGAGTCGACGCGGTTGACCTGGCCCATGCCGATGCCGACCGTGGCCTTGCCCTGTGCCAGCACGATCGCGTTCGACTTCACGGCGCGGCAGGCCTTCCACGCGAAGATGAGGTCCGACATCTCCTCATCCGCTGGACGCTCGCCGGTGATGAGCTGCCAGTTCTGCGCCACGGCGCCGATCTCGTCGGGGAAGCGATCGGCATCCTGCAGCAGGAGCCCGCCGGAGACCAGGCGCACGTCCATCTGCTCCTGCTGCCAGTCGTCCGGCAGCTGCAGCACGCGCATGTTCTTCTTCGCCTTGAACACCGCGAGTGCCTCCGGCTCGAACGCCGGGGCGACGATGACCTCGGTGAAGATGTCCTTGAGGTTCTCCGCCATCTTCAGCGTGACGGTGCCGTTCGTGGCGATGACCCCGCCGTACGCCGACACGGGGTCGCACTCGTGAGCCCGCAGATGCGCACTGGCGATGGGGTCGAGGGCGTTCGGCGCCGTCGTCGCGATGCCGCACGGGTTCGCGTGCTTCACGATGGCGACCGCGGGCAGCACCATGTCGAAGGCGGCGCGCAGCGCGGCATCCGCGTCGACGTAGTTGTTGTACGACATCTCCTTGCCCTGCAGCTGCACGGCCTGGGCGATGCCATGACCGCCGACACGGGTGTAGATGGCACCACGCTGATGGGCGTTCTCGCCGTAGCGCAGGGTCGACAGGCGCTCCGCCTTGATCGTCAGGTGCTCCGGCAGCTCGCCGCCGTCGTTGAGCGTGCCCTCGGCGAACCAGGCGGCGACCGCGGTGTCGTAGGTGGAGGTGTGCGCGAACGCGCGAGCGGCGAGTTCGCGGCGCTGCGAGAGCGTGGTGCCTCCGGCCGCGACGGCCTCGATGAGCGCGGGGTACGACTCCGGCGAGACGACGATCGCGACGTTGGCATGGTTCTTCGCGGCGGCGCGCACCATGGCGGGCCCGCCGATGTCGATCTGCTCGACGGCGTCGTCACCGGATGCCCCGGATGCGACGGCCTCGACGAAGGGGTACAGGTTCACGACGACAAGCTCGAACGGCTCGATCTCGAGGTCGGCGAGCTGGCGTTCGTGGTCTTCCAGTCGCAGGTCGGCCAGAAGACCGCCGTGGATGCGCGGGTGCAGCGTCTTGACCCGTCCGTCGAGCATCTCGGCGACACCGGTGACGGCGGCGACGTCGGTCACCTCGTGACCTGCCTCACGGATGGTCGCTGCGGTGGAACCAGTGGAGACGATCTCGACTCCGGCTTCGGCGAGCGCCGCTGCCAGCTCCAGGAGATCGGTCTTGTCGCTCACCGAGACGAGCGCGCGCCGGATCGGCACGGTGTCGCGTTCGCGATAGAGGGACGAGTCGTGGCGCGGACCGGCCATGGGAGCTCCTTCGTGCGAGTGTCGTTCGGATGCGGGTCAGAAAAAGGTCAGTGGGTCAGGGCGAGCTCGCCGGTGGCTATGCGCCGCACGACGTCGATGAGCAGACGCCGCTCCACGGGCTTGATGCGCTCGTGCAGGGTGTGCTCGGTGTCGTCCTGGAGCACCGGGATGCGCTCCTGGGCGAGAATCGGGCCGCTGTCGATGCCGTCGTCGACGACGATGACGCTGGCACCGGTCTGCGGGACGCCGGCGGCGAGCGCGTCTCGCACGCCGTGCGCCCCGGGGAATTCGGGCAGATACGCGGGATGCGTGTTGACGATCCGCGGGCTGTAGCGTGCGACCAGCGAGGCCGGCAGCAGTCGCATGAGGCCGCTGAGCACGATGAGGTCGGGATTGTGGACCTCGAGCTGACGGCCGAGCTCTTCGCCCCATGCTTCGCGGTCGGCGAAGTCTCGGAACGGGGCGGTGAAGGTCGGGATGCCGAATTCCTCGGCGTGCGCGAGCCCTTCAGCGTCGCGATCGGCGCCGACCACGACGATCCGCGCGGGGAAGTCGGGGTGGCGTGCGGCGTCGAGCAGAGCGCGGAGATTCGAGCCGGTGCCCGAGATGAGAACGGCGACCGTGAGCACCCGGCCAGTCTAGCGGTGCGTGGGAGTGCTGCCGTCCCCGAAGAATCCGTGGTCGTCCAGCGGCGCCGTGTCGTTCGCATCCGGGTGGTCATTCGCACCCGCATCACTCACGGAGCGATCGAAGAAGGCTCCGGCATCCGTCGTCGGCGAAGTGCGCATCTCAGCGACCCAGCGATCGGTCCGCTCCTCTGCGAGTTCATCGCGATGCCGTGGAGCGAGCAGCAGGATCGATGCGCCGACCAGCACCTCGATGCCGATCGCGAGCGACATCCATCCGGCATGCGGCCCCGTCTCGGCCAGTCGTCCAGGCCCGATGGATCCGGATGCCAGCACCGCGGCGACCGCGGCGACGCCTGCGCTGCCCAGCGCGATGCCGACGGCGATCGCCAGACGCGGCGCGAAGGGACGGGCGACGTCTTCCCACACGAGCCGGGAGCGCACGATCCACCCCGCGAACGCGCCGGCGCCGACCGGCAGCAGCACGACGATGAGCATCCAGATCGAACTGCTCTCCGGCAGCAGGCCGAGCATCGGGATGCCGGGGACGACGCCGAGCTCTGTGCCCGCGGGTGAGACGGCGGTGCCGACGCCAACGGCGATCCCAGGTCCCGCCAGCCAGGCGACGGCCCATACGAGCAGCGTCGGCAGGTAGGCGAGATGGCCGAGCGTGATCACGGCGACACCTGTCCCATCGACGCGCGCGGCTTCGAACAGGGCGACCACTTCTCCCCCGCGCAGCATCACGGCGATCGCGACGGCAAGGCCAGCGACACCCGTGAGCGTGACGACCACCGCTGCAGTGCCGCGTGCGATCTCGGCGGGGAGCACACCCCAGTCGCCCCGGCGATCCACGGCGTCGTGCAGCCGGTCGATGAGTCCGCCGTCGCCTTCGCGCCAGGCGTACCGCACGGCGCCGCACAGGGTGCCGACGAGATACACGGCCGACGGCAGCACGATGCTGAGAGCGAACGGCGTCTGAGCGCCACTTGTGTGCGCGGTCAGCGCCACCCCGGTCGCGATCAGCGCGAAGGTCACTGATCCGGCGACGACGCCGAGCAGCCATGCTCCTGAACGCGCCGCTCTGGTGCCCGAGCGGGCGGCGAACAGCAGTGTGAAGATCAGGAATGCCAGCGGGGTGAGCGAGAGCGTGAACTGCGCGGCATCCTTCGAGATGCCGACGGCGACCACCATCTCGTCCGGGATGACGATCTCGAGCGGCACGCCGTGACCGAACTGCCAGAGGGTTCCCGCGACGGGCCAGAGCGCACCCCAATTGGCTGTCGCGCCGAACGCGAGAGTCCACAGCAGGGTGAGCGGCGCGAGCAGCACGGCGAGACCGACGGCGGCCGCGATGGCGGCATCGACAGCGGCGAGGATCGCGACGAGGAGGCGTTGCATGACTCAACGAGACTACGACGAGAACCTGACTGCCTCACGGTGGCGCGCGCGGCGCCGCGGACACGATATCGTCTCCACGGAGGTTCCCCGATGACAACTGCCCCCTCGTCCAACCCGGAGCACACCGCTGAGCCGAAGAACACCGAGCCGAAGAACGCGCTCGATCGTTTCTTCGAGATCAGCAGACGCGGCTCGACGATCGGCACCGAGGTGCGCGGCGGTGTCGTGACCTTCGTCACGATGGCGTACATCGTGATCCTCAACCCGATCATCCTCTCGACCCCCGATGTCGACGGCACAGTGCTCGACGGCGGCGCAGTCGCCGCGGCCACGGCGCTCACCGCCGGCATCATGACGCTGCTGTTCGGGATCATCACGCGGCTGCCGTTCGCATTCGCGGCGGGACTGGGGATCAACGCGTTCCTGGCGTTCTCGGTGGTCGGATCGGTGACCTGGCCCGAGGCGATGGCGCTCGTCGTGATCAACGGTGTCGTGATCGTGCTTCTCGCGGCCACCGGCCTTCGGAAGATGATCTTCGATGCCGTGCCCGTGCAGCTCAAGCTCGCCATCACGGTCGGCATCGGCCTGTTCATCGCCTTCATCGGCTTCGTCAACGCCGGCTTCGTCACCGCGACGGGCAATGACTCTCCCCCGGTCGATCTGGGCGTGGGCGGGTCTGTGGCGAGTCTGCCGACCCTGCTCTTCGTGATCACGCTTCTGCTCGGCGGCGTGCTGATCGCCGTGCGCCTCAAGGGAGCCATCCTCATCGCCCTCGTCGGCGGTACAGTGCTCGCCGCGATCGTGAACCTGATCTGGCCGTTCGGTCTCGATTTCGGCTTCACCGGCGGAATCATGAGCCTGCCGGATCTGAGCCTGATCGGTGCCGTCGACTTCGGTTTCGACTTCACCAAGGTCAGTTTCGTCGCGCTCGTCATGTTCGTGTTCACTCTCGTGTTCTCGAACTTCTTCGACGCCATGGGCACCATGACGGGTCTCGCCAAGGAAGCCGATCTCGCGGATGCGAAGGGCGACTTCCCGCGCATCAAGTCGGCGCTGATCGTCGAGGGCGTCGGTGCGATCGTCGGCGGCGCGACCTCATCGTCGTCCGCGACGGTGTTCGTCGAGTCGGGTTCCGGCATCGGCGAGGGCGCGCGTACCGGCCTGGCGACATCGGTCACGGGTGTGCTGTTCCTGCTCGCGATGTTCTTCACCCCGCTCACCTCTCTCGTGCCTGGAGCTGTTGCTGCGGCTGCGCTGGTGCTGGTCGGCGCGATGATGCTCTCGCAGATCAGGCACATCGACTTCGCCGACTTCCGGGTGCTGCTGCCGGTGTTCCTCACGGCGACTGTGATGCCGATGACCTACTCGATCGCCAACGGCATCGGCGCCGGGTTCGTCAGCTGGGTCGTCGTGAACGCGCTCTCCGGCAAGGCGAAGACCATCCACCCGCTCCTGTGGATCGTCGCCTTCGGCTTCGTGCTGTTCTTCGCCCGCGGGCCGATCGAAGCCCTGTTCGGCGTCGGCATCTGACGCTTCCGCTGCTGTCGTCTGACCGCCCACTTTCGGGCATCTGCCGTTAACCCGCAACCGACACAGTCGAGGCGTGCCTCAACGCACCGTATCCATCAATCGAAAGCATCTCTCGATCGCGGCGACGATCGCAGGGGACATCGACGCCGGACGCCTGTCCGTCGGCGACACGCTTCCCAGTGAGTCGTCGCTCGCTGCACGGTTCGGCGTCGCTCGGGGAACGATCCACCGTGCTCTCGAGCACGTCGAGCACACCCGTAAGAGCCTCTCCCGTCGTGGGACACGGTGGGTCGTGCACCCGGAGACCCTCGCCCAGGATGTGACAGAGCTGCGTTCATTCGGGCAGTGGGCGAAGGCAATCGGCCACGAGCCGGGCGGTCACACCCTGCACTGCACCGAGGGCCGAGCGAACGCCGAGGAGGCGCACGCCCTGGGGATCACCGCCCAGCGGCCCGTCCTTCGCATCATGCGGCTGCAGTCCATCGATGACGTCCCCATCATGGTCAAACGCACGACCTTCCCGCAGTGGCTCATGCCGACAATCGCACAGCTGCCAGAGGATGCTCGATCGATCATGGAGGTCGTCGAGCGTGCCCACGGCCCTCAACTCGCCTACGGCGAGCACCTCATCTCGGCGATGCTCCCGGATCCGGAGGATGCCCGGCTGCTCGGAGTATCACGCATCACGCCGCTGCTGCGCGTCCAACGGTCCGCGCGCACGTTCGACGGTCGCCCCTTCGAGTACAGCGACGACCGCTACCTCGCGACAGCGACCTCGCTGAGCATCGTGAATTCGGCCCCACACGGCGTCTCACTGAACGCGCACTGACGGTCCGCACCAGCCGTCAGTGCGCGTCACCGACTCTTGGCCCGCGCTCGCCCTTCCCGTCGTCTGCCGTGCAGGGTGCGGACCCGCGCACCTTCTTGAGTGGAGGCGCCACGGGACCATCCCCGGGGTGAACCCTCCCTTGGAAGGACACACCATGACCATTCCCCGTTCGCGAACTTCGCGTATCGGAGCTGTCTGCGTCGCCACGGCAACCGTCTTCGCGGGCGTCCTCGCCCCAGGCGTTGCAACGGCGTCCACGTCAGTGCCGGCATCCGCCGACCTGCCCTCCGAAGATCGAGTCTTCCTCTCCGAGTCGTTCGACTCCGGTGCCATTCCCGAGAGCTGGAACGCGATCGCTGGCGAGTGGAGTGTGCAGGACGGAGAGCTCGTCGGCGCCAGCACCAGCGAAGATGCGAAGATCACGTTCGGAGAAAACCGCGAGAACTTCGCGATCGACGTCGACGTCACCTTCGAGTCCGCCGCGAACAGCGCGCGGTGGTTGGCGCTTCTGATCGATGGACCCGCTGACGGCTCCACCCCCTGGCAGCACGCGGCACTGCGCAACGGGTCGAGCGCGGGCAACGGCGTCGAGTTCGCGCAGCGCACCGCAGCGGGCACCTGGAACGTCACAGACGCCGCGGCGACGGCGACCGACATCGGGATCGGTACCCAGGCGCACCTCCGCGTGGAGGTGAACGGCAACGTCGGCACGTGGTACGTCGACGGCGAGAAGATCGTGACGACACGTCAGCTCGTACGCACAGCAGACGGCGTGCAGGGTCTGATCGCCAACGGTTCGGTGGTCCACTACGACAATCTGGTCCTCACCGAGATCGACCCGCTCCCACCGATCACGCTCCGCCAGCCAGGTGAGACAGGCGTGATCGTCGGGCACCGCGGCAACTCGTCTGTCGCCCCGGAGAACACCATGCCCGCATTCGTTTCCACGACGCGATCAGGTGCGGAGTACTTCGAGATCGACATCAGCCTTTCAAAGGACGGCGTGCCCGTCGTCATGCACGACGGCACCGTCGACCGCACGACCGACGGCACCGGCGCGGTGAGCGATCTGACGCTCGAGCAGCTCCGCGCGCTCGACGCCGGCTCCTGGTTCTCCCCCGCGTTCGCCGGCACGAAGGTCCCCACCTTCGAAGAAGTGCTCACCTACGTCGCGAACGGCGGGACGGATGTCGTCATCGAATACAAAGGCGACTGGAACGTCGAAGACACCCAGCTCACGGTCGACATGATCGAGGCCGCGGGTGTCGAGAACAAGGTCTTCGCGCAGAGCTTCAGCACCACGTCGGTCGCGAACTTCGCCGCTGTCGCACCCGATCTCCCGGTCGGATACCTCACCGGCGGAATCGACAGCACGATCATCGATACGGCCAAGCAGATCGGTGCGGATGCCGTCAACCCGAGCAGTGCCACGGCCGAGAGCGTGGCCTCGGCACACGAAGCGGGCCTTGGCGTGTTCGTCTGGACGCAGGACAGCCCCGACGCCTGGGCGTCACTGACCGCGATGGGCGTGGACGGTATCATCACCAACCGCCCCGATGCCCTTCGCGGGTGGGTGCAGCGATACAACCAGGCGCCCCCCGAGGAGCCCGGCACCCCCGAGGAGCCTGCCGCCAACGAACAGGACATCGCGGTGAGCATTCCTGAGGCCGGACAGCCCGCTGGAGAGTTCACCTGGCGCTTCAGCTCGCAGGAGGTCGTCTCACTCGGTGAAGCGACCCCGCTCGGTGACAGCTACATCGCCACCGGTGCGCTCAACGACATCGAGATCACCGACACCCGCTCGAACCCGTCATCGCCGTGGACGCTCTCCGGGCAGGCATCGGCATTCGAGGCGGACACCGAATCCTTCGAGTCGAGCGCACTCGGATGGACGCCTCGCCTGACCGCCGAGGGTGCCGGTGCAGTCGCCGGTGAGCGCGTCGCTCCGGGTGAAGGCGATGGCCTGTCGCGCAGCGCCGTGCTCGTCTCGGCCCCGAGCGAGGAGTTCAAGGGCCTGGAGGCCGCGGTCGTCGGTGCCGACCTCGACCTGCGCCTCCCAATCGGACAGGGCGCCGGCGACTACACGTCGACGCTGACGGTCACCGTCATCCAGTGACACCAGGGCGGGGCGCGGTCGTCCGCCGCGCCCCGCCGCTCCTTCCGCCCTTCCACGAAAGGCCTGTTCCGATGACTCTTCTTCCTTCCCGACGGTTCCGATTCCTCCTCGGCACCATCGCAGCATCCGTGCTGGTCGCCTTCAGCGTCGGTGCGACCTCCGCTCTGCGCGCGCATGCGGCTCCGGCATCCGTGGCATCTCCCTCCCAGGCATCCGTCGCGGATCAGGTCGCGTGGAGCATGATGCCGGTGATCACCGATGTCGGCGAAGAGCGCAGCAACTTCGCCTACGCCGTCGAGCCGGGCGCGACGATCGATGACGCGGTGCTGGTGCGCAACTCGGGAACATCCGCACTCACTCTCGCGGTGTACGGCTCAGATGCCTTCACGGATGAGTCCGGAGCGTTGGACATCGCGACGACCGAACCGGGCTCAGGGGCGATCGGCACGTGGATCACTCCGAGCGTCGAGAGCGTGAGCATCGAGCCGGGCGGTCTGGTGCGCATTCCCTTCACGCTCAATGTTCCCGCCGATGCGCAACCCGGCGAGCACGCCGGAGCTCTGCTGACCGTGTTGGAGAGCTCCGGCGACACCGTCTCCGTCGATATGCGCTACGCCACGCGCGTCACTGCGACGGTGGCGGGCGATCTCACCGCCGGCATGTCATTGGATCGGGCACGGTTCGATGTCGAGACCGGGTTCTGGCCATGGGAATCCGCCACCGCTTCGGTCGCCTACGACGTGCGCAACACCGGGAACACCAGACTCAGCGCTGTGCAGCTGATCACCGCGCAGGGTGTCGAGATGTATTCGTCACCGGACGCGGCGACAGGTCTCACGACACTCGCCGAACTCCTCCCCGAAGCCGCGGTCTCTGTCGACGCGACGGTGAAGGGGCTGACGGCGTGGACGCCGTTCGCTGCACTGCACATCGCGGTGTCGCCGACCGTCCTGGCCCCTGCCGGCGCAGAGGCGCCGACGATCGATCAGCAGCAGGTGACGCTCACCGCGGTCGCGATCGCACCCGGGTGGTGGGTGATCCTCGCCGCACTGGCCGCAGGCGTCTTCGTGATCATCCGGCTCGTCACAGGTCGACGGCGCCCCGCGCCGCGTACGCCGCGATGATGTGACGCGACTCCGAGACTGCAAAACCACGCCGAGACTGCGACGTATCGCAGCGGTCTCGGCGTGGTTTCGCGGTTTGGTGAGGAGCAGCGGTCAGAGGCCCTCGACGATCGCGCGCATCAGGTCGGCCGTCTCGGACGGCGTCTTGCCGACCTTGACTCCGGCGGCCTCGAGGGCCTCCTTCTTCGCCTGAGCGGTGCCCGCAGAGCCTGACACGATGGCGCCGGCGTGGCCCATGGTCTTGCCCTCGGGAGCCGTGAAGCCTGCGACGTAGCCGACGACCGGCTTGGTGACGTGCGCCTTGATGTAGTCCGCAGCGCGCTCTTCGGCGTCGCCGCCGATCTCGCCGATCATGACGATGGCCTTGGTCTCGGGGTCGGCCTCGAACGCTGCGAGAGCGTCGATGTGCGTGGTGCCGATGACCGGGTCGCCGCCGATGCCGATGGCGGTCGAGAAGCCGAGGTCGCGCAGTTCGAACATCATCTGGTACGTCAGGGTGCCCGACTTGGAGACGAGGCCGATCGGGCCCTTGCCGGTGATGTTCGCCGGAGTGATGCCGACGAGCGCCTCACCAGGGGTGATGATGCCGGGGCAGTTCGGCCCGATGATACGGGTCTTGTTGCCCTTGTTCTGCGCGTACGCCCATGCCTCGGCCGAGTCGCCGACGGGAACGCCCTCGGTGATGACGACGAGCAGCGGGATCTCGGCGTCGATGGCCTCGATCATGGCGTCCTTCGTGAAGGCACCGGGGACGAAGGCGATCGACACGTCGGCGCCGGTCTCCTTCATGGCCTCTGCGACGGATGCGAAGACGGGCAGTTCGACAGGCGCCCCGTCCTTGTCCGTGTGCGAGACGGCTGTTCCGGCCTTGCGGGCGTTGACACCGCCGACGACCTGGGTGCCGGCCTTGAGCATGAGGGCGGTGTGCTTGGTGCCCTCGCCGCCGGTGATGCCCTGGACGATGACCTTGGAATCCTTGTTCAGGAAGATCGACATTTCTCTAATCCTTTTCTGAGGTCTCGGAGAGTCAGGCGTTCGCCAGCTCGGCGGCCTTGTCAGCGCCCTCGTCCATGGTGGCGGCGAGGGTCACGAGCGGGTGGGCGTACTCGGCGAGGATCGCACGACCCTCTTCGACGCGGTTGCCGTCCAGTCGCACGACGAGCGGCTTGGATGCCGTGTCGCCGAGCGTCTCGAGTGCACCCTTGATGCCGTTGGCCACGGCGTCGCAGGCGGTGATGCCTCCGAAGACGTTGACGAACACGCTCTTCACCTGCGGATCGCCGAGGATGACATCGAGGCCTGCGGCCATGACCGCTGCGGATGCTCCGCCGCCGATGTCGAGGAAGTTCGCGGGCTTGACGCCGTTGTGATTCTCACCGGCGTAGGCGACGACGTCGAGCGTCGACATGACAAGGCCTGCGCCGTTGCCGATGATGCCGACCTCGCCGTCGAGCTTCACGTAGTTCAGGCCCGACTCCTTGGCCTTGGCCTCGAGCGGGTCGGCTGCGTCCTTGTCCTCGAGCGCCTCGTGCTCGGGGTGGCGGATCTCGGAGGCGTTCTCGTCGAGCGTCACCTTGCCGTCGAGGGCGACGATGTCGCCGTCTTCGGTGCGGACCAGCGGGTTGACCTCGACGAGCGTGGCATCCTCACCCTTGTAGACCTCGTACAGCTTCACGAAGACGTCGGAGACCTTCTCGATGAGGTCTTCGGGGAAGTTCGCGGCGCGAGCGATCTCGACGGCCTTGTCCTTGTCGATGCCGGTCAGCGGATTGACCTCGATGCGCGCGAGCGCCTCGGGCTTCTCCACCGCGAGCTGCTCGATCTCCATGCCGCCCTCGACGCTGCAGAGCGAGAGGTACGAGCGATTCGCACGGTCGAGCAGCACCGAGAAGTAGTACTCCTCAGCGATACGGGCACCGGCAGCGACCATGACGCGCTTGACGATGTGACCCTTGATGTCGAGTCCGAGGATCGCCTTCGCGGCCTCGTATGCCTCGTCGGGGTTCTTGGCGACCTTCACGCCACCGGCCTTGCCGCGGCCGCCGGTCTTGACCTGCGCCTTGACGACGACCACTCCACCGAGCTTCTCTGCTGCCGCTTTCACCTCCTCGGGGGTGTCCGCGACGATACCGGCGAGGACCGGCACTCCGTACTTCTCGAAAACGTCTCGTGCCTGGTACTCGTACAGATCCACTGTGCTTCCTTCACTGGGTCTCGGTCCGGAAAGTCTCTCGATGTCGAGACATCGACCAGTCCTAAAGCCTACTACCTCCGTCTGAGCACTCCGTGTCACGCGCTCGCCTCCCGAGGATGAACATATGTTCCCCGTTTTTAGCTTTTTTCGTTGTTTTCGTCGAACCTTTCGACTATTCTGAATGCATGGAACCTTGGTTCGACGATGTGGATGACCGGCCGCGTGATGCGGCGTTCTTCGTGGAGTCTGCGCTGGATGATCTGCAGTGTGCGGATGTCGATCTGAATCGGTATGAGGCGCGTCGGTCGGCGAGGATTGCGGATGCTGTCGCTCTCGCCCGCCGCAATCCCCAGGTGTACGTGCATGGGACGGACAAGGATGCGCTGGGCCAGGCGGAGCGTGCGGCGATCTTCGACGTCGCGTTGCGGCTGAGGTGCTCGGAGGACTACGTGCGCGGCGTGCTGTTCACGGCGGAGCAGGCTATGGCGCATCTGCCGTTGCTGTGGCAGCAGGCCAGGGACGGGTTCGTGTCGATGTATCTCGTCGGTCGCACCGTCGGCGCTCTGGCACGGGTGCGGGCCGATGTCGGTGCGTCGGAGGAAGAGCTCGAGCTCGAACGTGAGGCGATGCGGCTGATCGATCAGGCGGCGTCGGAGTGGGCACTGTCGTGTCCTCCGGCGGCCTTCGCTCGTCGGTTGCGCACTCTGGTCGATCGGCTCGATCCCATCGGCGCGGCCGAGCGTCACGCCCGTAAGGTGCGGGAGCGCCGCGTCGTCGTCCAGGAGGACGAGGACGGCATGAGCTGGTTCATGGCGTACATCCCCACGGTCGAGGCGATCGCCGCGAAGCGCCGGTTGACGTCCACGGCGAAGCATCTGCAGAAGCATCCGAATGAGTGCCGCACGCGCGATCAGATCCGTGCAGATCTGTGCTCCGAGTGGTTGCGCGGTATCGGCACCCCTACGGCGGTCAAGACGAAGATCTTCGTCACCATCCCCGTCGAACTCCTCGAAGCCGAGCGTGAAGCCGAGCGCACAAACGCCGCACGCGCCGCGGCGCGGCAGGCCGAGCTCGTCGGTCACGGTCCGATCGACCCGCTCACCGCGAAGCAGCTGTTCCTCGATGCGAAGGCCTTCCGCCGGGTGATCGTCGACCCCATCCGCAGCGTCGTGGTGGACATGGACCGCCGCTCCCGCCGCGCCACTCAAGCCCAGCGCGAATGGCTCATCCTCCAACACGGCACCTGCGCCAGAGACGGCTGCAACCGACTCGCCCAAGACGCCGACATCGACCATAAGACCCCATGGGCCCAGGGCGGCAGGACCGACATCGAGGAGCTCAGACCCCTGTGCCCACGCGATCACGTCCACCGCCACCTCACCCGCGCGATCTACCGCAGTCGCCCCGACAGGTCAGTCCAGGTCATCACGCCCACCGGTCACCACAGCACCGCGCCCTCACGCGCTCCCGCCGCCGAGCCACCGTTCTGATCGACGGCAGACCGATCACCCCCGGCGCCAGGAGCGCAGGTGAGTCAGGCTTTCCGCCCGAGCCCGCAAGCCCCACGGGCGCACCCGCATTAGGCTTCTCGCTATGCATCAGTCCGCAGAGCCGCGCACCGGCGTCGTCGCCGCAGCGCTCGACCTGTTCCGCGCCCAGGGTTTCGACCAGACCTCGGTGGAGCAGATCGCGAAGGCGGCAGGCGTCTCCCGATCCACCTTCTTCCGCCAGTTCGGCGGCAAGGAGGACGTCGTCTTCACCGACCACGAAGTGCTGCTGGAAGAGGTGCGGGCCTTCCTTGCCGAGGGGCACCGCGATCCGTGGGAGGCCGTCTGTCAGGCATCCCAGCATGTCTTCGCCCACTTCGCCCACGATCCGGAGATCGCCCGCCTGCGCTATCAGGTCGTCAGGCAGGTGCCGGCGCTGCGCGAGCGCGAGATCGTGACCGTGTTCCGCTACGAACGCCTCTTCGACGAATACCTGCGCAGCGCGCTCCCCGGCATCGACCCGCTGGATGCGGTCGGTTTCGCCGCCCTCGTCACCGCCGTGCACAACCACGTGCTGCGCCAGCTGCTGCGCGGCACGAAGCGCGTCGCACCCGCTGTGCTGCAGTCCGCCCTCGACGACGTGCGCCGCCGCTATGGCGTGCTCCCGGATGCTGCGGACGAGACCCCGAGCGACATGGTGGTCGCCGTCTTCTCCCGATCGATGCCCATCGCCGAGGTCACTCGACGGCTGCAGTCCGACCTCAGCTGAGGCGAGGCGGCCGCAGGCGCGTCGCCGTGCGGCGGCCCGACCCGCGCCCAGGGTTCAGTCGCAGCTGCACCCACCCGATGCGTTTCGCACCATGAAGCAGACATCGCACGTGCCGTAGTCGCGTTCGATCGTCTTCGTGGGGCGCGCTGCGCTCACGGTGGAGGCCGTCTTGCGTGGTGCGCGCGCAGCAGGAGCCTTCTCCGCGATCGGGCGGAACTCGCTCGGGTGCGTGGCGTAGAAGTATGGGGCGCGGCCTTCGCTCGGCCGCAGACGCAGCACGGTCGCACCGACCGAGATCAGCTCATCCTCGGCGAAGCCGTTGGTGTACGTCTTGCCGATGTGCAGTGGCGTGCCTCCGTCACTGCGGATCGCCTCGATGTAGCGGCCGCGATCGATAAAGGACGTGATGCCGACGGCATCCGTGATCGCGGTGATGAACTCGTGGTTCTGCGTGTCGATGCGATGCGCGCGAAGCGCCTCGGAGAGGTTGCGGTATGGACGGGACGTGCCGGCGGGGGTGGGCCCCTGTGATTCATTCATCGTTCTCAGGATCGCACGTCTGGCTGGGAGCACCAGACCATTCTGCGATGGGCGCTCTTCCGCGGTGCGGCGCGTACGGCGAAGATGGAGGCATGCGCTACGAGATCCCCGCTCCGATGCTCGCGAAAGCCGCAGCATCCGTTCCCGATCCGGTGAAGACGAGCGGCGGGATGCTGTTCGAACCGAAATGGGACGGGTTCCGCGGCCTGGTCGCATGGGACGGCGAGACCCTCGAGATCGGCTCCCGCGGGGCGAAGCCGCTCACCCGCTACTTCCCCGAACTCGTCGAGGCTCTGCCGAAGATCCTCCCCGGCCCGTGCCTGCTCGACGGCGAGATCGTCGTCGCCACCGGAGAACCGGGTGCGCAGCGGCTCGACTGGGAGGCGCTCAGCCAGCGCATCCATCCCGCCGCCTCCCGCGTCGAGCGTCTCGCCGCCGAGACCCCGGCGATGTTCATCGCGTTCGACCTGCTCGCCGACGGCGACGAGGATCTGCAGCACAGACCGTTCCGCGAGCGCCGGGCACGACTGGAATCGCTGCTCGCCGATGCGCGGCATCCGCTCCAGCTCACCCGCACGACCGAAGACGCCGCCATGGCCAGGCAGTGGCTCGCGGAGTTCGAGGGCGCCGGCCTCGACGGAGTCGTCGCCAAGCCTCTCGACCAGCCCTACGCGCCGGGCAAGCGCACGCTCATCAAGATCAAGCACGCCCGTACGGCCGATGTCGTCGCACTCGGCTATCGCATCCACAAGTCCGGATCCGGTGTCGGGTCGCTGCTCGTCGGGCTGTACGACGACAGTGGTGTTCTCCGTCAAGTCGGAGGCGTCGCGGCCTGGAGCGACAAGCGCAGGCAGGAACTCGTCGACGAGCTCGCGCCTCTCGTGGAGCGCGACGAAGACGGTGCCGCGGTGACGGGCGAAGGCGAACGCAGCAGGTTCAGCGGTTCGAAAGACGTGTCATTCGTGCGCCTGCGGCCAGAGCGGGTTCTCGAAGTCCGCTACGACCAGCTGGAGGGTGCCCGCTTCCGGCACACCGTGCAGTTCGAACGGTGGCGCCCAGATCGCGATGCGCGCTCCTGCACGTACGACCAGCTCGACACCGTCGCCGGCTACGACCTCGCCGACGTGCTGGCGTGATCATCGAGCTGTGATCGGGAGCACGCGGACTCACTCCTCGATGCGATTCCCCTCGGAATCCCAGTTCTCCGCGACCATCTTGCTGGGCTGCACGCGCGGGGGCTCACCGGGCATCTTCGGGAAGTCAGGCGGAAACGACAGCTCGCCGAGGCCGTTCTCGAGATCGCGCTCCCACCACCCGAGCAGGGTGTCGATCCGGCCGGGTGACTTCTGGATCTCGGCCCATGGATCGCCGACATCCGCGAGCCGTGCCGGGATGCTGCGCACGGTGAAGAGGTACGGATCGAGGCCGTCCAGCTCGTCCCACTCCACCGGTGTCGACACCGTCGCCGCCGGCAGCGCGCGCGGGCTGTAGGCGCCGGCCATCGTGCGGTCGCGGTTCGCCTGGTTGAAGTCGACGAAGATGCGCTCACCGCGCTCTTCCTTCCACCAGCTCGTGGTGACCTGCTTCGGCATCCGCCGCTCCAGCTCGCGCCCTGCGGCGATCACCGCGTGGCGCACATCGAGGAACTCGTGCGTCGGCTCGATCGGGCAGAACACGTGCAGCCCCCGGTTGCCGCTGGTCTTGATGAAGGGCTCGAGCTCGGCCTCGCGCAGCACCTCGCGCAGACCGTGCGCGGCGACGACGGCATCCGCGAAGTCCGTTCCCGGCTGCGGATCGAGGTCGATGCGCAGCTCGATCGGGTTGTCGGTGTCGGTCGCGAGCGACGCCCACGGATGGAAGACGATCGTGTTCATCTGCATCGCCCAGACGATCGCGCTCGGCCGGTTGAGGACGATCTGCGGATGCTGACGCCCGCTGTTGTACGTCACCATCACCGAATCCACGAAATCGGGCGTGCCCTTGGGCGGATTCTTCGAGAAGAAGCTCTCTCCGCCGATGCCAGCGCGGAAGCGCTCGAGCGAGACTGGCCGGTTCCCGTTCGCGTTGAGGAACGGCTCGGCGGCGACCTGGAAATACTCCGCGAGCTCCGCCTTGGTGATGCCGGGCTCAGGCCAGATCACCTTGTTCGGACTGGAGAGGTCGATCTCCCGCTCCCCCTCAGGGTCGGAGACCGTCAACGTCACGCGCTCAGAAGCCATGCTCCGACCCTAGAGCGGGCGGGCACGAGCGCGATAGTGTCAGTCGCCCAGATCGACCGCGAGCACGATCACGGCGGCCAGCGCGTCGCGTTCGACGATGAGCGAGGGACCAGCCGAGTCGACCAGCACACCGGCGAGTGACGCGTGACTGGTGAGCAGCTTGGCGAGCTGCTCCGGGGTGAAGGGCATGGGCTTGTCGCCGCGGCCGAGTGCGACGACCTCGAGCGGGTGCGAGAACACCTGCAGGAAGCGGCGGCCGTCGGCGGTGTGCGCCTCGGCGATGCCCACCTTCGCTCCTTCGGTGCCGTCGTTGACCGCGACCCAGACCTTGGTCTTGGCGAGAGCGTCGCCGACCTTCCGTGCCGTGTCCTGCTCACGCGGAGCGGAAAGGAGCGACTTGATCGTCATGCCGGGATCGGCCTGTTCGAGCGCCTTCGTGAGAATCTCGATCGAGAACACCGCGCGATGCGCGCCAGAGGCGTTGTCGATGATGAGTCCGCTGAAGCCGCCGGATACGACCTGCTGCAGCACGGCGGTGACCGGCTGCGCGACCGCCGATGTCGCCGTCGGTTCGGTCTCACGCTGAACGGAATCGCGCACCGCGACCGCCGAGCTGAACGCGAGCATGTACGCACGCTCGCCGTCGCGGACGACCGCGACGGAGAGCGGCTTGCCCTCGCTGATCTGCGTGCGCGCGTCGCCGCTCACGCGCAGGAAAAGGTGCCCCTGCAGCATCTGACGCAGCACGCCGATCAGCTGCTCGTTCGTCGCGCCCTCTTCGATCTCGGCGAGCGCCGTGCGCAGCAGGACGTTGTCCTTCATGCCGGGGACGGATTCGGTCTGCGCCGGCGGCAGCGCCGGCGCGAGGGGAAGCGTGCGCTTCTCGGGTGCGGTCGGCACAGATGCACCGGATGCCGTCGGCCGCGGAGCCGCGATCGGGCTGGGGGTGTTCGGCGCAGGCTCATCCGGATCGGGGAGCTTGACCTCGGGGCCCGCCGCCGCGCCGACACCGCGGAACGCCTGAACCGAGATCCCGATCTCGGGCACCGGTTCGCTGGGCGGC
Organism: Microbacterium murale; assembly: GCF_014635185.1. Taxonomy (GTDB): domain Bacteria; phylum Actinomycetota; class Actinomycetes; order Actinomycetales; family Microbacteriaceae; genus Microbacterium; species Microbacterium murale. Next base: position 444,782 of record NZ_BMCM01000002.1, read on the forward strand.
TGCTCCTGTTCGGCACGCTCGTCGGGAGCATCCGCCTCGATCGGCGTCTGCGACTCGGACGCGTCGTCGGTCTTCTTGCGGCGGTTGAACAGTGCCATATCGATCAGCCTAACCCGGCCGCGTGGGGTGTCTGAGTCCGGTGGCGTCCGTTCGCCGCAGTGGCGGAAGGATTTCCCGGCTTCAGTCGCGCATGAACCCGGGAGACCCTTCTGGCATGCGCTGACACGCGGGTGGGTCGCCGCGCGAGGCGACGGGGCGCCGAGGCGGCGTGGATCCGCGCGGACGCGGACGCGGTTCGGCGCCGTAGCATGGGGCCATGCCTGCCCCGGAGAAGCTCTCTGACATCGTCACGTCGTTCCTCGACATCGTGCACGACCGGCTCATCAGCGACCGGCGCGGGGCGGTCGCCGATTACATCCCGCAGTTGGCCGGTGCGGATCCTGAGCTGTTCGGTATCGCCCTGTGCGGACTCAACGGCCGCGTATACGAGAGCGGCGACACCGGCGTCGACTTCACGATCCAGTCCGCGTCGAAGCCGTTCGTGTATTCACTCGCTCTCGACGATCAGGGTCTCGATGCCGTGCACGACAGGGTGGGAGCCGAGCCGAGCGGCGAGGCGTTCAACTCCGTCAAGCTCGAGGCCGGTACAGGGCGGCCGCCGAACCCGATGGTCAACGCGGGCGCGATAGTGACGACGTCGCTCGTCTCAGGGCGCTCCCCCGAGGAGCGTTTCGGGCGCATCCTCGCTCGCCTCAGCGCCTTCGCGGGTCGCGACCTGAGCGTCGACGAAGCCGTGCTGGCATCTGAGCAGGAGTCGGGCGATCGTAATCGTGCACTCGCCTATCTCATGCGCGGTGCCGGCTCTCTCACCGCCCCTGTGGCGGAGACGCTCGACACGTACTTCCGACAGTGCTCCGTACTCGTCACGGCGCGCGACATCGCCGTGATGGGCGCGACCCTCGCCAACGGCGGCGTGAACCCGGTGACGGGTCAGCGTGTGACCAGCGCGGAGACCTGCCAGCATGTCATGACGATCATGGCCACCTGCGGCATGTACGACTACGCCGGTGAATGGCTGCTGCGGGCCGGGCTCCCGGCGAAATCAGGAGTCGCGGGCGGACTCGTCGCGAGCTCGCCAGGTGAGTTCGGGCTCGGACTCTTCAGTCCGCGACTCGATGCGAGCGGTGCGAGCGTGCGCGGTGTCGCGGCGGCCCAGCAGCTCGCGACGCGGTTCGGCCTGCACGTGCTGCATCGTCCGCTCACGCTGTCGGCGGCAGAGGTCACGGCCGCGAACGATGAGCTCGCGGCAGGACTCGGTGCCGAACAGGATGCCGTCGCCACCCAGATCCTGCAGGAGAACGCCGATGACCTGGCCGTGTGGCGTCTGCGCGGCTACATCGACTTCGATGGAGCCGAACGGCTGCTGCTCGATCTCGACTCGTGGCTCGACGCGCGTCCGGCCGATCGCGATTCGCCGGCGGTCATCGTCCTGGATCTCACCGAGGTGACGCAGCTGCAGTCCGTCGCGGTGTGGATGCTCGCCGCTCTCGCGACCTGGTGCCGTGCGCGAGGTATGCGGGTCATCGCGAGCGACCCGCAGGGCCGCAGTCTCGGGGTGGCAGGCCTCTCGCAGTCGGCCGGGTTCGACGATGCCGTGCGCGACGCGGCGACCATGACCGGTGCGATCCCGAACGGCTGAGAGCGTCTACAGCTTCTCGATCGGCGCGATCTTGATGAGGAGCTTCTTCAGCCCCGCAGCCTCGAACCGTACGTGGGCGATGCGCTTCGCGCCTTCGCCGGTGACGGCATCCACTCGTCCTTCGCCGAAGTCGGAGTGCCGAATGCGGTCGCCGGCATTGAGCTCGAGGTCGCCGTTGTCACGCACCTTGCCGGTGACCTTGTTGGGGAACTTGTCCATCGATGTCGACAGCGGCTTGAGAGTGTCTCTCGGGGCCAGGGGCTTGACGCCGAAGCGATCGCCACCCGACCCGAAGCCGCCGCTGCCTGACCCGCCGCCGCGACGCGCGTTGAGCGCACGCGACTGCATGCCGCCTCGGGAGTTCACGTCTCCCGGCGACTGACGCCAGTCGACCAGGTCGCCAGGGATCTCCTGCAGGAACCGGCTCGGCATCGCCACCGACACCTCGCCGAACTGGGCGCGGGTCATCGCGAGCGACAGGTGCAGGCGCTTGCGCGCACGCGTGATGCCGACGTAGAACAGCCGACGCTCTTCCTGCGGTCCGCCAGGCTCCCCCGCCGAGATGCGGTGCGGGATGAGGTCTTCTTCGACACCGGTCACGAACACGGCGTCGTACTCCAGGCCCTTGGCCGTGTGCATCGTCATCATCGACACCGATCCGGACTCGTCGTCCAGATCGTCGGCGTCGGCGACCAGCGCAACCTCGGTGAGGAAGTCGACGATCGTGCCGTCGGGATTGTTGCGGGCGAAGTCGCGCGTGACGGCGACCAGTTCGTCGAGGTTCTCGACGCGGGCCTCATCTTGCGGGTCACGACTGGCGCGCAGCGCATCGAGGTACCCGCTCTTCGCGAGCAGCAGGCTGAGCCCGTCCGCGACCGAGGTCGAAGGCGGCACCTCGCCGGATGCGGGCAGCAGGATCTCGGTCGCCTCTTTCAACACGGCATCCAGCTGGCCGATGCCCGCCTGGATCTTCGGCCCCACGCCGAGCTGACCCGGTACCGAGAGCGCTTCGCGGAACGAGATGCCGTGATCTTCGGCGAAGCGCGCGATCGCGGTCTCGGTGACGTCGCCGATGCCGCGCCGCGGCTTGTTCAGGATGCGCCTGACCGACATCTCGTCTGCGGGGTTCGCCACAGCGATGAGGTACGCCATGGCGTCTTTGATCTCGGCGCGCTCGTAGAACTTCGTGCCGCCCATGATCTTGTACGGCACGGCCGAGCGGATGAAGATCTCCTCCAGAGCACGCGACTGAGAGTTCGTGCGGTAGAACACCGCCATCTCCGAGTACGGCATGCCCGAGCGGCGGAGCGCCTCGACCTCATCCGCGACGAATTGCGCCTCATCGTGCTGCGAGTACCCGGTGAAGCCGACGATCTTGTCGCCCGCTCCCCTGTCGCTCCAGAGCTTCTTGTCCTTGCGGTCGAAGTTGTTGCCGATCACGGCGTTCGCCGCCGAGAGGATGTTCTGCGTCGATCGGTAGTTCTGCTCGAGCAGCACCACGCGAGCACCGGGGAAGTCGCGTTCGAACTCGCTGATGTTGCGGATGTCGGCCCCGCGGAACGCGTAGATCGACTGGTCGGAGTCGCCGACGACGGTCAGCGATGCACCCTCCAGCTCGGATGCCGTCGCGTCTGAGTGCGATGGCTCGAAGATCATCATGCCGTTGGAGGCATATGGATCGGGGCCATCGCCCGACACAGGGCGCGTGAGTTCGTGGATGAGCGAGTACTGGGCGTGATTGGTGTCCTGATACTCGTCGACGAGGATGTGCCGGAAACGGCGACGATACGTGTCGGCGACCTTGGGGAACGCCCGGAACAGGAACACCGTCTGGCCGATGAGGTCGTCGAAGTCGAACGCGTTGGCCTTGCGCAACTGCCGCTGGTAGTCGGAGAAGATCTCGACGAACTTGCGCTCGGCGGGGTCGGACATGTTCGCCTGGCGGGCGAAGGACTCGGCGTCGGAGAGCTCGTTCTTCAGCTTCGAGATGCGCGACTGGGTGGCTGCAGGAGTGAGTCCGTAGGCGTCGGCCTCATGCTCCTTCACCAGCCGCTTGATGAGCGCGCGCGAGTCGCCCGAGTCGTAGATCGTGAACGACTTGGTGAAGCCGAAGTGGTCGGCCTCGCGGCGCAGGATGCGCACACATGCGGAGTGGAACGTCGAGATCCACATGCCACGCGCGGCGTCGCCCACGAGATCGACGACGCGCTCGCGCATCTCTCCCGCAGCCTTGTTGGTGAACGTGATCGCGAGGATCTGGCTCGGCCATGCCTCTCGGCCTCGCAACAGCGAGGCGATGCGGCGGGTGAGCACGCTGGTCTTGCCCGAGCCCGCACCGGCGACGATCAGCAGTGCTGGGCCGCGGTAGGTGACCGCTTCGAGCTGTTGCGGGTTGAGACCTGCGAGAAGGTCGTCTTGGTCCGGCGCCCCAGGTGTGTGGGGGCCGGCGTTGGACGGGACGATGAGAGGGGCTTCGGTCATGACCTTACGAGTCTAGGCTGGGCCACAGACGCCCGGTAACGATCCGTATCGAGGAGGAAGACATGATCAGCGAGCTGCAGGAACAGCAGTGCCGAGAGCTGTTGACCACGACGACGGTGGGAAGGATCGGCTTCGTCGTAGACGAGCGCGTCCACATCTTCCCGGTCAACTACGCCGTGTCAGGCGATGACCTCCTCGTGCACACCTCTTCCGACGGCATCCTGAGACGCGTGGGCGACGCGGATTCCATGGTCGCGTTCGAGATCGACTATCACGACGACCTCGCGGGGACAGGCTGGAGCGTGTTGATGCATGGGCAGATCTCGACCGCGAGCGACGAGGACGTCCCCACGACCGCCGGCCGTGCACCATGGGCCGGCGCTGAGCGCGTGCTGCCGCTGCGGTTCCGCATCGAGAGCATCTCCGGTCGGCGCGTCCGACGCGAACGACCCTGAGAGATAGGAAGAACCATGCGCACGATCCTCAACGTCATCTGGCTGGTCCTGTCCGGATTCTGGCTGTTCCTGGGCTACATGCTCGCGGGCATCATCCTGTGCGTGCTGATCGTCACGATCCCGTGGGGCATCGCGTCGTTCCGCATCGCCGGCTACGCGCTCTGGCCGTTCGGACGTCAGATCATCGACAAGCCGCGAGGCGGGGTCGGAGCGTTCCTCGGCAACGTGGTGTGGGTCGTCCTCGCCGGGTGGTGGCTCGCGATCGGCCACATCGTCTCCGGCATCGCCCTGTGCATCACGATCATCGGCATCCCGATGGGCATCGCCGATTTCAAGATGGTGCCGATCTCGCTCATGCCGCTCGGCAAGGACATCGTCTCGACCCGAAGGGGTCCTTTCGACTCGAAGCGCTGACACGTCGGCGCTGCCCAGCGGCGCCACCCATCGGCGCAGACGCTGAAGGCGCGTGGAGCGGTCGGCTCCACGCGCCTTCAGCGCTGTACGGCTAGGCCGTCTGTCGCCGGCGACGCAGGGTCACTGCGATCGCACCGGCGAACAGGAGTCCCAGCGCGAGCACGAGGGCTGCGGCCGGGAGTTCGGAGCCGGTGGCCGCGAGCCCTCCGCCGGCGGCGGTGACCTGGATGTTCACCCAGCCCAGGAGCTCCCCGTCCGCGGAGTACACCGCGAGACGATGCGCGCCGGCCGCGGCATCCTTCGGGATCGTGACCGTGATCGCACCTGCGGCGTTCAACGTGCCGTCGGCGAGGAACGTCGGGTCGGAGTACATCCAGACTTCGACGTCGGCGCCTGGGTGCTGCGCGAGCGTGATCGTCACCTTCTCGCCCGGGGCGACGGATGACTTGTCCACCGTCGCTCCGCCACGATTGCCGTCCACGATCGCGTCACCGGGAAGCGGTTCGATCGACGGGCCGGGCTGGCTCCCACCGTCGCCGGAGCCAGGACCCTCGCCAGCAGCGGCCGGCAGGGTTCCCGTACGCAGTGCCTCTGACGCGAACCCGTCGGCGAACCACCACACCGGACGCTGGCCGTTCGATGCGAGTGAGGCCGGCGCCGTGGCGAAGCCCTCGTTGTTGATGTCGGGCAGACCTGCCGCGCGTGCGAAGTGCGCGATGCCGGGTTCAGCCGTGCCGTTGAGCGTGACCTGCGCCGAGGCGCCGTGGCATCCGTCATCGCACACGGCCCACAGCACGCCGAGCACCGAGTCGTAGTCCAGCGCCATGACGCCCGCAAGGTCTGGGTCGATCGTCGAGACGAGCTGCGCCGAGCCGTCGGCGGCCAGGGCGAACGCGTACACGCCGCCGTTGTCCTCGACGGCGACGAAGAAGAGACCGGCGTTCTTGCCCGCGTACGCCGCCGGGTCATAGGCCGCCTGAGCCTCGTCGTCGAAGAGCTTCCCGGTGAGTGCAGCATCCGGTACCCACTCGACCGCCTCGATGCCGAGGTTCGCCCCGACGGCGGGGAGCCGTGCGGTGAGATCCCACTCGGTCAGCGCGACGAGGTCGGAGCCGGCGCCGTTCGGGTCGACCTGCAGGATCTTGTTCTCGTTGACGCCCTTCGCGCTGTTGTCGCGCTCGGATGCCACATAGACGAGTCCGTCGGCATCGGTCGTGATGCCCTCGGTGTCGGGGCCTGCGGCGCCGGGTGCGTCAGCATCCTTCTGGAAGCGCACGCGCTTGCCGTCCGCCCAGCCGTCGACCATCGAGACGGAGCCGTCGGCCGAGGCCTTCAGCTTCCAGATGCGCCCCTCGCCGTTGTCGACCGCCCAGAGGAAGGTGCCGTCTGCGGTCTCCTGGACGTCGAGTCCTGAACTGTCCTCAAGGAACATCGGCGCAGAGTCCAGCACTCGCACGTCGGCGGAACCCGGCCACGGGGCGAGCTCGATCTCGCCGCCGCCGTCGTCACCGCCGCCCTCGCAGACGTTCACCGCGCCCTTGGTGGACAACGCGACGTCGATGAACTCGTCGCCGCAGCGCGCCCAGACGCCCTTGGCGTGATCGGCGTACACGTGCTCGGCCACCGTCTTGCCGTTCGCATCGCGCACCGTGACGGTGTCGCCGCCACCGAGCCCGAAGTCGAAGTTCGCCGGCTGGTCGAACACGAAGTATCCGCCCGCCGCCAGCACGGTTCCGGTCGGCAGCGGAGTGGTCTCGGCCGCGTGCCCTACCGGATCGCTGTCCATCACGGTCCAGCCGGACATGTCGACGGCAGCCGCGCCGGCGTTGAAGACCTCCACCCAGTCGGTCGCGTCGCCGTTCGACTCGATCTCGTTGATCACGACATCGGGGCTGACGCAGGCGTTGGATGCTCCCGGGGTCGGCGTCGCGAGCGCGAAGACACCCTCGCCGTCGGTGCAGCGGGCCAGCGTCGCGGCGGCGAAGTCGCCGTCGATCGCGGCGTGCCCCTCCCAGGGAAGCGTGTCGTCGACGAGCGCACCGGAGACGTCGAACAGGCGGATGCGGTCGGCGGAGCCGATGCCGATCGGCTCGCGGAATGCCGTCTCGATGCCGTCGACGATGCCGATCGTGCCCTCCTCGACTACGAGGAATCCGCCGGCCTCGAGAGACGTGCCCGGCGCGAACTGCCAGCGGTGGTCATCGGAGTTGTCGCGGATCTCGTAGCCGGAGAGGTCGAAGGCCGCGTCGCCCGGGTTGTAGAACTCCACCCAATCGGCGGGTTGCGAGTCGACCTCGTTGATCCGCACGGATCCGGCGACCGGTGTCTCGGGCTCCTCCGGCTCTTCCGGCTCTTCCGGGATCGTCTCGAACGTGTTCTCCGCACCCTTGGTCGACGCCGTGGTGAGGCCCCAGACCACTTCACCGTCCATATCCTGCGCGCCCCAGCTCGGCACGGCATGCGTTCCTTCCGGCCAGGTGGTCTGCAGCAGCGGCTGGGCGCCGTTCGCGTCACCCGGTGCGAACAGACGCACACTGTCGCCCTTGCCGAGACCGAAGTCGAAGTCGCCCTCCCCCGTATCGGACAGGGTGTCGATGACGAGGTAGCCGCCGGGCGTCACGATCGTGCCGGCGGGGAACGTGTACGGGTTCTTGTCGCTCTCGTCCTGGACGATGTAGCCGCTCAGGTCGACGTCGGCGTCGGAATGGTTGTAGAACTCGATCCAATCGTCGGGGCTGCCCCCGTTGGAGACGACTTCGTTGATCCGGACGCCGAGGGACGCCGCGGCATCGACAGCAGTGGCGCCGAAGGCGGTGGTGGGAACGGCGAGCAGCAGGGTGGCGCTCATCGCGCACACCGCCGTCGTCGCGAACCCGCGTTGCAGGCGTGACATGTGACTCCAGGGTCAGAAGGAGGAACGGGATGGGCTCAGACCATCGAGTCCCGCTTAAATTCCTGAGTCGAGAGCGTGTACGCCGGGTGAACGAGCCATGTCCGGCGGGCGTTCAGGTACGAGCGCCCTGGCGGAGTCAGCGGCGGAAGAACGCGACGCCGAGGTCAGGATGATCGACGAAGACGCCGTCGATGCCGGCATCCGCCAGCACCGCCCACTCCGCCTCGTAGTCGCCGAACGCCGCCTTGCCGCCCTCACCGCGGAACTCGGCGGCGAGGAACGAATTCTCCGGGCGCGCCGTCCAGGTGAACACCTTCATTCCCCTGGCGTGCGCATCCGAGACGATCGTGCTGCCCTTGGCCAGCAGCATCCGCTTGTTGACGCTGATGCCGTCGAACTTTCCGACCAGCGCGTCCAGCCCCTGCGGGGTGACCGTCGCCTTGTAGGTCGCGGCGGCCTTGCCGTGCGCGACGAGCTGATCGTACGGGCGACCGGATGCTTCGATCAGGTAGATGTACGAGGCGGGGACGCCCTCGGCCCGCAGCTGCGCGAGCACAGTCGACTCGAAAGCCTCGATGATCAGGGGAAGCTCGCCGTCGGCCCAGCCGGCCGACCGGAGGTCCCGGACGATCAGGGGCACCAGATCCAGACCGACGCTCGCGAAGTAGGTGGCGTGCTTGATCTCCAGCACGACGCCGATCTCGCGACCGTGTTCGGCAGAGCCTGCGCGCACGATGTCGAGCACGTCCGTCAGGCGCAGCACGCCCTGCCCTCCGTCGAACGTCGCGCTGGTCGTGCGCACGGTTGGAATCCGCTCCGTGGTGCGCAAAGTCGCGATCTCGTCCCAGGTGAAGTCCTCGGTGAACCAGCCAGTCAGCGCCTGCCCATCGACGCGCTTGGTCGTCTTGCGGTCGGCGAACTCGGGGTGGTGCGCCACGTCAGTGGTGCCGGAGATCTCGTTCTCATGACGAACGACCAGCACGCCGTCCTTCGTCGCGACGACGTCGGGTTCGACGGCATCCACCCCCATCGCGAGGGCGAGCTCATACGAGGACCTGCTGTGCTCCGGGCGATAGCCAGGGGCGCCGCGATGGCCGATGACGAGTGGAGACCTCCTGGGCATGCTCACAGCGTAGAACACACCCATACACGACAATGCGCGGGTATCGTTGAGGAAAGCGACCTTGAAACCCGTTCGGAGTGAGGCCCACCATGAGCAATTTCGCATTCAACAACCCAGCGTTCCAGAAGCAGGATCCGCGGAACGTCGCGACATACCCCGGTGCTGCCGGCGGCCAGAACGCGCAGACCGCATCGCTCGCGCACGCGGGCATGGACGCTGCCGCCAACGCACAGCTCGAAGGCATGTACGCCGCACCGCCGGCCGGCGCCATCGAGACTGACCGCATGAGCGTCGAGGACACCGTCTGGAAGACCGCGGGCCTGTTCGCGATCCTCCTCGTCACGGCCGTCGTCGGCTGGGTGTGGACTCTGGGCGGCGTCAGCGTCAACCCGACCGCAGGCGTATCGATGCTTCCGATGATCGTCGGCGCCCTCGGCGGCTTCGTGCTCGCCATGATCATCACCTTCACCTCCCGCAAGAAGGTGCGCCCAGCGCTGATCTTCGCGTATGCGGCGTTCGAGGGTGTGTTCGTCGGTGGCATCTCGGCGTTCTTCGAGCTCCTCTACCCCGGCATCGTCGTGCAGGCGACGCTCGCGACGGTCGCCGTCGTCGGTGTGACCCTGGCGCTCTTCGCGAGCGGCAAGATCCGCGCATCCGCGAAGATGACCAAGATCTTCATGATCGCCATGGTCGGCTACCTCGTCTTCTCCCTGCTGAACCTCGTGCTGATGTGGACCGGCATCAACGACAACGCATTCGGACTGCGCAGCGTCGAGATAATGGGCATTCCGCTCGGCCTGATCATCGGCGTGCTGGTCGTCTTCATGGCGGCGTACTCGCTGGTGCTCGACTTCGACCAGATCCAGCAGGGTGTGCGCAACGGCGCCCCTCGCGTGTACGGCTGGGTCGGCGGCTTCGGCATCATGGTCACGGTTGTCTGGCTCTACATCGAGATCCTGCGCATCATCGCGATCGCCCGCAGCAACTGATCACTCAGCTCCTGCCGAAAAGGCTCCTTCTCGTCTGAGAGGGGGCCTTTTCCCATATTCGCGACACGCGCGCAAGGGGGTGGTTTTTGTGCAGAGTGTGGAGCATAGTTGGCTCACCGCTACAGAAAGGGGATTTACACCATGGGTTTCCTCGCATTTCTTATCCTCGGATTGATCGCCGGAGCGATCGCAAAACTGATCCTGCCGGGTAAGCAGGGTGGCGGCTGGATCGTCACTCTGATTCTCGGTGTCGTCGGAGCAATCCTCGGCGGCTGGATCGGCGGAATGATCTTCGGCGTCGGTCTCAACGAGTTCTGGAGCCTGTCCACTTGGCTTCTCGCGATCGGTGGCGCGATCATCGTGCTGCTGATCTATGGTCTGATCGTCGGCCGTGGCAGCAAGGTCCGCGACTAGATCCGACTACTCGGAGGCTTTCGCCTCCAGAAGGGCCCGTTCCCTTTCGTTCCCCGCGAGTCTCGCGGCGGTGGCGAATTCGGAACGGGCCTCTTCTCTGCGTCCGAGGCGGAGCAGCATCTCGCCTCGGGTCGCCGGCAGCAGGTGGTATCCCTTCAGCGCATCGGACGCCGCGAGACGGTCGATGATGCGAAGAGCGGATGCCGGCCCGGTGGCCATCGCGACCGCCGCGGCCCGGTTCAGCTCGATGACGGGCGAAGGCGCGATGCGCCCCAGTGCCTCGTAGAGCACGACGATGCGGTCCCAGTCGGTGTCTTCGACGGATGCCGCGACCGCATGGCATTCCGCGATCGCCGCCTGCAGGCCATAGGCCGTGCGCCCGCCACCGAGGCGATCGGCGGCTGCCAGCGCGGCGCGGCCGCGGGAGATGCGGCTCCGATCCCACCGAGAACGATCCTGGTCCGCGAGCAGCACCGGTTCCCCTTTGGCGTCCACCCGGGCGGGGAAGCGTGCGGCGGTGAGCTCCATCAGTGCGAGCAGGCTGTGGGCGTCGCGCTGTTTCGGGACCAGAGCCGTGAGCACGCGGGTGAGACGGATGGCCTCCTCCCCGAGCTCAGGACGCATCCAGTCCGAACCGCTGCTCGCGGCGTGAGCCTCATTGAAGATCAGGTACAGCACCCCGAAGATCGCGCTCAACCGCTCCGCGTACTCCTCGCGCGGCGGCACCTCGAACGGCACGTTCGCGGCCGCCAGGGTCTTCTTCGCGCGCACGATGCGCTGCTGGATCGTCGCGACCGGAACCAGGAACGCTCGCGCGATCTGCTCGGTGCTGAGGCCGGCGACCACGCGCAGAGTCAGGGCGACGCGCGCCTCGCGCGAGAGCACGGGGTGGCAGGAGACGAAGACCAGCCGCAGCACATCGTCGTCGATCTCGTCGGGATCCCAGGGGTCGGCGTCCGCAGCATCCGCCTGCTCCCGCTCGAGGTCGTGCGCGATCACGGCGATCCTGTCGTCGAGCCGCTCCTGACGACGCCAGCCGTCGATCGCCTTGCGCTTCGCGACCGCTGTGAGCCAGGCGGCGGGGTTGCGTGGTACGCCCTCACCCGGCCACTGCTTCAGAGCGTCGATGAGCGCTTCCTGGGCGAGGTCTTCGGCATGGCCGAAATCGCCGACCATGCGGGTGAGAGTCGCGACGATCTTCGCCGATTCGATGCGCCAGACCGCGGCGACGGAGCGCTCCACGCTGTTCGTGGAGCGCTCCATCGCCGCGGCCGGCTGATCGGTCATGACTGCTGAGCGCGCTGAGCCTGCTCGTCGCGCCAGCCCTCTTCCTTCTGGATCCATTCGTTGTCGGCCGGGAAGTCGTCCATCTCAGTGACTCGACGTACCTCGAGGAACGCCCCAGGGCCGAGCGGTGCACGCTTCGCCCACTCCGCTGCCTCCTCGCGGGTGGAGACCTCGATGATCCAGAACCCGTTGAACAGCTCCTTCGTCTCGCCGTAGGGGCCGTCGGTGACGAGCGGCGCCTCTGCCGAGAAGTCGACGACGAAGCCTTCTGCGGCATCGGTGAGGCCCTCGCCTGCGAGTAGCACCCCGGCCTTCATCATGGACTCGTTGTACTTGCCCATCGCCTCGATGATCTGCTCGAACGGGATGTCCTTGTATGCGTCGACGCCCGAGTCGTCCGCGCGCATGATCAGCATGAACTTCATGATTCTCTCCTTGGTTCGGGGGATCGTTTTCGACCCTCTCACTAAGACGTCGAACGGGAAAGACCCGGATCGACATCTCGGGAGAAAAACTTCTGAATCAGCGGCGGGACGGTGCGGAGAGGACCTCGCGCACTGCGGCGGCGAATGCCTCGGTAGCGCGCTCGGCGCTCCATGCGGATGCCGCGACCGGCGCCTCGGCGACCAGACGGGCATACAGCTCATGGTCGGTCAGGACCGCCCGAAGCGCTTCGGCGAGAGCGGCCTCGTCGCCGTCCGGCACCAGGATCCCGCCTCCGCCGACCAGCAGGTCGCCCGGCCCGTAGCGCACGTCGTACGAGATCACTGGCACATCGTGCAGCAGCGCCTCGAGAATCGACAGCCCCTGGCCCTCGAACGCGGTGGATGTGACCACGACGGATGCACGATCGAGCACCCGGCCCGGAGCATCCGTGTGGCCGGCGAGCATGACCCGCGAGCCTGCACCGCGCTCGTCGATCAACGCCTGCAGTGCGTCGTGCTCCGCTCCCCCGCCCCAGATCTCCATGCGGGACCCAGGGACGTCGGCGGCGATGAACGCGCGGATCGAATGGTCGACGCGTTTGCCCGCCGCCAGGCGTCCGAGCACGACGACGAGCCCGGGTTCTCGCTCGAGCGTGGTTGCGGCGCGCCTTTCGGAATCGGGGGCAGCGTTCGGGATCACGACATGGCGAGCGGCGTCGCCGAAGCGGGCGACGACGTCATCACGCTGCGTCCCGGTCGGCCATGCCACGGCGTCGAAGCTGTCGGCCAGCGCGAACCAGCGCGTCCACAGGGCGTTCATGGCGGCATCCGGCGTGTACGGCGCCTCGAGATGCATGGTGTGGATCGTGTGGATGATGCGCACGCGGGGGTGATCCCAGTCGGCGATGAGCTCGCCCAACTGGCGTGACTCGCAGATCACGACGATCTGCTTGTCGGTGATGGCGGCCGTGATGTGTTGCAGCCATGCGGCATACAGCCCGCGGAATCCCGCCACCCCGCCGATTACCTGAGCCGTCGCGTCGTATACGAGCACCGGCTCATCCGTGAGGTGCCAGTCGGGGTCGCCCGGTATCACCGGCAACGCGGCGAAGGGGCGGTCCTCCGCATCCCGCAGCACGCGGTACTCGCGCTCCGGAAGGTTCGTCGACAGGTCGGCGGATGCCGCATCGCGCAGCCATGCGGCCGCGCCGCCGTCAGTATCCGCCGCCTCATCGAACAGGTTGCGCATGCGCGCAGGATCAGTGATCGCTCCGCGCCGCGCGAACGTCGATCGATGTGCGGCGTGGGCTGCGGCATCCGCTGGGTCGAAGGTGAGCAGCAGGGGCCCTTTGCCCTCGGCGACGCCGGCCTTCGCGAGCTGCGTGGCGCGCGACAGCGTCGCGATCGTGTAACCCCCGTCGAGGTCGGGGACCAGCCGGCTGGAGAGCACGATGTACTCCGCATCCGGCAGCACGGAATCTAGCGCGATTCCGCCCACGTCACTCCCATTCGATGGTTCCCGGGGGCTTGGACGTGACGTCCAGCACCACGCGGTTCACGTCGCGGACGCTGTTGGTGATCCGGTTCGAGATCTTCGACAGCACATCGTACGGAAGGCGGGTCCAGTCGGCCGTCATGGCGTCTTCGCTGGACACCGGGCGCAGCACGATCGGGTGGCCGTAGGTGCGGCCGTCGCCCTGCACGCCCACGGAGCGCACGTCGGCGAGCAGCACGACGGGGCACTGCCAGATCTCGCTGTCGAGACCGGCCTTGGTCAGCTCCTCGCGGGCGATGGCGTCGGCCTCGCGCAGAATCTCGAGACGGTCAGCGGTGACCTCACCCACGATGCGGATGCCGAGGCCTGGCCCCGGAAACGGCTGCCGTCCGACGATCGCCTCGGGAAGACCGAGGTCGCGTCCGATCTGGCGCACCTCGTCCTTGAACAGGGTGCGCAGCGGCTCGATGAGCTCGAAGTCGAGGTCTTCCGGCAGACCGCCGACGTTGTGGTGCGACTTGATGTTCGCGGTACCTGTACCACCGCCCGACTCGACCACGTCGGGGTAGAGCGTGCCCTGCACGAGGAACTTGATGGGCTCGCCCTCTGCCTTGGCCTCGGCGACCAGATCGAGCTGCACCTTCTCGAACGCGCGGATGAACTCACGGCCGATGATCTTGCGCTTCTGCTCCGGATCGCTGACGCCCTTCAGATGCCCGAGGAACGTGTCGGCGGCGTCCACCGTGATCAGGCGCACGCCGGTGGAAGCGACGTAATCCTGCTCGACCTGCTCGCGCTCGCCCTTGCGGAGGAGCCCGTGGTCGACGAAGACCGCCGTGAGCTGGTCGCCGATCGCCTTGTGCACGAGCGCGGTGGACACCGCGGAGTCGACACCGCCGGAGAGAGCGGAGATGACGCGGGCGGAGCCGACCTGCTCGCGGATGCGGGCGACCTGCTCCTCGATGACGTTGCCGCTGTTCCAGTCGGCGGCGAGACCTGCGGCCTTGTGCAGGAAGTTCTCGATGACCTCCTGGCCATGGTCGGAGTGCTTGACCTCCGGGTGCCACTGCACGCCGTAGAAGCCCTTCTCGGCGCTGCCGAAGGCTGCGACGGGCGTGTCGGCGGTGGAGGCGAGGACCTCGAAGCCCTCTGGCGCCTTGGCGACCTGGTCGCCGTGGCTCATCCACACGTTCTGGGTGTCCGGCTGTCCGCCGAGCAGCACGCCGCCGTCGCCGGAGAGCGCAGCATCCGTCGCCCCGTATTCGCGCAGGCCGGTGTTGGCGACCTCGCCGCCGAGAGCGCGGGCCATGACCTGGAAGCCGTAGCAGATGCCGAGAGTCGGGACGCCGAGGTCGAAGATGTCGCCGTCGAGCGCGGGGGCGCCCTCTTCGTAGACGGACGACGGCCCGCCGGAGAGGATGAGCGCGACCGGGTTCTTCTCGGCGATGTCTGCGGCGGTCACCGTGTGCGGCACGATCTCGCTGTAGACGCCGGCTTCGCGGACGCGACGGGCGATGAGCTGCGCGTACTGCGCGCCGAAGTCGACGACGAGGACGGGACGCTGTGCGGTGTCGGCGCTCATCGCGCTGCCTCCTGGTTTTCTGATGCTTCGGCGGCGAGTGCCGCCTCACGCGATGCGAGGTACGCCTTGACCTCGCGGGAGACCTTGGCCTCCATGATGAACGAGAGCGCGGGGATGACGCCGCCGAGCGCGAGCGTGATGAAGCGGCTGAACGGCCACCGCATCAGGCTCCACAGGCGGAAGACGGAGAAGAGGTACACGACGTAGAACCAGCCGTGCGCCACGAGGATGAACAGTGACAGGTTCACGCCGTCGCCAGCGGAGACGAGGTCGCAGCCCATACCGCCAGGCACGAACAGTGAGAACCACTGACATCCGTCGCCGACGATGACCGGCGCGAACCAGAGGAGGCCGCCAGAGCCGCCGGCGAACAGTTCGACGTGGATGGGGCTGTACTTCAGGATCATCTCGATCAGCAGCAGAAGCAGCATGACACCGGTGATGATCGACGCGATCTGATAGAACTTCAGCGCCCCACGGATCTTCGGGAAGGAGGCGGCTTTCGGCTCTGGCATGCGTTCAAGTCTACCCGGGGTCACGCAGGGGTTCCGGCGCCCCCGATCGAGCAGGAATCAAGAAGCGCGACGGGTGATGCGCTCGTAGCGTGGAGCACATGAACGCCATCGACAGCATCACACTCGAAGTCGCCGACCTCTCAGCCGCCGAAGCCTTCTGCGCGCAGGCATTCTCGCTCGGAGACCGGCTCCGACTTCGCGAATCGGATGCCGCGACCTCCGGGTTCCGCGGATACACGCTCTCACTCATCGTGTCGCAGCCCGCGAACGCACAGCTGCTGCTCGACGACGCCATCGCCGCGGGAGCCACCGAGATCAAGCCCGCAGCGAAGTCGCTGTGGGGCTTCGGCGGCGCGGTCCAGGCACCGGACGGCGCGGTGTGGAACATCGCCACCTCGTCGAAGAAGGACACCGCGCCTGCGAGCCGCACGATCGACAGCGTCGTGCTGCTGCTCGGTGTCGACGATGTCAAGGCGAGCAAAGCGTTCTACGTGGAGCGGGGCATCCCCGTCGGCAAGAGCTTCGGCAGCTACGTCGACTTCAAAGTGTCAGAAGGGTCGATCGGCCTGGGCCTGTACAAGCGCGCAGCGCTGGCCAAGTCGGTCGCCGTGTCTCCCGAGGGATCCGGGTCGCACCGCATCCTGATCCAGGGCGCGCTGGGCGAGGTCACGGACCCCGATGGCTTCTCGTGGGAGCCGGCCTCCTGATTCGTGCCTCAGGGCGGGCCGGGCCGCTGCGCGCGCCGGGAGGTGTCGCCATTTGCCGCATCCGAAGACTCGGTGCGGCACGAAGCGACACCTCCCGAGTGCAGGGCTCGGGCCTCGAACGACGAGGTGTCGCCATTGGCCGCATCCGAAGCCTCGGTGCGGCACGAAGCGACACCTCCCGAGCGGTCGCCGGGAGCCGGCTGCCTGATTAGCCCTCCGCACACGACGGAGGCCGCCGGGATCACTCCCAGCGGCCTCTGTGCATCAGCGGTTCAGTGTCAGAACCAGCCGGTGATGAGGTCCCACAGCCAGTCGAGGATGTCGCGGATGACGCCCCCGCCGCCGCCCTTGTTGACCGTGACCGTGCCGGTGGCCTGGTCGCCGTCCTCCTGAGCGACGATGACCGTGTATTTGCCGGCATCCGTCTTCTTGGGAACCGTGACCGAGCTGCTGAAGGTGCCGTCGTCGTTCACGACCGCGGTGCCGAGCTCGACGACCTTGCCCTTCTTCGACTCGAGCGAGATCGCGACGGTCTCACCGGGCTCGAAGTCCGCACCGGTGACGGTGAGCTTCTTGCCAGCGCTGACCGTCTTGGCCGCGACCTCGATGGTGCCGGCGAACTCGCCGCCGCCGTCTTCGCCGGTGATCGTGAACGGCACCTGCACGCTCGTGCCGTCCGCAGTGGCGACCGTGAGCTGCTCGCCGGTGACGCCATCCGGAACGGTGAACGTCAGGCTCGCCCGCCCTGCCTCATCCGTGGTGTTCACGATCGTCGGGTCGACGGCACCCGTGGCGAGAACCGTGTCTCCGAGCGAGACGCTGACCTCGGCCGGAACGGGGTCTCCCCCGCTGAACGCCAGTGACGACAGGTCAATCGTGACCTGATCGCCGGCGCTGTAGCCATCGGCATCCGCAGTGCTGAGCGTCACGCCGACCGCGCGCTGGGCGAGGTCGGGCGAAGCCGTGCCGTTGGCGTCGAACCAGTCGACCATCGACTGCAGGTCGATCTTGCCGGTGTCGGCTTTGCCCGTTCCCTCGGCGAAGGTGAAGAAGTTGTCTCCACCGGCCGCGAGGAACGAGTTCGCCGCGACGACGTACGAGGCCGCAGGATCGATCGGCTCACCGTTCAGGGTGATCGAGGTGATCCGCTCCCCTGCCGTCGCCGTCGGGTCGTACGTGTACTGCAGGCCCTCCGAGACGCCGAGCTTCAGGAACGGACGGCTCGAACCCGCCGGCTGCCACTGCTCCTCCAGCACGCCCTTCAGCTGGGCGCCGGTGAGGTTCAGTGTGACCAGCGTGTTGGCGAACGGCTGCACCGTCGCCGCCTCGCGGAACGTGACGTTGCCGTCGGCGTCCTGCTCGCCCGTGCCCGCGTACGTCAGGTTCGCCCTGATGCCGCCGGGGTTCATGATCGCGATGTCCGCGCCCGTCGCCCACTGGTGCACGTCTGCGACGAAGTTGCCAATGGTCGATTCACCACCGCGGTTCTCCGCTCCGTCGCTCTGACGAGCACGGTTGAAGTCTCCGGTGATCGCACCGACCGACTCCGCACCGAGGATGTCGGCCTCGGCCTTGGCCGCGTCGACGATCGCCTGCACGTCGCCGTCGGCGTCGTACAGCGGCGTTCCGTTGTCGGTGAGCGGCTTGATCTCGTTCGTGATCGAGAGCAGCTCCTTCGTCTCCGGATCGACCTGCAGGTTCATCAGGCCGAAGTTCTCGCCGTACTGACCCGCCGAGACGACCGGACGGCCGTCGATGACGTGGTTGTACGCGAGGTGGGTGTGCGCCGAGACGATCGCGCTGACGCTGTCATCGACACCGGCGACGATCTCGCCGAGCGCCGAGTCCGGCGTGATGCTCGCGACATCCGTCGACGTGGCGCCCTCGTGGACGAGGAGGACCAGCACATCGGCCTCGCCGTTGGCGTCGTCACCGTCGGTGAGATCGTCGGCGACGGCGTTGACCGAGTCGACGATGCCGCGCACCTCGAGATCGGCGATGCCCTCCGGCGAGACGAGCGAGTCGAGCTCTTCCGTCACGGCGCCGATGAAGCCGACCCGCACGCCGTCGAGCTCCTTGACCCATGCGGGCGCGAGTGCGGTCTCACCGGTCTCGGTGAGGAACACGTTCGAGGAGATGTACTCCCAGTCCGCACGATCCTGCACACGGTCGCGCAGGTCTTCCCAGCCCTGATCGAACTCGTGGTTGCCCGCCGCGCTCACATCGAGTCCGGCCGCGTTGAGCGCGTCGATCGTGGGGTTGTCGTCGTTGATGAACGACGTGAACGTGGACGCTCCGATGAGGTCACCGGCAGCCGCGAACACCGTGTTCGGGTTCGCGTCGCGCACCGACTGCACCGCACCGGCGAGAACCGCTGCACCTGCCGCGGCGCCATCCGCCTCGATCCGACCGTGGAAGTCGTTGATCGTGACGATGTCGATGTTCACCGGCGGGATCTCGCTGGAGATGCCGACGATCACCGGGTCGTGGTCGCTGGAGCGGAACGGCGTGCCCGCCTCAGCCGCGCCGAATTCGTAGCCGCGGTCACTCCACTCGGCGGAGTTGATCCCCCACACACCAGTGCCGGTGACCGACTCGGCGAGCGAAGGCGATGCGATCGCGTGGTCGAGCGAGCCGAGTTCGCCGTCGAACGTGTACGTGTACTGGCCCGCGGCCTTCGCGGGCACGAGGTCGGTCCAGCCGGCCTGCGCGAACACGTCGATCGGGTCTTCCTGGCCGTAGGCGTTGAAGTCGCCGAGCAGCAGGACGTCTTCGCTGCCGCTGGTCTCGGTCAGCGTCTCGGTGAATCCGAGCAGCGACTGCGCCTGCGCGACGCGGTCGGCATTGAACTGACCCTGGCCGTCGGCAGGCTCATCGCCGTCGCCCGACTTCGACTTGAAGTGGTTCGCCACGACCGAAACGGTCTTGCCGTCGAGATCGAAGGTCTGCGCAATCGGCTCGCGGGCGTTGCCCCACACGGTCTCATCGACCACTGTGGCACTGTCGCCGACGGGAGTCGCGGCATCCTTCTTGTAGATGATCGCGTTCGTGATCACATCGGTGTCTGTGCTCAGCAGCGCCTCCGGCGTCGGGACGAAGTCCCAGACATCCGAGCCGGCGTCCGCGTTGAGTCCGTCGACCAGGTCGGCGACGGCCGTGTCGACCGGCTTTCCGAAGTGGATCGAGTTCTCGATCTCCATGAGCGCGACGACATCGGCATCGAGGTCGTTGATCGCCGTGACGATCTTCGACTTCTGCGTGGCGAACAGCTCTGCAGTCTTGGCGCCGCGTGCGTCGGGGTCTTCGCTCTGCAGTGTCGTGAAGTAGTTGAAGACGTTGAACGCGCCGACCTGCACGTCGCCGCCGACCTCGGGGGGCGTGTCGCTGCGCGGGTTCTCGGTCGTGAACGTCGCCTTGTAGGCCGCGTCGCTCGCATCATCGATCGCGATGACCGGCTGCAGGCGCCAGTCGTCGAAGCCGTACTGCAGCACGTAACCGGTATCGGCGAAGTCGACGACGTCGCCGTTTCGCACCGGGGTGTCGGTCCTGAAGTACGGCTGCTCGCCCGTGTGAGCACCGCTGGTCACCTGCGAGTTCCAGCCGTCGTCGAGCAGGATGCGCTCTGCGCGGTTCGCGGCCGCGATGGCATCGGCATCCGCACCGGGACGCGTCGTCTCGGTGCTCTTGACGTTGAGCTCGCCGGGGTTCAGCCACAGCGTTCCGAAGTTGTACAGCTGGTGACTCGATGCCAGGCGATAGGTGCCGGCGGGTGCCACAAGCATGTTCTCGTAGGTCTCGCGGTCGGCGCCGATCACCGTCTCCGGCAGCGGAGTCGCCGCGGGAACGCCGACTCCGGCGGTGACGACGGAGACGTCTTCGACGGCCGCGGGAGAGATCTGCGTCTGGCCGAAGTACTCAGAGACCGTGCCGGTGACCGAGACGAGGTCGCCGATCGCCAGCGTCGGAGCGAGAGCGTTCAGGAAGACGAAGACGCCGTCGGATGCGCCGGGAGTGGCGTCCGCATCGCCGCCGCTGCCGGCCGTCTGGATCGAGATGCCCTTGTAGCCGCCCACGCGGTAGTCGCCGGTGACGATGCCCTCGACAGTGACGGCCTGGCCGTCGAGCGGAGAGACATCGGTCGTGCCCTGCACATCGGCGATCGACGCCGTGGTGGGGTCGACCGGGTCCGTGGGGTCGGTGGGATCGGTCGGGTCGGTGGGATCCGTCTGGCCTGTGCCCTGCGGCGTGATCGTCGCCGAGAGCGTGAAGTCCGCGCTGTTGTCGTCGGTGTCGACGCCGCCCGTGCGGTTCAGCGACTTGACGTCGGTGTTGCCCGCCGGCGGCGTCGCCGCGGCGGTCTCGAACGTGTTCGACGTGCCATAGCCGAGAAGGTCGACGACACCCTCTGCGACGGTGACCGAACCGGGGGTCAGGTTCACGGCCGCCGTGCCCTCGACGAGGGCGAGCGTGCCGTTAGTTCCGCTCGGAGTCAGTGTGGTGACGGCGTCCGGGGTCGGCAGCGCAGCGCCGTTGGTGCCGTTGCTGTTGCCCTGTACCAGGTAGTAGCCGCCGGCCGGGATCACACCGGTGAGCGGCGCGACGCCGTTGAAGTTCGCCGTTCCCGTCGCCGAGCGGTACTGCAGCGACATGCCGTCGAGGGTGATGTCGGCTGCGGTCGGGTTGTAGAGCTCGACGAACTTGTTCGTGAACGCGGCGCCCGCGCTTCCGCCGGACAGGTACGCCTCGTTGATGACGACGCCAGTGCCTGCTGTGTCTGCGAAAGCGGGCGTGACGACCAGGGAGCCCGCGCCGAGGGCGAAGACGCAGGTCGCGGCAAGGACGCCGACGCGGCCCCTGCCTGTGCGGTGAGAGGCGGGAACTGTGAGGTTCCTGCCATCAGGGGCTGACATCATCGGTGCTGTCTCCTCGGTCTGATCGAACGACAGCTCTCGTGAAACCGTCGTCGTGGTGCTCACAGCGCACTCACATGTTGAGGAGCTTAGACAGCAGAACCGACATCCTCAATGGTGTTCACCGATTGCTAACCAGAGCGCCATACGACGCAGGACGATGGTCAAGCCGACGCAGAATCCTCGAATGCCTCGACCTCGAGTTCCCAGCGGTCCTTCGCCAGGCGATACCAGATGTAGAACGCGAAGCCGGCGAACACCGCCCACTCGATCGCGTAGAAGATGTTCAGCCAGTTGACCGTGCCCAACTCGTCCGGGGCGGGCGAGACGATGTCGACGAGACCCGCCGGCGCGTCGACGGAGGCGAGGTACGGGCGGTAGACCGACAGCTCCTCGACATCGTGCCATTGGCCCAGCAGCATGGCGGGTGACATCTTGTTCATCGCGAACGGGTCTTCGGCCGGTGGCAGACTCGGGCCCTCATCGGAGATCACGCGGCCGGTGATCGTCGCCTCGGTACCTGCCGCGTCATTCTCCAGAGCGGATGCCGCGGCATCCGCCGACTCTCGATCCGCAGCCCATCCGACTGCGACCGCGATCGAGGCGGCATCGTCGACGCGGAGCTGCCCGGTCACCCAGTAGCCCTCGGCGCCGTCGTTGAAGCGGGAGGACACGATCAGGAAGTCTCCCGCGACCCAGCTGCCCTCGGTCTCGACGCGCTGTCCGACGTAGGGCTCGGGCAGGTACTGGCCGGGTTCGACGACGTCGGCGAGCGGCCGCACCTCTTCGGTGATCCCGACTGGCGTGGGCTCGGTGTCGATCGCGCGTTCGAGCTGCCACTGCCCGAGGAAGGCGAAGACACCGGCGACGACGAGGGCCAGCAGCAGCACGCCGATCCAGCGCGGGCGCAGCATGACCTCGCGAAGAGTCGGCGGGAACTCCTGCGAAGTCGTCACGATCTGCGGCGTGCCGCTCAAGAGTGGTACGGGGCCAGCACGACCTCGACGCGCTGGAACTCCTTGAGGTCGGAGTATCCGGTGGTCGCCATCGACTTGCGCAGGGCGCCGATGAGGTTGGCGGTTCCGTCTGCGACCGGCGCCGGCCCGTAGAGGATCTCCTCCAGCGTGGCGATGCCGTCGACCGCGACGCGGCGACCGCGGGGAAGCTGCGGGTGGTGCGCCTCTGGGCCCCAGTGGAACCCGTGGCCTGGAGCATCCGTCGCCCGTGCGAGAGCGACGCCGAGCATGACGGCATCCGCGCCCATGGCGAGCGCCTTGACGATGTCGCCCGACGTGCCGACGCCGCCGTCAGCGATCACGTGCACGTAGCGTCCGCCCGACTCGTCGAGGTAGTCGCGACGGGCTGCGGCGACGTCCGAGACGGCGGTGGCCATCGGGGCGTGGATGCCGAGCACCGCACGCGTCGTGGACGCCGCTCCCCCGCCGAATCCGACGAGCACTCCGGCCGCGCCGGTGCGCATGAGGTGGAGGGATGCGGTGTAGGTGGCAGCCCCGCCGACGATCACCGGGACGTCGAGGTCGTAGATGAACTTCTTCAGGTTCAGCGGCTCGGCGACGCTGGAGACGTGCTCGGCAGAGACCGTCGTGCCGCGGATGACGAACAGATCGACGCCTGCGGCGACCACGGTCTCGTAGAGCTCCTGCGTGCGCTGCGGTGTGAGCGAGCCCGCGACGGTGACGCCCGCTTCGCGGATCTCGGCGAGGCGCGCCTTGATGAGTTCGGGCTTGATCGGCTCGGAGTAGAGCTGCTGCATGCGCACGGTGGCCTTGTCGAACGGAAGGCCGGCGATCTCGGCGAGCAGCGGCTCCGGATCTTCGTAGCGCGTCCAGACGCCCTCGAGGTCGAGCACGCCGAGGCCGCCGAGCTGGCCCAGCATGATCGCGGTCTTCGGGCTGACGACCGAGTCCATCGGCGCACCGATGATCGGGGTGTCGAACTGGTAGGCGTCGATCGACCAGCCGGTCGAGACGTCCTCCGGGTTGCGGGTTCGCCGTGACGGCACCACCGCGATGTCGTCGAACGTGTACGCGCGACGTGCGCGCTTGCCTCGGCCGAGTTCGATGTCCATGCTCACCCGTCCAGCCTACCCGGCCCGCAGCTCCGTGCCGGAGTCTGCTGCTGCAGGGGCGCGCAGCATCCGCTCGCGGGGTGCGCGCAGCATCCGTTCACGAGATGCGCGCGGCATCCCTTCAGGAGGTGTCGCTTAGTGTCGGGTCACGCGCCGACGTGCGGCACAAAGGACCACCTCCCGAAATGTGCCGGGCCATCCGTCCGACGGAGGTGGTCCAAATGGCCGCTTCGCGCGCGCCGAAGCGGCACAAAGGACCACCTCCCGAAATGCGCCGGGCCATCCGTCCGACGGAGGTGGCGCAATAGGCCGCTTCGCGCGCGCCGAAGCGGCAGAAAGAGACACCTCCCGCGCTCGCGGATGCCGGAGCCGTGCGGCAGCCCTCTCAGCGCGCTCGCGCGACCCGGCGCTCGTCCCAGACCGGAGCATCCGACTCGTAGACGTCGCCATCTGTCCCGAACACGAGGAAGCGGTCGAAGGAGCGGGCGAACCAGCGATCGTGCGTCACGGCGAGCACCGTGCCCTCGAACCGTGTGAGCGCCTCCTCCAGAGCCTCAGCCGATTCCAGATCGAGGTTGTCCGTCGGCTCATCGAGCAGCAGCAGCGTCGCGCCGGAGAGTTCCAGCAGCAATACCTGGAACCGTGCCTGCTGCCCGCCGGACAGCGAGTCGAACGTCTGCTGCGCCTGCCGCACCAGTCCGTAGCGGTCGAGGGCCGAACTCGCGGCTTCGCGAGGCATGCCTGCTCTGCGCTCGTCGCCGCGGTGCAGCACTTCCAACAGTGTGCGTCCGACGAATTCCGGATGCGCGTGCGTCTGGGCGAACAGTCCAGGAACCACGCGCGCACCGAGCGTCGCGCGGCCCGTGTGCGCGACAGCATCCACCTGCTCGCCGGTCGAGGTCACGTGACCGAGCGTCGGGTCGGGGTCTGTGCCGCCCCGGGCGAGCAGTCGCAGGAAGTGCGACTTGCCCGACCCGTTCGATCCGAGCACGCCGATCCGGTCGCCGTACCAGATCTCCGCGTCGAAGGGCCGCATGAGGCCGGTGAGCTCGAGGTGCTCTGCGACCACGGCGCGCTTTCCGGTGCGTGCACCGCGCAGGCGCATGTCGAACTCCTGGGACGGCGGACGCTCCTCCGGCGGCCCGGCCTCCTCGAACTTCCGCAGCCTGGTCTGCGCCGCACGATATCGCGACGCGAAGCCATCGTTCGCCTCGGCCTTCACCTTCAGATTCGCCACGAGGGTGCGCAGCTTCTCGTGCTGCTCGTCCCATCGACGGCGCAGTTCGTCGAGGCGATCCATCCGG
The DNA here is from genome assembly GCF_014635185.1 of Microbacterium murale. Lineage (GTDB taxonomy): Bacteria > Actinomycetota > Actinomycetes > Actinomycetales > Microbacteriaceae > Microbacterium > Microbacterium murale. The sequence goes on from NZ_BMCM01000002.1 coordinate 469,564, forward strand.
TCGGTCCTGGCCTGGTGATAGGTGGCGAAGCCGCCGCCGTGAACCCACGCCGACGCGCCCGCGCCGCCCGGTTCGAGCGTGATGATGCGATCGGCCGCTCGGGCGAGCAGCTCGCGGTCGTGCGAGACGAGCAGCACGGTCTTCGGCGTCTGCCGCAACTGCTGCTCGATCCACCGCTTGGCCGGCACGTCGAGGTAGTTGTCCGGCTCGTCGAGGAGCAGCACGTCATCCGGTCCGCGCAACAGAGCCTCCAGCGCGAGGCGCTTCTGCTCTCCTCCGGAGAGGGTGACAAGCTCGCGATAGCGCGCCCGTTCGAACGGCACACCAAGGGCGGCGACAGTGCACTGATCCCACACGGTCTCGTGCTCATAGCCGCCGGCATCCGCGTATTCGGCGAGCGCTGTGGCGTACCGCATCTGCGTGTCGTGCTCGTCGCGCTCGATCAGGGCATTCTCGGCCGCCTCGAGCGCCAGCGACGCCTCGCGGATGCGGCGAGGAGCCACCCGCACCAGCAGCTCCTGCACCGTCTGACCTGCCTCGCCGTGACCGACGAACTGGTCCATGACGCCGAGTCCGCCATCGATCGTGACGACACCGGCATCGGGTGCCGTCTCGCCGCGGATGATCCGCAGCAGCGTGGTCTTGCCCGCGCCGTTCGGTCCGATCAGCGCACTCGTCGAGCCCGCACCGACGCGGAACGTCACTTCGTCGAGCAGCGGTCTGCCGTCCGGCAGGGTCAGCGAGATGGCTGAGATGTCGATGTAGCCCACGGGTGAAGCCGTCCTTCCGCCCGCATGGCGAGCCGATCAGGCTATCAGTTCCGTGGGGCGGATGCTCAGACCAGAGTGCTGGAGGTCGGCACCGGGTTCGAGAAGAGGTCGAGCACCGGGCAGTGCTCGTCGACGACCTTGCGGAGGTTGGCGTACTCGTCGGCGCTGTTCGGACCCGTGATGTCGACCTTCAGACGCACGTCGTGGAAGCCGGCACGGCCCGACTCGTCGATCCCGAAGAGCTTCTGCACGTTCAGGTCGCCCTCAGCGGTGATCTCGATCTCGTCGATCGTGAGGCCCAGCGACTGCGCGTACAGGCGGAACACGACGACCTGGCACGAGACGAGCGCACCGAGCGCGTACTCGACCGGGCTTGCGGCAGCATCGTCACCGGCGAGCGCGCCTGGCTCGTCGACCAGGAAGCGGTGCTTGCCCGCGCGCACCTCGGTGGCGACGGATCCGACGCCGCGGCCGACGACCTTGTACGTGAGGTCGGCGTTCGTCGCGTCTACGGCGATGCGCTCGTTCCACGCCGTTCCCGCATCGGTGAGGCGCTGTGCACGCTCATCAGGGGTGACATCGGCGACGGGTGCGGTCTGGTCATGGAGAAGAGTCATAGCGCGACGATAACGGCGCCGTGCGTCCGCGGCGACGGATCCCGTCATCCACCGTCACATCACGCGATCAGGCAGTGGCGCGCGCGGCGCGCTTCTCTTCCTGGAAGACCCGGATCGCCTCATAGCGCTCGGCGGAGCGGGCCTTGCGCTTGTCGGCCTCCTGCTCGCGATTCTTCGGAGGCGCGGAAGTCACCAGTCCGTCGAGAAGGGCACGGGTCGCCAGTTCGATCTCTGCCACGGCGCGGTCGAAGACTGCCTGATTGACCCTGGACGGTGCGTTCGTTCCGGAGATCTTGCGCACGAACTGCACGGCGGCGTCGTGACACTCCTCGTCAGTCGCGGCAGGTTCCAGATTGTTCAACGGGACGATGTTGCGGCACATGCCAGCACGCTACGCCGGACCACGGACTCTCGCCAGAGGTCGCCCGAGCCCCGCACGGAGACACAGGCCGCGGAAACGGCAGGTCAGTCCGTCGTGAGTTGCTGCAGAGCCTCGGTGCGCGGCGCGTTCGGGAACAGCATCCGGAACTCCGTGCCCTCCCCCTCGGTGCTGGTGAAGTCCATCGTGCCCTCGTGAGCCATGACGATCGCACGTGTGATCACCAAGCCCAAGCCGATCCCTGGCACCGCGTTGCGCGTTGCCGTGGAAGCCCGGAAGAACCGAGTGAACAGCATCCGCTGCTCGTCTTTCGGAATGCCCAGACCCGTATCTCGCACGGCGAGGATCACGACGCCGTCCGCGTGCTGCACGCGGACGAGGACGTTCCCGCCCGCGGGGGTGAACTTGATCGCGTTCGAAAGCAGATTGTCCAGCGCCTGCCCGATGCGTCCCGCGTCGGCGAGCATGCGCACCGGCTGCTCCGGAATCTCTACGCTCAGCTCGACACCTTCGCGCTCCGCGTGCGGACCTGCGGAGACGACCGACGCACGCGCACAATCACGCAGATCGATCTCCTGCTTCGTGATCGAGAATCTGCCGGATTCGGCCTGTGCGGTGAAGAGCAGATCTCCGACGAGGTTGAGCAGTCGCTGCGCATTGCGCTCGATGATGTCGGCGAACTCGGCCTGATCGGTCGTCAGCGGCTGCGCCGGGTCGTTGCGCAGCAGATCGAGGAATCCGATGATCGCGCTCAGCGGGGTGCGCAGCTCATGCGAGATCATCCCGACGAACTCGTCCTTCATGCGCGCGACCTCGACCGCGCGGGTCTCATCCGTGACGACGAAGATGTATCCCTCGGGCTGGTTCTTCGACCCCTGCCTGCGGGTCACGGTGACTCTCGCCGGTACCGTCGAGCTGCCGGCCGTCGTCACCTGGATGTCGCCGTCGAGCGGGATCTCAGCGGCGGCGCGCGCGAACAGCGCTCGCAGCCCAGGGTGAACCTCCGACGGCGCATCACGGTCGGTCTCGGGAAGCTCGTCCGCGATCACGCGAAGAACGTCCTCCGAGAAGAACCGGTCGATGCAGACGTCATCCAGTGCTTCGCGGCTTGAAAGCCCCAGCAGCCGCTCGGCACCCGGGTTCCAGGCCACGATGATGCCGCGATCATCAGTCGCGATCACGGCCTGCGCGGTGATGGATGCCCACAGGCTCTCGAACGAATCCAGCAACGCACGGTACTGCCGCTCGCTCTCCCGCAGGCTCGCGACCATCTCGACGTTCTCTGCGAGAGCTTCGGTGCGCTCGGTGACGAGGCGCTCGGCCAAGTCTGCGCGCAGACGCTGCTGACGCGAGAGCTCGTTCACCACCGCCGCGACCGCCGCGAACACGAGAGGACTGATCACTCCGCGCAGCCAGTCGACCGCACGCACCGGCGGTTCCAGGAAGTACGGCGTGAGCACGGCGACAGAACTGAGCACTGCCACGAGGACCACATAGCGGATGCCTGGCGCAGCCGCGAGCCAGATCACCGGCAGCAGCACGAGCGAGCCGAACAGCGACTGCGCCCCTCCAGTGCCGGCGCGGATGCCACCCAGCCCGACGATGTCGATCATCGGAATGATGAGGACGGCGATGCCGTCGAGGTCGCCGCGCACGCTGAGCACGATCGCATACACGGTGGCAGCGGCGATCAGGGCGCTGCCGACGACGGTCGCCGTCAGGTCGCTGAACCCGAGTTCGGGGATGAAGGCGACGAGGATCAGGGCGATGAGGGCTGCAACGATCGTGGGGAGCTGTTTCACGATCGGCGTGGGATTGTCGAGAAGTCGACGCCACGGGCTCTCGATGCGATCCTGCGTTGTCACGGCGTTCATGCGCTGATCCGTCCGAGCGCGTCATGAAGCCGCGCGCCGGTGATCGGCTTCGGCAGAGCCGCGTCGGCGGGCGGATAGTCCTCCGGGTTGAGCACGGAGCTGATGATGACGAAGCAGTGCGGGAAACGCTCGCGAATCCTGCGAGCGCACTCCTGACCGGACATCCCAGGCAGGATCAGGTCGACGACGGCGATCGCCGGGTCTATGCCGTCGAACGCGGCGATCGCGGACTCTGCATCCGATGCCGTGAATGCGTCGTAGCCCTCCCGGGTGAGGTGGCGACGCAGCAGCGCGGTCTGGTCGTCGCTGTCTTCGACGATGAGCGCGAGAGGTCGAGCGCTCATCGCAGGAACAGCTCTCGCAACACGACGACGCCGGCGACGATCACCACGGAGACGACCCCCTGCCACAGCAGGTGGCGCTCTCTCCTCGCGTCGCGTGCGATCTCCTCCGATTCGGCCGCATAGTCCGATTCGGCCTCATACGATGACGATCCGGTCATGAGTCGACCCGTCCGATCTTCTCGGTCTTGATCCATGCGGCGTCGGCATGACGCCATTCCTTGACGTAAGAATCCACGGTGATGGCGCACAGGAGCGAACCATAACCGAAGACGTACAGGAGCAGCCCCGCGAAGAAGTGTCCGCCCGGCAGATGCTCGATCGCGCGCGCGAGCCAGACGCCGAGCATCGAGATGGGTCCCCACAGGTAGAAGATCACAGACCAGACGAATCGGGTCTGATCCGTCAGCGCGCCGCCGAGCAGAGTCACGATGCTCACGAACAGCCAGGGGAAGAGCGCGATGGCCATGAGGATGAGCGCCCCGAGCCCCGGGAACAGGATCGCCTCGCGCCAGGAGCGCCAGCCGACGCGGGAATCCAGCTGCACGGAGTAGACGATGGAGAACAGGTAGACGCACGCCGCGAAGATCCACATGAACCGGAACACGACTTCGGCGATGTCGCTGTGCAGCAGGAGCAGTGTCAGCAGCGCGAGAGCCGCGAGCAGCATGAACGCGGGAAGCAGCAGGATCGTGAACCACGACAGCCCGAAGACGAAGCTGCCGAGGTTGTGGACACGACTCGGCCGGAACCACAGTCTGCGATAGATGGACGTCAGCTGCACGTTGCCGCGAGCCCACCGCAGCCGCTGCTTCCACAGGGCGTCGATCGTTCGAGGCTCTTCGGCGTAGACCACCGCATGAGGCTCGAACACCATCCGGCGACCCTTCAACTGACCCTCGAACGTCGTCATCGTGTCCTCTGCGAGCGTGCCGCTCGGAATGCGGCCGCCGATCGCCTCGAGGTTCGCCCGTGAGTGCAACTGTGCACCGCCGGCCAGGCAGGCGATCGCCCCCTGCACGTTCTGCGCGCGACGGGAGGAGAGCTGGCTTATGACGTACTCCACGCCGATGAAGCGGGTCAGGTAATTGCGATCGCGACTGCCCTCCGCGATGTACGCCGTCACCGCCCCGACCTTCTCATCCGCGAGGTGCCTGCTGAGCTTGCGCAGTGAGTCCTTCGCGAAGATCACGTCGGCGTCCATGATGAGGACGGCTTCGGTCCAGTCATCCGCCAGCACGACATCGAGACCGTGGTTCAGCGTATGCGCCTTGCCCTCTCCGCCGACGTCGCGGCGCAGGTGATTCACTCGTCCCGGATATGCCTGCGACTTCGCGGCGACGATCTCCGGCGTGTCGTCAGTGGAGGCATCGTCGATGACGAAGACCCTCAGGCGTTCAGCGGGGTACTCCAGTTGGAGGATGCGCTCGATGGCGGGCCCGATGACCATCCCCTCATTCCACGCCGGGATCAGGACGGCGATGTTCGGGTGGTACGGCTTCGCACGGCTGTAGTGATTGCGGAACGCGTGCACCGGCAGCGTGAGGAACTGCAGTGCGGTGTTGATCACGGGCAGGGTACCGACGAGCACGCACGCGAGCAGGAAGATGACGACGCTGACCTGCAGCCAGGTGAGATCAGCGATCACGTGACGGCCTCGCCGACCAGCTGGCGCACGCGCGAGTACCGTCCGACGGTCGAGGCCTCATGACTGTCGGTCGACGCGACGAGCGTCGCTCCGGCGTCGTGCAGTGCGGCGAGCGCTGCGGGTGCGGGGCATCCCCACTTCTCGTTCACCTCGACGAGCGTGTCGCTCGCCGCTGCGGCCTCGGCCCAGGCAGTGAGGCGCTCACCGCCCAGGTCGCTCTCGTCCAGTCCGATCTTCGGGACGATGGAGAAGCAGTGCGCGAGTTGGTTTCCCGGGTGGCGTCGCATCGAGGCGATCAAGGCCGTGACGAGCTGGTCGAGGACGTCGTCGCTCTTCCAACCCGCGGCGATGCGTTCGCGGACGGCGGTCGGGCTGAGCGGCCCGCCCTCACCGGGGAACTGATGATCGGCGATCAGGATGCGGTCGATCCCCGTCGGCAGGGCGGGGATGTCGAGTTCTCCGGATGCATCGAGGATCTTGGCCTCGACGCCGGTGAGCACGGTGAGCCCTTCGGGGACGACCAGCGACCGAACGGCAGCCAGGTATTCGGGCACCCAGGTCGTGCTCTGGCGCACGTGGTCGACGAGGCGCAGCGTCCTCAGCCCAGCGGCGTGCGCGGCGGCCACGTTCTCCTCGGGCGAGGAGACGGCGTCATCCGAGAACGTCGAGTGCACGTGGTGATCACCGCGCAGCAGCGCGTCGATCATGAATCCTCCTGGTGACCGGCGTGCGGAGACTCCAGCAGTTCATCGATCTCGACCACGATGTCTTCGAGGAAACGCACCGACGCCACCTCTCGGAACGGCACCCGGCGGGGCAGCTCATCACCGAGGAACAGATCGACGACGAGCGAGGGGATGTCGACGCCGGCTGCGATCGTGAGCGGCAGCGCACCGGGAAAGCGCGGGTTCACCTCCAGCAGCATCGCGCGTCCTGCCCGATCGCGACGCAGCTGGACGTTGGCCACGCCGACAAGGCCGATGGCCCTGGCGATGATCGCTGCAGTCTCCTGCAGTTCCTCGTCGTGCACCGTCCGGCCGGCGATCGCGACACCAGAGTCGACTCGCGCGCGCGTGCGGGGCACGGCGGCGACGACGTGTCCGGTCGCGTCCGCGATCACGTCGACCGAATACTCCTCGCCGGGCAGGAGATCCTGCACGATGAGGCCTTCATCGGTCGGGAGTGCTTCGAGCGCCGCGCGGTCGGGCACGACGCGGATGCCGCGACTGCCGGCTCCCTGCCGAGGCTTGGCGAACGCCGGGAACTCCCAATCGACTTCCAGGGCGTCGGGTCCCGCGAGGACGGTCCGCGGCGCACGCCCGGTCGCCGCGCACCGATCGGCGAGGACGAGTTTGTCCAACGCCGTGCGCAGCGTCTCGGCTGACGGCGCGGCGAGGACGGCCGGTGCGAGTTCATCGCGACGATCAGCGACTGCTTCAAGCTCGACGTCGACGGTCGAGATGACCAGGTCGAGCCGGTCGTCCGCGACGAGGCGCACCAGCGCCGGCACGAAGTCCTCGGACTTCCCCGGTGGAACGAGCCGGCGCTGAGCGGGCGGGACGAGATAGATCCCGCTGGCCCAGCCGTCCATGTCGGCGGCGAACACCGTCAGATCGTCGCGCTTCAACAGCGATCGGATCACGGCGACTCCTGCGGGACCACCCGCGCCGGTCACCAGCACACGCGTGGTCATCAGCTCTCCAGTCGGGAGGGTTCATGGACGCGAATGGCGTCAGCGGTCTCGCGCACGATCTCGAGCGGCTCCACAGCGGTGCCGCCACCGAACCGCGACCAGTAACGGGCGGTCGCCATCACGAAATCGGAGGTCAGGTAGTCCCTGTTCGCCGTCTGGCTCCGGAAGCACTCGAGCAGTTCGATCTTCTGCGTCATGAACTGATCCACCCTCACGAAGCGCGTGGGCCGATAGTCGATGGTGGCCGAAGGGCTCTGATAGCAGGCGACCGTGCCGACCTTGCGCGTCGCCACGACGGTGGCTTCCCCGACGGCGCGGTGATCCTGATGGCGATCGTTCGCGGAGTGCGTGTAGACGATGGTCGGCTGCACCTCGCGCACGACCTCTTCGATGAGCCGCACAGTGGGTCCGCCTCCGGAGATCTCCGTGTCGATGAGGTCTTTGAGGAACAGACGGGCGCGCAGCCTTTCGGCTGCGGCGAGAGACTCGTGCTGACGGCTGTCGGCGTCACCGCCCTGAGATCCCCGCGAGAGGGTCAGGATCGTGATGTCGTCGCCGGCGTGCGCATGTGCGGAGAGGATGCCGCCCACGCCGATCTCGACGTCGTCCGGGTGCGCCCCTATCGCGAGAACGACCTGCTTGCTTCGTCGCTCCTCGCGTCGACGACGCCCCTCCTCCGCCAGGCGTGTGACGACCTCGACGAGTTTGGCGCTGTCGATCGGCTTGGTGAGGAACTCGTCCGCCTGCGCGCGCAGCGCGGCGACCGCGTAGTCGACCGAGACGTGCGCGGTCATGATGACCACAGGCACATCGGGCACGCGGATCCGGAGCTGCTCGAGCAGTTCCAGTCCGCTCACACCGGGCATCTCGATGTCGGCGACGACGACGTCCGGCGGAACGGCTTCCACCTGGGCCAGGGCGCTCAGGCCGTCCGCGGCGACGTCGACGGTGCATCCGGCGCGCCGTTCCAGCAGCGTCTTGACGAGCAGTGCGACGTCAGGGTCGTCATCGACGACGAGTATGCGAGGAACGTCCTCCGGCATGGGTGCAGCACTCCTTGGGGAGATTCCCTGCCGATCTGGGGAAATCAGCGGCGACGGTTCCGAGCCTTCATCAGCCGGCGCGCAGAGGGAAAGGGGCGAGTGAGGTCTCGTCGATTGTCGCACAGCGCTACCGGCGGAACCCTCTCGCGTACGCGGGGATGCGAAAAGGGCGGATGCCGCAGCATCCGCCCCTTTCCTGGAAACGGGATCTACTTCTTGTAGTTGGGCGCCTCGACGACGATCTGCACGTCGTGCGGGTGCGACTCCTTGAGCCCTGCCGAGGTGATGCGCACGAACTTGCCGCGTGTCTTGAGCTCTTCGATCGTGCGGGCGCCGACGTAGAACATCGACTGACGCAGGCCTCCGATCAGCTGATAGGCCACCGCAGAAACGGGTCCGCGGTAGGGCACCTGACCTTCGATGCCCTCGGGGATGAGCTTGTCATCGCTGGGCACGTCGGCCTGGAAGTAGCGGTCCTTCGAGTACGAGGTCTGCTTGCCGCGGGTCTGCATCGCACCGAGCGAACCCATGCCGCGGTACTGCTTGAACTGCTTGCCCGACTGGAACACGATCTCCCCCGGAGACTCGTCGGTTCCGGCGAGCAGAGAGCCGAGCATGACAGCATCCGCACCGGCGACGAGCGCCTTGGCGATGTCGCCCGAGTACTGCAGACCGCCATCGGCGATCACCGGAATTCCGGCGGGACGGGCTGCGAGCGACGCCTCGTACACGGCGGTCACCTGCGGAACGCCGACACCCGCGACGACGCGCGTCGTGCAGATGGAGCCGGGCCCGACGCCGACCTTGAGGGCGTCCACGCCGGCGTCGATGAGTGCCTGCGCACCCTCGCGGGTCGCGACCTGACCGCCCATGATGTCGATGTGGGCGAACGACTCGTCCGCCTTGAGGCGCTTGACGATGTCGATGACGCCCTGCGCGTGCCCGTTGGCCGTGTCCACGACCAGGATGTCGACTCCGGCGTCTCGCAGCGCCTCTGCACGCTCCCATGCGTCGCCGAAGAAACCGATCGCCGCGGCGACACGCAGACGCCCCTGGTCGTCCTTGGTGGCAAGCGGATACTTCTCGCTCTTGTCGAAGTCCTTGATGGTGATGAGTCCGGCGAGCTTGCCGTCTTCGTCGATCAGCGGCAGCTTCTCGACGCGGTGCTTCGCGAACAGTGCGATGACCTCGCCCGCGGCGACGCCGACCTTCGCGGTGACCAGGTCCGACGACGTCATGACGTCCTTGACGAACGTCGTCTGACGCTCGAAGCCGGAGACGAAGCGCATGTCACGGTTCGTGATGATGCCGACGAGGTGTCCATCGGGGTCGACGACCGGAAGGCCGGAGATACGGTACTTCGCGCACAGGTTGTCGACCTCTTCGACGGTCGCGTCGGGGGTGGTCGTGATGGGATCCGTGATCATGCCCGACTCGCTGCGCTTGACGCGGTCGACGTGTGCGGCCTGATCGGCGATCGAGAGATTGCGGTGCAGAACGCCGATGCCGCCCTCACGCGCCATGGCGATGGCCATGCGGGATTCGGTGACGGTGTCCATCGCGCTGGAGAGCAGCGGTGTCGCGACCGAGATGCGGCGGGTGATGCGCGAGGACGTGTCGGCCTCGCTGGGGATAACGTCGGTATGACCCGGAAGGAGCAGCACATCGTCATACGTGAGTCCGACGAAACCGAAGGGATCGTGCTGGTCCATGGATGAGCCTCCTGCGCGCGCGTGTTCTACCGGGAATGTCGTCTGTACAGATTCTAAACGCCGTCGCCTGAAGAACATTCCCGCGCCGTTGTCGCAAGCATCCGATCGCAGAGGCCGGTCAGGTTACACCTGTGTCACCAATCGGCCGCGCGGCTAGTGAATCGCCACTTCGCCCAGTACGCTCAAATCCACGCCTGCGGCCGACCCGAAGCCGCGGCGAGCACTCACAGTGGAGGTTGCGTGGGACCCACGTCTACAGCCGTCCGACGCGTCCGGCCATGGTTGGTCGCGCTCCTCGGCGTGCTGATCGCTCTATCAGCCATGGTGCTCCAGCCACCGGCATCCGCTCTCGCAGACGAGACGGACGACGGCCAGGAGATCACCGATTTCTACTTCGCCGGGGTGATCACGTTCGACGACGAACCGATCCCCGACGTCACCGTCAAGATCGAGGGGAACGGCTTCGACGCCGAGACCGACACGGATGCCGAGGGCAAGTGGCGACTCTATGTTCCGGAGAAGGAGACCTACACGCTCACTGTTGATGAGGACACGCTCCCCGAAGGCGTGATCGTCGAAGGCGACTCCGCATCACAGGAGGTGGAGTTCGCGCTCACGAACACGAAGATCGTGAACCTGTTCCTCGGAGAGGGCGTCCGAGAGACGACATCGTTCATCGATCAGCTGCTCTCCCGCATCGTGGGCGGGCTGAACTTCGGTCTGCTGCTGGGTCTCGCGTCCATGGGCGCCGCCCTCATCTACGGCACGACGCGCCTGTCGAACTTCGCCCATGGCGAGATGGTCACCTGGGGCGCTGTGGTCGCGCTGCTGTTCACGACGTTCTGGCACCTGCCCCTCTGGCTCGGCATCATCGCGGCAGTCATCGGAGGCGGTCTGCTGGGGCTCGCCCTGGATGCCGGGCTCTGGCGTCCGCTCCGGCGACGAGGTCTCGGCATCGTGCAGCTGATGATCGTCAGCATCGGGCTCTCGCTCGCACTGCGCTACGTGCTGCAGTACATGATCGGCGGCAGCACGTACCAGCTGCAGGGTGCGAGCCCGACGCCGATCAAGTTCGGTCCGATCTCGCTGTCGTACATCGACATGATCGGCATGGGGACGAGCATCGTCGTCATCCTCGGCGTGGCCTTCTTCCTCACCCGCACCAGGGTCGGCAAGGCCACCAGAGCCATCTCCGACAATCCGCAGCTGGCCGCGGCATCCGGAATCGATGTCGACAAGGTCGTGCGGATCGTGTGGGTGCTCGCTGGAGTGCTCGCCGCGATCTCCGGCGTCCTGTGGGCGTACTTCCGCCCCGGGGTGAAGTGGGACATGGGCATGCAGATGCTGCTGCTCATCTTCTGCGCCATCACGCTCGGCGGCCTCGGCTCCGCGATCGGCGCGCTCATCGGTTCGATCATCGTCGGCCTGGCCGTCGAGGTCTCGACGCTGCTGGGTGTGCCGTCTGATCTCAAGTACGCGACCGCGCTGGTCGCGCTGATCGTGATCCTTCTCGTCAGGCCGCAGGGCCTGCTCGGGCGCAGGGAAAGGCTGGGCTGACGCATGGACTTCGGAAACATCTTCGGCAACACCGCCTCCTATCTCTTCAGCCCGACGACGATCGCCTACGCGCTCGCCGCCACCGGACTCGCCGTGCACTTCGGCTACGGCGGACTGCTCAACTTCGGCATGGCCGCGTTCATGGCGGTCGGCGGCTACGGGTACGCGATCTCGATCCTCAGCTTCGGGTTCCCGTGGTGGGCCGGCGTGCTCGCGGGCGTGCTCGCGGGTGCTGTGTTCGCTCTGGTCCTCGGCATCCCGACTCTTCGTCTGCGCGCCGACTATCTCGCCATCGCGACGATCGCGACCGCCGAGGTGGTGCGGCTGCTGTTCCTCACCGAGCTGTTCCGCGAATGGACCAACTCGGCAGGCGGTCTCTCCGGATACCACCAGAGCTTCCGCGACATGAACCCGTTCCCGCCCGGAATCTACGGCTTCGGCCCGTGGACCTACAACGAGAACGATCTCTGGGTGCGCGTGTTCGGCCTGCTCGTGCTCACGCTGTCGGTGCTGCTCGTCTGGGCCCTGATGCGCAGCCCGTGGGGTCGGGTGCTCAAGGGCATCCGTGAAGACGAGGATGCGGTGCGATCGCTCGGTAAGAACGTGTTCGCGTACAAGATGCAGGCGCTCGTGGTCGGTGGGGTCATCGGCGCCCTCGGCGGCATCGTCTTCGTCCTGCCGTCCGCCGTGATCCCCGGCAGCTACTCGACCTCGCTGACGTTCTTCCTGTGGACGATCCTGCTGCTGGGTGGGGCGGCGACCGTCTTCGGCCCGACGCTGGGCGCCGTGCTGTTCTGGGTCGTGTTCGCCTTCCTCGGCGGCCTGCTGCCGGAGATGGCGCGCATCGGCGCTCTGCCGATGACGACGAACCAGGCCGACGTGGTGCGCTACATCGTGATCGGCATCGTCCTGATGCTGATCGTGATCTTCCGGCCGCAGGGCATCCTCGGAAACAAGAGGGAGATGACCTTTGTCAAGTGAAATCACGCCCGGCGCTCCGGCGACCGGCAGCGTCACACGTCCCAAGACCACGGGTCTCGCCAAGGGGCCGGCGGAGCCCGGTGTCGCCAAGGTCGATCCCATCCTCATCGCGGACAACGTGAAGCGGCATTTCGGCGGCCTCACCGCGGTCGACGTCGATCACCTCGAGGTCCCGCGCGGCGCCATCACGGCACTGATCGGGCCGAACGGAGCCGGCAAGACGACCCTGTTCAACCTGCTGTGCGGCTTCGACAAGCCCAACGCCGGCACCTGGTCGTTCGATGGCACGAACCTGTCGGGCGTGCCGTCGTTCAAGGTCGCCCGCATGGGCCAGGTGCGCACGTTCCAGCTCACCAAGTCGCTGTCGCTGCTCACCGTGCTCGAGAACATGAAACTCGGTGCGCCGGATCAGCGCGGCGAGGGCTTCTGGGCGGGGCTGTTCCCGTTCCTGTGGCGCGCGCAGGAGGCCGAGATCGAAGAGCGCGCGCGCGGACTGCTCGCCCGCTTCAAGCTCGACACCAAGGAGAAGGACTTCGCAGCCTCGCTCTCGGGCGGGCAGCGCAAGCTACTCGAGATGGCGCGCGCGCTGATGAGCGACCCGTCGCTGGTGATGCTCGACGAGCCGATGGCCGGCGTCAACCCGGCGCTGACGCAGTCGCTGCTCGATCACATCCTCGATCTGAAGGATCTCGGCATGACCGTGCTCTTCGTCGAACACGACATGCACATGGTGCGCCACATCGCCGACTGGGTGGTCGTGATGGCCGAAGGACGCATCGTCGCCGAGGGTCCGCCGAGCACCGTCATGGAAGACCCTGCCGTCGTCGACGCCTACCTCGGCGCGCATCAGGATGTGGATCTGGGCGCGGTCACCGGTCGTCTGCCGGTGATCTCGGATGCCGCGGCCGCAGAGCTGCGCGGGCAGATCGAGGCTGAGGCCGAAGCAGAGATCGAGAGCCCCGGGGAGGGGAAGGCATGAGTGAAGGATCTGTCGACACGCGCGACGTCGTCGTCGAGATGACGGATGTGCACGCCGGCTACCTGCCGGGCGTGAACATCCTCAACGGTGCGAACCTCGTCGCGCGCAAGGGTGAGCTGATCGGCATCATCGGCCCGAACGGCGCCGGCAAGTCGACGCTGCTCAAGGCGATCTTCGGCATGGTGCAGGTGCGCGGTGGCGAGATCACGGTCAACGGCGAGAGCATCGTGGGGCTGAAGGCGGACCGGCTCGTCAGGCGCGGTGTGGCCTTCGTGCCGCAGACGAACAACGTCTTCCCCTCGCTGACGATCGAGGAGAACCTGCAGATGGGGCTCTATCAGAACCCCAAGATCTACAAGGAGCGGCTGGAGTTCGTCAGCGGCATCTTCGCGGAGCTCGGCACCAGGTTGAAGCAGCGCGCCGGTTCGCTGTCCGGCGGCGAACGCCAGATGGTGGCGATGTCGCGTGCTCTGATGATGGATCCGTCTGTGCTGCTGCTCGATGAGCCGTCGGCCGGCCTGTCCCCCGTCCGGCAGGATGACGCGTTCATCCGCGTCTCCGACATCAACAAGGCCGGCGTCACGACGATCATGGTCGAGCAGAACGCCCGCCGCTGCCTGCAGATCTGCGACCGCGGCTACGTGCTCGACCAAGGCCGCGACGCGCACGAGGGCACCGGTCGCGATCTGCTGAACGATCCGAAGGTGATCGGTCTGTACCTCGGCACGCTGGGGGACGCGGCGTAGTCCGTCGCCCTCTAGGCTCGTCCTCATGACGAGCATTCTGTATCTGGGCGGCACAGGGACCATCAGCGCGGCGTGCGTGCGCCGTTCGATCGAGCGCGGGCACGACGTGACCGTCGTGAACCGCGGCAGCGGACGACGCGGACTGCCGGATGACGTCACCGTGGTGTCCGCCGACATCCGCGACGCTGAGGCGCTGAAGACGGCCCTGGCCGGTCGCGAGTTCGACGCCGTCGCCGACTTCCTCTCGTTCTCCCCCGCCGACGTCACGCGCAACCTGGGTGTGTTCGAGGGGCACACCGGGCAGTACGTCTTCATCAGCTCGGCATCCGCCTATCAGAAGCCCCCGGCGCAACTGCCGATCACCGAGCAGACGCCCCTGGAGAACCCGTTCTGGCAGTACTCGCGCGACAAGATCGCGTGCGAGGACGTGCTGTTCAGCGCCCACAGCGAACGGAGCCTGCCCGTCACCGTCGTACGTCCGTCGCACACTTACGACGAGCGGTCGATCCCGACTCTCGGCGGCTGGACCGACATCGCCCGCATGCGCGATGGGCGGCCGGTCATCGTGCACGGCGACGGGACGAGCCTGTGGACCATCACGCACTCCGACGACTTCGCCGTCGCCTTCACCGGGCTCGTCGGCCGTTCAGAGGCGATCGGCGAGGCGTACACGATCACCGGGTCGCACGCGCCGACGTGGAATCAGATCTACGGCTGGCTCGCGGATGCGGCCGGAGTCGAGGCGCCGGAGCTCGTGCACGTCGCATCCGACACGATCGCCGCTCTCGCACCCGAACTCGGGCCGACGCTGCTCGGAGACAAGGCGCATTCGATCGTGTTCGACACGTCCAAGGTGCAGGCGCTGGTGCCGGAGTTCGCCACGACGATCACGCTCGATGAGGGTGCCAGGCGGATCCTCGCCCACTACGACAGCCACCCCGAGGCGCAGATCGTGGATGCCGAGCGCGACGCACAGTTCGACCGCCTCGCCGCGCACGCCCGCGCCGCCGCGTAGCCCGGCCACGCCGCCGCGTAACCCGGCCACCGCCGCGCGGGAGGTGTCGCAAGTGGCCGCCTCACCTCGCCCCACGCGACACCAAGCGACACCTCCCCCAGCCCGGCCTCGACTCCCCCGCGAGCAGGTGTCCCAAGTGGCCGCCTCACCTCGCTCCACACGACGCCAAGCGCCACCTCCCCCAGCCCGGCCTCGACTCGCCCGCGAGCAGGTGTCGCAAACGGCCGCCTCACCTCGCCCCACACGACACCAAGCGACACCTCCCCCAGCCCGGCCTCGGCTCCCCCACGGGCGGTTCCCCACGGGCGCCGCGGGCACGAAGAAGGGGCTTCGGATGCCGGCATCCGAAGCCCCTTCTCACACAGTGTTACTTGATGCGGGTCTGCACGTTGTCCGCGTCGAACTCGTAGACGCCGATCGCGGCGCCTGCCGGGTCGTTGTCGTCGTTGAACGTAACCTCGCCGGAGTAGCCGTCGTAGTCGGCCGTTCCTCCGCCGTTGATGATCTCGGCGCAGTCGGCGAAACTGGTGCACTTCTCGCCCTCACCGGAACCACCGGAGACCTCCTGCATGGCGCCGGCGATGTCCTCGCCCTCGACCGACACGGCCTGCAGCGCCGCGAGGGCGATGAGGATCGTGGCGTCGTACGCCTCGGCCGAGTAGGTCAGGGCGTCGATCGGCTCGTTGCCCTCGGCGGTCCAGACCTCGTTCAGCTGATCGATGAAGTCATCCGGCAGCTCTGCGCCTGCGCGCGTGCCCTTCGATCCCTCGAGGCTGACACCGAGGTCCGGCCAGTCCTTCAGGTTGCCGTCGACGAGGTACAGCGCACCGGTGTCGACGCCTGCGTTGCCGAGCAGCGGTGCGATCGTGGCGAACTGGTCGTACGACACGATGGCCACAGCATCCGGGTTCGCGGCCGCGATCGTCTGCACCTGGGCGTTGAACTGTCCGTCACCCTGGTTGTAGGAGGCCTCGGCGACGACCTCGCCACCGGTGCCCTCGAACGTCGACTTGATCGCCTCGAACAGGCCGGTGCCGTACGGGTCGTTCTGGTAGATGATGCCGAGCGTCTTGTGGCCGTCCTCGGCGATCTGGTTGCCGAGCACCTCGCCCTGCAGGTTGTCGCTCGGAGCCGTGCGGAAGTACAGCGGGTTGATGCCGGTGAAGTCGGCCGACGTGTTCGACGGCGAGACCGTGAAGATGCCGGATCCGGCGTTGCCGTCGAGGATCAGCTTCGTCACGCTCGAGGATGCCGCTCCCACCATCGCCGTGACGCCGGCGCTCTGCAGGTTGGTGATCGAGGTCTCGTATGCCTTGTTGTCGAGGTCGCCCTCGTCTTCGGAGGTGAGCTCGACGGTGATGCCGGCGGCCGCCTCGTTGATCTCGGACACGGCGAGCTGCACACCGGCCTCCATCGGCGCTCCGAGGAAGGACAGCGAGCCAGTGGAGGGAAGCAGCGATCCCAACTGGAGAGTCAGATCGACCTCAGCCGGACGGTCGCCGCCGCCCGTGTCTTCGGTCGCCTCTGGCGCGGGCGTGCTGCAGCCCGTGATCACAAGCGCCGATGCGCCGACCAGCGCGATGCCGGCAAGCCACTTCGTACGCGTCTGCGTGCGGTTCATAATGCTCCTTTGCGACGACGGGCATGGCGATACATGCCCGGATGATCCCACCTTATGGCGGGGCCGTGCGTGCTGGGTATCGGTGCGCTAACGATCTTGTTTCGCGTTGAACACGGTCCTCAGCGCGCGCTCGCACACGACACCGCTTCGCGCGCTCACGGCACGGGAGCCACGCGCGCGCGGCGACCGCGACGCCCGGCACGCAGCAGGTCGACGACGAACACCCCGACCGCGATCCACACGAGGATGAAACCGATCCAGCGCTCGGTCGGCATCGGCTCATGAAGCAGCAGCACTCCGGTGAGGAACTGCATGATCGGGGTGATGAACTGGATCATCCCGATCACCGTGAGGTTGATGCGCCGGGCGCCGGAGGCGAACAGCAGCAGCGGCACGGCCGTGGCGACGCCGGCGAACAGCATGAGGACGGTGTGCCATGTGCTGACGGTGCCGAAGGTGATGCCGGTGGTCTGCGCGACGATGATCAGCTGCACGACGGCGATGGGCAGCAGCCAGAACGATTCGAGCGTGAGTCCGCTCACGGCATCCACCGCGGGCCCGATCTTCTTCTTGATCAATCCGTAGGTGCCGAAGGATGCCGTCAGCGACAGCGCGATCCACGGGAACGAGCCGTACGCGACGATGATCACGACGACCGCCACGACGGCGACGCCGATCGCGACCCATTGCAGACGGCGGATGCGCTCGCGCAGCACGAAGACGCCGAGCAGCACCGTGGTGATCGGGTTGATGAAGTAGCCCAGCGCGGTCTCCACGACGTGGCCGCTGAGTGTTCCGATCAGGAAGACCTGCCAGTTGACGTAGATCAGCACTCCGGCGAGCGCCGTCCACGCGAGCAGCTTCGGCTGCCGGATGATCGCCATGATGCGCCGCCATCCCCGAGCGACCGTGAGCAGCAGCAGGCAGAACACGAACGAGAACACGACCCGTGCAGCGACGACCTCCCACGGCCCTGTGGGCACGAGCAGCAGGAAGTACAGCGGCAGGAACCCCCAGATCAGGTACGCGCCTACCGAGTAGGCGACGCCGAGCCCTTGCTGGGCGCGGTCGGAGGGCTGGGGTGTCACAGACTCACATTAGTGTCCGCGGCAGACACCCCTACCGCCCGCGCGGCAAACGACCTATAGTGAGCGTGTCCGACGCCGTTGGGGATACGGCTGACGAAACAAATATGAGCGAGTCCGAAGTCGTGCTCGCGCTGGATCTGGGGACGAGCCGCATCCTGGCGGCGACAGCCGGTCTCGCGCCGAGCGGAGAGATCGAGGCTGTCTCCTTCGTGCTGGGGCACCGGAGCGGCAGCGCAGCCGCGCTCGTTTTCGTGACCGACTCCGGCGATCTGCTGTTCGGCGATGACGCCGAGCAGCGCGGGTTCGAACGTCCCGAGAATCTCATCCGCTCTTTTCTCCCCCGCGTCGGCGACGAGGTGCCTCTGATCGCCTCCGGTCGAGCATTCACCGCGGCGGAACTCACCGCACGGCTGGTCACGTGGGCCGGGAGCATCTCCACGCAGCGCCATGGCGCTACGCCCGTGATCGCGATCGGACATCCGTCCTCTTGGACGGGGCACCGTGTCGCGTCGCTCCGCGGTGCGCTGAGCGACTCCGGCATCGAGCACGTCACACTCATGCCGTCTGCCGAGGCGGCGGCGCACCACCACGATGCGCTGCTCGCCGGGTCGGAGGACCATCCGCTGCAGCCCGGCGACACCGTCGCGGTGTACGACCTCGGCGGCACGTCCTTCGAAGCCACGGTCCTCCGCAAGGATGCCGGAGGCGGGTTCGGCATCCTCGGCGAGCCGGTCGCCATCGCCGATCTGGGCGGGGCAGCGTTCGACGACGCCGTAGTGGATCACGCCATGCGACTGTCCGGCACGGACACCAGGGGTATGCCGGATGCCACGACGCGCATAGCGCTCGCGCGATTGCGCCGCGCGAGCGTCGCAGCCAAGGAGGCGCTCTCCTTCGATGCGGACGCCACGATCCCGCTGACGCTCAGCGGGAACGGATCCACCGTGCGCATCACGCGCTCCGAGCTCGAGGCGATGATGGATCCCGCGCTGGAGCGCACTCTCGACGGCCTCGAACGCGCGCTCGATTCCGCGCGAGTGGGAGCGGATGATCTGGAGTTCATCCTGCTCACCGGAGGCTCTGCGCATATCCCGCTGGTGGCCCAGCGACTCTCCGAGCGCTTCGACCTCCCGCTCGTCACCGCTGCGGATGCCGCTGCCGCGCTCGGCGCCGCCCGTCTCGGTGTGCTCCGTGAGCGCGCGCGGCGTGGGCTCGTCGTCGCCGAGGCTGAGTCGTCGGCTGCGGAGAACCTCGTGGAGATCGACCTCGCCGCCCCCGGCTCTTCGTCGCGGCCGCACCGCAGACCGCGACTGCGTGCGGTGCTCGCCGGCGCATCGATCCGCTCGGCGACGCCAGCGGCGGTGACGCTGGCCGCTGTGGTCGTCGCCGCCGGCGTGGCCACCACGACAGCGGGGGCGGCGATCTTCCGCGATGCCGCAGACGATGCCGCAGCATCACGCACCACCACGGAGGCCGCGGCCGGCAGCCTCGTCGCCGACCCGTTCGCGCTCCTGCTCGACGACCCCACAGCATCGCAGGCCGTCGAACTCGTCACGCCTGCCGCGCCCGATGCCGACTCGGACGTCGAGACCGACCCCGATCGGGATTCGTCCGGCCCGCGCGAGGCCGTCCGCGACACGCTGTCGCAACCGCGAACGCCGAAGGCGTCCACACCGCAGAGCGGTACGCGGCGGGGGCCTCAGGTGGAGAACTCGTCGCCGGCCGCTCCGCCGGCATCCGCCCCGAAGCCCTCGCAGCCCGCGGGAACGAACCCGTCGCCGCGGCCCACCACCGGCCCAGCGCCCGTGCCGTCCGATCCTGCACCAGACCCGACGCCGTCCGACCCTGCACCATCGGACCCGCCGTCAGACCCCGCGCCCGATCCGGTACCCACGGATCCTGCGCCCGACCCCGCCCCATCAGACCCAGCCCCGTCAGACCCCGCGCCGTCCGACCAGGCACCATCGGACCCCCCGCCGACACCGCCCACCGAGGAGCCGCCGGCTCCCATCGCGACCGTTGCGCCGAGCACAGAGAGCTGACGAGCAGATCATCATGACTGTCCTTCCGATGCGTCCGAGTCCGGCAGCCGCGCCTGATGACGCGTTCATCTGGGAGCGACAGCTCCGTCCGGTGCTCGACGCGATCATCGATCAGCCGCACGCTCCACCGCGCGCACTGCTGGTCGGCAACGCCGGCTCGGGAAAATCCGCGTCGCTGCGACGACTGCGCGACGTGCTGCTCGAGGAGGGCAGAGACGTCCACCTGCTGCACGCCGGCATGAGAGCGGACCCCGCCATCCCCCCGCGGATGCCGCCGGACGCGGTGCTCATCGTCGACGACGCCCAGCTGCTCGACGACGAGCAACTCGACGTCATCGTCGACCGCGCAGCCGACCCGCATTCCGCGCTGATCGTCGCGCACCGGCCGTGGCCTGCGTCAGAGCGGATGCGTTCGATGCAGCGGTTGCTGGAACGGACCTTCCCCGCGGTCGTCCTCGGCCACGTCGCACGCTCCGATGTGCTGCAGCATCTCGAGGCCTCGGGGCAGCCCATCCGCGACACCTGCCTGCAGCACATCCTCCAGGCCACCGGCGGCGTCACCTGGCTGGTGTCAGAGGCACTCGCGCTGCACGACGATCGCGACTGCACCGACGACGACGCCCACTCCGCGCTGCACGGAGCGCTCGGCGAGCAGGTCGCCCACCGGCTCGAGACGGTCGAGCCGGAACTCCGCCTTGCCGTCGAGCGACTGTGCACGGCATCCGCGAAGGGTCGGGCGTCAGGACTTCTCGACGATGCGATCCAGCGTGCTCACGCCGAAGGACTGCTGCTGCGCTCGGGGATGCCGGTTCCGCTCGTGCTCGCGGCCGTGCGCACCGCCATGCCGGCGCAGCCGGACGATGAGAAGACGGACGCCGTCCGGCGCGCGCGAGACGCCTGGGCGGACGGAGATCTCGACACCGCGATGGCCATCGTGGACGATGCGGCCACCGACGCGCACGACCGGGAGCAGCTCGCCGATATCTCGGCAGGAGGATGGGCGGCGCGCGGCATGATGGCGCAGGCGGATGCCGTCTATCGCGCCCTTCCGCCGGGCGACGCGGATTCCGCCACCCTCGCGATGATCGCGGCCATCGGCACCGGATCGACCTCCCTCGCCGACGCGGCAACCATGGGGACGGCGGCGCCGACCGTGGCATCCGCCGCTCCCTCGACGTTGAGCGTGGCGATGGATCTGCTGCGCCGGGGCCTCGCCGCCTCGGTCAGCGGCGACTGCTCGGAGGCCGTCCTCGCCGATCTCGTCCGCGCCGCCGAGATGTACACCGGCTCGCGTGCGACCCGCGCCGTCCCCGAGCTGCCGGCCGTCGTCGCGACGATCGTCGCCCTGAATCTGGGCGCTCTGGTGACGGCGCACACCGTCATCGACGACGCGATCCGCGATGGACACGGCGGCGCATGGGCGCGCCCGAGGCTGCTGCTGTGGCGCGCGTGGGTGTCGGTGCAGCGCGCACGTCCGGCAGAGGCGTTCGAAGACCTCGCGCGCGCGCAGGAGATCGAGCCGGCGATGTCTGCACGCGACACGCTGCTCGCCAGGGCCGTGCGCGTCGCGATCGCACGGCGCTACGAAGACGCCGCAGGCATCGAGGAGGCATGGCGTCACGCACGCGGGACGCTGCTGCGCACCGACATCGATCTCTTCCTGCTGCACCCGCTCGCCGAACTGATCAGCTCCGCCACACGCGCCGGTGACGCCGAGCGGATAGATCCGCACATCACGCGTGCACTGGAGATCACTGCCGGCCTCGGCGATCCTCCGCTGTGGATCGCACATCTGCGCTGGGCAGGCATCCAGCAGGGCATCCTGCTGGGAAGCCCCGCGCGCGTCGCACCGCACGCGAAAGCGCTCGTCGCGGTATCCGCCGGCAATCGCGTCGCCGCCGTCATGGCGAAGGCCGGCCGGGTCTGGACCTCGGTCCTCGGCGGAACCGTCGATCCTGCCGCCGTGGAGACCGCAGCCGAAGGGCTCGCCTCGGTCGGACTGAAGTGGGACGGCGCGCGACTCGCCGGTCACGGGGCCGGCCGCACGGACGATCGCAAGGTCGCCGCCCGTTTGCTGGCCTGCGCCAGAGACCTGCACCCCACCGACATCGCGCGTCGGAGCGTCGACGCCGACCCCGTCGGCGACGGGGAGCGCACGACACCGGAGGAGATCCTGAGCGATCGCGAGATCGAAGTCGCCCGCCTCGTACTACAGGGCAAGACCTACGCGGAGATCGGCGAGACGATCTTCATCTCGCCCCGCACCGCCGAACATCACATCGCGCACATCCGCACCCGGCTGGGTGCCACGTCGCGCTCCGAGGTCATCGCACGGCTGCGGCAGTTGATCGGCGACGAATCCCCGTCCCTCCCCCTACGGACATCGGAGTGATCCCCGATGCCCACTCGTGCCGACGTGGATACGCTCCGAAGCAGGATCTGGGGATCTGCGGACTCCCGCAGGAGCGGGTGGACGAAGAGGCGTGCTGAGCTTCGAGATACGGCCAAGAGGGGGACTTGTTCATGACTACACCGGTCGAGACGATCGCCGATGCGCTGATCGCTTTCATCCTGAGCCTGCTGCATGATCCGGATGCGGCCGCCGACTTCGCCGCCGACCCGGATGCCGCGCTGGAGGGCAACAACCTGCGCAGCGCCTGCATGGCAGATGTCGCCGCCGTCAGACCGGTCATCGTCGACCGGCCGGATGTCGTGGCCCGCACTCAGCCGGATCCGACTCCGCCGCCGTCGCCGAACACCCCCACCGAGGTGACGAACGAGATCCTCCGCATCGTGCAGCAGTTCACCACCACGATCGATGCGCGCTCGACCATGGTCGACAACTCGGTGAACCAGAACATCTGGGCCGGAGGCGACGTGACGCAGATCTTCGACCAGGAGGCCATCATCGCCTCCGGCGACGGGTCGGTCGCCGCCGGCGATGACGGGTCCCTCGACAACTCCGACCTGGATGTCACCGTCGGAGACGTGACGGTCGGCAACGACACCTACGACGGCAGCTTCAACGGTGCCGACGTCGACGTCGCCACGCCGGTACCCGACGCCGCCACGCCCGTACCCGACGCCACCACGCCGGCACCTGCGGCCCCGTCCGACGTCGCCGCACCGGAACCGGCAGCCCCGGTCGACGTCGCCGAACCCGCCGATGTGCTCGACTCCGATATGGCGGCGAGCGACGACTCGTACGATTCGGATGCCGCCAGCGCCGCTGTCGCCGACCAGGCGGTCGTGGATGAGCCGATCGAGGAGGAATGACATCAGCGCCGTGACCGAGCACGAGCCCGAGCACACCCGTGCCGCACCGCACCGGCCGCCGACGTCCAGCGACAACGCCGCGCCGGTGATGGTGAAGCTCACCCCGCCCTTCGAGGTACGCCTCAGCCAGTTCTTCTGGATCGTCAGCTTCGCGGTCGGCGCCTTCGCCGCTGTCTACCTCTTCGTCCTCCGCGAAGAGCTGCTGCCGCTCATCGAGAAGGTCGCGCGCACCGTCGCCGACGACCGCAGCGATGCCACCTACACCTCGGCCGCCGACATCCTGTTCTGGATCGTGTTCGGCACGCTCGTCGGCATCCTGCTCACGCAGATCACACTGCTCGTGTCGTTCACGAGCAGGCGGCCGAACGTGCGCTGGTGGCAGCTCGGGACCCTCATGCTGCTCGCCGTCGTCGTGACGCTTTCACCCGAGTGGGTCGCCCTCGGCGACCATGGGGCGCAGTTCCAGGCGACGATCGCGGCGCAGACGGGGCTCGTCGTGCTGGCGCTGCTGTGCAGCATCCTGCCACGCGCCATCCGCTGGTCCGCCCGCCGTGTCGACGTGCGCAGGGGTCTGTCCCAGGGTTCCGGCAGCGCCGATCTCTGAGGCGATCTGCTCGAGGCTGCGGATCACCACACGGCAGGCTTCGAGCGCGGCACGACCGGTGAGCGGCGACTCGCTCAGCCGACGCCAGTATCCGATCCTCCCGACTGCGGCGGCGCCGAGCGCAGCGGAGTCGGCGTGCAGCGGCAGGCCCAGTCGTGCATGAGCGGCTGCGCCCTCGGCGCCGACGATCCGTGCCGCCTCCACGGCGTCGTCGCCCTCCAGCGGCAATCCCTTCGATCGCGCATCCGCGAGCAGAGCGAGCTCGCGCAGCGTGTGCGCTGCGAGCATGAAGCGCTCGACCCCGGCACGGATCGCCTCCGTCCCAGGGCAAGGGTGCTCGCGGACGAGACGGTCGAGCTGGAGGACGATCCCCCGTGCCTTCAGGGTCGCGGCACGCGGCTGGAACTCCGCGGCGACGAACTCCTGGATCTCCAGCAGCCCGCTCTGCTGCACGAGCTCGGCCGACAGCTCCGACGAGCTGGCGGCGCCGGCGCGGATGATGGCCGTCGCCATCCGCACGCCGAAGATGCCGAAGCGGGCGAGCAGGTCGTGGCGCACGATCACGCTGAGTCCGGTGGCATCGGTCTCGCGCAGGAACCGATCGGCTGAGACGAGCAGCCGCTCTCGGACGTCGCGGTCGAGGCCCGCGAGTTCGCGGAGCGCGATGTACTCGCTCTCGCGCAGGGTCCGTGCCCCCTCGGCGAGGAGCCCGGCGACCGGGATCACACCGAGGGTGAGCGATGAGAGTTCCGGGTCGCGCTGATAGCGGTACGCGACCCGACGGGCGGAGAGCAGCGAGTCGATGCGACCGGAGCCCACCTCATCCGACCTCGAGAGCACGCCGACCGCGCACACGGTCTGCGCGGCGCCGGCGGCATTGTCGTGGAACGCCTCGAGGAACTTCACGTCCGAACCGTGAAGATGGCGCAGCAGATACACGACGGCGTCCGCGGCGGATGGCGCGTCCTCCGGTGTGAGGAACCGCACTGTCCGCGACGAGGTGTCCTCGGAGAGCGAGGCGATACCCGGCGTGTCGATCAGGATCACCGACTTCAGCGCCTGCAGCGGCCAGCCGACGTCGATCCATTCGACCTCCTCGGCGGGCAGACCGCCGAGGTCGATCACGAGCAAGCCGTGCTCGCGCCGGATCGGCATGCGCCGCGGCTCGCCCCTGCGCGGGTGCAGGGTGATCGTCGGGGTCGGCGAGAAGCGGTACCAGGTCACCACCCTGGTGCACTCGCCGGTGTCGGTCGGCGCGATCCGCTCGCCGAGCATCGCGTTCAGCAGGGTGGACTTCCCGGCCTTCACCATCCCCGCCAGCGCCAGCCGCAGCGGTTCGTGCAGGCGCGTGTCGAGTTGGCCGATGATCTCCAGCACGGCCGGATCGTCGGCATAGACGTCGTGTGCGGCGGCGAGGATGTCCTCGGCGATGTCGGTGATGGATGCCGTCATGCCAGCGCCCCTCCCCGATCGAGGGGCGACAACGCGGCGACCGGCGCGCGTTCCGTCGCCGAGATGCTCTGGGCGGCGAGCGGCTCGAGGGCGGGGATCGCACCGCGCAGTTCGTCGAGCTTCGCGATCCGGTTCTGCAGCGCCCCGATCCGTGCATCTCGGGTCGCGGTGAACGAGGTGGCGGCCTGCTTCGCGGTCGTGAGCGCCTCGGACAGGGAGCGATGCAGCTCCTCGGCCATCGACCCGAAGTGGTCACGGGCGGTGCGCTGCACGAGGCGGAGCCGATCCTTGAGCTGCTTGCCCACCTGGAAAGTCACCTCGTCGATGTGTCGACGCACGATGAGCTTCGCCTCCTGCTGGCGGCGGGACAGCCGGGCGCTCATGTCCTCGCGGAACGCGCGCCGGCCGACGAGCACTCCGGCGAGCAGCGAGAGCGGGTTGATGAGAGACAGCCCGATGAGGCCGGTGGCGAGCCCCACCATGAGCACGCCGCCGTACGATCCGCGAACGCCGATGTAGATCTTCTCGCCGGCACTGAGCTGGCCGGATTCGAGACCGGTGATCTCCTCCACGGAGTCGAGTACGCCGTGGGTGTCGCTCACGTCGATCGGGGGAAGAGCGGTCTCCCCCTTGCTGAACAGGTCGGCCACCTCCTCGGACAGCCATCTGGAGCGCTCGTCGGTCCACACGAACGTCTCGGCGACGGCTGCGGCGACCCGCTGATCGAGCCACTCGGTGATCTGGTCCCAGATCGGACCTGGGTCCCCCTCGTCGATGGACTTCTCCGCTTCGCGCATCACCCGGCGAAGGCGATCGCGCACGTCGTGCTCCATGTCGGCGACGAGGTCGGCGATGCCGTCGGTGAGCGTCACCTGCCAGCGCGCCGAGCGCCCGCGGAACTCGTCGGCGCTCGCCTTGGCCGCCTCGAGCTCGGCGATCATGCGAGGGGTGTCCTCGGGGTTCTGCAGAGCGTTCAGCTCGGTGCGCATCGACATCGTGAGCTGGTCGATGACCGAGAGAAGGTCGTGCACCGCGCCGCGCTCGTGGATCGCCTCGGCGCGGCCGAGCACCTCGCGGCGCAGATGCGCGACAAGCGCCGGGAAACCGGATTCGTCGTTCAGGCTGCGGTCCTGCAGTTCGGCGGCGAGCAGCCTGAGATCGCTGGAGACGGCGAAGATCGGCACATCGCCGGTCGTGAGGAGATGTCCGCGGTCGATGTCCGCGACCTCGCGCCACTGCGGGTAGAGGTCGGTCTTGGCGAGCACGGCGGCGACGTTGGGCGACATGCGCATGGCGTGCCGCAGAAACTGCACTTCGGGCTCGGTGTACTCCTGTGAGGCGTCCGAGACCATGAGCACGGCGTGAGCGGACGACAGCGCTGCCAGCGTCGTGAGCGCGTTGGTCGATTCGAAGCCGCCGACGCCTGGAGAGTCGACCAGCTGCAGCCCGCCCTTGAGGATCTCGCGCGGCAGCAGCACCTCCGCCGAAACGATGCCGCGCTCGTTGCCGCGGTTCCCACGCTCCGAGACGTATTCGGCGAGGTCCTCCAGGGGAATCTCGCGTCTCACCGTCGCCGGTCGTCGCGGGTCGGATGCGGCATCCTTCGCCCGTTCGAGGATCCAGGCGGACGGCTCAGCCGCATACCCGACGACGGTCGGCACGCTCGTGGCGACGTCGTCGTCGACAGGGCATGCGGGCGCGTTCACGAGCGCATTGATGAGCTTGCTCTTGCCCTGCTTGAATTCCCCGACCACGATGACGCGGACCCCGGGATCCAGCAGGCGTTGCCGGGTCTGCTCGAGACGTTCGGAGAGGTCCGTCCGTCCGGTGGACGCGGCGAGCGCGCCGACCTCCCGGACGGCGTGTGCGACCGACTCCCCCGCGGTTCGCATATCCGGCACGTGACCCCCATGTGTCGTCCAGAGCTGCCGGGGTGGTGCACCACCCCTGCTCTCCCCAGTTGTTCGGGATCAGACCAGGAAGTCCGGTCCCAGCGTCCCTCCGTCGACGTCGGCGGCGGCGCCCGGGTCATCTCCCCAGATGACGTCGGGATCCACCTCCCAGTCGGAGGAGTTCACATTCTCTATCTCCGCGGTGAAGATGTTCGCCCCTGTCGGGTCGGCATCCACCGCGGCATCCGGCCAGAGGATCCCGTCGAAGGCGTCGTGGCCGGCCGGCAGCTCTGCCGGTTCGCCGCTCGCTTCGTCGGACATGTCAGACCTTCGGATCGGATGCTTCGCAGTGTAGTGCTCTGCCCGGCCACCTTCCAGAGGCAACCGGGCAGAGCCTGTGCCTCAGAAGGCGACGTCGTTCATGTCCCCGGTGGGACTGCCGACGTTGATGTCGTCGACTGCGACGTCGACGTTCAGCGACTCGTCGGTCACCGAGCTGTCCTGGAACGAGTCGTTGACCGACCACGTGTCGGAGTTGTCGGTCATCGAGTTGTCCTGGAACGAGTCGTTCACGGACCAGTTGTCCGAGAAATCGGTCATCGAGTTGTCGGAGTTGTCCGAGTTGTCGGAGTTGTCCGTCACCGAGTTGTCCGAGTTGTCGGTCATCGAGTTGTCCTGGAACGAGTCGTTGATCGACCAGTTGTCGGAGAAGTCCTCGTTGAACGAATCGGTGTAGGTCTCGTTGCCGATCGCCACATCGCCCACCGTGATGTTGGTGCTGATGTTGTGGATCGCACCATCGCCTCCAGCCGCGACGGATCCATCACCGGATGCCGTGACGCTGCTGTTCGCGAAGACCTGGTTGACGTCGCCGCCAGTGGTGTCGCCGCCCGATGGGACGCCGCCTCCGTAGCCCAGACCGGCCAGGCCCGCAGAACCCGCTGCACCCGCACCGCTGGCTGCAGTGGAGATGTTCTGGTTCACCGACTGGTCGTTCAGAGTCGCCCGTGCGTCGATCGTGAGATTGCCGCCGGTCGCTCCGGCCATGCCGGCTGCTCCGCTGAGGTTCAGGTCGTTGAACCCGGCGTTGAACTGGCGGGTCCCGACGCTGATCGAGTGGTCGTTCAGAGTCGTGTTGCCCGAGTCGTGCACCGAGTTGTTCTGGAACGAGTCGTTGATCGAGTTGTCAGAATTGTCCGAGTTGTCGGAGTGATCCGAGTTGTCGGTCCACGAGTTGTCCTGGAACGAGTCGTTGACCTGGAACGAGTCGTTGATCGAGTTGTCGGAGTCGTCGCTGTTGTCGGAGTTGTCCGAATTGTCCGAGTTGTCGCTGTTGTCGGAGTTGTCCGAGTTGTCGGAATTGTCCGAGTTGTCGGAGTTGTCGGTCGAGTTGTCCGAGTTGTCGGAGTTGTCGTCCGCCGAGTTGTCGGAGTTGTCGCTGTTGTCCGAGTTGTCGCTGTTGTCCGAGTTGTCCGTCGTCGAGTTGTCGGAGTTGTCCGTCGTCGAGTTGTCGGAGTTGTCGGTGTTGCCGTTGCCGACGTCCTCGACGCCCAGATTCCACTGAGCACCGAGCAAGTTGTCGTTGTCCTGCACAGCCATGATGTGTCCCCTTTATCGTCAGAGTGCCGAGTGGCGCGTGTTATGAGTCTGGAACTCACGCACCCGGCCGGCATCGGGGAGGACCCCGAGGTTGTGCGGGGATCGGTCGGGGATGCTGGGGGGCCTGTCGGGGGACGGTAGGGGGACGCGAAAAGGCCCGGATGCCGTAGCATCCGAGCCTTTCTACGCTGTTGTCGAGTTGCTCAGCGAACGACGACGGCGAGGACGTCGCGAGCCGAGAGCACCAGGTACTCGTCGGCGCCGAACTTGATCTCGGTTCCGCCGTACTTGCTGTACAGGACGCGGTCGCCGACGGAGACGTCGAGCGGAACGCGGTTGCCGTTGTCGTCGATGCGGCCGGGGCCGACAGCCACGACCTCGCCCTCCTGGGGCTTCTCCTTGGCGGTGTCGGGGATGACCAGTCCACTAGCGGTGGTCTGCTCTGCCTCGACCTGCTGGATGACGATGCGGTCCTCGAGCGGCTTGATGGAAACCGACACGGTCTACCTCTTCTTTCTTGACGCTGACACGAAAGACTTGTTCGCACTCTCAACCCGAGAGTGCTAATCACAAGTGTAGGGCGTCGGCTGGCACTCATGCAATGCGAGTGCCAGTTTCGGATGCGTAGTCTGAAGTCATGGAGATGTCCGAGCTCACCGCGCTGCTCACCCCCGAGGGCCTTCGGCTGCTCGACGAGGTCGGCCCGATCGCCTCCGCAGCAGAGGTCGCCGGTGCCGTCTCGAAGCTGCGTGCGGCAGGACACTCCCCCGATCTCGTGTCCGCCGTCGTCGGTCAGGCGCACCTGCGCACGAAGGCGGAACCGAAGTTCGGCGGCTTCGCCGAGCGGATGCTTTTCACCAGAGCCGGCCTCGAGCAGGCGACGCGCCTGGGTGTGGCGGCACGGCACGCTGGGCGCATGCGCCGCGCGGGCATTTCACGAGTGGCAGATCTGGGCTGCGGCATCGGCGGCGACTCGCTCGCCTTCGCCGGTGCCGGCCTCGGCGTCGTGGCCGTGGATGCCGATGAGGTCACCGCGGCGATCGCCGCCTACAACCTCGCCCCCTTCGGCACCCGCGGGTCGTTGAGCGAGCGGAGCGAGACGAAACGCGCTGAGCGACCGCAGGGAGTCGAAGCGTCCGTGACCGTCCAACACGGCACCGCCGAGGAGTTCGTGAGCGCCGACTTCGGAGAACTGCACGATCTTCGGACGAATCCGGCAGATTCCTCCGAAGAAGCTGCACTTCTCCGAGATACGCGCACGGCGGTCTGGCTCGACCCCGCACGCCGCACCACCGGCCATAGCGAGACGCGGCGGGTCACAGCATCCGACTACTCGCCCTCGCTCGATTGGGCGTTCGCCCTCGCCGCGCGGATCCCCACGGGCATCAAACTCGGCCCCGGTCACGATCGCGACAGCCTCCCCGCGGATGTCGAAGCGCAGTGGGTCAGTGCCGACGGCAGCGTTGTCGAGCTCGTGCTGTGGTCTGGCGCGCTCGCGCGCGAGGGCGTACGGCGTGCGGCGCTCGTGATCCGCGGTGACGAGTCGCACGAGCTCACGGCCGGAGCGGATGCCGAGGACGCCGAAGTACGCGAGCTCGGCGCCTTCCTGCACGAGCCGGATGGTGCCGTCATCCGCGCGCGTCTGATCGGCGACGTCGCGCGCAGCCTCGACGCCGGGATGCTGGACGCGAAGATCGCCTATCTGACCGGCGACGCTGCGCTCACTTCGCCGTTCGTGCAGTCGTTCAGGGTGCGCGAGGTGATGGCCGCGAACCCCAAGGCGATCAACGCGGTTCTCAGGGCCAACGACATCGGCACGGTCGAGATCAAGAAGCGCGGCATGGACATCGATCCCGCCGCATTCCGGAAGAAGTTGAACCTGAAGGGCTCGCAGACCGCGACGCTGGTCCTCACGCGGGTCGGAGACCGGCGGATGGCGATCCTCGCCGATCGGGTGTGATTCAGCCGCCGGTCTCGCCGGTCTCGCCGTCGCTCACGAGGTCGTCGAACATCGGATCGTCGAACGTGAACTCAATCGGGTCGCCCGTCTCGGGATCGAGCTCGCCGATCGCGGCCTCCGAGTGGCGGATGATCGTGAGCACAGGGCCGCGCATCTCGGACTGCTGCACCAGGTACTCCGTCGGCACACCGTCCACGATCACCATGAGCGTGATGTCGGACTCGGCATCTTCGGCACATGCTTCGATGGGTCCGCCGTCGACTGCGGCGATGACGCAGAATCCCCCGTTCACCCAGTTGCTCCACACCACGGTGTCGCCGTCGTATCCGAGGATTCCGAGCGTGCTGCCCTCATAGCCTGAGGCTTCGAGTTCGTGCAGCTGAGCGAGTTCGGCATCGCTGTACTGCGACTCCCAGCCGGACGCGTCCTGGTCCCACACCTGGATGAACGGCACCAGCTCGCCTGTCATCGTCGGGATGAGTCCGGCGACGAGCTGCTGTCCGGCTTTCTCCTCCCCCTCCGGCACCGTCGCGGTCGCGTTGGGCCAGACCGAGTCCTTCAGCTGCTCAGACGGTATGCAGCCGTTCTGGATCATCTCGTCAGGTCCAGTGACGATCACGCACACTTCGTCGCCGTCCGAACGCTCCGCCTGCCAGACGACGACGCCGTACTGCTCTGCCACCGGTGCGACCGTTCCCGGGTCGAAGTCGTCAGTCGCTTCGATCTCCGCGCGCTGCTCAGCGTGGGCCGAAGCGAGCGCATAGGCGTCGGCATCCCAGCCCCAGACGGCCCACCCGATGCCGAGGCCGAGGACGAGTGCGGCCGCGACAGCGCCCAGTGCAAAGCCGATCGGATGCCGGCGCCACGGCCGCAGTGGAGCATGCGGTTCTGCGGATGAACCGCTTCGACTCGCTGACGCTCGCTCAGCGCGTTTCGTCTCGCCTTCGGCTCGCTCAACGACCCGCCCCGGTTCCTGCGAGCGGTCAGCACCCTGCGGGGAGGCGGCTTCCTGCGGGGCGACGACCTCTTGCGGGTCGTTGAGCGACGGGCGCGGACCGACCGGAGCGGTGTGCTGAGCGAGCGCAGCGAGTCGAAGTGACGAAACGGGTTGAGCGAGCGCAGCGAGTCGAAGCCTTCCCCCGCTCGATTCCAGCTCCTGGAGGCGCTCGAGCTCCTCAACAGAAAGACCGCCGTCGGGCCCGTACGCCTTGGCCTGCAGCATCCGCAGCTCTGCGGACTCCTCAGCGGACACCATCCCTATCCCAGTCTCTCGAACTGCATGCCGGCCCAGATGAGCCAGCCCAGGCTGTAGATCGTCGCGGTGAGGCCGAGTATCAATGCCCAGAGCGCGATCGCACGGCTCTCGACCGGGCGTCGCAGCGACATGATCGCCGCGACGACGGCGACGATCGCGAGCGGGATCCCCCAGCCGACGAACCACGACGCACACAGCGCGACGATCGCGGCGAGCAGCGCCCATGGGGCGAGACGGGTGTTGTCCTCAGCGCCGGGACCGTCATCCGGCGCCCATTGCACAGCAGGCATCCCCGCCGTGTCCGCTGGTCCGCTGGCGACGACCGGCTCGACC
Source organism: Microbacterium murale (assembly GCF_014635185.1). GTDB lineage: Bacteria > Actinomycetota > Actinomycetes > Actinomycetales > Microbacteriaceae > Microbacterium > Microbacterium murale. The sequence goes on from NZ_BMCM01000002.1 coordinate 502,041, forward strand.
CCGACCGGGCCGGTGGGCAACTTCGTGTAGCTGTCGCGGGGCGCACCGGGCATCCGGGTGGCGCCAGCCGGGCGCTCGACTTCGGCGGAGGGGCGCTCCACCTTCGGCTGCTCGCCCGAGCCGCTCGTACCGCGCTGGTCACTCATGCGGCATCCTCCGCCTGAGACTCGGCCACTTGGATCTCGGTGACGGGCAACGTGGAATCGGCGCCGAACGCGAGTGTGGACGGGCGGCGTCCCGAGCTGATCAGGTCCGCGGCGAGCGCGGCGATCATCGCCCCGTTGTCGGTGCAGAGCGACAGCGGCGGGATGCGAACGGTCACCCCGGCGACTGCAGCACGCTCGATCGCGACGTCGCGCAGCCGCTTGTTGGCGATCACGCCGCCGCCGAGCAGCAGCCGCGGCACGCCGAGGTCGGCGCAGGCGGCGAGCGCCTTGGTGACGAGCACGTCGACGACGGCTTCGCGGAAGCTCGCGGCGACATCCGCCACCGGCACCTCTTCGCCCGACGCCTCGCAGCGCTCGACCCAGCGGGCGACGGCGGTCTTGAGACCGGAGAACGAGAAGTCGTAGCGGTGCTTCACCAGGTCCGGCGCCTTCGACAGCCCGCGCGGGAAGCGGATCGCCTTGGGGTCGCCGTCGGCCGCCGCACGGTCGATCTCGGGGCCGCCGGGATACGGCAGCGAGAGCAGCCGGGCGACCTTGTCGAAGGCCTCTCCTGCCGCATCGTCCATGGTCTCACCGAGCAGTTCGACATCGGTGGTGAGGTCGCGCACGTGCAGCAGCGAGGTGTGGCCCCCCGACACGAGCAGCGCGATCGTCGGATACTCGAGCGGGTCGGAATCCGGCGTCACGATGTCGGCGGCGATGTGACCGACGAGGTGGTTCACGGCGTACAACGGCTTTCCGAGCGAGACTGCGAGGCCCTTGGCCGCTCCGACACCGACCATCAGCGCACCGGCGAGGCCCGGGCCGCTGGTGACGGCGATCGCATCGAGATCTGACAGCGAGACCTGCGCCTCGGCGAGCGCGGCCTCGATCGACGGCTGCAGCGCTTCGAGGTGCGCGCGGGCGGCGACTTCGGGGATGACGCCGCCGTAGCGAGCGTGCTCGTCCATGCTGGAGGCGATCGTGTTCGACAGCAGCGTGCGGCCGCGGACGATGCCGATGCCCGTCTCGTCGCAGCTCGTCTCGATGCCGAGGACCAGGGGTTCACTCATGCTGTGGCTTCCTTCGGGGCGGCAGCCGCCCACCGACGCAGGTCGAGCTTCATCACGATCGCGTCGACGTTGTCGGGCTGGTAATAGTGCTGGCGTCGGGCGAGTTCCTCGAACCCCTCGGAGGCGTAGAGCCCCTCGGCGCCTGGATTGTCGGCGCGCACCTCGAGGAAGACCTCTCGGGCTCCGCGGGCGGATGCTTCGGCGAGCAGAGTCCGCAGCATCGCGCGTCCTCGCCCCTCGCCACGGCGGGCTTCGATCAGCGCGATCGTCTGGATGTCGGCATCCGCGTTCCCACGGATCGCGCGGAGTCCGGCGTATCCGATGATCTCGCCCGCATCTTCGTCGACGAGGTAGTGGCTGTATGCCGTCACAAGCTCTGCGGCCATCGACTCGGCGCTCCACGCGTCGGTCGGAAACGAGGAGTTCTCGATGGCCATGATCGCGTCGAGGTCGGCCGGAGTGGCGATGCGGATGGTCACAGCCCTACCCGCTTCGGCGCGCCGGGCATCGTGACGTCGGGCTGGCGGAGGTAGAGGGGCTCGGCGCCGGCGAGTTCTCGACCGGCGTTCGCGGCGCGGATGCCGACTCTGGCGAGCGCTGCGGCGTCGACCGTGGTGACTTCACGTGCGTCGAGGCCGTCGAGATACGCCTCGGCGCCGGTGCGCGGCACGAGCACCGTCTCGGATTTCAGGTGCGGGATGCCGTCGGCATCGAGCCCTCGGAACACGCTGATCGCGACTTCACGCCGGCGAGCATCCGTGACGATCGCGAACGTGCCGGCCTCGGGGTCCTGCTCGAGGATGCTGAGGGCCGCGGCGAAGTGGCTGGGCACAGCGATCACCGGGATGCCGCGGCCGAGCGCGAACGTGCGTGCGGTGGCGATGCCGATCCTCAGGCCGGTGAAGGGGCCGGGGCCCATGCCCGCGACGACGTGGGTGATCTCGTCGCCCGCCTCGGCGAGAGCACGCTGCAGCAGAGTGCCGATGACCTCGGCGTGTCCGAGGGGGTCGGGACTGGATGCGTCGGCGCGGCGAGCACCATCGGCGTCGACGATCGCGACGGCCGTGCCCAGGGAGGTGTCGACAGCGAGAATCACGTCTCCAGGGTAGTCGGCCGCAGACTCGTGAGGTGCTGTCAGCCCAGCGGTGCGCGCACCGGGTAGTCCTGGCCCTCCAGGATCACCTGAGCCGCTGCTCCGGTGCCCTGGTTGATCACCACTGGGGCGAGGAGGTTGACGCTCACGCCGTCGGCCGCGGGATGGGCGACCACGAGCAGCAGCGCATCATCGGGCGAGTTCAGCGCGAGTTCGGCGGTCTGGTCGTCGGTGAGCGTCGGTGCGTACTCATCCAGCACCGTCCGGGGATCGACGAGGTACAGACGCAGTTCGGCGTCCTCTACAGCGCGCAGGGTGAACAGCCCGTCCGAGCCGGCGACCGGAGCCAACTCGAATTCGACGTGCGGCGCGAGCCCAGGCGGTGGCGCGACGAAGCTCAGAGCTGCGCTCACTGGAGGAAGTCCATGAGCGAGGGCTGGAGAACCCGCGCGTTGACCGCGAGCGCTGAGCGGTACACGAGCTCCTGAGCCTGCAGCCGGACGAGCACCTCGACCGAGTCGACGTCTTCCACGGCGGCTCGGCGGGCTTCGAGCGAAACCGAATTCTGCACGGCCGCCTCCTTGGCGCGTTCGATCTGTGATTGGCGGGTGCCGACCGCCCCTTGGGCACTGAGCATAGCGGTCAGGCGGTCGTCGATCTCGTTGAGTCGCGGCCCCACGTTCGTCCCGGAGCGCAGATCGCCGATGATCGTGTCGATCAGTGCGAAGACCGAGCCTGATCCGGTGCCGAAGACCGCCGCGCCGTCGGTGTCGACTCGAACGGAGGCATTGTCCGAGATCCGGCGCGTGACCTCTGCACCCGGCGCTCCACTGAAGCTGTAGTCCGTGGCGAACGCCGCACTGTTCGAGGTGCCGGCGAACACCGAACGACCGAGCAGGCGCGTGTTCGCCTTGGCGAGGAGCTCCTCTCGGATGCCCTCCAGCTCCACGGCGATCGCCTCTTTCGCCGTCGCATCCATCGCACCGTCGTTGGCGCCCTGCACGGTGAGATCGCGTGCCCGACCGAGAAGTGCGGTACTGGCCGCGATGGCGTTGTCGGCGGTGGTCACCCACGCCAGCCCGTCGTCGACGTTGCGTGCGTACTGTTCGTTGCGTCGTTGTTCGGCGTGCAGGTTCAACGCGGCAGCGGCCGCGGCGGGGTCTTCCGATGGGGCGCTGAAGGCCCGCTGGGAAGTCGCCTGCTGCTGCAGTCGGGCGAGCTCGGAGAGATTCGCCTGCAGATGGCGCATCGCCGTCTGCGTCATGGCGGGTGCGGTCACACGAGAGATCATCATCGTCCTTCGATCAGCGTCCGACGAGGCCCATGCGGTTGATCAGCACGTCGAGGGCTTCATCGACGGCCGTCATCACGCGGGCTGCGGCCTGGTAGGCGGTCTGGTAGGTGAGCAGGCTGATGGTCTCCTCGTCGCCGTCGACGGCGGCGACCGACTGCTGTGCTGACGCGGCTGTGACCGCGCTGGTCTCGGAGACGCGGGAGCGCTGGATGTCGGCTGCGGTGTTGACGCCGAGGCTCGACACCTGTGCCGACCAGATCGCGTCCGGCGAGGTGTCTCCTCGTCCGATCTGCGAGATGGCGTCGGCGTTGCCGGCATCCCATGCCCCGCCGCCGGGTGCGGCCAGCGCGAGGTCCGAGGCAGAGGTCACGGCGACGCGCAGTCCGAGAGCGGCCGGTCCTGTGGCGGACGATGCGAAGAAGTCGCCGCCCGGCTGGCCGGAAGACGTCACACCCACACGATGCTGGGCGTTCACCGCATCGGCGAGGCTTGTCGCGACCGCGTTGTAGGTCGACGCGAGCTGCGCGAGCATGCCGCCTTCTTCCGCGGGTGCCAGCACCGAGAGGGTTCCGCCGAGCTCGCCGCCGAGTACGGAGACGGGGATGTCGGATGCCGTGGCCCATGTGACGGCGACTCGCTGGCCGGCATCGATCGAGGTCGGTCCGCTGAGTGCCAGGTGGCGCGCGTCAGTGCCGGACACGAGGGCGTTGCCGTCGAGGCGCACCGTGAGTGTGCCGTCCTGTTCGATGTTCGCGCGGGCCCCGGCCAGTCGCGCGACGTTCTGCGCGAGCACGCTGCGCTGATCGATGAGCTCGTTGGCGGAGCGGCCGGATGCGAGTGCGTCACGGATCTCGCGATTGAGAACGGCGATCTGGTCGGCGGCGGCGTTGACCTGCGAGACGGTGCGGTCAGCGGCCGCGCGCGCCTCTGACCACTGCGTCGAGACCGCGCGGTAGCCACCCGAGATGTGCGCGGCGAGCTCGGCGGCCGATTCGAGCACGACCGATGCGGCCGCACCGGAATCCGGGGTGTTCGCAAGGTCCTGCCAGCCGGACCAGAACTGCGACAGTCGTGCGGACAGACCGTCGGAGGTCGGCTCGGCGAGCGATGCCTCCAGCGTCGTCGCCGAGACCGCACGTGTCGACCAGAAGCCGGATGCGGCGAGTGTGTCGCGTACGCGAGCGTCGAGGAGGGCGTCGCCGAGGCGGGCGACGCCATCGATCGAGACACCGTGTCCTGGCACGGCTCCGGTGCTGAAGAGACCGATCTGCGCCACCGCGGCGACGGACGAGGTGACCACGCGCTGCCGCGTGTAGCCCTCGGTCGTCTGGTTGGCGATGTTCTGTCCGACGACATCCATGCCGCGACGCGCCGCAGCCAGTCCGCTGGCAGCCGTATTCAATCCACTGAAAGTAGACATCGTCTCTTTCCCGCTACATCTCGGTGTCGACGATGCGCGCTGAATCGTCCCGCGCGCGGTCGCCGTTGGTGGTGTATTCGCCCGTGCTGAGCCCGAGCGCGGCGATCGTCTCCTGCGTGGCTCGCATCACACTTCCCAGCTGCTCGGCGTTCATGTCGCGCAGCTGCGCGATCTCGGCTGTCAGCTGTGTGAGTGCGTGCAGGTGGTCGGTGAAGACGTCTCGCCATGCACCTTCCGGAGCCCGCTCGACCAGCTCGGTCAGTGTCGCGCTGTCGAGCGCTCCCCATTCCTCGGCGACGTCCGTGACCGCGACCGCACGCGCGAGCGTGGTGCTGCGCAGTCGATCGAGCACCTGTTCGATCTCGCGCGACGCATAATTGATCCATTGTGATCTTCCTGCGGCGAGCAGCAGCTGCTGCTCGTCGAGCTTGAACAGCAGCATCTCCAGCAGCTCGCGCTCACGCCACAACTGCATCGACAGTTCGTTGGCTCCCATGGTTCCTCTTCCCCAGCTCTTTTCCCCAGCCGGTGCGCCGTCAGAAATAAACGCTTCATGAATCTCTATCGGCAGCCCTTCGCCTAAGGTTACTATGTGCATTGAGGATGGACAGTTCTCCCCATGGACATATCGCAAACCGTGTGATATGGACTTTCTGTTCATTCGTACCCGAACGTCTCGGCGTTCTCCAGAGAGGTGGACAAGGCCCCATGTCGTCGCGCGCCGAGCGCAATCGCCTCGTTGAAGACAATCTCCCCCTTGTCGGATACCTCGCCTCCGAGACCCATGCTCGGGCAACGCACATCCCTCGCGAAGAACTCGCGGCGGTCGGTGCCCTCGCCCTGGTCACGGCAGCCGATGCATTCGACCCGACGCTCGGCGTTCCCTTCGGCGCCTATGCGCGCCGACGCATCCTCGGCGCCTTCGCCGACGAGATGCGTGCGATGGACTGGGCCTCGCGCGGCATCCGCAAGCGCATCAAGGAGACCACCGCCGTCCGCGACACTCTGACAGCCGGGCTCGGGCGCACCGCGACCGTGGCCGAGATCGCCACGGCGATGGCCGTGCCCAAAGACGTGGTCGCCGAGGCACTGACCGATGGCGCACGCACGGTCGTGACGATCGAGGACCCGTCCGCGCAGGATCTGGCCTCGGTCATCCCGCTTCCGGAGGAGACCGCCATGGTGAGCGAACGCCGGGAGGTTCTCGCACATGCCGTCGCGGCGCTGCCGGAGCGCATGCGCTTCATCGTGCAGGCGGTGTACTTCGACGAGCGTCCGGTCAAGGAGATCGCCGAGGAACTCGGAGTCTCCCACTCCGCCGTGTCGCAGCATCGTTCTGAGGCGATGCGCCTGCTGCGCGACGCCCTGGAGAAGTACTTCGCCGATGGCGAGGAACCGGCGACCGTCGCCCGCGTGTCGATGGCGGTGCGCGACGCGTTCTTCGCGCGCATCGCCGAAACGGGCAGCAGTCGACTGGCGAACGTCTTCCGCGGATCGCCTGCAGCCTCTGCACTGGCCTGAGCACTCGGGTCGTCACGACTTACGAGCGCGCGCACTCCGCCGATAGGTCTGAACGAAGCCCACGGACGGGCTTCGTTCACACCCACTCACGGAGGAACACACAATGGGTATGCAGATCAACACCAACGTGTCGGCGCTCAACGCCTACCGCAACCTGTCCAACACGCAGAACGACCTGTCGAAGTCGCTGGAGAAGCTGTCCAGTGGTCTTCGCATCAACCGCGCGGCGGACGACGCAGCCGGTCTGGCGATCTCCGAGGGCCTGCGCTCGCAGGTCAACGGTCTGAACGTCGCGGCCCGCAACGCTCAGGACGGCATCTCGGTCATCCAGACCGCTGAAGGCGCCCTGACCGAGGTCCACTCCATCCTGCAGCGCATGCGCGACCTCGCGGTGCAGGGCGGTAGCGACTCGAACAACACCGAGTCGCGCGACGCGATCAAGAACGAGGCAGACCAGCTGGGTGCAGAGCTCTCCCGCATCTCGGAGTCCACCAACTTCAACGGCATCAACCTGTTCCAGGCCGGCACGACCGCGGGCCCCGCAACACTGACCTTCCAGGTTGGATCTGAGGGCAACGCAGCGTCACAGATCGCAGTGGGAACCGTCAACCTCGGTACAGCTCTCGCCGACGTTGTGACGCTCACCGGCGGCACCGTGGTGGCGGCCGCCGCTGGGTTCACTGTGACCGACGCCACGACCGCGCAGACCACGATCGAGAACATCGACAAGGCCATCGTGGCTGTGTCGAAGGGCCGTTCAGAGCTCGGTGCAAACCAGAACCGCTTCGAGTCGACGATCAACTCGCTCAACGTGTCGGCAGAGAACCTGGGAGCTGCCGAGAGCCGCATCCGCGACACCGACATGGCTGCCGAGATGGTCAAGTACACCGCTGCGAACATCCTGTCGCAGGCCGGAACGGCGATGCTCGCTCAGGCGAACCAGTCGACCCAGGGCGTTCTTCAGCTGCTGCGTTGATTCGTCCGTAGGTTCCGGGTGGGCGGCAGCCCGTCGTCCACCCGGAACCCGCACCCGTTCCTGATCCGGAAAGGCACCCATGGGTATCGCGCTAGACGGCCTCGTCTCGGGCCTCAACACCACCGAGCTCATCAAAGCGCTCATGGACGTGCAGGCCATTCCCCGCAATCTGATGAAGGCGAAGGCCGATGACAAGAACGTCATCATCTCGCAGCTCCAGACCCTGAACACCTCGCTGCAGGATCTCGCAGCCAAGGCGAAGACGGCCGCAAAGGGCGAAACTCTCTCGGCGTTCTCCGCGACCTCGTCCTCGAAGGACGTCACCGTCTCCCTTCGTCCCGGAGCCGCTGCCCTCACGGCCGACATCGTCGTCGACCGCCTCGCGCAGAAGCACACCGTCGTCACCGCGGCATCCATCGCCTGGCCGGACGCTTCCCCGACTCTCACCCTCAAGAATGCCGCTGGCGAGCTCCTCGAGATCACCGCAGACTCCACGTCGATGACCGACGTCGCCCGCGCGATCAACACCGCCGGCTTCGGCATCACCGCGAACGTCGTCGCCGCGGGCAAGGATGCCGACGGCAACCCGCTGCAGCGCCTCCAGCTCGTCGCCGCCGAATCCGGCGAGCAGGGTTCGTTCAGCGTGTTCCGCGGTGACATGGCCGCCGTCGGCGCGGGCACAGACGTCGCCGCCGCGCCCGGCGCGGCGATCGTCGCGACGGGCGCCGACGCCCAAGTTCGCCTGTGGGCAGGGACGGCCGCCGAGCAGACCATCACCTCGTCATCGAACACGTTCACCGAGCTGTTCGCAGGAGTCGACGTCACCGTCAGCGCAGTATCCACCGAGCCGGTCACCGTCGGTGTCGCCGTCGACGACAAGGCCCGCACAACGGCCGCCGCCGACTTCATCAAGCAGGTCGCGTCGCTCATGACGCGCATCGACAACGGCTCCAAGGCCACGGTCGGCTCGGCTTCCGGAGACGCGACCACGCTGGGCGTCTTCACCGGCGACAGCACGATCCGCGCGCTCCGTCAGTCGCTGGCAGATGCGATTCAGCATCCCATCGACGGCGTCTCGCCGTCATCGATCGGCATCTCGATCGACCGCTACGGCGTACTCACGATCGACGAGACGAAGTTCGCCGCCGCGCTCGCAGATGATCCGGATGCCGTCACCACGATGTTCACCGGCATCGCCGAGCGCGTGCAGCAGACGACCGAGACGTACTCGGACAAGTACGACGGTCTGCTCACCTCGCGCATCACCGGGCAGCAGAGCGAGGTCGATTCCCTCGGCGATCAGCTCGAACGCTGGGACATCCGTCTCGAGCAGCGCCAGGCGACGCTCGAGCGCACCTACGCGCGGCTGGAGACGATGCTCTCGCAGATGCAGTCGCAGTCGTCGTACCTCACTTCGCAGCTGGCGAATCTGCCGAGCTTCGACACCGGATCGAACTGACATGAACGCGAACGCCGCGCTCCGCGCGCAACAGCGCTACCGTGACGACGCCGTGCTCTCGGCGACCCCCGAGCGGCTTCTGACGATGCTCTACGACCGGCTGCTGCTCGACATCCAGCGCGGCGAGGCCGCCCAGCGCTCCGGAGACTGGTCCGAGGCCAATGCGCAGCTGCAGCACGCGCAGGACATCGTCGCAGAGCTGACCTCATCGCTGTCGAACGACTGGGCCGGCAGTACCGGACTCCGCGCGCTGTACGCCTTCCTCACGCAGACCCTCATCGGCGCGAACATCGGACGCGACCCCGAGCGGACGCACTCGTGCCACGAACTCGTCGCCCCGCTGCGTGACGCGTGGCACGACGCCGCCGCGGCGGTCGCGCAGGTCACGGCATGACCGACGAGGCCTGGACCGCGCTGCTCGACCGGTTCGAGCGTGATCTCGACGGCGCATCCGGGATCCTCGAGCCGTGGACGGCGCCGGCGGCTCCGCTCCCCGCTGAGCTCGCAGAGCGCGCCCGCCGCCTGCTGCGGCTCCAGCAGGAGCGGATCGCGCGCACGCGTGCAGAGCTCGACGACGTGCGAGGCCAGCTCGACGCGCTGCGCCGCGTTCCCGCCGCACGGCCCGACGTCCCGGCGTACCTCGACGTCGACGGCTGAGACGTCGACGGTCCCGCTGACGCGATTCCCAGCATCCTGAGAGCGCTCCTAACGAACCCTGCCGACCGGCCGATAGAGCACTCAGAGCAGGGAGCGCTCGACTGACTCGGCCATGGATCGGCCGCACCACCCACCGACGGGAAACGGGTTCGTGTCTGATTCAGTGACCATTTCCGCTCTCACGAGCGCGTTGGACGGTCTCGCTTTGCGCCAGCGTGCCATCGCCGACAACATCGCCAACATCAACACCCCGAACTATCACGCCAAGCGCGTGCAGTTCGAGGAGGCGCTCGCCGATGCCGTGGCATCCGGCGACGGCCGCGTCTCGGCCACGATCGGCGAATCGCTGGAGCCGACGCGCCTGGACGGCAACAACGTCAACCTCGACACCGAGACGCTCTCCAGCATCGACACCATGCTGCGCTACCAGTTCGCCACGCAGGCAGTGAACGGGTCGTTCTCCTCGATGCGCACCGCGATGAGGACGTCATGACCTTCGACGCCATAGGGATCGCCGGCACCGGGCTCACCGTGCATCGCAAATGGCTCGATGCCATCAGCGACAACATCTCCAACATCAACACCGTCTCGTCGACGAACGGCGAGGCGTTCCGACAGCGATACGTGCTGGCCCAGACCAGTGCGGACTCCCCCGGCGTCTACGTCGCGGGTACTGCGCTCGGCAGCGCCGAAGGCCGCCTCGTGCACCAGCCGGATCATCCGCTCGCCGACGCGGACGGCTACGTGCGCTACCCCGACGTCGACCTCGGTGACCAGATGAGCCAGCTCATCCTCGCCCAGCGCGGGTACCAGGCCAGCGCTGCGATCGTCGATCGGGCGCGCAACGCATACGAATCCGCCCTGCAGATCGGACGCAACTGATGGCATCCATCCCCGGCATCGAGGGCATCTCCTCGGCCCTCTCGCTCCCCTCCACCTCGGTGGCGCAGCCGGCCGCCGGCGACGATTCGGCCTTCGCGACGAGCGTCACGGGCGCGATCGACGAACTGCGTGCCCTGCAGTCCGAATCCGACACGCTCAAAGTCGCGGCCGTCACAGGCGACCTCGACGACATCCACTCGGCCATGATCGCGTCATCGCGCGCCGCCGTCACGCTTGAACTCGTCGCCGCGGTGCGCAACAAGGGCGTCGATGCATTCAACGAGATCATGAGGATGCAAGCCTGATGCCCCAAGCCGTCACGAACGTGTTTCAGCGGATCGGGCGCGCGATCGCGGGCTTCTCGCTCGCGCAGCGCACGATCGCGATCATCGGCGTCGCCGTGCTGGCGCTGGGTATCTTCGCGCTGTCCAGCTGGCTCGCCCGCCCGACTCTCACTCCGCTGTTCTCGGGCCTGAGCGCCTCCGACGCGAACGCGGTCGTCGAGCAGCTGCGTTCGGCCTCGGTGCCGTACGAGCTCGGCGGCGGCGGCTCGACCGTGCTCGTTCCGGAAGAAGACGTCTACGATCAGCGGCTCGCAGCAGCGGCAGCCGGACTGCCCACCTCGAGCTCTGGCGGCTACTCGCTGCTGGACGACATGGGCGTCACCACCTCGGAGTTCCAGCAGTCCGTCACCTACAAGCGCGCGATCGAGGGCGAACTGGCGGCGACGATCTCGGCGCTCGACGGCGTGAGCGCGGCATCCGTTCAGCTCGCCATCCCCGAGGAGAGCGTGTTCGTCTCGGAGACGATCGATCCGACCGCGTCCGTGTTCATCGAGACCGGCGACAGCACCACGCTCTCGACCAAGCAGGTCGAGGCGATCGTGCATCTGACCTCGGCCGCCGTCAGCGGCATGAAACCCGAGAACGTCGCAGTGGTCGATCAGACCGGGCAGACGCTGTCGGCCGTCGGCATCGGGTCGACCGGCGGCGTCGACCAGCAGGCAGGCGACTACGAGGCGCGGGTGACGCAAAGCGTCCAGCAGATGCTCGACACCGTGCTCGGAGTCGGCAACGCGACCGTCACGGTCGTCGCCGACATCGACCGATCCGCGAACGAGCGTCTCGAGGAGACCTACACCCCCGCCGAGGGCACCCCGCCGCTGACCGAGCAGATTCGCAGCGAGACTCAGAACGGCACGTCGAGTGAGGCCGGCGTTCTCGGCCCAGACAACATCGCCGTGCCGAGCGAGGCCGCGGACGGCACCTCGGAGTCGACCGATGAGACCCGCACCAACGCGGTCAACAAGGCGACCCAGACCACGAGCACCCCGGCCGGGACGCTCCGGCGCCAGTCGGTGTCGGTCGCCGTGGATCTCGGCGCCGCTGCCGACATGAGCGCGGAGAAGCTGAACGATCTCGTCTCGGCCGCCGCCGGCATCGACCCGGAGCGCGGCGACACGCTCAGCGTCGAGATGGTGGTCTTCAGCGAGACTTCCGCAGAGGCCGCCCAGGCGGCTCTGCAGGCGGCCAAGGATGCCGAGAGCACCGCGCAGCAGGCCGCGCTGCTCAACACGATCGTCATCGCCGCAGCGATCGGGCTGCCCCTGCTCGCGCTCGTGCTCGCGCTGATCATCCGCGCGCGGCGTCGCTCCAGTGCCGCCGCCGAGTTCGATCAGCTGTTCGGGGAGCGCCCTCCCGCTCTGCCGTCGCTCTCGACCACCGCGCCGACCGCCTTGCTCGAATCTCCGACTGTGCCCCTGTCCATCGCGGAGCCCGAGCCGCAGCTGCCGCCTGCTGAACTCGAGATCGAGTCCGAACCCGCGCAGGTGAGCCTGGAGCGGCGCAGGTCGGAGCTCGATGCGCTCACCCGTCAGGACCCCAAGCGCACAGCTGAGCTGCTGCGCACCCTGATCGACGACAGGCAACCGGTGTGAATGCCCTGAACGACCGCCAGACGGCGGCAGTGGTACTGATGAACCTCGACCGCACGCACGCGATCGAGGTGATGAAGCACCTCACGGAATCCGAGGCGGAGGCCGTGGCATCCGAGATCATCGGCCTGCATAACCTCGATGCCGAGACGACCGCGAAGGCGCTCGGACAGTTCCATCGGATCGCGACCGGCCACCTGCCGCCCGCTCGCGGCGGTCGCGACATCGCCGCCGGCCTGCTGGAGGCGTCGTTCGGCGCCGAGCGCGCGGCCGCGGTCCTCGGTCGTGTGACCTCGACGATGGCGAACTCATCGTTCGACTTCCTCCTCGCGGCCGATCCGTCGCAGCTCGCGACCCTTCTGGACGGCGAGCTGCCGCAGACGGTCGCGCTGGTGCTCGCGCATCTGCCCACCGACCAGGCTGCGGCCGTGCTCGCCGTGCTGCCCGACCCCGCACGCACCGATGTGGCGCATGCGATCGCGACGATGGGCACCGCGACGCAGGAGGCGATCTCGATCGTCGCCGACACGCTGAAGACCCGCACCGGAATGCTCGCGACCCGCGAGGCGCCTGAGACGCTGGGCGGTGTCGAGCCGCTCGTGGAGATCATCAACCGCTCCGACGCGACCATCGAGAAGGCACTGCTGGCGAGCATCGAAGACCGAGACAGCGCTCTCGCCGAAGACATCCGCTCGCGGATGTTCACGTTCGCCGACATCGTCAAGCTCGAAGACCGTGATGCGCAGAGCGTGCTGCGCGGAATCGGTCTGCGTTCGCTCGCGCTCGCCCTCAAGGGAGCGAATCAGGCGATCGCCGACGTCATCCGTCGCAATGTCTCCGAACGCAATCGCGAGAACCTCGAGGAGGAGGCTCGCGCCATCGGACCGGTGCGCATGTCGCAGGTCGAAGAGGCGCGTGCAGAGATCGTGCGCACGATCCGCGCCCTCGAGGCCGCCGGCGACATCACGGTGCAGCGCGCCGACGAGGACGAGTATGTCTATTGACGCGTTCTCGCCGGCGGTGTTCCCGCGCCTGCACGGTTCGGGCATGAACGCCGAGCGGGAGCGTGCGCGCTTACGCGGCTACGCCGATGGGCACGCCGAGGGATTCAGGGCAGGATCCGCCGTAGCGGCCCTCGCTCACGAGCAGGCCCTGGCGGAGCGCGTCGCCCGCGACGCCGAGGACGCCCGCACCCTGGAGCGCGCGGTCGCCGTGCTGCACGCCGCCGCCCGCTCATTGAGCGACCGGGAGCGCTCGCTGACGGCGCCGACGCGGACGCAGGTCCTCGAACGCGCCGTCGAGCTCGCCGAGATCATCCTCGCGGGCGAGCTGGCGGATGCTGAAGCCTCTGCCTCTGCATCCATCCGCCGTGCCGTCTCGGCGGTCGAGTCCGAGCAGGTGCGCGAACTGCGCCTGAATCCCGACGATCTGCGCACGCTGGAGCGCCTGGGCGCCCTGCCAACAGGATTCGTCCTCACCGGTGACGAGACGCTCTCCAGAGGCGACGCCGTCGCCATGCTCGAGAGCGGGCACATCGATGCCCGCGTCGGGGCCGCGCTCGAGCGCGCCCGCCGTGCCGTGACGGAGCACCCGGTATGAGCACCTGGGACGCGGTGCGCACCGCCGTACTGCCGGAGCGGGTCGGCGAGGTCTCCCAGCTGCGCGGACTCAGCGTGCACGTGCGGGGGCTCGACGGCGCGATCGGAGATATGCTCACGCTCGGCGCCGGTGTGGATGCCGAGGTCGTCGCCAGCGGCGACGATGGCCTGCGGTGCATGCCGCTGGCTTCGATATCCGGCCTCACGGTGGGTGCGGCGGTTCGGGCCAGAGGAGGCGCGCTGCGGGTGCCGACCGGCCGAGGGCTGCTCGGCCGCGTGCTCGACGGTCTCGGCCGCCCGATCGACGGCAAGGGCCCGGTCATCGGCCCGCAGGTGGGCCTCGCTCACGATCCGCCGTCCATCATGGGACGCGACCGCATCGATGCCCCGCTTCCGCTCGGCGTGCGTGCGCTCGACACGCTCGCCAGCGTCGGACGCGGCCAGCGCGTCGGGCTGTTCGCAGGATCCGGCGTCGGCAAGTCATCACTGCTGTCGATGGTCGCTCGCGGCACCGAGGCGGAGGTCACGGTGATCGCCCTCGTCGGCGAGCGCGGGCGCGAGGTGCGCGAGTTCATCGAGGACGACCTCGGAGAAGAGGGCCTGGCCCGCTCGGTGGTGATCGTTTCGACCTCCGATCAGCCGGCGATGGCGCGCATCCGCGCCGCGTTCACCGCCACCCGCATCGCCGAGGCGTTCCGCGACGAGGGCGCGCACGCGATCCTCATGATGGATTCACTGACCCGGGTGGCGATGGCGCAGCGCGAGATCGGGCTCTCTGCAGGCGAACCGCCGGCGACCCGCGGCTATCCGCCGTCGACGTTCTCGATGCTCGCGGGGCTGCTGGAGCGCGCGGGCACCGACCGTGGCGGCTCGGTGACGGGTATCTACACGGTGCTCGTCGACGGTGACGATCACAATGAGCCGATCGCGGATGCGGTGCGCTCGATCCTGGACGGCCACATCGTGCTCGATCGCGCCCTCGCGCTCTCCGGCCATCATCCGGCGATCGACGTTCTCGCATCCGTGTCGCGTGTGGCCGGAAAGGTCACATCGTCGCAGCAGCGCACCACCGCGACGACTCTGCGCGCCGTGCTCGCCGCACGACGACGCGCCAACGACCTGATCGACATCGGCGCGTACCAGTCCGGTGCGGATGCGAAGATCGACGCCGCCATCGCGAACGAGCGGGCCATCTCCGCGTTCCTCACCCAGTCGCTCGACGAGACGAGTCCGATCGAGGAGTCCTGGCGTCGCCTCGACGAACTCGTCTCGGCATTCGGAGGTATCTCATGACCCGGGACTTCTCACTCGCTGGTCTGCTGCGCGTGCGCGAGATTCAGGAACGTGCGGCCGCGCAGCGGCTGTCACGAGCGGTGATCGATGCGCGTCACACCGAAGCGCGTGACCGGCGCCTGCGCACGGCACTCGCCGGCGAGGGGACGGAAGCTGTCGACGTGCGCTCGCTCGCCGCGCTCGCTGCTGCGCGAGGAGCGGGTCGAAGCCTGCTGGCGGACCTCTCCTCACTCGACGCGATTCAGCAGGAAGAGCTCGCGCAGGCGCGTTCGGAGCATGCAGACGCACGCTGCGCGATGCGCGGACTCGATCGCCTCGCCGACGCTCACGCCGTGCGCGAGCGCACCGAAGAGCTGCGCTCAGAGCAGGCAGAACTCGACGAGATCGCATCCAGAGCAAGGGCGGAGGGCGAGAGGTGAGCATGGTGGGTGTGGCCGGCGGGTTCATCGCGAACGCACCGCGCGGCGCACTGTCGTCGAGTGCGGGCTCGCCCTCCAGCGCTGGTGCGATCGCCTTCGCGGATGCTGTCGCCACGATCCCGACCGCGGAGGAGAGCACGACCGGCTCTGACGCGATGCCCGCGGTCGGCGACCCTCTCGTCGACAGCGCACCGGTCGCGACCCTGCCCGTTGCGAACCAGCCCGTTACGAACCAGCCCGTTACGCCCCTGCCCGTCGGGGGTCTGCCGGTCGGGACTGTGCCGCTCGGAACTCTGCCGCGGGACGCGCTGCCCGGGGATGCTCATACCGGGGACGTGCTTCCTGCGGATGCCGTTCCTGTGGATGGGCTTCCAGTGGGCGGACTTCCTGCGGATGCTGTTCCCGGGGATGCACCGTCTGCAGACGATCCGTCCCCCGACACCCTGCCTGCCGACACCCTGCGTGCCGATGCGCTTCCTGCCGGCGTGCCGACCGCTACTCCGCCAGTGTCTCCCCCAGCATCCACTCTCCGGCCTGATGGCGCGGCACGAACCGCGCCAGCGGCATCCGCTTCTCCGCTCACCGCCGACAACTTGACCGCCAGCACCGCAACCCCCGCCTCCACAACGCCTGGCACCGCAACCCCCACCACCGCGACCCCCAGCACCGCGACACCCGACGCTCCCGGCCCGGCCGCGAGCGTCGCGCCGCCATCCGTCAGCCCGCAGCCGGCGGAAGCAGACCAGGCGACGTCGCCCGAGATCGCGCCGGCGCCCGCAGGTCCGGCGCCACTCGCACCGGCATCGACCTCTTCCGCCGCCCCAGCGGCCGCTGTCGCCGCCGCTCGTCCCCCGCTGCTGCCGCAGATCGCCGCACCGGTGATGTCGCTGGCTCAGGCCGCCGACGGCGAACACCACATGACTCTCACCGTGTCGCCGGAGAATCTCGGGCCGGTCACCGTCCGCGCGCATATCGCCGGAGGCAGCATCCGAATCGAACTCCAGGCACCGAACGACATCGGCCGAGACGTACTGCGCGCGATCCTGGTCGATCTTCGACGCGACCTCGCTGCCGCGGCGCCGCACGCGACGCTCGCCGTCTCGACGCATGATGGTGCCTCCGCCGGTCAGCAGCAGGGCCAGAACGGCAGCGGCCAGCAGAGCACGGGCGCTCAGGGCGCCTCGGCCGGCCACGGCGGTTCGTCCCAGGCCGACAAGGGGCAGACACGCGACGGCACCGCACCCTCCGCCTCCGCGCCCACGCCGCAGGCCGACCCCGCCCCCATCACCTTCACGACGCCGCACGGCGGCATCGACGTCTACGCCTGATCGAGAGGAACCCCCATGACCACCGTCGACGCGATCAACGCGGCCTCGACCGTCCCCACGAGCGGTCTGCAGACCGGCACGACGACACCGGCGACCGAGCGCAAGCAGACGCTGGATTCCGAGGTCTTCCTGAAGCTGTTGGTGACGCAGCTCACCAACCAGGATCCGAGCTCGCCGATGAACACCAACGAGATGATCTCGCAGACCACCGAGCTCGCGTCGATGGAGCAGCTCACGGCCCTCGCCACGACGACGACCGAGAACTTCGCTCTCAGCATGCGACAGACCGCCGCCGCCCTCATCGGGCAGGAGGCGCAGTACACAGACGCCAAGGGTGTCGAGAAATCCGGCATCGTCACCGCCGTCTCATTCGCCGGCGGCGTTCCCCTCGTCACGATCGGCGACACCGCCGTTCCGCTCGACTCCGTCTCCGGACTCAAGCTCATCCCCTGACCCTCAGACCCACCCCTTCAGAAAGGCACCATCATGCTTCGTTCCCTGTTCGCCGGCATCTCGGGTCTGCGCTCGCACCAGACCATGCTCGACGTCACCGGCAACAACATCGCCAACGTCAACACCACCGGCTTCAAGGCGTCCGCCGTGCAGTTCCAGGACTCCCTCTCGCAACTGCTGCAGAACTCGATGATGCCGCAGCAGGGCGCAGGCGGTCAGAACCCCGCCCAGGTCGGTCTCGGCGTGCAGGTCGCCGGCATCAGCACCAACTTCGCCGCCGGCGCTCCGCAGCCCACCGGCGTTCCCACCGACCTCATGATCGTCGGAGACGGCTTCTTCGTCGTGCAGTCCGGTGGTGAGACGCTGTACACCCGCAACGGCGGCTTCTCGTTCGACGCCAGCGGCAAGCTCGTGTCCGCAGACGGCGCACAGGTGCAGGGCTGGACGGCGCAGAACGGCGCGATCGTGCCCGGCCAGGGCGTCGGCAGCATCACCCTCCCGGTCGGAGCCCTGAGCCCCGCCACGGCGACGACGAGCGCGGCCGTCACCGGCAACCTCCCCTCCGAGGCGGCCGTCGGAGACGTGCTCGTGCGTGACGTGCAGGTGTATGACGCCACAGGCGCAGAGAGCTCGCTGCGACTGACGTTCACGCGCACAGCCACCGGCTGGGGCGTCACGGACGGCGCCGGCGCGAACACGTCGCTCGCCTTCGCCGACGGCGTGCAGACCGGAGCCGGATCGCTGGTGTCCGGCGGCATCACCGTCGACCTGTCGAAGGTCACCGGCTTCGCCGACGTCAGCGACATCGCGATCACAGAGCAGAACGGCAAGGCGGCCGGCACGCTCAGTTCCTACGCGCTGACGAACGACGGCAGCCTCGTCGGCACGTTCAGCAACGGCGAGACCGAGGTGCTCGCCCGCCTCGCGCTGGCCGGCTTCGTGAACCCCGGCGGCCTCGAGAAGGCCGGCTCGTCGCAGTTCCGGCCGAGCGGCAACTCCGGTCAGGCGACGATCGGCTTCGCCGGTTCCGACGGATTGGGCGGCATCATCAGCGGCGCGCTCGAGATGTCGAACGTCGACCTCTCGCAGGAGTTCACCAACCTCATCGTGGCGCAGCGCGGATTCCAGGCGAATGCGCGCATCATCACCACGAGCGACGAGGTGCTTCAGGAGCTGACGAACCTGAAGCGCTGATCGTGTGTCGCCGGTCGTCGAGCTAACGCGCGGCGACCGGTGACCGACAGTGACCCACGACGGCCCAGGACGGGCTGTCGAGTTCTCGCACCTCGGTGTGAGGACAGAACTTCCAGGATGGAGCCCATGATCGTCGTCACGCGCCTGAACCGTTCCCGGTTCGCGCTGAACCCTGACCTGATCGAGCGGATCCAAGCCTCGCCCGACACCACGATCATGATGGTCGATGCCGCGACCTTCGTCGTCACCGAGACGATGGACGAAGTGATCGAGAAGATCATCCATTACCGCGCCAGCGTGCTGGCCGCTGCCTCGAACTGGATCTATCCCACCCCTTCCTCCCCCGAGACGCCACCTGAGACGTCGCCCGAGACGGAGGCGGTGCTCTGATGGATCCGTCACTCATCATCGGGCTCGTCCTCGCCTTCGGCGCACTGCTGGCCATGATCGGCATCGAGGGCGCCTCTGTCACGGCTCTCCTGCTGCCGGCGCCCATGATCCTCGTCTTCGGCGGAACCATCGCCGTGGGAATCGCGACGGGAACCATCCGCGACTTCGTGCACGCGATCAAGTCCCTGCCGCGCGCGTTCCGCGGTGATCGCCGAACCGCTGCCAGCATGATCGACCAGATCGTCGGCTACGCCGACACGGCACGCTCCCAGGGCCTCCTCGCCCTCGAGCAGGCACTGGTCGACGAGAAGGATCCGTTCCTGCGCCAGTCGCTGCAGAGCATCGCCGACGGTGTGGACGCCGAAGACCTGCGCACGCTGATGGAGGATGAGATCACCTCTGCGGCGGCGCGCAACCGCACGGCATCCAAGTTCTACATGACCCTCGGCGGATTCGCGCCGACGGTCGGCATCGTCGGCACCGTCGTCTCGCTGACGCACGTGCTCGAGAACCTCAACAAGCCAGACGAGCTGGGGCACATGATCGCCGCCGCGTTCGTCGCGACGCTGTGGGGCCTGCTGTCGGCGAACTTCATCTGGCTCCCGATCGGTGGCCGGCTCCAGCGGCTGGGTGAGTTGGAGGTCGAGCGGATGACCCTGGTCATGGAGGGCATGCTGGCCGTTCAGGCAGGGTCGCCGCCGCAGTTCGTGGGCGAGCGCCTCCGAGCACTCGTCGCGCAGCCGCAGACGAAATCCAACCGCAGGGGTGCGGACCGAGGGGCAGCGGATCCGGCACCGACGCCATGAGCGTCCGGGCGCGGCGACAGGTGCCGCACGAAGAGCACAGCGGGCCAGACGAGCGCTGGATGGCGTCGTACCTCGACATGATCACGGTGCTCATGTGCCTGTTCATCGTGCTGTTCGCGATGTCCACCGTCGATCAGCAGAAGTTCGCGGCCCTCAGCGCATCGCTTGCCACCGGATTCGGACAGGACCCCACGGAGTTCGCCGACGTGGCCGAGGGCGTGGTCGTCCCCCCGGAGTTCATCGATGAGAAGGGCGAACCCGCCGACCCCGACCTGAACGCCGCCGTCGTCGAGTTCGAAGAGCTCTCCGCGCTGCGCGACAAGCTGCGCGACGTGCTCGCCCAGAACGACCTGGAAGCCGACGTCACCTTCACCATCGACGACCGTGGTCTCACGATCGGCCTCGTCAGCGCCGAGACCTTCTTCGAGACCAACAGCACCAACCTCAGCGGCAAGGCCGTCTCGGTGCTCGACGCGCTCGGCACCGTGCTGGTCACCGTCCCGAACGACATCTCGGTCGAAGGTCACGCCGATCACCGCGTCGCCGTCGCCCCGTTCGCGACGAACTGGGAGCTGTCATCCGGCCGCTCGACGCAGGTGCTCCGGCATCTCGTCGAGTCCGGCGGCCTCCCACCCGACCACGTGAAATCCGTCGGCTACGCCGACACCCGACCGATCGCGGACGGGTCCAGCGCCGACGCTCTGGCGAAGAATCGACGAGTCGACATCGTCGTCCTCTCTCAGGTGAAAGAGGAGGTGCGCTCGCTCATCCCGTCGGTCCAGTCTTCGGCGGGAGGCTCCAAGCCGAGACCCTGACGACTCGTCTCCTAACGCGCAAGCGTCGCCGCCCGATAGTGGGGTTCGTGGTGATCGACGACAGCGCGCGATCCGGCGTGTCAGCGGAAACGGCTTCCGGTGCGCCATCGGCGACCATCGAGATCGAGGCCTACGACTTCGGCAGATCGGCGACGCTGTCGCGCGAGCACGCCCGCGCATTGGAGCTCGCGTTCGAGACGTTCTCGCGCCAGTGGGCGGCTGACCTCTCAGCCAAGATCCGCGTGCGTGCCACCGTCACCGTCGAAAACGTGGCCATGCAGGCGTACGGCGAGTACGCCCAGTCGCTGCCCACCACGACGACCCTGGTCGTGTGCGCCTTTCCCGACTCCGCCGAACGGATGATCGTGCAGTTCCCGTCATCGGCGGCGACCGCGTGGATCGTGCAGATGGTCGGCGGGCGGGCGACCGGCGCGAATGAGGAACGCACGTTCACCCCGATCGAGCAGGCGCTGGTCGGCTCGCTGATGACAGATGCCATCGCTCTGCTCACCGGCACCATGGGCGGGCTGCTTCCGCAGAGGATCACGATCGCCGGCATCCAGTACAGCTCGCAGTTCGCGCAGGTGGCGGCCGCGAACGAGCCGGTCATCGTCGCGCAGCTCTCCATGCGGCTCGGCGGACGCACCGTGCCCACGAGCATCATGCTTCCGGCATCCATCCTCTCCGGGATCACCAGCCGCGTCTCCGAGGCCGACCGATCCGCCACACCTGGGCTCGTCCGTCGTCAGGTCGAGCAGTCGCCGGTGGAGCTGTCTCTGCGGCTCGCGTCGCGCAGCGTGGTCCCTCGCGACGTGCTCGGGCTGTCCGTCGGCGACATCCTGCCGCTGCCGCACGCGGCCGATCGTCCGCTGCTCCTCCTCGTCGGCGAGCAGCAGGTGGCCACGGCCGCCGTCGGCACCGCCGGCGCACGCCTCGCCTGCGTCGTGACCTCGACCGTCCCTGATCCCGCCCCTGAGGAGTCCGCGTGACCAGCACCACCGCCTACGAATCCGCCGTCGCCGCTGCCTTCGCGGCCCGACTGCCGACCGCGGCCCCCACCACCGTGCGCCCCTCGCAGGCTTCTGGAGACACCGGTGACGCCGTCGTCGTCAACTATGTCGGCGAGGCGAGCGCGGAACTCGCCGTGCAGATCCTCGATCCTTCGGTGCTCATCGACGGCGTGCCGAACGCATCGCTCGCCGACCGGCTGCACGACGCTCTGGAGGCATCCGCGAGCGCCCTCGGCCCCGGCGCCATCGGCGACTCGCGCATCGGCGACGCATCGCCGATCTTCTCGCACCCGTCGACGCAGCTGTTCGATCTTCAGGACGAGACCGACCGCACGATCGGACGTCTGGCGGTGCGCATCACCCGCAGTCCTCAGAGCGCCGCGACGTCGTCCAGGCGGCTGCACCGCATCGCGGGTGTGGAGATGGAGCTCACGGTCGAGATCGGCCGCACCCGCATGGCGGTGCGCGACGTGCTCGACCTGGAACCCGGTCGTGTCGTCGAGCTCGACCGCTCGGCCGGCGCACCCGCCGACGTGAAGCTCAACGGACGCATCATCGCGCACGGCGAAGTCGTCGTCGTCGATCAGGACTACGCGGTGCGCATCACCCGGATTCTCGAGAACGTCGAGGCCTGATCCTGGACGAGCTGCTCATAGCGCTGCGCGTCGCCCTCTCGCTGGCGGCGGTGCTCGGGCTGCTCTGGTACCTGCAGCGGCGCTTCTCGCGCACCTCGACGCGTCGACGCGAGGCCGAGACGATCACTGTTCTGGGGCGGCAGGGCCTCGGCGCGAAAGCGCAGCTCGTCATGGTGCAGACCGCCGATGCCCGCTACGTGCTCGGCGTCACCGAGCACGGCGTGAGCGTCGTGGATCGCCTGCCGGTCGCCGCCGAGGAAGGCACGGATGCCGTCGGCATCGCCGACTCGGGCGGCAGTGTGTCGCGGCATCCGATCATCGAAGGCTCCTCGAAGCCCGCCGTCTCGGGCGTCGAGGCGTTCGACAGCATCCTGGCCGGTGAGGCGTCGGCGTCGGCGTCGTCGCAGACGTCGCGGTCGTCGCGGTCGTCGGCTGATCACGACTCGGGGGCGCGCCTGCGCGTGCGCCATCGCAACGATCCGCTTCGGGGATCCATCATCTCCCCCGAGACGTGGCGGCAGACCGCCGAGGCCATCCGGCGCTCCCGATGAGCGTGCTGCCTCTGCTCACGGTCGACATCAACGGCGTCGACGGCTCACCATCCGGATCGATCCTCACGCTGCTGGGCATCACCCTGCTGTCCGTCGCACCCGCGCTGCTGCTGATGATGACGTCGTTCACGAAGATCTTCGTCGTGCTGGCGATGACCCGCAACGCGCTCTCGCTGCCCAGCATCCCGCCGAACCAGGTTCTGGCAGGTCTCGCCCTGTTCCTGTCGCTGTTCATCATGTGGCCGGTGCTCGGCGAGATCAACACCGTCGCAGTGCAGCCGTACATCGACGGCTCGCTCACGTTCACGCAGGCGTTCGATGTCGGACAGGCTCCACTGCAGGAATGGATGCTGGGGTACACCCGCGAAGAGGACCTCGCGCTGATGTCGCGGATGGCCGGCCAGGACAATCCGGCGGATGCGCAGAGCGTTCCGCTGTACACGCTGATCCCCGCGTTCATGATCTCCGAGCTGCGCGCGGCGTTCATCATCGGCTTCGTGATCTTCGTGCCGTTCCTCGTGATCGACATCGTCGTGGCCGCGGCGCTGATGTCGATGGGCATGATGATGCTGCCGCCGGTGATGATCTCGCTGCCGTTCAAGATCCTGCTGTTCATCCTCGTCGACGGGTGGGGTCTGATAATCCGAGCCCTCCTGGAGAGTTACGGAGGAGTCGGATGACCCCCGAAGCGGTACTCGACATCGGCACGCAGGGGCTGATCATCGCCGCCAAGCTCGCCGCCCCCCTGCTCATCACCGCGCTGGTCGTCGGCTTCGCCATCTCGCTGCTGCAGTCGATCACCCAGGTGCAGGAGGTGACGCTGTCGTTCGTGCCGAAGATCGTCGCAGTCGGCATCGCGCTGCTGATCGCGGGCAACTGGATGATCGCGGAGATGATCGCATTCACGAACGACATGTTCGAGCGCATTCCGATGCTGCTGAGCGGCGGATGACATGTTCATCCCGATCGACTTCGCCTGGCTGGAGGCGACCATGCTCGCCGCCGTGCGCATCACGGCATTCATCGTGATCGCCCCGCCGTTCTCCTACGGCGCGATTCCGATGCGCATCAAGGCGATGCTGGCGATCGGCCTCTCCCTCGCCATGGGCGGCGCGGTCGCACCCGGCTACGAGAACCTCGCGACCGGCGCCTTCTTCGGCGCTCTGACCGTGCAGGTGCTCACGGGTGCGCTGCTGGGATTCCTGGTCATGGTGTGCTTCTCCGCGTTGCAGGCGGCGGGAAACCTGATCGACGTGTTCGGCGGCTTCCAGCTCGCGCAGGCCTTCGATCCGTTCTCGCTGGTCAACGGCGCGCAGTTCACGAGGCTGTTCCATCTGTCGGCCCTGGCGCTGCTCTTCTCGTCCGGCGGGTACCAGATCATCCTCGCCGGGCTCGCACGCAGCTTCGATGCGGTGCCGGTGGACGGCGTCTTCGAGGTATCAGGGCCGGCGCAGCTTCTCGTCGACGGCGTCTCGCAGATGGTGCTCGCAGCCGTGCAGATCGCGGGCCCGCTGGTGCTCGTGCTGTTCCTCGCAGACGTCGGACTCGGGCTGATCACCCGTGTCGCGCCGGCGCTCAACGCGTTCGCGATGGGCTTCCCGGTGAAGATCCTGCTCACGCTGCTGCTCGCCGGCGTGGTGTTCATCGCGCTGCCGGGCCTCGTCGATGCGCTGACGTCAGAGGCGCTGCGGATGATTCGCGGAGTGCACTGATGAGCAACGACAGCGGCGAGCGCAGCGAGAAGGCCACCGACAAGCACCTCCGGGAGGCGAGGCAGAAGGGTCGGATCTCCCGCAGCCAGGACCTCACGGCATGGCTCGGCATCGGCGCGGCCGCCATCGCCTTGCCCTCGGCAATCGGGCTGGGGGCGTCGGCGGGCACCGAGCAGCTGATCTCGCTGACCTCGATCGTGCACGCTCCCTCACCGGCCGCCGCGCTGGGGGCGCTCGGGCTCGGGCTCGGCTCGGTGCTTCCGACACTCGGGGTGATGCTCGCCGTCGTCGCAATCGTCACTCTGCTGGGCGCTGCGGCGCAGGGCGGCGTGCATGTCCGTCGCTTCACCGGACGGTTCGAGCAGTTCAACATCGTGTCCGGCGTCAAGCGCGTGTTCGGGATGCAGGCTCTCTGGGAGGGCGCGAAGGCCCTGCTGAAGACCGCCGCGATCGGCATCGCGCTGTGGATCGTCATCGCGGGACTCATGCCGGTGCTGTCGGCCAGCGGTGCGCACTCGCTCACCCGACTGCTCGGCACCGCGAGCGAGGGCGGCGCCGCGCTGCTGCAGACCGCGATCGCCGTCGGGCTCGCGCTGGCGGCGATCGACGTGTTCGTCGTGATGCGCCGCAACACCAAGCACACGCGCATGACCAAGCGCGAGGTGCGCGACGAGAACAAGAACAGCGAGGGCGACCCGCTCATCCGTCAGCAGCGTCGTTCACGCCAGCTCGCGATCAGCCGCAACCGCATGATCGCCGCGGTAGCCGGATCCGACGTCGTGCTCGTCAACCCGACCCATGTGGCCATCGCCCTGCGCTACGAGGTGGGCCGGTCTGCGCCGAAGGTCGTCGCGAAGGGCACCGGTGTGATCGCCGACCGCATCCGCGAGCGGGCGACGGCGGCCGGCGTCCCGATGGTGCGCGAGGTGCTGCTCGCCCGAGCCCTGTTCGCCGCGTGCGATCTCGGGCAGGAGATCCCTGCCGACCTGTACACCTCGGTGGCACGCGTGCTCGTGTTCGTCGACAGTCTGCGAAAGCGCGGTGCCGCCCGCGGCATCCATTCCCTTCCCCATCGGAGGACCGTATGAATCAACTGGTGAACAAGCTCGCCGTGCCGGTCGGCGTGGTCGGCATCATCATGCTGCTGGTCGTGCCGATCCCGCCGTTCCTGCTCGACACGCTGATCATCCTGAACATCATGTTCGCGCTCGTGATCCTGCTCACATCGATGTTCGTGCGCAAACCCCTCGACTTCTCGGTGTTCCCGTCGCTGCTGCTGGTGGCGACGCTGTTCCGGCTCGGGCTGAACGTCGCGTCGACGCGGCTCGTGCTCGGCGAGGCGTACGCGGGACAGGTGATCGAGGCGTTCGGGGCCATCGCCGTCGGCGGATCGCTCATCATCGGCGCCGTGGTGTTCCTGATCCTCGTCGTCATCCAGTTCGTCGTGGTCACCAAGGGCGCCGAGCGCGTCGCCGAGGTCGGTGCGCGCTTCACTCTGGACGCCATGCCCGGCAAGCAGATGGCGATCGACGCCGACCTGAACGCGGGGCTCATCACCGATGTGCAGGCGCGCGAACGCCGCGCGGAGGTCGCCGCGGAGGCCGACTTCTACGGTGCGATGGACGGTGCCTCGAAGTTCGTCAAGGGCGACGCGATCGCCGGCCTCGTCATCATCATCATCAACCTCGTCGGCGGCATCGCGATCGGGCTCGTCCAGCACGGCATGGACGTCGAGGAAGCCGTGAGCACCTACAGCCTCCTGACGATCGGCGACGGCCTCGTCACCCAGATCCCCGCGTTGCTGATGGCGGTGTCGACGGGCATGATCGTGACCCGATCGAACGCCGAGACGGAGATGGGTCAGGCGGCGACGGCGCAGCTCGGCCAGTCCCGCAACGCGCTCATCATCGCCGGATGCGCGGCGATCGTGATGGCGCTGATCCCCGGGATGCCGATTCTGCCGTTCGTGACGATCGGAGCTCTGCTGCTGCTGGCCGCCCAGCGTGCCAAAGCCACCGAGGCCCGGGCTGATGCCGCCGCTGCGGCTTCGGCGAGCGCGGCCGGCGCTCCCTCTGCCGATCAGCCGGAGGAGCTGATCGAGAAGATGCGTGTGCATGCCCTCGAGATCCAGCTCGCTGCGAACATCGTCGACCTGGTGACTGGTGGTCCGGACGACCTGCTCGCCAGGGTCAAGGCGCTGCGTCGGCGCATCGCACTCGATCTGGGACTCGTGGTGCCGCCGGTGCGCACCCGCGACAGCATCGAGTTGCCGCTGTCGACCTACGCCATCCGCATCGCCGGCGTCGAGACGGGGCGCGGCACGGCCCCGCCAGGATCAGTGCTCGCCCTGGGGCAGGGACTGGATGCTCTGCCCGGTGCCGCCGCGGTCGACCCGGTGTTCGGTCTGGAGGGCAAGTGGATCCCGATGGAGATGCGCCACAGCGCGGAGTTCGCCGGTGCGACGGTCATCGACCGCGCCAGCGTGATCATCACGCACCTGTCGAGCGTGATCCAGTCCAACGCCGCGCGTCTGCTCAGCCGTGAGGATGTGCGCCAGCTCACCGATGCGCTCAAGCAGGTCTCTCCTGCCGCGGTCGAGGAGCTCACGCCGGCGCTGCTGTCGCTCGCCGAAGTGCAGCGGGTGCTGCAGGGGCTGCTCTCCGAGCGTGTGCCGATCAACGACCTCAGCCGCATCTACGAGGCGCTGGCGCTGCGCGCCAAGGTGTCCAGCGACCCGGAAGGACTGATCGAGGCGGCGCGCACGGCGCTCGGTCCTGCGATCGCCGCGCGATTCGCGGATGCCGGCACTCTGCGCGTCATCATGATCAATCCGCTGCTGGAGCAGTCGATGCTCGAGAGCCTGCGCCCCGGCGACGACGGTACGCAGATCGTCTTCGACCCGCAGCGGCTGGAGGCCGTGATCGGCTCGGTGAAACAGGCGGCAGCCGGCGTGACCGAAGGTGAGCCTGTGCTGGTGTGCGCTCCGACGCTGCGCGCCGCAGTCCGGCGCCTGGTGTCGGCGCAGACGGACGGGCTTCCGGTACTCTCGTACAACGAGGCGACGGCGGCGGCGCTGACGATCGAGACGGTCGGGGTCGTTCGCGACAGCCCGGCGATTCAACCGGCGGTCGGTTCAGTGCCGTCACCCCAGTAGGCTGATCTGATGCTGGTGTTGACGAGGCGGATCGGTGAGAGCATACGCATCGACGGCGAGATCGAGGTCACGCTGCTCGACATCAAGGGCGACAGCGTGCGCATCGGCGTGAACGCGCCGCGCGAGACGCGGATCCAGCGCTCCGAGATCGTGGATGCCGTCGTCGCAGAGAACGTCTCAGCCGCAGCCGACTCCGGCGCGGAAGCGGAACGGGCGATCTTCGACGCGCTCGCGCGCCGCCGCTCGTCCGGGACCACCGAGCCGCAGGAGCCGTGGCCGCAGGAGTCGTAGCCTCACGGGGAAACCACCCACTCCGAGGTGTCGCAAATGGCCGCCTAGCCGCGCCCGAAGCGACACAACGCACCACCTCCCGGCGCGGCCGATGCCCACACCCATCCCCAGGTGTCGCAAAAGGCCGCCTCCGCGCGCCCGAAGCGACACAACGCACCACCTCCCGGCTCCGCTCCCCGCGGGGCGTTGAGCGAGCGGAGCGAGACGAAACGCGTTGAGCGAGCGTCAGCGAGTCGAAACGTCCCCCGAGGTGATGCGCTCGATCGTCACGACGCGAGGGGCGTCAGCATCCAGATCCTCGTCGGCCACATCATCTCCGGCGATGCCGACGGGCCGCTCGAGCTCGATGTCCCACCAGGCATCCGCTATCGACGAGGCCATCTCGCGCCCCCACTCGATCACGACCACAGACCGTGCGAAGTCGATGTCGAGGTCGTCCAGCTCGGCGGCCGATCCCAGCCGGTACGCGTCGACATGCACGAGCGGCGCGCGGCCGACAAGCGACGGATGCGTGCGTGCGATCACGAACGTCGGACTCTGCACCGGGCCGCGCACGCCCAGCCCCGACGCGAGGCCGCGGGTGAACGTCGTCTTCCCCGCGCCGAGCGGTCCGGTCAGCACGAGCAAGTCGCCCGGCTGCAGCTGCTCGCCGATGACGAGGCCGAGGTGCTCCATGGCATCCGATGTCGCGATCTCGCGGCGTCCGAGAAAGGCCGGATCGATCATGCGCCCCGCCGGGGTACGCGGTTGCCGATGCGCGTGACGATCTCGTAGTTGATGGTGCTCGCGGCGTTCGCCCACTCCGTCGCGGAGGGCGCACCGAGCGTCGGATCGCCGAACACCACGGCTTCGTCGCCGACCGCCACATGGGCGTCGCCGACGTCGACGACGAACTGGTCCATCGCGACGCGTCCGGCCACGGTGAATCTGCGGCCGTTGATCATGACGGGGCCGCGACCGGATGCCTGGCGCGGGATGCCGTCGGCATAACCGAGCGGAATCAGGGCCAGCGTCGTGTCGTGGTTCGTGCGGTGGTCGTAGCCGTATGAGACACCGGCGCCGGCCGGCACGCGGCGCACGGCGGCGACGGCTGCGCGCAGGGTCATCGCCGGACGCAGCCCGAGGTCGGCGGACGAGCGGTCGTCGAACGGCGAGAGCCCGTAGAGGCCGATTCCGATGCGCACGGCATCCAGTCGCGTCTCGGGGTGGTCGATCGCCGCGGCTGTGGCGGCGATGTGCCGGATCTCGGGGCGGATGCCGGCGGATGCTGCGGCAGCGGTGCCCGCATCGAACCTGGCGAGCGCTTCGAGGTCGTCGGCGCGCGACGCGTTGGAGAGGTGGCTGAAGAGGCCGATGATGCGGAGGCGTCCGATCCTCTCGAGACGGGCGGCTTCGGCGAAGACACGGTTCCAGTCGCTGGGCGCGACGCCGTTGCGGGAGAGCCCGGTCTCGAGCTTCAGGTGCACGCCGACGGGTCCGTTGCTGCCTGCCGCAGCTCCCGCCGCCTCGAGCTGGTCGAAGGACGAGATGCCGACCTCGATGCCGTTCGCGGCTGCCGTCTCGAAGCGCTCTCCCGGCTCGTGCAGCCAGGCGATGATCGGGGCGTTGATGCCCTGTCGGCGCAGGTCGATGGCCTCGGCGATCTCGGCGACGCCGAGCCTGGTCGCACCGCCGGAGAGCGCGGCGACGGCCGCCGATGCGGCCCCGTGTCCGTAGGCGTTGGCCTTGACGACGGCGATGACGTCGACCCCCGTCAGGCGCCGGAAGTGCCGGGTGTTGTCGGCGATCGCGGCCATCTCGACGGTGGCTTCACGGAACGGGACGGCATGTGCGGTCACAGCGGCTCTCCCTCAGCGACGACGAAGGCAGTGGCGAGGCCCGCATCGTGCGACATGGTCAGGTGGAGTTTCAGGATGCCCTTGCCCGTGACCGCGTCGGCCGTGGTGCCGGTGAGCAGGAAATGCGGGCGGCCGGATGGCTCTGAGGCGATCTCGATCTCGGTCCAGTGCACGCCGTCCGACCCGCCCAGCGCCTTGATCAGCGCCTCTTTCGCGGCGTAGCGCGCAGCGAGCGACGGGAGCCTCAGCGTGCGCTCGGACGGAGCGAAGAGTCGCTCCATGAGCCGCGGCGTTCGGGACATGGTGCGCTCGAACCGCGGGATGTCGACGAGGTCGATGCCGGTCCCGATGATCACCGCTCCAGCCTACCGGCCGGGTCACCCCATCCCCGGGTACGGATGCATGCCCAAAACCACGGATGCCGGGTCATCCCACCGATCCCGGCATATATCCGTAGATTCTGACCTGCAGACGTACCCGAGGACTCGTTCTGCACAGGCGCGAGTCGTGCCCAGCGCCTGGGGACGACTCTCCTCGGCTCGGACCCACCACCAGAATCGGAGGATGTTTCAGCCCGCAGACCTCCTCGAGCGCTTCGGCGGCATCGCACGCGGCACCTTTCTGCAACGCTTCCAATGCACCCGCAAACAACTGGCCGAACACACGAACAACGGCAGCATCATCCGCGTGCGCCCCGGCGTCTTCGCGGTTCCGTGGCTCGATCCGCGTGTGGTCGCGGCAGCCGCGCACGGCGGCGAACTCACATGCGCGGCCGCACTCCGCGCGCACGGTGTCTGGATGCTCCCGAATCCGGACGCCGAGATCCACGTGTGGCTGGGAGGCAGCGGCCGCCGGCATCCGCATGAGCCCTGCGAGTGCATCACCCACTATTCGGCCGGCCGCGCAGGCCTCGGTATCGCCTCAGCAGTCACCGCACTGATCCATGCATTCCGCTGTCTCAGCCGCGAAGCATTCTTCGCCGCATACGAATCAGCGTGGAACCAGCGCCTGATCTCAGCATCCGATCGCGCACGCATCCGCCACGAATTGCCGAAGTCTGTCGAGTGGCTGCTCGACCTCGCACGATCTGACGCCCAGAGCGGACTGGAGTCGCTGCTCCGTCTCCGACTGCATCTGCTGGGCATCCGACTCGACTGCCAAGTCGTCATAGACGGCGTCGGCCGCGTCGATTTCGTCATCGGCGGACGGATCATCCTCGAGGCGGATGGCAAAGACAACCACACCGGAGACAAGCGTCATGCCGACCTGATGCGGGATGCCGCGGCATCCACCCTCGGCTACGAGACCCTGCGATTCGACTACGCGATGATCGTGCACCACTGGGACGTCGTCGTCGCCGCCATCCTGCCGGCGCTCGCCCGCGCCCGGGCATGAGTCGTCCCGGCGGCACGTCGATCAACGGGCGGAGCGGCCGGGTACGGATGCATGCCCAAAACCACGGATGCCGGGGCATCCCCCGTATCTCGGCATACATCCGTGCATCTCGACCTACAAGTGTGCCGAGGCAGCCGAGACTGCAGCAGCGCCGGCCCCTACTCGACGGTGACGGACTTCGCGAGGTTGCGCGGCTGGTCCACGTCCAGGCCCTTGGCGGTGGCCAGGGCCATCGCGAAGATCTGCAGCGGCACGACGGCGAGCACCGGCTCGAACATGGGCCCGGCGAGCGGGATGTGGATGACCTCGTCGGCGAACGGGAGCACGGCGGCATCGCCCTCTTCGGCGATCACGATGACACGGGCACCGCGGGCGCGGATCTCCTGGATGTTCGAGACGACCTTGGAGTGGATCAGCGCGGAGTGGCGCGGCGACGGCACGATGACGAACACCGGTTGACCGGGCTCGATCAGGGCGATCGGGCCGTGCTTGAGCTCACCGGCGGCGAAGCCTTCGGCGTGGATGTACGAGATCTCCTTGAGCTTGAGCGCACCCTCGAGGGCGATCGGGTATCCGACGTGACGGCCGAGGAAGAGCACAGAGCGGGTGTCGGCCATCCAGCCGGCGAGCTGCGCGACGTGGTCGTTCTCCTTCTCGAGGACGCTGGCGATCTTGTCGGGCAGGTCGGCGAGCTCCGCAACCGCCGAATCGTCGGTCAGCGTCTGGCGCACGCGCCCCATGTGCAGACCGAGCAGCAGCAGCGCGGTGATCTGCGCCGAGAACGCCTTGGTCGATGCGACGGCGACCTCGGGGCCCGCGTGGGTGTAGACGACGGCATCCGACTCGCGAGGGATCGTTGCGCCCTGCGTGTTGCAGATCGACAGGGTGCGCGCACCGCGCTCGCGGGCGTACTTGACGGCCATGAGCGTGTCCATGGTCTCGCCGGACTGGCTGATCGAGATGACGAGCGTGTCGTCGCCGATCACCGGGTCGCGGTAGCGGAACTCGTGCGCGAGTTCGACGTCGGTCGCGACGCGGGCCCACTGCTCGATCGCGTATTTTCCGACGAGGGCTGCATAGGATGCTGTGCCGCAGGCCGTGATGATCACACGGTTGATGCCGATGAAGAGCTCGTCGAGCCCGTCGAGTTCGGGGATGACGACCTGTCCGTCGTGCACGCGGCCGAGGATCGTGTTCGCGACGGCCTGGGGCTGCTCGGCGACCTCCTTGGCCATGAAGGATGACCATCCGCCCTTCTCGGCGGCGGCGGCATCCCACGACACGTCGAACGGCTCTGCCTCGACCGGCGAACCGGAGAAGTCGGTGACGGTGACCTCGGAAGGCGTGATCGAGACGATCTGGTCCTGGCCGATCGCGAGCGCCTTGCGGGTGTGCTCGACGAAGGCTGCGACGTCGGATCCGAGGAAGTTCTCGCCCTCGCCGAGTCCGATCACGAGCGGAGAGTTGCGGCGAGCGCCGACGACCAGACCCGGGTGGTCCTCGTGCATCGCGAGCAGCGTGAACGCGCCCTCGAGGCGGTTGACGACGTTCTGGAACGCGTCCTGCAGGTTGCCGCTCTTGGCGTATTCGCGGCCGAGCAGGGCGGCGGCGACCTCGGTGTCGGTCTCGCTGCGGAACTCGACACCGGAAGCGAGCAGCTCTTCGCGCAGGGCCGAGAAGTTCTCGATGATGCCGTTGTGGATCACGGCGAGCTTGTCGTCATCGGCGAGATGCGGGTGCGCGTTGACGTCGGTCGGACCGCCGTGCGTCGCCCACCGGGTGTGACCGATGCCGGTCGTGCCGTCGCCGAGCGGCGCGTCGGCGAGCGAGTCGCGCAACATGCTGAGCTTGCCGGCCTTCTTGCGCATCCCGAGGTCGCCATTGCCATCGATGACCGCGATACCGGCGGAGTCATAGCCGCGATACTCCAGTCGGGCGAGGCCGGCGATAAGGATGTCCTGGCTGGGGCGCGGGCCCACGTATCCGACGATTCCACACATGGTCTCAAGAATAAGCGCCAAGTTTTGCGAGTCGTCCGAACGAACTTCGGATGCCGTCGCGTGCCCTCCGGAGGTGTCGCTTGCTGCCGCCTGAACCGCCGAGAAGCGGCACAACCAACCACCTCCCGCGAGTGCGACTCCGCGTCATCCCCCGGAGGTGTCGCTTGCTGCCGCCTGAACCGCCGAGAAGCGGCACAACCAACCACCTCCCGCGAGTGCGCACCAACCTCTCTACAACAGCGCGAGCAAGTGGTCGGCGATCGCCATCGAGCTGGTGGCCGCGGGCGACGGTGCGTTGCGCACGAGCGTCACGGCATCCACCTGATCGATGGCGAAGTCGTCGAGCAGCTCGCCCGCCCTCCCCCATGCCTGGGCTCGCACGCCTGCCGCATCCGTTCGGCGCAGGTCCGACATGCGCAACTCGGGGATGAAGCGCTGCGCCTTGCGGAAGTACCGCGGCTTCAGGATCGACGCGCTGACCTCGTCGATCCCCATCCGCCAATGCTGCCGGGCCAGCGGCAGCGCACCGGGCCATCGCAGCGATTCCCAGGTGTCCTTGACCGACAGACGCCGCCAGCTGTAGCCCTCACGGGCGAGCGCGGGAACGGCATTCGGGCCGACATGCACGTCGTCGTAGACGCCACGGGTGAAGTGCACGCCGAGGAACGGAAACCGCGGATCCGGCACCGGATAGATCATGCCGCGTACCAGCCCGGTGCGCTCGGGTCGCAGCGCCCAGTACTCGCCGCGGAACGGCAGGATCTTCGGCGAAGGATCCGCGCCGACGAATCGCGCGACGACGTCGGAGTGCAGCCCAGCGCAGACGACGAGGCGGTCGAACACGTGATCGGAGACGGCGGTGCGCACGCTCACGCGGCCACGTTCGGCGACGATCTCGGTCACCTCATGACCGAGAAGGATGCTGCCGCCCGCTGCGCGCACGTCCTGTGCCATGGCCTCGGTGATCGAGGTGTAGTCCACCACTGCCGTGTGTGGCGAGTGCACCGCGGCGACGCCGCTCGCATGCGGCTCGAGCTCTGCGATACGCGCGGGTGCATCGATGCGTTCCAGGTCGGGTACGCCGTTCGCGCGCGATCGCCGTTCGATCTCATCCAGGGCGCCGAGTTCGCTCGGGTCGACGGCGACAACGAGCTTGCCGACCTCGCGGTACGGCAGGCGCTTCTCCTCGCAGAACTCGCGCAGCTGTTCGCGCCCCACAGCGCAGAGCGTGGCTTTCAGCGACCCCGGTGCGTAGTACAGCCCGGCGTGTACGACACCAGAGTTGTGCCCGGTCTGATGCGCGGCGAGCCGCGCCTCCTTCTCGAGCACGGTGACCTCGTCGCCGCGCCTGCTGAGAGCGCGCGCGAGCGCCACGCCCACGATTCCGCCCCCGATGACCCCAGTTCGATTCCCCATGCGGTGAGCATACCGATGCGGATGCTGCGCCGTGAGCTGGTGCGGCCCGGCGGTGGCACCCGGAGGTGGTCCGAACGGCCGCATCAGGCGCCGCCACACGACACGAAGCGACACCTCCCCCGCCAGCCCGCGGCGACACCACACCGGCTCACACTCCACCGGGCGCGCCTCAGAGCTTGCGCAGCAACACGCTCTCGACGTTGTGGTCGGCTCCCTTGTTCAGCACCAGGCTCGCGCGGTGCCGGGTGGGCATCACGTTCTCGACGAGGTTCGGCATGTTGATGTCGTTCCAGTAGCCGAGGGCTGTGGTGACGGCCTCTTCATCGGTGAGGTGCGCAAACACGTTGAAGTATGACGACGGGTTGCTGAACGCGCCCTTGCGCAGTGCGAGGAACCGGTCGACGTACCACTTCTCGATGTAGGAGCTGTCGGCATCGACGAAGACCGAGAAGTCGAACAGGTCGCTCACGGCGACGTCGTTGGGCGCGGGCGGGGGCTGCAGCACGTTCAGCCCCTCGACGATCACGACATCCGGGCGCCGGACGACCACGTGCGCATCCGGGACGATGTCGTACCGCATGTGCGAGTAGAACGGAGCGCGCACCTCGGCCGCCCCCGACTTCACCTCGGTGAGGAACGACAGCAGTGCCCGGCGATCGTACGACTCGGGGAAGCCCTTGCGCTCCATGAGTCCGCGGCGCTCGAGCTCTGCGTTCGGGTAGAGGAATCCGTCTGTGGTGACGAGTTCGACCCGCGGCGTGCCCGGCCAGCGGCTCATCAGCTCGCGCAGCAAGCGGGCGATCGTCGACTTGCCGACGGCGACGGATCCTGCCACGCCGACCACGAATGGCGTCGTGGTGTCGGACTCCTGCAGGAACGAGCTGGTCGCCGCTCCGAGCTGCTTGGTCGCGGTCGCATAGAGACTGAGCAGGCGGCTCAGCGGCATGTAGACCTCGCGCACCTCATCCAGGCTCAGCCGATCGCCCAGGCCGCGGATCTCGACGACCTCGGTCTCGCTCAACGGCTGATCCAGGCCCGATGCCAACCGCGCCCATTCCGCACGCCCGATCTCTCGATACGGCGACAGGGGCAGCGTGGGGTCGGCGGTGGTCACGCGTTACATCGTATCGAAGCGGATGCTACGGCTCGCCCGCACCGGCCGTTCACTGAATCGAGCGTTGCTCTGCAGCTTTCATCGCCTGTCGATGTCGCCGGTCTCGGGGCCCTCTTCCGAGCAGACGAACGGATGCCGTCGGCACCAGTGCTCCCCGCCACCGCCGCTGCGGCTTCGCCTGCATCGACAGCCGCCCCTCGGCATCCGCCGTGATCACTCCGCTGGCGACGACCGCATCTCCGACACTGAGCAGCCGAGTGCGGATGTAGATCAACCCGAGGCGCTTCGCATGTTCGGCGAGGGTCCTGTCGGCGAAGCGCAGGCTCTCGATCGTCGCGCGCACACCGATCCGTCCTGACATCTCCACACCGGCTGGGCGCACGTACACGTAGGTGTTCCCGACGAGAACGTAGAACGCGGATGCCGCTGAATCGAAGTTCGTGCTCTCTTTGCGCTGTCGGAACGTCTGCACCCAGTTGTCCTTGACCTCGTGCGTGGCCTCGTCCCACTTGCCGACGTTCTCCTCCCACACGTCCTCACTGGTGCCGTCCGCGCTCCACGACACGCACGCGCCGCCGTACAGCGGGTCACGCTGCAGCGGCTCTCCCGGCGCCGCGACGATCTCACCCGCGAAGCTGCGCGGCCCAGGTACCGTGAAGTCGCGCCGCTGCACCGCGGTCTCGACACGCCAACGGCGGTGACTCCAGACGAGCCAGGCCCACCAGACGACGGTGCCGACGAACCAGATCGCTGCCACCCACAGCGCGAACTGCGACGGTTCCACGACGCGGACGCGGAACAGATTGACGATCCACAGCGCGAACGTCGCCCACATACCGAAAGACGCGAGCAGCGTGAGAACGCCGGCGGAGAGTCCGATCCAGGCCGGACGAAGCGCGTCCATCTCGCTGCGCCACGGTATCGAGAGCACGAAGACGCCGATGCCCGCGATGATCGCGACGATCAGCGGCAGATTGACGGTGAAATCGCCCCAGTCCGTGACGGCGGTCCACGCCAACGCGCTTCGCACGTCCTCGGCGGTGATCACCAGCACCACTGCCCCGATGAGCCCCAGAAGAATCGTCATCCCGATGAGTACGGGCATCGCTTCGCTCCCCAGCATCGATTGCGGATCCACCCCAGCGTCGATCCTGACGCCATCATGGCACCGCAACGGCGAGAAGACCACACACCGGTACTCTTCTTGCGTGCGCCTCGGAATCCTCGACATCGGTTCGAACACCGTCCACCTCCTCGCCGCGGATGCCCGACCAGGTGGCCGCCCGCTGGCGACGACGAGCGATCGCACGGTGGTGCGCCTGATGCGCTATCTCACGCCCGAGGGCGCGATCAGTGAAGAGGGCGTACAGGCGCTGGAAGCCGCGGTCACCAGGGCCCGCGAGATCGCCGTCACCGAACGCGTCGAGACCCTGCTGGCGACCGCGACCAGTGCCGTGCGCGAGGCGCTCAACGGCGAAGAGGTCATCGCCCGCATCGAGGCCGCTCTCGGCCAGCCGCTGCAGGTGCTCACCGGCGTGGAAGAGGCGGGGCTGACCTTCCTCGCCGTGCGGCGCTGGTTCGGATGGGATGCCGGACGCATCCTGCTGCTCGACATCGGCGGCGGGTCGTTCGAGTTCGCGGCCGGTGGCGACGAGGTGCCGGAGGTCGCGGCATCCGTTCCCCTCGGCGCCGGGCGCATGACCGTCCAGTTCCTGCCCGAGGACCCGCCGGGTGAGGATGCTGTCGAGCAGCTGCGTGCGCACGCCGCCGAACTGCTCGCGCCCGTGGCCGAGAATCTCAACGCCCTCCCCGCCCCGGATCACATGGTGGGCTCGTCGAAGGCGATCCGCTCCCTCGCGAACCTCGCAGGGCGAGAGGTGTCGGGTCTCGGCTTCGACCGCACGGTGCTCTCGCGTTCGTCATTGAAGGCATGGATCCCGCGGCTCGCCCGCATTCCGGCGATCGCTCGCCAGGAGCTGCCGGGGATCACACCGGACCGCACGTTCCAGATCGTCGCGGCCGCCGTCGTGCTGCACACCGCGATGAAGATGCTCGACATCGACGAACTCGAAGTGTCGCCGTGGGCGCTACGCGAGGGCGTGCTGCTGCGCTACACGGAGTCACTCAGCTGGGGCGGCGTCGGGATCTGATCAGATCCCTAAGACCAATCGAATCCCGTCGGTGATCTTCGAGAGCACGTAGGTCGGGACGTGTCCGACCGGATACGGTTCAACGTATTCGCGGCTGACCGGACCGATCTGTGAAACCACGGCGACGGAGTCTCGCCCGAGCCCGGATGCATCGATCGGAACGAGCACGTTGCCTGGAAAAGCCTCGAGCGCGATGTTCGACGTGAGTGGAACCACGAGCACAGTCGCGATATCTGATGCGAGGAGCCAGTCTTCTTGCAGAACGACAGCCGGCCGACGCTTGGCGGGCTCCGATCCCCGCGGTGAACCGAAATCAACCCAGACGACGTCGCCGTGCGAGATCACCAGCTCGTGCCTTCACCCACGATGTGTTCCGATTCGCGGAGGAACGGGGTGTCCGCAGAGGGTTGGCCGACTCGGGTGATGACCGAGTTCGCCAGCGCAGTCAATTCCGCTTCCCCTTCCAGCTCTTCTGCGAGACGTCGCCCGGCAAGACGATAGAACTCCGACCGGTTCATGCCGTGCCGGGCGGCCACGCGTTCGAATCGTTCGAAGTCGCCGTTCGGTATCGAGATCGCAGTCTTCATGATTAAAGTATAACTCGTTATACCGAACGGGCAAGGGTTGCGCGGCGTCGACGGAGGAGAGTGTCCAGGAGCCGACCCGCCGCACAGATACACTGACGCTCATGTGGAGGGATGGCGCAGCGCGCGCGACGGCGCCACCCGCGGCCGACCCCACGCACTTCGCCGGCGACCGGCGTTCGCGCTCGATCTGGCAGTGGCAGCTCATCCTCGGCTTCACCGTCGTGATGATCGCGCTCGGTGTGGCCCTGCTCACTCCCACGATGTTCACGGTCTGGGCGTTCGGTCTGGGCCTGATCTTCATCATCGCGATAACGATCGCCACCTTGGCCGTGCCGTGGCATCGGGTCGGCCCTGCCGGCGTGCTGGTCGTGCCGTTACTCGACATTCTCGCGGTCGGCCTGCTCGGCTACGGCAGCAGTCCGGCGATCGTCTTCCTCTGGGTGCTGCTGGTCGCGTGGATCGCGTCGTACTACTCCCCCGTCATCCTCATCTCCACGCTCTGCCTGATCGGATCGATCACGCTGGGAGGGCTCTTCCTCCGGGGCCTCACGGTCGACACCATCATCAACGCCGTCATCCTCATGGTCACTCTCGGCTTCGTCGGGGTCATCATGATGGTCGGCTCCGTGCGCAACCGCTCGACCCGACGGCTGCTGAGCGCACAGTCCGCTCGCCTCGCTCACGCCCTTCATCGCGTCACCGAGCAGAAGGCCCGCACTCGACGACTGATGGACTCGCTCGACGTCGGCGTCGCACGGGCAGGAAAGGGCGGACTGATCGAGATCTCGAACAACGCCTTTCACACGCTGTACGCCCTCGACGAATCAGCGCAGTTCCACCCGACGCTGGCCGTGGAGTATCACGAGCGCCGTGGAACGCCGGTGCCCCTCGCGCAGACGACGATCTCCCGCGCCATGCGAGGCGAGCTGTTCGAGGACGAGGTCGTGTGGCTGTTCGGGATCGATGGCGAATGGCGGGCCCTGAGTGCGTCCACCAGGGTGATGGGTGACGGCCAGGTCGCCAACGACGGCGTGCTGCTGATCGTGCGCGACGTGACCGAGTCGATCGACCCGCACGCCGATGCCTCTGCCAGGCGCCGCACCATGTCACATGAACTGCGCAATCCTCTCACCGCGATCCTCGGGCACATCGATCTGCTCATGGAGCGCGACGACATCACCGAGGCTGCGCACCGGCAGCTCGGCGTCGTCGAGCGTGCGGGCTCGCGGATGCAGCGCCTGATCGATGACGCACTCGTGAAGCCAGGCGAACGCGCCGACGAGACCGACGTGCACTTCGACCTCGCCGACATCGCACGGGCGTCGGTCGAGGGCTTCGCCCCGGTCGCGGATGCCGGCGGCATCGCCCTGGACGTCGATCTGGAGCAGTACCTCCCCCTGTGCGCAGACGCCTTCCGGTTGCGTCAGGTCGTCGACAACGTGATCAGCAATGCGATCAAGTACGTCCAGCGCGGCGGGAAGGTCAGTGTGCGCGGTCACTGCCCCGCCCCGGGCGAAGTCGCCCTCACCGTCACCGACACCGGCATCGGCATCGGCGACGACGACCTCCCCCGCATCTTCGAGCCCGACTTCCGCACCGACGTCGCCCGTGAGCAGGGAATCCCCGGCACTGGCCTCGGACTCGGCATCTCGCGCGACATCGTCCTCGCGCAGGGTGGCCGCATCGATGTGAAGAGCGATCTCGGTCAGGGCACCGAAGTCAGCATCGTCCTCCCCTCGTCTCGCGAGTCCCGCGAGTCGTCTCCGGAACGGAGCCCCGCATGATCAACTCCTCCCTGGTGATGCCCGTCATCGCCGTGGCGACGGTCGCCACCGTCATCTTCATCGCGCTGGGCTTCCTGCCGAGGCCCTCGCGCGCCACGGCGATCTGGTCCGCGGGCTTCGCGATCGCGATGGTCGGCGCGTACGTCTGGCTCGCCCACGAGATGCTCGATTCCGAGCCGCTGCGTGCGCTCGGGTCTGCGCTGGTCATCGCGCCGATGCCGCTGATGTGGTCGGGCCTGCGTGCGTATCGAGGCCTCGAACGTCAGTTCGTGGTGCTGTCCGCGACTTTCGTCGTGGTCATGCCGCTCTTCCTCGTCGCCACCATGTACTTCGGCGTATACGGGATCGGTTTCCGGGTGCTCTTCTCGTCGACAGCGGTGTTCGCGGTGCTCATGCTCGTGGAGCTCGTGCGCCTGGGGCCCCACCTGCGCGACGAAGCGCTTCCGCTCATGGCCGTCTCGGCGGCGTTCCTGGTGTTCGCCCTCATCACGATCATCAATGGGGTACTGGTTGCCAATGGCACCATCGGCGGCGCCGACAGCCTGCAGTTCCTGCGCACGCTCAACATGATCGGCATCACGGTCTACATCACCTGCAACCTCGTCACCTGTCTGCTGCTCACCACGCGCGCCGGCGACACGACGCTCTCGCCGCGCAACACCTTCGACAGCACGGTGCGCAACCGGCTCAATCGCGCCGAGGCCGCCTCCGACCCGTGGTGGTCGCTTCTCGACATCCGCCTGGATGACCCAGACGACATCCGCTCAGCATCCAGCAGCGCCGGGTTCAACTCCATCAGCGAGCGATTCGGTCGCGATGTCGACGCGGCGCTGCCCGCGGATGCTGACATCGAGCAGCTCAGCGCGACCCGGTTCATCGCGCTCGTGCCGCGCGCGCAGGGCGGCGTGCGCGAGGTGGTGACGGATCTGCTCGAGCGGGTGTCGACGATCGATGACCGCCAGCCGGTACCGATCCGGATGTCGGCGAGCGTCGGCTGGACGCAGGTTCCGGTGGCCGGCTACGACCTCGACGACCTGCTGGCATCCGCCTCCGCCGCGGCCGAGATCGCGCAGAGGGCGGGCGGCAACCGGTGGGAGCGGGTTCGCGAGACGACTCCATGACGCACCGGATCCATGCCCTGTAACATGACCGTGGAAGTCCCTGATTCCTGACGTTGAGTGAAAGAACTGCACAGATGCATGACGCCGCGCAGACGCAGAAGACTGCGGTGATCGTCGAAGACGATCAGGATGTGCGTGATCTTCTGGTTCGGGTGCTCCAAGCGGCAGGGTTCGCGACGGTCGCGGTCGACAACGGCATCGATGGAGTGAACGCCGTGCTCACGCATCAGCCGTTGATCACGACGCTCGATGTGAACATGCCGGGCATCGACGGGTTCGAGGCCGCGCGCCGCATCCGCACCCAGAGCGACACGTACATCATCATGCTCAGCGCCCTCGATGAAGAGGCCGACGTCGTGCTCGGCCTCAGTGCCGGCGCAGACGAGTACCTGAACAAGCCGTTCCGGCCGCGTGAGCTGCGGGCGCGGATCGAGGCGCTGCTGCGTCGTCCGCGCACTGGCACGGTGCCTGCCGTGCCCGCGTCATCGACTGCGGCGGCGCCGCAGGTGGCGGCCTCCGCCGCGCCGACGACCATGGGCATCGCCGATTCTCCGACGTCGACTCCGCCGTCGGATATGACCGTCCTCGAGTCGGCGCATCCGGGCGGGCCGCTCCCCGCCGGCGACGACAGCGCGTGGGTCGTGCACCGCGACCTGCGCCTGGACCCTGAGACCAGGATCGCGCTCATCGAAGACCGCGTGGTCGAGTTGACCCGCACCGAGTTCGATCTGCTGCACGCGCTGATGGAGTCGAAGCGCCGGGTGCGCAGCAAAGTCGAGCTCACACTTGTGCTGCGCGGCGAGTCGTACCTCACAACCGACTTCGTGGGCGAGGCTGACAAGCGCGCCATCGAAGCGCACATGACGAACCTGCGGCGCAAGCTGGGCGATGCTCCTACGCAGCCTCGCTACATCGAGACCGTACGCGGAGTCGGCTACCGTCTCACGTCTGAACGCGCCTGAGTTCGAGTTGTCTTCGCCGCGTGCGCGGCGGAAGCGCCGGCACGGGGCATCCGATCCTGCGCATGCGCTTCCCCAAGCGCATGCGCAGGTCTCGACCCCAGATGCCTCCCCCTCCTTCGCTCCCCACAGCGAAGGCTGTTGAACTCTGTCTTCATCGGATGCAGTGTGAGCGGGTCTGCGCTCCGACAATGCGATCCTGACTCCCCGACCTTGACCTAGCCACAAGGCCACCACAAGATTCCCCAAAGGTCCATGGAGTGTTAGCCATTTGTCCTACGCATTACTATGACTTTTGGTCGGCCAAGATGCATTGACCCGCGCATTCCGGCATGACCCTTCATTCAACCTTTAGACGGCACGATGGGCTACTTGGGTGCACGTTGAGGCAGGTTCCATAGCTTCAGAACATGACATCGAGCCACATTGAAACCGTCCCTTCGCAGGAGCGCCGCAACAAGCGCCGCCCGTTCATCGCCTTCGGCCTCGCGGTACTCGCCATCGGCGGTATCGGCGCCGCAGCGACGAGCGCCGCGTGGACCGACAACGGCTGGTTCAGCGCCTCCGCCAGCGCCGCCACCTTCGATCTGCAGGTGTCGCTCGATGGAAAGACCTGGTCTCAGGGTGCCGCGAAGACGGTTGACGGCGTCACGACCATCGACGTCAAGGTCCCGTCGACCGCGTACGCCAACCTGCTGCCCGGTCAGAAGCGCGACGTGAACCTCTGGGTGCGCAACGACAGCTCCGTCGCTGCCAATCTCACCAAGACGGTCGGCTTCGCCGAAGGCTCGACGTTCGCGGCGAACCCATCCGCCACGCTCTCCGGCCTCGCCGAGACGCTCGCACCGACGGGCCAGACCGGCTCGGACGACCAGTTCCTGCTGTCGCTCACGACCCCTGCCGATTGGACTTCGGCGAACGTCGGCAAGTCCGGCACCGTGGTCGTGACGCTGACCGCCACCGCGACTTCCTGATCACTAGCCACTAAGACACGAGACACCGAGACACGAGGGAACCATAATGCAGGCACTGCGTCGCGTCGCCATGGCTGCGTTGTGGACCCTCGCGGCGATCGGCGTCGCGTGCGGCGTGGTCTGGGCGCTGACGTCGCTCGGGTTCATCAAGCCGCTGGTCGTGATCTCCGGCTCGATGGAGCCCGGGATCATGACCGGAGACCTGATCATCGACACTCGCGTGCCGGCATCCGATCTGGTCGTCGGCGACGTCATCAGCCTGCCGAGCGAGCTGACCGAAGATCTGGTCACGCACCGCATCGCGGCGATCGAGCCGGCCGTCGACGGCGGATACACGATCACCATGAAGGGCGACAACAACGACTACACCGACGCGCTCGACTACGCGGTGTCGGGTGAGGTCTGGCAGCCGTCGCTCCAGTTCTCCGGCTGGGGCACCGTGCTCATGCGCCTGACCACGCCCGCTGTGGCGGTGCCACTGATGGTGGGTCTTCTCGGACTGCTGGGGCTCACCATGCTGACGCCTCCCGCTGCCAGACCTCGTCCGGCGCCGAAGGTCGCACGGGCATGAAGAACAAGCGCTTCGTCGCGCTCGCGATCGCGCTTCTGATCGGCGGTGGCTTGGGGGCGGCCGCTGCCGATCAGGGACTCGAGCGCACCTCCGCATCGTGGACCGATCAGGGACAGGTGGCTGCGGCGGTGACGGCAGGCACCTGGACGACCACC
Source organism: Microbacterium murale (assembly GCF_014635185.1). GTDB lineage: Bacteria > Actinomycetota > Actinomycetes > Actinomycetales > Microbacteriaceae > Microbacterium > Microbacterium murale. The sequence goes on from NZ_BMCM01000002.1 coordinate 546,208, forward strand.
ACGGCGAGTACCTGCGTCGCCTACGGCGACAACCGGGTCCAGCTCGCCGGATGCAGCGTCGTCGGCACTTCGTACTACTTCGGGTGGGTCGATTCCGGAAAGCACTATCGGAACTACTACCTGAACTTCGACGTTCCCAGCGGAACCCGCTGGGTCAGCTTCGACGTCGATCTGAGCACATTGCAGGGGAATGAGACGACGTGGTCCTGGACCTCGTCGAAGGTGCTCTCCGGCGCGCAGTTCACGTCGCGTGACGGCTGGAACTGCAGCCAATTGCCACGTGCGCGCGGCACAGGACTCGAGTGGCAGACGCACTCGATCTACTTCAAGGTCGTGGAGAACGATCCCAGCGCGTCCGCGATGTGCTCCTGATGGACGCGGCGTCATCACAGATGATCGCTGTCGTCATCGACGATGATGCCGCCGAGCACTCATCGGTGATCGAGGTGCTCGCACGAGCCGGGCTCGCCGTGCATTCCGTCTCCCCTGCCACGGCGGTCGAGTCCGTTCGCCGGTACTCACCTGTCGTCACCGTGCTGGGCATCGACATCCCCGACGCCGACGGTTTCGAGATCGCGCGGCGCATCCGCGCGGACAGCGCAACGTATCTGATCGTGCTCAGCACGAGATCCGCGCAGAGCGACGTGATTCTGGGATACCAGTCCGGGGCGGATTGTTACATGACCAAGCCGCTGCGCCCGCTCGAGCTCCGCGCCAGGGTCGAGGCGATGCTGCGTCGCGCGCGCCGGTCGTAGGCGGGCTCCGTCGTGCTCAGGCTCGCTCAAGGAGCGTCTCGTAAGCTGTCGCTCATGCCGTCGTCCCGCGTTCCGCCCATCGCGATCTTCGCGCGCGTGATGCTCGTGCCGTATGCCCTGGCGCTGGCCCTGATCGTCTGGTTGCCTGCGACCGCAGCATCCAAGGTGACCGGCATCGTCTTCCGCTTCGCGCGTTACGTGAGCGAGCACTCGACCATCTCTCTCGCCACCAGCTACACGGTGTTCGAATTCCTCGCGAACATCGCGCTGTTCGTGCCCCTCGGCCTGCTGTTGGTCGCCGCGTGGCCCCGGTCGAACGCCTGGGTGGTATTGCTGTTGGGCTATTCGGCGAGCGCGACGATCGAACTGGTGCAGACGTTGCTGCCCAGCCGGTACCCGACTCTGTCGGATGTCATCGCGAACACCATCGGCACCGCGATCGGGTGCCTCGCCGTTCGCCTGTTCGTGCAGCGGCATCCTGCTCCGAGGACCGTGCGAGCCTCTACGGTGGAAGCATGATCTTTCCCTCCTCTGACTCGCCGCCTCCGGGCGTCAGCCGTCGCGAATGGCGTCGGCGGATCGCGAGCGAGACGCCGCAGGATGCACCGGTACAGGCGCGCCCGGTGCCGGCGGACCCGCAGTCGAGCCGGTTGCAAGCCGACCAGGCGCCGGACGTGCAGGATGCTGCGCAGCCGAGCCCCCCGCATGCGCTGACGATCCTCACCGTGTGCACCGGCAACATCTGCCGCTCGCCCATGGCAGAAGTGCTGCTGCGTGCCCGGCTCGAGCCGCTCGGTGTGCGCGTGCACAGCGCCGGCACGCACGCGCTGGTCGATCACGAGATGACCGCGCCCGCGCAGGCGCTCGCCGTCAAGTCGGGGGCAAAGCCGGCGGATGCTACAGCTCACGCCGCCCGTTATCTGGTGGAGCCCTACCTGCTGGATGCCGACCTGGTGCTCGCCATGGCGCGCGAGCATCGCTCGTATGCCGTCAAGATGGTGCCGAGCCGCATGCGGCGCACGTTCACGGTCAGGGAATTCGCACGGCTCGCGTCAACGCTCAGCACTGAGGCCGCGCGCGCCGCGGCCGACGCCGCCGGGACCGACCCGAAAGCGCGGCTCGCCGCCGTTCTGCAGGCGGTCAGCGCCCAGCGCGGCCTCATGCCCGCTACTCCCGAAGACGACGACGTGATCGACCCCTACCGCCGCTCGCAGGAGACGTACGCGAAGTCGGCCGCGCAGCTGATCCCCGCGCTGGATGAGGTCGAGCGGGTCGTGCGAGCGGCTCTGGGGTGAGCAACGCACTATAGAGGCGCAGCGGCTCACGGCATCTCCACGGCGTCCGCCTCCTACGATGGAGATCATGACGACGAGAGCCGAGCTGCGTGCTGAGAAGACGCGCCGACCCCTGCTGCGTAGCTTCCGTTTCTGGATTCCCGTCGGGATTCTGTTGCTGCTGTTGGTGCTCGCCGTCGCGGGTGGCGTCGTCGGGAAACGCCTCTACGACCAGGCGATGGACGTACGCGGACACCTTGTGAATGCCGTCGCTGAGGTCAAAGAGGTGCAGCGTGCCATCACTGCGGGCGACTTAGAGTCTGCATCGACCGCCTCCGACCGGCTGACGGCTCAGACCGAGGCTGCTGTTGCGGGAAGCAGCGGACGCCTTTGGACGTTCGCCTCCTCGACTCCGTTTATCGGAGGTAATCTGACTGCAGTTCGACAAATCGCAGTAACTACAAACCAGTTGGCTTCCGATGTCGTTGCCCCCGCGAGCACCATCAGCCTTGAAGCCTTTCGTCCTCAGGAGGGGCGAATCAACCTGGAAGCGATCACTGGCATCGCCGCCCTCATCGATCAGATCGAGACCGGGATTGATGATGCTGTGGTCTCGCTCGAGAGGATCGATCGAGGAGGCCTTGTCGATCAAGTATCTAGCGGCATAGACCAGTTGGACGGAGCATTGGCCGAGGTCCAGCCGATGATCCAACCGGTACGCGACATCGTAGAGGTCTTGCCAAATGCGCTCGGCGCGGATGGGCCACGGAACTATCTGCTGATGTTCCAGGGAAACTCTGAAGCACGCAGTCTCGGCGGCAATGCCGCTATTTTCATCGTGCTCCGCGCCGAGAACGGCGGTTTGTCTATTGTCGATGAGATCGCCAGCCAGCAGTTCCACAACGCACCCTCGACCCCGGTGACCGAGCTAGACCCCGAGGCCGTCAATATATTTGGCGACAAGATCGGTCGCTACACTGCGGACTTCACAATGGTTCCGGACTTCCCCGAAGCCGTTCGCATTCTCAGCGCGTGGTGGGAACGTGAGGGGTTCACACCGTTCGATGCCGTGTTGTCGTTCGACCCTGTCGCGCTCTCTTATCTACTCTCAGCCACAGGGCCGGTTCAGCTGCCAACTGGAGACACGCTGAGCTCGGACAACGCTGTCAGTTTGCTGCTGAACGAGGCGTACTTCAGGTACTCGGATCCAATCGAACAGAACGTATTCTTCGGCGCTGCAGCGAGCGGTGTCTTCAACGCTGTGACGAGCGGCACATTCGACCCCGTGAAGTTCGTTGCCGCGCTCACGCGCGCCGCGGATGAAGGACGGTTGCTCTACTGGACCACGAACGCACGAGAAACCGAGTTAGTCCAGGGTTCCCGTATGGAAGGAGTCCTGCCTGCAGACAACAAAGGCCAGACAGCGCTCGGTGTGTACGTGAACGACAACACCGGCTCCAAAATGAGCTACTACCTGGATCTAAGCATTGATGCGTGTCGCGCCGAAGACAGCGTGACCGCTGAAGCAACGTTGTCGTCCAACATCACAGCCGAACAAGCGGCCGCGCTTCCCCGATATATCAGCGGACCTTACTTCACACCCGGCGACATCAGTACCTACGTTGTGCTTTATGGTCCTGTCGGAACCTCGGTGACGGACGTCACGATCGACGGCGCACCCGCGCACATTCTCGCGTCGGGCTCCCACCTCGGGCGGCCCGTCGTGAAGGTAGAGATCGCCAACAACCTCGTCAGTTCACACACTCTTTCGCTCACCTATAGCGGCCTCAGCTCTAACGATGGGCCACTTACAGTATGGAACACCCCCTTAACGCGGCCAACAAACACCGAGATCAGCCAATCATGCGACGAGTAGGTTCGATCATCTCCGGCCCCTCCAAGTCCGGAATGCTTGGATCTGACGGTCCCGGCGTCTGAGATCTTTAGTTCGGTCCGCTGAGAAGACACCGATCCACAGTTCGGCACCGGCACCGCTGATCCAGTTCGTCAGTCGTGCTGATGGATTCCATGAGCCGCAGAGAGCCAGCGCTACCTCGCAGTGCGGGCTTCAACCAACACGATAGGATTCAGACATCGCTGAAGTGAATCCGGATCACGAGTTGGTGCGGCCTGGTCAGTACATCGCCGTCGCTCAGCGAATCGACCAGGAGGGCAAGCCATGCGATTGTTATTGGTGACCGGCGGGTTCGCCGGCCCCAACCGCCAGCCCTGGCTGATGGACGATCTCGCTGAAGCACTTGTTAACGCGGGACACAGCGTGGACGTCATCGTCGGAGACCCCAAGACGCCGCGCCCCCGAGGCGAGCAGCCTGCCGAAGATCCGCGCATCACATTGTTCAGTGTCGGGCCTTCACGCCCCACGCGTGGCGGGCTTTCACGATTGTTCGGCCATTTCCGTGTAGGTCTTGGCCTGCACACGCACGCGTACTCCTGGGTCGCGCGCCGCCAATACGACCTATGCGTTTTTGCCTCGCCCGCGTCGTTCAGCTGGGGCTTTCCTCGCCGCGTCCGAAAAGCGGGCGTGGTACGCCGAAGCGTATTATTCTTGTGGGATTTCTTTCCGATCCACCAGCTCGAGATCGGGCGGATTAACCTTCCGTGGCTCGGAAGCGTGATGAAAGTCATCGAGCGACGATCCATCGATGCCGCAGACGTCGTCGCCCTCATGAGCCCAGCAAATCGACGATTTTTCTTTTCATACCATCGAGGCGCCAAGAATGCAACGATCGAGGTGCCGCCGTGGGCCTCCTCGAAGCAACTGACAACACGGCCACTACCCGGGCCGCCGCTCAGAGTCATCTTCGGCGGGCAGATAGCCAAAGGACGTGGCATAGACACCCTCGTCGACGCGGCGCTGCTCCTACAAAGTCAGAGTTCGAGTGTGCAGATTCTCGTCGCCGGCGAGGGCCCCGAACGACGTGTACTGGAAGAGAGAGCCGCTGGCCTTGGATTGAGCAACATCGAGTTCCTCGGTGCGCTCCCGCGAGAGGAGTATCGAGACCTTGCTCGAAGCGCCCATGTCGGACTCGCAATCACAGTACCCGGCATCAGCCCGCCCTCGTTCCCATCCAAGATCGTCGAATATTGCAGTCTCGGCATTCCGGTTCTAGTTTGTGTCGAAGCTTCATCCGATGCTGGAGAGTTCGTGATTCAGAATGGGGCTGGCCTGTCTGTTCCGGCCGGTGATCCCGAGGCACTCGCAATCGCCATTCGCAAACTTGAGAGGTCCCTCCACACTGGCGAACTCAAGAAGATGTCAGTTGCAGCGCACGACGTTTTCAACGCCCGCCTAAGCGTGGAGCGAGTCGTGGAACATTTGGATCGAATTGCCCGAGACACCCTTTCCTCTCCACAGATAGAGGCGGATATTGAGCCGTAGCAACACCCCCACAACAATGCGAATCTATGCTCCACTTTTCGTAGCACTTTCATGGTGGACTTTATGCGTCACATTATTTGTATTACCGTGGCCTATACCGTATTACCGCACGAACCTTCTGCTTGTGCTCACCATGATGGGATTTTGCGCCCTTTTTCTCTTTATAGGTTACGTGTGGAGCACGCCTCGATCAACCGTATCGACCCCACTTCCTGAGAAATATCCCAAGGTGATCCTCATTGGAGTTGCCGCTTCAGTGCTGCTTATGTTCCCCGCGATTTCCGCCTACTCAGGCTACTCTCTCACGGACGTTAGCTCTGCACTCGCGGACCAAGGGGCCGCTTTCGAGCAAAGCAGTCAGCGCATCCTCGAAGGAACTGATTCACGCACCGGCTTGCTTTTGGTTCAGTCGCTCCTCGCACCACTTACACTCGTCGCATTGCCGCTGGCAGCGCTCTACTGGTTCGAACGGCGGCGCGGGCTAGTCGTTTTCCTCATTGCCCTCGCAGTTCCCGTTGTAACTAGCATCATGGTTGGACGCGATCAGCAATTGGGATGGGCTCTAATCGTCGTTGGCGCAGCATGGGTAATCTCCCGGTATCGACGTGATATCGGGATCAGGTGGCGCGACATGATCGTACTCGTAGGGAGCGCCGTCATCTTTGCGCTTTTGTTTGCTATGCGTAAGGCAAGTCGCGGGCTTGAGGGAGCCTTTTGCCCTCCTGGGGCAGTGGAATGTTTAGGCATGCGTGAAGAACGCACATTGTTCGACGCTGCGTTCCAATCCATGGCTTCATACATGTCACAGGGCATGGAGGGCCTCGGCCGAGCTTTCGAGACCGAATGGGCATTCGGCGGCGGGCTCGCGCACTCACCAGCTGTGAATGACTTGCTCGCGCGACTGTTCGGTTTCCAGGAGGCACCGTCGGTGTCAGCCCAGCTAGGTGAGGTTGGCTGGTCCGCCACCTGGTACTGGAGCACGGCGATAACTAGCTTCGCGAACGACATTCCCTGGATCCTGATCCCATTTCTCTTCATCCTACAAGGATTGGTTCTTGGGAGTTCTTGGGTGTCGTCGTTGAGGGACGGCGATTTCCTTTCTGTAGGCGTCTTTGTCCTCACATGGCTGGGAGTTTTGTACACACCACAGAACCTTCAACTCGCTGCGAGCGGACCAACCTACATCGGGTACGTAGTGCTATTGCTCGCATACATTTTTCGCGCAGGCCTACGGCAACTCGATAGAGCGCCCAGGGGAGCACGGCGTGCGCCCCGCGCACCTGGCCGGTCCGCCGTTCTACCAAACTAACCGAAACCGATTTCCGGGCGTAACGCAACCCTGACCACTCCCTCAGCAACTGCAGCGTATGACCCGCTGCCCTATTTCCGCAGGATAGCTCCACTCCCTTGCACGCGACCCAGGAGCTGATTCGCGCTACGGCTGTCGTTGTTGGGCGACGGCGTTTCTTTCTGCGGTGGTCGCGTTCAGGATTGCCCTCATGGACCTTGCAGAATCGTCGATTTCAGCTCAGCGCTCTGGACGCATGGCCGACCAAACTGGATTCGATCATGGGATGTGCCGCAAACAGTTGAGTTATCGTTCGTAATGGTGCGCCCGACTGGAGAATGACCGCGAAGAATCGATCGCCCTCCGGTGCCTACCTGCGCCCGGGAGCAATCCGGGCGTAAGACTCGATTCCGCTCCGCCGCTGCAGGGCGATCGCTGCAGTAATCGAGTAGACGACGCTCGCTGTGGCTCCGAGCCAGGCTGTGCCGACCGCACCCGTCTGCGCCCCAATCCACATCCCGAGCGTTGACCACATGACCAGACCTGACAAGGTTAGAAGCAAGGCCGTGCCCTCCAACCCGCATAGCAGCATGAGCTGATTCACCTGTCCAAGCAGCATCACTAGGAATACGCCGATGCTCAAGATCACCATGATCGGCGTTGCCGCCGCAAATTCCACCCCGAAGAGCAAAGTCATGATTGGTGTCGCAAACGCTACCAGGACGAGCAGCGGAACCACGGTTATCGCACCGACTAGAAAGGCGGAGCGGCCCGCGAGGGCGTTCAGGCCTTTAACGTCATCGGCGTAGTAGCGGCGCGCAAACTCGGGCGCGAGGTACGAGATCTGAATGGTCGGAAGCAGAGCGACTATGTTCGCAAGCCGCAATCCTACGGAGTAGTACGAAACCTGACTCAGATCCGCCGTCACCGACAGGACGAACACTGGAGCCCAGACCATGCCGTATGCGAGCGTGGAGGTACCCATCATCGACGCCAGTCGTCTACGGTGCGTCCGGAAGAACTCCGCCGCCGGCACGGAGGAACCATCTTGGTCGATGAGCTTTCGTCTCGACATCGTGACCGCAAGCGGCAAAGACCAGGCCGCTGTCGCCCATGCTCCGATCGTCATAGCGCCCAGCGCACCGTTCAGCGTAATGCCCCCGGGAAGGATGGAGCCGGCACCGGCAATCACGACCGTGGCGATCAGCGGGAGCGAGCCGAGCTCAGCGAATACTCCCGAAGCAAGCATGCCTAGTCCCCGCAGGACAGTTCCTGATAGAACCGAGATGGCCTGTGCCGCGATGCATGTTGCAACAAGCACACCGACCCCAGCGCTCACATGCTCACCGACTAGGAAGTGAATGACTGCAGCGCCCAGTATGAATGCCCCAATTCCCCCGACCATAGACAGGACGAATAGCCGGGCGATATCGGTGCGCGCTGTTCTGGTATCTCCGCCCAACAAGCGAAGCGCTAGATTGTCGGTGCCGAGTCTTCCGACTGTCGCTAGCAGAGCCACGATCGTATAGACGAGAAAGAACGCTCCGGCGAGTTCCGGCCCGAGAAATCTCGCCCCGCTAATGGAGAGAAGGAACGTTGCGAGTAGTGAGACCCCTCGCGCACCTATTGTTCTTGTCGCCCCCGCTGGCACCCTACCGGGGCTGGCCGAACTCGTACCCGGCATCTATGCGGTTCTGATCGAATTGCGCGCATGATGCGTGATCGCGTTGGAGCGGATGAACCCCAAGGCACGATGCGACGTATCGTCAACTGCGTACTCCGCAGGAAGTGGGTACCGAGAGCACTCCCCGATTCGGTCAAGCGTGATTCGAACAGCATCCAGGACAGCATCAGGTTCAATTCCCGCTGTGATGATCGACCCCATGTCCAAGGCCTCCGGGCGTTCGATCGCGTCGCGGAGGGTAACCGCAGGGAACTGCAGAATCGACGACTCTTCACTGATCGTTCCGCTGTCAGAGAGGACCAGCTTCGCATCCTGCTGTAGTCGAATGTAGTCGTTGAATCCGAACGGAGGGTGGAATACGATACCTTCCTTCGAATCGCCATCGAGTTCCTCAAGACGTTTCCGCGTGCGCGGGTGCGTGGATACGAGAATCGGAACTCCGTACGCTGCGCGTAACGCCTGAAGCGACGCAACAGCGCTACGAAGCCTGTCGATGTTGTCGACATTCTCTTCACGGTGAAGGCTGACCAGAAAGTATTGACCCGGCTCGAGATGCTGACGCTCGAGCACATCGCTTGCGGCGATCTGCTGAGAGTTCTGCTCAAGCACCTCTCGCATGGGCGAGCCAGTAAGCAGGATGCGCGAAGGATGAATACCCTCCGCCAGCAGGTTTCGCCGAGCATGTTCTGTGTAGACCAGGTTATAGTCCGATACGTGATCGACCAGCCGACGGTTTGTCTCTTCTGGAACATTTTCATCGAACGATCTATTCCCGGCCTCCATGTGGAAGACGGGCACTTTGAGGCGCTTCGCGATGACCGCGGAGATGCAACTATTGGTGTCGCCCAATACGACAAATGCGTCCGGTGACTCCTTAAGAAGAACGGCCTCGGTCTTTGCGAGGATGCTCCCGAGGGCGGTTCCTAATGAAGAGGTGTCGGCCTCTAGGAAATGGTCCGGGCGGCGCAAACCGAGGTCTTCGAAGAAGACCTCATTCAGTTCGTAGTCGTAGTTCTGACCAGTGTGCACCAGCACATGGTCCGTGTGTCGATCGAGCAACTTTATCGTCGCGGCCAGCCGGATGATCTCTGGTCGAGTTCCCACGACCGTTAGTACCTTGAGTCGTTTCGTCATTTCACACTGCCTCTGCGATAGTGTCGGGCTTCTCTGGATCAAATATTTCATTAGCCCAGAAAGAGGTGTACAGGGTGTCAGTCCCCGTGTTCTGAATCTTGTGCGACCATCCAGTCGGCATGTCAACAGCCCGGGGTTCGTCGCCCCGCACAGCGAACTCGACGACACGGTCTGTGAACATTTTGCGTAAGGAGATCGTCGCCTGCCCGGAAAGCACGGTGAACCTTTCGATCTTACGCCGATGGTAGTGGTCGCCTCTGCTGACGCCGGGCACAGTAGTCGAGAACGATGATTGGCCGGCTCCGCCATGGGAGCGGATGATTTCGAAGAAAGATCCTCGGGCATCCGCATGCCGCGTCAACGTGATCGGGGTCCGCGTGTCGAATGTATATGACCGATAGGTATTGAAAAGGTCTCGCTGGTACGTATCAGAGACATCCGGGATCTCATCCTGCGCGTACGCGCGCGCGATGCCTTCCAGTCTGCTCAGCAGCCCAGACACCGTGTCACGAACTTCGAGCGAAGGCTGCATCGTCAACGGAATGCCCCCCGAAAGTAGGTCCGCGGCGTTCTGGGCATGCAGAAGTTTCAGCTCTTTGTCCTGCACGACCGCGGGGCGCTCACCCGCCGCGAGCATGTGGCAGAACGTCGCGGTCACGGCGTTATAGAACGGACGACCATGCTCACCGAACAGGTTCGGTAGCACGACATCCTCGAACGTCGCACCGACCGCATCAGCGGCACTCCGCACGATCTCCGACGCCCGTAGCTTCGCTTCGCCGTATACCGAACCGTTGATGCTTTGGGTGGAGTTCGCGTAAGAGACTATTGAGGGCGGCTCATCCGCGCGTCTCAACGCTTCAGCGAATTGGGTGGCAAAAAGGACGTTCCCGTCACGCACCTCGTCGTCACTCGCGCGGTTGACCCCGGCTAGATGGACCGCGCGCGCCGAGCCGCTGACTGCTTGTCTAGCGCTGTCGAGATCGTACTCCTGTCCAACGGCGACGGTTGATGCGTCGACACCTTGCTCGCGAAGCGCCAGTCGCGTGTGCCAACCAAGAAAGCCGCGTGCACCGGTCATCGCTACGCGTGTCATGCGGATGCTGTCTCCCAGTCGATTCCGGCCTGGCCGAGTTCTGCTCGCATCTCGGGGAGCGTGAGAAGTAGCTTCTCAACCTCCGAGACACTCATACGGTCAACAGTGTGCGAGTCATAGTCGTCGAACCGGTTCTGCGTGACGTCGCCCTCATCCACATAAACGCTGTAGTTCAGATCTCGGTTGTCAGCAACGATTCGGAAGTATTCATCCATATCTTGCGCACGGGATAGCTCCTCACGCGTTGCGAGTGCCTCGGACAGTTTCTCCGCGTGGCGAGTTCCAATGACCTCAATCTTTGCCTTCGCCTTGAACAAGTTAATAACCGCCTGCGCCAGGTCGCCGATCGTGCACGACTGCGCCTTGCGTACAAAGAGGTCGCCCTGCTGCGCATTCTGGAACGCGAACTCCACCAGGTCGACCGAATTCGCGAGCGACATCATGAAACGAGTCATCTCTGGATTAGTGATGGTCAGGTTCTTGCCCGCTTTTAACTGACGCACGAAGAGCGGGAGGACCGAGCCTCGCGAGTACATCACGTTCCCATATCGCACGCAGGAAACGGTGGTCGAAGCATTCGGGTTATTCAGCCCATGGGACTGCGCGACCTTCTCCATCAGCGCCTTCGACATTCCCATCGCATTGACCGGATACACCGCTTTGTCGGTGCTCAGACAAACGACGGATTTGACTCCATTGTGGTCGGATGCCCTGACGACGTTCTCACTACCCGTCACGTTGGTTCGCACCGCTTCCATCGGGAAGAATTCGCACGACGGAACCTGCTTCAACGCAGCGGCGTGAAACACATAATCGACGTCACGAGTGGCACGCTCGACGCTGTCGTAGTCACGAACATCACCGACATAGAAGCGCAATCGAGGATCACCGATGTCATGCCTCATGAGATCTTGCTTGGCCTCGTCCCTACTAAGGATGCGTATCTCCGCCACGTCCCGCTGCAGCAGTTTCGAGGTGACGGTATGGCCGAAGGAACCTGTTCCTCCGGTGACCAGAATCTTCTTACCTGCGTACGACGTCATGTTCCTCTTCTTCCATAGTCGCGGCGGCCGCCCGGCCCACGCTTGCCATTCGTTTGCCGTTCATCGCGACTCCACGGATCTTTTGATCGCAGCCAAGATCGTTTCGATCGACGTCACCGCGCGTTCCTTAGTCAAGTTCGCGTTGTAGAAATCCCGAGCGCGTTCGCGGAACGCTTCTCTCTCGTCGGATGTCGTCGCATAAGCCAGACGGAAGGCGTCCGCGAGTGAGTCGACATTCTCCGGCTCAGCGACGATGCCGAGCCGATTCTCGACGACCAGGTGCGACACATCTCCCGCTACGGTCGTGATGACCGGAAGCTGATGGGCAAGCCCGGCCTGGAATTTCGACGGGATCGTACCGGCGAAGATGTCCAGCTTCTTGAGCGAGACGATCTGGAAATCGGCTTGCGCATAGACACCCATGATGTCGTCAGGATGCACCTTCCCGAGGAACTCCACCCTCTCTTGCAACCCAAGTTCGTTGGTGAGTTCCTTCAAACGAGCCTCCAGCACGCCAGCCCCCGCGATGAGAAGTCGGAAGTCCTTGAGATCGCCCAGACGAGCTGCTGCTTTGAGCACGGTCTCCAGATCCTGCAGCGCACCGAGGTTGCCCGCGTACAGCAGCGCGAGTCCCGGCCTGTTCCTCTGGGGCGCTGAAGTGGCGCGCTTGGAGTCTCGCGCCCAGTTGTAGACAAGGTGCACGCGATCGGCGGATGCGCCCCGATCCACGAAAAGCTTCTGTGCACTTGGCGCGATCGCGACCACTGCTGCAGCCGACGCGTAGACCTTACGAAGCCAACGAGTTATGGCACGGTCCGCGAATTTTCTGACGGGCCCTGGAAGGAAGCCCGACCCGGTCACTGACTCCGGCCAGATGTCCTGCACGTGATAGAGGTACGGGATACCGAACTTCTTAAACCAGAGATATGCGACGTGAGCGGCGGTGGCCGGAGTGCCATGAACATAGATGACGTCAGCATCCTTCACGAACGACGCGGCAAACCGAGCGGACGATGGGAAGCTCAAGTAGTTCGCTATCCTGCCGATGGCGTTGCTGGAGTGACTTGCGAAGATCGGCACTCGCCGCACGCGCACGGCACCGCGCGACTCGACATGCCTCAATTGCTGACGGTATTCAGGAGGAACTTTACCGGTGTCGTAGTGCGGAAACGCTGTGAGTACTCGAACGGAGTGCCCTCGGCGCGCAAGTTCTTGCGAAAGTTCGTCTGCGATTCGCCCTGGTTTGTCCGGCGGGAAGTACTGCGAGACGATGGCGATCTTCATTCGCCGTCCTTCTTCTCGCCGATGTGCCGCCGAAGGTCACCGTTATGCGCGCTCAACTTATCGTGCTTCTCGAAACGAAGACCGGCCCCGGATACGACAACATTGAAGGTCTTGGCCATGATCTTCACGTCGAGACCGAGACTCACATTACGAACATACGCCAGGTCCATCGCGATCTTCTGATCCCAAGTCAGGGAATTACGGCCCTTCACCTGCGCAAGCCCGGTCATGCCCGGCCGCACATCCATCCGCTTTCGCTGTCCCTCGTCGTAGCGCTCAACCTGGTACTGCAATGCCGGCCTGGGGCCGACGAGCGACATATGTCCGAGGAAGACGTTGAAGAGTTGCGGCAGTTCGTCGATGCTCGTGCGCCGCAGAATTGCGCCGATGCGCGTCACGCGCTGATCGTTGGTTAGCTCGTTGCCCTCTGCGTCGTAGCTGTCCTCGAACGTGAGCATGCTGCGGAACTTGATGATGCGAAATGTCCGCCCGTGGAGGCCGGGGCGATCCTGGAAGAAGAACGCCGGACCTCGCGACGTCACCTTTACCAGAACTGCGCTGACCAGCACCAGAGGTGACAGCAGGATTATGGCGATCGCGCTTCCGAAGAGGTCGAGAAGCCTCTTGCCGAAACGAGCGTAGAAACGCGATTCGGCCATCCGAGATGAAGACGTACCCATATCAGCTGTCTCCCTTGAGATATGTCTCGCGGGCAGCGCGCAACTTCGCGCCCGTACGAGGGAATGCGGCGGAATGATTGTCACGCTGACGTCGCGTGATCCCCTCGAAGTCGTCGACGACGGCGTTCAGCCCTTCGACATAGTCCATGAAGAAGTAGTCCCGCAGATCGTGCCGCTGTCCCTCCAGGACGCCCTCGAGCGCGCCCACGTTCTTGCCGTAGTAGTACTGCTTGTCTCCCAGGACATCCTTGAGCACACTAACGAACGGCGTCCCCACGGAGAGCGCGAGGATCACAGCGTGGTACCGGCTGGAAATGACCAGTTCCGCGTTACGAACGAGCCCGACGGCGTCTTCGATCGGCAGGTAGCCGCGATCGGTGATGTCGAACATCTCGACGCCGTCAAGACGCTCCGCGAGGAGTTGCCCCTGATCAACGCCGCCGTGGCCAAGATTGAACGGGACGAAGACGATCCGAAGCCCATGATCATCCGCCATCCGCTGCGCGAACCGCTCAAAATGTGAGAAGTTGTCCGCGATGAAATCGGTCGGGAGGTAAGTCTCGATCAAGACATATCTGTCTGCCTGCAGCTCCCGCTTCGGCGCGAGCCGTTCGTCGATGAAGAGCAGATCATCCGGCAGAGTATGGATTCGATCTGGGTGGACGCCTGCCTGGTTCAACCAGTGCGGCGAAAGAATCGTGTCTCTCGCACCGAAGCTAGCATTTGGCAGCGACCCGAAGAAACTCGCAAAGAACTCCGTGTCGCCGCGAAAGGGCCCGTAACCGTTCGCGGTGAAGACGACCGGAATGTTCATCGTCGCGGCGACGAGTGCCGGTGCGATGATCTGAACCAATCGCTCGATACGGTGGGGCTGGGTCCACAGCGAGTTGAAGTAGCCGCCGCCATTGACGTACAGCGTGTCCATGTCTGCCACCGCCGCAGTCACTTCGTCGATGTTCTCGATCTCACGAAGGATCTCCATCGGAGTCAGATACCGAGTATCCCGCCCCTCTGAGAACGCGCCGACCCGCAATCTGACCTCAACGAGCCGCACCTGGCGATTCTCGAAATAGTCGTCGCAGATCTTCTCGACGAACGCCTTGTCGTAGACGAAGATCGTGGTGTCGTGCGCGTCGAGGGTGTAAACGTTGTTGACGAGCATCGCGTAGTCGCCGAAATTGACATCCGAGTACGGGCCTGTGAATCCGATCACTGCGGCAATCTTCCTTTCACACGACGGGCCTGATCGCCCACCGCATCTTTCATGGGGAACGTCGAGATCGTCTCGTCGACGACGACCGTGTCGTCGACGGCGAAATGCAATCCGAGCGGCCGACGAACGCGGACAGTTCGCCAACCCAACTGATGAGGCGCGTTGAAGTCTTTCGTCGGGTTGTCGCCGAAATAGACGAATTCAATCTCTCGTCCGGCGAATTTCGATTCGATGAGACGGAACGCGTTCTCGCTGGGTTTCGTCCATCCCGGGCCATGTTCGCCGGTCACGACGATGTTGTCGAGGACATCGTCGAGGTTCAGAGCCCGAAGTTTCCGCCGTTGTCCCTCTGCAAATCCATCTGTGACCACACCGGTTCCGACGGCGTCATCAGGGAGATTCCGCAAGTAGTACAGGGCATCGGGCTGGAGCGCGATCGCGGGGTCATGGTTGCGGTACTCCTCGATGAAAACTCGAGTCGCTTCTGGAGGGAGCGAGAAGTGCGCCGCCACGAGGTCGAAGGTGTTGCCGCGAGTGCCGTGCTCGAACAGTGACCATGCATGTTCGCCGACGCCATCAACCCCAAAGTGGGATCGAGAAACGTCTCCGATGTGCATGAACCCGCTGCGTACGTAGTCTCGCTCGAGGTAGAGCGTGTCATCGAGATCGAAGACATAGACCCGATCAACCATCGATGCTCCGCACGTCGAATCCCGACACGATGACCTCGGTGTCGTAGCGCAGAAGCAGCGTGCCCGCGTCCCAGTCCAACTCCTCGACTTGCTCACCTCGTCCATCTCTGAGGAGTGCGTCGAAGAAGTTGGCGCCCGCCAGATGGGCGAGAGGGTAGCCGCCACCGAATCGTGGATTGATCTCGATGATGTTGATCTCACCAGTCTTCGGTTCGTAAAACACCTGCACGTTGAGTGCGCCGTACGCACCAGGCAACTGACTCGCGACGCTACGCGCCACATCGATCACAGCGGGATAATCGACGGTGACTCCCTTGGAAACCTCGCCTCCGCGTACCTCAATGCGCCGGCGCGGAACGATGGCGAGCACACGCCCATCTCGCCCGACCGCGAAGTCGACGGTCACTTCGAATCCCGGGGCCTTTGACTGCACGATGTAGCTCTCATCGAGGCCGTCGATGTCCAGCATGTCGACCGAGTCCGCGATCACCACGCCGATGCCGGAAGAGCCCGAGCGCGGTTTGGCGACCACAGGCCCTTGAAGGCTCCCCTCCGGCAGGTCGGTCACCTCGAAGGTGTCGACGGTGGGGAGGCCCCGTTCCCTCAGCCATCTGTACAGGGACCATTTGTCCCAGCCCAATCGGGTCACCTCGGGAGTCGACACCCAGACGTCAATCCCGTGCTCTGTAAAGGTGTCCCGATGATTCGCGTATACCTCGATCTCGGGGTCGATCGTCGGAATGATCACGCCGACATCGTGCCTGACGGCGATCTCCAAAGTCCGCGAGATGAATTCGGGATCTCTGACAGGCGGAACCTGCTCGAACTCATCTGCCAATCGTCCTGCCGCTGAAAGCAGCGACACGTCTGTCGCGACCACTCGGGAATGCTCATCGCGCAACGGCTGCTGCTGCAGGAGCTTTACCAACGATCCCCGACGCCCAGCACTCGACAGCAGCCAGGCTGACCTATCGTTGTCCACTCTCGTCACCGCGCCGTCAGGAAGCCGCGAATTGTCGTGAGCACACGCGCCCGGTGTTCACCGCTCAACGCCGAACCGCTCGGTAACGTCAGCCCACGCTCGAAAAGCGACTCCGACGTGCCGTCGATCTCCCCCCGGAATGACTCGAACACAGGCTGTTTGTGCATCGGCTTCCACAAGGGTCGGCTCTCGATGTTCGACTCAGAGAGAACCGCGGTCAGGTCGCGCGGCGCCCAGCCCGCGGTCGACTCGTCGATGATGATCGACGTCAGCCACACGTTATCGGCCTCGTCGCCCTCGGCGCCGAACACCTCGACTCCGTCGATGTCGGCGAAGAGCTGCTTATAGAACTCACGCATTTCCCGACGCTTCGCGATCATCTCGTCGAGACGCGACAATTGCGCTCGCCCGAGCGCTGCCAGCAGATTGCTCATGCGGTAGTTGTACCCGACGTCGGTGTGCTCGTAGTGAACGACAGGTTGCCGGGCCTGAGTAGCCAAATAACGCACGTGCTTCGCAAACAATTCGTCGTCCGTGAGCAGCATGCCCCCGCCAGACGTCGTCATGATCTTGTTGCCGTTGAACGAGACGACCGATGCGCGGCCGAAACTGCCCGCGGCCCTGCCTGAGTGCGTGGCTCCCAGAGATTCCGCGGCATCAGAAAGCACCGGCACGTCGAACTCGTCGGCGATCGCGAGAATCGACGTGTAGTCGACGGCTTTACCGAGCAGGTCGACGGGGACGATTGCGGCAACGGTCTCGTTCGCCGCACGCAACGAGACAAGCGCGTCGCGCAGGAGTTCGGGATTCATGTTGCCGGTCGCAGAATCGGCATCAATAAAATACGGCTCGGCGCCGGTATACACGATCGCGTTCGCTGTCGCAGCGAAAGTCATGGTCGACGTGACCACGATATCGCCAGGCTTGACGCCCAACGTCAACAAGCCGAGGTGCAGTGCTGCCGTACCAGAGCTCAATGCGACGCCGTATGCCACACCGACGCGGTCGGCGAGTTCACGCTCGAACGCGTCAACGTCCGGTCCGAGCGGAGCGATCCACCCCGAGCGCATCGCCCCGACCACGGCATCCTCCTCGAGCTGCCCCACATCGGGGGAAGACATGTAGATGCGTTCACTCATTTTGGGCTCTCCGTGTTGCTCAGACGCAAAGGCTGGATGATGGCCGTGTCGTTGTTTCGGGGTTCCGACACCATTCGTGCCTCCCAGCCCGCCTTATCAAGGCGCTCCGGCGAGATCGGATCGGCGGTCGTGTGGGAAACCTTAGGGTGGAACGGACGCTCGAGATCTTCGCGGTTACCGACGAGTACCTCGTGCAGCTTTTCCCCGTGCCGCAGCCCGGTGAACACGATCTCGATGTTCTTGCCCGACATCGCGATCATGCGTTTGGCCACCTCAAGGATCGATACCGGCTCACCCATGTCGAGAA
Organism: Microbacterium murale; assembly: GCF_014635185.1. Taxonomy (GTDB): domain Bacteria; phylum Actinomycetota; class Actinomycetes; order Actinomycetales; family Microbacteriaceae; genus Microbacterium; species Microbacterium murale. Next base: position 564,179 of record NZ_BMCM01000002.1, read on the forward strand.
TCAGCACCTCCCCGGTTCGCCCAATACCGCCGGCCTGGATCACGAGTTGGCATGCCTCAGGAATCGTCATGAAATAGCGAGTGACGTCAGGGTGCGTGACAGTCAGCGGTCCGCCGGCCTCGATCAGCGCCTTGAACGTCGGAAGCATTGAACCGCGGCTGCCGATCACGTTACCGAAGCGTACCGAGAGGTAGCGCATACCGGTCTGCTCCCCCGCCCAGGCCGTGAGCTTCTCAGCAACACGCTTCGAGTGCCCCAGCACGCTCGTCGGGTTCGCAGCCTTGTCGGTCGAGATGTTCACGAATGTGTCCACCCCAACAGACCGCGCAGCCTGCAGCACGTTGAGTGTGCCGAGCACGTTGGTCTTCCACGCTTCGTCTGGGTACTGCTCGAGCATGGGCAGGTGCTTCAGCGCTGCGGCGTGAAACACGACCTCCGGGCGGCGAGAAGCGAAGATCTCGTTGAGTGTCTCGCCCTCGCGGATGTCGGCGAGCACAACGTCTTTGGTGTCGAGAAGACCGTGACCAGAGGTGCCCAACTGTGCGAGCTGGAGGCCCGTCTCATCACGGTCGAGCATGATCAGTTCACTAGGGCCGTACTTCGCGAGTTGCCGGCACAACTCGGAGCCGATCGAGCCACCGGCACCGGTGATGAGCACTCGACGGCCGGTAACGTAGCCGGCGATGAGTTCGACGTTCGTGTCGACGGGGTGGCGACCGATCAGGTCTTCGATGCTGATGTCGCGCACGTCAGCTGCCGATTCCTCGCCGCTCACCAGGTTGGAAAGAGTGGGAGTCACCGAGACAGTCAGGCCAGCAGATGCGGCGGCGTCGGTGAGGCGGCGAAGAAGGGAGCTGTCGGCACGGCCGATCGCGATGACAGCTGTAGTCGCACCGGTGCGCTCGGCCGCTGCGGCGATCTGGCTGGTGCGGCCGATCACCGGCACACCGCGCAGTCTCAAGTTTTTCTTCGCCGGGTCGTCGTCGAGAATGCCGACGGCGCGGATCGGCGACGTGGGGTCTGTGGTGATGTTGTGCAGCAGCGTGTCGCCCAGGTAACCGGCACCGATTATCAGTGCGGGCTCCGCGGCATCGCCGGGCTTACGGTTACGTTCGATCAAGAGGCGGGCAAGATAACGCACGCCGAACATCAGCAGCAGCACGAAGGGGAAAGCGAGTATGACAGTACCGCGCGGGATGTTGACGATCGGCCCGACTGTCATGACGATGATGGCCAAGACGAAAGCCTGCGCGGTGACAGCAAGCCCAAGAGTACGCACTTCTTCGAACGAGCCGTATGTGAACCGGCCCCGGTAGAACGCGAGGAAGTAACCGACGACAACCTGCAGTCCGGCGGCGATGAGCGCAAGCACCAACGTCGCGATCCAGCCGCGCACCGACGGTTCGAACTCGAACCGCAAGACAACCGCGGCCAAGATGCCGACGATCCACGCCAGACTGTCGACGATGGCTGCGGCCATACGTCGCCGACGTTGCGCGACAGACACGATCGTGATCGATCCGGTATCTGTTCGCACGCCGCCGCTGTCTGCTGAATTCACCCTTATTGCCCCCCACCAAATACAGCACCCCTGCTGCGCGTCAGCCGGGCTCCTCGAGTCCATTCAGCTGATTGCTAATTCCTTTACATCGTGACACACAACTGTGCATCGACCGTGCACTGCTTCTCTGCATTACCCACATCAGATTTGTACGCGCCGATCAGCCTTCGAACAGGCCGCCGCCGTCATTCGGTTCCGTACCAGGGTCAGTTCCTGGGTCAACTCCCGGGTCGGTTCCGGGGTCCGTCCCAGGATCTGTCGTGCCGGGATCGGTTTCCCCTGGATCCGGCGTCGGCGTCACCGGTTGCTGATTGTTCTGCGACTGTTCACGCTCTTGTTCCTCAATCACTCGCACGCGCAGGTCTTCTTCGCGGAGAGCGAGCACGGCGTCGCGGAAGGTCTTGAGCACCGACGTGGCTGAAGTGCCCGTCAGAGGAGTCGCCGCTACCGCGGCGGCGGCAGTGGTGACGGCATCCCTGAACTCCTGACCCGCGACCGGAAACGCGTCGTTCTGAGTCGTCGCATACGCGGTGAGGCTGCCGGCGAAAGCCGCGAGCTGACCCGTGTACGCGGTGTTCAGCGCTTCGATCGCGGTACGAGCCGTGCGCAGTTCGTCGGAAGCTTCATCCACGATGGTCGATGCTTCTTGCACCTTGTTGATCGCATCCGCCACACTCGTGAGCGAATCTTCATCAACGGCGCCGCGTTCGTACGACGCGGGCACGGGCGGAACAGTCGCCTGATCGAGCGCTGTTCGATAGGCGTCGACCGCCTGAACCGCCGCAGCGAGAGCAGCGGGATCAGCCGTCTCTACGTGATCGGCGGTCGCAGCCAGTTCCGCGAGTGCGGCGCGGACGAGCTCAGAATCCTTGAGTCCCGTCGCAATGCTCTCTTCGAGTCGCGCCGTCGACGCGGCGAGAGAATTCTCCGCACCCGCCAGCGACGCTTCGTCTGCGGCCAGCACCTCGACCGCGTCGGATGCCGGATCAGCACTCGCGACCTGCACTCCGGTGAACACGGCCGTCGCTGCGACCACGACGACGGCTACTGCCCCGACGATCGTGTTGACCCAGTCGATGCGTCGGTGACCGCGGTGCTTCTTGGGCTTCTTGTTCTTCTGAGAAGAGACGAAGATGACCGACGGCGAGCTGTTCACGACGGCCGAGTCGACCAGATTGACGAGCCTGACGGCGTCCGCTCCTTCGGCATGCGGACGAGATTCTTCGCGGGGGCGCCCCACGAGCGCCTCGAGCAGCGGGTCTGTCCGCGGCGAATCGCCCACGGCGCGCGCGGGCAGATCGAGATCGGGCATCTCGTTGCTCGAAGACATAGAACCCACCGTTCTGGAGGCGCGCCAAGGGCGGCCGTGTATTGGACTACTCTCTGTAAGGATACCCGGCGGCCGCCGACGACATTCGAAGACTGGAGAGCGATGACCGCGCAGGACTATGTGCGTCTTCTGCGACGCAACCTCGTCCTGATCATCTCGCTGACCCTGATCGGCCTCAGCATCGGCGTGCTGATCGCACTCACGACGCCCGCCCGGTACACGACGTCGACACGCCTGCTCGTGTCGGCACAGGCCGGCGACACGGCGACACCCGCCGAACTCAACCTCGCGCGCGGATACGCCCAGCAGGCCGTCACCAGTTATGTCGACATCATCCCGAGTTCACTCGTGCTGCAGCCCGTCATCGACGACCTCGGCCTCGATTCCACCGTCGCACAGTTGTCATCCAAGGTCAGCGCAACGGCATCCACGACGAGCACCGCGATCACCCTCACCGTCGCCGACCACAATCCGGCTCAGGCCGCACGCCTCGCGAACGCGATCGGCGACAGCTTCACCACCGTCGTCGCAGAGCAGCTCGAACGCCCGGTCGACGCGCGGCCCAGCCTTGTGCGCATCGACACGCTCGAAGCCGCCTCAGTGCCGATCTCGCCCGCCGCGCCGAACATTCCGCTCACGGTGTCACTCGGCGCGTTGCTCGGGCTCGCCGCCGGCATCGGCATCGGCGTGCTGCGCTCGGTGCTCGACAACCGGGTTCGCACGATCGAGGATGTCGAACGTGCGGTATCCGCACCGATGCTGGGTGGCATCGCTCTCGACCCTGAAGCGAAGAAGCGGCCTCTGGTGGTGGCCGCCGATGCGCGCGATCCCCGCGCAGAGGCTTTCCGCTCGCTGCGCACGAACGTGAAGTTCCTCGACCTCGGCGAAGGGTCGATGGCGTTGACCGTCACCAGCGCCGGCCCTGGCGAGGGAAAGTCGACCACGACCGCCAACCTGGCCATCACCTTCGCCGAGTCGGGCGCTCGCGTCGCGCTCATCGACGCCGACCTGCGGCTGCCGCGCATCGCCGACTACTTCTCGATCGAGGGAGGCGTCGGATTGACCGAGGTGCTCATCGGGCGCGCTACAGCAAGCGAAACCCTGCAGCACTGGGGGCGCGGTGCGCTGTTCATCCTGCCGGCCGGCACCATTCCACCGAACCCAGCAGAGCTGCTCGGCTCGAGCGCGATGACCGCGCTGCTCAACGACCTGAAGGCGGCCTTCGACATCATCCTCATCGACTCGCCCCCGGTGGGCCTGGTGACGGATGCTGCGGTGCTGGCCCGTCAGACCCAGGGAGCGATCCTCGTCACGGCATCCGGAAAGACCCGCGCAGGTCGACTCTCTGACGCTGAGTCGACCATCGAGAAGGTCGGAGCGAAGGTTCTCGGAACCGTCGTGACGATGCTGCCGACCAGGGGTGCCGACCGAACGGCCTACGGCGTGTACGGCGGCTGACGCGCGCGTGACATGACGCGTTGGCCATGTGGGCCGCCGTTGCGCGGCAAATGCCTGTGGAACAATGACTGAAGCTTTCGTAAGACACTGACAACCAACCCAAGGGGACCAGACGCGTGGATCTTCGCGACTACATACGCATCCTGCACAAGAACTGGATCATCATTCTGGTGCTGCTGCTCGTCGGCCTTGCCGGTGGTGCCGCGTATGCCTTCACTCAGGCCCCGAAGTACGTGGCCTCCACGCAGCTCTACGTGTCGGTGCGCACCGAAGGCGCCGCGACCGGCGACCTCGTGCAGGGCACGACCTTCGCGCGTCAGATGGTCACCAGTTACGTCGACGTGATCGGCACGGCCCTCGTGCTCGACCCGGTGATCGAAGAACTCGACCTCGACACATCGGCATCCGCGCTCGCGGCACGCATCACGGCGACCACCGCGCTCAACACGGTGCTGATCGACATCACCGTCACCGACACCGACCCCGCGCTCGCCGCCAAGATCGCCGATGCGACCGCGACGAGCTTCGCGTCAGTGGTGCAGAACGACCTCGAGCGTCCTGACACCGAGGGCGGGGCCAGCCCCGTGCAGATCACCATCACCGACCCGGCGGCCGAGCCGACCACGCCGACGAGCCCAAACATACCGCTGCTCATCGTGCTGGGCGGGCTGCTCGGCCTCGCCGCGGGCATTGCCGTCGCGGTGCTGCGCAGCGTGCTCGACACGCGCATCCACGCACTGCATGATCTCGAACTCATCACCGACAAGCCGATGCTCGGCGGCATCGCCTACGATCCCGACGCGCAGAAGCGCCCGCTGATCGTGCACGCCGACCCGCGCAGCCCCCGCGCCGAGTCGTTCCGTTCGCTGCGCACGAACCTGCAGTTCCTCGACATCGATTCCGGCTCACGCACCTTCGTCATCTCGAGCGCCGGACCGGGCGAGGGCAAGTCGACCACGACCGCGAACCTCGCCATCGCCCTGGCCGAGACCGGTGCACGCGTCGCGCTGATCGACGGTGACCTTCGGCTCCCCCGCGTCGCGGATTACATGGGCATCGAGGGCGGCGTCGGTCTCACCAGTGTGCTCATCGGCCAGGTCGGCGTCTCGGATGCGCTGCAGAAGTGGGGCGCGAACGAACTCTATGTGCTTCCCAGTGGCCCGGTGCCGCCGAACCCGAGCGAGATGCTGGGATCCGCAGCCATGGATCGCCTGCTCACGCCGCTGGAGGAGTACTTCGACTACATCCTCATCGACGCTCCCCCGCTGCTGCTCGTCACCGACGCCGCAGTCATCGGCAAGAAGACGCGTGGTGTCATCCTCACCGCGGCATCCGGCAAGACTCGCAAGCCCGAGCTCTCCGGCGCGATCCGCACACTCGAGACCGCAGGCGTCAACCTGCTCGGCATCGTCGTGACGATGCTGCCGACCAAGGGTCCAGACAGCTACGGCTACGGCTCGTACACCTACGGGTCGACGAGCGAGCACGATCAGGATCCGGTGCAGCTCACGCAGGCCGAGGCTAAGCCGCGGGTGCGCGCGCGGGTGAAGACCAAGGGGTAGTTCGGCGTTTCGGGGCCGCCGGCATCCCGGCATCCGTTCGGCGCTCCGCAACCCGCTTCCCATATCGGTCGAGATGGACGTCGCGCAGTTCGGGGAGATTCAGAGTTCCCGCACGCGTTCACGGTTCTGGCCCTCGAACGCATGAGCCATCGCGCCAAGGCCTTCAGAGGTGAGACCGTAGCCCGCCCCCACTTCACGCCAGCGTGACGTGGCGCGCTCGACCTCGCGAAGGAGTTCGATGCCCTGCGCGCGCGTGAGCCGGAATGCGTCGGCCGCATCGAAAAGGTTGCGGATGTCGCGGCGTGCAGGATCATCCACGTCCGAGATCGGTGTGGATTCCACTGCTCCGTGCCGGTAGAACGGATTGATATCGAAGGCCGGGGAGAGCTGCCAGCCTGACTTGGACCGGAGCATCCCATGGTTTCGCATGTGGTCGTCGACGTTGTTGATCAACAGCGACACGGCGGCGCGGCGAAACAGTTCAGCGGTGTCCCCGGCGATGCTGCTCTCTCGGCCCACAGCCTCGGCGAGATCGACATAGGTGCGTAGCTCGCCGGGGCTCTTGTCCAGCAGACTGTCCGCACTGAGGTAGCCGATGCGCTGTCCGGCGCCGGATGTTTCGTGTATTCGATCGAACCTGTCCAGCACCAGCACCGAACGATCTCCGACGCGGATCAACTCGAAGGTGGGCACCGTGATGCCGGCGTCCCTTGACAGGTGCAGCGCCGTGGCTTCCCAGGCCATCGCGTCCCCGAAGTCCGCGTCTCGCGGAAGCTTTGCCAACGCGATTGATCCATCCTCCCTGAGCACGTTCGTCTTCGGCCTCGCGCCTCCCGCCGAGGTGCCGGCAGCCAGCAGTTCTGCGGTGTCGTCCGAAATCTCCTCTCCGTGTTCGAACGCCTGTGCGGCGGCGATGAGCGTGTCCAGCTCCATCAGCGTGGGCGTACGACTGAGAGGTGCCGCGGCAACATGTCCAGCATCAGCGTCTTCGATCAGGCGGTAGCGCAGAGCGCCTTGCCGAGTGGCATCGGGCACTGCGGCGAGGATCTCGACCTCACTCGCACGGGAGGGGACCGCACCCGCCCGCTGTGCACGCCGCCGTCGGGAGGCATCGATCAATCGGCGCCCCCACAGATCCGGCTGGCTGTCGGCGAGGCCTGCGAGCATCGCTCTGCTGCCCGAAGGAGAGAAGGTCCCCGGTGTGAGCGGAAGCGACGGTGCGAGCGGATAAGCGCTGGGCGAGACGAGGTAGTTGGGTGCGTATGAGAACGAAACGGTGCCCGCCCGGCCCCCGCCACGACCGCGGCCGCGCCCGCCGATGTCTTCGATCGTGCCGGCCGGCACGACGCTTCCGCTCGGCAGCTGCACATCGACCCAGAGCTTCATAGCCTCACCCGCTCGGGAAGTCCGTCCTCGAGCAGAGCACGGCCGCGTACGGATGTGGAGGGGTCGGTGGCATCAAGCACCCCACGCTCCAGGCCCAGCACTTCGAGCACGGCGAAGAGGTTCTCGAAGCGGACACTGCCTTCACCGTTCTCGATATTGCGCAGTGTGCCGCGAGTGATGCCGGCGCGCTGCGCAACGATCTCGGTGGTCAGACGTTGTGCTTTGCGCCACACGCGGAGGTTCTCTCCGAGTTCCCGCATGCGCCGCGCGCGCTCCGGTCCTGATTGAGCCATGAAAACACTCCCCTCAACACTTAGTGGTTGCTGCAGTGACCGCAATAGCTGTTAGTGAGCAGTATAGCTGTCGTTACCGCGTACTTGCCACGATCCACGAGAGCGTGCCCAGCATCGCTCGATCACGGCCCGCAGGCTCTCAAACCCAGGAGGCCGGCACGAGCGAAGCGCGATTGCTCGAAGCTTCGTGCTGCGCCGCCGATTAGGCACCTCCGCGCGTCTTACGCCAATCTGAGATCATCGCGTCGATGTCGCTGGGCCAGTACGCGCAATTCGTCTAGTTTGCACCGGAACCGCCGCAGTCGGTACCGGCCTGTTTCCCCGAGGAGATCGAATGTCACGCAGGTCCCGTTTGCGCGCGATGAGCATCGTCAGCTTCTCCGTCGTCGTGCTGACGATCACCGGATGCACTCCCGAGACACCACCGCTTGACCTCTCGGAGAAGGTCGAGCCAGCGTGGTCGGTGAATCTCGACGCGGTCTCAAGTTCTCCTACCGTCGTCGACAACACAGTGCTCGTGTACGAGATGCGCGGTAACAACGTGTTCACACTCGCCAGCTACTCGGCCAAGGACGGATCAGAGCTCTGGTCACACGAGGCCAGCACCGGCAACGTCACTCAGAGCGCGTACCTCGCGCCAACTGTCGTCGAGACGGCAGACGGCACACCACTCATCGGAATGATCACTCCGCCCGTGGAGAACGATGATCGCTGGGAACACACACTTCAGCTGCTGGACCCTGGCACCGGAGACCTGGTCGCTGAATCACCCAAGCTCTGGGCCTCAGGTCGGCTGTACTCCTGTGACGGTGCGCTCTGCGTTGGCTCATGGGACTACGAGACCGAGTCGAGCATCACCGCGCGGCTCGCACTCGACGACGGGTTCGAGAGCAGCAAGGACCTGGACGCGAGGTTCTTCGACGACATCCCCTCACGCTCGCTGGACGACGACTTGCACATTTCTATCGCAGCAGACGGTAAGCCGCTCGAGTTCATCGTGACCGATGGCGACGAGATCCTGTCCAGGACACCGGCAGAGGAGATCCTCCCCGACTACGAAGGTGCCGCTATGGACCTTCTCGGAAGCGGCAGGCTCACGGCGGATGGTGATGTCATCGTCGCGAACGTGTCACCGCAGTCTCGTCAGGACACCGAGGAGGCATTCGCCAGCGTGGATGACATCGTCACTGTCGGCTTCGAGCGCGCCACCGGTGAGATGCTGTGGAAGCGCGACGGCTATATCTTCTGCGCGATCGCTGGCAGCGTGTTCTGCACCGGGGAAGACGCCGGGTACCGGGTTGAGGAGGGTGCGGGAAACGATGCGTGGGCTTTCGAGACCGGCGGCGCTGGCGAACTCGTCCGGCTTGATCCCCTGACCGGCGACGAAGAGTGGAGTTATAAGTCCGATGATCTGGCCCTGGACAGCTCGGCCAGCGGCATTCACCCGAAGGGCACTTTTGTGTTCAACGACGCGGGTGTTTCGACGATGATCTCTCTGGATACGGGCGAGACTGAGCCGCTGAAGAATGGTGATTTCCTGGCGTGCTCAGAGGAAAAGACGTTCCTCGCCCCGGAACGCTCGATCCCTGAGCGCGGACTGGTGCTCTATGACAACGCAGGCGTGACTATCGGCTGCGGTCCCAGCGGTGAGATCACGGACCCGGCCGAGTTCACCACCGGAGTCGTGACGAGCGGAGCACAGGCATGGCTGCCACGCGGCACCGCCCGCGAGGACTCCGACCAGTTCTACGCTCTTCAGACGAAGGATCAGCTCGTGGGTTACGACCTCTCGAAGTAACACTGTCCGAGCCGGCCGGTAGCCTGACGCGAGGAGCGATCACGCTGGTCGCGGGACGGCACACGGTGGCACCGGTGGAGATCCAAGAGTCCGTAGACGGCATCGTCGAGAGCGAGCGCGAGTGGCTCTACGAGCACGCGGCCGACGGCTCAGCGCGTTTCGTGCTGGGAGAAGCCGGGCAGAACCCGCTCGTGTGCGTCGGGATCAACCCGAGCACAGCTGTCCCCAACGCGCCGGACCCGACGATCAAGCGGGTGCGCAGGTTCGCCGCCGACAACGGCTATGACGGCTGGACGATGCTCAACGTCTACCCGCAGATCGCGACGGACCCGAAGGACATCGATCGCGAGCACCGCGCGCACCTGAAAGCCGAGAACGAGCAGCACATCACCAGACTCGTCAGCGACCGGCCCGTCACGCTGCTGGCGGCATGGGGCGGACTCGTCACGTCACGGCCGTACTTGCCGGCCTTGCTGCGGGACATCCTCGAGATCACGACAGCAGCCGGCTGCGACTGGGTGTCGCTCGGAGCGCCGACCAAGTACGGCCATCCGCGGCATCCACTGTACGTGCGCGGGGACACTCTGTTGCAGTCGTTTGACACAGGCGAGTACCTTCGCGCGTCGTTCTGAGCTTCGGCCAGAAAGACCTTGACGATCTCGGCGACCTGGCTGCACAGCGCATGGCGCTGACTCTGCTGCTTTCGTTGCGGGACGGCAACGTCGTGAGTGAGCCTCTGAGCGAGCGTGCGGAACAGCTGATCTCTCCGACTGCATGAAGGTGTACTTCGAGCCGGTCGGAGGACAGAAGCCGCGCGTTGTCCGCCCGCTCAGCTGGTGGGAGCGCCCCGGAAGACCACCTTGTGGTACAGCACGAAGCGGATCAGCACCACGATCACGATGCTGATGAGGTTCACGATGTTGAGTGCCAGCGCGCCCGTCGCGTGCCCGACGATGGCCTCCAGCGCCACGACGCCCAGCCACACGAGGACTGCCCCCAACAAGGTGCAGACACCGTTCGTGACGAGGAAGAGCACCAGCTCTGAGACGCGGCCGCGGCGGGCGCGGTGCCGGAACGTCCACTCGCGGTTGCCGATGTAGGCGTTGATCAACGCGACGAGCGAGGCGACGACTTTGGAGAGTACCGGGTCCCAGCCCCAGACGAACACGAGCAGGTTGAACACCGCGATCTCGATGATCGTGCTGAGTGCACCGACGACGAGGAAGCGACTTCCCACGCCGGCGAGGCGGCGCAGTCGGGCAGGGATCTTCACTCGACTAGGCTACTTCGTGCGCGTACTCTCGCCGCACACGCCCGCCGAGGAACCTCTTTGACCTTCTCTCATCTCGCCATCGTCATGCCGGCCTACAACGAAGCCGAAGGCATCCGAGGCTTCATCGACGAGATCCGCGACCACGTCTCTCCGCTCGCCGCACGCGTCACGTTCGTCATCGCCGACGACCGCTCGACAGACGACACCGCCCACGTCTTCGACGACGTGGCAGACGTCGACGTGCAGACACAGCCCGCCAACCGCGGCCACGGCCCCACGGCGCTGGCCGCATATCGCGCGGGCCTCGCATCCGACCCCGATCTGCTCGTGCACGTCGACGGGGACGGACAGTTCCTCGGCGCCGACTTCGTGCGCCTCATCACCGCGGCAGAGTCCACCGGCGCCGATGTCGTACACGGCGTGCGCGACGGACGCACCGACCCCTGGTACCGCAAGGTGCTCACCGGGGCTGTCGGGCTACTGATCGCCGCAGCATCCGGCCGTCGCATTCCCGACGTCAACACTCCCCTGCGCGCCTACCGTCCGTCTGCTCTGCAGGCTCAGGTGGATGCCGTGCCCGCCGACGCGAGCGTGCCGCACGTGCACTTCTCGCTCGCCGAGGCACGCGGCGGCTTCACCGTTCGCTATGTGCGCGTGGCCAGCATCCCGCGCCGCGGCGAATCGACGAGTGGCACCATGTGGGGCCGCGCCGCTAACCTGCGCCTGCCGCCCAAGCGTCTGCGCCAGTTCGCGATCGCCGCGCTGCAGGAGGTGTGGACGCTGTCGCTGCGTCCGTCGGCACCGCTGCGCAGCATCCGCCGACCCGGGTCTTCCTCCTGAGATGATCAGGGCGCGTTCCATCGTCTTCTGGGTGCTGGCCGCGGCGCTGCTGGTCGGGCACGTGCTCGTCGCGTGGCAGAGCCTGACGGTCTGGCGGTTCTGGGAAGACGAGGCGTTCAACCTCACCGTGCCGCGCAACCTGCTCGCCGGTCTCGGCTACGCGAGCGACGGTGCGCTCTCGGGGTCGACGATCACCCTGTTCGATGCGCGTATCTCGACCGGTCCCGCCGTGCTGCTGCCCGTCGCCGCTGTGCTCGCGACCGGCATCGACCCGGTCATCGGCGCGCGGCTGGTGCCGCTCGCGTACTGGGTGCTGCTGCTTGCAGGCCTGTGGATGATCGGACGCCGTATCGGTGGACGCTGGGCCGCCCTCGTCGCCGTCGCCGTGCCGCTCGCGTTCACCACATCGGCCACGGTCTCGCCGATTCAGGGTCCGGCTGATCTGCTCGGCGAGATCCCCGCCGCGGCGCTGCTCGTGTGGGCGCTCGTCGTGCTGCCGAGGCGCGCATGGCTCGCGGGGCTGCTGGTCGGACTCGCCGTGCAGGCGAAACTCATCGCACTGCTCGCGCTGCCCGCGTTCGCCGTGGCACTGTTCCTGCTCGCTCCGGGGACGGGGCGCGCGCGCGTTCTCGCGTTCTTGCGACGGTCGTGGGTGCCGGTGGTGTTCCTGGCCCTGCCGACGTTCCTGTTCGAACTCGCGGCCCTGATCACGTTCGGCTTCAGCGGATTCGTCGACCACCTGCGTGCGCTGCTCGGATTCGTGCGCAGCGGCGGCCAGCCCGGCGAGCCGACGACCGTGGTGCAGAAGATCACGACACTCGCGGAGTCGTGGTCGGTGCCGGTGTGGGTCGCGCTCGTCGTCGCGGTGGTGTCGGTGGTGCTGATCGTCGGCGGGCTGTGGGTTTCGCGGGGGTCTGTTTCTTCTGACGTTCTCGTCTACCTTGGCGCCGCCGCGGTCGGCGCTCTCGCGTTCGTCGGCTGGTGGGCGACCGCGTCGCACCTGCCGCTGTGGGTGCGGCATCCGGCCCCCGGCGTGTTCGCGTTCTTCCCGATCCTCGCCGCCGGTGCGGTGTGGGGTGCCCAGCGGATGCTGCGCCGGCCTGCGCTGCGTATCGTCTCGGTGGTCGCGGTGGGAGTCGTGATTTTGGGGCTCGGCGCGGGGGCTGTCGTGCACTCGGTCGCTGCGACACAGCCGCCGTGGCTCACGCTCGAGACGCAGCGCGCGGCCGTCGCACCGCTTCAGGAATGGGTCGAGGAGAACGACGTCGCATGGCTCGCGGCCGAGCCCTGGGGCGCCGCGGTCGCTCCGGTCGTGATGACCGGCGCGCACGTCGGACTGTTCGACGCCGCCGCAATGGCGGACGTGCCGCGCCTCACTGGGGCGGAATGCGCTACCGAGGTGCTCGCGGACGGTGGGCTGTTCCGGATCTGCGCTGCGCCCTAGGGAAACTCTGCGCTGTGCCGTAGGGGGCGTGGCATCGCAGCATCCGCTCGCTGAACGTCTGACGGGCTCGCTGAGCTCGTCGTCGAAGCTGTTCAGCCTCCCGTGAAGGCGTTCGTGATGACCGTGAACCCCGCCGCATCGCAGGCGTCGAAGAGCACGGCTGCGGCGACGTACCACTCCTCGGAGCCGATGTCGGTGGGATTCAGATCCTGAACCGCGGGAAAGTCCTGTTTGAGCGTGGCGAGCGCTTCGGCCACCGGGCCCTCGTCAGCCAACGGGATGTTGCCGAGAAAACGGGAAGCGAGGCTGTACCAGGCGTTCCTCTCCTTCTGACCCATGCGGTCCTGGTGGAGGGCGGTATCCGCGTTGAGCAGGATCGTCTGGATGTCGGCAAACCCTGAGCAAGTGGCCTCGTCGTCCGCGGCCGTCGTCTCGGCGGTCGGCGGGGTGGCTGTCGGGGTGGCGGTCTCCATCGCCTCGATGGTGTTCGACGCTTCATCGTCCGGCCCGGCGATCGCTGTGCACCCGGTGGCGCCCACGAGGAGCAGCGCCGCGCCGATCGCAATCGCAGCGTGTCGAGCGGTGGACCGAGTTCGGAGCGACGTCATATGCCGGAGCCTAGCGGGCCGCCCGGCTCTGGACAGGCTGAAGGACGTCGGTACGCAGCATCCGCTCGCCGAGTCTGTCGTAGGCGGGTTCTCCACAGATTTACGAAGCTATGTTCGAATGTCTGCAGTGTCTGTCACTATGAAGTATGGCCATTTTCAGCGAGTTGCGCGACACCCTCGAGGGGTTGGAATCGCGCATGGGTGACGTCGATATCGACGTCTTGCTGACGGCCATGCGCGGGCTCGACGACGACGCGGTCGTCGCTGCGCTCGCCGGTGCGGCGGCGGTTGCGAACTGCGCCGAGCGGATGCTGACGGTGGGCGCCGGAGTGGTCGCAGAGCGGTCGCGGCGCGAGGCCGGGCATTCCGGGTTGGCGGCGACGCGCGGGCACCGCAATGCGGTTTCGCTGGTGCAGTCGATCGTCGGCGGCACGCGTACAGATGCGGCGCGCGCCGTGCGGTTGGGCGAGACGTTGATCGAGGGTGCGGATGCTGCGGGTGCGGCCTTCCGGGTTGGTTCAGGCGAAAGCGGCTCGGGCAATGACGACGGGGCGGGCGGAGATGGCGCCGAGTCCGGCTGGGGTGGCGACAGCGGTGGCTGGGGCGACGGAGCGGGCCGCAGGGCGTCGGATGCCGAGGGGCCGAGCACCTCGTCGGATGCCGATGGCACGGGAGCCTGGGACGGCAACACCGGTGCGGGACCGACCTCATGGGATGCCGATGGACCGCACGCTGGGACATCCGGGGCTGATGGCGGTGTCGGTGCAGGTACGGAGGCCGGCGCCGCGGCCGGCGCGGGTACGTCGCCGCACGATCACGACGTGCAGATGCCTTGGCACGAGCCGTTGCGACAGGCATTGTTCGAGGGCAAGATCACGCCGGCGCAGCACGATGCGATTTTCCGGGGAATGGGCCAGCCTCCCGCCCGCGACGGCGCCGACCACCCGACGGACGCGATGATCGAGGTATGGTCGCTCGCCGCGGCGCAGCTCGTGGCAGAGGCCGCTGACATGGCCGTCGAAGAGCTCGCGCGTCGCGCGCGACAGGTGCGCGACACTCTCGACCCGCAAGGCGTGCAGGAACGCTTCGAGCGCTCGTACGCGGCGCGATCATGGCGCTCGTGGCGCAACGCCGAAGGACAGCACCACACGCACATCATCTCCGATGACGAGACGGCCGCGTGGCTCGACTCGATCCGCGATGCGGCGATGCGCCCCCGCCGGGGCGGACCGAGGTTCATGACCGATGAGGAACGCGCAGCCGCGAGCGCGCTCGTGGACGATCCGCGCACGAACGACCAGATCGCCTACGACCTGTTCGCAGACATCCTGCGCGCCGGGGCACTCGCCAACGCGGCGGACGTGTACGGCGCCCGCCAGCCGGGGATCAGAATCGTCACTATCGACGGAGCCGTCGGCGTGCGAGACGCGTTCGGACGGATGCTCGCCAACGGACACCTCGAAGATCGCGGCGATGCGCTTCCCGGAAGCGTGGTCGACCGGAACCTGTGCACGGTCGGCAGCCGGAGCGTCATCGTGGACAGCTGCGGCAATCCGCTCGATGTCGGCCGCGAACAGCGACTCTTCACCGCGAAACAGCGCGTCGCGCTGGCCGTTCGCGACGGCGGATGCATGTTCCCGGAATGTCGCGTCCCGGCGTCCTATTGCGAGGCGCATCACTGCGACCATTGGCATGAAGATCTGGGGCTCACCGATATCGACCGCGGCATTCTGCTCTGCCGACATCACCACATGCTGCTGCACAACAACGGGTGGAAGATCACGCGTGAAGGACTCGGCAGGTTCATGCTCCATCCGCCCGGTCGACGCGGCGGCGGGAGTAGTGGCAGGGGCGGTGCTGGCGGTGGCGGCGCTGGCGGCGACGGTGCCGCTCGGGAGCCGATCCCCCTCACCAGCCGATCGGCGATCCGGTGGGCATGGGATCCACCACCGGAGTGGCCGCATTGGAGAAGCATGCCCGTCGACGGCGTCGACGTGCGAACGGCTCGATCGGCGTAGATGACGCGGCACCGCAGCGGCGTTACCAGCACGTGAGAAGTCGCGTTGGTGCGGCAAAGCTCGAGCGGAATCGTCCTCACTGCGGCCGGGCGCCGCTCCGCCGGCAAGCGATTTCGTGGGAACACCGCTTTATGGCTTTCCTTCGGGCGCGGGTTCCGCTAGTGTGACGAGCATCTGAACTGCAAGACCGTGAATGTCGCTGGGAATCGGCACTCACAACGTGATCTGGGGTCATGTCGTCATGCAGCATCGTGAACACCTGCGATGACAGATAACCCGTGCGTGTGGGACGTGCGGGCTGGGGATATAACTGGGGAAATAATGTCGCACTGGGGATTTTTGCGTACATTCACGGCTGAGGGCCGCCGGACATGACGTCCGTCGACGACGCCCTGAGTCTGACACGCGAGGAATCAGTCGCTATAGCGACCACGATTCCGCGCGTCCGGGTCGAGAAGATCACGGCTTCGATGCCGCGTATCTCGGCGACGCTGGAGCACCGTCTGCAATGGGAACGGTCGCACCGCGTCCGCCTCGGCGTAACGGATGCAGCCGTGATCGCGATCGCCACGGGCGTCGCTGCGGTATTCCAGCTGCAACAGGGTGAACCGCCCGTGAATGTCGCGACGCGATGTGTGCTGCTGGCGGCGGTGTGGTTCGCCACGCTGCTCGCCATGCGCACGAGCGTCACGGCGCTCTTCGGTTCGAGTTTCGCCGAGTACCGAGGCATTGCGCATGCCTCCGGCCTCGCCATCGGAATGATGGCGTTCGCCGCAGTGGTGCTCGACTGGGACTCGATGCGGATCACCGTGCTCATCACCCTCCCCATGGGCCTGCTCGGCCTTCTGATGAGTCGGTGGTCGTGGCGGCGCTGGTTGAGCAACCAGCGCCGCCATGGCCGATTCACCTCACGAACCCTTGTCGTCGGCAATCGCGATGAGGTCGAGTACGTAGCGCGTGCGCTGCACGCGGCCGGAGCCGGTGGCTACCAGGTCGTCGGCGCCACTCTGCTCGACGGCAATGCGCGCGAACTGACACTCGACCAAGCCACCGTGCCCGTGCTCGGAAATCTCCATTCGGTCGCTCAGGTCGCGGTCGAGCTCAGCGCCGACACGATCGTCGTCGCCGGCCGCCCAGAACGCGATCCCGACTTCGTCAAGCGTCTCGGATGGGAGCTCGAGGGAACAGCCGCAGAGCTGGTGCTCTCCAACCGCCTCGCCGATGTCGCCGGGCCCCGGCTCTCTTTCATCCCGGTCGACGGCCTGCCGCTGATCAAGGTGCAGATCCCGACCTATGAAGGCGCCAAGCACCTGCTCAAGCGCGCACTCGACATCGTCGTGTCGGGCATCGCCCTGATCCCGATCATCGTGATGACTCCGGTGATGGCGTTGCTGATCAAGCTCGATTCTCCCGGCTCCGTGTTCTTCTTCCAAGAACGCGTGGGCCGGGATGGGAAGCCGTTCCAGATCGTCAAGTTCCGCACGATGCACACGGATGCCGAGCAGAAGCTCGCCGCTCTCAAATCACAGCACGACGGCGCTGGGCTCCTGTTCAAGCTCAAGGACGATCCGCGTGTCACGCGCGTCGGCAAGGTACTGCGCAAACTCTCGTTCGACGAACTGCCGCAGTTCTGGAACGTGCTTCTGGGCGACATGAGCGTCGTCGGCCCACGGCCGCCGCTGCCCAGCGAAGTCAGCGACTACGACGGCACAGTATCGCGCCGGCTGTACATCAAGCCGGGGATCACCGGTCTCTGGCAGGTGTCCGGCCGCAGCGACCTGAGCTGGGACGAGAGCATCCGTCTCGACCTTCGCTACGTCGAGAACTGGTCGGTGATGACCGACCTGCAGATCATGTGGCGCACGGCCAAAGTGATGTTCGCCTCGAAAGGGGCCTACTGACAGTCGGCGCGCGATCCGGCGCGGCTCGTTCGCACCGGCGGTTAAGAACCGCATCAGTACCCAGGGGAGGTGGTATCGATGTCAGGAAACACACAGGGCTCGGCACTCACGACGGCGATGAAGGTCACGATCGCGGTGGTGGGTGTGCTCGTCGTCGCGGGGGTCGTCATCATCGCGGCGTTGACGGGCGTCTGGCAACCGGAAGGAGAGGCGCAGCCGTCGCCGACAGCGAGCGCGCCGCCGACGGCCGGGCCGTTGCCAGGGGCGACGCCGACCGCCGGGTCGGAGGTGCTGCCGCCGCCGACCACGGATCCCGGCGCCGGCCTTCCGCCACTCAAGCGGTCGATGCCGCTCGTGACGGCGCCACTGCCCGAGGCCGGATCTCGAAGCGGCGGACTCATGCCCGACCTGCCGACCAGTATCGTCGAGCCGCTACCGGACTCGAGCATCATCTCGAGTTCGATCGCCACCGAGGACACCGTCATGCAGCTCAGCCTGGTGGGATCCGTTGCCGCGACGCCGGATGAGATCCGCGCGCACTATCGCTCGCTGTGGGCCTCGCTCGGTCTGCGCGAGGAACCCGGCGACGACGCGACCATCGCATTCACCGGTCCCTTCGAAACACTGTCGTTGACGATCGACGTCACCGGCACGGGCAACCGGTACGCGATCTTCGGCGTGTTCAGGACGGAGTGAGCGTGTACATCTCCTTCTCGAACAAACCCAAACCGGATGCCGGGTCGGCCGCCGAGGCGACTGCGCGTCCGCCTGGTGCGCGTGCGGTGTCATCGACGGTGGTGACGCTCGGCGTCGTGTCGATGCTCACCGACATCTCCTCAGAATCGATCACCGCCATCCTGCCCCTCTACGTGACCGGATTCCTCGGACTCTCGACCATCGCGTTCGGTTTCCTCGATGGTTTCTACCAGGGCATCAGTGCGCTCGTGCGTATCGCAGGCGGCTACACCTCCGATCGCCTCGACCAGCCCAAGTGGGTCGCGTTCACCGGATATGCGCTGGCCGCCGTTGCGCGCGTCGGCCTGCTGTTCGCCTCCGGGTTCACCATGCTGACCGCTGTGATCTCGGCCGACCGCATCGGCAAGGGCATCCGCACGGCACCGAGAGACGCGGTGATCACGGCGTCGTCGCGACCGGACAACCTCGGCGCGGCATTCGGCGTGCACCGCACTCTCGACAACATCGGCGCGGCGGTCGGTCCGCTGCTGGCGTTCTTCATCCTGCTGCTGATCCCGGACGGCTACGGAACGATCTTCGTCGCCTCCCTCGCGTTCGCCGTGATCGGTGTGACGATCCTCGGACTGTTCGTGCCGAACGTGCGCACCCGACCGGTCGAGGCGAAGACGCGCACCGTTCGCGCCCCGCGCCCCAAGTTCGACTGGAGCGTCATCACGTCCGGCCCGATGCGTCGAGTGCTCGCCGCGGCCGGCATCCTCGGATTGCTGACCATCGGCGACGGGTTCATCTACCTGGTGCTGCAGGCGCGCAGCGATTTCGCTGCGCAGTGGTTCCCGCTGCTGTATGTCGGCACGAACGTCGCCTTCCTCGCTCTCGCCATTCCGCTGGGGCGCCTGGCAGACCGGGTGGGCCGCGCTCGCGTGTTCGTGTACGGGCATGTCGCCCTGCTCGGAACGTATCTCGCCGCGGCCTTTCCGATCGCGGATGCCGCGGCCACAGTGGTCTGTCTCATCCTGCTCGGCGCGTTCTACGCGTCCACGGACGGCGTGCTCGCGGCTCTCGCCGCGCAGTTGACCACCCCCGAGACGCGCGGCACCGGGATCGCAGCGGCGCAGACGGTGGTCGCGCTCAGCCGGTTCATCTCTGCAGCAGGTTTCGGCATCCTCTGGTATCTCGTCGGCCGAGAGACATCGATGTTCATCGTGGCCGGGATGCTGGTCGTCGCCGTCCCGCTCATCGCCGTGCTGCTGCGACCGCTGCTCGTCACGCCGCGTCCAGACGCGGCATCCGGTCAGCCGGCGCTCGACGACTCGGAGACGAGCAGATGACTCCTCGAGTGAAGTGGCTTGTGATCTCCCTCGTGTCCGTGATCGCCATCGGCGCCACCGTCGGGGTCGGCGCCTACGCCTGGGCGCAGTATCAGCAACGGCAGAACTCGCCGTCGGCGGTGGACACATCCACCGGGGCGAGCATGCCCGACGGCGACCGCATCCTGTTCCGGAACATGGCATCGGGGCAGGGCTACGGTCATGTCGCCGGTGTGACGCTAACGGAGCCCGACGGCCCACGTACTGTGCTCGACATCGCCTGCGACCGCGTGGCGGCATCTCTCACCGCGATCTCATGTCTGCGCTCCGAGCGAGGCATCGCGCCGAGCTACAACGCCCGACTCTACGATGCGGCTGGACAGACCCAGGAGCTCGAGTGGCCCTTGCCAGGAGTGCCGAGTCGTACCCGGTTCTCGCCCGACGGTTCACTTGTCGCGACGACATCGTTCGTCACCGGGCACGCGTACGCGTCGATCGGATTCTCCACCGAAACGGTGATCCATCGCATCTCCGACGGCGAGAGTCTGGGGAGCCTCGAAGAATGGTCGCTGATCATCGACGGCGAGCCGAGTGCCCCCGTCGACCGCAATTACTGGGGCATCACGTTCGTCGATGACACGACGTTCTACGCCACCGTCGGCATGACTACGATCGGGCAGACCTACCTCGTCAAGGGCGACATCGCGACGCGCACGATGACGTCGGTGCTCGAGTCCGTCGAATGCCCGTCGCTCTCGCCGGACGGTGAGCGGATCGCATTCAAGCGTGTCACGAGTGGCGCCGGTCCCACCGTGCACTGGACTCCCGCGATCTACGACATCGCGTCGGGAACGGTGACGGTGCTGGACATCGAATCGCGCAACATCGATGACCAGATCGCGTGGCTCGATGACGACACGCTGCTGTACGGAGCACCGAACGACACCCCGGGCGACTCGGATATCTGGGCGCTGGCCGCCGACGGCGCCAGCGAGCCGCGGCTGCTGATCAGGCATGCCTGGTCACCCGCCGTGATCAAGGAGGGATGAAGGACATGACCAGTGTGATCATCGCCGCGCACAATGAGGAATCCGTCATCGAACGATGCCTCGCCGCGGTCAGCCACGGCGGAATGCCGGTGCACGTGATCGTGAGCGCGAACGGCTGCACGGATGCCACCGCCGAGCTCGCCCGAGCGCGGCACGCACTCGTCGTCGACAGGAGGACGGCCGGCAAGCCAGGGGCGCTCAACGCGGCGGAACGGCTCGCGGAGACGTTCCCGCGGGTGTACCTCGATGCCGACATCCTCACCCCGCCGGGCGGAATCGCCACGCTCGTCACGGCGCTGAACGAGCACGCGGGCGTTCTGGCTGCGGTGCCTCGCCGTCGCATCAACACCTCGGGGCGCCCTTGGGCTGTGCGGGCGTACTTCCAGATCAATCAGCGCCTGCCGGTGTTCCGCTCCGGGCTGTTCGGTCGCGGGCTGATCGTCGTGTCCGAGCTCGGACGGGCCCGCTTCGGGGAGTTCCCCGAGTTGGTCGCCGATGACCTCTTCCTCGATGCGCAGTTCTCCGCCGCGGAGAAACTCGAGGTCGCCGACGTCGAGGTCGTCGTCGAAGCGCCGTGGACGACCGTCGATCTGATGAACCGGCTCGTACGGGTGCGTCGAGGCAACGCCGAGATGCGCCGCGCCGCGGCCGATCAGGGCATCGACGCCGTCGTGCGGCCGTCTGATCGCTGGTCGTGGCTCCGCGATGTCGTGATGCAACAGCCTCGGCTCGCCCCGGACGCGCTCGCCTACGTGGCCATCACGATGCTGGCGGGCTATCGCGCCCGGCGCGCTCCGCACGGTGGCTGGGGTCGGGACGAGAGCACCAGGATGCTGTCGGAGACGGGGAGCACTGCGCCATGACGTTCCGCCGGCTTCAGGGGCGCCGCTTCCTGCGACGCAGCACGATGAGCCATGCGAGAAATGCCCCGAGGGCGGCACCGAGAACGTTCGCCACGATGTCTCTCAGGCTGGGCTGGCGCGACGGGATGACGAACTGCGCAAGTTCTGCACACGCCGAGAACACGAAGGCGAGCACGACTCCTCGCCACGAATGCTGGAACAGCAGGGTCAGAAGAAATCCAAGCGGCGCGAACATCAGGACGTTCGTGGCGAACTCGATCCAACCGGTGCCGAAACCGCCGATGCCGAGCTCATTGCGGAGCCAATCGCCGATCGCCGTCACTATGGCGGAGTATGACACCGGTAGCACGAGGACCGCGACGACGATCAGGAGGTAGACCACCAGACCGATGATCACCCAGGTCCGGGTCCGCCGATGGCTGGCGTTCTCCATCCTCAGCATCCCTCCGTTGATCGCCTCAGACGCGACGACGGGGTCTCGCTCTCGTGGGTGCCCAAGAGCCTAGTAGGAACATCCAGCAGATTCATGTACCCTCGACGGCGGGAGGGGAACCCCGATTAGACTGATACAGGATTGTGATGTTCAGCAACGAAACTCATCCCTACATACGCAACCGATTCCTGCGCAACCGACTTCGCATCATTCTCACGGTCGCTCTCGTCGCCATTCTCGCCGTTGCGGGAATCGTGGTCGGAAACAGCGCCCAGGCAACGACCACAGGCATCTTCGCCGATGATCTCAAACCCGGGGTGGCGTCTGACTCCGACCGGGTCGGAGTCGAGCTGGGAATCAGATTCACTCCGGAGAAGTCCGGCAGCGTCACAGACCTCCAGTATTACCAGGGCCGCAACGCCGTCGGCGTCACTTCAGCCACCCTGTGGTCTTCGAGGGGCACGGTACTCGCAGAGGTGAGCTTCCCCGAGTCCCGAACTCCGGGATGGCGCACGATCGCTCTCGACTCGCCCGTCCAGCTGACGGCCGGTCGTACATACGTGGCGTCTTACTTCGCGCCGAAGGGCGGCTACCCCAGCATTTCGCGCGATCTGACCACGACTGAATCGACAAACGGCTTCACCCTGCGCCGCAATGCCGGGGTCTACAACTACGGACGCTCCACTGAGTTCCCGAGGTCGACGTATCAGGGCAGCAACTACCTCGTCGACGTCGTCTTCGCCCCGTCGCGCTCCGTCGATGCGCCGAAGCCCCCGGCCACGGCACCTTCCAAGCCGACGACCGCACCGAAGCCTCCAGTGACTTCGACGCCGACCACCGCACCGAAACCGCCGGTGACCTCGACGCCGACCGCCGCACCGAAGCCGCCAGTGACCTCGACGCCGACGCCGACCACCGCACCGAAGCCGCCGACGACACCCACGACACCGGTCTCGGGTGGCACCGTCGTCCTTGACCGGAGCTTCCCGAACGCCGCTACGACCGGTGTCCCCGCGGGCACTGCGCTCAGCCCGTACACCGGGCCGTGCACGATCCAGACACCGAACGTCGTGATCGACGCGAAGCAGATCAACTGCCAGCTTCGCATCCTCGCCCAGAACGTCAAGATCACGAACTCCGAGATCAACGGCAGCATCTGGACGCACCCCACCGACGGCTCGGGCTCCTTCACCGTCTCGGACAGCAACATCAATGTCGGCGCCGACTCGGAGGGCACCGGCATCGGCGACGCGAACTTCACCGCGCAGCGCGTGGAGGTGACCGGCGGTAACCGATCGATCAACTGCTTCAGCAACTGCACGGTCGAAGGTTCATACGTGCATTCTCAGTACCGCGACCCCTCAGGTGACGCGCATGAGTCGGGAATCCGAATGGGCTCGAACAGCGTGATCCGCGGCAACACGATCAGCTGCGCAGAGGCCGATGGGTCTGCGAGCGCGGGCTGCTCTGCCGCGCTGACTGGTTACGGCGACTTCGCGACTGTCGAGAAGAACACGATCGACGGCAACCTGTTCGTCGGCGGCTCCGGTGGATACTGCGTCTACGGCGGATCATCGACCGGTAAGCCGTACTCATCGGGCGTGAACAACATCAAGTTCACGAACAATGTGTGGCAGCGGGGCGAGTCCGGCGTCTGCGGCTACTACGGCGCGATCGTGTCCTTCGACGACAATGCGCCGGGAAACGTCTGGAGCAACAATGTCTTCGATGACGGCAAGCCCGTAGGCTGATCGAAACGCACGTCGAACACGTGAGACGCACGAGGATTCAGACGAATCCCCGTGCGTCTCACGGTTCGCACGTGCAATCCGACACGAGGGATCAGGTATCAGCATGAGTCTCCCCCGCATCGCCCTGTGTGTTGTCACGTACCACAGCGCGCCTCTCATCGAAGATCTGGTCGCCTCGATCCCCCAGGGCGCTGAGGGCACCGAGTGGACGCTCGTCTTCGCCGACAATGCGTCCACGGACCACACGATCTCCGAGATAAATCGGTGCGCGCCGGACGCGATCCTCGTCGAGACGGGGGCCAATCTCGGATACTCCGCGGGCGTCAACGCGGCCGTGGCTGCGGCCGGAGAGCAGGACGCCTACCTCATACTCAATGCAGACGTCCGGCTCACCCCTGGCTGTGTGGCCACGCTGTACGACACCCTCGGGGGCGGAGTGGGGATCGCCGTGCCGAGGCTCATCGACGGCCACGGAGCCCTGATATGGTCGCTCCGACGCGAGCAGACCCTGCTGCGAGCCTGGTGCGATGCCCTCATCGGCGCCGAGCGCGCAGGTCGCATCGGCACCCTCGGCGAAGTCGTCACCGATACCGCACTCTACGATTCCCCTCAGATCGCTGAATGGGCGGAAGGCTCCACCCAGCTGGTGAGCGCCGAGTGCTGGACCGCGTGCGGCACCTGGGACGAGTCGTATTTCCTGTACTCCGAAGAGACGGAGTACGACCTCAGGGTGCGCAAGCACGGATTCGTGGTGCGCTACGAGCCCGCCGCGGTCGCACAGCACCTCAAGGGCGGATCGGCAGAGTCACCGCGGCAGTGGTCGCTTCTGGTGATGAACAAGGCCATGCTCTACGCCCGCAGACACGGACCCTTCGCGTCGGTGTCGCTGTGGCTTGCGCTCGTCGTGCGCGAGGCGAGCCGCGCGGCCCTGGGCAAGCACACGAGCCGAGCCGCCCTCGGCGACCTGCTTCGCCCGCGCCGCTGGCGCGAACGCCGCGGACCCCAGTGGCTCGCCGGAGTGAGACTCTGATCGGTTCGCTCTCACCAGAGCGGATGATAATCCCGGCTGAGACGAGCGACCGCGCCGGCCATTCCCAATAGGAGGAACAGCGTTCCCATCGTCATCGGGAACGCGAACGCGTCGAAGAACGCCATCGATACGAACCCTGCCACGAGGGCGCCACTCATCGCAGCCGTCAGATCGCGCGTGCGCATCGTCTCGCCTCCGAGCGTCGTCTTCGCAACTCTGTTCATCTCAGAGAGGGCAACCCATCCGAGTGCGACGAGAGCTATGGTTCCGAGGACGCCGACGCTGACCAGCTGCACGAGGTACTGGTTGTCGAAGATGCGGTACTTCGGAAGGAAGGTGCCGAACCCGCGCCCGAAAAGTGGATGCTCAGCCACGAACGCCCATGCGAAGTCGAAGCTGTCGGTTCGTGACGTGATGCTGGGATCGTTCTCGGGATTGTCGAAAAGCGCCACGATGAAGCGCAGCAGCCGGGGGTACACGAGCGAGACGATCACGAGCCCCGCGAGCGCCAGGCCCAGCATCCAGCGCCGCAGAACCGGACTCCATGCGAAGACGCATACGAGGACTCCGACGATCGCGCACAGATACGCGGACCTTGAACCCGAGATGCCGATGACAGCCGCGATGGCAAGCGCGGGCCACCATCTCAGCACCGCTGAGCGAGCCGTGTGGTACAGCCCCACGTGCAGGGCGAGAGGGAGAATCATCGCCACGATCGCGCCGTACTCGATCGGATGCGTGGCAGTGCCGTTCGGTCGCACGAAACCGTTGCGATAGACGAGCTCCGAGCTGGAGACTTCGGTCAGCCCGGGGAAACTGATGAGATTCGTGATCGACATGGACGTGACCACCTGCGCCAGCCCGAGGGCGGCCAGCAGTCCTCCCGCGACGACGACCCGCCAGACCAGATCGTCGAATCGCCGACGCGTGCGCACGCCGTCGATCGTCAGCAGCATGGTGCCGGCCCACGACAGGAGTGCCAGGATCGCCACGTCTGCCGGACTCACCTCGTCCGCGTTGATCGGCCGGGACATCGCGAGCGCGTAGGAGATGCCGGACACGAATATCAGGGCACCCAGCGCCCAGCGCAGAGGGTAGAAGCGCAGTTCTGCGACGGAATGCCGCCGGATGATGAGCAGCGCCACCCAGAAGACCAGGCTGACCAGCCCCATCAGCATCGACGGCGCACCTGCGCTGCCGAGCGGCCCCACCACGAAACGCGACGGAACCGCGAGCAGAACGACGAGGTACAGCGTCAGCCACGTGACGACATCACCCGATCGCGCACGAGGCTGCGGTCCATCGCGGGTGGCGGACGCCCCCTGATAGACGATCGCGCTCATGACCTGGCGTTGTTGTGGCCTGCGGCAGAGCGGGGACCAGAGGGCGCGGAAGCAGGCTTGCGAACACTCGTCGCAGGAGCGCCCTTCCTGGGAGCACGAAGGGCATCGACCGGCTCGTCGTCGAGATCCGGGAGCGGCGCAGATCCTGGCTGCTCCGTCGCGGCACCGGCGGCGGCGGACGACGCAGCAGAACTCGCACTCCCCTTCGGGTGCCCGCTCTTGCCGCTGGGTTCGAACATGCCCCGTCGGCGTCGCCGCCGGACGAGAATCACGTCGAGCGTGAGTGTGATCGCGATCGTGAGCCCGAGGCCCACGCCGATGACGATGACGATGATCCTTATGAGGGATTGGAAGTCCGGCTTCGCCTCGGTGTCGCTGGCCAGCAGCATGGAGCGGACGGCATCACCCTCCTGCACTCCGACGTCCGTCTGCAGGCTGGTGAGCCGCTCCGAGACGCTGGTCGTGACGTAGGTGAGTGTGCGCAACGCCTGCTCGGCGCTGCGGTCCTTGACGTCGACGGCGATGATTCCGCCCCTCGTGGAGTCGTCGATGTTCACCTCGACCTCAGCGAACTCCGAGACCGATTCCAGTTCCTCCTCGAATGCCGTGCTCGAGTACGTCGCGACGACGACGCGTGCCGTCAGATCGAGTCCGGCCAGCTCCAGGAACGGGTTGGCCCCGCCCTCCTCTTCCGTCGCGGTCGGGTCGTGCACCGGGGGAAGCAACAGCACCAGGCCTCGTGCGGTGTATTCCGGTGGAGTCGCCTGATAGACCTGCCACCCCGCCCCCAGCGTCACCAGAACACCGATGACGACGACCAGCCAACGCCTCCCGAGCGCTCCGAATATCTCCCGGATCCCCACTATCCATCCCCCTGCCGGGCCCATCCGCCTGATTCGGCGGGCACGAGCACCGTTCGGTGAGTGCAGGGCCCCACACGATACTATTCTTTTGGCGGTCACAACGGTATAACACAGCCCTACGAGCGGTGGACGAAGAGATGACACTGGCGGATCTGATGCGTGCGCTCTTGCGCCGCTGGTACGTGGTGCTCCTCGTCATGGGGATCTCATTCGGCCTCGCGTACACGGCCACCCGCACGGAGCCCGTCTATCACGCACGTACCGAGGTGGTGCTGCTCGCTCCCGCGAGCGCACGTTATCCGAACGAGCTGGTCACGACTTCCGAGTCGCTCATCCTGACTGCCGGTATTCTCGCCGAGCAGATCAACGGCACCGAGCAGCGACTGAAGTTCGGCAGCGCGCTGGTCAACCCGGTCGGCTCTCCCGGAATCGGGGAGGACACCTGGATCCAACTGCTCGACACGGGCAACCAATGGGTGCCGGCATTCGAACAGCAGGTGCTCGTCGTCGACGCGACCGGCGCGACGCCCGAACGGGTGTCGGAGCGCATCGTCTCGGCGACGGACCTCATCAGAACAGAGCTCGCCGCACTGGAACGGGATCAGGGCGTCGAGGGGCTGAACAGCATCGGCATCCGCTCGTCTCCTGAAACTCCGCGGATCGATGAGATCGATGGCAGCGGTATGCGAGCCGCGGGCATGACCCTGATCCTGGGCATGCTGGCAACGATCGGCGTGGTGACGATACTCGAAGTACGTCGCTCTACTCGAGCCGAGGCTTCCTCCCGATCATCGAATGGAATCGCTCATGAACTTCGCTCGTAAGCTCGGCGTCATTCTGCGTCGCCACCTGTTCAACATGTGGATCAACGGGTTCGTCTCCTCCGTCCTCGTTCCCGATCGGGCGCGCTGGATGCTCCTGCGTGCGTCGGGGATCCCCGTGGAGCGCTCCGTGATCGACGCGCGGGGCTTCATCGGCAGCCGAACAGTCACGATCGGGAAGGGAAGCTCCCTCAACTACGGTGTCTTCCTTGACGGCTCCGCTCAGGTCAGCATCGGCCGGGGCGTCTCGATCGGAATGAATGCGCTCGTGCTCACCGGCTCCCACGAGCTCGGCAGCCCCGACAAGCGCGCCGGTGAACTCAACAGCGCGCCGGTCACGATCGAAGACGGCGCGTGGATCGGTGCCAACGCCGTCATCCTCCCCGGAGTGACCGTCGGACGCGGTGCGGTCGTGGGCACGGGTGCGATCGTCATGAAGGACGTCGCGGAGGGCAGCGTCGTGATGGGCAATCCCGCCAGGGTCGTGCGCCGCATCGACGAACCCGACGCGGCGCGCGCCTAGCGGACCTCACACGAGCGGCACCGACGCCACGATGACGTTCGCGAGGAATCCGACCGTGCTCGGCCGAGGCTGGACGGCGCCGCGCACGACACCGTCGAGCCATTCCTGGTCGACGTAGCCCGTCGCCGCCAACGGCTCGAGGATCTCGGGGTGCCGGCGCCAGTGCTCCACGATCTTCCCGGCGAGCACCACGACGCCGGCAGGAGCCCGGTTCGCACCGCGCACGCGCTGGAGCGCCTTGCTCGCCAACTTGCGCGCAAGCAGCCCCTTGTTGGCAACGCCTTGCCAGCGCGTCGGATGCGCGTACGCGGATGGCGCGAGTCGCCCTTCCAGGGGAATCGCGGCGAGCTGCGGATCCAACTCCAGCAGCAGCGACGACAGGTACCTGTGAGCCCCTTTGTCCTGCGGGCTGAGCCGCTGCGCAAGGGTGATGAACTGCTCGTCGAGCATCGGATTGATCACCACACGCTGATAGGCGACCGCCGTGTCGGTCGCCCCCGCCCAGCGCTGCATCCGATGCCGAAGATAGAGGGAATCGGTGGCGTGAAGCCATTCCGATCCGCCCGACTGCAACGCCGCGAGCACTTCCGCATCGGCGGCATCCCGCGCCCAGGCGGAGAAGTCGTCGACCAGCACGCCCGGCTCGATCGACTCGTTGGCGAACAACCGCCATGCGGCCAGGCGCGACGCCTCCCGCGCGGTCACCGGTCGTTCCTGGTCGCTGCCCATGTAGTAGAACCCGCGGGCGACTTCGCCGCCGAGTCCGGAAATGCGCACGCCCTGCTCGAAGCTGCGCTCGTCCCAGCCGAGCACGGCGAGGGTCACCGGATCCGCCATGCCGTCAAGGCGTATCGCCGCCGCGCGGCACGCTTCCCACGCCTCAGTAGGCGGCACATCGCCCAGGTCTGCCGCCTCGTAGACCTCGTGCCTGATGCCGAAGCGGGCGGCAAGCTTCGAGGCGATCTGCACGTCGCCGCTCTCAGCGCTCCCCAACGTCATCGCCCGCAGGCCGCGACGACGCGCCGGCGGGATCGCGGCGAGAAGCAACCGCGAATCCAAGCCGCCCGTCAGCTGCAGCACCGCATCTGGCTCATCGTCAAGGACTCCGGCCAACGAGCGGCGCAGCAGCGCCGCCGCATCGGAGACCGCGTCGACGAGGGTGACCGCTGAGGCATCAGCGGGCGATGCAGGCGCCACACTCACGCCACCGGCATCCAGACGTGCGCTCGCACCCGGTGTCAGCTTGTGGACGCCGTCATGCAGGGTGCGCTGACCGAGCTGCCAGCCCACCAGCGACTGCACGGCCAGCGCGGTCTCATCCAGTGCCGCATGCTGCGCCCAGCCGACAAGCAGCGCCGACGTCGCCAGCACTCCGTCTGCACCAGCACGTTCATCGGTGTGGAACAGCTGCCGGAACCCCATCGAGTCGGCGACCATCGTGACGCCGTCGTCATCACCCGTCACTGCGGCGAACGGCGGCAACAGCGACGTGAGCGCGCGCGGATCGACGCGCATGCCTTCCGCAACATGTTCCGGCGTCACACGCCCCACCGTGTCCCGCGCGACACGCGAGAGCACCATGGTGTGAGGATGTCCCTGCGCCGCGCCCAGCCCCCACGACGTCAGCGTCGACGCACCATGGCGCGACTCCGTGACGCCCGACGGAGCCTCGGGCGCCGCCGCGGGCGCTGCGTCGGGCGCTGCTGCGGGCGCTGCGAAGCCGCCTCTCCCGGCGATGAAGCCAGGAAGTGCGGCATCGTCATACATCTGGATCAGACCGCCGAGATCTTCGAGTCGACGAACTCGGTCAGCGATCCGACGGTCTCGAACAGTTCGGCGCCGAACTCGTCGTCATCGATCGTGATGTCGAATCGATCTTCCAGCGCACCGACAAGCGACACGACACCGAAGGAGTCGAGTTCGGGAAGAGAGCCGAACAACGCTGTGGTGGCGTTGAGTTCGTCGGGGCTCTGTGAGAGTTCGAGGGCGTCGATCAGAACGGAACGGACCGCGTCGATGGTGTCAGACATGTGTAGTGCTCCTTGCGTTGGATCAGACGAGCACTTCGGCAGGTGCCGGGTGCCCGAGGAATGCGGTGGGGCTTGCAGTGAGGCCATAAGCCCCCTGCTGGAAGATCACGATCAGATCGTCGATGACGGCTGGAGGCAGCGTGATGTCGTCGCCGAGAAGATCCAGAGGGGTGCAGAGGCAGCCGACGACACTCACGCCATCGTCAGCGGTCTCCGCGACACGGTTTCCGACCGCGAGCGGGTAGTTGCGTCGAATCGCCTGGCCGAAGTTGCCCGAGGCGGCGAGCTGGTGATGCATCCCGCCGTCCACCACGAGAAACGTCTTTCCGCGTGAGGTCTTCCGATCGACGACCTGCGTGACGTAGACACCGCATTCGCCGACGAGGTAGCGCCCGAGCTCGATCACCGGACTCGCGTGCGGGAATCGCGGAGCGATCACATCGTCGACGAGGGCATGCAGATTCTCTGCGACAGCGTCCAGGTCGAGGGGCTGATCCTTCTCGGTGTACGGGATGCCGAACCCCCCGCCCAAGTTGAGATACCGCAGCTCGCCGGGCAGATGCTCCGCAAGCTCGCTCGTCAGGTCGACGGTGCGCCGCTGCGCCTCAGCGATGATCTCCGCGTTGAGGTTCTGGGATCCGGCGAAGACATGAAACCCCAGAACGTCGACGCCCATCTTCGATGCGGCCTGGAGAACCTGTGGCACTTGCTCCGCATCGATTCCGAACTGCTGCGGGCCACCGCCCATCCGCATGCCGGAGCCCTTCACCGCGAAATCGGGGTTCACCCGTATCGCGATCGTCGGGGTCAGCCCGAGGCTCCTGCCTGCTGCCTCGACACGGGCGAGCTCGGTCGTCGATTCGATCTCCACGATGATGCCGGCCGCGACGGCCTGCCTGATCTCTGCCGCGATCTTCCCCGGGCCCGCGAAACTCACTCGATCAGGGCGGATGCCGGTGTCGAGGGCCGTGTGCATCTCCATCGCGGATGCCACGTCGATCCGATCGACTTTGCCGGCCAGATGCTGAACGATCGCCGGCATCGGGTTCGCCTTCATCGCGAAGCTCAACTCGACCTTCGACGGCAGAGCAGCACGAAGCTGCGCCACCCGCGCGTCGAGAAGAACTCGGTCGTAAGCGAAGAAAGGCGTCGATCCGATCCTCGCGGCGAGGCGGCTCAGCGGCATCCCCCCGACACGGAGTTCGCCGTCGATGGTCCCGAATCGGGCGACGTGTTCATGCGGTCTCATGCGTTCACCTCATGCGTGATCAGATTGCGGTCGAATTTACCGTTCGGCGAGCGCGGCAGGTCGCTTCTGATCTGAATCAGAGCGGGCACCATGTACATCGGCAACCGCTGACGCAGCGCGGTCATGAGCGCACCCGGCTCGAGCGGGTCAGCGCTCGGCGTCACCACGAGGACGATGCGCTGCCCGAGATCGGCGTCCTCGACGCCGATCGCCACGGCATCACGGGCGAGGCCGGTGCTGTACGCCGCCTCCTCGATCTCCGTAGGGCTCACCCGATAGCCGGAGGTCTTGATCATGTCGTCCTTGCGTCCGACGAAGTAGAGAAACCCTTCCTCATCGGCGACGACGGTGTCACCCGACCACACGGCCATCTCGGGGGTGCGCCACTGCTGACCTGGCCGAGTGATCGGGCGGTACCGCTCGGCTGTGCGCTCCGGATCGTTCCAGTAGCCCAGCGCCACGAGTGCGCCCCGGTGGACGAGTTCGCCCTCCTCCCCCGGCTCGCACTCGCTCCCGTCCGGGCGCAGCACCAGGATCTCGGCGTTCGGGATCGCTCTGCCGATCGAGTCCGGTCGGCGGTCCACCTCCGCGGGATCGAGATAGGTCGAACGGAACGCCTCGGTCAGTCCGTACATCAAGTAGGGCGCGGCATCCGGGAAGATCTCGCGCAGACGATCGAGCGCCGGTCGCGGCATCCGCCCGCCGGTGTTGGCGAAGTACCTGAGAGCATGAGCAGCCTCTTCTGGCCAGGGCACGGCCAGAAGCTGAAGCCACAGCGGAGGGACGCAGGTGAGCCCGGTGACGCGATGGCGCGCACACAGCTTGACGACCTCCTTCGGAAGCAGATAGTTCATCAGCACGCAGTGCGCCCCGACCGCGAACGCGGTGGTGACCTGGCTGAGGCCCGCATCGAAGCTCAGCGGCAGCACGCTGAGGATCACGTCCTCGGCCGTGTTGTGCAGATACGTGCTGACGCTCTCGGCACCGACGAGGAGGTTCCGGTGGCTGAGCACGACGCCCTTCGGCCTGCCGGTGCTGCCGGACGTGTACAGGATCGCAGCCGGATCGACGTCGATCACCTCGGTCGTCAACGGCTGGCCGCCCGCGCGCTGCCCGTCGTCCCACTGATGCAGGCGGATGCCCTCGGGGGTGATCGCGGGCGGCGAGCCCACGATGACGACGTCGGCGACCGCCGTTGCCGACAGGGTCTCGAGCAGCTGGCTCAGCCGATCAGCAGAGGTCACGAGCACACGTGCACCGCTGTCGGCGAGGATGTGCCCCACCTGAGTGGGCTTGAGCGCATGATTGATCGGGACGAAGAGTCCCCCGGCTGCCGATGTCGCGAAGATGGCGAAGACGGTTTCCAGACGCTTCTCGAGGTAGATGGCGACTCGATCGCCGCCGTCGAGCCCCAACCCGTTCAACTGGGCCGCCGCCGACTGGGTCGCTGTCCACACCGCGTCGTACGAGACGGTCTCGTCCTTGTACGTCAGCGCTGGGGCGTCCGGAGTCGTCGATGCCGCCTCGGAGAGCAGATGATGAAACGCCGTGCGGATCATGGCGCCCGCCGCTCGGCCAGGAAGCGTGCGAACTCGGCCGGATCGTCGAGTGGCACGTAGCGGCGGTCCTGCGCGTCGTGATCGCTCGGAGTTGACGGCGGCACCGCCGGCCCTTCCTGCGAGAACCCGGTGACATCGTCGAAGACCGAGACGTAGGCCTCTGCTTGCGGCCGCCAATCCAGCTCGGTCGAGACGCGCTCACGCGCCCGGATGCCCAGCTCTGTGCGCCGTGCGGGGTCATCGATGAGCGCTTCCACCTCATCGGCGAATGCCGCGATGTCGCCGGACGGCACGTACTGCACGGCGTCCGCACCCGAGATCCGGGTCTCGGCGAGGTCGAATGAGACCGCGGGCAGTCCGTACGACATGTACTCCATGGTCTTGTTCATCGTGGACAGGTCGTTGAGGGGCGTCTTGAGGTCGGGCGACAATCCGATGTCGGCTCGACTCAGGTGCTCGGCGATCTCCACACGATCGACACGTCCGGTGAATGTGACGTGATCGTCGAGTCCGAGACTCGTCGACTGTCGCTTGAGATCCTCGAGGCAGTCGCCGAAGCCCAGTAGCGTCGCTGTGACGTTGCTGCGCCCGCGCTTGTGCACCAGTTCGTCCATGACCAGGAGCGCCTGGTCGACCCCGTCCTGCGGCCCCATGATGCCGAGGTAGACGAGAGCGATCTCGTCAGGGCGTCGTGGATTCGACGGGTAGATCGGCCTCATCTGCTGCGTGTCGGGCCCGCTGCGCACGACCGTGACGTGTCCGGGACGGCGATCACCGCGGCGGACCGCCACTGCCTTGTACGACTCATTCGTCGACATGATGCGATCCGCGCTGCGGAACGTGCGGCGCTCCAACCACCGCAGCCCGCCGTACTCCAGCCGCTTGAGGATTCCGCTCGGCTTCCCGAACCGGGAGATGAAGAGCTCCGGATTGAGATCGTGGTGGTCGAAGATGAAGC
Source organism: Microbacterium murale (assembly GCF_014635185.1). Classification (GTDB taxonomy): domain Bacteria; phylum Actinomycetota; class Actinomycetes; order Actinomycetales; family Microbacteriaceae; genus Microbacterium; species Microbacterium murale. Next base: position 598,126 of record NZ_BMCM01000002.1, read on the forward strand.
GCACCCCGCGGATGCGCCACAACTTCGCGAGGAGCCAGTAGGTGTCCGGCGGATTGCACGCCTGGATGACCTCGAAGGGCCGACGCCGCCACACCTTCAACGAGAGCCACGCCGTGCGCACCCAGCTGTAGGCGAACTCCCACACGAACCCGAGAAGACCCTCCGCCTCCGGCGCCGGCGTGTATTTGAAGATCTCGACGCCGTCGATCGTCTGCCGTGCAGGGTCGCCGGGCCCCTTCGGACAGATGACGCTGACGCGGTATCCACGCTGGATGAGCGCCTGGCACTCGAGCCACACCCGTCGATCCAGCGGAACCGGGAGGTTCTGGACGATGATCAGTACATGCGGGGATCTCATGAGCCGTAGACCTCTTCCTCGATGATGCGTAAGACGGCGTCTTTCGTCGGTTCCCAGGAGCGTCCCACGACTGATGAAGCCGCCGCGTGCGCGCGTTCGTCAAGATCAGGCGCAGACACTGCCTGGCTGAGAGCCTCGGCGAGCGCCGCGGCCGTCGGATCGGCCCAGCGGACCGATGGGCTCGGCAGTACGCGGCGCGCGAGGTCGATGTCGTTGATGATGGGGATGTTCCCCGCGACGAGCATCTCCTCCGCGACGAGCGTGATGTTCGTGAACGACATCGCCAGGCCCGCGATCGTGCGTCCGTAGAGGTCGTTCAGCTCAGTCGCGGTGAGACGTCCGTGGAACGTGATCGGGAAGTCCAGATCGCGCGGCGCATCGCCGTACACATGGATCTCCTGCTCGGGGTGACGCTCATGGAACAGCCGGAGAGCGATGATGGCCAGTGGATAGCCACGGCGCGGGTGACCTGGGTGACAGTAGAAGACGATTCCGCTGCGCACGGTGCCAGCCGGCGGCAGGGCATAGGCGACCGAATCGCACCCGAACGGCACGACATCGTTCGTCAGCCCGGTCTCCTCCTGGATCATGCCGTCAAGCATCTCGCCGAGGACCACCCGACGAAACGGCAGCCGGTACGTCATCGCGGCGAACTCGTGCTCAGCGCCGTGACCGTAGAAGAACGGCTCGTAGTCCTGGATGAAGTAGAGGCGTCGCACCGCCTGCGTGCAGTAGCGGACGATCAGATGAGCAGACTCCCATCCGGATGCCACGATCGCGTCGATGCCATCCGCACCCTTGGTGATGTCACGGACCTCGGCACGGATGTGCGGCCAATGACGACGGATGACGGCGGTCGTGGCGGCGACGTCGAGCCCGTGCTTGTCATAGAGGAACAGCACGCATCTGTGCCCTCGGCTCTCCAGGGCCTGCACCATGCGAAACAGCGTGGTGTGACCACCGGAACCGGGCGCGGGTGGCGTCGACACCCAGCCGACGGTGATCGGCACTTCCCGCGCGGGCCTCGAGCTCGGCACCGGCAGCGCGGAGGGGACGTCGACGAGAAGGTCCTCGAATGCCAGGTTGAAGAGGAGCTCCGCCGCGCCGGTCCTGAAGTACGCGCGCTGGGCGATGCGCTGCGCGATGCCCGCGACACCGACATCGCGTGCGCGTCTCGCTTTCGCGAGGACCCCATTCATCCGACTCATGCTCGATCCCCCTCGACTCGATCAGCCCCGACAGCCGCGTGATCGCGTACCGACGCTGCCGCATGCCGAAGAATATCGGCGTGCCCTGCAATCATGGCGTCCATCAGCGCCCGCGTGGGCGCGGGTGACGGACGGATGCCGGCGCGCACCCGGTCGGCCACCTCGTCGATCGCCGCGCCGAGCTCGGCTGCGTTCGGCTGGCGCTGACTACGCCGGCGCGCACTGGCTACTGCCGCATCCGATACGCCGCCCGCAGAACCACTCGGATTCGCGACCAGCACGGACCCCGCCTCTGCACCCACCAGCTCCCTCGCTCCGCCGAAATCGGCGAGGACGAGCGGAAGTCCCACGGCTGCGGCTTCCGTGGCCGCGACCGGCCAGCCTTCGAAGAACGAGTCGAGGACGAACGCGTCTGCGGCCGCCAGGAGCGTGCGCGCATCGGATGAGGACAACAGGGTGACCCGCGATGCGGATGCGCTGCTTCGACGGATGGCGTCCGCTCGACGAACCTCGGACCAGTCCGATGGGTCACCGGCGACGACGAGACGAACCCGGGGGTCTTTCACATGCGAGAGGAACGACGATACGAGACCGGCCACGTTCTTCTGCGAATCGTAGCGGGCAAGACAGACGAAGACGATGTCGTCCTCGAGGTCTGCCCGGAGCACTTCGCCCAGTGCGTGTCGCGCCGCACGGCGTTCTTCCTGCGGCGGAGCCTCTTCTGGTGGCGCGGCATTGGCGACTACGTGGATACGTCCGGCCAATGCCGGCGATACGTGCCGCACGTGGAATTCTCGGACGAGCTCGCTGACGGAGACTGCGGCGGCGGCGGCGCTCAGGATCCGAGCGAATCGGTTCCATCGGGCGCGTGAATAGTGGATCTCGGTGTTGTGCAGGACCGGCACCAGGGGAATCCTCGAGGCCACCGCTGCACTCTCCAGATACTCGGGCGCGCCGTGCAACGCGACCACGTCGGGTGCGATCGTCTGCAGAGTCGGCGCCGCCGTGGACATGTCGACCACGACGACCTCGATTCCGAGGGAACGAAGACGAGCGGCGCGGACACCGTCATCGGTGCACAGCACCACGACGCGGATGCCGGACGAAGGAAGCGCGCCGGCCAGCGTTTCGACGACGGATCCGATTCCGCCGATGTCCATCGCTCCGGTGAGCAGCGCGCACGTCAGTGCCTCACCGCCTGCCGGCATCGTCGAGGGCAGCGTCCCCACCGGTCGGCTCACCGCGGCCGGGAGCTTGGGCAGCGTCCGCTGGAACATCCTCCTGGTGAGCCGATGAACGTATCCGTAACGGAAATGCGGGGGGATCAGATCGGTGAGCGTCACCACGAGCCCGAAGACGAGCGCTTCGCAGCGCGCCGATGTCCGCCCAGTGCCACCCGTGCGCCCCGGGACTCGCGGACTCATCGTGCAGCTCCGAGCCGTGCGAGCAGCGGTACTCGAGCGCCGAACCGCGTGCCGGCAAGCAGCGACGCGGCATCCGAGATGGCGCGACGCGCAAACAAGAAGCTGAGCCCGAGATGGACGACGCCGATGATCGTCGCCACGATGACGAGCGCCAGGATCCCGGGCAGCTGCGCCGTGAGGACCATACCGCCCCAGCCCGCGGCACCCGCCCCCACGACGATGATCACGAGCGACAGGAACGGACGTGTCACCGCGCTCACCCGCATCTTCAGTGCGCGTGCGACGAGGAACCACCGGACGACGGTCGCCACCACTGCGACGGCAAGGAACCCCCAGGCGATCGCGACGAGTCCGCCGCGCGCGACCAGCAGAGTCGTGCCGAATGTCACCGCGTCGGTGATGAAGGCATACACGAACCACGTCCCCGGTCTGCCCAGCCCGTAGAAGAGACCATGATCGAGCCACGCCGCGACAGACAGCGTGCCCGCGATCGCGAGCACCTGCGCGACGGGCACGCTTTTCCCCCACCCGTCACCGAAGACGATCGGCACCATCAGTGGAGCGGTGATCGCCACCACCGTCAATGGCAACGACAGCAGCAGGTAGACGAGCCGCAGCGAACGCAGATAGGCGTTCTGCAGACGGGTCACCTCTTCGCGGATCCGCGCGAACGCCACGTTCGTGACGGGAACGATCGCACTTCCGGTGAGGTCCTGAACGATCTGCACGAGTCGCTGGGCGATGTTCATGAATCCGAGTGCGGCCGCGCCGAGCATCGCTGATGTGACGGCGGCCTCGCCCCACGCCCGGAGCATCGCGATGAACTCGACGCCGAGCACCTGCCCGCCGAACTTCGACATGCGCGTGAAGTCCGCGCGTACGAACGTCCACCGCGGCCTCCACCTGGCCGTGACCCAGATGAGGATCGCGGACACGACGGCCGCGGTCAGCGTCTGGGCGACGAGCGCCCAGACCCCGAAACCGGTGAAGGCCAGTACGAGGGCGGCGGCCTGTGCGATCACTGCCGCGGTAGCGCCCTGCGCCGCGATCGCGGCGAACCGCATCTCGCGTCGCATGATGGCGGTGGGGACCGATCCGATCGCGGTGACGATCACCCAGAGGGAGAGCGCCTGCAAGACCGGCACGACCGTATCGTTCCCGAAGATCGGCCCCATGATCGGCGCGATCGCCCAGAGCAGCCCGCACAGCAGGATCCCCGCGCCCATCGAGAACCAGAACGCCGTGCTCAGCATCCGCTCGGTCGTCTTTTCCACCTGCACGATGTACGCCGCGAATCCGAGGTCAGCGAGCAGATAGAAGAAGGGCAGCACTGTGGATGCCGCGGCGAGTGTGCCGAAGTCCTCCGGCGAAAGCAGCCGCGTCAGAATCGCGATCGTCACGAAGCTGAAGATGCGGATGACCCACTTCTGCGCGGTGAGCCAGATCACGCCCCCTGCGGCGCGACGCCCGACCTCGGCCGTGGGCTCGACGGTGTTCGGATTCGGATCCACGGATGCGCTCACGGGGATACCTCATCTGCGGCACGAGCACCCACGCCGACCTTGCGGGCGATCTTCTGGGACAGCATGGAGACTTCCGACGGGAGGTCTCCGATCCACCCGCGGAGCCCGTACGAGATGGCGGCCTCACGATAGAAGTCGGCCAGCTCGCTCGCCATCTTCGCCAGCCCGAAGCGCTCGATCGCGAATCTGCGGCCGAACTCGCCCAGCTCCTCGCGCCTGCGCTGATCGCTGAGGAGGTCGTCGATGAAGCCGGACAGGAGTTCCACGGGATGCTCGACCTCGTCGTCACTCCAATAGCTGTACCGTGCCAGGGCTTCAGCCGTCGACTCGTCGAAGAGCTCTGCTCTGCCTCCCTCACCGTGAGCGATGAGCGGCGTACCGAAGGCGAGCGTTCGTGCTGCCGACCCTCCCATGCCGATCATGATGTCAGCGGCGGCGTAGGCCGGGCGCGGATTCGCCATCGGGCCGACGAATCGCACCGCCGCGCGCCCCACCGCATCGTTCACTCTTTCACCGGCGGCGTGAAGCTGGCGGGCGTTGTCGCCGGTGCCGACGATGACGAGAGTGGCCTTGGTGGCGAGCCCGCGCATCGCCTCGATCGCGATGCCGATGGGCACTGATTTCATGCTCAGGTCGAGCCGACTGACGATCACCAGGAGCGGACCATCGAGTTCATGCTCCACGCGGAATGCCGCACCGGCTTCCGGATCCGGTCGGTCGAGCTCCGTGTCGACGGGCGGGCTGATCAATCGAGTCAGACCCGGCCGGTCATGCAGGTCATCCAGCTGATAGCCGGTGCCGACGATCATCGGCATACGACGCTTGATCTTCGGGGAGACCTCCATCTCCCACACCGTCTGCGCCCACGGGCGGCGGCCGAAGCGCGAGAAGTTCCAGTACGTCGGCCGTGCTCCCCCGCCCCAGGAGCCGTACACGTGAACGAGTTCGGCGTCGTGCGCCTTTGCCAGAGCGGCGAGTTGACGCCCTCGCGCGAGCATCGACGATGCCGGGTCGTAGACCACGACCTCGATTCCACGCTCCTCGGCGATGTCGAGAAGCGACGGTCCCTTCGGAAGCGCATCCGCGGAGCCGACCAGGATCGAGTGGATGCCGTGCTGCTCGACCTCGACGGCGAGGTCGACGGCATTGATCTGCGTGCCGCCGAGCTCCAGGCTGTTCAGATGGACGAGGACCCGGGCCGCGTCTCGCCTGCGGTTCGTGCTCATCTCGGTTCGACGCTTTCACGCAACGCACCGGACACGGCGGCCTGCTGGTCGGCGGTCAGGTGCGGGAACATCGGCAGCGACAGGATGCTGTCGGCCGCCGCCTCTGCCACCGGGAACTGACCCCGGCGGTATCCGAGGCCCTGGTAGGCCGCGGTCAGGTGCACCGGTGTCGGATAGTGGATGCCGACGCCGATGCCCGCTTCGCCGAGTTCCGCCATCACGCGGTCGCGCTCTTCGACACGGACGACGTACAGGTGCCACACGTCGTCGTTCCCCGGCCGAACAGCCGGGGTGCGGATGCCGTCGACGCCGTCGAACAGCTCTGCGTATCGTGCGGCGGCCGCGCGACGCGCGGCGTTCCAGGCGTCCAGCCGGCGCAGCTTCGCACGCAGCACGGTGGCCTGCACAGCATCCAGTCGTGCGTTCATGCCGATCCGGTCATGCACGTATTTGACGCTGCTGCCGTGCCCGCCGAGGTTCCTGACGATGTCGGCGATCGCCGGGTCATCCGTCATCACCGCGCCGGCGTCGCCGGCGGCACCCAGATTCTTGCCCGGGTAGAAGCTCGTCGCGGCGACGCGGCCCAGCGCGCCGGCACGCCCGGCCGGGCCGGAAGCGCCCTGCGACTGCGCGGCATCCTCGATGATGACGAGGTCGTGCTTCTGCGCGATCGGCGTGATGTGCTCCATCGGCGCCATCTGACCGAACAGGTGAACGGGCGCGATCGCGCGGGTCCGCTCGGTGATGGCGGCCTCGATCGCGCTCGGGTCGATCAGGAGGTGATCGTCGTCCACGTCGACGAACACCGGCACCGCGCCGAGCCGCGATGCCGCCTCGGCGGTCGCGATGAATGTGTTGGCGGGCATGATGATCTCGTCGCCCGGCTGCACACCGACCGCGCGGTAGGCGAGCTCAAGGGCATCTGTGCCGTTGGAGACTCCGATGACATGCTCGACGCCGATGTACGCGGCGTACTCGCGTTCGAATGCCGCGACCTCAGGGCCGCCCACGAACGCAGCCGCCTCCAGTTGCGACTTCCACCCCTGAAGGATCTCGTCGGCGACCTCCGCCTGCTGTGCCGCAAGGTCGAGGAATGGCACGTTCATGAATCCGCTCCCAGCTGTCGTGCCGGCACGCCGGCCCAGATCTCTTGATCAGGCACGTCCACCAGCACAACGCTGCCCATCCCGACCGTGGCGCCTGCGCCGACGGCCACGCCCTGCTTCACAGAGGCGTTCATTCCGACGTAGGCGGCTTCGCCGATCCGTGCGGAACCGCCGATGGCCGCTCCTGCCGCGAGAGTCGCGAAGTCGTCGATCACGTCGTCGTGCGTGATCGTGCAGTTCGGCATGACGACGACATGACTGCCGAGCGTGGCGTCCGCCGTGATGACGGTGCCGTCCAGCACGATGCTTCCGGCGCCGATGTCGCTCGTCGAGCCGATCCGAGCGGTGCGCGCGGCGAAGATCGCGAACCGGTCTGCGCCGACACCGAGCCGGCGAAGCCGCTGGACCACCTGGCGACGAATCGTGCTCGGCCCGATGCAGACGAGCAGCTGCTCGTCGCGATCGACAGCCGAGTCGATGCTTCCGCGCACGGGCACTCCACTGATCTCCGTGCCGTGCAGCGCGGTGTCGTCGTCCAGAATGCCCGTGACCCCGACCATTCCCGCAGCCAGCACTTCCCTGGCCAGTCCACTCGCCCCGATCAGCAGAACCCCCTCCGCCTCGGTCATGCGGATGCACCGCCTGGCTGTTTCAGCACCGCGATGACCCGTTCCTGGTCTTCCTCAGTCAGGCTGTGGAACACCGGCAGGATCAGTGTGCGATCGGTGAGCCGTTCAGTGACGGGCAACCCGGCCGTCGGAGCGATCTCCCGATAGGGCGCCTGCCGGTGCGCGGCCATGATGCCGCGCCGCGCAGAGATGTCGGAGTTCGCCAGAGCCACCAACAGCCCGTCGCGGTCGGTCGGATACTCCTCGAGCACCTCGACCCAGAACGACTGGAAGTTGCTCGTGCCGTACACCGGATCCGTGACTGCACGCAGCCCGGGGATCCCCGTGATCGCCTCCTGGTATCGCGCCGCGATCTCGCGGCGACGCGCGACGATCGCCGGAAGCCGCGTGAGCTGGACGAGACCGACGGCGGCCTGCAGGTCGGTCATGCGGTAGTTGAACCCGATCTCGCTGTACTCCTCGGCCGGGGGCAGCACCGACGCATGTCGATCTGCCGCGGAGACGCTCATGGCGTGCTCGCGCAGATGCTTGGCGCGCACCGCCCAGTCCTCACGTGCCGTCGTGATCATGCCGCCCTCACCGGTGGTGAGGAGCTTGCGCGGATGGAATGACCACGTCGCGATGTCCGCCCCGGCGCCGACCGGACGGCCCTTGTAGGTCGAGCCGGCGCCGCATGCGGCATCCTCCACCACGATGATGCCGAGAGGATCGGTGACGAGGCGGATGTCGTCGATGTCGACCGGCACGCCGCCCTGATCGACCACGATCACGGCCTTGGTGGCGAGTGTCAACGCGGCGGCGATGGTGTCGCCCGTGACGTTTCCGGTGACGGCATCCACTTCCGCGAAGTGGGGTGTCGCCCCGACGTACCGCACAGCATTGGTCGTCGCGATGAACGAGAACGACGGGATCACGACGTCATCGCCCGGACCTATCCCCGCCACGACGAGGGCGAGGTGCAACGCCGTCGTGCAGCTCGTGGTGGCCACGCCGTACGGCGCTCCCATCGCGCTCGCGAACTCCTGCTCGAAGCGCGCGACGCGCGGCCCCTGCGCCACCCAGCCGCTCGCGATGGCTTCGGCGACAGCATCCGCTTCCTCCTGGCCCAGCCAGGGCACCATGACGTTGATGCGGTCGCTCATCGCGCGTCCACTGCCCGACCCGCGGCGATCTCGTCACGCAGCGGCGTCCACCATTCGACGAGCTGCGCGAGTCCGTCTTCCAGGTCGATCGTCGGCTCCCATCCGAGATCTCGCTTCGCTGCCGTGATGTCGGCCAGACGACGTGCCACGCCGTTCACGGCGCGCTCCGGGCCGTGCTCGACATCGAGGTCGGAGCCCATGACGCGCAGAAGCGATTCGGCGAGTTCGAGCAGGCTCGACTCCGCGCCGCTGGCGATGTTGTAGGTGCCTTCGACGATGTCGCTCTGCGCGGCGAGCACGTTGGCACGGGCGATATCGGGCACGCAGACGAAGTCCATGGTCTGCTGTCCGTCACCGAAGATCAGCGGCGGCTTGCCGTCGACGATGCGCTCCATCCAGCGCACCAGCACCTCGGTGTACGCGCCGTGTGCATCCATGCGCGGGCCGTACACGTTGAAGTAGCGAAGCAGCACGTAGTCCAGTCCCTGCATAGCGCGGAAGCTGCGGATGAGTCCCTCGTTGAAGGTCTTGGCGGCACCGTAGATCGTGTCGTTGTTCTCGTGGTGATGACGTTCGGTGGTCGGGAACTCCTCGGCCATGCCGTACACCGATGCGCTGGACGCCGCGACGAGCTTCTTCACCCGATGCTTCGCGGCTGCCTCGACGACATTGAACGTGCCGTCGACCAGCACCTCGAGTGCGAGGCGCGGCTCCTCGGCGCACTGCGTGATGCGGATCGCCGCCTGGTGGAACACGATGTCCTTGTCGGCGACGAGCTCGTCGACGAGCTTGGCATCGCGGATGTCGCCGTCGACGAGTTCGACGCGGCCGGTCGCGAGGGCATCGTCGAGGTTCGCACGACGTCCGCGCACCAGGTTGTCGATCACGTCGACGTGTGCGGCGCCGGCGTCGAGGAGCTGGTCGACGATGGTCGAGCCGATCGTGCCTGCGCCCCCTGTGACGAGAATGCGGGAACCTTCGATCGCAGTCATGCTGCGCTCCTTACCGGGATGTCGAGAATCATGGGTGCCGGAGCGCCGCCGGCGGCAAGGCTGCGACGAGCTGCGTCGAGCACGGAGAGCACCCGCAGGCCGGCCTCTCCGTCTGTGCGAGCCGGACGCTGCTCCCTGATCGCCGCAGCGAACTCGGAGACCACGTTGCCGAGAGCTTCGCGCTCCGGCAGGGCGGGAGACCAGGTGTCACCGAGGCGGTATGAGATGTTGGCGTCACGCGAGACGGTCGATGCCGACTTCGTGACGGAGGCGAGGTCGACTCCACGGTCGTAGACGCTGATCCGCTGCTGCGGGTTGAGGTCGTCCCAGACCAGGGTGCGCTTCGTGCCGCCGATCACCATCTGACGGATCTTCGTCGGACTCAGCCAATTCACGTGGATGTGCGCCATCGCTCCACCGGCCAGCGGCATCGCGAGGTAACCCACGCAGGCCTTGCCCGTGCGCAGCGGGTCGGCGCCGTGCGCGGACACCGACGTCGTGTCGAGCCCGTCGGGCAGAACGAAGTCGATGATCGACAGGTCGTGCGGGGCCAGATCCCAGAACACATCGACATCGGGCTGGATCAGGCCGAGGTTGATGCGCACGCTGTCGACGAAGAGGATGTCGCCGAGCGCCCCCTCGGCGATCAGTTCGCGGATCTTGAGCACTGCCGGTGTGTAGCAGTACGTGTGATCTGCCATGAGGACGAGCCCCTGCTCGTCCGCACGCGCGACCATGTCCTCGCCGCGATGCCGCTCATCGGCGAGGGGCTTCTCGACCATCACGTGCTTGCCGGCCTCGAGCGCGGCGAGCGTGATCGGGTGGTGCGTGCGGGCCGGCGTGGCGATGGCGATGGCGTCGATCGATGGATCGGCGAGAACCTCGTCGAGGCTCGACGTCACGGGCACACCCCCGACGCCGTCCGCGACCCCCTGTGCGCGCTCGATATCGAGATCGCAGATCGTGGCCAGATTCCACTCGGCGCTCGCGCGGAAGTTCCGTGCGAGATTGGGTCCCCAGTACCCTGCGCCGATCACGGCGACATTCAGTCGTTCCGTCATGATTCCCCTCACTTCTCCCCAGATACGTGACATCACGGTCAATGCGTCATTCGGTCATTCGGTCATTCGGTCATTCGACGGGATCGAACAGCACGTCGACCCAGTAGTTGTTGGTTGATGGATTGCTCGGGAACTCGCGGGAGTAGACCCATGAGCTGCCGCTCGCCGGAATCGTGAAGTGCCCCACGACCGTGTCTGCTGCGAGCGTCCCCAGATCGACCGCGTATCTGCCTGTCGTGCTGTACAGGCCGACGCGATACTCGACGCCGGGTTCCAGCGCGATCGGTGCGGTGAACGTGGCGGTCTGCCAGTTGTCAGCGGTCTCCCCGGTGAACTCGACCTCGGCGAGTTTCGTTCCGTCGGCATTCCAGAGGTATCCGGTGTGCTGTCCGATGTTCGCGGTGCCCTTGTAGAACCGGACGCCGGTCACCTCGCCGGCGACGTCGACGGAGAAGCGCGTTGCGACCTGCACTCCGTCCGGGTCGTCCCACCATGGGTTCTGCGGCGTCGCGTCGCCGAAGATCGAGGTCACGTCGACGACCGGCGGGGCCGCCGCCGTCATGAAACTCCAGGTCGGATCGGCGATGGTCGTCGGGGCGTCAGCGGCGACGGTCGCGGTATAGGTGCTCGACCAGGAGAGCGGCTCCGCGGGAGTGAACGTCACCGTTCGTGTCGCCGCGTCGTACCCGGATGCACCCGCGACGGTCGCCGTTCCTGCGAACAGCGACAGCGTGGCCGACGGCACATCCGTCGCAAGAACAGCGCTCACCGTGATCGTCGGTGCGACATCGCTCTGATCCACGACGGGTGTCTTCGCCGAGATGACGACGTCGGCCGCCGGCTCCGGAGTCGGGACGACGGTCGGCGTCGGCGTCGGTGTCGGTGTCGGTGTCGGGTCGGGCGTCGGCGTCGGCGTCGGCGTCGGGTCGGGCGTCGGCGTCGGCGTCGGCGTCGGCGTCGGCGTCGCATCCGGTGTGCCCGACCCGAACACGATCTCCGGATCGACGAAGTACGCCGACGAGTTCCACGTACGCGTCGGGAACCCGCCTTCCGCCCCATACCTGAACCGACCGTTCGAACCGCCAGGGGCCGTGATCGATCCGCTGGTCACGTCGGACGCGAAGTACTGCGAGGTGATCGCGTAGCCCCCGTTCGGAGCCAGGTAGGACACCACGTACGTGGTGTCCGGCGACACCTGCACCGGCACCGACAGTGCTGCGCGCTGCCAGCCTGATGCCGTCTCGCCGGAGAAGCTGACGGTGGCGAGCGGGGTGCCGTCGGCGTCCCACAGGGTGCCGATGTGCGCGCCGGTGTTCTCGGCGCCCTTGTAGAAGCGGATCGCCGTCACATGGCCGATACGCGACACCGTGAACGCCGTGCCGACTTCGACGGCATCCGAGTCAGCGGCGGACGCGCTGGTCGGTGTCTCGTCGCCGAAGATCGTCTCCCTCGTTCCGGGGACCTCCGGCTCGCGAGTGGTGAACTCCCACTGATCAAGCTGTTGGCCGTCGATCAGCACTGTCGCGGTGTAGGTCCTGGCTGCCGTGAGCTCTGTCGTGGGCGTGAACGTGATCGTCTTCGTCGCGACGTCGTACACGCTCGCACCTGCCACCGCGGCTCCACCTGCCGCCAGTGCGATGGTGGGCGCGGAAGCATCCTTCGTCAACGTGGCCGTCACCTCGGCGGAGAGCGAGGCAGCTGTCCCGGTCGGACTCTTCGCCTCGATGGCAACCGCAGGCTCGGCCTGCGTGCCCGCGCTGAAATCAACATCCACGAAGTAGTTCGACGCACCGAAGGTCGACGTCGGCATCGTCCCGCCGGTGCCGTAGCGGAAGGTGCCGTTCACGTCGGCATCCGCCGTCAGCGGACCGCTGGTCTTCGCGACGGAGAAGTAGTTCGCGGTGGTGCCGTAGCGCCCCTGCGGCGAGAGGTACGACACGGTGTACGTCTGACCGGCCGAGATCGTCACGGGGTTCGATAGCATGGCGCGCTGCCATCCGGACGCGGTCTCGTTCTGGAAGACCACGCTGGCGAGCGCCTGTCCGGTCGAAGACCACAGCGTGCCCGTGTGGGTCGCCGTGTCTCCGACCGTCTTGAAGAAGCGCAGAGCGGTGACGTGACCATCGACGGCACTGTGGAACGACATCCCCAGTTCGACCGACGCCGCGTCGTTCACAGAGACGGAGGGCGATTCAGCGCCGAAGAAGTCGTACTCGCTGACCGATGGGTCCCGTTCGACCGAGAAAGCCCAGCTCCGCTCAGCGCCGTTCCCGGATGCGCCGCTGACGTCGCTCAGTCCCACCGAGATCTCCGCGGCGTACGCGAACGGTGCTGACGGTGCGAAGGTGGCCGTTCGGGCATCCGCAGACATGCTGACGACTCCGGCGACCGCCGTGCCGTTCGCCGTGACCGCAAACGTCGGCGTCGAAGTCAGAGCCTCGCTGAACGTGGCGGAGATCGTACTGTCGCGGTCGACTCCGGTCGCCCCCGCAGGAGGAGTCGACGACGTCATGACCGGACCGATCACCGTGGTTTCGAAGACGATGTCGACGAAGTAGCTCGTCGCGGTGGTGCGCGCCGGCGCGCCGCCTGCATAGGTGAATACGCCGCCGTCGGCCGGCACCGTGATCGGGCCGCGCGCGTACGCATCGGCGAACGCCGACGGTGTCACGGCGTAGCGTCCGTTCGGCGCAGCGTACGACACCGTGTACTCGGTACCGGGCTGCAGGGTGATGGGTGTGGCGAATGCGGCACTCTGCCATCCCGAGCCCGTCTCGTCACTGAAGGTGACTTCTCCGAGCTTCTCGCCCGTCGACGTCCACAGGGCACCGATGTGCGTGCCGCCGTTGCCTGCTCCCTTGTAGAAGCGGACGGCTGTGACGACGCCGGGCTCCGAGACGGTGAAGCGCGTGCCCAGAGTCACCGCATCCGAGTCCGTGTCGGCAGAGATCAGCGGTCGGTCGAGGTCGGTGTAGATCGAGCACGGGCACTGCCCCTCGGGCAGGACCGGTGCGGCGGTCGTGAACGTCCAGGCGCCGCCCAGATCAAGCGTCGCCCCCGCGGGTGGTGTGACATCGATGGCGACCGTATACGTCGAGGATGCCTCGAACGGAGCGGCCGGCGCGAAGCGCACCGTGCGCGTCGCCGCATCATAGGAACCCGTACCGGCGACGGGGTCGCCCGCGGCGTCGCTCACCGTGAGCGCGGCCGACACGACATCGGTGGTGAGGACGGCGGTCACGTCCGTGTCCGTCGGCACGCTCGAACTGCCCGGTGCCGGTTCGCGTGCGGCGATGCGCACCGTCGGCTTGAGGACGGAATCGAAGACCACATCGACGTAGTAGTTCGAGTTGCCGTACGTCCGCGTGGGGAACGCTCCGGGCTCGCCATAGACCCCTGGACTGGCGCTGCCCACTCCGGAGGTGACGACCACGGGTGTCGATGCACGGTCAAGATAGGGCCAGTAGTCGTCGACGTAGGCGTACCCGCCCTGCGGAGCCGTGTACGAGACGACGTACTCCCCACCAGTGGTGACCGGCACCTGGTCGTCGAATACTGCGGACTGCCATCCCGTGGCCGTCTCGTCGGTGAACGTCACGCTGGCGAGACGCTCGCCGGCCGCGGACCAGAGTGTTCCGGTATGCGTCCCGATGTTGCCGGCGCCCTTGTAGAAGCGCACCCCGGAGACGTAGCCGTCTGCCGCGGCGGTGAAGCGCAGTCCCAGCTCCACGGCCTGCGTGTCAGTCGCTGACGGGGTGGAGGGGACTTCCTCGCCGAACGCGGAGTACGGACCGGCCACGGCGACGCCACGAGTGGTGCCCGCAGCCGAGTAGTTCGCACTGTCGTCGATCGCTCGCGCGATGATCGTCGCCTGGCCCGCACCCTGCTGAATGTAGGAGTAGGTCCAGTTCGTCGTGCCCTGCGCCGGATGCCAGGAGTCGCCACCATCGGTGGACACCTCCACACCGGCGACAGCACCTCCGACGTCCGCCGCCGTTCCGCTGGCGGTCACCGTGGTGCCGTGGGCGATCTGCTGCCCCTCGGTCGGCGTCACGATCGCGGCCGTGGGCGCTGCCTGGTCCGTACTCTTCGACGCCGGCGTCAGCCCGGGCATGAGCGTGCTCGGTTGGGCATCCATGTCGGCGAGCAGGTTGACCTCGGCCTGTTGCATTCGAGGGTCGGCATCCGGCCGGTCACCGTCATGCGTGCTGTCGAGTCCCCAGCCCCACTGGACGCTGGCCGATGAGAAGACCAGCGCTCCGCTGGGCGCACGGTACAGCGTGACATGGTGCTCCGTCGTCCCAGCCGTGACCGTGTTGCCGTAGTCGCGGAGGTACTGAGGTGTGTCGCCGACCATGGTCGACAATCGGATGAGGCCTTCCGGCCGGAACCCGTTGTCGATGTCCTCATTCGACTCGTATCCGACCGTCTGATCTCCCAGAGGCTCGGACTGTCCGGCAGGAATCGCGTCAAGGCCGGTATCGCGCCACAGGCGCATCTTGCCTTCGTCGGCCGTCACCGTGACCGCATGCCAGACATCGTTGACCATGTACATGGTTCCCGTGAGCGCGTTCTCCGGCAGGTGCCCGCCCTGTGAGGCGTCGGCGAATCGTGGGTCGCGCCACGTCCCGGTCCACTCCGGCGAGGACGCATCGATCTTGGCGCCGCCCGGATTGGCGGAGTTTCCCCAGGTCTCCTTGTACGAGACGAGCGTGCGGTACGGCGTCGCGGTTCCGTCTGCGGACGAGCTCTCATAGCGGGTGCGCCAGTATCCCTCGTTGCCCGTGAGGAACTGCATGTTGACCCCGGCGTCTCGCGCCGCTTCCATGTTCGCGCGCTGCGCGCCCGACCAGTACTCGTCGTGTCCGACCGAGAGGAACACGTTGTGGTTCAGCAGCTCGCCACCGCGACGGTCTGTGTCCAGTCCCGCGATATAGCTCATGTCGTAGCCGTTGCGTTCCAGGAAACGCACGGTGGCGTATTCGCTGGAGAAGTAGAAGTCGCGACCTTCCATGTGCCCACGGGTGGCGAACGGCCGGTTGTAGCTGATCTTGTACGCGCGCCCGTTGGCTGCGCCCTGGTAGAAGTCGGAGCCACCGTACGTGTTGTACGCGTGCCACGTCGGATCCGATGTCTGGAACACGATGTCCGAGTGGTTGCCGTCATTGCGCACGATGAAGGTGATGTGGCTCGAGCCGCCGCTGTCGGTGCGGGTCAGCTTTGCGACGTAGACGCCGGACACGGCATCCGCCGGCACATCCCACGAGGCCGAGACCGCCCATGTGCCGCAGTCGTAGAGCTCGGTCGTGATGTCCGAGATGCACTCGTCCTGTACCTGGGGCAGCGCCGCAGAAGGTGTGACCGAATCGATGAACCGGGCCCCGAGGCCCTGGTACCAGCCGGTGCGATAGACGTCGATCGTGTAGTCGGCAGCATCCGTGTCGACCTTGAAGTCGATGCGCGCGCCGACGTTGACCGAGATGTCAGTCGCGAAACCCTGGATGCTGGGATCGCCCGCTCCTGAGATGTCCCAGATCTCCGGGTCAGTGCCCGGTTTCGAGTTCTCGCAGACGATCGGATTGATGTCGACACCGCAAGTGCTGCCCGCCGCGACGGCCGCAACGGGCGCGTCTATGGCGATCAACGTGCCCACGATGATTGCGAGCGCGGCGATCGATGACAGCGCACGCCGACCAAGTCGGCGAGCGCAGAAGCGCGTTTCCCCAGATGCGTGCATTCCCCAGTTTCCCCAGTCAGGACGCGTCGTCGACCCCTACCGACGAACGTGCCCAGCTTCAAGACCCATACTTCTCACCGAATGCGTGCACCGGCTGAACAGTCGAGTCTCCCCGCTCGGGAGTATAGCCCCGAAAGCATGCGCACGTCACTACCTGATTTGTGCGGACTTGCATCCGCACCCGCTGTTGATGCGCGCGCCACTCAGATGCGCCATGATGGGCCTATCTTCACTGGGGGAGGAACTAACCGATGAGAATCTCTGTTATCGGCTGTGGGTATCTGGGTGCCGTCCACGCCGCCGCGATGGCATCGATCGGCCACGAGGTGGTCGGAATCGACGTCGATCCGCGAAAGATCGAAGCGCTGGGGCGGGGTGAGGCGCCGATCTACGAACCCGGATTGCCCGAGCTTCTGCGCAGCGGAGTGGAATCCGGCGCGCTGCGCTTCTCGACCGACATCGCCGAATCCGCCGGCAGCGCCGTGCACTTCGTCACCGTCGGCACCCCGCAGCTGCCTGGCTCGGATGCCGCAGACATGCGGTTCGTGCGCGCGGCGTTCACAGAGCTTGCGCCGCACCTGCGCGAAGGCGACGTCGTCGCCGGCAAATCGACCGTTCCCGTCGGCACCGCCACGGAGCTCGAGGAGATCGTGCAGACGGCGGGCGCGACGCTCGCATGGAACCCGGAGTTCCTCCGAGAGGGATGGGCTGTGCAGGACACCCTCGACCCTGACCGCATCGTGGTCGGCGTGCGGAGCGGTCCTGAAGGCGAGCGGGCAGCGGGAGTGCTGCGCGAGGCGTACTGGAAGGCTCTCGAGAAGGACACGCCCTTCATCATCACCGACTTCGCCACGGCGGAACTCGTGAAGGTCTCCGCGAACGCCTTCCTCGCGACGAAGATCTCTTTCATCAACGCCATGGCCGAGATCGCCGAGGCGACCGGCGCCGACGTCACACAACTGGCCGATGCACTCGGCCACGATGTGCGCATCGGCCGACGGTTCCTCGGCGCCGGCATCGGGTTCGGTGGTGGCTGCCTGCCGAAGGACATCCGCGCGTTCGCCGCACGCGCCGAGGAACTCGGACTGCGGGACTCGGTCGGGTTCCTCCGCGAGGTCGACGCGATCAATCTCCGCAGGAGAGAGCGCGCGGTGCAACTCGTGCTCGAAGAGACACGCGGAGCGATTGTCGGCACGCGAGTGGCGGTGCTCGGAGCCGCCTTCAAACCGCACAGCGACGACGTCCGCGACTCGCCGGCACTCGATGTCGCTGTCCGACTGCACGGACTCGGTGCACGTGTCGTCGTCACAGACCCTCAGGCGGTCCCCAACGCGCGTGCGCTGCATCCGCAGCTCACCTACGCGACGTCGCGGGATGAGGCCCTCCGTGACGCCGACGTGATAGTGATCGTCACCGAATGGGATGAGTACCGCAGGCAGATGTCTCCCGACGATGTCGCCGCACTCACCGATGGCCGCATCATCGTCGACGGGCGCAATTGTCTCGACGCGGAGCTGTGGCGCGCCGCCGGATGGCGGTATCGCGGAATGGGAAGACCGTGAGCGCGGACGTCTTCGTCGCCGCCACCGCTGACGTCGATGCGGGCGCCGTCATCGGCGATGACACCCGCGTCTGGCATCTCGCGCAGGTGCGGGAGGGCGCGCGGATCGGCACGGGATGCAACATCGGTCGTGGCGCATACATCGGGCCGGATGTCGTCCTCGGCGACAACTGCAAGATCCAGAACTACGCGCTCGTCTACGAGCCCGCACGCCTCGCCGATGGGGTGTTCATCGGGCCGGCGGCCGTGCTCACCAATGATGAGTTCCCGCGAGCGGTGAATCCGGACGGAACGGCGAAGTCGGCAGATGACTGGCATGCGGTCGGGGTGACCATCGAAGAAGGGGCATCCATCGGCGGCCGCGCCGTGTGCATCGCGCCAGTGACGATCGGCGCATGGGCGCTCGTGGCTGCCGGGGCCGTCGTCACGAAGGACGTGCCAGCGCACGCCCTCGTCGTCGGCGTTCCGGCGCGCCGCGTCGGCTGGGTCGGCCGCGCCGGAAGACCGCTCGTTCGCGACGGCGAAGCGTGGGTGTGCCCCGAGACGGGCGAACGCTACCGCGAGGAGGACGGGGCGCTGCGCACGGTGGCCTGATGCCGCACTGAGACGCGCCCATCGCAACGGGAGGTGGCCCGAACGGCCGCATCGACCGCGCTGAAGCGACACGACGCGACACCCGCGGGAGTGAGGCGCGACACCCGCGGCGCGACGCGGGCGGCGACCGAAGCCGCCCCCATCGCCGGGCGTCAGAGCGCGAGGCGCTCCTTCACCACATCCGCAAGGCGCTGTGCGTAGGACTGTGCGGATTCAGCATCCGCCGCCTCGACCATCACGCGAACGAGCTGCTCCGTGCCGGACTTGCGCAGCAGCACGCGTCCGGTGTCACCGAGTTCCGCCTCGACAGCGGCGACAGCATCCTGCACGCCCTCGTCGTCGGCGCAGCGATCCTTGTCGACGTCGCGCACGTTGATGAGCACCTGCGGGAAGACCGTCATGACCGACGCGAGCTCCGCGAGCGTCTTCTTCTGGCGCGCCATCTCGGCGACCAGGTGCAGGCCCGACAGCACGCCGTCGCCGGTCGTCGCGAACTCACTCATGATCACGTGGCCGGACTGCTCGCCTCCCAGGGCGTAGCCGCCGGCGTTCATGTCTTCGAGCACGTAGCGGTCGCCGACAGCGGTCTGGCGCACGGTGATGCCGTTGTCCTTCATCGCCTTGTGCAGTCCGAGGTTGCTCATGACCGTCGCGACGAGCGTGTTGTCGGTGAGGTGTCCGCGGTCCTTCATCGCCACCGCGAGGATGGCCATGATCTGGTCGCCATCGACGATGTTGCCGTCGGCGTCCACTGCGAGGCAGCGGTCCGCATCGCCGTCGTGGGCGATACCGACGTCGGCGCCGAGACGCACGACGGCCTCAGCGAGCTTGTCGAGATGCGTCGAGCCCACGCCGTCGTTGATGTTGGTGCCGTCGGGCTCTGCCCCCATGACGGTCACGTTCGCGCCGGCGTCGTTGAACGTCTCGGGCGAGACACCGGATGCTGCGCCATGCGCGCAGTCGAGAACGACGTGGATGCCGTCGAGCCGGTGCGGCAGCGAACCCAGCAGGTGCAGTGCGTAGCGGTCCTCCGCATCGGAGAACCGCTCGATGCGTCCGACGGACCCGCCGGTGGGCAGAAGCTTCTCCCCCGCCATCGCGGCTTCGATGCGCTGCTCGACCTCATCGGGGAGCTTCACACCGCCGCGGGCGAAGATCTTGATCCCGTTGTCTGGTGCCGGGTTGTGCGACGCGGACACCATGACGCCGAAGTCGGCATCGTGGTCGGCGACGAGGAACGCCAGGGCCGGAGTGGGGATAACGCCGGCGTCGAGGACGTCGACACCGGATGCTGCGAGGCCGGCAGACACTGCGGCCACGAGGAATTCACCGGAGATGCGCGGGTCGCGGGCGACGACTGCTGACAGTCGCTTGCCCTCGGCCTTGCGCGCCTCAGCGGTGCGGCCCTGGCCCAGGACGACAGCTGTCGCCTGGGCCAGGGTGAGCGCGAGGTCGGCGGTGAGGATGCCGTTGGCAAGTCCTCGCACGCCGTCCGTGCCGAAAAGCGGCATCGGGGCTCTCGTGCTTAACGCTTCGAGTACTGAGGCGCCTTGCGGGCCTTCTTGAGACCAGCCTTCTTGCGCTCGATGACGCGAGCGTCACGACGGAGGAAGCCGGCCTTCTTGAGGATCGCGCGGTTGTTCTCCTCATCGATGCCGTTCAGCGAACGGGCGATGCCGAGACGCAGTGCGCCGGCCTGACCGGAGTCGCCGCCACCGGAGATGCGCGCGATGACGTCGTACGCACCCGTGAGGTTCAGCACCGTGAACGGGTCGGTGATCAGCTGCTGGTGCAGCTTGTTCGGGAAGTAGTCCTCGAGCGTACGGCCGTTGACCGTGATGACACCCGAGCCGGGAACCAGACGCACGCGGGCGATGGCCTGCTTGCGACGGCCGACGGCTGCGCCGGGAACGTTGAGAACGGGGCGGGGAGCCGCAGCCTCGGTCTCGACGGTCTCCGGGCTGGAGGTCGAGTAGCTCTGAGGGGTTTCGGCGGTTTCGGTGGTGTCCTGAGTATCAGCCACGAGATTGTCCTTAGTAGTCTTAGCGGCGCTCACTGGGCGACCTGGTCGAGGGTGTACGTCGTGGGCTGCTGAGCGGCGTGCGGGTGCTCGGCACCGACGTACACCTTGAGCTTGGTCAGCTGCTGACGACCGAGGCTGTTCTTGGGGAGCATGCCGCGGACGGCCTTCTCGACAGCGCGGATCGGGTTCTTCGCCAGGAGCTCCTCGTAGGAGACCTTGGTGAGACCGCCCGGGTAGCCCGAGTGGCGGTAGGCCATCTTCTTCTGGAGCTTCTGACCCGTCATCGCGACCTTGTCGGCGTTGATGATGATGACGAAGTCACCCGAGTCGAGGTGGTTGGCGAAGGTGGCCTTGTGCTTGCCGCGCAGGAGCGCTGCGGCGTGCGAGGCGAGGCGACCGAGAACGACGTCGTTGGCGTCGATGACGACCCAGTCACGCTGGATCTGCCCGGCCTTCGGGGTGTATGTGCGCGTCACAATAGTGCTGCTTTCTTGTTCGAACGGAGGAGTTCGTGAATCCCACTCCGGGGTGGTTCTTCGCTATTGCTCGGAACACGCCAGTGGAGGGCTCACGTTCGCGGCACTCTGCAGTCGAGTACCAAAGGGATAGCCTACGGCAATTTCCCCGGAAGTGGGAATCGGGGCGGGGTGGCGGGAGGGGCTGCAGCGGCAGGTGTCGCTTCGTGCCGCACGGCCCCCGGCGAAGCGACACATACGACCACCTCCCCGTCGGATGCCGTTCCCACACCCCGCGCAGGTGTCGCTTCGTGCCGCACGGCACCCTGCGAAGCGACACATGCGACCACCTCCCCCGCCGGCGAGACTCGGCTGGACGAGTCTCGTCGAACGCTGCTCTCGTCCTGCACATCCGCTGCGGCATCCGCCTTGTCCACGAGACGTGGGTTTCAGCATCCGCGGTGTCGTCGCTCTGGGGCAACCTGTGCGCATGCCTCCCACGCCGAACCCGCTTCCCGACTCGCTCGGCGGTCAGTTCTCGGTCCGCGACGCGGAGCGCCAGGGCGCGACCCGGCGTCGCATGCGGGCGAAAGACCTGACCATCCCGTTCCGGGGCACGCGCCGCACGGCGGAGTTCATCACGCAGCGTTCCATCGAGGCATCCCGCGACGATGCGGCGTACGCACACTTCCGGCGGGCACGGAAGGAACACGCGGACGACGCTCGCGTGTACAGCGAGATCATGCCACCAGGCAGCTTCTACTGCGCGGCCACTGCGGCGATCGTCGGGTATGCCCTTCCCTTGAAGACTCCCACTGCATTGGCTGTCGCGGTCTTCGCACCGCAGCGTGCTCCGCGCGCGAAAGGTGTCAAAGGTCGCAAGGTCGCTCCCCACCTCGTCACCATCACCGAAATCGACGGGCTTCGTATGACGACGCCGACGAGCACCTGGGCGATGCTCGCACGCGACTTGACGTTGCGCGAACTCGTTGAGATCGGAGATGCCATCGTGCAGGTGCCTCGTGATGACTTCGGCCGACAGCATCCGGAGCTCTCCCACGGCACGATCGCGGATCTCGCCGCTGAGGTGTCCTGCGGACCGCGACCGCCGTCGACGGGCAAACTGCGCGAAG
Organism: Microbacterium murale; assembly: GCF_014635185.1. GTDB lineage: Bacteria > Actinomycetota > Actinomycetes > Actinomycetales > Microbacteriaceae > Microbacterium > Microbacterium murale. The sequence goes on from NZ_BMCM01000002.1 coordinate 620,298, forward strand.
CGCTGGAACTGATCTGCGTCGGCAGCTCCTCCGTGCTTGAGACCGACTTCCGATTGGACGCCGCCTCGGCAGGGCTTCCCGAACCGGTGCTCGACATGGAGATTCGCGACGACCGACGACGATTGCTGGGAATATCGGAACTCGTCTACCCGCAGTATCGGATCGTCGTCGAGATCGAGGGCGACCACCACCGAACTTCGCGTAAGCAATGGAACCGCGACCTCGACAAGTACAACGACTATGCCGAGGCCGGGTGGGAAGTCGTTCGACTGACGTCGCTGCACGTCAACGGAAGCCGCCGAGATGGGGTCGGTCGAGTGGCCGCCGCACTCCGCCGCCGAGGCTGGAACGGTTGAAACATGGCATGGTCGCAGCAGGTGGTCGCTTGTGCCGCGTCGCGCGTGCCAGAGCGGCATGTAGCGCCACCTGCCGCGCCGGCTCGGACGGGTGCGGGCCTACTCGGGGAACGGCACCCGCGGGGCGCGGCCGGTTGGCGCGCGCTCGAAGTCCTTCTCGGCCCGGACGCGGTCCTTCTCCACGCGCTCCAGCGCGGTCTCCACAGAATCGGCGAACACGTCTCCCCCGGCCTCGCCCGGGTGGATGTCGTCGCCTGCGAGCAGCTCGGTGTGGGGCGCGATGGCGCCCGACCAGTCCGCGACCCACACCGAGCGGTGACTGTCGGCGAAGGCGTCGAGATCGGCATTGACACCGGGGATCCAGTCGCGCGGTGCGTGCGCGTTGACGAGGATCAGGTTGCGGTCCTTCCCCGCCGCCTGCGACATCTGCTCGAGCACGCCCCAATCCACCGGACCGTTGGTGCCGAGCGCCACGACCACGTTCTCGCGCAGTTCGCCCTTCGAAGCCAGGTCGTTGAGGATGTCGGGCCCAGCCCAGATCGAGCGCGAGACCGCGGCATCGACCGTGATCCCGGGGAACTGCTCATACAGCGACGGCGCGGATGCGAGCATCACCGAGTCTCCGACGGCCGTGATCTCGGTGCCAGCAGGGATGTCGATCTGCTCCGGATCGTCATCGGATGCCTCGGGCGCCGCCTTCGCAGCATCCTTCATGGCCTGCTCCCCCGCTGCGACCGCCGCCTCGGCCGACGTCGCCTCTGGGGCGGTCACGATCGCCGCCGCCGTTCCGCCCACGGCGACGGCTCCGACCACCAGCGCAGTCACACCGGCCAGGCGCGCCGTCGGACGACCCGCGACACGCGACCACAGTGCGCGTCCCGCGCGCCGGAACCCGTACCGACGCAGCGGCTGCTCCACGAACCTGTACGACAGCGCCGCAGCCCCGACCGAGACGACGAGCGCCACCGCACCGATCGCCGCGGGAACCCCGGCCTCCGGCCCTGTCCCCTGCGTGCCGACCAGAGCCAGCACGAGCACCGGCCAATGCCACAGGTAGATGCCGTACGACCGCTCACCGATCCAGCGCAGCGGCGCGACATCGAGACCGCGTCCGAGCCACGAGCCGGGCCAGGTTCCGGCGAAGATCGTGAGCGCCGTCCCGAGAGACGCGAGCACGAGCACACCGGTGATGGAAGCATCCTCCGGCGACAGTGCGGCGACCAGTACAGCACCCAGTCCGACGAGTCCGGCGAGCAGCGATCCGACCTGCGCACCGCGCCGCAGCATCCATGCCCTTTCCGGCATGTTCACGGTGGCGAGCGCGAGAGCGATCCCGAGCAGCAGCCCGAACGCGTGCGAATCGGTGCCGAAGTACGCCCGCGTGACGTCGCCTTCGGCGACCAGCATCGCCATCCACCACACCGACCCACCCGCAGCGACGAACATGAGCGCCGCGCGCGTCCACCGCCCCGGAACAAGCAGCACGAGAGGAAGCAACAGTGGCCACAGCACGTAGAACTGCTCTTCGACGGCCAGCGACCAGACGTTGCGGAACAGCTCGGGCGCCGTCGCCGTGAAGTAGTCGCTGCCTCCGGCGACTGCGAGCCAGTTGTAACTGAAGGTGGCAGCACCGAGCACCTGCCTTCCGATGCCGACGAGCACGTCGCCACCCAGCATCCACGCCGCCGTCGCACACACCGTGATCACCACGGCCAACGCCGGCAGCAGCCGGCGCGCGCGCCGCCGCCAGAAATCGATCAGCCGACGCGGCGATCCGAGCCGTCCGAGGCGCGATGGACGCAGCAGGAGCGACGTGATCAGGAAACCGCTGATCACGAAGAAGACATCGACGCCGACGAACCCCGACCGCACCGGCGATGACGGAAAGAGGTGATACGCCAGCACGAGGATGACCGCCACCGCACGCAGACCGTCCAGTCCCGCGAAACGTCGAGGAGCAGAGTGAAGGAGCGTCATGATGAGGAGGCGTTTCGGCTCGCGGCCGAAGGTTCCAGTCTAAGCTGGCCATCGTGCGAATACGGCTTGACATCGCCTATGACGGCACCCAGTTCCGCGGGTGGGCGAAGCAACCCCGGTTGCGCACGGTGCAGGGCACGCTCGAGGCGGCACTCGCACGCATCATCGGCTCCGAGGTGCAGTTCGTCGTCGCGGGGCGAACGGATGCCGGCGTGCATGCCGCCGACCAGGTCGCACACGTCGACCTCGATGACGAGCAATGGTCGCGCATCCTCACCCGGCACGGACGCAGTTCGCACGACCCCGCCGGCTCGATCGCCGGACGCATCCGCGGAGTGCTCGGCGCCTACTCGGACGTCACCGTGCGTCGCTCGTCGATCGCGCCAGAGGGGTTCGACGCCCGCTTCTCCGCCGTCTGGCGTCGGTACCGCTACCGGCTCGCCGATGAGGTCGCCGGCTACGATCCGGCCAGGCGCCTCGACACCACCAGCATCCGCGGTGAGCTCGACGTTCGGGCGATGGATACTGCCGCACAGACCCTGATCGGCCTGCATGACTTCGCCGCCTACTGCAAACCCCGCGAGGGGGCGACGACGATCCGCACGCTCCTCGATTACCGGTGGCATCGCGACGCCGACGGGGTGCTGATCGCCGAGGTGAAGGCCGACGCGTTCTGCCACAGCATGGTGCGCGCGCTGGTCGGAGCGTGCGTGGCCGTCGGAGAGCAGCGCCTCGACGTCAGCGACCTCGTCGTGCTGCGCGATGCGCTCGAGCGCACGAGCGAGTTCAAGGTGCTCGCGGCACGCGGTCTCACGCTGACCGAGGTCGGCTACCCCGCCGACGACCTGCTCGCCGTGCGGGCCGAGCAGACTCGGGCACGGCGAGACAGCGAGAACTCAGGCTGATTCGACACCTCGATCACAGGCGAACGCAGTAGCGTTGGCAGAGATGAAGGTGATCTCTTATAACCTGCGCAAGCATCGTGCTGCCACCGAGCTCAAGGAGCTCGTCACAGAGCACGACCCCGATGTCCTGTGCCTGCAGGAGTGCGACGTCGAAGCGCTTCCCGACGAGATCGCGGGACTCGCGCTGGCGGATGCCACGCAGGGCAATCGCCTCGGACTGGCGCTCTATTACCGGATGAACACCTTCCGCCTGCTGGAGATGCGCACGTTCGGGCTGAAGAAGTCGCTGCACGATCGAGTGCTGAAGCCCGCCCATGAACGCGTCCTGGGCGCTCGGTTGCAGGACATCGACATCGGTCGTGAGCTGATCGTGGCATCCTTCCACGCCGCGCCGCTCACCGCGCTGAACTCTCTGCGACGCAACCAGATCCGCGCGGCGCTCACCGAGCTCGAGTCGATGGGACGCGGAGTTCCTGTGCTCATGGTCGGCGACTACAACTACCCCGTGTTCAAGGAGAACCTCGGCCAGACCGTCCGCGACCACGGCTACACCCTGACGCTCAGCGATGACCGCACGTACACCCGCTACCGCGTGTTCAAGGGGCACTACGACTTCGCGACGTCGAACGGGTTCACGATCGACAGCATCCAGACCCTGCCGCAGCGTTCGAGCGATCATCGCCCGATCCTGATCACGGCCGCCGTCGACTGACGCCGGGGTGGCACGCCGCCGCATACCGTGCGCCTCGCGCGAGGTGTCACTAAGTGCCGCATCCAACGCCACCAAGCGGCACAAAGCGCCACCTCCGGCAAGGCTCCCCGCGCGAGGTGTCACTAAGTGCCGCATCCAACGCCACGAAGCGACACAAGGCGCCACCTCGCACCCCAGGACGACCCGCCTACCGCCGCAGCACCCGCTGCGCGAGCCAGTTGCCGAAGATCTGACCCACCTGCACGATCACGATGATGATCGCGACCGTGACCCAGGTCGCCTGCTGATCGAACTGGTTGTAGCCGTAGATGATCGCGAAGTTTCCGAGTCCGCCGCCGCCGATGTAGCCGGCCATGGCCGACATGTCGACCACCGCGATGAACATGAACGTGTAGCCGAGGATCAGCGGCGCCAGCGCCTCGGGGATCACCACGCCGAACAGGATCGACAGCCGCTTCGCACCGATCGCGAGCGCAGCCTCGACGACTCCAGGGTCGACCGCGACGAGGTTCTGCTCGACCACGCGCCCGATCACGACCGCGGCCATGATCGTCATCGGCACGATCGCCGCCTCGGTGCCGAGCGTGGTGCCTGCGACGAGCTTGGTCACGGGCCCGACCGCGGTGAGGAAGATGATGAACGGAATCGGTCGGATGACGTTGATCACCAGGTTCATCACGTTGAAGACGATCCGGTTGCCGAACAGGTTCCCCGGCCGTGTGGCATAGAGCACCGCACCGATCAGCAGTCCGGCGATGCCGCCGATCACGAGCGTGACGGCGACCATGTAGATGGTCTCCTGGATCGACTGCAGCAGCACCGGCGTCAGCGAATCCCAGTTGGCGAGCGGATGGATGCCGGTCATGAGACGCCCTCCGATCCGGATGCCTGAACCGTGGCGCTCGAACCGCGCAGCACCGACACCTTCGTGCGCACCGCCAATTCCCCGACCGCTTCGGCGACAGCATCCGCCCCCGCCTGCAGACGGTACGTGAGGGTGCCGAGCTGGCGACCGCGGATGTCGGTGACCCCGCCGAAGACGACCGCGCGACGCACGCCGTGCTTCTCGAACACCTCGTCGATGTCCTCGCTGGTGAACTCGTTGACGTCGACGCTCACGAGCGTCCCGCCGCCGACGAGCAGAGAATCCAGTGTGTCGCCCGCCGGCACGCCCTGCGTGACGGCGGCGACGAAGCGCTCGGTGAGCGCCGCACGCGGATGCGCGAACACGCGGTACGTGTCGCCGCTGTCGACCACGCGGCCGCCGTCCATCACGACGACCTGATCGCACAGCTCGTGCACGACCGAGATCTGGTGGGTGATGACGACGATCGTGATGCCGAGGCGGCGGTTGATCTCCTTCAGCAACGCGAGCACCTCGCCGGTGGTCTGCGGGTCGAGCGCGCTGGTGGCCTCATCCGCGAGCAGCAGCTCCGGGTTCGCGGCGATCGCGCGGGCGATGCCGACGCGCTGCTTCTGTCCGCCCGAGAGTGCGCGCGGATACCGGCCGGCCTTGTCGCCGATCCCGACGAAATCGAGCAGTTCCGCGACGCGAGGCGCGATGTCCGCACGCTTCCAGCCGGCAACCTTCAACGGGTACGCGACGTTGCCGCGGACCGTGCGCGAATTGAAGAGGTTGAACTGCTGGAAGATCATGCCGATGCGTGCGCGCAGGCCCCGCAGCTCGGTCTCCGACGCTTTTCCGACGTCGACGCCGAGTACGTTCACGCTGCCGCCAGTGGGCTTCTCCAGCCCGTTGATCAGCCGGACGAGCGTGGACTTTCCCGCCCCGGAGTAGCCGATGACACCGACGATCGAGCCGCGCTCGACCTCGAGGTCGACCTCTTCCAGAGCATCGACGACGGGCCCCCGCCGCGTTCCGGGGAACGCTTTGGAGACCCGATCGAACGAGATGATTCCGGTCACTGCTTACTTCGCGGCCTTGAGCTTGTCTTCGAGGCCGGTGAGCTCCTTCTGCAGGTCAGCGGCGGTCCAGTCGGCCTTGAACTGCAGGTTGCCCTGGTTCAGCTCGGTGACGGCCTCTTCGACCTCGGGCGAGTGGTACGCCTCGATGAGCTTCTCCCAGCGCGGGTCGTCCTTGTTCTCGTCCTTCACGACGAAGGCGTTGATGTACGGCGCGAGCTCGGGGTTGTCGAGGTCTTCCTTGAAGATGATCAGGTCGTCGCCGAGCCCGCCCTTCTGGGCCTGGGTGTTGTTGACGATCGCTGCCTGCGCGCTGCCGTCCTTGAGCGCGGTGACCGTCTGGTTCGTGTCGACCGGAAGGAGCTCGACCTTGCTGGAGGTGATGTCGGCCTCGGTCGAGAAGGCGTTGCCGCCGTCCTCGAGCTCGAGCAGCCCGGCACGCTGCAGGTTCAGCAGGGCGCGGGCGAGGTTCGTCGGGTTGTTCGGCAGCGCGACGGTCGCACCATCCGGGAGGTCGGCGACGTCGGTGTACTCCTCGGAGTACAGCGCCAGGGGGTACACGGCGGTCGCGCCGACCGGAACGAGCGTGCCGCCGCTGTTGACGTTGAAGTCGGAGAGGAAGATGAGGTGCTGGAACAGGTTCACGTCGAGTTCGCCGTCCTGCACACCCTGGTTCAGCTGCACACCATCGGTGATGGTGCGCACCTCGAGCTCGATGCCCTCATCGGCCAGCTTGTCCTTGAGGATCGTCCAGTGCGCTTCGGTGCCGTCGTCCGCCCCGAGCACGATCTTCGTCTCGTCGGCGGCGGCGTCACCACCGGCGGTGTCTGTGCCACCCGCGCACGCTGCCATCGACAGGGTCAGCGCGCCGGCTGCCAGCACGCCGAGGGCGGAAAGGATCTTGTTCTTCGCACGGGAGTTGTTCACGAGAATGAGTGAATCACGCACCTGGCGCATCACCGATTCGGACGGTAACGGCGCGTAACGCACGCGGGCGCCCCATACGCTGGGCGAGTGACCCTCAGCCTGCTGGAAGAAGAAGCCCTCGGCTTCGTCCGCGACCTCATCCGCATCGACAGCGTCAACACGGGCGACCTCAAAACGATCGGCGACGGCGAGACGCGGGCGGCACGGTTCGTGCAGTCGCTGCTGGAGGAGGTGGGCATCGAGACGTCATTCGTCGAGCCCGTTGCGGGGCGCGGGAGCGTGATCGCCCGCCTTCGCGGGACGGATCCGGATGCCGGCGCGCTGATCGTGCACGCGCACCTCGATGTGGTGCCGGTGGATGCTGCGGACTGGACTCACCCGCCCTTCGGCGCCGAAATCGCAGACGGCCTGCTCTACGGCCGCGGCGCCGTCGACATGAAGAACTACGCGGGGGTGATCCTGGCAGTGGCGCGGCACTTCGCGCGTTCCGGCATCCGTCCTCGGCGCGATCTGATCTTCGCCTTCCTCGCCGACGAGGAGAGCGGCGGGGTGTGGGGTGCGTCGTGGCTGGTCGACAACCGGCCGGAGCTGTTCGCCGGCGCGACCGAGGCGATCAGCGAGGTCGGCGGATTCTCGGTGCCGCTCGTCGAAGGACGTCGCGCGTATCTGCTCGCGACGGCCGAGAAGGGCGTCGGCGGGCTGAGGCTCACTGCGCGCGGCGAGGCGGGGCATGCGTCCAGGCCGCTGCCGAGTGACCCTGTGCCGCAGCTCGCCGGGGCGGTCGCTCGGATCGGCGCGCACCGGTTCCCGGTCGTGCGCACTCCGGCGCTGGCACGATTTCTCGAGGTGTTCGGGGCGGCACGAGGCGTCACGTTCACAGACGAGAACCTGGATGCTGAGCTGGAGGATCTCGGATTCGTCGGGCGAGTGATCGCCGCCGCGGCGCGGAACACCGCGGCGCCGACCGTGCTGCGCGCGGGAGACAAGAGCAACATCATCCCCGGGAGCGCAGAGGCGATCGTCGACTATCGGGCGCTGCCCGACGGTGAGGACGACCTGCTCGCCGAGGTCGCTCGCCTGGCCGGAGAGACCGTCGAGGTCGAGAGCCTGCGGTCGATGCATCCGATCGCCTCTCCCATCGACGGCCCGTTCATCGACGCCATCTCCGCGGCGTTGACGGCCGAAGACCCGGACGGCGTCGTGGTGCCTTACCTGCTTCCGGCATCCACCGACAACAAGCACTTCGCACGTCTCGGCGTGCACGGATACGGGTTCGTGCCGCTGCGCGTGCCAGACGACTTCGACGTCTACGGACAGTTCCACTCGGCGGACGAGTGCGTGCCGGTGGAGAGCCTGTACTTCAGCGCTCGCGTGACCGCGGGGATCTTCACGACGGCGTAGCTCGCCCCCGCCGGCCCGTGCGCGCCCGGCCGGTCCCGCCCGCGAGGTGTCGCAATGTGCCGCATCCCACGCCGCCACACGACACAAAGAACCACCTCCCGAATCGGCCCGCCACCGAGCCGACCCGCAGGTGTCGCGATGTGCCGCTTCTCGAGGCCTCACACGGCAACAGGCGCCACCTCTCGGAAACGCAGCACACCATTGCCCCGCACCTTGGCACGTCGATACGTTGAGGGCATGAGCAGCGCCGAGGCAACGGAATCGACTCACTCGAGAACCCCCGCGATCCTCGGCTTCGCCCGCCGGATTCCGGCGACGCTCATCTTCATCGCGGTGATCATCATCGCCGGCATCGCGGGGCAAGGGCTCTGGCGGCCTCTCGCCGGTACTCCCCTGTTCGACGTCGTCGCGTACGGGCTGCCCGCGCTCGAGCAGGGCCGGTGGTGGACGCCGATCAGCGGCACGTTCTTCGTCATTCAGCCGTGGGTGTACATCCCGACAATCCTCGGCTTCTGGGGCATGGCGTACCTCGAGTACCGTCGGGGCTGGCGGGTCGCGCTGCTGTATTACTGGTTCGGGCAGCTGTTCGCGGTCTTGGCATCCGCACTGCTGCTCATCGGCGGGCGCGCCCTGCCGTGGCCGTGGGCGCAGCAGCTGGCGCAGACGCTCGACGTCGGCGCCTCGGGCGGCACCATGGCGTGCATCGCCGCGGCGATCGGACTCTTCGCCGCACCGTGGCGGCAGCGGGCGTGGTTCGTGGTGCTCGGCTTCGCGGCGATCAGTCTGCTGTACCTCGGCACCCTCGCCGACGTGGAGCATGCGCTCGCCATCCTGCTCGTGCTGTCGGTCGACCGGTCCCTCCGCGTGCAGCGCACGACCGTGCACGAGCAGCGGATGCTCGCGGTGAGCATCGTCGTCGCCCTCGGGGTGATCCAGCTGATCGTGATGCTCATTCCGACGAACGGCCCCTTCGGAGCGACCGACCTCTGGCTCGAGACCGCGCTGCCGGACGTGCTGTTCGACACCGCCGTCATCCTCGTGATCGCGATGGGGTTGTGGCGCGGGCGCCGCTGGGCCTGGATCATCGCGATCGTCCTCGCGGCGATCAACATCGTCATCGGAGCGCTCGCCGTCCTCGTGCGCGTCGCGATCGTGCTGTCGATCGAGGAGGATGCCGCGGGCTCCGTGCAGGGAGACCTCGACGTCACGGCATCCGCCGGGATCCTGTGGCTCGCGTACCTGATCTTCCTCATCGTCACCCGTGCGGCCTTCCGCGTATGGCGGCGCGCCCGCAGCCTCGGCGGGACTCCGGTGAGCGTCGACGAGGTGAAGCAGATGATCAAGAAGGACGGCGGCGGGACGCTGTCGTGGATGACCACGTGGGACAACATGGAGTACCTGCGCACGTCGTCGGGCGGGATCGTGCCGTTCCAATTGCGCTCGGGCGCGGCGATCGCACTCGCCGATCCGCTCGGACCAGCGGAGGGGCACGCCGATTCGGTGCTGGAGTTCATCCAGGCCGCCGAGGAGCACGCCGTCACACCGTGCTTCTTCAGCGCATCCGCACGCACGCGCGATCAGCTTCCTGAAGGATGGCAGGCGCTCACCGTCGCGGATGACACGATCATCGACCTCGCAGGACTCACCTTCCAGGGCAAGGCGTGGGCGCGGGTGCGCCAGTCGTTCAGCCGCGCCGAACGCGAGGGGATGACGTTCCGCCTGACCACCCTCGCCGACGTCAGCTGGGGCACCCGCCAGCAGCTGAAGGCGATCTCGGAATCGTGGGTCGGTGACAAGGGCCTGCCCGAGATGCGCTTCACCCTCGGAACACTGCACGAGGCTGAAGACCCCGAGGTGCGCCTGGCCCTCGCGATCTCTCCGGAGGGCGACGTCGACGGACTGCTCAGCTGGCTTCCGGTCTACGGCGCCGGCGGACGGATCGTGGGATGGACGCTCGACCTGATGCGACGTCGAGACGGAGGCTTCGGTGCGGTGATGGAGTTCCTGATCGGCTCGTCCGCGAAGGCGTTCTCCGAGGAGGGCGCCGAGATCCTGTCGCTGTCGGGCGCACCGCTCGCGCACGAATCTGACGTGGACGAGGGCGGGATCGCGTCGCTGCTGTCGAGGATGGGCGGGATGCTGGAGCCGGTCTACGGATTCCGCTCGCTGCACCAGTTCAAGAAGAAGTTCAACCCCCGCTACGAGCCGATCTACTTGCTCTACCGCGACGAGGGCGACCTCGCCCGCATCGGCGGCGGTCTGACCAGGGCGTTCCTGCCGGATGCGACGCTGCGTCAGTTCACGGCCGCGGGGGTCGACCTGATCCGCAGCTGATCCCGGGCTCAGTCCTCGCGCCCCAGCATCCCGTCGGCGTTGTCGGCGACCCATGCGACCAGCGGCAGCATCCGCTCCATGAGGTCTCTGCCGAGCGGCGTCAGGCTGTACTCGACGTGCGGAGGAACCGCCGGGAACGACTCCCGATGCACGAGCCCGTCGCTCGCGAGGGTGCGCAGGGTCGAGGCGAGCATCTTCTCGCTGATGCCATCGACCTCGCGGCGGAGCTCTCCCCAGCGATGCGTGCCGTCGGACAGGCTCGACAGCACGAGCACTCCCCACTTGCTCATCACGTGATCGAGGACGACGCGCGTGCTGCAGCCGTCTTCGAAGACGTTGGGGATGGTCTCCTTTATCTGCGCAAAACTAACCGTCATGTGGGTACCTTACTTCAAAGTGGGTACCTCCGGATCGGAATGTCTATGCCCCTGACCGGTTGTCATCGAGGACCGCTCCTCGAAAGGATCCTCATGACCATTCTCATCACCGGCGCGACCGGACAACTCGGCCACCTCGTCATCGACAGCCTGCTCGCCCGCGGCGCCGACCCAGAGGCGATCGTCGCCGGCGCCCGCGACCTCTCGAAGGCCGCCGACCTCGCCGATCGCGGCATCCGTGTCGTGGCGTTGGACTACGACGACGCAGCATCCGTCAGCGCCGCGCTCGACGGCGTCGATTCGGTGCTGCTCATCTCGGGCTCTGAGGTCGGAAGGCGCACGCCGCAGCACAAGGCGGTCATCGACGCGGCCAAGGCCGCCGGAGTCCGCAAGCTCGTCTACACGAGCGCGCCCAAGGCCACCACGAGCGACCTCGTCCTGGCTCCCGAGCACAAGGCGACGGAGGAGCTGATCGCGGCATCGGGCATCCCCGCCGTCATTCTGCGGAACAACTGGTACACGGAGAACTATGTCGGCAGCATGTCACAGGCTGCCGAGTCGGGCGTGCTCGCCGCGAGCGTCGGAGACGGCAAGGTCGCGTCTGCGAGTCGGCAGGACTTCGCGGATGCTGCAGCCGTGGTGCTGCTCGAAGACGGCCACATCGGCGAGGTGTACGAGCTTGCCGGCGACATCGCCTGGGACTTCTCCGAGCTCGCCGCCGCGATCGCCGAGATCGTAGGACGCCCGGTCGAGTACACGGCGCTGTCAACCGAGGAGCACGCGGCACAGCTGGCGGGAGCCGGCCTTGACGAGGGCACGATCGGATTCGTGACGGCGCTGGATACCGGCATCCGGAGCGGAACACTCGCGGAGACCGACGGCACTCTCGCGCGTCTCATCGGGCGCCCGACCACGCCGCTCGCCGAGGGGCTGCGCGCGGCGGCCTGAACCGCGGCCAGCCATACTCACCCGTTCAGGTCGCACTTTCTGTCGTTATACGCACGCTATTCCGGCAGATATTGCGACCTGAATGCTTGGCCGGCGCGGCTCAGCGCTCGACGAGGATGCCGTCCTCGTCGCTGTAGAGGTGCGCGCCCACCCGGAAGATCACTCCCCCGAACGACACGTCGACGTCGACCTCGCCTGCGCCGAGCTTCGCGCTCTTGCGCGGGTTGGTGCCGAGCGCCTTCACTCCGAGATCCAGGCCGTTGATCGCGACGCTGTCGCGGATCGCGCCGTGGATGACGACGCCGGCCCAGCCGTTCTCCACCGCGGATGCTGCGATCAGGTCGCCCATCAGCGCGGTGTTCAGCGATCCGAGGCCATTGACCACGAGCACCGCCCCGTCGCCGGGCGTCGCGAGCATCGTCTTCACGAGTGCGTTGTCCTCACGGCAGCGGATCGTCCGGATCGGACCATCGAATGCGGCTCTGCCGCCGAAGCTGAGCAGCTGCAGCGGGAGCGACTGGATTTCTTCTCCGAACTCGTCGTACAGGTCGGCAGTGGCTTTGGTCATGGCGCCATTGTGACATGACGACAATTCCCGAACATCGGATGGAATACCCCCCTGGGGTACTCTGTTATGGTTGTGGAACGCCGGCGACGGCATCCGATCGAAGGGAAGCGAACATGAGCACCACCGAGTACACCGTGACCGGGATGACCTGCGGCCACTGCGAGATGTCCGTGCGCGAAGAGGTCGGCCAGATCGCGGGAGTCGAAGACATCCAGGTGAGCGCGCAGTCCGGAACGCTCATCGTCACCGCCACCGACGCTGTCAGCGACGCCGACGTGCTCGGCGCCGTCGACGAAGCGGGCTACTCAGCCGTCCGCGCCTGAGCACTGAGCACTGAGCACTGAGCATCCGGCACGAGAGGAATCTGCGATGAATGCGTCCGCGTCGAGCGTCGAGTTGGAGATCGGGGGCATGACCTGCGCCTCCTGTGCGATGCGCATCGAGAAGAAGCTCAACAAGCTCGAAGGCGTCGCCGCGACCGTCAACTACGCCACCGAGAAGGCGAAGGTGACCGTGCCCGCCGGATACGAGGCCGCACAGCTCATCGCCGAGGTCGAGAAGGCCGGATACACCGCGGCGCTGCCGTCGCCACGAGAAGTGAAGGCGACGCCGGATGAAGATCCGGAACTCTCCTCGCTGCGCCAGCGCCTGATCATCTCGATCATCCTCACAGTGCCTGTGATCGCGATGGCGATGATCCCTGCGCTGCAGTTCACCTACTGGCAGTGGGCCTCGCTGGCGCTCGCCGCGCCGGTGATCGTGTGGGGTGCGTGGCCGTTCCACAAGGCCGCGTGGACGAATCTGCGCCACGGCGCCGCGACCATGGACACGCTCATCTCGATGGGCACACTGGCCGCATTCCTCTGGTCGCTGTACGCACTGTTCCTCGGCACGGCGGGCATGCCAGGCATGACGCATCCGTTCGAGTTCACGCTGTCGCGCTCGGACGGCGCCGCCAACATCTACCTCGAGGTCGGCGCCGGCGTGACGATGTTCATCCTCGCCGGACGCTACTTCGAGAAGCGCGCGAAACGTCAGGCCGGTGCGGCCATGCGTGCGCTGCTCGAACTCGGGGCGAAGGACGTCTCGGTGCTGCGCGACGGCGTCGAGACCCTCATCCCGGTGGACGAGCTGCGCGTCGGCGACGAATTCATCGTGCGGCCCGGCGAGAAGATCGCCACCGACGGCGTCGTGATCTCCGGCACGTCAGCGGTCGACGCATCCATGCTCACCGGCGAATCGGTGCCGGTCGAGGTCGGGCCGACGGATGCCGTCACAGGAGCCACCGTCAACGCCGGAGGGCGCCTGGTGGTGCGCGCCTCCCGCGTCGGCGCCGACACCCAGCTCGCGCAGATGGCGCGGCTCGTGGAGGACGCGCAGACCGGCAAGGCCGAGGTGCAGCGTCTCGCCGACCGCATCTCCGGCGTCTTCGTGCCGATCGTCATCGGCATCGCCGTGATCACACTGGCCGGCTGGCTGATCGCCGGCTTCCCGGCGGCTGCCGCGTTCACCGCAGCGGTTGCCGTGCTGGTCATCGCGTGCCCGTGCGCGCTCGGCCTCGCGACCCCGACCGCGTTGCTGGTCGGCACGGGTCGCGGGGCGCAGATGGGCATCCTCATCAAGGGTCCGGAGGTGCTCGAGTCGACGCGCAAGGTCGACACGGTCGTGCTCGACAAGACCGGCACCGTCACCACGGGACGGATGGCCCTCGTCGGCGTGACGGCAGAGTCCGGGACGGATGCTGGTGAGCTGCTGCACCTGGCCGGAGCACTGGAGGATGCATCCGAGCATCCGATCGCCCAGGCCATCGCGAAGGCCGCGACTGCCCGAATCGGCGCCGCGCAAGACGGCGCGCTCCCTCCTGTCGAGGACTTCACGAACATCGAGGGCAAGGGCGTGCAGGGCGTCGTCGACGGTCACAGCGTGATCGTCGGACGCGAATCGCTCCTCGCCGACTGGGGCCTCGCGCTCTCACCGGCCGTCGCCGAGGCGAAGGCCAGGGCCGAGCACGACGGGCAGACCGTGGTTGCTGTCGCCTGGGACGGCGCAGCCCGCGGCATCCTGATCGTCGCCGACACGGTCAAGCCGACGAGCGCCGAGGCGGTCGCACAGCTGAAGAAGCTGGGCCTGCACCCCATCCTGCTCACCGGTGACAACGAGGCGGTCGCCCGTCGGATCGCGGCCGAGGTCGGCATCGACGAGGTCATCGCCGAGGTGCTGCCGAAGGACAAGGTCGACGTGGTCACGCGTCTTCAGCACGAGGGCAAGGTCGTCGCGATGGTCGGCGACGGTGTCAACGATGCGCCAGCGCTCGTGCAGGCCGATCTGGGGCTCGCGATGGGCACCGGCACGGACGTGGCGATCGAAGCATCCGACATCGCGCTCGTCCGCGGCGACCTGCGCAGCGCCGCCGACGCGATCCGCCTGTCGCGCAAGACGCTCGGCACGATCAAGTCGAACCTGTTCTGGGCGTTCGCCTACAACGTCGCCGCGATCCCGATCGCCGCACTGGGGATGCTGAATCCGATGCTCGCGGGCGCGGCCATGGCGCTGTCGAGCGTGTTCGTCGTCGGCAACAGCCTGCGGCTGCGGGCATTCCGGTAGCGCAGGCCCGCACCGCCCATCCGCGACGATCCACCCATCCGCGACGAGGGAAGAAGACTTTCCGGGGTTCCGCGGCATCCGAACCCCGGAACTTCTTCTTCGCTGGTCAACGCAGGCGTGCCGCCCAGAGCATTCCGCGCTCGACGATCGTGCGGACGTTGGGGTCCTCGAGCACGTCGACGCTGTGACCAGGCGTCGCCACGAAGATGCGTCCTGCGCCCCACTGCCGCGTCCACACCGCGGGTGACGTGACCGGACGATGCCACGGGTGATACGGCTGGACGGGGTGGGTCGTGGTCGCGAGCACATCGATGAGGTCGTCGTGCAGTACCCAGTACTGCTCGGTCGTCAGCGGGAAGTCTGGGATGCCCTCGGTGATCTCGTGCGTGCGCCCGAGCTCGGTCATGTCGACCGTGTACGACAGGTAGTTGTCGGTCTCGTCGCCGGGGCGCTCTGCCGGTGGCCGTCCCGGGTGGGTGGCGAATTGCCCGCCGATGAGGTGCAGATAGTCGGAGTTCGCGCGGTACGAGTCGGCGATGCCGCCGTGCCAGCCGGCCAGGCCCGTCCCCGCTTCGACGGCGGAACGCAGCCCGGCGAACGCCTCTTTCGAGATCTCCGACATCGTCACGGACTGCACGATGAGATCGGTCGCGGCCATGACCGCGGCATCCGCGTAGATCTCGTTGGACTCCTCGACACGCACCTCGAATCCCGACTTCTCCAGGAACGGGATGAACAGCTCCGTCGTCTCGACGGGGTGGTGTCCCTCCCATCCGCCACGGACGACAAGTGCACGTCGATCGGTCATGAGGTCATTCCTTTCATTGCCCAGGCCACAGGATCTACCACTGATCGGGCCGGGAACCCGCCGGAACGGATTCCGGCCGCTCTGTCGTACTCACGAGCTCGACCACCCGGCGCTCGCGCCCGGCGATGATCACGGCCTCCATGATCTCGAGCACGTGGAAGGCGAGGTCGCCCGAGGCTCGATGCGGGCGCCCGGTCTCGATCCCACGGGCCATGTCGGAAAGGCCCACCCCGCGTCCGGCGTCGGCGTAGCCTCCGGACTGCGGGACGACCCTCCACTCGGGATGATCCGTCGTCCAGACCTCGGTCGGGTCGTCGAATCTGTTCGGGTCTGCCACCGAGATCGTTCCCGCGGTTCCGTAGATCTCGATCATCGGGGCGCGCGACTGCCAGATGTCGAAGCTCATCGTGACGGTCGAGCTCACGCCGCTCTCGTGGAAGAGGATCGCGGAGATATGGGTATCGATCGACACGTCGAGCGGAGTCCCCTGCAGCGGGCCACTGCCGATCGAGCGGCTGCGATCCGATGTGCTCACCGAGCCGGCGACGGAGACCACAGGCCCGAACATCGTGATGAGCGTCGTCAGGTAGTACGGCCCCATGTCGAAGAGCGGGCCCCCGCCGGGCTGGTAGTAGAACTGGGGCGACGGATGCCATGACTCGTGCCCTGGCGATGACCAGTGCGCCGCGGCGCCCACGGGCGCGCCGATCGCTCCATGATCCAGCAGGTTCCGTGCGGTCTGCACTCCGGTTCCGAGCACCGTGTCGGGTGCCGATCCGACTCGGAGACCGGCGGCATCCGCCGCTCGCAGCAGTTCCGCCGACTCCGCGACGTTCAGACCGAGCGGCTTCTCGGCGAACACATGCTTTCCCGCAGCGATCGCGCGGAGTCCGATCTCCACGTGCGCGGCGGGGATCGTGAGGTTCAGCACCGCGTCGATCCGCGCGTCCGCGAGGAGGGCATCGACGCTCAGCGCCTCGACATGCTGTTCGCGCGCGACTTCGTCCGCGCGCTCGGCGTTGACATCCGCGACCGCGACGAGCTCCAGGTTCGACAGCTTCGGAATCTGAGCGAAATACTGCTCTGCGATCTTGCCGACGCCGATGACGCCGATCCTCATCGGAGTTGTCATGCGTGTTCCTTCAGTTCGGCGCACGACCGCCGTCCTTCATCTCGCGGCGGCTGTGCCCGCGACGACGAGCGACGTCGTGAGGTTCATATGGACGCCATGCAGGTCGCCGATGAACCGATTTGTTGTCGGCTCCGACAATGCATGACGAGACCAACTTACCGAACTTCGAACCGTGGGGTCCGATTCATCCGGACTGTCCGATCACGGCAGATCAGCCAGATCCACGTCCTCGTCGTCTTCGTCAGCGTCATCCTCCGAGTCATCGGACGTCCCGGTGCTCGGTCCGAGGTCGGGATCGACGTCCTGACCGGGCAGCACGCCGTCCTCGTCGGGCATGGCGCCTTCTTCATCGGGCAGCGAATCGGACATGGTGTCCTCCGTTCTGGTCGGAATCAATTCCGCACCAGACTCGCAACGCCGGCAGATTTCGGCAGCCCCATTGACATGCGCCCGCGAGCGTGAGCGCCCACATCCCTCCTCATGTTGATAGCAGAAAAGTGTCGGTCATCGTGTTGTCTGACCGACACTTTCCTCCTTTCAACGCCCGCAGAAGGACGCCCGAAGCCCTAGCCCAGCGTCGCGGCGAACGGATCGAAGTCGGCCGGCACCACCGGCACCTCACCGACAGTGCTCTCGATCTCGAGATACTGACCCGTCGCCGCAGAGTCCTGCGCCGACAGCAGCACGTCGAGCACGTGGTAGCCGAGTTCACCCGTAGCGATGTGCGGGCGATCCGCAGCGATGGCGCGCGCCATGTCGAGCACGCCGAGGCCGCGCCCGACGACGGTGCCCTGCTGCTCGATGTCGACCCACTCCTGCACCGTCGACATGCCGTCGCGCAGCACTCCGAGTGGCTTGACGTAGGCGGTCCGACCGGAGAACGTGTTCGGATCGGGCATCACCAGGGTGCCCTCGCTGCCGTGGATCTCGATGACGCCGTGACGCTCGAGCGCAGAGTCGAAACTCAGCAGATGCGTGCCCTGCTGGCCGGCTTCGAACGTCGAGAGCACCTGCACGGTGGACGGCACCTCGACCGAGAAGCTCTCCCCCGCGCGCGGCCCGGTGTGGATCTGCCGCTCGGTGCGCCAGCGCGAACCACGCGCAGAGACGCCGGCGATCGGTCCGAGCAGGCTGACGAGTGCGGAGAAGTAGTAGGGCCCCATGTCGAGCAGAGGGCCGGCTCCGGCCGCGAACAGAAACGCGGGCTCCGGATGCCACAGGTCGGGGCCCTGTGTCTGGAACGCAGTGTGCACGAACTGCGGAGTCCCGATGATGCCTTCGGCGATCGCGCGCTTGGCGGTCTGGAAGCCCGGTCCGAGGATCGTGTCGGGTGCAGACCCGATGCGCACACCCGCAGCATCCGCTTCGCGAAGCAGCGCACGCGTGCTCTCGCGATCCATCCCGATCGGCTTCTCGGTCCACACATGCTTGCCGGCGGCGACGGCACGCGAGGAGATCTCGATGTGCGTGGCCGGGATCGTGAGATTGACGACGAGGTCGACGTCGGGGTTCGACAGCACAGCATCCGCGTCTCCCCATGCCGGCACGCCATGCTCCTCCGCCTTCGCGTGGGCGCGCTCGGGAATCAGATCGCCGACGGCGACGACGCGCACGTCGGGGAACGAGGTGAGGTTCTCGAGATAGGTCTGGCTGATGACGCCCGTGCCGATGATGCCGACGCCCAGGGGCGCGCTCATGCGACGAACCCGCCGTCACGCAGGAATGTGAAGCCGGCCGCGATGTCGTCGAAGACGTCGCCGGGCGCGTGGTCGTACTCGATGACGGCGTACTGGATGCTATCGTTCGCGCGCAGCGCCTCGGCGAGGGGAACGTCGCCTGTTCCCGGATGCCGCTGGTCGAGGCTGTCCGACGAGAACGACGCACCTTCGGGGCCCCACGGGTTCACCGCGGGGATGATGCCGTCCTTGACGTGGACGGCGGTGAGGCGGCTGCCGAGGCGTTCGGTCAGCGCCGTGACGTCCTGCCCGCCGGTCTGCGCCCAGAACAGGTCGAGCTCGATCTGCACGCGCTCGTCGGTGAGTTCGATGAAGCGCTCATACGCGGTCTGGTCGCCGAATGACGCGACGAACTCCTGGGCGTGATTGTGGTACCCGACCGACAGTCCGAAAGTCGCGGCGACGTCGGCCGCACGGTTGAGCCGCTCCGCGATGTCGGCAACCCCGCCTTCGGTGAGCCACCGCTCAGGTGCGACGAAGGGATCGAAGACGGTCGTCATGCCGATGGCGGCGGCCGCCTCGAACACGACCTCAGGCTTGGGTGTGGGGATGGCGCCGTCCGGCGTCCAGAGCTCATCCGAGAGCAGCGGCGCGTGGCCGGTGGATGCGACGATGCCCGTCGCGTCGAACGCGGCCCGGATCTCTGCCGGACGTCCGACGAAGTCGAACGCCTCCACCGTCGTGAACCCGATCGCGGCGAGGCGTTCGAGTGAGCCGTGCATGTCGGCCGAGAACTCGCTCGCAAGCGAATACAGCTGCACTGAGGCGAGGGGCAGAGCCATGATTCTTCCTTCGTACGTCGTTGTGGAGGGGTGCGCGAGGCGCGGATGCGACGAGATTATCACGAAACCTCCAGTTGGAGGTTAATTGCCGATGGCTTCGGATATGTTGTGTCGTATGGAGTCAGAGCCGGTGATCGGGCGTCGCGGGGCGCATGCCAAGGGCGTCGCCCGACGGCAGGAGATCCTCGATCGCGCGATCGAGGTGTTCCGCGAGCGCGGCGCGGACGGCACCTCGCTGCGGCGCATCGCCGAGGCGATCGGGATCTCGCACGCGGCGCTTCTGCACTACTTCGATTCGCGGGAACAGCTACTGGTCGCCGTGTATGCGCACGCGGAGGCGACGCGGTCGGCGCGCAGCGCTCCCCCACCCACTCCGCCCGGCGTCGAGATGATGGTCAACGCCGCCATCGCGAATGTCGAGGTTCCGGGGCTCGTGCAGTTGTACTCGACGCTCGTCGCCGCGGCACTCGAGAGTGGGAGCGAGGTCAGCCGCGACTACTTCTCGGCGCGGTTCGAGCGTCTGCGCACCTCTCTGACTGCGAGCTTCCACGCGCAGCAGGAGGACGGTCGCATCCGTGATGATGTGCCGGCCGAACATCTCGCCGCGCTCGTCGTCGCGGCATCCGACGGCCTGCAGATCCAGTGGCTGCTGGAACCGTCCGTGGAATTGGAAGGCACGCTGAGGTCGATCGCGACGCTGTTGCGGCCGACGTGACGTTCCGCTGAGCGTCAGGGCGCCACGGGAAAGTGGCTGCGCACCGCGATGCGATTCCACACGCCCATCACGATCGCAAGCCAGCTGATTGCGGATACCTGCTCGGGCGTGAGCGATCCGTCATCCCACTCCGTGCCCTCCGGCACGGCCATCTTCGTGACCTCTTCCGCGAGGCCGAGCGCAGCGCGCTCCTGGGCGGTGAAGTACTGCGACTCCCACCACGCGGCGACGACCGCGAGCCGGTCAGTCGTCTCGCCCTTCTTCAGCGCATCGCGCGTGTGCATGCGCAGACAGAACGCGCACCCGTTCAACTGCGAGACGCGCAGCTTCACCAACTCGACGAGCTTCTCATCGACACCAGCGGATGCGAGCGCCTCCGCCACCTGCCCATCCAGTTCGAGCACCTGACGGTATGCGGCCGAGTTCGTCTTACTGAGATTCACCGTTGTCATGTACGTTGCCTTCTTCCGTGTTGTACGCAGTCCACACGATCGTCACTTCAGTCTCTACTGATCCGACGACGTAGCGCGAAGGAATGTCACTGGTTTCAGCCGAGCCACTGCGACTGACGCCTCGTCATCCGGAACAGACCACCCATCCGGCTGTACGGGCGAGTATCGTGCCACGTGGAGGACACGATGGACAGTGTTCGCAATCTCGTCGCTCACGCGGAGACTCGCTCCGAGTTCGCGCCCGGCACTACCGAACGGTTCGCCGGGTATGCGCTCATGGGCCTGCCGTTCAGCTCCGGCTACGTGCTGGGTCTCCGCCGGTTCCCGGTCACGTCGATCGGTCCGGGGTATACATCCGTCTGGTTGCGCACGCCCGCAGAAGCCTGGACCATCTACACCACCGTCGATGCGACCGTCTCGTGTCCCCGCTACTTCGGGCGAGCGTTGGAGTCCACCTCCGTCCACCGAATCGATGTCGAGTGGGTCAACGAGCGCACCTTTGCCGTGACCGTCGGGGATGAGGTCGACCTGCATTGGTCGGTCACGCTCGCCACGACGCCGATGACCCGGATGATGTCGCGTGTCGCCAGTTCGCTACCCGCTCGCTTCTGGCAGAGCGAACGATTCCTCTCCGCACTCGGCACTGTGGCCGGCCCCTCTCTTCGGGCCGGTCGGATCGGAATGACGGGGAAGACCCCGAACGACCAGCTGTTCAAAGCGAGCCCCCAGCGGATGTGGATCGTCGAGTCGTCGCAGGCGTCCATCCGCGGCGAGGATCTCGGCGTGATCGAGCCACTGCCACGGCAGACCAGACTCGGCGATTTCTGGATGCCGCAGCGCGGGGTCTTCATGATCGGAGGCGCGGAGTTCGACCCAGCGGATGCAGGGGTCGATCCGCCGACCGTCAGAGCCGCTTCCTCCGGCTGATGAACGCGGTCGGGAGCCGATGATTGCGGGTCGGGATCGACAGCGTGCGGAGACGCAAAAACCCCCGATTTCCCGGGGGTTTTCATCTGTAGCAGGAGCGGGGCTTGAACCCGCGACCTCACGATTATGATTTGGATTCGATGACCGGACGCACCGCAGTGCGGCACGCCTTCTCTCCTAGCCGGCCGTCAGGCCGGCCTTGAAAGAGTAAAGAAAGTTCTCACAACTCACCCGTCCTGCGGGCCCGCCCGACTCAGACAGCCGCCGTCGCTACGTCAGACTCGCAGTCTACGGTTGAACTGTGACCTTCCGCCCTGCCGACCGCGTCTACGTCGACGAGTCGAAGGCGCGAGGCTACTACGTCGTCGCGACTGCCTGTGCGATCGGAGACGTACGTGCATCCGAACGAGCTTTTGCGCGACCTCCTCAAGCCCGGTCAGCGGCGCATCCACTTCAAGAGCGAGAGCGACAGCCGACGCCGTCAGATCCTCTCGAGCATGTGCGCTCTCGACGTGCGTGTGTCCGTATGGGTCGTCAAGCAGCGGCCAGACAAGGAGGCGCGGCTACTGTCCCTCGGCGCACTCGCTGAGGAAGCCGTCCGCGCTGGTGCGGCGCAGCTAATCATCGAACGCGACGAATCCCTCGAACGTGCCGACCGGCGCCTGATCGCCGATGCAATCCGTCGCTTTGGATCATCGGAGATGCAGTACCGACATGTCGCGCCGCACGAGCATCCGCTGCTCTGGGTGAGCGACGCCGTTGCCTGGTGCTACTCGAACGGCGGCGACTGGATCCGTCGCGCCGATGCGATCGTCGAGTCCCGGGTCACCCGGCTGTAGAAACACGTGAGCCTGGCTCGTCATACCGTCCGGAAGACTGCCAGGCTCCGAGGGCTATTGCCCGCCGTGCCTCAAGTCTACCTCGGCGGCTCCATGACCGGCCAGTGCGATCTATCCTCGATGTCTCAACCGGCATAAAACCGGCACAGGGACACACCTCGGGACACACCCGCCGATCTAGGCAGCCTCCCGGATACGCAAAAACCCCCGATTTCCCGCGGGTTTTCATGGCTCTTCCCAGATGACGGTGTAGGTCGGCCGGGCGCGTCGGTCCGCAGATAGACGTCGAGGTCTCCCGACGATGGAGGTTCCTACGCCATCCATCCGAAAGACCTCGACGTGCCCGACGCTACCCCGCCGGCCGGCTTCGGCCGCCCTGACCTAACCGCCTTCGCGGCTCATCCCAATCGGCTCTGATCGGGTCTGCTGACCCTCTCGACGAGAACGCAGCGACATCACAGCCACCCAACCCCGACCGTCCGGGAAGCCGGGGCACGTCACATGGGCTGTGCTGCGGGCGTGTCGAGTGGGTAGTCCAGGGGCGACGCAGGAGCGTCGACGCGACGTGCTGAGAGGTGGTTCCAACCGAGCGCTAGGACACAAGCTACAGGCATGGCGATAGGTCAGGAACGGCGTCGCTCCCTGCGCAGGAGGGAGCGCAGAGTCTCGGCGTTTGCGTAGCCGACCCGTAGCGCGATCTCGGCGGAGGTGAGGTCCGTGGTTGCTGAGAGGTGTCGAGCTCGTTCGGTGCGAAGCCGTTGGACGAAGCCGAGCGGAGTGAGGTTGAGCGCCGCACGGACTCGTCGTTCGAGGGTGCGCCGGCTGGTGCCGAGCGACTGCGCGACGAAGGCGACGTTGAACGGTTCGTCCAGGCGGGCGCGCACGAAGCGTTCGAACTCGACGACGATCGGGTCCTCGTGCCGGAGATGTTCGTAGGCGACGAAAGCCGCCTGCGACGGGCGCTCGTCGATGATGAGGAGCTTGGCGACATGTTGGGCCAGGTCGGGGCTGATCGATCGCACGAGTGAGAGCGCGAGGTCGATGTGGGCGAAGGCGGCGCCGGCGGTGACGAGGTTCCCGTCGACCACGACCATGGTGTCGAGATCGAGGGCGACGGTCGGATAGCGCTTCCGGAACTCCGGCCCCAGGAACCAGCTGGTCGTCGCCCGCCGATGATGCATCCGTCCTGTCTCGGCGACGGCGAACACGCCGGTGCACGCCGCGGCGATCCGGGTGGTCGCGTCGTCGAGGCGCCCGAGTGAGGCGATGACCGAACGAGCATCTCGACTCTGGAGGGCGTCGTGGGTCGCGGCGGCCGTGAGGGTTCCAAGCGCAGGGACGACGACCACGTCGAACTCTCCGGACTCCGGCAGCGGGTGGTCCACCGACAGGGTCATCGATGCCGTCGTGGTCACTCGCCGTTTCGGTCCGAGGATGGCGAGTTCGATCGGGTCGATCCGCGGGTCGACATCGCCGCGGGCTCCGTCGGCCACCCGCACGATGTCGATGATCGACGCGATAGCCGAACCGAAGCAGCCGTCGATCGCGATCAGTCCGATACGCATGACGTAAACAATAGCAATACTGCCGTATACGCCACTCCCCACCGGCCCTCGCTCGTCATACGCTGAACTCGTCCCACGAAGAACCCCGACGTCAAGGAGAGTCCCTCATGTCCACACCCGCATCACTTCCGTATGCCTTCGTCGCCAAGATCGTCGCGGCCGATGGACAGCACGACGCGGTCGCCGATCTGCTCGCCGGCGCTGTCGCACTCGCCAACGAAGAAGTAGGAACGATTGTCTGGTTCGCGGTCAGGACCCACGCCGACACCTTCTGGATCTTCGATGCATTCCCCGACGAAGCCGCTCGCGACGCCCACGCCAACGGCGCCATCGTCGCAGCCCTGATGGCCAACCAGCACCTCCTCGGCGCAGCACCCGAGATCCTGGCGGCCGACGTCCTCGCGTCCAAGCTCCCGTAGTCCGCCAACGCACGAGACGATCGCGCCCCGCCGAGTCGGTCCGCAGATAGACGTCGAGGTCTCCCGACGATGGAGGTTCCTACGCCATCCATCGGAAAGACCTCGACGTGCCCGACGCTACCCCGCCGCCCGGCTTCGGCCGCCCTGACCTGACCGCCTTCGCTCGACTCGACGGCCTCGGTCTGAGCGTGATCGGGCAACGACTTGAACCGGATCGTGCGGTCCTCGCGTGCCGCGTGGTGGAACCAGATCAGTGGTGCCGACGGTGCGGCAGCGAAGGCGCCGCTCGTGACACCGTGATCCGGCGGTTGGCCCACGAGCCGCTGGGCTGGCGACCGACCGTGCTGGAAGTTGTAGTGCGCCGCTACCGCTGTGCAGACTGCGGACACGTTTGGCGCCAAGACACCAGCGCCGCGGCGGAGCCACGCGCGAAGCTCTCGCGCACCGGGCTGCGGTGGGCGCTGGAAGGGATCGTGGTCGCACACCTCACCGTCGCCCGTGTCGCCGAGGGACTCGGGGTCGCGTGGGACACCGCCAACAACGCGGTCCTGGCCGAAGGCAAGCGGCTGCTGATCAACGACCCCACGCGGTTCGAGGGCGTGAAGGTGATTGGCGTCGATGAGCACGTCTGGCGCCACACCAGGCGTGGCGACAAGTACGTCACCGTGATCATCGACCTCACCCCGGTCCGCGATGGCGCCGGCCCAGCAAGGCTGCTGGACATGGTCGAGGGCCGGTCGAAGGCGGCGTTCAAGACCTGGCTCGCCGACCGCGACGACGCCTTCCGCGACGCGGTCGAGGTGGTCGCGATGGACGGCTTCACCGGGTTCAAGACCGCCGCCGCGGAGGAGATCCCGGACGCGGTCACGGTGATGGATCCCTTCCACGTCGTGCGCCTGGCCGGTGACGCCCTCGACAGGTGCCGGCGCCGGGTCCAACTCGCGATCCACGGGCACCGTGGGTTCAGGGACGATCCGCTCTACAAGTCGCGGCGCACGCTGCACACCGGCTCGGACCTGCTCACCGACAAGCAGAGCGACAGGCTACGCGCGCTGTTCGTTGATGACGCTCACGTCGAGGTCGAGGCGACCTGGGGTGTCTACCAGCGGATGATCGCCGCCTATCGCCACGAGGACCGGCAACGTGTCCGCGAGCTCATGGAGAAGCTGATCACCGACCTCAGCGCCGGCGTCCCCAAGGTGCTCACCGAGCTCACCACCCTGGGCCGGACCCTGAAGAAGCGAGCCGCCGACGTGCTCGCCTACTTCGAACGACCCGGCACCAGCAACGGGCCGACCGAGGCACTCAACGGACGGCTCGAACACCTGCGCGGCTCCGCACTCGGGTTCCGCAACCTGACCAACTACATCGCCCGAAGCCTGCTCGAGACCGGCGGCTTCGGACCCCAACTCCTACACCCCCGATTGGGATGAGCCGTTTTCATCTGTAGCAGGAGCGGGGCTTGAACCCGCGACCTCACGATTATGAGTCGTGCGAGGGCTACATCTGGTGTTCTGGTCTCGTTCCTGTTTGTCCCGGAATCTGCGGAATCATGCGGGTCCGGGGATACGCCGACGCCTGCTCATGCGGACCAATCAAGCCTGATTGCGCTTGGCTCGTGGGCAAAATGTGGGCAGGCGGGACTGGGCCAAGCGTGGGAAGTTCGTCGTAGCCCGGAGCGTTGAGGCGCACCACCTTAGCAGGATGGTGTGCGCCCTCACGCTGCCCTTGGACCGTGCGCAGATAGTGCGCTTGGAACCGCTGAGAAGCCTGAGTTTCTGTGGGTTCTCGGCTTCGTGAGCTCTCGCACCTTGCACACGAGAGACACTCGAATACTCGTCAGAATCGCTTCACTCGGGACGCTCCGGACACTTTTCGGACACCTGACCGCTCACAACTAACGGTCTGGATTTTGAATCCATCGCCACTCAGTCTCGGCGGGCCGAAGCTCTGAAGATCCCGGAAACTCGCAAAGCCTCTGTCCGATCTCACGAGAGTTGTCGATCGGTGAGACAGCTCGTCCACGAAAAGACGGGTGAGTGGTGCGCTGCCGAGACTGCCGGTTAGTCTCACGAAAAAAGTCGGCAATCGCGTTTCGCCCTCACGCTGCCTAAAAGGTCGGGTGGACAGTTTCGGCGCAGCAGGTTCCGGCAGGGGGTTTCGGCAGGTGCGCAACCGGCGTGCCGTGCGGTCGGCCTGTGGAGTTGATCGCTCGGTGGCGGTGTTCTGTGATCGCTTGGCGGCGTTAGTTGCCGATGACGAGGATGCTAGCTGCGGCTTCGATGACGTCGTCGGTGATGGTCTCAAGCCCGTTGATCTTCAGCACTCGGGCGATCTGAGGGAAGAGCCGTTCAAGGAGACGAAAGTTGCCACGGGTGATGCGTTCGATCGCAGCTATCGCCTGCGCGTCGGTGAAGTCCTCTGGGTCGAGTTGCTGTCCTAGGTGTTTCCAGTGGCGGTCGAGGACGAAGAGGAGTTCTTCTCGGCCGAGGGTTCGGTAGTGGTGGGAGAAGCCGAGTCGGCTGTAGAGCTGTGGGTAGTGGCGGAACCGTTGGTCGATGCCGGGCATGCCAATGAGGATCATAGAGAGGTGTTCACGGTCGTGGCGGTCGCGGAGCAGCTCGAGCGCAGTCGGTGTGAGCCTTTCGGCTTCGTCGATGATGAGCAGATCCACGAGGTGAGACATGCCGATCGGCGTGGTGGTCGGTTCGGTCTCACGCGAGCGGAGGTGTTCGTCGGCGCAGATCTCGACCTTTGCCTGCCAGCGGTCGATGTCGTGCATGAGATCTTTGGGTCTGCAGAGGACCTCGGGTGTGTAGAAGACAGTCCGGGATCGGTTGGCGAGGGCGTAGTGCTTGGCGTCGTGCTCGCCGCGAGGTCCCCACTTGTTGATGTAGGGCTCCAGAGCGTCCCAGTTTGCGTCGCGGCGGGCGGAGTTGGTCTTGCCGACGCCGGCGTCGCCGTGGCAGATGCCGATGGTTTTCTCTTTGCGGACGGCGTTCGCGAATTCGGTGAAGCGTCGGTGCTCTTTGGTGACGATGAATGGCTGGTTCATCACTCGTCCTCTTCGTAGGTGCGTAGCCGGCGGCGATGCGGAGGTGCCGCGACGTCGCGTGGCTCGTCGCGGGTGACGGCGGTGAGGATGCGGTCGTTGATGGTGTGTCGGAGTGCGCGGCGGCGGGCTCGGCGGGCGGTTTCGATGTCGCGGAGGCTGAGGCGGAGATTGGGGTGGGCTTCGTCGACGGCGATGCAGACGAATGTGTCGCGGTCGTACACGCGGATCTCGGAGATGTCGCGCGGGTCGTAGCGGATTGTGATCGTGTGCCCGACGAAGGGGGCGAGTGTCGGAGCGAGGTAGCGCTGGCCCTGGAAGTGAATGCCGTCGCGCTGCACGACCCGGTTCTTGGGGACCGTGAGCAGGAGGCCGTCGAGTTGTTCCAGACTGTCGGGCATTCGCGGAAGCCAGCCGTTCGCGACCCACGCGTCCCGAGGCGATACTCCGAGCTCCCGGTGCGGGCGTGCGTTGTACATCCCGATGAACCCGCCGATCGCCTGGTCGAGGGCGGCCAGATCTAGAGCGGGGTGAGGATTCCTGTCGCCTGGTCTGAGGTGCCCGGGGAGAGTGGAGAGAAGCTCTGTGTTGATGGTGCGGAAGAAGCGTTCGATCTTGCCGCGGCCTTGGGGCCGAGCCACGGTGGAGTGGATGATCCGGATGCGCAGCTCGATGGCGGTGCGTTCGAGGTGATGGCTGGTAAAGTCGGAGCCGTGGTCGACGTGGAGCACGTCGGGTATTCCACACATGGCCCACGCGGGGTCGGTCTTGCGCCAGATCGCCTGCCTGAGCGCGAGGGCCGTGTTCATCGCTGATGGTGCACCGGTGAAGACGGTGTATCCGCAGATCGCGCGTGAGTGGTCGTCGATCACGATCGTGAGCCAGGGTCGATCAGATTTGCCGCCTACGGCACTGGTGATGAGGATGTCGAGTTCGGTGTGATCGGCCTGCCAGATCTGGTTGGGCCCGTCGGCTCGGCGCCGGTATACGAGCTCGTATCGATCGCGATACGCAATGGGTCCATCCAACGCGAGCGTTACCAGTGCCGGGTCGAGGGACTGCACGATATCTCTGACAGTGGCGTAGCTGGGCACCACCAGGCCTTGCCGCTCCGCTTCGGTACTCGCAAGGCGGTGCAGCGTCGCGATCGCTGGCCTCGGCCTGGTCAACGCGAGGTGCTCGATGAATCTGACCAATTCGCCCCCCGTGCGACGAATGCCGGCGTCGGCTCTCGGTTGAGGGTCGAGTGCAGTGATGCCGTGGTCTCGGTAGAGCTGGTGCCAGCGTTGGAGCGTGCGCAGGCCAATCCCGGTTTCTCGGGAGAGAGCGGTGAGAGGTATCTGGTCCTCGACGTGTAGTCGAAGAATTCGCCACCGCTCCCCGCCGCTCATCACATCGCTAGATGGTGATGCTCTCGCGGCTGGCGAGGGCTTGCTGGTGGCGGTAGAGCGTGGCGCGACTCCACCCGACGAGCCGTGCTGCATCTTCGGCGGTGCGACCTTTCGCTCGGGCGTCGGCGGCGATCGCGAGCTTGTCGGCGATTACCGCTGGGTCCGAGAGTGGACGACCGAAGCGAGTGCCGCTCTGCCTGGCGG
Organism: Microbacterium murale; assembly: GCF_014635185.1. Lineage (GTDB taxonomy): Bacteria > Actinomycetota > Actinomycetes > Actinomycetales > Microbacteriaceae > Microbacterium > Microbacterium murale. Next base: position 649,352 of record NZ_BMCM01000002.1, read on the forward strand.
CGGCGATCCCAGCATTTACCCGCTCGACAATCAGTTCACGCTCGTACTCCGCGAGCGTGGCGAGCATGTTCAGCATCAACCGGCCCGTCGATGTCGCTGGATCTATCCCATCCGAGACAGAACGCACATGGATGCCCCGCTCGCGCAGCAGGTTTACGGTGTTCAGCACGTCGATGAGGGAGCGGCCGAGGCGGTCCACGCGCCAGACGACGACGGTGTCACCGGCTTCTGCGTGCTCGAGGAGTTTTTTCATCCCACGACGCTCGATCGCGGTCTTGCTCCCGGAGGTGACATCGGCGAACACGTCGCGCTTCTGAACACCAGCGGCGACGAGTGCGTCGAGCTGCAGCTGCGCATCCTGGCTCGATGTGCTCACGCGGGTGTATCCAAGAAGTCTCACTCGGCCATTGTGCCTCACAAACCCCGCCGCGTCATCGCGCTGAGACACTTTCCGGTGAGACGCATTGTTGAGACAGACGCTGACCGAGGATCACACGGATCAGCGATCACACAGCCGGGATCCGGCCGATGTCTCGAAAAGCTGTAGCTTTTCGAGATGCCCTGCTGGTGCGTACAACGACGGGTTTACGGTAGCGGCCGCGGGATGACGTTGCAGATGCTGCGCTCCGAGCACGTCGCTGGGTCGACGGCCGAACTGGTGGTGAGCATGTCGACGAGTTCTGTTTCGAGACGGGCGAGTTCTTGTTGACGGACCCTGACTTCATTGAGTTTGCCATCGAGCAGCGAGTGCACGTGCGAGCAGGGCGCCTGCCCGTCTTCCCGGAGAGTGAGGACTCCGGCGATGTCGGCCAGCGTCAATCCGGCAGATTGAGCGGCGCGAATGAATCCGACGCGGGAAGCGACCTCATCGTCATAGACCCGGTATCCATTGCTTTGTCGACTCGGTGCAGAAAGTAGCCCTTCGCGTTCGTAGAAACGAAGGGTCTGGGTGCTGACTCCCGTGGTGGCGGCGAGGTCTCCAATGCGCATACCCCCATTTCACCACTTGACCTTGTACCGGGCTGCAACGTTTACGGTCGATGCATGCAGATCACGTTGCAGTACTTCGATGGGTGCCCGAACTGGGAGACGGCCGCGGATCGCCTCACGGTGATCGCCGCGGAACGATCCGACGTCACGGTGAGCCGGCAGCTCATCGAGACGCAGGAGGAAGCGGAAGCTCTCGACTTCCGCGGGTCCCCGACTCTCCTGGCCGACGGTGTGCCGCTGTTTCCCGCGCCAGAAGCTCCGCCCGGCCTGTCGTGCCGGGTGTATTTGACACCGGCAGGTCTTGCCGGGTCGCCCACGACAGAGCAGATCCGGGACGCCATCAGGACCGTCGAAGCGGGTATCCGGTGAGTGACGCGTTCGATCTGCTGGTCATCGGTGCAGGCATGGCGGGCACGTCCGCTGCGAACAAGTGTGCGGCGCAGGGCTGGCGGGTCGGGATTGTCGACGCGTTGCCCTACGGCGGTACCTGCGCGCTCCGGGGATGCGACCCGAAAAAGATCCTCCGCCGCGGCGCCGAAATCGTCGATGCCGCCCGGCTGATGAACGACACCGGCATTACAGAAGGCGGCCTCCGTGTCGACTGGCCGGCCCTGATGCGGCGCAAGCGCGGCTTCACCGACGGTGTCCCGAAAGGCATGGAAGACGAACTCACCGGCAACGGTGCCACCACTTTTCACGGCCACGCCGAGTTCACTGGCCCGAACACCCTCACCATCGATGGCACTACCCACCACGCCGACCGCTTCCTCATCGCCACCGGGGCCACCCCGAGGCCGTTGACGTTCCCCGGTGCGGCACACCTCATCGACAGCACCCAATTCCTCGACCTCGATGCTCTACCGCAGCGGATCGTGTTCATCGGCGGCGGCTTCATCTCGTTCGAGTTCGCGCACATCGCCGCCCGCGCCGGCGCGCAGTGCACGATCATCGACCACGGCCCGCGACCCCTGCGCGAGTTCGACCCCGACCTGGTGGAGTTGCTGACCTCCCGCACCGAGCAAGCCGGCATCCACGTCTACCGAAACACCAACGTCACCGCCATCGAGGCCGCCCCCGCCGGGTTCCAGATCAGCATCAACACCCACGGCACGACCACCCGTCTTGACGCGGACCTCGTCGTTCATGGAGCAGGTCGCGTCCCCGCCCTCGATGGCCTCCATTTGGACGCTGCCGGTATTGCCGGCAGCCTACGTGGAGTCACCGTCGCCGGGCACCTGCAAAGCACCACCAACCCCGCCGTCTATGCCGCAGGAGACGCCGCCGACACCGCGGGACGTCCCCTGACTCCGGTGGCCGTGTTTGAGGGGAAAGTCGCCGCGTCGAACATGCTCAAAGGAACCACCACAGCACCCGACTACACCGGGGTCCCCACGACCGTGTTCACCATCCCGGAGCTGAACCGGGTCGGCCTCCTCGAAGAAGAAGCCGCCACAAGCCACAACACCGCCGTTCGCTTCACTGACACCAGCAACTGGTACTCCACCTACCGGGTCGCCGAAACCACCGCCGCCGCGAAGATCATCATCGATACCGACACCGATCAGATCCTTGGCGCGCACCTGCTCGGCCCCGGCTACTCCGAACTGATCAACACCTTCGGCATCGCCATCAAACTGGGTCTCACCACCCGGCAACTCAAATCCACCACCGCCACCTACCCCTCCCTCGGCTCCGACCTCGGCTCCCTACTCTGACCAACTAACACACAGAGCCGACTACCTCTGCTTTCCGTCAGTCGCCGGCCAGCCACACCCGTCACTAAGCGATCACAAAACACCGCCAAAAAGCGACAATGTCCACACCCGGTCGCCGACAGCGACGGGCCTGCCGGAAACGATCGTTTTCGGCAGAGTGCGCAAGCTCAAGCCGGTTGCGCCGCGATGGTGATCGATAGCCTGAAGCGATGCAGCGACTCTCGAGAACTTGGACAGCCGGCGGCGTCGGGTTGATCGCGTGCGGAGTGATCGGTGTGCTCCGCAATAGCCTCCCTGGTGCTCCTTCTGTCGGATACCTCGATGTTGCGGCAGACGTCGTTTACGCCTCGGCTGTACTTCTCCTCGGGATCGGCCTATCGCGCGAAGCCAGCATCGTTGCACGACAGCCGCTCGGGGTCATCGCCGTGGGACTTGTGGCGGTCTGGCCACTTATCGCCGATGTCGCGAACTGGTCGCTCGCAGCGCTGGCCCCTGAAGGCCCAGGCGCCGCCTGGACCGTCTTGGGCTATCTTTCGATCCTCGTTCCCGTGGGGGCCGGGTTGACGGCAGCCACGCGAATTGCGCGAGCTGGCGTAGTTCACGCGCCGTGGCGGTGGGCACCTCTCTGGGCACTTGGGATCCACACGGTTGCGTGGGTCGTTCCACAACTTGTCCTCACGGCCGTCGGAGCAGCAGAAGCACAGCTCTATGCGAATCTGTTCTCGCTAATCAGTACAGCCGCCTTCCTTGCGGGCACGCTCGGCCTCGGCATCCTCGCAGTCGTGCTCGCAGTCGGACGCCGCTCCGCAAGCGTCGAGGTATTCCGTTCCTCCTGAAGAACTGCGGGTGTCGCCGGGCTCAACGACGTTAACGTTGCTCATCAGCGACGCCAATACGGAGAGAGGTTGTTACCGCGGACGTTCTCGGTGGCGGGTCGGGTGACGACGGTTCGGTCGTTCGGAAACGATCGTTTCGGCGGGCACTACTGTTTCACAACTAACGATCACTGGGCATGGCCACTCCCTGTTGCCGCACGTCGACTTGCTCGGAAGCTGACAACGGAATACTGACCTGGAAAGTAGCCGGCAGTGAGAGGGCAGCTGGATGAATCTCCTGTGTCAGCGCGTTCATGGCACGTCCGTTTCGAAGTCCAGCGCCGGCGGGTTCCCAAGCGTCGAGGGGTCGCCGATCGGGAACCAGCCGATTACGGTTTCGCCGTCCGACTTGTAGACGCGCAGGTATCCCTCGCCTTCGAAGGCGAGCGACTCGGATTCCCGCGTGTAGCCGACCTCGCCGTTGGTCGCCTGCGCTGAGACGAGATCAGGGATGCCGTTCTCATTCGGCACTCCGTACGTCTCACCGTGGGCGTTCACGCCCCAGGGGGTAGTCGATGCTGAACCGTAGCGTGCGACGACTGTCCACGGCGTGCGGGGATCTGCGGTGATGGTGATCGTGGTTCCGCCGCCAGTGGGCAGAAGGCCGTTGTCGATGTGGACTGTGGGATTCTGACGGATCGGGTCGGAGCAATCCCAGTAGACGCTTCCGGAACTCGCCGTTGGTCCCGGATCCGTCGGGACTTCGATCTTCCCGGCCTCGGTGCAGGTGACGTCGAGGATCACCTGCTCGGCGCCGCCCGGTACCGGGCCGAGGTCGATGACGGCAGTGCCGGTGTACGAGCCACTCACAGGCTCCCCGAATGGAGTAACCGTCGTTTGTCCCGGCAGCCCGCTGATGATCGCGGCCCCGGTCAGTGCTCCGACCAGCGCTAGCGATCCGCCAACGATAGATGCCGTACGCGTTCTGCGCTGGTGGCGCTGCAATTTACTTCGGCCAGTGCCGATGGCCTCCATCTCTCGCTCGATGCTCGCAGCAAAGACAGGATCCATTGTGGTGTTCATGCGCGTTCTCCTTCCGCCAGAAACGGGATGACGTGTGGCGTGGCCGAGGAAAGGTCATGCTGGAGGCGACGGCGCGCACGCATCAGTCGCGTGCGCGCGGCTCCAGCCTTCAACCCGACAAGCGGGGCGGCATCAGCGACAGTGAGCCCGTCGATAGCCGTGAGCGTGAGCAGTGCGGCATCCTTCGGGTCCAGCACCGAGAGCGCGTCACGTAACCGGATGCCAAGAGCTTTTGTGTCCACCGCAGTGATCGCCTCGTGCTCCGCGTCACGGGCCTCTGCACGCGGCAGCGCCGCCAGCAGTCGCCGGTATCGAATGCCCCCGCGACGCTGATTCCTCGCCGTGTTAGCGACTGTCACCAGCAGCCACGGGAGAACGGTGCCGTCGACGAGCAGGACCGATTTCCTCTTTCGCCAAAGCTCGAAGAACGCAACGGCCGTCGCATCCTCGGCATCCTGCGCCTGTTCGACCAGTGCCGTGGCGCGGCGGAACACGGCGTCACGATGCCGGCGGAACAGTTCGGCGTAAGCCTCGCCGCTCCCAGCGCGTGCTCTCTCCCACGTCGCGTTCTCGTCGTTCTTATCGCTCATACCATGTCATGTCCGGCAGTCGCGGAAGTGTCACAACCACCAGTGCGCTCCGGCCGGCACGCAGACTGAGCACGGGGCGCGACGGTGAAACTGATCACGCGATGATTCTCCTCTATGCTCGGGCTATGACCACCGCGAGGTCCGACATGGTCCGGCCGGAACGCGCATCGATTTCCTGGGGGTTGATGCTTGCGGCGACGCTGCTCGCGGGCGTCACGGTCGCACTCGTCTGGTTCGCTGCGGTTCCCTGGGGGCCGCTCGTCTGCCCCGCGATCTACCCCGCGCCGAGGAACTGCTTCGCGTCCGATCGCGCTGGCACCGCACTCGTGGTCACGATTGTGTTGCTCGCGGTCTACCTGGCGACGATGGTGATGGCACTGATCGATCGTCGCGACCGTCGGCTGGCAACCGTGGGCGTCATTTTGCTCGCCATCGCACCTGTGATCTCGTATGTGTCGGTCGCCTGGATCCCCGGATTCCCGCTCTCGTAGAAGCCCGCGACCACAGCCAGCCGAAAACCCTTGCCGTTTGGTCGTTATGACAGCCGTTTGCGGCGGGCAGTCTGGGCCCTGCCTCTGGTATCCGCCGGAAACGATCGTTTCTGGCAGGAGCGCCGCTAGCAGCCTGGAACGCTTGCCGTTAACGCTCTCCGGAATGCCCATTCGGCAGCCGTTTTCGGCGGAACTATCACAGCGGCCGCTGTTCGTGATGCTGCGGTTCCTTTATCTGGCTGCTGTCGCGACTGCGGCGCTTCGGTGCGTCCGGGACGCGGCTCCTGGCCTTCATGATGTTGGTGATGTCTACGTGGAGCGTCGTGCCTAGCGAGATGTCCCCTGGTCCCGGCATGCTTAGTCCTCCGAATCGGGCGCGCTGTCAACGATGGTCGTGGTGACGGTGGTCTTTCCGTCCGGGATGGTGTCGGGAAGTAGGTCGCTGTTCCCCTCGCTCGATGTTTCGGCTACCGAGATGATGAGGCCCTGAGCGGTATCGATAGTGACTTCGGTCGTGCGGCTCGAGAACCAATCGCCGGATCGGTAGATAAGGGTCGTGAGGTTGCCGTCGACGTTCTCGACCTGGATACCCGGTATGAGGGCCATCGCTCTGAGCGTTGCTGCGCGTAGGTCGGCGGGCATCAAGTTGGCGGTCAGGACTCCCGTCATCGCTGCGATGACCCACTGATCAGAAACATCTGGGTCGCCGGAATCGTCCCTGAACCATTCGAGCAGCAGTTTCGGGTCGCGTGGCATGTCCTCGTACGAGCGACGGTAGCTGTCGAGCAGATACTCGTGATCGTCCCCGTCCGCTGCGAGGGCTTCGCCGCCAGGCAGCCTTTGGATATCCGGCCAGTAACCGCCGTCTGCCTGGCCGGTGTAGGTCGTCCAATCTGCGATGGCTTCCGCGCTCCGTTTGCCGAATGAGTCGACAACGGACTCGTTCGCCCTCCAGTCCCAGATCCAATCGGCTGACCGATCCGCGGGGACGTAGAGCACGCGGCTGTCGGTGACGATGAGCCCGGCTTCGGCGTCGGCACGGTTCGCGTTGTTGAAACGCGCATTGATGCTGTCGCCCATGTCAGCGTCCCATTTCCAGAGTGTCGCGCTGTCAGTCTGGATTCGCAGGTATTGGCCGGGCGCGAGCTGGGTGTCGACCGCATTGATCGTCACATCCGCAGCGTCCTCGAGAACAGCTGCAGCTGCGGGGTCGATGCGTGCTGGCGTGAGCACGCTGATCGCAATCGCGGCCGCGGCGACTCCACCTGCGAGGACGGATGCCCCAGCCCAACGCCGTCGACCACGCGAGGGTGTGCGCTCCTCACGCGCGATCTGGCGAAGCATCGCCTGCCTCGCGGTGTTGAGCTGCTGTTCGCTGACTGGCGTGTCATCTGTGCGAATGTCACGCACCTGCTCCAAGACGTCCATCAGCGTCCTCCTTTCCCATCCATTTCAACCGTGCAGCGGAATGCGAGCCCGGCGGTGAGAGTTTTCGACGGATCCGATTGAGCCTGGACCCCACCGTGCCGACGGGGATGCCGAGAGCGAGAGCGACCTCTTCCTGTGTCAAGTTCCCCCACGCGTACAGCAGGAGCGTCTCTCGGTCCCGGGACGATAACGCGGCGATCCGTGGCGCCAGGATCCGCACGGCCACTTCGGCGTCCATCCGTTGAGCTGCGCCATCAATGCCACCCTCGTGAGAGAACTCCTCCCGACGGGCGAACGACGCAGCGGCACGCCATTGCCGGGCCTCATCAGCTCGATGCTTCTTCAGCACGCGCGATGCGATTCCCAACAACCAAGGTCGGGCGGATTCCCAAGATGTATCGAAATCCGCGCGCCGACGAAACGCCACGAGGAACGTCTCACTAAGAACGTCCTCCACAGCATCCACACCGATCCGGCGGCGAATGAAGGCACCCACAGCTGCCGCATGCCGCTCGAACAGCTCGGCAAACGCGGATGGCGAAGTGCGCGACCTGGAGAGGATCTCACTATCTGTGCTCACACTACGTATTGCCCGAACCGGTAGATCACCTTCACGCTTTCTCTCAAAGGCACCTCGATGACATCTTCATCATCGCGGGCTGAGGCCCAGGACGCGAACGATTCGGGACCGTGTCAGGCACGAACCAGGTCGCAGACGCTCGCGTGAGGGCGTCAGCGGCTCGCGGAAGCTTCAAAGGTTCGAAGCGCTCAACAGCGTCGCCGGTCGAAAGTCGTCCAGACCGCGAGTCGGTGGGCCCAGTTCTCCAGCGGGACAGCATCGAGTATGTCGTCGCGCGGGCAAACCTCGCAGTAGATCAATCGATCAACTTGGCCGTTGTCCGCGTGAATAAAAATTGGTGTGAACCCAATCATTGGAATCGAGCAATACGAGTATGGGCCCCGATAACGAGGTAATTGAGCGATCGGCACGTCAGCCGGCCGTGTTCGCGACGCTGTATGACCGTCACGCGACTTCAGTCTTCCGGTATGCCGCACAGCGGCTGGGCGACCACGCTGCCGACGATGTGATGTCGGAGACATTCCTGGTGGCGTTCGAGCGGCGGACGGCGTATGACCTGACGGTTATCGATGCGCGCCCGTGGCTGCTCGGAATCGCCACCCGGCTGATGCGAAAACACGCGCGTGTGGAGGCTGTGGCCTGGAGAGGGATGTCAGCGGAGCTTGCCGCTCAGATTGCCCCGGACTTCATCGAGCTCGCCAGCGCACGTATCGACGCTCAGCGCCTCACTTCGGGTCTAGCGAAGGCGCTGCGGCGATTGCCCGAGATCGACCGAGACACGCTGCTGCTCTATGCGTGGGGCAACTTGGATTACGCCTCTATCGCGACAGCGATGCAAGTACCGGTCGGAACGGTGCGCTCACGACTGAACCGAGCACGGCGCCGGCTGCGACGCGCCGCCGGAATCGAAACCCACGAACAGGAGACGGACCATGGACGAGCTGACGCTGCTCCGCAACACGCGTGACGACACGCGCGAACCGAGCTCGCAAGCCCTCGCTGCGGGGCGAGCGGCACTTCTTGGCCGGATCTCGGATGACGGTTCAACGCCCACGGCGATGCACCAGAGAAAGAACAGGCGCTGGATCCCGCGTGTGACCTGGGCTGCTGCTGGCGTGGCGGCCGCGTTGACGGGGGCGCTTGTCGTGGGCAACGTCACCCTGAGCACGCAGTCAGCGTACGCGAGCGACGTGCTGCGCACCGCGGCTGCTGAGACCATCCAGTATGCCGACTTGGTGGCTGGCTCGGATCAGTACCTCCGCTCGCGTACGCACGCTCGCTGGGGCGTGGTTGACGAGACCGGAGTTGAGCCGAACGAGCAGATTCTGGACGTGTACATGCCCGCCGACCCGGAAGCCGAATGGGTGCTCTATCGAGACTGGGGCAAAATGTCGAGTCCGCTCACGGGCGAGTCGATCGAAACAACCCGCGCGGTAGACGGGCGATTCTATGGACCGGAGTCATCTTGGGTGTACGTCGACTATGCCGATATTCCGCTCGACGGGGCCGCCGCGTACGAATGGATCGACGGCCAGTACACCGGCGGATCGGCATCGCGCGACGAAGACAACTTCGTCCGCATCACTGACATCCTGCGGTCCGGTCTTGTGCCGGCGCCGCAGCGTGCAGCACTCCTCGACGCATTGTCTCGAATCCCCGGAGTAACGGCCACAGACAACGTCGCAAACCTCGACGGCGTGTCCGGGGTCGCGATCGGCCGAAACGAGATGCTCAGGTCGGGAGAACGGCAGGAAATCATCATCGATCCCGACACCGGACTCGTTATTGGGGAGCGAACCATGAGCGGCGCGACCATCTTCGGATGGGGACCCAACCAGGAGATGTCACTGACCGCCATCGAGACGACGGTTGTGGATAAAGCGCCATGAGCGATCCAAGCCACGAGGTGAACCCGGCCATGGTTCTTCTACCGCCGACGTTTTCTATCCCGATTCCAGTTCCATCGGCTCCCGCAGCTGACGGCTGAGTCCCCCGCCGTAAACGATCGTTTTCGGTGGTAGCCCGGGCACGACATCAACAGCGAAGTCGAGGATGATTGAGTCGTGGAGATTGAGCTGCTTTATATCGCCGGTTGCCCCAGCTGGGTTGAGGCTGGCCGTCGTGTTTCTGAGGCGCTACGAGAAACAGGCCACGACGAATCGGAGGTTCACTACCGACTCATCCGGACGGAGGAGGACGCGGGCGCAGTCTCGTTCGCGGGCTCCCCCACGATCACCCTGGATGGCAACGATCTCTTTCCGGGGTCGGGGCGAAGCAATGACCTCGCCTGCCGTATTTACAGCACCCCTGCTGGGCTGGCCGGGATGCCAACGGTTGAACAGATTCGAGAGGCGCTCTCCGCTCATGGCGACTGACGAGGACGTTGCGTGCACGTGCTGCGGGCGACATCTGCCACGCAAGAAGCTGCACGCACTCGGAGACGATCGCGCTTTCATCTGTCGACGATGCGGCTGGTGGGTGGCTCTGCGCCTACATCGCGACCGCCCGCCTGCCTAAGCGTGAACTCACTCAACGGCTGCCCACGGCGATCGCGCCGATGTAGAGGGCGAGTTGATGGGTGTCCACCACCGCACAACGGATCTCACTCGGTGCTCTCATCCCCGGCGCGGATCATGAAAACTGCTCCGGTGATCGCTGCGGCGAAGATTACGATGTCGGCGATGTTGCCGATGAACCAGTTTCCGTAGGCGAGGAAGTCCACGACGTGACCACGGGCGAATCCGGGGTCCCGGAAAAGGCGGTCGCCTGCGTGTGAGGCGGAAGCGCCGCCGAGCGCGCCGATGACGATCGCCCATCTCACGCGTTGCACTCGGAACGCGAACACGATCGCTGTGACCGTGGCGGCGACAGCGAGCAGCGCGAACACCCAGGTGAAGCCTTCCCCGAAGGAGAATGCCGCTCCGGGGTTATAGGCGAGCTGCAAACCCAGCAGGTCACCGATCAGCGGGATGCGCTCACGGTCGGTGAGGGTCGCTTCGGCCCACACCTTGGTTCCCTGATCGATCAGCACGACGACCACGGCGATCAAGAGCGCTCCACCAGTGAGCTGCCGCCGCCGGGTCGACGACAGCTTGCGCGCAGCGGGCGGATGAGCCTCTGACTGGGAGGAGGTCATGCGAGCACCTCGATCAGACGGACGATGACCCCAGATTCGATCAGGATGAACAGGCCCAGGCCGATGAACACGGCCGGTACGAGCCAGTGCTCGACGCGCTCCAGCCCCTCGGTAACAGCCTTGTTGGTGCCGATCAGCCGGCCGGCCGCGCACCAGACCGCGACGAGGATCAGGAATACGACGATCATGATCGCGACGTCGCTGGGGGCGCTGGTGCGGAAGATCGGCGTGTAGAGGGAGATGTTGTCGGCCCCGTTGGCGATCGTGATCCCTGCGACGCCCCATAGTCCGACCGCGGTGATCTTGGAGTCGTCATCATCGTCATCGCTGTTACGGCGCAGGCCGCGAATGAGCGTCCAGATGCCGATGCCGAGCGGGATCAGACCCAGGAAACCGACCCATTCGTCCGGAACGATGGTGAGACCGAGAGCGGCGATCACGCTGATCACGACGAGGGTGATGAACCCGAGATACTGGCCCGCGACGATCTGCCACGGCCGGGGCTTCCCTCGACTGGAAGCCAGGAACAGCACGGTGAGCACGACAATGTCGTCGATGTTGGTTGCCGCGAACAGGCCGATCGCTGAACCGATAGTTGCGAGCATCAGCTTTCCAGTCGTGGCGTGCGGGTGCGTGCGGCGCGCAGACCGTTGAGGATCACGATGACCTCCGCGACCTCGTGGACCAGGACGACGGCCGCGAGCCCCAGGACGCCGAAGAGCGCGAGCGGGAGCAGTGCAGTGATGATCAGCAGCGACAGGATGATGTTCTGGTTGATGATCCGTCGACCGCGGCGGGCGTGATCGAACGCTCGCGGGATGAGGCGCAGATCATGGCCGGTGAAGGCCACGTCGGCGGATTCGATTGCCGTGTCGGAGCCGGTGGCGCCCATCGCGATACCGATGTCTGCGCCAGCGAGGGCCGGTGCGTCGTTGATTCCGTCGCCGATCATCGCGACCGGCCCCGCCTTTGACAGCTCGCCGATCGCGGTTGCCTTATCCTCGGGACGCAGTTCCGCGCGCACGTTGCTGATCCCGGCCTGCGCGGCCAGTGCACGAGCGGTGCGGGCGTTGTCTCCGGTGAGCATCGTCACGCCGACGCCTTGGTT